>NZ_CP175923.1:0-1242324 GCF_048537595.1 Wolbachia endosymbiont of Rhagoletis indifferens | reverse complement strand
ATACCACACCAAGAAAAAAGCAATAATTAGAAAAATATAAGACAATCAATAGCTTACTGCAAAATGAAAAGCTAATACTACTTAATACATACTAAAAATTATGGTGATTTTTGATGGGTTGTAAAGGGTATAAAAACACTAAAATTGATCATTTTTATTTCAAAGAAATGAAAAATTTGTAAATGTCGCTTGTATCGAGGATTAGAAGCATGCTATTAAAAATAGTAATACATTATGTATAAATAAGATGTTAAATTTACTGGCAAATAAGTAAAGTATTCATATAAATATAGCTAACCTAATATAGATTTACTGAAGCAAATTTATGATTATATTAAGTAATTTGAGTTGTTATGCTGTATTCGGTATTGAACTAGAGTTTTACATTGAAGGAATAGAAAAAGAATATTTATTTCTGAATAGCATCAAAAATAAAATAGCATTTCTTGAATTTTCTTGCGAGAAGGAGAATTCTACACATCAATATGAGATAAAAAGTGGTTGTTATACGAACTCCGACAATTTAATTAAGCATTTTGAGTTAGCAAAACAATCACTTACTGAAGTAGCACAAAAACTAGGCGGGAATGTTTCTTTTAAAGCAAAGCCCTATTTGGATAGAGCAGGCAGTGCATTAAATGTGCATGTTAATCTCGTGAATTCAAATAACGATAACCTATTTTATATCAATGAGCAAAAGTACAGTGACTATCTGATTCACAGTATTGGTGGATTATGCACAATGATGAAAAAACATATGTTGTTTTTTGCTCCAAATGATGATTCATATTTAAGATTTCAGTACCCGGATATTCACACTCCAACTACGATTAGTTGGGGAGTAAATAACAGAACTGCTGCGATAAGAATTCCCTATTTTGGCAACGATTCCAAAAGATGCCGCCTAGAGCACCGTGTTCCTGGAGCAGACTGTAACCTTGAAAAAGTACTCACAGCAATAATTGAAGGTATAGTTTTTGGTATAGAGAACAAAATTGCTCCGCCAAATAGAGTGTATGGCATTGCATCTGATCCTCAATATGAGATGGAGAGTTTAATATAAACTCTAATCACGTTGGTTAACAACACCTTCCATAGTTAGCTGCTCTGGCATTCTCATTAAGTTATCACTGAAAAAAGTCCTCGGAGCCTTGGTAGGTTCTTTGATTTCTTGGTAACATCCATTCATATGCATAGGAGGGGATCGCATTAAATTCATATAGTTCGTTGCGTATTTAGTCTGACTTGTATCATCAGCCCCAGCAAGTGAGTTACCGTCAAGGTCCATATGTTTAGGTAATCCATTTTTCATTTCTTCTTCTGCTCTTTTCCTCATTATTTCTTCTAGCTCAGTTTCAGTTCTTTTTGGTTCTTTTTTTGGTTCTTTTTCGGATATTTCCATATCTTTTTCTTCACCTTCATCAACACTGCTATACCCTTCATCTTCTGAAACACCAGTAATTTCAGCAGGCCGTTCTTTTTTAGTTCTTATTTTATGAATCAGCGAAAGTAATAAGTAAGTAACCACAGCAGCAGAAATGATAATGGCTATCTTTGCGGCAATGTGGATTGCTGTTAAAAATATTAAAGCTGATAAAGCTCCAGCTAATCCAGACACAATAACTTTTCTCTTGCCTTTTGTTACATTTAAAATTGCCACCATAATAACCTCTCAAATGCTGTTCTAGAATTATTATACAGAAATTTTCTTATACTTGCAATTTTGCGAAAATTTTAATTATTTGCGTAAAGTTTTAAAGCTATACAAGGATTAATTAATATGCAATGTATCTCGACTATAATATTGTACAAACGCACATATTCAGTTAACATTCAACATGCAGAGCTTACTCATAGAGCGAAACAGGGCGGTGGTATTATTACTTATAGTAATTTTTATCTTCGGTTCATACGTTTATGTAAAAATGCCAAGGGAAAGTAACCCTGATATACAGATTCCTATAATCAGCGTGTTTGTTGGACTTCCTGGGATTTCTGCTCAAGATAGTGAAAAGCTATTAGTGCTTCCTATAGAAAACGAACTAAGATCCATCGAAGGTGTAAGAGAACTAAAGGCATTCGCGACTAATGATGGTGCTCACATGATACTCGAATTTGGAACAGAGTATGATAATAAAGAAGTGCTCGATAATGTCCGTTCAAAGCTTTCAAACATAAAATCGAAGTTACCTGTTGAAGCAGAATCTGCGATAATCAATGAAATAAACTTGAGCTTATTTCCGATACTCAATGTCGGCTTAATTGGTAATTTGCCAGAAAGAGCCTTAACTGAAATAGCACGCAAGCTAAAGAAAGAAATAGAGTCTCTGCCAAATGTTCTCAAAGTTGAAGTAGCGGGTATGCGTAAAGAAACAGTAGAAGTGATAGTTGAGCCCACAGTTCTAACAAAATATAACATTCAATCAAACGAAATATTCCAAGCTATATCAAGCAATAATAGACTAGTGGGAGCTGGGTCACTGGAAAATGATACCGGTAAATATTCGATTAAAATATCAGGGTTATTAAAAGATATAGAAGATATTATGAATATTCCTATTAGATCTCAAGGCGATGCAGTTTTGAGAATCAAAGATATAGCAAAAGTATACCCTAGGTTTGAGGATCACCAAGGATTTGCTCGCATTAATGGATTACCTAGTGTCGTGCTAGAAATTTCAAAACGTAACGGAAAAAACATAATAGACACAGTAAATCAAGTAAAATACTTAATGGATAAGGCAAAAGATCAATTACCTGAAAATTTAAAAGTGGTGTACTTAAATGACCAGTCAAAAAACGTCCGCGATGTGCTTGATGACTTGGAAAACGGCATAATATTTGCTGTGTTGTTAATATTGATCATAATGATGCTTTCTATGGGAACAAGGATTGCTATTCTTGTGGCACTCTCGATACCCGGTTCCTTTCTCATTGGGATAATAGCTCTTTACTTTATGGGCATAACCTTAAATATCGTTGTGCTCTTCAGTTTAATCATGGCTGTTGGCATGCTGGTTGATGATGCAATTGTGATCAGCGAATATGCCGATAGAAAGATGATCTGCGGAATGGACAAAGTAGAAGCCTTTCACACTTCAGTTCGCGATATGTTTTATCCGGTTCTATCATCGACGTTAACTAAATTAGCAGTGTTTTTTCCTCTATTATTCTGGCCTGATACTGTTGGTAAATTCATGCAGTACATACCAATTACAATAATTCTAACTTTGACTGGATCGCTCATTATGGCTTTGGTTTTTATACCAACACTTGGTGCAATATTTGGTAAGCCTTCAATAACTTCAAAAAAAGAAATAAAAAAAATGAGTGCTATAGAAAGTGGTGAGATAAAAAATGCTGGGCCTATAATAAGAGCTTACATACGCATGCTAGAGAAGGTTTTAGATCATCCTAAAAAATTCATATGTGCTACTGTATTCGTCCTGTTTTCATTTAGTGTGCTGTACTTTACCTTTGGTCCTGGAGTGAAGTTTTTTCCGAAAGTGGATTCAGATAATATTTTAATCAGTGTTAAAGCAAAAGAAAGCTTATCAGCCAAAGAACGAGATTTGATACTAAAAGAAGTGGAAGAACGCATTTTGAGCGTTGAAAAAGAAATTCATGTTTCTTATGCCAGATCAGGAGCATTTTCAGACAACGTTATCGCCAGAATTCAACTAGAACTTATGGATTGGCGCTTCAGGCGCAAAGCTAAGCACATATTAAACGATATAAGAAGCAGTGTGCAAGACATGAAAGGAATAATAATTAATGTTCAAGAGGAAAAGTCAGGACCGTCGGCTGACAAGCCAATACAAATTAACCTCAGCGGAAGTGCATCCAATCTGAATTTAGCAGCAGAGAAAATTCTAAAAATTATGGACCAACCTTCATCCGGGTTTATAAATATTCAAGATAGCAGATCAGCACCTGAAATAGAGTGGAATATGAGTGTTGATAAGAGTAAAGCTACAAGTTCTGGAGTAAGTGTTGCAACCATTGGCGATTTTATAAAGATGGTTACAAATGGAGTGTTGATTGGAAAATATAGACCAAATAACACGGATGAAGAAATCGATATTGTACTCCGTTTCCCCAGAAGGGACCGCAACATGAAGACTATAGATAATCTTTTTATCAATACAGTTAATGGCCCGTATCCTATGAGCAACATAGTAAAATATGCTCCCGAAAAAAAGGTAAACAAACTAAATAGGATTGATGGATTACGTACAGTGACAATTTCCGCTGATGTGGATACTGGCTATCTTGTTGATGAAAGAGTAAAGTTCATTCAGAATTCTATTGCCCAGGATTGGGACAAGGGAGTAAAAATTGATTTTAAAGGCGACAAAGAAGATCAACAAAAATCAGGAGCATTTTTGTTAAAGGCTTTTATATTAGCGATTACACTAATGATATTGGTATTAGTGACACAGTTTAATAATGTATACCATACATTTATCGTAATGACAGCAGTGTTTTTATCCACCACATGTGTGTTTTTTGTTTTCTTTCTTATCCAACAAGTTTTCGTAGTTGTTATGTGTGGAGTGGGGATAATTGCTTTGGCAGGAATTATAGTGAATAATAACATACTATTGCTTGATGCCTTTCGTCACCAAATTAAGGTACACAAAAATGACATCAAGCGATGTGTAATAAACGCTGCAATTTCTCGCGTTAGGCCAATATTGCTTACCGTTGCAACCACAGTTCTTGGTTTAATACCGATGATTACCAGGTTAAATATCAATTTTTTTACGCTACAAATCACATATGATGCTCCATCAAGCCAGTGGTGGGTTGACATTTCAACAACCATAGCAAGTGGAATATTGGCTGCAACGGTTTTAACTTTATTCTTTACTCCTGCGTTGCTTGTCATACAAAGACATGAAAAAACTTGACTTAAATTAGCAATCATTTAACATTTAAGATAGCGTTCTTTGCCCGTTGAAGCTATAATTATAACTAATTACATTGGATTTATTTATTATGATTGCTAATCGTAAAAGCAGTGTTAAGCAGAAAAGTAACAAGAATAACATAGTTGGAAGCCTTGATGTAATAAAAACAGCAGGAGAGCTTTCACTTCAAAAAGGTTTGGATTTTGATGTTGTAATAAAGGCACTAGAAAGTGCTATAGAAGCAGTGGCTTATCAAAAATATGGTAGCAAAAGTAAAATTGTAGTTAATATAGATAGAAATACAGGCAAAGTTACTTCATACAGAAAACTAAAAGTTATTGATGACGAATCAAATGAAGAAGAGAACACTGAGTATGAATCAATTACGCTTACACAAGCTAAATTAATAAAAGGAGATGCAAAAGTTGGAGATACTGTTAGTGAATTGCTCTCTCTTAACACTGATCTTGCTTCAGCAAGAATTGCCCAGCAGAAGATTGCTCAAATAATTAAAGATGAAGAGTCAAAAAAGCAATATGAGGAATTTAAAGATAAGGCGGGAGAAATAAGGTATGGTATTGTTAAACAAGTAGAATATTCAGATCTTATTATAGACATAAATGGCACTAGGGCATACCTTCCTTTGCGAAATTTGACCGGTGGTGAATCATTTCGTGAAGGCGATAAGGTTAAAGCTTACATACAGACTGTTAAGCGCTCTGATGATGGACGTCAAATTATTCTTTCTAGGACTCATGAAGGCTTTTTAGAGGCATTATTAAATCAAGAAATACCAGAAATTGCTGACAGGTTAGTAACAATTAAAGGTATAGCTAGAGACGCCGGCTCAAGGTCTAAGGTCGCTGTTTTCTCTCCTGACAAGAACATTGATCCAGTAGGTGCTTGTGTTGGAGTTAAGGGAGATAGAATAAAAACTATTATACACGAATTAAATGGTGAAAAAATTGACGTTATAAATTACTCCTCAGATTTGGGTCAATTTGTTATTAAAGCCATTACTCCTGCAGAAGTATCGAAGGTTATTATTGATGAAAATGAAAATTGCATAGAGTTAATAGTTGCTGAAGATCAATTGAGTTTAGCTATAGGAAAAAAGGGCCAGAATGTAAGATTAGCTTCAGAGCTTGTTGGATGGAAAATTGAGATATTAAGCACTCAGCAAGAATCAGAAAGGCGAAGTAAAGAACTTAGTCAATGTTCAGCTTTATTTGCTGAAGCTTTAAACTTAGAAGAGATTATGGGTCAGCTATTGGTAACAGAAGGTTTTTCAAGCGTAGAAGATATATCCAGCGCTTCAATTGAAGAGCTTGCTTCAATAGAGGGCTTTAATGAAGATATTGCAAACGAACTTCATAATAGAGCAAACAAGTACCTGAAAACAGAAAATGATAGAAAAATAGAAGAGCTAAAAAGTTTAGGTATGGAAGATGATGTAATCAATTTAACTTTATCAATAGACAATAAAATTGCTCTTAGTAAACATGATATTAAGACTTTAGAGGACATAGCAGATTTATCAAGTTATGAGTTTTGCAGCATGCTCTCTTCCTCAGCTGATAGCAAAGAAAATCTAAAAGATACAGTAGATTCAATAATCATAGAAGCACGTAAAAAGCTTGGATTAATATAATAAAATAATATGAATAATGAAGATATCAGTAATAAAAAATTAACGCTCCAAGGCTTAAGCAAGCTTAAATTAGACCTCAATTTAAACTCTTCAGCTAGCCCAAGTACTGGAGCTACAGTAGTAAAAAAAAGAAGAAAAAAATCTCATGATGCAGAAGAACATAATTTATTTGACGAGAGTAAATTAGGTTCTTTAACAGAGAAAGAACAAATTTTCCGCATTAATGCTGTGCAGAATGCTGCTTTGCTGAAAGAAAGAAATCAGAGAGAAGAAAAAGAGAAAACAGCAAAAGAAGACAGCAATAAAGAGATTGACGAGAAAAATGAAGCGGACGCTTTATCTAAAGAAATAAATAAGAAAGTTTTAAGTGATACTCACTTAGTTGAACTAAGAGAAGATAATATTGACTATGAGGGCGACGATAAAAAGTCTTCTAAAGTCAACAAAGATATATATTCTAAGCATTCTAAACTGGTAATTGCACAGGCAATAGATGAAAAAACTGAACAACCCCCTGTATTTAAGCAAAGATTTGGTATAAGAGGTAGAAAGTCAAAGTTTACTAAGGGTAAAAATATATCAAGAGAAGTTATTGTACTAGACAAAATAACTATCAGGGAGTTATCTATTCGTATGGCAGAAGATAGCAAGAGTGTGCTAAAAATGTTCAAAGAAGAAGTTGGTGAGAGTTATAGAGTAGATGATCTGGTGGATCCAGATATAGCATGTGAAATAGTGAAAAAATTTAATCATACGGCCAAACGAGTGAGCGATGCCAACAAAGAAAAGGATTTATTTTTTATAGAAGGCAGAGAAAGCCTGCTTAAAAAACTTAAACCACCAATCGTCACTTTTATGGGCCACGTGGATCATGGTAAAACCTCATTGCTCGATGCATTTCGTGAATCTAATGTTGCAGAAAGAGAGTCAGGTGGCATAACTCAACACATAGGTGCTTATCAAATAACGACAAAAGATAAGCAAAAAATTACTTTCATTGATACACCAGGACATGAAGCGTTCACTGCGATGCGTGCATGTGGTGCCAATATTACTAATATAGTTGTAATAGTAGTTGCAGCTGACGATGGAATCATGAAACAAACAGTTGAAGCAATAAATCATGCAAAAGCAGCAAATGTTTCTATTATAGTTGCTATTAATAAAATTGATAAATCTGAGCCTGGTGATGTAGAAAAAATAATTAATAGTTTGCCTCAATATGATCTCATTCCTGAAGAGCTTGGTGGTGATGTTATAATTGTGCCAGTATCAGCAAAAAAGAAAACTAATTTAGATAAACTAGAAGAGGCAATTTTGTTAATCGCTGAATTAATGAAGCTAGAAGCAATAGAAGATTGTCGAGCACTTGGATGGGTAATAGAATCCAAAATAGATAAAGCAAAAGGAATATCAGCTACGTTGATAGTTGAGGAAGGAACGTTAAAGGTTGGTGATATATTGGTAGTTGGTACAACATACAGTAAAGTACGTAGTATGGTTAATCACCTTGGTCAAAGAGAAAAAGCAGCACTACCCTCCGCTCCAATTGAAATTACTGGTCTAAATGGTGTGCCAAATGCTGGAGATAAATTTGTTGTTGTAAATTCTGAAAAGCAGGCGCGTGAAATTGTTGAATACAGGCTAGAGTTGATCAAGAAAAAGAAAGAAGATTTGGGCGACAATAATTTAGATATATTCAGTCGTAATGACAGTAAAACAGAAGAACTATCTGTAGTTTTAAAGTGCGATGTAACTGGTTCTATTGAAGCAATATCAAGTTCAATTGATAAACTCGGTAAAGACCAAGTGAAATTAAATATCCTACACAAAGCAGTAGGAGGGATAACAGATTCAGATGTGCTGCTTGCAGAAGCATCAAGTGCAGTAATTTTAGCTTTTAATGTAAAAGTGGACTCAAAAATAAGGGATTTGGCAAAACAAAAAGGTATAGAAATACATACTTATAACATAATATACGAGCTCATTGACGACATGAGAATGTATTTAACTAAAATGTTAAAGCCTATTACACGAGAGGTTCGTGTTGGTTCTGCATCTGTAAGGCAAATATTTAATGTATCTAAAGCTGGTAATATCATTGGATGTTATGTAAGTGATGGAGTCATAAAAAAAGATTCTTTAATTAAGGTAGTGCGTGGTGGCAAATTGGTGCATGAAGGAAAGTTAAAAGCACTACGTAGATTTAAAGATGATGTTAAAGAAGTAGGTGTAAACTTTGAATGCGGAGTATCACTAGAGGGTAATATCGATATTAAAGTTGGAGATATTTTGGAAGCTTATCAATTAGTGCAAGAAGAAAGGGTGTTATAGTAGCTGGATATGAAAAAGGAAATTAGAAACCTAAAAATAGCATCGGTATTGCATAGAGCAATATCAAGAGTCCTAATGGAAGGTAAGGTGTTCAATAAAAATGTAGCAGTATCTGACGTAAAATTAAGTAAAGATTTGAAAAAAGCAGATGTATATATTGTGTTATCTTCATTGAATATCCAAGTAGCTGACTACTTAGATCCAGAAAAAAGTACGTGGTCACACACTGGAGATCCTTCTGAGAATAACTGTGATATTAACACTGTTGTTAATGAAATGAACCAATCTGCATGGTCAATACGTAAATCTATATTGTGTTATGTTGATTTGCGATTTATACCTGAGTTAGTTTTCAAGCCTGATTTAGCGTTCGATAATTTTGTCAATGTAAGCAAAATATTACATAATCACACTTAATTAATGCATTTCAATCGTTACTTTTCATTAATGAGATTGCACAGTTTAACAGGTTTGTGGCTTGTGCTATTTCCCAGTTTGAGCGGTATTCTTTTAGCCTCAACTTCTCTATCGTATCAGGCTCTTTTTCTCCTTGTTTTGTTTACTATAGGTGCATTTTTAATGAGACCTGCAGGGTGCATAATCAATGACATTTTCGATAGAGAAATAGATGCGCACGTTGAACGAACAAAATATAGGCCACTTGCAAGTGGTGCATTAAACATAAAGCAGGCTTTAGCTTTACTTTCACTGTTACTGTCTATTGCCCTGGTAATCTTATTATTAACTAATAAAACTACACTCATACTTGGAATAATCTCAATGTGTATGATAGCTACTTACCCTTTATTAAAGCGGTATGTTTGGTGGCCACAATTGTTCTTAGGGTTTACCTTCAATATGGGATCGCTCATGGGCTCAGCAGCAATAACAAACCAGATCAGTATAGAATCCTTGCTGTTTTATATAGGATGCGTCTTTTGGACGCTTGGTTATGACACCATATACGCTCATCAAGATAAAAAAGATGATGAAAAACTCGGAATGAAATCTACCGCATTATATTTTGGTGATACAACAAAATCTTGGTTGAAAAGATTTTACTTAATATCTTTTATGGCATGGCTATACGCTGGCATTTTATCATCATTAAATAACATTTTTTATATTGCTCTACTTGCTGTAGGGTTCATATTTCACCGCCAATACAAAAATTTCAATCCTGACGATCCCAGTCAATGCATGTCCATATTTAAAAATAATTCCTACGTAGGGTTGCTTCTCTTTTTTGGCATCCTTTTAGATAGAATTATCACCTAGGTCCCAAGAGTTTTGGCTCTAATGAAGTCAATAAACTCAGGTAGCCCGCAGAAACGAAAAAACTTGCTTGACACCCTCCGCCAGCCCCCTTATCATGAAACTGAAGCTATTGTATTTGCTTTCGCCAATCTGCAGATTAAAAGGTAAGGATTACTTAATGTATCGGCGTCTTATGTTCAATTTTTTGCAGTATATAGATACTGTATGTCTTTACAAAACTTCATCTACATCTAGATTTTTATCTAAATAAGCTGAACGCGCTTATAAAGCGTTACAAGACATCAAAAAATGCCAATACTCGACAGAGATAGTAAAAGACTAGCTAACTCGGGGATTCTTTGTCTTTTTTTCTGCTTGGTAAATTTCTTAAACATTTGCAGCGTAAGTTAGTTGCAATTAAAAGCAGCTGAATTTCGCTTGTCAAGCGTTTAAAACATAAAAAACGCCAATATTTTAAAGCGGATAATAACCACGGGGCTTCTTTTGCCTTTTTTTCCATTTGGTAAATTTCTTAAACATTTATAGCCAAACAACAACCGTCATCCCGCTGCTTGTTAGCGGGATCTATGCTAAGAGATACCGTGACGGTATGACGTAGGACTGCTGTCATGCCAGTGCTTGACACTGGCATCCAGTCTTTATTATGCAGCCACTTGGTTAGAATTAAGTTTTCTGGATCCCAGTGTCTGGGCACTGGGATGACACCTCTGGGCACTGCCGTCATAAAGGAACCAGTGTCAGCTACTTGAATGACAGCTAGCCTGACAATCGTCATCCCGCTGCTTGTTAGCGGGATCTAGAGATACCGCGAATGAATCGCGGTATGACGGTTCGCGGTGGGATGAAGTAGGACTGCTGTCATTCCGCTACTTGTTAGCGGCTAAGAGATACCGCGGCGGTATGACGGTGTAGATGATGGTTAAGTATCCCGCTGCTTGTTAGCGGCTAAGAGATACCGCGGCGGTATGACGGTGTAGATGATGGTTAAGTATCCCGCTGCTTGTTAGCGGCTAAGAGATACCGCGGCGGTATGACGGTGTAGATGATGGTTAAGTATCCCGCTGCTTGTTAGCGGATGAGATACCGTGGCGGTATGACGTAGGGAAATCTTACTTATGTAGCTATAGTTCTACATGAATTACAAAAGTAATATTTACTAGATCTTAATATTTTAGATCTATATTTTAACAAATAATGAGCTGTAATTAGTATGAATGATCCATTTAAAAGTGAGAACTATAAAAAAAATCTCGACTCCTTGATAGAAGCTATAAAGCTGAAAAACATTGGTGAACAATATAATAAAACAGTGAGGGATTTATCCCAAACATTAGAGAGTTTTACAGATAAGGCAGAAGATGTAGCTAAGTTTGTTATATGTAGTGACTTGAATAATTATATAGAACCGGTGAACAAAAAGCCATCAGGTTTTTTTGGAATATTCAAGAAAACATTTAATAAAATCTTGGGAAAAGATACTTCAATTCAGGATAACGATATAAGAAATTTTGCTAATGATAAATTGCCCAGTCTTGCTGAAAAAATAACATTCGAATACCTAAATGTTTTAAAGAAAATTTCAGATTTAGAGCAAAGTAAAAAAAATCAGGAGGAACATAGATTGTATGGAGTGAACTTAGAGGATAGAACAGCGTCAAAGCAAGAAGAAAATCCTTTATATGAGCAGAGAGAAGATTTAGGCTATGGAAGTTCATTAGATAAAGAGCATGAATATGAAGACATATCAAATTATCAAGAGAAAAAGCAAAAGGAAAATCCTTTATATGAGCAGAGAGAAGATTTAGGCTATGGAAGTTCATTAAATGAAGAGTCTGTATACGAAGAGATATCAAATTATCAAGAGAAGAAAAGTAAAATTTTAATAGAAAATTCGCAGAGTTCAAAATCGCCCAAAGAAGAGCCAATTTATGCAACAGTTTCTAAAGAACATACAGAAGCAAAAAGAGAACGTAAGCAGAAACAACAATCTCAATCCCTCGTACCACCAAAACCACCAAGAGCACCGCAAGTACCAAAAAAAATGTTTACTACTGGTCAAGAAGTTAGACAAAAATCGAAAGTGGTAGTCAAAGATAAACCTGCAGTACCGCCAAAGCCTAAAAATCTAAGCCAAAAAGTAAACACAGAGCCAAAAGTAGTAGGGAAAAAATCAGTTGAAAGTAAACCTACAGTACCACTAAAATCTGAAAATCAAGACAATAGGAAATCAGCACAAAAAGCTGCTGGTAAGGCGATACCAAAAGTAGCAGCAGCTACTATGAAAGGAGGAGCTAATCGCGAGATGGGCAGTAAAGTAAAGGCATTAAAAGAAAAATTTGAGCAAAATCAAGTAAAAGGAAATGCTAATGTACGGCTTGCTGAAAGCAAAACCACCCCAGCAGCACAAGCGGATATCGGTGTGAAGAAAAAACAATCTCATTCATTTCCAACAGGAAATAAAAGATCTGCAATGAATCACCTAACAGCAGCAAAATCTCATGTCAGCAAAAATTCCCTTCTCACGCATGCAAATGTAAAGGAAATGGTTGCACAAATTGAGAAAGGAAAAGGAGGAAGATAGTAACATTTGGGAATGTTTAAAAAAAACATATGTGTCAAGTCAAGAGATTGTGAGCAAACTTAGGAAATTATAGCTAAACTGACTTAGATTTACTGACAATTTGAAAAACCGTCATTCCGCTGCTTGTTAGCGGCCGAGATACCGCGATGAATCGCGGTATGACGTAGAGCTCGCGTTAGCTATACTTTTATACTCACCAACTCAGTTTGCTTGCTCATAAGCAAACTTTCCTGGATCCCAGTGGGCTTTGTTGCATAGCACCTTAAGCAGTGATGGTTTACGACAAATTTATGTAATGATTTCAAATTTAGCCATACCAATATCAGTGAATTTGTTGAGCAAATAGCACTTAATTAGTAATTCTTTTTCACGATTTACTTCAGATTTATTCCTAAAGCTAAATCCAAATACTTGCTTCAACCTTGAGAAAAATCCTTCTATGTAAGATCTCTTTCCATAAATTGCTTCCTTTTTCCACTCTTTTACACCATCTTGTCCATATAATTTTATTAACCTAATAGCAGCATTTCTGTCAGACATATAATCTATTTTTGAATGTTCTGCTGCATCCTTTTTTGGTAGAACTTTTGTCTTTATATCGTATTTCTTACACAATTTATAAAGTTTGTGCCTATCGTATGCCCTATCTGCATATAATGCTTTTATTTTGTGCTGAAAATTAACTTCTTCAAGCAAATCGCAAGCTCCATAGTGGTCAGAGTAGACGCCATTACTGTATCTTGCAGCTATAGCTTTTTTACTATTCACACTTAACATAACATGTAACTTTCTTACTTGCTCGTAGCTTCGGTACTTTCTATCTGCACTGTTTTCCTTACTGTGGCCAGGAGTGTTACTGTAAATGCTGATACTTGTGCTATCTATGATAATTTCAATATTTTCCATGTTGCTTTTATCAACCCTGCAATCATTTATCTTAATATTAAGTTTTTTAAACCTTCTTGATGCTTGTGAATAGCTGATAACTGCCAAATTTTTTCCTATTTGTTGCAGATATCCTTTTATAAACCCCACCGTTTGTCTTAAACCAATTCTAAAAAGATTGACAATTATATGCACCAAAATTACGACTTTATCACTGTAAATATTGTTGCCGCCCTGCATTTTTGGACTATTTTCATACCAATTTTCGATAGCTTCATCGATGTAACGAAAAATATTTCCCCTTTTTTCAAGGAATTTGTTATATTCGTTTTGGTTACTGACTTTCATTTTCTGTGGCATATTTTTTCTTCAACAGTTAAATGGTTATTTATAATGAATTTTGTCAGTAGCCACCAGATTTTTTCGGTTGCTATGCAACAAAGCCATCCCAGTGTCAGCTACTTTCATGACACCATTCTTTCTTCTGGATTCCAGACTGGAATGACACCGTCTTGGATGGAAAGGCTGGATCCAAGTAGTCAGCTACTCGGATGACAAAGGAGAGCTACTCGGATGACAAAGGAGAGCTACTCGGATGATACCTTTTTTCTACTTAGTTTGGGTTATGCAAGAAGTTTATTATAATCAGGCTTTAAGTATGCGGAAGTAATTTTTTGCGTTAGAGTAAAAAATTTTTTCTATAGCTAATCAAAGTGGATCAAGAGAAACTTACCACTTTCTTTACAAAGGGTTTGATGTTACCATTTTACTGCCTATTCTGAATTTATTGAATGAACATTAACATAAAAAATCTAGTTCATGCTTTCTCTAAATTGCCAAGTTTAGGGCCATCATCATCACGCAGGTTAGTTATACATTTACTCCAAAATAAAGAAAAAGTTATGCTACCACTTGCATCTTTGATTAAAGAGCTAGCAGATCTTATAATAGAGTGTGAAGTTTGCGGAAATCTAGATACTAAGTCACCTTGTTCTATTTGTATTAACCCAAAACGTGACACTAAGTTACTGTGTGTAGTAGAAGAATTGGGTGATCTATGGGCGTTTGAAAAAGGAAATATATATTCAGGTTTATACCATGTTTTGGGTGGCAGATTGTCTGCAATAAACGGCATAGGTCCAAAAGAACTTAACCTTGATACTATTCTGGAAAGAGTGACGGAGTCTAAAATTGAAGAGATAATTATCGCAATTAATCCGACATTAGAGGGCCAAGTTACTGCACAATATATAATTGAATTGCTAAAAAACTTGAATGTGAAAATATCACGTCTTGCTTGCGGCATACCAATGGGCGGAGAAATTGACTACCTAGATGAAGGAACGCTGAGGATAGCACTTACTTCAAGACAAGAATATGAGTTAAATATAAAATAAGGTATGTGCTTTAAAAAACTTGTATCGTTAATAACGTTCAAGAAGAAAGAAACAGCACCACCACTTAAAGTGGTGGCTTGGGAAAATGACCGTCTAAACTATAAGCAATTTTCAGGTAAATTCAACACTATAATTAAAACAATTGATAAGTCTTTTACAATAATATCTTTAGAAGGATATGATGGATGGGGCAAGACGTTTTTTTTGAAAGAATGGGTAAAAGAGCTAAAGCAACAAAATGAAATTGCAGCTTATTATAGCGCATGGGATATCAATGCACTGGATCAACCGCTTCCTTCTTTTTTAAATTTCCTATTTGAAGATTTATTTGCATCGTATAAAGTAAAAAGAAGCGTTATACAACAGTTCAAGAACATAAACAAAGAACTGTTTTCTCTAAACACAATAGGAAAGCTGATCAGTAAATCTCCACTTGCTATGCTTTCAGTATTTCTTGATGCTGCAAAAGAGGCTGATAAAAAAGACATAGGTTTTGTCTTGAGTGAATTAAGTCTTCTCCAAAGAAGAAAAGAGAGTACTAGAGATTTTAAAACACAGTTAGCGGATGTGGTTAATAAAATCAGAAAAGACAAAAACATTTATATAATGGTGGATAATCTTGATGTGTGCCGTCCTAAATTCGTTGTCGATTTTTTGGAATCTATAAAGCATATGCTTGATGTGGAGGGGCTGGTTTTCATTATTTCTGTAAGTAAAGATAAGAGTAATGTACAGAGAGCAATCAGCACAATACTTGGACCGAATTTTGACCTAAAATCTTTTACTAATCTCTTTTTACATTTACCAAAACAACCGATAGAAAAATTTACAAAAGAACTATTTGAAAATATTAAATTACCGAAAAAATCAAAAAATTTGATTATAGATAGTTTTATACTTTATGCAGAAAGCCTATCACTATCGCTGAAAACAATAGAATATTGCGCAAAAAAAATAAAACTATGTCTTCTGAATTATATAAAGGAAGAACTACCTGATCCGAATTTGTTTGCATTTTTGGTAATACTGCAATCAATAAATATTGATATATATGAGGAACTAGATTCCTCATGTCAAAGATCCTTGGAAAAAATTGAAAATGAATATAAATCTTTAATTTTAACCCACATAAATGGTCAAGAGGAATGGGAAAAACTTAAAACCTCTCTAGAAGCTGCTTTTGCAGAGAAGGAGTCAAAAATTAACAAAGCTATAAAGGACATAATATTTTAAAAAGATACCCTACCTTTGCATATACAAGGATAGGGTAACATTTGATTAACGCCCTTTTACTATGTCACTACCTTGTTCAAACTTTCTGATTAATTCGCTTACATTGACATTAGATAATTTTTTACCTGCAGATTTGTCATTATGTGAAGCATCAGGTTTATGAAGGTCCTCCTTACTGTTACTCCTAGTAATATTACATCTAACAATGTTTGAATTATTAGACTTATCGCTTATATCTGAAATATTAATTTTTTCACTGTACGAAGACGAGTTGCTCGACATATTGTCTAAACTAAAACGCTTTTTACCTTGATAGATTGGATTCCAATCAAGAGGATTATAAGCTTTAGCTTTTTTATCAAGAGTACTGCTACTAACATCACTGATACCACTATCCCCTGAATCGCGGCGTTGTTTGTTAGAAGTGCTATGAATGTTGTCTTCCATGAGTTTTTGCATTGTTGGGCCAAATGTTCTTCCAAGATTGCTACTCACTGTTTTATTACTATCATTTGCTTGGAAATGAGATGCATTTTGCTCAAAAATTGCTCTTATTCCAGCAAATTTAGCTTGGGAAGATTTCGGAGGAACAGGTGGGGCAACCATGCCTTTTGAATTAACCTTTCCTTCATTTTTAGGAAAAATTTTTGGATTATTTTTTTCTACTGTAGTATTCATTTTTTTACCTCTAAGCCTATTAACTAGTAGAATTATAAACTTAGAGGTATTAATTTTGTAATAACAATGCTAATAGGTTACCGCGGTTTCAATAAACATCACCAGAGGATTCTCTATATAATGCTTAAAGGCATTTAAAAATTTTGCTCCTAATGCTCCATCAACTGCTCTATGGTCAACAGAAAGTGTTACTGTCATTATCTCAGCTATCTCTATTTTTTCATTTATAACTATTGGTTGTTTTTTGGATGCACCAACTGCCATAATGCAAGATTGCGGCGGATTGATTATAGCACTGAAGGCTTTTATACCAAACATTCCTAAATTAGAAATAGTAAACCCACCTCCTTGAAACTCTTCAGGTTTCAATTTTCCAGATCTTGCTCTGCTTACTAAATCTTTCACTTCTTTTGATATAGATAAAATACCCTTTTTATCAGCATTTTTTACTATAGGAGTAATTAGTCCATCTTCAAGTGCTACTGCGATTGAAATATCTACATTCGAGTATTTAAGTATTTTATTATCTATCCACGAAGAATTTATATCAGGAAATTTTTTCATACTGAAGGCCACAGCTTTTATTACTAAGTCATTGATTGTTACTTTATTGTTTTCATCTGCTGAGTTAATCTCGTTTTTTAACGATATTAACTTATCAACCTGGCAGTCTATAGTTAAATAAAAATGTGGAACATTCTGTTTTGATTCAGTCAGGCGCTGCGCTATCACTTGGCGTATGTTGCTTACTTCAACTATGGTATCTTTCTCAGGACTTTCAGTGTGTATACCACTGCCTAAAGACTCCAACACATCAGCCTTAATTATGCGACCATATGGTCCTGTACCTTTTAATTGCTGCACATTAACCCCTTCATTTTGAGCTATTTTCTTAGCTAATGGGCTTATTTTTATTCTACCTTCTGTTGTCTTAGTATCTTCTTCTTTTCTAGATCCCAGTGTCAAGCACTGGGATGACACCGAAGAATGACTTGTTGGCTTTCCGTTTAAATCTTGGTGTTCTGATTTTTGATTATCAACAGCACTTTTTGTCACTTCCTTTTTAACTGCACTATTGATGGAAGTTGAGGTATAGTTATTAAGCACACTGCTATCTTCTCCTTCTTCCAGCATTAAAGCTATTGGTTGATTTACAGGCACGCCACTTGTTCCTTCTGTTACTAAAATTTTCGCTAAAACTCCTTCATCCACAGATTCAAACTCCATTATGGCTTTATCAGTCTCTATCTCAGCAATTACATCGCCTACTTCAACTTTGTCTTGTTCTTTTTTATGCCACTTTACAATTTTTCCTCCAGTTTTGCTCATTGTCGGTGAAAGAGCAGGCATTAATATTTCTATAGGCATTGATTTTGTATTTAAAGATCTATTCAATTTTTAATTTACTCTTTATCTTATGTCAATCTAATCGTGAATTATGATGAATAAGTCTGTTACACTATCCCTCACGTCATCCCAGTGCGTGACACTGGGCAGTACTATTATCCTATTGTTTTTATTATTTAGCCATAGCTTGTTTGCTAATAACTTTGTTTCAACCAAATCAAATAAGATCAACATGAGGACGGGGCCAGGGTTTCACTATCCTGTAAAATGGATATACACTTGCAAAAATCTGCCCCTGAAAGTGATAGAAGAGTTTGAAAGTTGGAAAAAGGTCTGTGATATACATGAAGACTGCGGATGGATAAAAGGCAATCTGCTTAGTGATAAGCGCTACGCGATTTTAAAAGAAGATACTTATGGATATCAAAAACAGAGTGTAGACAGCAAGATTACTATGAAAATAGACAAGTTCGTTGTAATGAAAATAGAAAAATGCAACGAAGAATGGTGCTTTCTTTCCACCCCAAAACGCAAAGCATGGGTACAAAGAAAGTACATATATGGGATTGATTAGGTTGAAATAGGATCTAGACTAACACTAGTTTCCTGACCTTCTATAGCAGGTGAAGCAGAGGATGCACTGACTTCTTCATGCTCTAGAGACTGTACAGGGCTATCACAGAAACTCCTTAACATCTCCTCAGCGGATGAATCTAAAATTTGTACAATAGACTTTTCACTCTGCTCTTTTAGCGATTGATCCATTCTAGAAATCAACTTAAGAAACTCGCTACCTGATTTTTCAGCTTCACTTTTTATTTTACTTTCTATGCTTGCAATATTATCTTGATCAATTTCTTCTTTTGTTATGTTGAATGAATTTGCAACATCTTGATATCCAATCTTACAATTTCCACAACCAATTATGCAAAAAGCAATAGAATTAGATATTTCACTTGCAGCCCACTTGTGTATAGTGTAAGCCAAATAATTGTCATGGTATTTAATGCTAAATTGTTGTTCTATTAGCTCAGAAATTTTATTCTTTAGAGACATAAAGCACCCTCCCCTTACATTCGTTATACCTTTTTGTTAAGATACACCATTTACTACATGCTTTACTTTAATTAATTATTAAAACAAGAGCATAATTTTCAGAGTTATATCTTTTTACCTTAACAATTCTTTTTTGATTTCCTCTTCAACTTTCTCTCTTATATTCACGTTAAGGTCCTTCGTCGAAAAATCAGTCATAGCTTCAAGATCATATAGATCTCTTGTCACTTTTTCGATAGCATCATCTATTTCTTTTACGTCAAATCCTTTTATAATAGGTCTAATCTTCACATACCCTGGAGAGCCTTTACCATAAATTCCTTCACCAAAAAATCCTTTGCTTTTATCAATGCAACCACCTGCACCAGATCTACTGCTTCTCAAACCACTTTCACACTCTACTGTTTCATACTTGATTTCACCGTTTTCTATATATGCTATTTTATTATCTTCAGTAGACTTCAATGTATCTGCTGTTATGATCCTTTCTTCTAATTTTAAACTCGGTTCATGAATTATTGTGTCCTCATAACCCTTACCACCGTATGTTCTATACTTACCTCCACCTGCAACAGTAATCAGTGGCTCGCAATGATGCTTCTGCGAATTGCACATTTCTATGAAAATAGGTCCTCCGTCCTTGTCTGAGAGGCGACTTTCCCGGTTACCCCCTCCCTCTGTAACTTTCACCTTAATTACAGGATAATTAGGGTCAATTTCCAGTTTAGCTTTAATATAATCGCCTGGCATTCCTGCTCTACTTTCAGTGGAACATACAGAAGATCTGCAGTTAATAGGTGTATCTTTTATATGACCTGCTTCACCACTTCCCCATGCTTCTATTTCAACACGGTCAAACATTATTGATAAGTCATCTGTATAAACATTTCCATCTTCAGGCTTATAGGATTTTTCACTATTTTTTTCAAGCTCTCGTTTCTTATTTTCAAGTTCTTGTTTCTTATTTTTCAGTTGTTCCTTTATCTTTTCTAATTTCTTTTTGAGATCTTCTAAATCGAACCTACACAATTTATCAGCGTAAAAGACCTCTGTTCTGTTTGCTTTAATCAGTTGATCTTTTAATTGTGTACACTTTTGTACTTCATTTTTTTCATCTCTTAATACTTTACCATCCTTATCTTTACAATCCACTTCCTCATACCTTAAGTAAAATGGCTTACCATCTTCATTTTTATTCAAATATTGTTTTGAACGGCTACACTTTCCATCAAAGCAGATGCAACCATCATCACCTTGCTCACATCCTTCTTTATGCTCTACATCCGTCAATTTGTATACTACTTTCAGTCCTTTACTAGATTTAAATGCGTCGTCTATCTCATCATTTCTTTTTACACAGTAACTGCATTTTCCCTTCTCCTGCTTATTTTCATCGGGGAAGAAAACATACCCTTGCTTATTGAACACTATTTTATCCAACCAATCTTGAGAGCTTTTTAAGAGGTCAACTATTTCCTTGCTTGGAAGATAATAGAACTGATTCGATTCATTTGAATAAACAGCATTGTATTTAGTGTATCTTGTTCCCATTAATTTTAGTGGTATTATTTTATTTTCTCTTTCAAGAACAAACTCCTCTGGTTCTGGCTGCCATCCAGAAAGGCAGAGCATTTTGCTGTTAGAATTTTCGTTATATTTTATTTCTATTTCCGGCTGCCCAGAGTTGTTAAATTCACATTGAATAGATTTGTCTTTTAACTTTTTCTCAAAATCATTCAAACTATAAAAACTTCCGCCTTTAGAACATTTAACTTGCACATCAGGAACATAATCATATTTTTTTAGAACTTCAAACTGGGAATTATTTTTTAATATACCTTCTATAATATCGTTAATATTACTTTTATTGTCACTAGTACTAGTTGTTCTTTCAACTATTCTCGGTTTTACTACTTTTAAAGATAGAGGGCCAATGTTTGTAAAAGAACCAGCATTAACATTAAAAGTACAGGAACCATTACTGTAGGTTCCATGTGCTCTATAAGTACAAGTGTTCTCACTCATCTTCATTCTTATCTTTAACGTGTTACTCTGTTTTCCAGGCGTGTTACTTTTTACTATCTCTACTACTTCAGGCTCCGGAGCAGGTGGTGCAGGAAAACAGCGGACAAACTGTGGATTTTTTTCATCTCTACTTTGAGTTCCACGATATTCAGCGCAGAGCTTATCTTTTTCTCTATAAGTTTTGAAGTAGTACGTGATGCCATCTTTGTCTAAAATAGAGCGCCACTCAGCTTTATCTTCTCCATACCCTTTAGGGAAATCTAATTTTTCTCCAATCTCTCCGTCTCTTCCTTTCAGATCACCAACCATTACCTTAACCTTAGGATCAAAGTAATCATTATCTGTTATAGGAACAATTCTAACTTGTGGAGGCGACATCGCAAGTTGCTCACAGAACGGAGGGGGGGCAGGTGCAAGTGGAATAGGAGCACATTTTATTTTCTCTTGGTAGCAAGTATCACAAACATTTTCCATTCTTCCAGGGCGAAAAATATTTGCTCCTTCACCTACTTTATCAGCCCATTCAAAAATACCACTTATACAAGCCGCTTTTTGGCTACAAGCACATATTTTAGGAGAATTAGCAAACTTCGTTTTTTCTTCATCAGTAACATTATCTACCCACTCCCACTCGAGACCTTTCGCAATTCCTTCCTTAATTTTTCCATCACCTAACATTTTATCTCCTTCCCAGTCGATAAAAACTGCTGCAGAAATTCCAGCACCACTGGTCTGCGTTCCATATATCTGACGGCAGGATGTTTCACTGTATAACTGATAACAATTATTTCCTTCATAATCACAGACTTGAATCTTTGGGTTGAAATAACCATCAATTCCTTGGTCTTTTATTGCTGTCACTTTAATTTCTTTTAATAGATAAGGATCAAATTTCAAATCATCCCACTTGCCAGTAAAGAAGTTCGCAAGACCTTTTCCTATTGAGCTTCCCCCAGCTTCAAGATCAGTACGAGTGTATATATTTTTGCAAGCATCAGAATATCCATTGCTTGCAATTAGCAAAATTAATACTAGAAAAAAAAATTTGGCTTTAAGCTTTACACTTCTCATAAAACACCGGTAACCACTCATTAACTTCTTCCCCTTTTTCTTTTATTGCCTCGTACATATACTTTATAGTCTCTTTGTTAGCTGAAAGTACATGTATTTCTTGCATATTCTTTAAATCTAAATTTAAAGTTACTAATCCTTTGTACTGCTTTATCAAAAATAAACCTTCCTGTGTTGGCGTCTGCAGAATTATATTCAGCTCCTCTTTTGATAAAGAAAATGCCTTCATATATAATCTATTTGCATTGATGTTCGGCATCAAGATTCTTGTATCAACATGTTTATCTAAATATTGAGTAAATTTGCTAGCAAATGCGAGATTTAAATTTTCAGTACTTAAGATTACCACAACATTTAGTTCCGTCATTCTTTGCATCCAGTTATCAAACTCTTTCTCTGTAGGAAAAACATTACTTATCTCCCATGCTTCATCCAAAACAAGTATTGCAGGCGAGCCATCACATTTTGCCTCAAAAGAATATAAAAAATAGTAAAGTATCACGGACATACATTCCTTTTGTTTTGTAAGGTTTGCGGTGTTGAGAGATATAATTTTTGTTTCCCAGTCAATATCTGATTCATCACCATCTTGAAATAAGTAAGCAAACTCACCACCGTCACACCATCTACTTACCTTACCCCCCAAGAGCAAAAGCACCTCAGAAATTTGTGAAATAGAACGTGATTCCTTGGGTATAGCAAATATAGAATCCACAATTTTTCTTATCTTTTCTTCTACGTCCACCAAGCTCGTATCGGCTACCATTCTTTTGATTAGTTCAACCAACATATTGCGATTGGAAGCACTATCTTCAATGTTTAGTGGATTAAATTTTAGGCTTTTGTCCTTATACTTTGGATCGATTATATAATATTTACCACTCACTGCTTTAGTAAAAATTATCGACTTTCCAGTGTTATCCAATATGACAGTTCTTGGGTTAAACTTTCTTGATTCTGATAATAGGAAATTAATGAGTGAAGTTCTGCCTGAATTTGGAGCTCCAAGTATCGTAGTATGGCCATTATTTCTTTTTCCATGGAAATTAAAGAAGTAAGGATTTCTTTCTCTTGAGAAAAAAACTGTTACCGCTTCTTTCCACCTTCCTCCTTTTAATGTACCTGACGTAAAATCATGCAGCATAGCAAAACTGCAAGCATACTTTGCTAATATATTTTTCGGTTGTGTAATAAAAGTAAAATTGCCCGGAAGTTGTGCCCAAAAATGACTTTCCATATGTAAATCAGTTCTAAATATCATGAAGCCAATTAATGACATTATAGAAGATAAATCACTAATATTTTCGGCTAACTTATTCCTATCGTCTGCAAATATTGTAAAAATAATTTTCTGTTGGCAAAAGTCTATACTAGAGGTCTTTTCAAGCTCTATTATTTCTTCAATTCCTGAATTTTTAAGTAAGGTATTATCCTCACTAATTTGCAGCATGTTAATTTGTTTGTTAAATTCTTTTATTGCCTTACTATTACTAGTAAATATCATTATTTCTGTAATGATAAATTCAGATTCAAGCTGCAAGCATCTATCTATATTGCCTAAAGAGATTTCCCGGTATTCCTTTATGCTGAAAATAGAGCCAAATTTCTGTTGACTTTCAAATATTGTTTGAAACGTATTAAAACCAAAAGCTATTTTAAAATTTCTAATATATTGCGACAGGTCCCCTTCATGTATTGGATAATCTTTGTGCGTTAATGTAACAATATAGTGGAGAAATTCTATCATTTCAGAATATATTTTACCTTCACTAAATCTTAGACCCAGTTTTTTAGCTCCAAAAGGTCCTAAATCACTGTGAATTAAGTCAGTTATCTTTTGCAACTCCTGGTGGCTTCCTTGTAAAGACAGCTTATGCTTATTCTTTATTCTATTAAAAAAAAATGAATTATTAGTATGCTTGCCAAAATCGCTAAACAATATTACAATATATAATTCATTTATATACTGTAATTTACTATCAGTAAGTTTATCAAACCGCGCTGAATGTAGCTTATCAGAGAAGTCTTCAGTTTTATTCCATTTTAAGCTCAACTTATTGCGCTTTCTAACGGTATGAATCCAAACGGTAAAATATAGGCTATTAATATTTTTTGATATGCTTTTTCTAATTTCAGTTCTAAGGTCGCTGTAGTTATCAACAGAAGAATAATCTTCTAACTTGATTATTTTTAACAATTCTCCCTGTTTTGTTAGTATGGTTTCTTCATCGTAATGACAAGCATACGGAATGAAATCTAAATCAATGCTTTCTAGTAATGCTAAGTTGTTCTTTTTTTCAAACTTAGAGTTAATCGCTGGTACTTTTAGCTGCATATGCGTATTCAATAAAGATAATTAAAAAAGATAAAAATACTATCTTAATTTTTATCTTTTTTTTCGCTATCGGATTGTAATTTTATATCTTTTGCAAAGTTAAATTTTTCTTTTAAGTAGTCTGTTGCCTTTTCTGTACTACCGAACATCAGGACCAGTACACCAAACATTATCATAAAAAAGATTAGACCTCTGAACACTACTGCAAGTATCACCGCAGCTATACACAACCCTATGATTGTTGAAGGACTCATATTTTCTACAGTATCTTTAATTGAAAATGAAGAAATAAAATTTTTTACCGTTTCTTGTACATCCTTTAACTCATCACTCACCGAACTTGCTTCGCTAGAATATGATGCAAAAATGAAACTTAATAAGGCTATAAAAACCAAAACTTTATTCAATTGAATGCGCATCAACTAAACACCTTTTAAACATTCCTCAAATATAACAACTTTTATATCAATAGGCAAGAACTGAATTCACTTATCCACTACAAGTAACACATATTTAATTTTTACCGCTGTGAACATGCTGTAAGCTCTTTATCATCAACAAGAGGACTCACATTAATGGATATTAATTTACTTGATAGGAAGTTTGAATGCAATTCAGCTACTGCTGCTATAGCAAACACTGCAGCCATAGCAAGTAGTCCTGCTCCTATCAATCCTGATGTCATTGCTCCTGCAACAATGCACCCTATTGTGGAGAGAGCACAACCTGCTACAAATGCAACGTGAAGATTTCTGTTATTGGGTTGGTTTTTAAGTAGGATATCTTTCTTAACTTGATCTGGATTTGCTTGACCATCTGAGTTTTCATTTTCTTGCATTTTTGGCTCTTTTTTTACAGTCTGCTCTGGCTGCACTTGAGTCTCGTTTTCTTTTGGGGATTCCAAATTTGATTCTAATAACTCAGTTTTTTCTCCACCCTCTGGTTGTAAGCCATTATCTTCTTCAACAGAGCTCAATGTTGAGTTTAAACTTTCCTCAGATGAAGTGCTTGCTATTGATGTTAAACTGTTTTTTCTACTATTTATTGGTGATATCGAGTTTTTTTCACTCAGTCCAGGTGAGTCTATTCCACTATCTGAACCACTACCGTTACCAAGCTTAGGAGTTTTTATATTCTTCTTTAATTGCTCCATAACTTTACTATATTTTCTAGATACCTCTTTCGGAATATCTAATTGGCCAAGTATTTTAGTATCACCACTTTTTTTCTCAGCTACATTCAAGGGTGTTTCTTGTGTGTTGTTTTGCTCTTCAATATGTCCTAGCTGCATTTGATCTTCAATATTTTCTTTAACAGCACTTGGTATTGAGCTTACACTGCTGCTCCTGTTAGTAATATCCAAAATTGTTTTTACTATTTTTCCTCTTTTTGTTTGTGGTCTTTTTGATTGTTCTATTCCATTGCCAAATACTGTAGATACAGCTAGTGCTCCTGATTTTATTACTTCATCTTTCAATACAGGAAGAAAGTTTTTGATATAATACTTATAATGTTTTTGATATTCCTCTTGTTTTTTCGGTGATTTTTCTAATTCAATTCGTTCTCTCAGCGATTTTTCTAATTTAGTTAATACCTCAGGGTCAGCCTCTTTCTTGAATAACTCTATGCATTCTTTCAGAGTTCTGTCTTTTTCAGATTGTGGGCTTGGATGTTTGTGCTCTTTTTTTGTTACCTTTTTGTATATAGTGTTGTGCAATTGTTGGTTAATATCTCCTGTATTATTCTGAGATTTTTTTAAAGGACTTAGCATAACATTCCTCCATACATAATAAAATGTATAGATACCTCTTTAGCGTTAATTTTACATTAAAACTGGGCAATTATGCCATATATGGATAATTTGCTTATTGTGAGGTCGCTTAACTATTTGCTTTCTGGGCTTTCTACTTCTACAGATTTGCTCTCAATATAATTGTTTGCCTGTTGAACTAACATATTCACTACTTCTTTTACAGGCTTTTCCTTATCAACCATGCCAACACTTTGGCCAGCCATTAAAGATCCCGTTTCAACATCTCCTTCAATTACTGCCCTTCTTAAAGCTCCAGCCCAGAACTTTTCTATTTCAAGCTGCCCATCTTCTTTTGAGATCTGTCCCTTTTGGTATTCATCAATAACTTCTTTTTGACGCTTCATAAAGTCATCGCTTGCTTTGTTGGCTATAGCTCTTACTGGAATTACAGGAAAATCAGCACTTATCTGTACAGAAGGTATTGCATTACGTGCGGCTGATTTAATAAACACTTCCTTAAAATTTTTGTGGGCAATTGATTCATTAGTGCAGACAAATAATGTACCTATTTGACAGCCACTTGCTCCCATTTCTAGGTAATTAACTATCATTTCACCTCTGCCTATTCCACCTGCGACAAACACTGGTATTTGTTCATTTTTAAAATGAGGTAATATCTCTTGTGCAAGAACAGAAGTGCTAACTGGCCCTATGTGCCCACCTGCTTCCATTCCTTCTATTATTAACGCATCTACTCCCATTTTTACTAACCTTTTCGCAAGGCTTAATGCTGGTGCAAAGCACATAACTTCAATGCCTGCACTCTTAATTTTTTCTATATTAGGCTTCGTTGGTAATCCGCCAGCAAGCACTATATGGCTTACTTTCGTTTCAATACACACATCTATCAACTCACTCAACTTTGGGTGCATAGTAATTAGGTTTACACCAAATGGTTTGTTAGTTAATTTCTGTGTCTCTATGATTTCTTTTTTCAATAGGTCTGGAAACATTGCACCACATGCAATTACACCAAAACCACCAGCGTTTGAGATTGCTGAAACCAAGTTTCTCTCTGAAACCCAGCTCATAGCACCACCCATTATCGCAAACTCACTGCCAAGAAAATCTGTTCCTTTTTTCCAGAGGCTACTTAACATATAACCTATATCATGCGTTTAAAAATGTTTTGTTTATCTATAAATGTGTGCTTCAAAGCGCCAAGTATATGTAAGATTATAAAGAGTACCATAAAATATGCAAGCATCGAATGTAGCTCATTAGCCGTGTTAGCTAGGTCTTTGTTTTGATTAATCAACAAAGGGATATGAAAAAAATACTTGATCTTTTTGCCAGAAGCAGAAGACATGACATAGCCAGATAGTGGCATTAGCACCATTAAAGAATATAAACCAAAGTGTACTGTTTTACTTGCATTGATTACAAACCGAGAAAAATTTGCTGGAAGTGGTGGAACATAAGTAAAGACGCGAAAAAATATGCGTACTATGATTAATCCAAGAATAGTGATACCGCAAGCCTTATGAATAGCGTATATGTTGAACTTAATCTCATTGCTAAGTGGTAAGCTTTTCATATAAAGTCCAGAGCAAAGCATACCGATAATAAAAACAGCCATCAACCAATGGATAACTCTTAAACCTAGGCTATATTTATCGTTTTCCATTTTGATTACCCTAAAGTAGCATTTATATAATAGAAAAACTATTTTTCAATCAAAATTATTAAAGCAATTTAGATTTACCGACAATGTAGCTATACAAATTCAAGAGCAATCCTGTCATCTAGGTAGCTGATAGAAACGAAAAACTTCCTTGACACATTTCGCCAGCCCCCTTATCATGAAACTGAAGGTATTCAGTTATCTTCATCTGTGCAGATTAAACAGTAAAAAAACAACGTAGTTTGCGTCTTATTTTTAATTTTTTGCACTATGTGCACCTTATGTCTTCACAATATTTCTGGGTTTTTACCCATATAAGCTGAAACGCGCTTATAAGTCGTTTAAGACAGTATAGTACGCCAATTTGAAGGATTAGAGAGTGAACACTAATTACCACGGGGTTTCTTTTGCCTTTTTTTCTGCTTAGTAAATTTCTTAAACATTTTAGCTAAGGTTAGTTGCACTTAAAAGCAGCTAAATTGCAGTGTTTAAGACTTAAAAAACGCCAATACTGAAAATAGACAATGACCAGGGTTTCTTTTGCCTTTTTTTTCATTTGGTAAATTTCTTAATGTTTATAGCTAAAAGAGCCCAAGAGAGGTGTCATTCCAGTGCCCCTGTGATGTCATTCCAGTGCTTGACACTGGAATCCAGTTTTCCATATAATCTCATCGAAAACGTTGTAACCACTTTCTATGCTAGTTTGCTTGTAAACAAGCAAACTTTCCTGGATCCCAGTGTCTGGGCACTGGGATGACAGCTAGCCTGACAATCGTCATCCCGCTACTTGTTAGCGGCTAAGAGCTTATCCGCAAACGAAAAAAAGTATAGTATATGAGTTTTAAAAATGGGGTTAGAAATGAGAAAAAAGTATCCTACAGATCTTAGTGAAAGAGAGTGGTCGGCTAATAGAGAAACACTTTAGAGTATCATACAAGAAAGGAGGAAGGCCGCTAAAACATAGCAAAAGAGAAGTATTATCGGCAATTTTTTATGTACTACGTACAGGATGTCAATGGCGCTATTTACCGCACGCCATGGAATACAGTATATGAACAATTTAGGAGGTGGAAAAAGCAAGGAATTTTCGAAAAAATGAACTACGATATCACTAAATATAGTAGGTCAAAAATGGGAAGAAACGAGGAGCCAAGTGCTTGCATAGTAATCTGTAAAAACGACAGAAAAAGGGGGGTCAAAGGTTATGATGGGAGTAAAAAAGTAAAAGGTAGAAAAAGGCACATAATCTCAGGGTTTTATATTAGGCTGTTATGTGGGTGCTGCTAGTGAAAATGACAGAGATGGTAGCATTGGATAATATGAGGAAAAAATATACTAACGTTAAGAAAATGTGGTCTGATATGGGGTATCAAGGAAGAAATTTAAAGGAGTACATAGAAAAAGAGTACGGAATAGACATTGAAATTGTTAAAAGGCCTCCATGTAGGTTTTGGGTATACAAAGACACACCACCTGAACTACTACCAATGAGGGAACAGGGGTTTAAAGTACAGTCAAGAAGATGGGTTGTAGAAAGGACTTTTGCTTGAGGAATAGAAGGCTATCAAAGGAATATTTACAACATCCACTGAAAATTTCATATACCTGGCTATGAGTAGGGTTATGTTAAGGAGGGAATATGCTTGAGTTTACCAGTTTCCGGACAAGCTCTGAGAGGATGGGAAAATTACTATCACCATGTGTGTGCGAAAAGAGCTTTCAACAAAATAGACCATGAAATTATGTGTGCTCTATGGAAATGGGCAAAGAAAAGACATCCCCGTAAAGGATTACGTTGGATAAAGAATCGTTACTTTAAGGTAATGAATCAACGCCAATGGGTCTTTGCTGCACCAATATGCAAGAACAAACCGAAAGAGATAAGGTATTTAAGATTGCTTAGGCTGATTGATATACCTATCAGACGACATGTAAAAATCAGAGCGGATGCAAATCCACTTGACTTTAAATGGAAAAAGTATTTTGATGAAAGAGTGAAACGAACAAAAATGTTAGCAAGCTCTTTCTCAAGAGAAGGTTCTCTACTGTTAGTGTCACCACTAAAGATGCTGTTTTCCGAGGAATCATGAAAGATAAGCCGGTTCGAGAGAAGAAGAACTTAGATAAGGGGCTCAAGCGTAGTGTGGGGAAACCCGCATGCTGCGTTTCTAAGGGAGGAAGTAGTAGTAATACTACTTCCTTACCTAACCAGCTCGCTCGCGATAAAGGCTTTGAAAAACGTGCTCAATACTATGCTGCTAAAGCTTACTTAAGGCAAGCTGATAAAGGTGACCAGTATCATAACCTTAAGGAAATTATCTTTATTGCTATAGCAGATTGTGTACTGTTTCCTAATAAATCTGAGTACAAATCAAAGCATACTATTCGAGATGAAGACACTAATGAGCATGATCTAAAAGATTTCTATTTTATATTTATTGAGTTGCCAAAATTTCCAAAGAATAAGGAAGAACAGCTAGAAAGTATAGTGGATCGTTGGTTGTTTTTCTTCAAATATGCAGATGAAACTACGGAAGAAGACTTAAGGAAAATAGCAGAAAAAGCACCAATAATAAAGTTAGCCTACGATGAATTAGACAGGTTTAGCTGGAATGAAAAAGATCTAATAGCGTATGAAGAAAGAATAATGGATCTACGTAAGGAAGAAGCCATCCTTGAATACAGACTTGACCTTGCTGAAGAGAAAGGTATACAAATTGGCGAAGAAAGAGGCATCAAAATCGGTAAAGAGGAAGGAAAAATTGAAGTCGTAAAAGCAATGCTGGCTAATAATGTTGATGTCAACACTATTGTCAAGTTTACTGGCCTTTCTATTAGTGAGATTGAAGAATTAAGTGAAAATCTGTGAATGGTTACAGAGTAATTTCAAAGTGCATTTGCAGTTGGACTGGCTGAATGGATACATTTAATGAGAGTCCCATTTCACGGTGTTCAAATCTACTCCTTCTTGTACCATCTCCCAAAGTGGGCTCATTTCTCTCAGTCGGCCAACATTTTTAGCAACAAGATCTGCTGCGTACAAAACTTCTTCTTTAGTTGTAAATCGGCCTAGGCCAAATCTAATTGATGAATGCTCAAGGTCATGGCCATTATTTAGCGACCGTACGACATAGGAAGGCTCAAGAGACGCAGACGTGCACGCAGAACCAGAACTTACTGCTAAATCCTTGATTGCCATGATGAGAGACTCACCCTCAACATAGGGAAAGCTCAAGTTTAGGTTGCCAGGAATTCTATTTTCATAATCACCATTTAAAACGATATCAGGAAACGCTTCTTTTATCTTGTTATACAAAATATCCCTTAATTCTTCCACTCTAGTTGTTTCTTTTTTCATTTCTTCTCTAGCAATACGTGCCGCTTCACCAAAACCAACTGCAAGAGGTGTTGGAACTGTTCCAGAACGCATACCTCTTTCTTGTCCACCACCACTAATTAGTGGTATCAGCCTAACACGAGGATTCTTTCTACGGACATATAATGCACCTATTCCCATAGGTCCATAAATTTTGTGGCTAGAGAGACTCATAAGATCAATGCACATCTCATTAACATCAATTGGAACTTTTCCAAAGCTTTGAGCTGCATCTGTGTGGAAAAATATATTATGCTTTCTACATACTGCACCAACTTCTTTGACAGGCTGAATTACTCCGATTTCATTATTTACCATCATCACTGAAACCAGGATTGTTTTATCAGTAATTGCTTCCTCAAGCTTTGATAAATCTATAATTCCGTTTTGCTTAACAGGCAAATATGTAACTTTAAAGCCTTCATTTTCCAGATGCCGACAAGAATCCAGAACACACTTATGCTCCGTGCAGACAGTTATTATATGATTTCCTTTATTTTTATAAAAGTGAGCAACGCCCTTGATTGCCGTATTATTTGACTCAGTTGCACCTGAGGTAAAGATAATTTCTTTGCTATCTGCGTTCACCAGATCAGCGATATGTTTCCTTGCTTTTTCCACTGCTTCTTCAGCAGTCCAACCAAATGAATGGCTGCGAGAGTGTGCATTACTGAACTCACCAAAGTAAGGTATCATCACCTCTAAAACACGGGGATCTACTTTAGTAGTAGATTGATAATCAAGAAATATTGGTAATTTTATTTTAGCATCATGTATTTTTTTACTTTCAACATTCATAAAGCTACCACAGAGACAAAATTTACAATTATTTTATAGCATCAAAACTTAATTTTTTCAAGATATAATCTTGCATCAACAAACGTTGTCACCAAAGGGATGTGTGTATGACTCTGGTTCACTCTGTGATGGTGTCATGCAAGTAGCTTGACGCTGGAATGGCTTTGTTGCATCGCTAGCTATGATGGATTAAAGATAAAAAAGATGGAGAATATCAGTAGCTTATTATTCTGGTATTTATAACAAGAACGGTCAGTGAATACCTAAATTTGAGTAAAAGAAATTTCACTACCACTCACTAATCCGGCTAAAATTCAAGAATTTCAATGCTTTAGCTATTTTCAATAGAATTAAGTTTATTAATATAAATAATAAATTACTATTCTTAAATTTGATCAGATTGATTGCAAAAAAACAAGATTTTCAATAGGTTGCTTATAATCCTAGCTATAGTTAGCCTTTCATAAGTAGCGATGCAACAAAGCCATTCCAGTGTCAGCTACTTTCATGACACCGTCATAAAGGAACCAGTGTCAAGCTACTTTGATGACACCTTTTTTCTGCTTAGTTTAGGTTATGCAGAAGTCTAATACAATTATAGAACAAGCTTAAAAATTCTGGTAAAGTAGTTTTATTTACAAAGAATATGCTACTTGAAATTGAAAAGCGCAGCATAACAAATGCATTGTGGAAGTTACAAGAAGCAGATCAAAGGGAAATCTTAACTCTTATACAGAGATTTGAGTTGCCAGAAGTACTAGCAAGAATATTGGTTACTCGTGGTGTTAACATAGAAAATGCAAGCGACTTCTTATATCCACTAATCAGATTGCTATTACCAGATCCCTTTCACCTTCTTGATATGGATAAAGCTGTTTCTCGTATAATACGGGCAATAAAAAATAATGAAAACATTGCAATATTTGGTGACTATGATGTTGATGGTGCAACGTCGTCAGCATTGATCAACAGGTACCTAAGAGCAATCGGTATACACTCTATAATCTACATTCCAGATCGTGTTGATGAGGGCTATGGATTAAACACAGATGCTTTATTACAACTTAAAAAAAACGGGATCGATTTATGTATTTCCGTTGATTGTGGTACGCTTGCATATCAACCAATAGAAGATGCAAAGGTCTTTGGTCTTGATATTATAGTTGTCGATCATCATCTTGGTACGGAAAAATTACCAAGCGCCGTAGCAGTTGTTAACCCAAACCGCCTTGATGAGAGCTCTCCTTATAATAACTTAGCAGCAGTTGGAGTGTCATTTCTGCTAATTGTTGCTCTTAATAAAAGCCTACGTGAGCAAGGATTTTTTACCAACAAAAAAGAACCAGATTTATTTGATCTGCTGGATTTGGTTGCCCTGGGAACTGTCTGTGATGTTATGCAGATTACCGGCCTAAATAGAGCATTTGTCTCACAAGGATTAAAAGTGATGTCAGCAAGAAAAAACGTTGGCTTGCGTGTTTTATTTGATGCTTTGGGAATCCTTGAAAAACCAAGTGTTTCGCGGTTAGGGTTTAGTATTGGGCCATGCATAAATGCTGGAGGAAGAATCGGAGAAGCATCGCTTGGTGCACGGCTACTTTCTACGGATGATGAAGAAGAGGCACATTCAATCGTGCTAAAATTAATAGATTTGAATAATGCAAGGAAAGTGTTAGAAAATGAGGCTCTCTTAGAAGCCACAGCACAAGCGGAAAAATTTGCCCAATTAGGTGTAAATTTTATAATGGTAAGTGGCAATTGGCACCAGGGGATAATCGGTATAATTGCATCAAGGCTAAAGGAGCAGTTTCACTTACCAACGATAGTGATGTCTTTAAACAATGGAATAGGAAAAGCAAGCTGTAGATCAATTTTGGGAGTTGATATCGGTGCTGCAGTCCTTTCCGCAAAGTTTATAAATTTGATTATTGAAGGTGGTGGCCATAGTATGGCGGCAGGATTTTCAATTAAAGAAGACAAAATAAATGATTTGCATGATTTTTTTACTGAAAGATTTTCAAACTCTATAAATGAGAAAACTTTAAAAGCTGATAGTATAGTAACTGCTAAAGCAATAAATTTATCTTTATGGAATCAATTGCAACGCTTGGGACCATTTGGAGTTGGGAATCCTGAACCAAGGTTTATTATCCAAGGAGCAAAGATAAGAAAGCCTGAAGTTATAGGAGTTGACCATATAAAATGTTTTATTGCTGATGATAATATTATGGTAAGAGCTATTGCATTTCGTTCTGCAAATACTCATCTTGGCTCTGCTATCATGCAGGGTAATGTTAAAGCTATTTTGGGTAAAATCTCTATGAATTACTGGAATGGCAATGAATTTGTACAATTTTTAATAGAAGATGTATTGACCATTAGTTGAGTTGCTATTTTACAATAATTACCTATCAATCTCACCAAAAACTATATCGAGTGAGCCAATAATTGCTGCAACGTCGGCAAGCATGTGTCCTTTTGCCATAAAATCTAAGGCTTGTAAATGTGCAAAGCCAGGTGCTCTTATTCGGCATCTGTAAGGTCTATTGGTACCATCTGAAACTATATACACTCCAAACTCGCCTTTTGGTGCCTCAACAGCTGTGTAAGCCTCACCTTTTGGTACATGATACCCTTCCGAATAAAGTTTAAAATGGTGGATGAGAGCTTCCATAGATTTTTTCATCTCCGCTCTTGGCGGTGGAGAAATTTTTCTATCTTCAGTTTTTACTGGCCCTTCAGGCATTTTCTCTATACACTGCTTCACTAAGCTAACAGACTGCCTGATCTCTGCCATTCTAACTAGATAACGGTCATAACAGTCGCCATTTTGGCCGATCGGTATATCAAAATCTAGTTGATCATATATCTCATATGGCTGGCTTTTTCGCAAATCCCAAGCAAGCCCAGCAGCGCGCAACATTGGGCCACTAAAGCCCCAATCAAGTGCTTGCGCTACTGATATTTCACTAATTCCTACAGTGCGTTGCTTCCATATTCTATTTTCTGTTAAAAGTTCATCAACATCGTCTATATACTTTGGAAATTGCTCTATAAACTTTGCAATATCCTCAATCAAACCTTCTGGAACATCTGCTGCAATTCCACCTGGCCTGATGTAAGCTGCGTGAAACCTTGCACCTGAAGCTCTTTCGTAAAATTCCAGTATTTTTTCTCTTTCTTCAAAGAGCCATAAAAGAGGGGTCATTGCTCCAACATCAAGCGCTTGAGAAGAAACGTTCAGTAAATGATTTAGTATTCTCGTCAGTTCACAAAACAAGACACGTAAATACTTTGCCCTAATTGGAATTTCGCATTGCAACAATTTCTCCACACACAGTGAATATGCATGCTCTTGTGACATTGGTGATACATAATCAAGGCGATCAAAATAAGGCAAAGCTTGAAGGTACGTTTTATGTTCTATTAATTTTTCAGTACCGCGGTGCAAAAGCCCAATATGGGGATCTGCCCTCTCGATTACTTCACCATCCATCTCCAAAACAAGACGCAACACTCCATGTGCAGCCGGATGCTGAGGGCCAAAATTTAACATCATTGTCTTTAGATCGGGCATATCCGATAGTTTAAGATATTAGAATTGTATAGACTGAAGTACGTTGAAAGTCAATTAAAAACCCTCAGTTATATAATTGACATTGGTTGCAACATTATGTAATAATGAAGGATTACATCAATGAAGAGGATTATTATGCCTGATCAAAAAAAGTTTGCATCGTATGCATTAATAACCATAGGGTCCGCAGGGCTTATAGCTAATACCATAGCTTTTAAGTATTGTTCTAATTTATCGCCCTTGATTGCAGGGGGAATGATTGGCTCTATGATCCCGCTATTTGGATGTGCTGTTATTGGCGTTTTATTGCTTATGGATAGAATCCTTCTCAGAGCTTGTCCGGAAACTGGTAAACTCAAGCATATTCCCTCCTTAACATAACCCTACTCATAGCCAGGTGTATGAAATTTTCAGTGGATGTTGTAAATATTCCTTTGATAGCCTTCTATTCCTCAAGCAAAAGTCCTTTCTACAACCCATCTTCTTGACTGTACTTTAAACCCCTGTTCCCTCATTGGTAGTAGTTCAGGCAATGGCGTCAACTTAAGGGAAAATATCAGTGATTGTGTGTAAAATTTCTCTCTAAATTTTTTATCATTAAATTATCCAAAGAGTGCAAGAAACAGCACTTTTGTTTCTATTTTATTTCAACAAAAAAGTTTAAAATGTGTCCTTTTTAGACGAGACGTGCAGAAAGGAAAAAATCTTATTTTACAAATTAAAAATACAATATACTCAAAAACTTTTCAGAAAATCCATAGGAGGGTTTGCTAATGAAGGCTCTTAAGTTGACGCCATTGGTAGTTCAGGTGGTGTGTCTTTGTGTACCCAAAACCTACATGGAGGCCTTTTAACAATTTCAATGTCTATTCCGTACTCTTTTTCTATGTACTCCTTTAAATTTCTTCCTTGATACCCCATATCAGACCACATTTTCTTAACGTTAGTATATTTTTTCCTCATATTATCCAATGCTACCATCTCTGTCATTTTCACTAGCAGCACCCACATAACAGCCTAATATAAAACCCTGAGATTATGTGCCTTTTTCTACCTTTTACTTTTTTACTCCCATCATAACCTTTGACCCCCCTTTTTCTGTCGTTTTTACAGATTACTATGCAAGCACTTGGCTCCTCGTTTCTTCCCATTTTTGACCTACTATATTTAGTGATATCGTAGTTCATTTTTTCGAAAATTCCTTGCTTTTTCCACCTCCTAAATTGTTCATATACTTTCTTCCATGGCGTGCGGTAAATAGCGCCATTGACATCCTGTACGTAGTACATAAAAAATTGCCGATAATACTTCTCTTTTGCTATGTTTTAGCGGCCTTCCTCCTTTCTTGTATGATACTCTAAAGTGTTTCTCTATTAGCGACCACTCTCTTTCACTAAGATCTGTAGGATACTTTTTTCTCATTTCTAACCCCATTTTTAAAACTCATATACTATACTTTTTTTCGTTTGCGGATAAGCTCTAAGAACCTGTTTAAAATCTCAAAGAGATGAGCTAAAGTAGGAACAGGTAAATAATGAGGTATATAAATGAGTCAAAGGTATCCAAGCGACATAAGTCGTGAGCAATTTGAAAAAATCAAACCAATTTTAGAAAGTAGGAAAAAGAAAACAAGACCAAGATTAATTGATATATACAAAGTATTTTGTGGAGTGTTATACGTGCTAAAAAGTGGTTGTCAGTGGAGAATGTTGCCAAAAGAGTTTCCAAGGTGGGAAAACATATATTACTATTTTCAAATGTGGAGTAAAAAGAAAGGAAAGGAGCCAAGCTTGTTGGTTAAAAAAAATTGGTTGTGACAAAACAGTGGTCGGAAAGAGAAAACCAGTTTCTGCATAATTGATGCTCAAAGCGTCAAAAACGCAGATACTGCTGAAAGAAAGGGCTATGATGCAGGTGAAAAGATTTCAGGGTCATATCGCAGTTGATACACAACACATGCAATTCATATAACAACGGCAGAAGCAACTGATCGTAGCAGTGCTGTGAAAATGGTGGAAAATGCTAAAGAAAACCTCTCTGAAGTCAAAAATATACTCGTTGATGCTGGCTATACAGGAGAAAATTTTGCAACACAAATAAAAGCAACTATTGGTGCAACTGTTGAGGCAGTAAAACGAAGCGAATTACATACCTTTGCTGTATTGCCAAAAAGATGGGTTGTCGAGCGGTCTTTTGCTTGGTTGGAAAAATGTAGACGGTTATGGAAAAATTGTGAGCGTAAACTCAACACAAGTTTACAAATGGTTGTTCTTTCCTTCATTTCTCTTCTATTGAGGAGATTTTAAACAGGTTCTAAGATACCGTGGCGGTATGACGTTTCGCTTGCAACTTATAGCCTTGTCATTCCAGCGCGTGACGCTGGAATGGCTTTGTTGCATAGCAACCGAAAAAATCTGGTGGCTACTGACAAAATTCATTATAAATAACCATTTAACTGTTGAAGAAAAAATATGCCACAGAAAATGAAAGTCAGTAACCAAAACGAATATAACAAATTCCTTGAAAAAAGGGGAAATATTTTTCGTTACATCGATGAAGCTATCGAAAATTGGTATGAAATTGGGCCAAAATGCAGGGTGGCAACAATATTTACAGTGATAAAGTCGTAATTTTGGTGCATATAATTGTCAATCTTTTTAGAATTGGTTTAAGACAAACGGTGGGGTTTATAAAAGGATATCTGCAACAAATAGGAAAAAATTTGGCAGTTATCAGCTATTCACAAGCATCAAGAAGGTTTAAAAAACTTAATATTAAGATAAATGATTGCAGGGTTGATAAAAGCAACATGGAAAATATTGAAATTATCATAGATAGCACAAGTATCAGCATTTACAGTAACACTCCTGGCCACAGTAAGGAAAACAGTGCAGATAGAAAGTACCGAAGCTACGAGCAAGTAAGAAAGTTACATGTTATGTTAAGTGTGAATAGTAAAAAAGCTATAGCTGCAAGATACAGTAATGGCGTCTACTCTGACCACTATGGAGCTTGCGATTTGCTTGAAGAAGTTAATTTTCAGCACAAAATAAAAGCATTATATGCAGATAGGGCATACGATAGGCACAAACTTTATAAATTGTGTAAGAAATACGATATAAAGACAAAAGTTCTACCAAAAAAGGATGCAGCAGAACATTCAAAAATAGATTATATGTCTGACAGAAATGCTGCTATTAGGTTAATAAAATTATATGGACAAGATGGTGTAAAAGAGTGGAAAAAGGAAGCAATTTATGGAAAGAGATCTTACATAGAAGGATTTTTCTCAAGGTTGAAGCAAGTATTTGGATTTAGCTTTAGGAATAAATCTGAAGTAAATCGTGAAAAAGAATTACTAATTAAGTGCTATTTGCTCAACAAATTCACTGATATTGGTATGGCTAAATTTGAAATCATTACATAAATTTGTCGTAAACCATCACTGCTTAAGGTGCTATGCAACAAAGCCCGCTGGAATCCAGCCTTGCCGTAATCTCATCAAGAACGCTGTGTTTTAACATAATACTTTTATGCTTACCAACTTAGTACCCAATCTGGATCCAAGTAGTCAAGGCACTGGGATGACAAAGGAGGGCATTACTCCAGTGTCAGCTACTCAGATGACACCTTTTTTCTACTTAGTTTGGGTTATGCAAGAAGTCTAATGAAGTGAAAATAAATTTATTTACCAAAATAGAGTTGCCTTGGTCTACAGATCTTAGTTTCTTTATCATTTATCATTTCATACCACTGAGTAACCCAACCAGTGGTTCTTGCAAGTGCAAAAATAGGCGTGAACATATTTGAGGGAATATCGATAGCATTCATTATTATACCTGAGTAAAAATCAACATTTGGATATAACTTACGCACAATAAAATATTCATCCTTTAAAGCTATTTCTTCAAGTTTTTTTGCAATTTTGAGCAATTCATTATTTTGTTCTAGTTTACTTAGAACCTCATGGCAAGCGTCTTTCAATATGCGCGCGCGCGGATCATAATTTTTATAAACACGATGTCCAAATCCCATCAATTTAAATGGATCTTTATCATCTTTAGCTTTTTCGATGAATTTATCTATATCTCCACTTTGCTCTATCTCTTTTAGCATATTTATAACTGCCTCATTAGCTCCACCATGTGCTGGTCCCCAAAGTGTAGCAACTCCTGCAGAGAGGCTTGCAAACAGATTAGAACCAGCCGATCCCACCAATCTGACAGCCGCCGTAGAAGCATTCTGTTCATGATCAGCATGGAGAGTAAATATTTTATCCAGAGCTTTTGCAAAAAGGGCGCTTTTATCATTATCAACAGCATCGCCAAATATCATCTTTAAGAAATTTTCACTGTAACTTAATTCATTGTTAGCATTTATGAATTCCTGATTGTTGATATGCCTATAAATCATTGCAACAATTGCAGGAACTTGTGCTATTGCAGAAATTCCAAAATCTAGATCTTCACCATTGATATTGTTGCCATGCTTTTCATGGTAAGATGCTGACAAACTTGCAAAACATGCAATTAAAATCGACATAGGGTGAGCAGTTTTTGGAAATGCTTTGATTACATTTGTAACTTGCTCTGATACTTTGGATAATTTTTGTATTTTGAGAAGAAATTTTTTGTGTTGCTCTGAACTGGGTAATTCACCATAGAGCAATAAATAAATCACAGCAGTAAAACTATTATTCTCTGCCAAATCAGCTATATCATGTCCCCTATATTTAAGAACTCCTTCATCTCCATCAATGAATGTAACTGTGGAAGAGCATGAAGCTGTAGAAACAAACCCCGGATCATAAGTGAATAATCCTGTCGTCTTATATAAATCCTTGATATTTAACACGTCAGGACCTATTGTTCCACTTAATACAGGTAGCTCGATTTTTAATCCATTACTTAGTTCTAATAGCACTTTTTTATCCATCACTTAAGCTACTTAAATTTTATACAGAATATACAAACTGAAGAGTATATATTAATACAGTTAACTTTACATTAACCGTATTAAGCGGTCATCAATGCTTTTACTTTTGCATTTAAGCGACTTATTTTACGCGCAGCAGTATTCCTATGAATAACACCTTTATTTACACACTTGTGTAAATTAGATTCAGCATTCCGAAATGCCAGAACAACATTTTCTTTGTCGCCAGACTTGATTATATCAACCAATTTTCTAATAGAGGTGCGAGTTTTACTTTTCCGCATCTTATTTATTAAAGTGCGCTTTGCTATTACCTTTATCATTTTTTTAGCACTCTTATGATTTGCCATATATTAATACCTAAAATACTGTACTTTTCTTTTAATTATAAAATTTTTTTATTAATTTGCAATATCAGTTTTTTCTGTGGTTAATCTACCGCTTCTCTCTTCAATAATTTTTTCTAAACTTTGCAAGAATTCATTTTTGTTTAACCCAGGATATATTGGGGGCAATATTTCTATTACTGCCTTTCCGGGATTCTTTCTCAGAGAAAGTATGCTTTTTGGCCAAAACAAACCAGTGTTTAAAGCAACCGGTAACACAGGAACAGATAATACGCTATATAAAGCAGCAATACCTGGTTGATATTTTATATTTTGGTTTATAGTCGTTCTTGTACCTTCAGGAAATATTATTATGCTTCTATTTTCTTTTATACGCATTTTTGCTAGTTTGATTATATGGCGTATAGAACTGATACCATCTGAACGGTTAATAAAAATCATTTTCAGCGCTATGAGGTGCAAACCAATGAATGGAACCCATTTCAATTCACGTTTTAAAATAAAAACCGCTTTTCTAAATAGTAGTATAAAAATAAATGTTTCAAATGGAGATTGGTGTTTGGATGCAATTATAAAAGGTTGCTTAGGAATGTTTTCCATTCCCCTCACTTCATATTTAATGCCACATAATAAACGCAGCATGAACAATACAACTCTCACCGAGCAGACGAGGAAAATGGTTATTACACACTCAGGAAAGAAAATTACAGGGAGAGTAATTAAAGTATAGAATACTTCCCATAATATAAGGAAGAAGTTAAACAATAAACTTGAAATCACAAACTCACATAAATTTATTTAAATTTAACTTTACTACAAATTAAAAGCAATAAGTTTAATTATTGATCATCTGAGTAATAGGATGCGAATCAGCTAATTTGTCCTTTAACTTTTCGTTAGCAATATGAGTATATATTTGTGTTGTAGAAAGGTTAGTATGGCCAAGAACTTTCTGTATCAACACAATATTTGCTCCGCTATCCAGTAGATGGGTAGCAAAAGAATGCCTAATCACGTGTGGAGAGATCTTATTTTCATCAATATTGCATTTTCTTGCTAACTCCTTCATTAATTGACCGACCCTCTGCCTTGTAATTGGTTTATTAGGTTTATCACCTGGGAATAGCCAATCGGATTCCTTTCCGTTAGGGATCAGATTGTCACGAACTGATAAATAATTTCTAAGGCTCTGCAATGCTTGTTCATTAAAAAGAATTTGCCTCTCTCTACCACTTTTTCCTTTTATTATTATATAGCATTCTTTGTTATTACTGTTTATTAAATGTGACACTTCATATAACTTCATATTAATTAGTTCAGAAACACGCATTCCAGAAGAGTAAAGGATATCTAAAATCGCACATAGCCTTTTACTGCTTATCTCTTTATTCGATTCGCTTGCTGATTTTCTCACTGTGTCCATTAGCAAAAATATTTCTTCGACACTTAAATACTTAGGCAAAGGACGAGAAACTTTTGGATTCTTTAATTCAGCATCATTAGCCGGCGCTGGATTAAAATCTATTATTCCGTCATTAAATAGACACTTGTAGAAATTTTTCATAGCGGATATTTTTCTTGATATAGAGCTACTTTTATATTTTTTTTGTGTACATAGAGATTTCACATAATCTTTAATATTGGTTTTGTTTACACCAACCAAGGTAGTGCTGCTTTCTAATAAAAATTCTTCAAACTGGTGTAAATCCGAACGATAACTTTCCAGAGTATTTTGTGTAGCGGACCTCTCTGAAGCCAAAGCATCTATGTAATATGTTATGTAAAGATTTTCTTTTTTATTTTGCGACTGTTTATTTTTCATTATCAGCTCCTATATTTATTTCTTTGGCTATAATTTGATTAGAAGTGTTCCCTGTGTTTCTTATGAGAAAATATGAGACAAATAAAGCATTTATCAATAGAGTGAACATCACAAACTTTTGCTTTAACCTTTTTCTTAAATTTAATCTTACTCTTATCATAGTTAAATTATAACGTTAAATCTATAAAAAACACCTTATAAAGTGAGCTCTACTATAAATATAGAATACTTCTTAGCTGTATCTATCTACATTTATTATAATTCTAACATGGACAGATAGAGATTTCAATTACGTTAGTGTTATGGGTGTTAATAAATTTTTAATATATACAATGAGTACTTTACAAAGGAAGAAATCAAATGGCATCTTTTTTTAATAAAGTGCTAATAAAAGGAACGGTCACATTTGACCCTATAGATTCATTATCTATCTTCTCTATAATTTTATCAATGCTATAGAAAGAACGTTCTATTCTTGCTAAAATATAATTAATCACTTTTAAATCAATTTTTAACTGTTTATCTGAAAATCGTTTTATTAGCATAATTCTTAATAATTCCTCGCTTGCAGGCAAAATTTTTACGCTGATAGTTGACAATATTCGAGAGCTTAAATCTCTTAGTTTGAAGTTAAGCTTTTTTGGTGAAATTGAAGAAGTGATTAGCAGCCTCTTGTCACTTTCTTTCATGTAATTGTAACAATGTAATAACATTGCTTCATCTTTAATGTTTTGTACGTCTTCTAAAATAAAAGCATCGCTATACCTAATCTCGCTTACAAAGTTATTCACATTGATAAAAATTGCATCGTTTATTGACTGCCAAATATGAGCAAGATGAGTTTTACCGGAGCTTTTAGGTCCAAAAAGAATCAGACATTTCCAAGATAAATCATTAACTACCGAATTATATACGTGCTTATTTTCATCTAAGATGATGTAATTTTGCCGACTATAATCAGCTTGATTGTTGTTAAATAAATTTAATTGCACGTTAAACCTCTTACGTAACCTCTTTCTGGTAGTAATTTTTGCGCAGAAATTTACTTACGCTCCTCAAATATCTCAGGTATTCTGGGCTCATTTCTCCTCTTACCATAAATTGATTATGCAAAAGGTCTGTTAGCCGTTTTTATAAAGCTCACTTTTAAAATATTTATTGATTGCATATTCTACTGATACATTGAACATTGCTATTATTGGAATAAAAAGTAATATACCTATAAATCCAAAATATGAAGCGCATATAGTAATTCCCAGAATAATTACAGTTGGATGTATATGAACTTTTTTTCCTATTAATAAAGGAACTAATATGTTTGAATCTATTAATTGTCCAACACCAAATAATAGCAAAACGGCAGCACTTTCAAACCATCCACTAAATTGAGTGATAGCGCTCAAAAACCCAATAATGGTATATAATAATGGCCCTACGTAAGGTATGAACGTTAACATTCCTGATAAAATTCCAATAACAATAGAGTGTTCCAATCCGATTATGCTCAGGCTCACAGAGTAAAAGACCATCATGACAATACATACATTTACCTGCCCCTTTAGATAATTAGATATAATGAAATCCACTTTGGAAAAATAATTTGCAACTTTTTCTCTATAAAGAATAGGAATTAATTTATTAGCTTTTTCTATAATTAAAGGCCAATCACGTAATATATAGAAAAACACTACAGGAGTAATCACCATTAATGATACCATGTTAAAGCTTGAACTTAACACTTGGATTATAAAGTTACTAGCAATATCAAGAGCATTCATGAAATAAGATACATAGTCGCTGTAATTTTCTGCTAGATTTTTAGATAAGTGATCAAATAAGCTATCCTCGATTTTTATATTAAGAAATTCTAATACAGAGGGGATTACTTTAAGCTTTAATGAAGGCACTTTACTCACTAAGAAATTTAATATTGAAGTAATTTGAACATATATAATAGGTAAAACAAATGTTATGACTAGTATAAAAGCTATTAATAAAACAAGTATTATAAAAATTACAGAACATGAACGCGGTATTCTATACTTTTCAAACTTGACTACTAGCGGATTAAACAAATATGCAATAATAATAGATATTAAACATGGAAAAATCATAGGACGCATCAGGAATAACATCCCTATTATAAAAAGCAGTATAAAACAAATAGTTATATGACGTTTTTGCATGCTTTTAGCATAGTCAATTTACTGAAAAATATACAGTTTATTGTAAATACTATCTATTCATTGTTTTATCAATTTTATTAAGTATTAGATCAGTCAAATTTTCATCCAATTCCCAACTAGATAAAACTCCGTTATGTGGATCATCTTCACACCTTTTCGAATTAACAGTCTTGATCAATTTATCATTTTCTATTGCGTGCGCCAATTGTGCAGGTTGTGGTATTAAGTGATCTCCTTTGTTATTAATAACTATTATTGGCATATTCAATTTTCCCTCATCTCGCAACTTTCGTATATCGTTCACTAGATCAAAATCTAGATCTAAAGCCTTTAGCAATTTTTTTAAAATGGATGAGGGCAACATACTTAAAATTTTTGCTTGAGGGATCGGAAAATGCCCTATTGCTGTATGAAAAGAGCTGAAAGTGCTAGTAAAAATAACACCTCCAAGTTTAACGTTTTTGTCTGCAAAGTGCTTCAAAACTGCCGATGCAACTGCTCCTCCAAAGGAATGGCCAAAAAGTATAATGTTTTCAGGTTTCACACCCTTGTCCATTAATTCATTGATTTCTTCTATCGAGGGCTTAAGCAAACTTTGATCTCTATTTATAAAGGGAATAATAATAAGCATTACGGATAAAAAAATGCAAGTTAGAGCAGCTAAGCTTGCTAAACCAACTACTCCAGCTGTTATGGGGCTTATAAGTAGTAATATTGCAATGGGCGCTGATACAGATGCCACGAGGAATAAAAAGCTAACTGCAGCATAAGTTATGTAGTTCTGAAATGCTCTTGGATATTTATGTGCATGGCTATTATTTGATCCATTTAAACCTTGTACATAATTGTGAGCACTTTTATAGTTATCCCCTATTCCATGAAAGAATATAAGGTGTATCTCATTTTCTTTATTACACTTAGTAATGTGCATTCTAGCATCGTATTATATCTTAATTAATATAATACACTCTTTTTTTAAAAATGTAAATAACCTGTTACTATACACTTACGCTGAAAATGATAAATATGCACACTAACAGACTTAAGAAATACAAAATAGCAGCATTAATAGTTGCAGCGGGAGTAGGCAGTAGATGCAGTAACACAATTCCTAAGCAGTATACAGAACTTGCAGGTAAATCTGTTTTATTTCATACAATTAAAAGATTTCTGGCTAACCAATATATAGATTACATAAGAATAGCAATTAATAGAGACCATGAAAGTTTTTATAGGGAAGCAATGGATCTCTTATCCAACCATTATTTAAGTGAAAAATCAGCAGTACACTCCTTCCAGCGCGTGACGCTGGAATCTAGAAAAAAAGAAAGTATGGATCCAAGTAGTCAAGCTACTTGGATGACAGGAGGTGTAGATACTAAATTACTAAGTCCAATATATGGAGGAGAAAACAGGCAAAATTCAGTTAAACTAGGGCTTGAAAGCTTACAAAAAGTTAACCCAGATTTTGTAGTTATACACGATGCTTGTAGGCCTTTTGTGTCAAATGTTCTGATAGATAACTTGGCTCAATTCATAATTAATGATCAATATACAGGAGTAGTTCCAGCAATAGAAGTTGAAGATACTATGTCATTGGTGGGTAATAATTTCGTTGAATCTACGATTTCAAGAGGAAAACTCAGAGCCATACAAACTCCTCAAATTTTTAATTTCAAAGAATTATTATCGTGCCATCAATCAGACAAAGAATTTACTGACGATTCATCACTAATGGTAGAGCACAAAAAACATATTGCGATTATTAAAGGTGAGAAAAGCAATTTTAAGTTAACCACAAAAGAGGATATCAATATGGCAAAGCTTCTTTTTGAAGAGCCAAAATTTCGTGTCGGAACTGGTTATGATATACATAAGTTCATTAAAGTTCAAAATGGTGCTGAGAGCTTTATAAAAATTTGCGGTGTGAAAATTGAGCACAACATGGCAATAGAAGCACATTCCGATGGTGATGTTGCAATACATGCAATCGTTGATGCAATACTCGGAGCACTGGGATGTGGCGACATAGGAGAACATTTCCCTCCTAGTTCCTCTGAATGGAAAGATTGCAATTCATCTCACTTTCTTGACTTTGCTGCTAAAAAAGCAAAGGAAAAAGGGTACAGCGTGTCTAATTTAGATATTACTATAGTTTGTGAGGAGCCTAAAATATCGCCTTACAAAGTAGAAATGAAGAAATTCATATCAAAAGCATTAGAAATTGATGATGAATTTGTAAATATCAAAGCAACCACTGCAGAAAAATTAGGTTCTATTGGAAGAAATGAAGGAATAGCAGCATATGCTTCTGTGTTATTGCATACAAACTTTTATTGGAAATAGAAACGAAAAAACTTACTTGACACCCTTCGCCAGCCCCCTTATCATGAGACTGAAGGTATTCAGTTATCTTCATCTGTGCAGATTAAACAGCAAGAAAACAACGTAGTTGGCGTCTTATTTTTAATTTTTTGCACTATGTGCACCTTATGTCTTCACAATATTTCTAGGTTTTTACCTATATAAGCTGAAACGCGCTTATAAGTCGTTTAAGACAGTATAGTACGCCAATTTGCAGGATTAGAGAGTGAACACTAATTACCACGGGGTTTCTTTGCCTTTTTTTCTGCTTAGTAAATTTCTTAAACATTTTAGCTAAGGTTAGTTGCACTTAAAAGCAGCTAAATTGCAGCGTTTAAGGCTTAAAAAACGCCAATACTGAAAATAGACAATGACCAGGGTTTCTTTTGCCTTTTTTTTCATTTGGTAAATTCCTTAAACATTTATGGCTAAACGACAACCGTCATCCCGCTACTTGTTAGCGGCCGAGATACCGCGGCGGTATGACGGTTCGTGGTGGTATGACGATAACCTCGTCATTCTGCTACGTGTTAGCGCCGCGGCGGTATGACGGTTCGCGGCGGTATAGTAACTCGTCATTCCGCTACTTGTTAGCGGGATCTGCTGTGGCGACATAAACTCAAATCATTTCAAATTTCAATCCAAAGAGGTATCATCATGTCAAACAACTTCAATTTCAAAGAATTTTTTCACCATTACGAAGCAAACAGTACGTCAGATGATATACAACGGTACTGTATACTGTGGAAATCAGTGATAGCACAGGCAATGACTGATGCAGCAAGTAACTGTAAAAAAACAGAAAGCTTGGTGGAAAAACGTAAAGCAATTTCTTGGTTGTCAGACTTTAGTCAAGATTTTGTGCACACATGTATATTGGCTGATTGTGATCCGGTATACGTAAAAAACAAAATACAGCCAATCTTAAAAAGCCTTACTAGATAAAGCCTTTTTATATACTCAATGAGGTTTACTCCTTTTACCGAAAAAAATATCATGCAATCTCCTATCTATAGTTTTCTCTATATCTTTGACTAATAGCTGCTTTATCATGTTTACTTTCCGCTTTGCATCTTGAGCTTGACGCTCATTGTTACCACTGTTATTGCTGTAATTATTCTTATCACTATAACTACTGCTACTTGGTTTACTACTGTTACTGAACTCACTACCCTTTTTTCTTCTTGTGATTATGAACTTGAGTATCTGCACTATCTTTTCCTTTAAAAAGGACTTCCAGCCTGTGCTAAGGAACAACTTATAGAGAAAATGCGGAGTAAGAAACGCCACTAATATTCGAATAGAAATTCCGTAACCGAGATCTTCCCTATTTTCATAATACCACTTGCAATATTGAAACAAACGGTAAAACGCATTTTTGAAAGAGCCAAATTCTACAGCATACCAAAAACCATTGCTGAGAAACATGAGCATAATGCTGGATATATAAAGATACATTGTGAAGAGAAACAGTTTCACAGTTATATCTTTTAGACTACCTAATATATAATTTAATAATCTTAATCTATAGAAAAGTGATATCATTTTACACCCACTTCAACATGGCTGGGGTGGAAGGATTCGAACCTTCGCGTGGCGGTATCAAAAACCGCTGCCTTACCACTTGGCTACACCCCAATACTACTTACATCAATAACACTATTAGCCCAATTAGTAAAAGATTTATTTGCTTTTTCTATGGACATCACAGCAATAGCTGGCTGATCATAAGAATGCATTGCTTCGATTTTTTCTACAATTTTATCAACTTGATCATTTTTGCTCTTCATAATTGCTACTACTTCACAACTATTACTAATTTTACCTTCCCATAAATACAGAGAATTCACTTCGGGAAATATATTGACACATACAATTAATTTCTCGTTTAACAATTCTTCAGAAACAGTTTTAGCTTCTTTAAAATTTGAAAAAGTTGTATAAACCAAAACTAAACTATTCATTAGAATCTATATAAACGCATTGCTACTATACTTCACTCAGGTTTATTCATCAAGAGAAAATAGATTAGATTTACTTCGAAATCCTGTCATTTCAGCGCGTGATGCTGGAACCTATAGCCAAAAGTTTACCTACAATCCGATAAGCAACAAATTCGTCATTCCGCTACTATAGTATTTCCCAAAACAAATGATAAAGGTATAATATGGAATTAATGAAATATGAGGTAAGTAATGGCATACAGTGTAGACTTAAGGGAGAAAGCTATCTCTTTGGTGGAAAGATGGAAGTCAAAATCTGAAGTAGCAGATCTTCTAGAAATAGGAATTGCAACCTTGTACAGATGGCTGAAAAAGAAAGGAAACGGTGAAAGCCTGGAGGCAGGAAAGAATGGAAGTTTTATTCGAAAAATAGATCCAGAAGTACTCAAAGAATATGTCAAAAAACACCCAGCTAGCAGAAATGAAACAAAATCTAGGATTTGGAATAAATTCAATTTGGTATAGGTTAAAACAGCTAAAAATAACCTTAAAAAAAAGTCACAGAACGTAGTCAAGAAGATAGGCAGCGCTTTACCGATAAAATCTCAAAAATAGACCACTCTAGCATTTTATATATAGATGAAGCAGGAGTTGATAATAGATTATACCGAGAATATGGACGAGCTCCAAAAGGAGAAAAAATATATGCTCTGGAAAAAAGCGAGAGAGAGTAAGTATAATAGGCGGATGAGAAGTTCATTGCACCAATAACTTTCACGGGAGAAAGAAGTATTTAATGCGTGAGATATTACTGCCACAGTTAAAGCGTGATAGTTATGGATAATGCTACATTTCATAAGACTCCTAAAACAAAGTCATTAATAGAGTCTTTTGGCTGTCATTTGTTGTACCTTCCAGCATATTCACCAGCTCACTTTTACCCACAAATATAAGAAGTGAGTAAGATAGATATTAAATAAAATTGGGACCAAAATGAATGAAGTAAGTACAAATGTGCAATATACTGATGGCTTAGGGGATAAATGGCTGGAAAGAGAGTTAAAACACGTTAACTTGGGGGATATAAGGCTTAATAAGAGACTTATTGAAACAAGCTATTGTATAGAGGGTAAGGCATCTGAATCAAAGCTGTAGTAGATGGAAAGAAGCCAAGGGTGCATACAAGCAATGAAAAGCTTAAGGATAAGGAAATTTATTTTTCCCATTATAAAGAAACTATGGAGAGAATAAAAGGAAATCAGTTTGTTTTTTCAGTTCAAGATACAAGTTCATATCTAAATGTGGTAAAAGTGGGCTAAAATGGCTGGTTTTGTATTATATTAAAACTATTATAAAGAAAAGTTCGAACAGATCTAGCAGTAGGGCACTGGGATGACACCTTTGTGTTTGAGGCAAAATCGGCTATAACACTTAACATACTGCCTTTGCAAACAAATGTTCGTACAGCTGTGTGCTTGACACTGGAATCTAGAAAACTTAATTGCAAGTAATGCATTGGGTTTGGTGAGTATGGGTTTTGCGTTATAGAATGAAGCACTGACCTTACCCATCACTGAATTAAAAGAAGTAGATATTCAAGCAACATAATGTTTGTAAAACTTAATTTGTACGCTTCCTAGTAATTCTGATATAGTTACTTTAGTTAAAGTCTACAAAAGTTTATAAATGGCAACCTTAAGTGTAAGAGAAGCTTTATGCACAGCAATCAGAGAAGAGATGCAAAACGACCCTGATGTGCTTATCATGGGTGAAGAAGTTGCAGAGTATGATGGTGCTTATAAAGTAACGAAAGGATTACTGAAAGAGTTTGGAGAAAACAGAGTAGTTGATACTCCTATTACCGAACATGGATTTGCTGGCCTTGCTGTTGGAGCGGCATTTGCTGGATTAAAGCCAATAGTCGAGTTTATGACTTTTAATTTTTCTATGCAGGCTATTGACCAAATTGTGAATTCCGCAGCAAAAACAAATTATATGTCAGGCGGACAACTTGGATGCCCTGTAGTATTTCGTGGACCAAATGGCGCTGCAGCAAGAGTTGCTGCACAACACTCTCAATGCTTTGCATCTTGGTATTCGCATATACCGGGGTTAAAAGTAATAGCACCCTATTTTGCCTCCGATTGCAGAGGTCTGCTTAAAGCTGCAATTCGTGACCCTAATCCGGTAATATTTCTAGAAAACGAAATAGCTTACGGACATGAACATGAAGTTTCTGACTCTGAGCTGTCAAATAAAGATTATCTACTTGAGATAGGCAAAGCTGCTGTTATACGAGAGGGAAAGGATGTAACTATCACTGCTTTCTCATTAAAATTAATGGATGCCTTAAATGCAGCAGATTTACTTTCTGATGAGGGCATAGAAGCTGAAGTTATTGACCTCAGAACCTTAAGACCACTTGACACTCAAACTGTTATTAACTCTATTCAGAAGACTAATAGGTTAGTTAGTGTAGAAGAAGGATGGCCATTTGCAGGAATAGGAGCAGAGCTGTCAGCCGTTGTCATGGAACAAGGATTTGACTACCTTGATGCTCCAGTTATGCGCGTAACTGGCAAGGACATCCCCTTACCTTACGCTGCAAATCTGGAAAAAAAAGCATTACCGCAAGTGGAAGATATAGTTGAAGCCGTGTATCAGGTCTGTTTTAGAAAAAAATAACCCTATTAGTTCTTTTTTGTAATATCTCCTATTCCACATCGTTCCATAAAAGAAGCATCTGTAGTGTTTATACTAGCCATTACTTTCGTGACAATAGCTTTAGCACCGAAAAATACAGCACAAAATACACCTAGCGCAAAAAGAGCTGGCCATGGCATTCTACCAAATATCGCAAGCAAAGCTGCACCTATTATCACTACGGTCATAAGCGGTCCGCCTATTCCCCAAACGTAGCCAATAATATTACATATTACTTGAGCAGTTGTGTCAGCATTAGTGTCAGCAGCAGCACTCCCAACATGAGAAAAAGAAATAAATAATACTATAAGAAAAATATTGAAAATTCTCTTGATTGTAGGGTTCATCCCTATACCTTAAACTTAGATATTGTAATTATATCTAAAATACTATAATTTTTAGTAAAACTAGCATAAAGATTGAATAACAAACGGTGCCACAAAAGTAGTTGATACACAACTGCACAAACATTGTAATATAGACATAGTAAACGATATTATTCCAGTGCTTGACGCTGGAATCCAGCTGAGTTGGTGAGTATAAAAGTATAGCTTCTACGTCATACCACCGCGGTATCTCAGCAGATCCCGCTAACACGTAGCGGGATGACGAGCTTATCATCATGCCGCCGCGAACCGTCATACTGCCGCAGACCGTCATACCGCGATTCATTCGCGGTATCTTTTAGCATAGATCCCGCTAACAAGCAGCGGGATGACGAGCTTATTGTCATGCCGCGGCGAACCGTCATACCGCCGCGGTATCTCTTAGCCGCTAACAAGCAGCGGGATGACGGTTGTCAGGGTGTCATCCCAGTGCCTTGACACATAGCTGTACAAACGTTTTTGGCTTGACTCACCAGTGGGTGTCATTCCAGTGCTTGACACTGGAATGGCTTTGTTGCATAGCAACCGAAAAAATCTGGTGGCTACTGACAAAATTCATTATAAATAACCATTTAACTGTTGAAGAAAAAATATGCCACAGAAAATGAAAGTCAGTAACCAAAACGAATATAACAAATTCCTTGAAAAAAGGGGAAATATTTTTCGTTACATCGATGAAGCTATCGAAAATTGGTATGAAAATAGTCCAAAAATGCAGGGCGGCAACTATATTTACAGTGATAAAGTCGTAATTTTGGTGCATATAATTGTCAATCTTTTTAGAATTGGTTTAAGACAAACGGTGGGGTTTATAAAAGGATATCTGCAACAAATAGGAAAAAATTTGGCAGTTATCAGCTATTCACAAGCATCAAGAAGGTTTAAAAAACTTAATATTAAGATAAATGATTGCAGGGTTGATAAAAGCAACATGGAAAATATTGAAATTATCATAGATAGCACAAGTATCAGCATTTACAGTAACACTCCTGGCCACAGTAAGGAAAACAGTGCAGATAGAAAGTACCGAAGCTACGAGCAAGTAAGAAAGTTACATGTTATGTTAAGTGTGAATAGTAAAAAAGCTATAGCTGCAAGATACAGTAATGGCGTCTACTCTGACCACTATGGAGCTTGCGATTTGCTTGAAGAAGTTAATTTTCAGCACAAAATAAAAGCATTATATGCAGATAGGGCATACGATAGGCACAAACTTTATAAATTGTGTAAGAAATACGATATAAAGACAAAAGTTCTACCAAAAAAGGATGCAGCAGAACATTCAAAAATAGATTATATGTCTGACAGAAATGCTGCTATTAGGTTAATAAAATTATATGGACAAGATGGTGTAAAAGAGTGGAAAAAGGAAGCAATTTATGGAAAGAGATCTTACATAGAAGGATTTTTCTCAAGGTTGAAGCAAGTATTTGGATTTAGCTTTAGGAATAAATCTGAAGTAAATCGTGAAAAAGAATTACTAATTAAGTGCTATTTGCTCAACAAATTCACTGATATTGGTATGGCTAAATTTGAAATCATTACATAAATTTGTCGTAAACCATCACTGCTTAAGGTGCTATGCAACAAAGCCCACTGGAATCCAGGTTGCTCACAAGCAAACTAGCATAGAAAGTGGTTACAACGTTTTCGATGAGATTGCAGGAAGGCTGGATCCCAATGTCAAGCACTGGGATGACACCCTACTAGCGGAAGTTACTCTCAAATGTTTGTTCATGTTAGCTATAAATATTAAGAAATTTACCAAATAAAAAAAAGGCAAAAGAAACCCCGTGGTTGGCTAATTACTTACATTATACTTTCAAGTATGGCGTTTTTTTATTCTAAACGCTTAATAACCGCGATTCAGCTGCTTTTAAACCGCAACTAATCTAAATTATAAACGTTAAGAAATTTACTAAACAGAAAAAAAGGCAAAAGAAACCCTAGGGTAGCTAGTTATTCACTATCCATTTTTTAAGTTGGCGTTTTTTGATGTTTTAAATGCTTTATAAGCGTATTTCAGCTTGTGTAGGTAAAAACCTAGAAATTTGATAAAGACATAAGGTGCACATAGTGCAAAAAATTAAACATGAGACGCCAAATACGTTGAGTTTTTTTGTCATTTAATCTGTACAGAGAAGATAAATAAATAGCTTCAGTTCCATGATAAGGGGGCTGGCGGAGTTTGTCAAGGAAGTTTTTGTAGCTCTCATGACTTATCTAACGAATTTTACACTTGCTAAGGTTGCGTTATTTGAGTATCTTCAACTGAAAGAAGTTATTTTTTATCCAATATGAAAAAAGCCTTTATATTCACATCCTTAATAGCAGTTGTATTAATAGTCATTACTTATTTATACAGAAACGACGGAACTAATGACTCACAAGTGGTAAATGTTTATTCATCACGTAAAGAGGAATTAGTACGTACTTTGTTTGATGAATTCACGAAAAATACAGGCATTAAAGTACGTTACATCATTGATGATTATTCTCAGCTACTTTCACGAATAGAAAACGGGGGTGAAGCTGACTTATTTTTAACTGCTGATGCAGTCAACTTAATTCTAGCAAAAAAAAGAGGGCTTTTATCTCAAGTGGATTCAGAGGTTTTAAAAAGTGTTATACCTGCAAGATTTAGAGACAGTGAAGATTATTGGTTTGGTCTTACAAAAAGAACTAGGATATTGGTTTACAATAAAGAGTCAGTAGACCCTAAGGACTTAAGTACTTATGAAGATTTAGCAAATGAAAAATGGAAAGGAAAAATATTAGTGCGTTCTTCTACAAGTCCATATAACAGATCGTTAATTGCTTTTATGATTGCAAATAATGGTTTTGAAAAGACGAAAGAATGGGTAAGCGGAATTGTGAGCAATATGGCAAGAAAACCAAGTGGTGGTGATACTGACCAAATTTACGCCGTAGCAGCTGGTGAGGGAGATGTTGCAATAGTAAACAGCTACTACTTTGCGAGAATTCTTTCATCAGAAAATAAAAAGAATGTTGCAGACAAGCTAGGGGCTTTTTTTCCTAATCGCAACGATCACGGTGTAATGGTAAACATCAGTGGTGCCGCAGTAACAAAAAACGCAAAAAACAGGGAAAATGCTATAGTCTTATTGGAATTTTTAGTAAGCAAGCAGGCTCAAGAGTTATACGCTAAAAAAAACCAAGAATATCCTATTATTGAAGGCGTTGAAACTTCCGATATACTAAAATCTTGGGGAAATTATTCACAAAGTGATTTGCCTCTAAGTGAACTTGAGAAGCATCTTTTTGAGGCTGTTATGATAGCGGATGAGTGTAAGTGGAAGTAATTCCCAGTGCCACCAAACACTGGGATGAAAGATTTATGCTAACCTTTTGCAGTACTTTGCTCTTGACTCGCTGAACTTTTCTCCAACTCAACTTTGACTTTACTATCTTTTCCCGTTCTTTCACCAAAACAATTGCTGCACAAGAGGTCTATTGAAAAACGATAGTAAGAAAGTAGAATAGGTTCAAGTAGTTGAAAAGGAAATTATGAACAAGAGAAGGAATTTGTTAAACATCTCAGACCTTACAGTCGATGATGTAGAAAATATAACTAAGTTGGCCAACCAGTACCTTAAAAAAGAAGCTGCAAATAGTCATATCTTGGAAAATAAGACAGTAATAAATTTATTTTTTGAAGATTCAACGCGTACACTTGCGTCTTTTGAAATAGCAGCAAGAAGCCTTGGAGCAAATGTTGTAACTTTGCCAATAAGATCTTCTTCTATTAACAAGGGAGAAGATCTAAAAGACATGATCAAAACATTAAATGCAATGAATCCTGATTACATGATAATCAGGCAAAAAAATAGCGGTACTGTTAATATGCTGGCTAAGAATGTTAGCTGCTCGCTAATCAACGCAGGCGATGGAAGCAGTGAACACCCAACTCAAGCTCTTGCAGATTATCTTGTAATCATCAATCATAAAAAGCAAATAAAGGACCTCAAAGTTGTGATATGTGGAGATATTCTGCACAGTAGAGTTGCAAGATCAAATATAAGATTGCTAAAAATGTTTGGAGCAAAAATATGCTTGGTCGCACCACCAACTTTGATTTGTAAGCATTTTCCTGAAGTAGATTCAGTCCATTATTCATTAATTGAAGGTATAAAGGATGCTGACGTAATTATGCTTTTGAGGCTGCAGAAAGAGCGCATGAATAATAGTTCTTCAGAGAAAGAATATTTTCATTTGTATGGACTTGATTCACAAAAGCTATCATACGCAAAACCAGATGCGATTGTTATGCACCCAGGGCCAATAAACAGAGGGATTGAGCTTAGCAGTGATGTAGCAGATTGTGTTATTTTACAGCAAGTAGAATTCGGATTGGCAATACGTAAGGCAGTGCTGCACTATTATAGGCCTTGTTAATATTAAAAGATGCTATACAACTAATGCAAAAAGGGGGGGCATGAAATGACAAGGCTTGTAAATGGTTTGAGAATGGCTGCTAAGATGTTAAGGCCGAGGATATGGTGTGGAAGTTTTTACGAAAGCCTGAAGTCAATCAACAACCTTGCAGAACGGCAAATTAGACGGCTATCGTAAAAACAGCTTTTTCACCTGGTCAGAACGTGGGGAAAGGTTCGTGGAAAGAATGTTGTCAATATTTTTGAATCACGTCTCAATGGCCAAAATCCCTTCCAAAAGTTACGGTATCCGTTCAGCCAATGGCGTCAACTTAAGGAAAAATATAAGCGATAGTGTGTAAAATTTCTCTCTAAATTTTTTATCATAAAATTATCCAAAGAGTGAAAAAAAACGCTGTTGTTTCTATAAAAAAGTTTAAAATGTGTCCTTTCTATAAGGAGACATGCAGAAAGGAAAAAATCTTATTTTACAAATTAAAAATACAATATACTCAAAAACTTTTCAGAAGATCCATAGGAGGGTTTGCTAATGAAGACTCTTAAGTTGACGCCATTGGCTGAACGGATACGACAGAACCACACCGGCTTCTATAGCTCCGCTTCTGTCATCCTATGGCTTACTGTACGAACATTGCAATATGGCACATAGTAAACGATGTCATTCCAGTCTGAAATCCAGCTTTTTCATAATCATCAAAACGTTGTATTTTAACATAAAACGGCTACTTTTATGCTTACCAACTTAATAAAGTTCCTGAATCCAAGTAGTCAGGGCACTGGGATGACACCACTTTTGCTTAAAAACCTCAATATTTGTACAATTGTGCTAGATTCCCTGCACAACTTGCTTCAAAATTTCCTCCTGTTGCTGAGCATGGACACTAGCATAGCCACATGCAGGAGATGCAGCAGCAGGTCTTGCAATGCACTTAGGCCTTTTTGCTTGAATATTGAGATTGGACAACACTTCTTCTATCAATGGGTTGACAAAAAACCATCCTCCCATATTTTTTGGTTCTTCTTGACACCATATAATTTCAGCGTTTTTGTACTTTTCAAGTTCACTGCTTAGTTTATCGGCAGGAAATGGATAGAATTGTTCTAAACGTATTATTGCTATATCGTTTACCTTTTGTACCTCACATACTTCAATTATGTCGTAATAAACTTTACCACTGCATATTACAACTTTACGTATTTTATCATTCGAAACTAAACCTGTTCTATATTCTGGGATTACCGTGAGGAATGTTCCTTCAAAGTCAGATAGGTTAGAAACTGCTCTTCTATGACGCAGTAGCGATTTAGGTGTAAACACTACCAGAGGCTTACGAAAGTCTCTATGCATTTGTCTGCGTAAGACATGGAAGTAATTTGCCGGAGTGGAACAATTAACTACCTGCATATTATCCTCTGCGCAGAGTTGCAAAAATCTCTCTATACGTGCGGAGCTATGCTCAGGTCCTTGCCCTTCATAACCATGAGGCAGCAACAAAACTAGACCGCTTGATCGCAACCACTTTGTTTCTGCAGATGCGATAAACTGGTCGATCATAATTTGTGCACCATTTGCAAAATCACCAAATTGTCCTTCCCAGAGCACCAGTGAATACGGAGAATCAAGACTATATCCATATTCAAAGCCCATTACAGCATACTCTGATAAAGCGCTATCTATGACCTCAAAGTGAGCTTGCTTTTCATTTATATTGTTTAGCGGAATAAACGCTTCTTCTGTTACCTGATCAACAAGCCTTGAATGACGGTGCGAGAAAGTCCCACGACCAGAATCTTGTCCTGATAAACGCACTTCTATTCCTTCTGTGAGCAGTGATGCAAACGCAAGACTTTCGGCAGTTGCCCAGTCTATATTACTACCGGAATTTATACTGTCTATTCTGCCATCAAGTATTTTTCTAACCTTATTGTTAATGTTAAAGCTACTTGGGATGTTGCTATTTATATGCACACCTAATTTTTTCAACTCATCTGGCGGAACACCAGAATCCGTGTAGTATTCGCTCAAATCGTTCAGCTTTGCTCTTCTTAATTTTGACCACACTCCACCGAACCAGTCAGCTTTTTTTGGAGTATAAGCCGCTGATTCAGCAAGACTTTTATCTAATTTTGCCCTGAATTCACTGCGTAATTTATTTACCTCATCACCGCTTAATACTTTCTCTGCAGTCAATTTTTCTTCATACAATGTTCCAGGAGTTTTATGTTTTGATATCAGCTTATACATAAGTGGCTGAGTGAAATTCGGTTCATCTCCTTCATTATGGCCGTATTTGCGGTAGCATATTATGTCAACCACTACGTCCTTTTTAAATTTCTGCCTATATTCCATCGCCAGACTTGCAGCAAAACTCACAGCTTCCGGGTTATCTCCATTAACGTGAAACACTGGGGCTTCTATTGATTTTGCTATGTCAGTGCAATAAAAAGAGGATCGTGCGCAGCATGGGTTAGCAGTAAAACCAACTTGGTTATTAATGACAATGTGCACAATGCCATCCACCTTATAGCCTTCAATATTGCTTAAGGTTAGAGTTTCAGCAACCACTCCTTGACCAATGAAAGCCGCATCACCATGAATTGATATGCCAAGCACAGATCTCATATTTTGCTTTGCTCTTATTCTTCCAGCCAAAACCGGATTTACCGCTTCAAGGTGAGATGGATTAGGGCATAAACTTAAATGTATTTTCTTACCACCAGCAAGTGTTCGATCAGAAGAGTAACCAAGGTGATATTTAACATCACCAGAAACCTCAAGACCACCCGGATATGCAAGATTGCCTTGAAATTCAGATAACATTGCGGAGTATTCTTTGCCCATAACTTTGGTTAGAACATTGAGTCGTCCGCGGTGAGCCATACCAAGGACTATTTCTTCAATACTAAAAGCTGCAGAATCACTAATAATTTTTTCAATAGCAACAATAGCTGACTCTCCACCTTCGATGGAAAAACGTTTATATCCAGGAAATTTCATATGGAGAAATTGCTCGAACATCTCAGATTCGATCAAGTGCCTCAGTATTTCCTTTTTATCTTGTAAACTCAGCGTATAGGTTTGATTTTCGATCTTTTCCTGCAGCCACATTCTCTCCTCATAAGAGGAAATATGCATAAATTCAAAGCCAATATTCTTGCAGTAAATATCTTTATAGATTCTAGTATCATCCGTAGGAGAAAGATTCGAGTATTTTTGATAATCTATTTCTTGACTTTCATTCGGTGATAACGGATTAAGGTCTGCAAAAAAATGGCCGTAAGACCTGAAAAAATTTGCTAAACTAGGAACTGAATCATCCACCTTAGTTGCATTGCAGGGCTCCGCTTTGTTAATTTCTAAATTGCTTGAAAAAATTCTATACCAATCTTCCCCGATTGATTTATCGCCCTGTAGATAACGGCTATACATTTCTTCCACAAATTCTGCATTATCACCATAAAGGCAGCTTAAATTCGACATAATCACTATAAAAAGTATCAAATACTTATAAGTATAACTTAAGTTTTTTAAAAAAGAACTTTTTTGATGCCCGCGAATTAAGCTCACGACTGCACAAACATCATGATTTGTAGGTAATCCGCGTAGCAGGCGATGTCATTCCAGTGCTTGACACTGGAATCCAGCCTTTCTGCAATCTCATCGAAAACGTTGTGTTTTAAATAAGATTAGCTACTTTCTATGCTAGTTTGCTTGCTTACAATCTGGATGCCAGTGTCTGGGCACTGGCATGACACCCTTCTTGGTAGAGATTGCTCTTAAATAACAATTCTCGTACAGTTGTGATTAAGCTAATGCATTGTCAATTCTTTTAGAATTGTCCTCGGCATTTAGCCCAACATTATTTACTACTTTTTCAGTAATAACTTCAGCAAATTCAGGAGAAGGTTCTTTTGTTTTTGCAAAAAATGCTGCCTCTAAGGCCCTATATGTACAGAATAATATAGCAAATATACAAATAGGTATTTCATAATTACTTAGTTTATAAATAGACGAAACGTGGATTATCATGCATGAAGTAAAACAAGTGGCAAATAACCCGTAAGTAAAAAGGTAATGACGGTCAACGCCACCATATTGCACCATTAATTTTTTAATCTTATTATTGCCATGCAACATAAATGTACGCTTCAAGATGTTGCTTTCAGTACACTCTATAACTCTAATACTGTCTTCTACTAATGTATTGGGATCTGCACCATATTTTAGCAATAGCTCTGTAATCTTAATGTAATTTTCTTTATTACTATCATTCGTATGCGAAAAAATAACGGTAAGCAATGGTAGAAAATTGTTTGGCCCGCTTGATAAATTAGGGTTAGCCTTGTATTTTAAAAGTATTTCTACAACATCAGCACGACCCATCGAACATGCAGTAAGTAATGGTGTATAATCCTTTGATAAGTCAGGGTTTGCTTTGTGTTTTAAAAGCAGTGTTACAATATCAGTGTAACCCAGAAGGCAAGCAATATATAACGGTGAATTATCAAATGTTGTAAAGTTCTTTTCGTTAATATAATCACCAAACTCTTCGCCTTCACCACTTTTAAACCTAGAAAGTAACTTTTCTAAAAAATCCTTTTGCTTATTGAAAATAGCAAAGTGCAAAAGAATTAATAAATCATCGGTAGAACTAACTCTATCTAAATCTTCACCACTAAATGTTGTAGCTTCTTTTACATCATTTCCGGTAAGAAAATTATATGCAGCACCTAATTCTTTAAATTTCTCCTCGTTTTGTTTTTGCACATCCTTACTCGCACCTGAATGTTTATCAGGATGATATTCAAGGGCTAACTTTCTATATGCTACTGTAATTTCTCGTTCACTGGGGTGATCGCCCTCATTAAAGCCTAATATTTTTAAAGCTTCCTTTCTATTCACAATAAATCCCCTACTGAAATATCTTAAGTTAAGTATAACCCAAAATTTCAAAAAGCAAAGCTTTTTATGTCAAATTGTGCCTGTTGCACAATTCCATAACTGCACGAACATTGTAATTTGATAGATTGGGAAAGGGTGTCATCCCAGCGCCCTGACTACTTGGATCCAGAAAAAAGAATGGTGTCATGAAAGTAGCTGACACTGGTTCCTTTATGACGGTGTCATCCGAGTAGCCCCTTCGGTGTCATTCCAGTGCTTGACACTGGAATCTAGTCTTTATTATGCAGCCACTTATTTAAAGTTAAGTTTTCTGGATCCCAGTGGGCTTTGTTGCATAGCAACCGAAAAAATCTGGTGGCTACTGACAAAATTCATTATAAATAACCATTTAACTGTTGAAGAAAAAATATGCCACAGAAAATGAAAGTCAGTAACCAAAACGAATATAACAAATTCCTTGAAAAAAGGGGAAATATTTTTCGTTACATCGATGAAGCTATCGAAAATTGGTATGAAAATAGTCCAAAAATGCAGGGCGGCAACTATATTTACAGTGATAAAGTCGTAATTTTGGTGCATATAATTGTCAATCTTTTTAGAATTGGTTTAAGACAAACGGTGGGGTTTATAAAAGGATATCTGCAACAAATAGGAAAAAATTTGGCAGTTATCAGCTATTCACAAGCATCAAGAAGGTTTAAAAAACTTAATATTAAGATAAATGATTGCAGGGTTGATAAAAGCAACATGGAAAATATTGAAATTATCATAGATAGCACAAGTATCAGCATTTACAGTAACACTCCTGGCCACAGTAAGGAAAACAGTGCAGATAGAAAGTACCGAAGCTACGAGCAAGTAAGAAAGTTACATGTTATGTTAAGTGTGAATAGTAAAAAAGCTATAGCTGCAAGATACAGTAATGGCGTCTACTCTGACCACTATGGAGCTTGCGATTTGCTTGAAGAAGTTAATTTTCAGCACAAAATAAAAGCATTATATGCAGATAGGGCATACGATAGGCACAAACTTTATAAATTGTGTAAGAAATACGATATAAAGACAAAAGTTCTACCAAAAAAGGATGCAGCAGAACATTCAAAAATAGATTATATGTCTGACAGAAATGCTGCTATTAGGTTAATAAAATTATATGGACAAGATGGTGTAAAAGAGTGGAAAAAGGAAGCAATTTATGGAAAGAGATCTTACATAGAAGGATTTTTCTCAAGGTTGAAGCAAGTATTTGGATTTAGCTTTAGGAATAAATCTGAAGTAAATCGTGAAAAAGAATTACTAATTAAGTGCTATTTGCTCAACAAATTCACTGATATTGGTATGGCTAAATTTGAAATCATTACATAAATTTGTCGTAAACCATCACTGCTTAAGGTGCTATGCAACAAAGCCATCCCAGTGTCAAGCACTGGGATGACATCATCCTTTTTTTTGGATTCCAGCGTCACGCGCTGGAATGACATCACAGGGGCACTGGAATGACACCTCTCTTGGGCTCTTTTAGCTACAAACATTAAGAAATTTACCAAACGAAAAAAAGGCAAAAGAAACCCTAGTCATTGTCTATTTTCAGTATTTGGCGTTTTTTAAGTCTTAAACGCTGCAATTTAGCTGCTTTTAAGTGCAACTAACTTTAGCTAAAATGTTTAAGAAATTTACTAAGCAGAAAAAAAGGCAAAAGAAACCCCGTGGTAATTAGTGTTCACTCCCTAATCCTGCAAATTGGCGTACTATACTGTCTTAAACGACTTATAAGCGCGTTTCAGCTTATATGGGTAAAAACCCAGAAATATTGTGAAGACATAAGGTGCACATAGTGCGAAAAATTAAAAATAAGACGCCAAGTACGTTGTTTTTTTGCTGTTTAATCTGCACAGATGAAGATAACTGAATACCTTCAGTACCATGATAAGGGCGCTGGCGGAGTTTGTCAAGTAGGTTTTTCGTTTCTAACGATTGTTAACATGCTGCAAAAAACTATGCAAGAGGTCTACCACTTTATTAGGTATTTGTGCAGTTATTGGTGTTATCAAGATACTCCCTAATCTTCTTCAAATCCTCCCAGGCTAAACGTTTTTGTGCCGGTTGGCGAAGTAGGTAAGCTGGATGAAATATAGCGGCTGTGGTGATTGAATTGGACAAATATTGGTTAGTGTACGTATGAAATCTACCACGCAAATTCGATATAGTTTTTGTGCTGTCAAGAAGGCTATAACACGCAATTCCCCCGACCAAAATTAGAATTTGCGGTGAAACCAGTGCAACATGCTTCTCAACAAATGGTCTGCACATATCAAGCTCTAGGTCGGTTGGCTTTCTATTGCCAGGTGGGCGCCAAAATACAGTATTGCTTATGTATACCTTAGTGCGATCAAGATTGATTGCATTTAACATTTTATCGAGCAACATTCCACTTGCACCACAAAATGGTATGCCTTGAAGGTCTTCATTTGCTCCTGGAGCTTCACCAACGAGCATAATTTTTGCGTTTGGATTACCATCGGAAAAGACAGTATTAGTTGCAGTTTTTTTTATCTCACAACCTTCAAATGACTTCACTGCACTTCTTAATTCATCCACACTACCACATTTACTTGCAAGTTTCCTTGCTTCAATTATCCAGTCACTTGGAAACATGTCTTTCCCATCTTTAGTGTCATTCCAGCGCGTATCTGCATCTTTTTTCTGGGTTCCAGTTTGGATAACAGAGGGTTGCACACTCTCTTTGCTCTCCAACTTTTTTTCCTCTTCACCCTCTGTTAGTGTGCAATCAACGCCCACTTCATGGTAAAATTTTAATAATTCTAGGTCTTCATTGCTCATAATGCTTTTTAACCTTTTGTGCTTTTTTCATGGCCATATCATACTTTAATTTAGATAAATGTCTAATATATAATATGCCATTTAAGTGATCTAATTCATGCTGAATACACCTTGCAAGCCAACCACTAGCTTTTAGTGTTTGTTCTTCATTATCTAAGTCTTTATATTTCACAGTTAGATACTTTGGACGCTTAATTTCATAGCTTTGCTCTGGAATAGAAAGACATCCTTCCTTGAGAATTACTTGTTCATCAGATAATTCCGTAATTTCTGGATTAATCATGCAAAATTTGCCAATTGATTCATATCCTGCTGGCTCATTTTCAATTGTTTCTAGCTGAATGTCCATAACAAAAATTCTCTTTAACACTCCAACTTGCACTGCAGCAAGGCCAAGACCTTCTGCATCGTACACAGTTTCGAACATGTCATTTACTAATTCTTTAATTTTATCGTTTATATCTGTTACTTCACTGGCACGTGTGATTAGTCTTTCATCAGGAGCAATTACAATTGGTAATATGGACATAAAAATTATAATTCTATGTTTTGTTTTTCCTTTTGTCCAGAATTTAGTATATTAAAATGTTGCTATATCTATAATAGAAATATAAATTATTAAAGAAAGCTACAATTTAAATGAAATTGCGTAATAAGGTTAACTAATGTACTCTGCAGTAATAGCAAAACCAAAGAGAAACGTTTTTGCTGTTTTAGACATAGGTACAACAAAGATTATTTGTCTAATTGTTAAGATAAATGGCAACTTCAGCTATAAAGTAACAGGAACGGGTTATAAGATTGCAGAAGGTGTAAACGGTGGGTCGATAACTAATGTAAAACACGCAAATTACTCCATCTCATCAACTATAGGTTTAGCTGAGCAAGTATCAGAAGAAACTATAGACCAGATATATGTGAACATTGCTGGATGTGGCATCTCATCTTTCAATGTACATAATGAAATTATTGCAGCTAACCATGAGATTTCTGAGCGTGATATAAGACGTGTAGTTTTTCAAACATTTGAGAAATATATTGAAGACAATGTTATCATTCACAATATACCACTGAAATATCACTTAGATGACACGACTGACATAAAAGAGGTTGGTGGATTGTACGGAAAAAGACTATCTGCTGATGTTAATGTTGTCACTGCTTCGCGTCCAGCGCTTACCAATATTGAAAACTGTATTACCAATAATGGTGGATTAAATATGGCAGGTTGTATTGCTTCTGCATATTCTGCAGGTCTTGCCTGTCTGAGTGGAGATGAAAAAGAGCTCGGGACTGCTATTGTTGATATAGGAGGCGGATGCACTGCAATTGGAATTTTCAAAAGAGGGAAACTTGTGTATGCAAGCAGCGTTCCAATTGGTGGTGTTCATATCACTCGAGATATTGCTTACGGGCTATGCACAAGCATAGAACGTGCAGAGTATATAAAAATACTGTATGGTAGCACTATCGTAACTTCAATAGATGAGAATGAGTACATTACAGTGCAAAACAACGAAAATGATGAACCTACTCAAGTATTCAAATCTGAGCTTATTAACATCATAAGACCAAGAGTTGAAGAAATACTTGAAATGGTAAGAGAGCAATTTCAAGAGCAGAAAGATCCAATTAATAAAGTAGTGATCACAGGTGGAACTAGTCAACTCACAAGCATGAAGGAAATTGCAGGCTATATATTCAATAAACAAGTTCGAATTGGGTGCCCTGAATCTCTTAGTGGCCTTGATGGCGAGTATGATAAAAATCCCGTATTTTCTGCTGCTATAGGTTCTATAAAGCTAATAGTTGACACTTTTTATAAAAATAATTCTGGTATTTTAGGTCAGGATGGTAAAATGAGTAAATTGTATAATTGGGTTAAATCAAAAGTTACAGTCTAGATTTCTGTTTTACCACTTGTCATACAAATGACTTGACACTAGGATCCATAGGACTTATTTTTATAATATGTAAAGTTATTATGTTTATGTACTTGCGAGTAAGCGTAAAAGATCACCAATTACAATAAGACATGGAAAATATGAACATAACTATACACTCACAAGAAGATTTTGAATTTATGCACAAGGCTGGCAGGCTTGCTGCTGAAACTCTTGATTTCATTGCACCATACGTAAAGGTAGGGGTGACAACTAGTGAGTTAAATGATCTATGTCATGACTTTATAATTAATGCAGGTGCAATTCCAGCACCACTAAACTATAGGGGGTATCCAAAATCAATTTGCACTTCAAAAAATGCAGTTGTGTGCCATGGTGTTCCCGATGATAAACCGCTTAAAGATGGAGATATTTTGAATATTGACGTTACGGTGATTTTAAATGGCTGGCATGGTGATACAAGTCGCATGTTTTGGGTTGGCAAGCCATCAATAAAAGCAAAACGTTTGTGTGACGCTACTTATAATGCATTGATGGAAGCAATTAAACAAGTTAAGCCCGGCAATAAGCTAAATGAAATAGGGCTTGCTATAGAGAAATATATTAGAGGTTTTGGATATTCTATCGTACGCAGCTACTGCGGACATGGTATAGGAAAAGTCTTTCATGCTCCACCGAATGTAGTGCATTTCTATGATCAAGATGAAAATCTCGTCTTGAAGGAAGGTATGTTTTTTACAATAGAGCCAATGATTAATGCTGGAAAACATGAGACTCTGCTCAGTAAACTCGATGACTGGACAGTAACAACACGCGATCTTTCACTTTCTGCTCAATTTGAGCATACGATTGGAGTAACAAAAGATGGTGCTGAAATATTCACATTATCACCTAAGAATTGGCATTTCCCACCTTATAATTAGATTTTTTTAAATTCTGCTATACTGCAACTATACTTGGTTTACTTTGGGTGATTTTGAAGAAAGCTCACCCTTAATTTGCGATATAGCAACTAGCCCAATTAATGCACAGAAAATCATGTAAAAACTAGCTGAAGTCTCTTGTCCTGTAACCTTGATAATTGTTGTGCATATAAATGGTGCAAGGCCACCAAAAAATCCAGCAGCTATATTTCTTGATAAACCAAATCCGCTGTACCGAACCTTTGTTGGAAATAATTCGCACATAAGTGCACTGACAGGACCAAGCGATGCAGCTATTGGAATTATAAAAAGAATGTGTGCCATAAAAGTGAGCAAGTAATCGCCAGTACATAACATTGAAAAAACTGGATAACTTACTATTACAAAAGTTATAAATGCAAACTTCATAACTTTTTCTCTTCCTATCTTATCAGAAAGTATAGCAAATAATATTGTCAATCCTCCAAGCGCAATTTGACTCAGTATTTCCACTATATGATTAAAATGAGTATTTACTGTTAATATTTTATTCGTAAGCACATTGAAAAATACCAAATATATATAGAGAGACGCATTTTCAACCAAGTCAATACCTATTGATATTAGAACAGGCTTTTTGTAATTGTTTAATAACTCTTTTAATGGCAATTTAGACGGATTTTTTTGTCTTTTATACTCTGGGCTTTCATCAAGTATATATCTCATATATATGCTGATTAATCCCATTGCTAAACTGAAAATGAAAGGTAATCTCCACCCCCAAGATTCAAAATCAGATACTTTTTTGCATATGAGTACCGCTATCAGGCTTAATACTGAACCAAAAATTGCGCTTAATACTTCAATGCTGCCAAAAAATCCTTTTTTGTTTTTAGGAGCGTGTTCTATTAAAAATGGTGCATTTCCTGCTTCTCCCCCAAGGGATATACCCTGCAATAACCTTAAACACACTACCAGCATTGACGCTAGTATTCCAATGCTTTGATAACCTGGAACAAAAGCAATTAATACGGTTGATAAAGTCATTAATATAATCGAGAGCAATAAGGCAACTCTTCTGCCATGCTTATCACCAATGTGACCAAATATGGCAGCGCCGACTGGTCTCATTAAGAAACCCACTGCAAACACTCCAAAAGCCTTCAATACGCTGGTTAGTTGATCATCCGATGGAAAAAACACACCACCTATTATGTTTATTAAGTGGCCAAAAAGCATGTGGTCATACCACAATAAAGTGTTACAAATCAAACTCGAGAATATTGCTTTTGTTATTTGCTGCATAATTTTCTATAGTTTGTTTAGTATTTAGTAATATACATTACTTTTTTTTATATAATAGAAAAATTTGAACATTATATTAATAATAGTATCTTATTGAATCTTAATATTTTTATATCATTGACTATATTCAAGTATTTTTATATTATTGCCTATATACTTCCATGAAATATCATGTTTTAGTGGGAAGTTATTTTTATTTGTATGCACAGAGTCTCTTGATGGAGCACTATGACACACACTCCAGTTTTGTTAAAAGAGATGCTATCACTACTATCACCGCAGGATGGTGGTATATACGTAGACGCCACATTTGGAGCTGGAGGGTATAGCAAAGCAATATTGGAGTCAGCTGATTGCAAGGTATATGCAATTGATAGAGATGAAACGGTAACTAAGTTTTATGATGATTTAATCGTTAGATATCCCGATAGAATAAAACTATTCATTGAGAAGTTTAGTAATATTAAAAGTATACTAAGCAGTGTTGAGTCATCTTCTGTCATCCCAGTACTTGATACTGGAAAAAATAACTGGTCACATGCTGGGATGACATCAAACGGAGTGGATGGGGTGGTCTTTGACATCGGAGTTTCATCTATGCAGCTTGATAATGGAGATAGAGGGTTCTCATTTTTACATGATGGCCCACTCGATATGAGCATGGATAACTCTTCTTATATAAACGCTTCAACGTTTGTTAACGCTTTACGCGAAGAAGAAATTGCAAATACTATATATAACTACGGAGGAGAGCATCATTCTCGCAAAATTGCAAGAGCAATAGTAAATGCACGGAAGAAGAAAACTATCAAAACTACATTTGAGCTTGCGGATATTGTACGTTCTGTGGTGTTCCGTGGAAAAAGCAAAATTGATCCTGCAACCAGAACATTTCAGGCAATCAGAATATGGGTAAACGATGAGCTGGGAGAACTTGAAAAGGGCATTAAAGCTGCATCTGAGATTTTAAGTGAGAATGGCAAATTAATTGTCGTCACCTTTCATTCCTTAGAAGATCGTATAGTCAAAACTTTTTTTAAAGATTTATGTGCTACTGATTGCAAGACATTCTCTCTTCTAAATAAAAAAGTGATCAAAGCAAGTATAGAAGAAGTAAGTGCAAATCCGCGTTCACGCTCAGCAAAACTAAGAGCTATACAGAGGTTGTCATGAGAACTTTCTGCATCATCTCAATAGTTATGTTTTTTCTTAGCATTGTAGGACTATTTAAGGTAAAATTACATGTTCAGTCGTTAAATAGAGAGCTAATAAAAATAAAAAGTGAAATTAATTTAGTACAAAGTGATATAAAAGTTTTACAAGCAGAATGGAGCTATTTGAATAATCCAAAAAGACTTGCAAGCCTTGTAAAGAAATACCTGAAAAATAACTCTTTAATACTGGCTAGCCAGGTTAAAAATCTTGACTCTTTAAATGGCCGCAGCGTGCTAGCACAACTTAAAACCCAGAATTAAATTGGTTATACTAAGCCTTACCTTTTACAGACAAGCACACCATAATAAACCTTACTTTAGTATGAAATTGCTTGCGTAAGATTTTGGCAGCCTCTTAACATTTTTTGGCATTTCAATTACGTATTTAACGTTGCGTTTTTTTGCGTAGAATACTGCTTTTTCAAGAGAATCAAACTTTAATACAATCTGTTTTTTTGGATCTTTTGAGCCAACCCACCCCATTAAAGGTTCAATGTAGTAAGAGCCAGATTCAATTTTTAGGTGCCAGAATTTTGTATTACCTAAACCAGATTGTGTTGCAGTTCTTGTTGGTTTATAAATCCTAAAAACTACTTTATTATCAATGCCCATAGTTCTTGTTAAATAAGCTTAAATATATATCTAAATAAATCCTTTCACAAACAATTAGTATGAAAGAATGAAGTTTGAAATAAATATTTTTATGTTATATTATTATTAAATTATATTAAAAGGATTAGCTGAATAGGAGTAACCAATGACGCAACAAGAAATAGTAACAATTAATGCAGAGTTACGTGATATAACAAAAACAAAAGCGATGCATTCTCTAAGGAAGAAAGGAAACATTCCTGGGATCATATATGGAAAGGGCCATGATAATGTAAATTTGACATTGTCTGCAAAGGAATTCACGAAGCAATATAAATCAGGCTCTCTTTCTGCACATTTGATAGAGCTGAATATTTCGGGCAAAAAGGAATATGCTCTTGTTCGCGATATCCAATTGCATGTAGTGAAGGATACTGTGCAACATGTTGATTTTCAATTTGTTGATAAAGGCAGCGAAATTAAAATAGACATACCTCTATCATTTGTGAATGAAAGTAAAGCTCCAGGAATCAAGTTAGGTGGAGTGCTTAATGTTTTGTGTCGTTCTATTGCTGTTAAATGCTCTCCTGATAAAATACCTCAGGTTATTGAAGTTGATTTATCCGGTAAAATGATTGGCCAGTCTATACATATTAATGATGTAAAATTACCAGAAGGTGTTAAGTTTGTAGCTCATGAAGAAGAAAATTTTACCATTGTTACAATTTCTGCTGCCGATAGTGACGTTGAAAAACCTCAAGCAGAAACAGAGGAATAGTGCATCTGATAGTTGGGCTTGGTAACCCTGGCAGTCAATATGAGCTAACTCATCATAATATTGGCTTCATCACCGTTGATACAATCTGCAAATATTGGAATTTCCAGTCGTTCTCTAAAAAAGCCGATTATCTAATAACCTCTGGCATGATTAATGATAATAAAATCATGTTAATAAAGCCTTATTCATTTATGAATAATTCTGGCATCCCTGTTGCAAAAATACGAAACTTTTACAAATTGTCGCTAGATAATATCGTTGTCATACACGATGACGCTGATTTGGAACTTGGAAGAATAAAAATAAAGAAAGGTGGTAGCTCTGCTGGACATAATGGACTTAAATCCATAGATAGTTTTATTGGCAACGATTATTGGCGCTTGAGATTTGGAGTGGGTAGACCTGAAGATCAAAGAAGCTTAGCAGATTATGTGTTATCAAAATTTTCAAATTTTGATAATGTTACTCCCTTAGTAGAGAAAATAGCGAAAAATATACACTTAATGCTGCAAGGAGATAATACAGCTTTTATCAATTTGATTGTATAATATTACGAAACACAAAACTAAATTTCACACAATTAAAATAACAGATTTCTTGCACTACCTCCCAAGCCACAACTGTCATTCAGTAGAAACAAAAACTTCCTTGACAAGCTTCGCCAGCCCCCTTATCATGAAACTGAAGCTATTGTATTTGCTTTCGCCAATCTGCAGATTAAAAGGTAAGGATTACTTAATGTATCGGCGTCTTATGTTTAATTTTTTGCAGTATATAGATACTGTATGTCTTTACAAAACTTCATCTACATCTAGATTTTTATCTAAATAAGCTGAACGCGCTTATAAAGCGTTACAAGACATCAAAAAATGCCAATACTCGACAGAGATAGTAAAAGACTAGCTAACTCGGGGATTCTTTGTCTTTTTTTCTGCTTAGTAAATTTCTTAAACATTTGCAGCGTAAGTTAGTTGCAATTAAAAGCAGCTAAATCTTGCTTGTCAAGCGTTTAAAACATAAAAAACGCCAATATTTTAAAGCGGATAATAACCACGGGGCTTCTTTTGCCTTTTTTTTCGTTTGGTAAATTTCTTAAATATTTATGACTAAAAGAGCCCGTGAAGGGTGTCATTCCAGTGCTTGACACTGGAATCCAGCTTTTTCATAATCATCAAAACGTTGTACTTTAACATAAAACGGCTACTTTTATGCTTACCAACTTAATAAAATTCCTGGATCCCAGTGGGCTTTGTTGCATCGCTAGCTATGATGGATTAAAGATAAAAAAGATAGAGAATATCAGTAGCTTATTATTCTGGTATTTATAACAAGAACGGTCAGTGAATACCTAAATTTGAGTAAAAGAAATTTCACTACCACTCACTAATCCGGCTAAAATTCAAGAATTTCAATGCTTTAGCTATTTTCAATAGAATTAAATTTATTAATATAAATAATAAATTACTATTCTTAAATTTGATCAGATTGATTGCAAAAAAACAAGATTTTCAATAAGTTGCTTATAATCCTAACTATAGTTAGCCTTTCATAAGTAGCGATGCAACAAAGCCATCCCAGTGTCTGGGCACTGGGATGACAAGAGAAGGTACTGGATGACACCCTGACAACCGTCATCCCGCTACGTGTTAGCGGCTAAGAGATACCACGGCGGCATGACGTAGAGCTCGCATTAGCTATACTTTTATACTCACCAACTCAGCTGGATCCAAGTAGTCAAAGCACTGGAATGACAATGTGGAGTGTCTGCTTCTGTCATCCTATGATAGGATCCAGTCTAAAAAAAAAGACCTGGATTGTATCTTAAAAAAAGTCAAAAGACTATGATAAGCAAAGGAGTGATACTGTGTCTGGGTAAAAACCGTTGCTGGCTTAAAGCAAAATGTAGTACGAACGGTAGGTGGATCTAAAAGATCGAATTACAATCCTGTATACAACATTTGCATTGATTATATTTATAGGTAAAAAAAATGGCTAGAATAAATTTTATGGGAGTAGATGTTTCCAAGGGAACATTGAATTAATGGCAAGCATAAGCGCATAGCAAACATGAATGATGCTATATCTGGGTTTATAGAAACAAATATAGTCGATTTACCCATCAAGTTATGTGTAAACCGGCGGCTATGAAAAGCTCATTGTAAAATTGTTGCAAGATAACTGTCCATAAAGCTCACCCGAATCGGGTATATGCATTTGCCAAAGCTTGCAATCACTTCGCAAAAACTGACAAATTGGATGCTAAATTACTGGAGAAATACGCTGAATTTATCAGTAAAAACGGTGAAGTAAAAGGATGTACAAAAGCAAGAAGAATTAAAGGAGCTAGGAGCAGTTGAGCGTAATTTAAATCATGCAAATAAGTGTCGTCTGCAAAATGCAACGGGAAAAGCTAGAGAATATATAGAAAGACAAATAGAGTTTGCTGAAAAACAATTGAAGGAAATTAGGCAAGACATAGAAGACGTGATAGCTGAATTGAAAGGAAAAAATGAGCTTTTAATCAGCTATAAAGGTATTGGGTCAAAGACGGCGAGCGTTCTACTGACAGAGGTTTGGTAGATTAGAGAATAGAGAAATTGCATGCTTGGTTGGAGTTGCACCTAAAACTAGCGAAAGTGGAAGAAAAGTTGGCAAAGCTCAAATCAAAGGAGATGCAAGGAAAGCACTATACATGTCAGCTCTTGTTGCTATGCGCCACAACAGAAAAATGAAAGCAGCGTTTGATTGATTCTGGCAAAGCTGCTAAGGTTGCATTAGTTGCTGTCATGAGAAAAATTATCGTTTGTTTAAATGCCATGATAAAAAATAACAATTTTTATCTTGACTCTTAAGACGGTAGATTCCAGTGTCTGGGCACTGGGATGACGGGAGAAGGAGACACTGCCATCATAAAGTGAAATGAGATCCCGCTAACACGTAGCGGGATGACGGGAAAAGAGGTACTGGGAGACATCCTTCCTGGTGTGCTTAAATAACAATGTTTGTACAAGTTGTGTGTCACGCGCTAGAATGACATCGTTTACTATGTAACATCTCATCATATCACAATGTTCGTACAGTTGTGGCGGTATGACGTAGAAAAACTGTTAACTTAAATCTATATTGACATGTCCCATTTTACGCTTATCTCTAACCTCTTTTTTCCCATATATGGTTAAACTAGCTTTTTCGTTGCTCAAATACTTATGAGAATCATATATATCATTACCTATTATATTTTTTGTCATACAAGGAAAGCGTAATACTACTTCCTGCATAGGTAGCCCGCATATTATCCTAACCAGCTGTTCAAACTGACTAACGTTACATGCATCCAAGCTCCAGTGGCAAGAATTGTGAGGTCTTGGAGCTAGTTCATTAACTAACAATTCGTTATCCTTAGTAATAAAAAATTCAATAGCCAGAATTCCTATTACATCAAGCGCATTTGCTATTTTCTTTGCAGCTCGTTGTACCTCTTGAGTTAATTTACTATCTATTTTAGCTGGCACTGTTGAAGTATCAAGTATTCCATCAACGTGGTAATTTTCTGCTATAGGAAAAAAAGCTACTTTACCGTTTTTATCTCTTGCAACGACTATTGAAACCTCTTTCAGTAAATCAACACTTGCTTCAAGAATGTACTCTGTATTCCAATCAAAGGAAGCAAATTGCTTCACTTCAGAATCATTCTCAAGCACATATTGCCCTTTTCCATCATAACCCATTTCTGTTGTTTTCAGCCTTGTTGGATAGCCAAAAGCTCTACTGCTTTTCAGTAGCTCATTATAATTTTGTATACTTTTGTATTCAGCAGTTTTTATACTCAAGCTTCTAATGAAATCTTTCTCTCTAAGCCTATTTTGCGCAATGTGTAACGCTTTTTTACCCGGATAAAAATTTACATCGATATCAATTGCACTACATGGAATATTTTCAGACTCAATAGTGACCAAATCCACACTCTGTGCAAAAGATTCAAGCGCTTTCTTATCAGAGAAATCTGCTATTGTGAAATCATCAGCAACAGAGCAAGCCGGATCGTCTTTAGCACTGGCAAAGACATGTGTTTTTTGTCCAAGTTTTGTTGCAGCGATAGCAGTCATTTTACCTAATTGTCCACCACCTATTATTCCTATTACTTTTTTGCTCAGCGCATCTGGTTCATTCATACTATAAATTGATATTTCCTAATTAAAGTATACTTGAAAAATCTATGAAAAAAGTATATAATTAAAATACCATCTTTTTATCATGAATATTCTATAATGATTCTAGAATACACACTAACTACCAACTTTGTTGAAGTTAAAGTTTTACCAATTTACATTGAAGAGCAATCCATTCCTTATGAAAATTGCTATGTATGGATGTATAACGTTAAGATAAAAAACAAAAGCCAATCAACTATTCAATTGTTAAGTCGTCATTGGCAAATAATAGATTATAAGGGAAAAGTAAATGAAATTGCCGGAGTTGGTGTTATCGGAGAACAACCTGTGATAAAATCTGGAGAGGTATTCAAATACACAAGTGGAGCATACTTAAATGCACCGTCAGGAATAATGCAGGGTAAGTATGAATTTCTGAATGAAGAAAGCATAAAAATTTTTGAGGTTATGATACCACCCTTTTCTTTGGATAGTCCATACGTCAACACTAGACCCCATTAACTATCAAAATAGTTTATTTTTTATCCTTATCATCAAGTGTAAATAAGGTTATTGTAGAGATTAAGCCTATTATAACTATTATTAACGAAAATGGGGCAGCTTCTCTATAGCGCTCATCGCTTACAAGTTCATATATTCTGGTTGATATAGTTTCAAAATTAAATGGTCTTATAATGAGTGTTGCTGTTAGCTCCTTGATAGTATCCATAAATACAAGTAAAAACCCTGATAATATACTCTTCTTGATGAGAGGGATATGAACATTCAGACATGTGGAAATAGGCCCATGACCCATAGTATATGCAGTCCACTCGATTTCATTTGGTGTTTTTTTGAGCCCTGATTCTACTGCCTTGAAAGATATAGCAAAAAAACGAAATAAATATGAGTAAACTAATGCGCCAATAGTTCCTACTAAGCTAATTTCCACAATATATTGAGTAATGAAAGAGGATATTCTGCTTAAAAATATTATTATACTAATTGCGATAATTGCATTTGGAATCGCATAGCCCAGGGAAATGAGACGCGCTATATTGTTGATTACCTTATTTTTACGCGCCGTATATCCAATCATTATTGCAATGCTAATTGAGATTAATGCGGTGATAAATGATAAACTAACGCTATTTGCTATTATGTTATAAAATCTTGCTTCGTATATGAAAAACCCCTTCTCTATGCTCCAATATATGAGCGGAATCATTGGCAAAATAAAACCTATTAATATCGGCAATACACACATAAGATAAGCAAAGATCAACGGTATAGCGCCACTTATACTCCGTTTATTGTGATAATCTGAATTGGTATTGATTGAAGAGTAGGATATTCCTTTTTTTTGTAGTTTTTTTTCGATAGCTATTAGTGTTGCAACGAAAATCAATTCTGCAACTGCTAAAACAGTAGTTGAATATTTGTCATGCAGTAAAAACCAGGTGCGATATATTCCTGTCGTGAAAGTATCAATAGCAAGAAACTGTGGTGTGCCGAAATCCGTAATTACTTCCATTAGTACCAAGGATAACCCAGCTATAATTGATGGGCGTATGGAGGGTATAATGACAAAAAGTAAGCTCCTTAATGAGGAAAAACCAAGTGTTGATGCAATAGTGACTGAGTTACTAACATTCTTTAGACTTGAGCGGACTAACATATAAACGTATGGATATAGGCTAAATCCCATCACTAATATTCCACCACCTAGAGATTTTATTTCAGGAAACCAATAGTCACCTTTGCTCCAATCTAAAATGTCTCTTAATGAGCTTTGCACCGGACCTGAAAACTCTAGCGTATTTACATAGACGAACGCTACTATATATCCAGGAATCGATATCGGAAAGAATAAAGCAATCTCAAAAATTTTACTTCCAGGGAATGAAAAAAATGTGGTGAGCCAAGCTGGAATTACTCCAAATACAAAAGATATTCCCCCCACTCCTATCATCAAAATTAACGTACTCAGTATATATTCAGGAAAAAGTGTGCTGATTACCCATCCGGAATTCGCTGTATCTGTAAATAGAATTGATATTAATGATAATATTGGGCAGATAAATAATATACTTACTAGAAATAGGAATATATTTTTAAATACTCTTAAAAACATTAATTTGAATCTATATTTAATATTAAAATGTTATATGTAAAAACTGAAGATATCCAGTAATTAACAGCCGATCTATTGAATATCTTGATAATCTCATATATTATATTTTAAGTTTATAGATTAGTAACCATGAGCTTCATCATTGCAACTTTCTATCATTTTGTAGAACTTTCTAATTATTATGACATGAAAGACGAAATAAAAACTGCATGCGACAACGTTGAATTAAAGGGCACTATACTCCTTGCAGAAGAGGGTGTTAATGCAACAATATCTGGTAAAAGAAACGCGATTGATGAAATATTTGATTTTCTACATTCTGATTATAGGCTGAAAGATCTTACATGGAAAGAGAGTGCAGCAAAATATCAACCATTTAGCAAGATGAAGGTAAAATTAAAAAGAGAGATTGTGAATCTTGGTGTAAGCAATCTTGATATTTCCCTTAAGGGTAAATATGTTGATCCAGAGCATTGGGATGATTTTACTTCTCAACCTGACGTTTTAGTAATAGATACACGAAATGAGTATGAAGTGAAATTAGGCAAGTTTAAAAATGCAATTAATCCACATACACAATGTTTCCGTGAGTTTCCTCAGTGGGCAGAGTCATTTTCTGAGAGTAAAGACCTGAAAGTGGCTATGTACTGCACTGGTGGAATTAGATGTGAAAAATCAACAGCATATATGAAAAGTCTTGGATTTAACGATGTGTACCACCTGAAAGGCGGCATTCTTTCTTACCTTGAAAAAACTTATAATAAAAATGGTAATTGGAAAGGTGAGTGTTTTGTTTTTGATGATAGAATTGCTGTTGATAACTCACTTACTCCAAGCAACACAATAAAATGCATACTCTGCTCAAATCAAGTTTCAACGGACAAGCTGAAGTCAATTCCACGCGGCCAGGTGGTTTGTTCTGATTGTAAACTTCAGTGTTATAGCTATAATAAATAAGATCTCTCTACGTCATACCGCCGCGGCGCTAACAAGTAGCGGAATGACGAATTTTTGTTTTTCAAATTATAGGTAAACCTAAGTCACTTTAGCTATAGCAAATTAAATAACCTGAAGTACATCTATTGACTGATACATCAATCCATGTTACTTTCCACAAAAAACAGAAGGGGGCGTTGAAAGACAGCTAACCATAACATCAGAAAGGCATCTAGCTGGTGGATTTTCAAATAAACCTATTATTTTTTTATTTTCAGTAAAAGAAGATGGTTTTCTACCATTATTATTCTTTATATTAGCTTTGGCTCCTGCCTTCAGAAGAAATTCAACCATATCAGCATTATTAGCAGAAGCGGCATAATGTAATGCAGTTCTACCCAGATTATCCTGGATATTAATGTCAGCACCATTTTCCAAAAGAAGTTTTACTATATTAGTCATACCTCTTAAGGAAGCCATGTGTAATATGGCTTCCTTATTATCGTTTTTAGCATTAACATCAGCACCATCATTAAGACACCGTAACACCTGATTATCATTACCCTCAATAACCGACTCAATAATTTGTTTATTTCTAAGTAAAGTAATTATTTCCTTATTGTCAGTAAAGGAAAGTGATGTTCTATCAAAATCATCTTTCGCATTAGCTTTGGCTCCTGCCTCCAGAAGAAATTTAATCATACCAACATTATTAGCAAAAGTAGCATAATATAATGCAGTTTTACCCAGATTACCCTGGGTATTGATTTTAGCACCTTTCTTTAAAAGAATTTCTACTATAGCACGGTAACCATAATAAGAAGCATAGTGTAATACAGTTTCACCTTGATTATCCCGGATATTTATTTTAGCACCTCTCTCTAAAAGAAGTTTTACTATATTAGCCATACCTTTTAAGGAAGCAATGTGTAATGGGGTTTGATTATTATTGTTTTGAGCATTAATATTAACACCATCATTAAGACATTGTAACACCTGATAGTAATCACCATACTCAGTAAATCGCATTAACTTTAGAAAGCTTATTGCCTCATTAATACCTCTTTTTTCATTACCCAGTAACTCATAATAATATTCATTGAAGCATTCCCATAATTTATCCTGTATTGTTTGTCTTATTTCCTCATCTATACAAAGATTTTTTATAGGCCTTTTGGTACATGGATCTGTTGCGTTATCCCCTTCTTTTTTCCACCGCTTAAAAATCTCATGGTACTCAAACACATTTTGCGACTCTGAATCATCATCATATATTATTCTAACAGGCTCCAATATTAGTTCTCCTGTTATCGGGCAAAGCAGACCACTTTCTTCAAAGCAATTATTACCTTTTTCAACCGCCTTCTCAATATACTTACCTATTAAACGCTCATAGTCTGCTAGCCCATCATTATTTTCACGATATTTCTCAAAAATTTTGTATAAATCATAATGTTCAATATTATTTAACATAATTTTATTCCGTAAATTATAAAAATGCTAATGTATGTACTAAAAATAGAACTTACAAGTATTTTTTTCAATTATAAGATACAATACCTCAACTTATTTTATTTATAAAAAAGTTATAAATATATACCTTTTAAGTATTTACTTCTTGCCCTTAATCAACTCTAAAGCCTTCTTCAAATCTATGCTTTCAATATCTGCACTCTTGCCCAAAGCAACGTTTGTTTTACCGCATTTTATATAGAATCCGTACCTACCGTTGCAGATGAAAACTTCTTTTCCCTTTTCATTAACCCCGAGAGACTTTAGTTCTTTGCGTGGACTGTTTGCAATAATTTGTACAGCTTCGCTCAATTCTGTATTCAGCACCTCTTTGGAGCTTTTCTTAAGAGAAAAGTATTTACCATCATAGAAAATATAGTATCCAAATCGCCCAAGGCCTATTTTTACTTCCTTTCCGGTTTCAGGGTGTTCTCCGATTACTTTTGGCAAGGAAAGTAACTGAGTAGCGGTGCTCAGATCAATCTCATTAACATTTATATCTTTTGGTATAGAAACCGCTTTTTTCTTTTCTGACTCATTATTAAACTGCAGGTAAAGCCCAAAAGGACCTTTTTTAATTACTACCTCTTGTCCTGTTATATCATCTACACCTAAACTTTTTGGATATTCTGAATTGTCGTTACTACCTGTAATTTCTTTTGTATGGTTGCATTCAGGATAGTTAGAACATCCAAGAAATACCCCCGCGCGCCCGAAGTTCAATTTCAATATGCCATCAGAGCAAATAGGACATTTCGTATTCACCTCTTTTCTTCCTTCTTCTGAACAAAACCAATCGACTACCAAATCGTGAATGCCGCTGAAAACTTCATCATGCGTCATTTGCTTGACAAAGTTTACATGACCAAAAAATGGCACCCAAAAGTGGCCTAATTCTTTTTTCCAATCTGCATGTCCATTTGAGATTAAATCAAGCTTTTCTTCCATTTGTGCTGTGAAATCATACTCTATACAACGCTGAAAAAAGGTTTCTAAAAATATAGTAACGATTTTACCACGACTGCTTGGAATAAACCTTTTGCTATCCAATGAAACGTACTCACGATCTTGTAATACCGAAATAATTGTTGCATAAGTTGATGGGCGGCCTATACCGATTTCTTCCATTTTTTTTACGATACTTGCTTCACTATAACGAGGTGGCGGTTGAGTAAAGTGCTGTTTTGGCTCAACTGAAATCAGCTTACACGCTTCCCCTTCTTTCATGACAGGTAGCAGGCCTTCATTTTCGGCTTCTATGTTATCTTGGTAGACTCTATAAAAACCATCAAAGAATATACTTGATCCACTTGCTCGCAGAATTACTTTCTGGTCAGTAGAACTAATTTCAACTACCACTTGATCAAGGATCGCCGATTCCATCTGACTTGCAATGGTTCTTTTCCAGATTAAATCGTACAATTTAAATTGCTCTGGCGTTAAGTAATCCTTAATACTACCCGGCGTTCTGTTGATATCAGTTGGACGAATTGCTTCATGTGCTTCTTGAGCATTTTTGACCTTTTTTACATATTTACGAGGAGACTGCGGTAAATATTTATCACCATATAATGACTTAATTGACCCTCTAATTGAGTTTATAGCCTCATCTGCAATATGAAACCCATCTGTACGCATGTAAGTTATCAACCCTACAGTTTCACCACCAATATCGATACCTTCATATAAATTTTGCGCTATGCGCATAACACTTTTCACATTAAAATACAGTTTATTCACTGCATCTTGCTGAAGACTTGAAGTAATAAATGGAGGAAGCGGGTTTCTCTTAACTTGCTTGCGTTCTACTGTGCTTACAGCATACTGCCTTGACTCAATCTCCCTGACTAAGTTCTTTGCCTCTTCTTCATTCTTAATATCAAATTTTTCTAGCTTTTTATTGTCATAGTGGCTTAGCATAGCAAAAAAAGCCTCATCTTTGCTATTTTGCATTTCTGCCTTTATGCTCCAATACTCCTGTGTTATAAACTTACTGATTTCATCTTCTCGTTCGCATATAAGCTTTAATGCAACAGACTGCACGCGTCCTGCAGACTTGCTCCCCGACAATTTCGTCCATAACAGCGGTGATAAGCTAAATCCAACTAGATAATCCAAAGCTCTGCGTGTTTGCTGTGCACGCACTAAATCCATATTTATTTCACGTGGATTTTTTATAGCCTCTTGTACTGCTCTTTTTGTTATCTCATTAAAGACTACTCTATAAATGTTGTTTTCATTACTGATTGCTTTCTTTTCTTTTAATGTCTCTATCACATGCCAAGCCATTGCTTCCCCTTCTCTGTCTGGGTCTGTTGCAAGATATATATCTGATGTTTTGCTTGCGGCTTTTACTAACTCTTTTATATACTTTTCTGCTTTTTCAATGGTTTCATACTTTATAGCAAAATCATTATCCGGATCGACAGAACCGTTTTTTGCTGGAAGATCCCTCACATGTCCAAAGGATGCAGCTACTTTGAACTCTTTACCCAAATATTTACCTATTGTCTTTGCTTTCGCAGGTGATTCAACTATTAATAATGCCATGTTGTTAATTATTTTAGTACTTAAAGATAATATGTTGAGAAATATACGATGAAAAGTAAAAAAATATTTTAATAGGTCTTGTGAATTTTACAAAGTAGATTATTCATGGATTCTAGAAAACCCTTGGACGTTGCTATTTTCAAGTGACTTTGAAGGCTCATTTATGTAAACATTCTACCCAGTATTTCAGCAACTGTCAATTTTGCTAACAAATTACGTGAAAATTTATAGAAAACACTGAACTCTGTAGCATTACAAAAAATCCAATTATTTTCTTGCATTACTCTCTGTCATCCTGCTACTCCTTTCTTGTCATCCCGCCGCGAACCGTCATACCGCCGCGGTATCTCAGCCGCTAACAAGAGATCCCGCTAACACGTAGCGGGATGACGAGCTTATCGTCATGCCGCCGCGAACCGTCATACCACCACGAACCGTCATACCGCGATTCATTCGCGGTATCTCAGCCGCTAACACGTAGCGGGATACTTAACCGTCATGTCGCCGCGAACCGTCATACCGTCACGGTATCTCTTAGCATAGATCCCGCTAACTAGTAGCGGGATGACGAATTACTTGACCGTCATACCACCGCGAACCGTCATACCGCGATTCATTCGCGGTATCTCAGCCGCTAACAAGAGATCCCGCTAACACGTAGCGGGATGACGAGCTTATCGTCATGCCGTCGCGAACCGTCATGCCGCCGCGAACCGTCATACCGCGATTCATTCGCGGTATCTCAGCCGCTAACACGTAGCGGGATGACGAGGTTATCGTCATGCTGCCACGAACCATCATACCGCCGCGAACCGTCATACCGCCGCGGTATCTCTAGATCCCGCTAACAAGTAGCGGGATGACGGTTGTCGTTTAGCCACAAACATTAAGAAATTTACCAAATGAAAAAAAAGGCAAAAGAAGCCCCGATTAATATCTATTTTAGAACATTGGCGTTTTTTAAGTCTTAAACACTGCAATTTAGCTGCTTTTAAATGCAACTCACCTTAGTTTGAATGTTTAAGAAATTTACTAAGCAGAAAAAAAGGCAAAAGATATCCCGTATTAGCTAGTTGTCACTCTCTAATCCTGCAAATTGGCGTGCTATACTGTCTTAAACGCTTTATAAGCGCGTTTCAGCTTATATAGGTAAAAACCCAGAAATGTTGTGAAGACGTAGGGTGCGCATAGTGCAAAAAATTAAAAATAAGACGCCAATTACGTAATACTGTTGTCGTTTAATCTGCACAGATTGAAGATAAATGAATACCTTCAGTACCATGATAAGGGGGCTGGCGAAGGGTGTCAAGCAAGTTTTTCTTTCCCGTGAATTCCTTTTGAAGTCGAGTATTGAAAATTGACTGGAGAGTTGTGGATTACTTTGTATATGTCATAACAAGCCATGGCACTCTCAGCAAAACCACTTAATATTAACTTTAGTTTGCCTGAATAAGTAGCTATATCTCCGATTGCATATATCCTATCTCTACTGGTTTTTAAGGTAGTCGGATCAACAACTATGCGGCTATGTTCTAACTCTATACCCCAATTGTTTATTGGACCAAGATTCATTGACAATCCAAAAAATGGCAGCAAAAAATCAGCGGATATTTCTTTTTCTTCCTTAGAGGCAATGTTTTTTACTATCACTGCGCTCAACTGCCCATTACCTCCTGCTAGTTCGTGTAATTGATATGGCACTACCAGTTCTATCTTTCCATCATTTTCAAGTGATTCTAATTTATTTCTAGTTTCAGGAGTGCAGCGAAATTCCTTTCTTCTATGTATCACATAAATTTTCTTTGCAACTTTAGAAAGTTCTACAGTCCAATCAGCTGCAGAATCACCCCCCCCTGCAATGACTATAGTTTTGTCCTGAAAATCAGAAATTTTATTTACACTGTAAAATACAGATTTATTTTCATATTCTAATATACCACTTAAGGGTGGACGGTTAGGTTCAAACATTCCGTTACCTGCAGCAACAATAACAGCCTTACATTTTACCTCTGTGCCTGTATTAGTTATGATAATAAAGCTTTGATCGCAGTTATTCGAAATCTTTTCTACTTTTTGACTTAAATGGTAAATAGGCTTAAATGGCGAAGCTTGCTCCATTAGCTGCTCAATTAATTTTTGGGCAGTAATTACAGGATAACCAGGTATATCGTATATTGGCTTTTCTGGGTAAAGAGCAGTGCATTGTCCTCCTGCTTGATCCAAAACATCTATTATATGACATCCCATATCAAGCATTCCCGCTTGAAAAGCAGTGAATATTCCAACAGGCCCTGCACCTATTATTACTATATCGGTTTTCATATTCAGATGGTAATCTATTTATAGATATTAGCTTTCTTCGCTAATAAGGTCAATTTACAAAGGGATGTATTTTTAAAAATGTGGCTAGATCAGATAAGATTTCCAGCGTTACGAACCACATAGTCCAAATAAGCTCTAAAAATCAGCTAACATAGTGGGATGCTAAAAGTAGCGTGCGGACGGAATGGGATTCGAACCCATGGTACGCTCATCACGTACGTCAGTTTTCAAGACTGGTGCCTTAAACCGCTCGGCCATCCGTCCATTTCTTTTCTATCACAACATTTGATTTTAAGCAATCTATAAAAGCTTTACTTGCCCACGCAGAAGTTGCTAAATATACTGTCCAATATTTCCTCAACATCAATAATTCCAATCACCGCACCAAGTTCAAATGCAGCAAGCCTCAAATCTTCAGATATTAATTCAATTGGATTATCGATATTAAAACGTTGTAAATGTTCCAGTGCTTTCTGCATGTGACTCCTATGTCTTTGCCGAGTAATCACAGGAGTGTCTCTATCATGCCCAAATTTTTCCTCTGCCTTCTCTTTTATGAGAGAGATCAACTTGTTTGTACCCATTCCCTTTAGAATAGAAATGGGTAAAAGATCTATGCCATTAATTTTTATATTGTGATTATTGATAACATCGTCAGCTTTGCTCAGAACATAAATGGTGTCATTTTGGTCTGATGTCATGCAAGTAGCTGACACTGGAATCCAGCTTATCTCATCATGAACATTGTTTTCAGCACATGTTTCTAGAATCCATTGTCTATTGCATAATTTGCAAGTATTTTTATATCTGGATCCCAGTGTCACGCACTGGGATGACACCGTTTGTTGATTACAATATTTGCATAGTTGTGTGTCAACGACAGATGGTATATTGCCTGCGGCTTGATAGTTGACATCGTGTCGTTGTTCAAAAGGAAATAGTTCTATTCTTAAATCAGCTTCAAAAGACCTCTTTTTCGCTCGACTTATACCTTCTGATTCTATTGGATCTGAACTCTCACGAATTCCAGCAGTATCAGAGAGAATGATTGGGTATCCGCCAATGTCAATATGAGCTTCAAGTATATCTCTTGTTGTGCCTGCATATTCAGAAACAATAGCAATATCACGCTTGGCTAAGAAATTAAACAGAGTTGATTTACCGACATTTGGTTCACCAGTTATTACAATATGTAAACCCTCACGCAACCTTTCGCCCCGTCTATTATCATTTAAATGCTCTTGTATCAACTGCACGAGAGATTGCACTTCATTATTAATTTTTTCCAATTCACTTTTTTCTGCCCAAATGTCCTCTGGAAAGTCTATATATGCTTCGATTTTGGATTGTATCGTTATTAATCTTTGCCTCCAATTGCTGTATAGTCTCTCCAATTCTCCTGATATCTGCTTAATCGCTTGTTTAGCTTGCATTTTCGTCTCAGCATCAATTAAGTCTGCAATCCCTTCTATTTGCGTTAAGTCAAATTTACCATTTAGAAAAGCCCTAAGTGAGAATTCTCCTGGTCTGGCCATAACAAAAATTTTCGATAATTCCTCCGAGATGATTTTTATGACTGCCTTGCTTCCATGCACTTGTAACTCTATAACGTCCTCGCCAGTGAAACTGTTTGGAGCAGGGAAATAGATGATTATTCCATTATCTATCAATTGATTGGAATCATCATATAGATCAACTAAAGTAGCAAATCTTGGTTTAATTTCTTTCTTAATATGAAAATGATTTAAAGCTTTAAGCGCGTAGTTGCCTGAAATTCTAATTACTGCAACTCCTGACTTACCAAATACGGTCGATAAAGCGAAAATAGTTTCATTTGTGTTTGTCATTATTTATATAAACTACTTAGCAATATTACACTTAAGAAACCAAAATACCTAATTTGAAAATATTCAAAATTTTTATCTATCTTGCTAGTTTATATTTATGCAGTACTATCATACTAGTGAATGTATTATATAGAAAAGCTGTAAAAGTCACCCAGGTGAAAATATTTATTTTGAAAACTGATAATATGATTTATAATGACTGACACAAGTTTTAAATATTTTATGCTCAAGAAATTAGCTTGGTATTGGTCTTTTGTAGAGTTAATTAAAGGGTTTGCTATTACATTGAAATATATGTTCAAACCAAAGGTTACGTTGAGATATCCTATGGAGAAGGGTCCTCTAAGTCCAAGGTTTCGTGGTGAGCATGCGTTGCGTAGGTATTCAAACGGTGAAGAACGATGCATAGCTTGTAAATTATGCGAAGTTATCTGCCCTGCTCAAGCAATAGTGATTGAAGCAGAGGAAAGAGAAGACGGTAGTCGCCGTACCACGCGCTATGATATTGATATGACAAAATGCATATACTGCGGACTTTGCCAAGAGGCATGTCCAGTTGATGCAATTGTGGAGGGTCCTAACTTTGAATTTGCTACTGAAACAAGAGAGGAGCTAATGTACAATAAAGAAAAGTTATTGCATAATGGTGAAGTTTGGGAAGACGCAATTGCACTCAGGTTAAAAAAGAATAGACCTTGTTATTAACTAGGTATGTCAACAATTAAAATTTCTTACAGCAAGTATGTAATAGATCTCTTGTACAACTGTGATTTAAGTGAAAGACTAACAGCCTACCTTTTGGCAGCACATGACGCTGGAATCTGGAAAAAAGGACCAGTGTCAAGCACACAATTGTGCGAACGTTTTAACCTGAATGTGCAGCAAATGGTGTCATCCAAGTAGCTGACACTGGGATGGCTTTGTTGCATAGCACCTTGTATTGGATAGATCAGGAAAAACTTATGTAGCCATTTCAAACTTAGGCACGCCTATTTCGATAAATTTATTCAGCAAATAACACTTGAGTAGCAGTTCCTTCCCACGATTAATTTCAGATTTGTTCCGAAAATTAAACCCGAATGTTTGTTTCAGTCGCGAGAAAAAACTTTCTACATAAGATCTTTTTCCGTAGTTTGTTTGCCTTTTCCACCTCTTCATTCCATCTTCGCTGTATGACTTTATTAGTCTAATTGCAGCATTTCTCTCTGCCATACTTTGGATGCTCTGCTGCATCGTTTTTTGGAGGAATTTTTGTCTTTATGCCGCATTCATCATACAATTTATAGAGTTTATGTCTGTCATATGCTCTGTCTGCATATAGTGCTTTTATGGCATGAACTTCTTTAAGCAAATCGCAAGCTCCATAGTGATCAGACCGTTACTGTATTTTGCAGCTATGGCTTTTTTGCTGTTTATATTCAACATTACGTGTAGTTTCTTTACTTGTTCATAGCTGCGATACTTTCTATTTTCGCTATTTTCCTTGCTGTGGCCAGGTTATAAATGCTGATGCTTGTGCTATCTATGGCAATTTCGATATCTTCCATATTATTTTTATCAACTCTGCAATCATTGATCTTAATATTAAGTTTCTTTTGATGCTTGTGAATAGCTGCAAATTTTTTCCTATTTGTTCAATGTATCCCTCTAAAAATCCCACTCAAACCTATTCTGAATAGATGGGTTGTTATATGTATCAAAATCACCACTTTATCACTATAAATATAGTTGCCGCCCTGCATTTTTGGCCCAATTTCATACCAATTTTCGATAGCTTCATCGATGTAACGAAAAATATTTCCCCTTTTTTCAAGGAATTTGTTATATTCGTTTTGGTTACTGACTTTCATTTTCTGTGGCATATTTTTTCTTCAAAGGTTAAATGGCTATTTTATAATGAATTTTGTCAGTAGCCACCAGATTTTTTCAGTTGCTATGCAACAAAGCCCACTGGGATCCAGCTTCTGTATCAAAAACGTTTGTTTTAGCATAAAACAGCTACCTTTAGTCATCAGCTCAGTATGCTTACTTATAATCAAAATCCTGGATTCCAGTGGGCTTTGTTGCATCGCTACCTATGAAAGGCTAACATAGTTAGGATTGTAAGCAACCTATAGAAAATCTTGTTTTTTTGCAATCAATCTGATCAAATTTAAGAATAGTAATTTGTTATTTGTATTAATAAATTTAATTCTATTGAAAATAGCTAAAGCATTGAAATTCTTGAATTTTAGCCGGATTAGTGAGTGGTAGTGAAATTTCTTTTACTCAAATTTAGGTATTTACTGACCGTTCTTGTTATAAATACCAGAATAATAAGCTACTGATATTCTCTATCTTTTTTATCTTTAATCCATCATAGCTAGCGATGCAACAAAGCCATTCCAGTGTCAAGCACTGGAATGACAAGAAGAGGCTACTTGGATGACACCCTTCCCTAGCGGAAATTGCTCTCAAACTACAACAGCGTGGATAGGATAGTAGCTATAGAAGCTTTAATGATACAAGAAAAAATAAACAGCTATTATTTTTTTCGTAATTAAGTAAAATAGAGTGAAAGATTAAGAGGAAGCTTTGAAAAATAAGATAAAAAAGATAGTAGTTTCAGGAAAGGAAGTGTGGCCAATCATCGAGGGTGGCAAAGGCATTGCAATCAGTGATGGAAGGTCAAGTGGAGCATTTGCTGCAGCAGATGCTGTGGGTACGTTTTCTGGTGCAAATGCTAAGCTTATTGATGATAATGGCGAGTTAGTGCCATTAATTTACAAAGGCAAAACAAGAAATGAAAAACACAGTGAATTGATAGAGTATAGTATTGAAGCTGGGATTAGTCAGGCAAGAATAGCAAATGAAATATCAAAAGGCCGTGGAAGAGTACATATGAATGTGCTTTGGGAGATGGGGGCAGCAGAACGCGTGCTTCATGGCATATTGGAAAGAGCAAAAGGCTTAGTTCATGGTATTACCTGCGGTGCTGGTATGCCTTATAGGCTTGGAGAAATTGCAGCTAAATATCAGGTTTATTATTACCCTATTATCTCATCGGTACGCGCTTTTAAAGCATTATGGAAACGTGCTTACCAAAAAATATCTTCTTATTGGCTAGGTGGAGTAGTTTATGAGGATCCATGGCTTGCTGGTGGTCACAATGGACTGAGTAACAGTGAAGACCCAGAGCTACCACAGGCTCCATTTAAAAGAGTTGCAGAGCTTAGATCTTTTATGAACGAGATCGGTCTTTCAGAAACACCAATTGTTATGGCAGGAGGAGTGTGGCATTTGAAAGATTGGGAGCATTGGTTTGATAATTTGCAAATTGGACCAATAGCTTTTCAGTTTGGCACTCGTCCACTTTTGACGAAAGAAAGCCCAATTTCTGCAGAGTGGAAAAAGAAGCTACTCACTTTAGAAGAAGGTGACGTATTTTTAAATAAATTCAGTCCAACAGGGTTTTACTCATCTGCAGTAGAAAATAACTTCATACGTGAGTTGCAGGAACGGAATTCACGTCAAATAAAGTTTTCAGAAAATGCCAGCAAGGAATTCAATAGTGAATTTGCAATGGGTAGCAGAGGTAGGAAGATTTACCTTACTGCAAAAGACAAAGAACTGGCAAATACATGGACTAAAGCAGGGTACACAGAAGCAATGAAAACCCCAGATTCAACTGTTATTTTTGTGACGCCAGACAAATTTGCAGAGATAAGACAAGATCAAATCAATTGCATGGGATGTTTGAGCCATTGCCTGTTTAGCAATTGGAAAGATCATGGCGACCATTCAACAGGGCAAAAACCAGATCCACGGAGTTTTTGTATACAAAAGACACTGCAAAACATTATACATGACAGCGATATTGAAAATGAACTCATGTTTTCCGGACATAATGTATATAAATTCAAGCAAGATCCGTTTTATGAGAATGGCTATGTACCGACAGTAAAAGAACTGGTAGAAAGGATATTGACTGGGTATTGAGTCAGCAGTGGCCTGAAAAGTCCATTTTTCACTTTATAAAATGTTTATATTTTACCACCTACTGACCTTACCCAGAAGGTATGAATTAGGTATTGCTTGGTTGGAAGCAAGAGAAGATAATCACTTTTCAGAGTGGATAGGTGGCAGGTTGGCACTTTTTCTGAGTGTTCTTGTATAAAGTATATGAAAGAAGACCTCGTTACTCAGATTCTGCCACCGGTGAGGCTCACAAAATGTGATGACCTCGTATAGGAGTTTGGACCAACCAGTACTCTGATATATTGAAATGTGCAATTGGAGGAAAAATATGCGTCACATAGGCATTATACTAATAGTTTTACTGTTTGTTACTTGCAAGAAGGAAAATCGGAGTATATTCAAACGTTTCGCTTAAAAGACTTAAATAATTTTATCAGAAATCTTCAAGAAACAGATGAAATAGCTAACAGGCAATAGCTGTTTTTTTTATGACGCAGTGTCACCTTATGTTAAGAGCGTGGTCTCCTGGACAGTTTGAAGTTGTTCGTTGCTCTGTGAACAAAACGGACAAGCAAGATGCGCGAGCTATTGCTTTTTTTCTAAGCAAAGGTATGTTGCCTGAAGCAAAGCAAACAATGCAAGCAGTTAGCTTCTCTTCTTCAAACAAGAGACCAGTTACGGGTATCTTTAATCAATAAAATGCATGGTCTTTTTAATTACCATGGGATAAAAATTAAAAAGGAAGCACTTACAACTAAGGTGGGTGCTATTGGAAAGTATACTTGGGATCCTTTAGAAAAGGTTGAAATTGAAGTAATTAGCTATCATTTGGAAGCTATTCGGGAAATCTTAAAAAACTTGAGAGGGAAATTATAGCTTTTGCCAAACAGCTTCCTGAACCTTATCAGCATAAAAGGAATTGGCCCAATTTCTGCAGCTATTTTTATTGCAACAATTGGAGACATTAATGATTTTCATAGGCCTGAGAAACTTACTGCATATTTTGGAATTGTGCCACGAGTTTCTCAATCTAATCAACAGTGCACGATCGGAACAAACGTGATATTCTTTAGTGCAGTGTACTTGAGTTGCTATACGCTTATCTGAACAGCTTATGTAAAAAAAAAGCGTGGTTCTGCTAAGGCTATTATTGCTACTGCCAGGAAATTTCTTACAACTATTTTCTATACTCTTAAAAATGATTGGGTTTTTAAAGATTTCACAAAATTTGAATTTTTTATTGGACAACAATCATAGGAGAAAAAGTAGAGAGAAAGTTAAGAAAATTTTTTACAAAAAGAACGATGAATCAAAATGTTCAGGAATGCAATAATTAATAGCAGAATGCCTACGCTATTTATTGTAAAAATTTCTATGTATTCAAATATGGCAGTTCTAGCTTGTTGAACGGAGTGCTTAGGTATACCAATCACATAAGCAACTTAAAGATCACCTTTACAACTTTGTTATATTATGCAAAAAGACTCAAAACTCTCAAAACCTTATGAATTTATATGTAACCAGTGGACACAAGCATCCTGTATTATTTATACTAAATCCATACCATCACGCTTTGGACCTAGTTCTTTATTCATTCTCACAATCCGTGAACGGTTACAAATACTGGAGTTTACCCTTCTTCTTGTTATTTTTCTAATCTATAGTTAGCGTTCAAAACCATATTCGAAAAGTATCTCATATATTTCCAGATTTTTTTAATGATGTTTATTTCATCCTCAACATTGTCTCTACCTTTATGAACTAAATTACAATTTAGCAGCATTAAAAATTATAACGTATTCCTACCTCCAGAGTTGCATCTGGTATTTGTAATGCTTTTATACCGCTTAGTTGTCCACCTGCAGTAATACCAACTGCACCAACTATCTGTGGAGTAATTTCATAATCAACACCAACCTTCAGTTTGTAGGAAATAGAACCCAGTATTTTATCTACTACCTCACCTTCACCAAAGCTAAAAGGCATTACTTGTAGGTATCCTCCTAAGCCTCCACTGACATATAGCTTAACGGGATCAATATCAAGGTCAGGATAATAACGATAATTTGCCAATAAGCTAGCCCCTATTTTCCTTTTTTCTTTATCAGCTATATCACTTATGTCAGTGAGAACCTCAAGTTCAAACTTAGAGTTTTTGTCATAATGATAACCAAAAACAACGCTAGGTTTTATTTTTAAGCCGCCACCCCATCCGGCACCAAAGTTTAAACCTGCATAGTACTGATCTTCTGACTTACTTGCACTATTACTAGCTGCACCTGCTAAAGATGAAGTAAGCAACACAGCCAAAACGCACAATCTCTTTATTTTCATATAACTCCTCATACAAAAAAATATATAATGCATAAGTATATATGCTTTGTATTAAAAAAGATATAACTACATGTCAAAAAAAAGTATACCCACAAAGTAAAGGATGTGCTACTCGGATGTATCCGTTCAGCCAATGGCGTCAACTTAAGGGAAAATATCAGTGATTGTGTATAAAACTTCTCTCTAAATTTTTTACCATTAAATTACCCAAAAGCTGCAATAAACAGCACTTTTGTTTCTGTTTTATTTCAACAAAGAAGTCTAAAATATGTCCTTTTTAGGTGAAACATGCAAAAAGGAAAAAATCTTATTCTACAAATTAAAAATATAATATACTCGAAAGCTTTTCAGAGAATCCATTGTGTTGAGTTTTACACGAACAAGAAAACTTCCTTTTACGACAGTATTTTCTATGATTTTAAAGTTAATTAAGAAAAGTTTAGGAAATAGAATGTGAGCTCATTAAGTTCCACCCTCAAAGCAAGCTTTTTCTAAAGCAAGATATAAATACAGGTCTTAAAGAATTTAAGCATCCAAACAGCCTATTGAGCAAACGTTAGCAGAAACCTGAAGTCGTTACTCAAATGCGTTCATTAAATCAAATTATTTATCTACGACCGTCTTCATTAAAATTTATTCAGCAGCATTATGAATTGAAAGTAGACTTTATTTTTCGCTTGCAAAAAAGAAATTATAGCAAGCTATGGTTCATCTGGTGAATTAGATTTTGTGCTAGAAAATAAAACGAAAAGCCAAAAAGTAAGAGTAATAGTGCTTACATTAGCCAATGGGGAAACAGAGTTTTTGACCGAGACTTTGGAGCAAAGCTTATGTGTTAAGGTGGCATATAGAAGAGTGCTATAAACGACTCAAAATAGGTGCAGAGTTAGAGAATTTTTCTGGCGTAAATTTAGAGGCTGTATTACAAGAATTTTGGGCAAACTTAGTCATGTGTAATATATTGTCGCTTCATATCACAAGGGCCTTGGAATCCAGATAAAATTGCTGATAAATTTTTCAGTTTTATTTGGTGTAATGAGGCAGAAACTCTATCAGGTACTTATTGCGCCAAAAAACTTTCAAGCCCTTTTTGATAGAGCAAGTATACGCGCTAAAGTTAAAATCCGACCAGGACAGCCGCAATAAGGTAGATAAGCCCAAACGCCATCATGTCTTTAGGAGAGTTTGCTAATGAAAGTTCTTAAGTTGACGCCATTGAGTGAACGGTTACTATTTAAAAGGATATGTTCAAAAAAACTGTGTCAAATCAACTCATACATTTCATTACCAACTTCATGATGAAGTTCTGCAGTTGGATGGAAATAATCAAAAAAGAAGTAATCCTTTAGTGTTTCTTTGCTACACTCAGGGTTATAGTGAACGTCAAGTTCCCCTTTAAATATCAACTTTAAGAGTATTTTTATATTTTCTTTAAATCTCCCAATTTGGTCTGCAATGTTCGATGTGCATGCATCTTGACAATTTAAACCTTTGCTCTTGTATTCGCCAAGCATACTTTTCATTTTAGAGTTAAGATCAAATGCTTTTATTTCAAGATCTGTACTTTTCTTCATATAATCTAAGCCATTAGCCAATTTTGCATTGAAACTCTCTATGAGCTTTGTAGCTAGTTCCCTTGCTTCTTCATCTCTATTAAAAGCTGGTATTAAGCCAACTTCAGGTGCGTTTGCAACAACTACATGCTTAACACCATGTTCATTTAGAACCTTAAGTGCATTACATATTTCACTCACTGCTTGTTCCAATACTTCTTCCGCTTTAGTATCGTCATAAGCAGTGGCAATCATAACATCATTTCCGCCGATTATGATGCAAAATAAATCTTCTTTACCTATATCTGGATGATGTTTAATTACCGCATCTAGCTGGTTAGCTAAACGAAATTTATTGAAGAAATAAGAAAAAATAGGGTCAAAAATTTCAGATGCTGTTGCACATGAAACTGCATAGTTTTGACCTTGCTGTTCGTGGCATCTACCAAAAAATGAATAACTCCACCCAGGTTTAAATTCGTCTAAATCTAAATATTTTGCTACATATTCAACAGCAGTAGGGCCATCGCTAAAAGATCCTCCTTGATAAAAAGGGTCACCAAACTTTACGCTTTTTGCAAAGGATAAATTATTTAAAATTCCAATGATTGCACCATTATCGGATAAACTATCACCCAGAACATAAAAATTTCTATACTTTGAATTAAAATCTTCATTTTTATTTGTCATAATATTTACCGTAGATTAGCATGTTGTTTCATTAGATTCATAAAAAAAGAAAAATAGCGGTGCAACTTTTTTACAACCCCCATTTTAAACTTTATTGTGTATTTCCTTCATATCATACCTTTTTGAAAAAACGTTTTATTTTAAAAACGCTCTGACTTTTTCTCCACTTTTTCCGGGCAAAATCAGCTTCTTCTTAACTTGACACGTATACTTAAAAGAACCCTCTAAGTTTTCTAGCGCGGCTTGGATGTTTCAACTTGCGCAGTGCTTTTGCCTCTATTTGCCTGATTCTCTCACGTGTTACATTAAAAATTTTTCCTACTTCTTCTAAGGTATGCTCCTTCCCATCTTTACCAAGGCCAAAACGCATTCTTAGAATTCTTTCTTCCTTTGGTGTTAAAGTTGCAAGAACATTGGTTGTAATGCCACGCAAGTCAGCAAGTATTGCAGCATCCTCTGGTCTGGAGACTCGCTTATCTTCTATACAATCACCGAAGGTACTACTATCATCTTTTCCTGTTGGAGCTTCAAGACTTACTGGATCCCTTGCTATTTTCATAACTTTGCGTATTCTTTCCAGTGGCATTGTCAGTTCTACACTCAATTCCTCTAACGTCGGCTCTCTCCCCATCTCATGAGTCATCTTTCTTAATGTTCTGTTGATTTTACTGATAATTTCCACCATATGAACTGGTATTCTAACTACTTTAGACTGCTCAGGTATTGCCCTAGTGATCGATTGTCTTACCCACCAAGTGCCATAAGTTGAAAATTTATATCCACGTTTGTAATCAAACTTATCCACGGCCTTCATAAGACCAATATTGCCTTCTTGTATCAAATCAAGCAGATCAAGACCTCTTTTTGAATACTTCTTAGCAATGGAAACTACTAGCCTTAAGTTAGCCTTAATCATTTCTTGCTTTGCTTCAGAGACTTCTCGTTCGTGTTTTTGTATTCTCCTGATTAGCTCCTTAAATTCTTGCACGTTATCTTCCTGTATATGCTGCTTAATACCGTTCAAAGTACTAGCTATATGTTCAGAGTTATCGTCTATAAACCTTAAAAATTTGTTTTTTGATTCACCTGTAAAAGAGGACTGATTTTCATTGATCTTTAAAAGACTTATCTCTTTCAACTCGTGCTTTAAAAGCACGTCATCATAAACTTTATAGAAACTTTCTCTATTGATATCGTATTTTCTAGCCTCAGCAATAAGATTAGCCTCATCAAGCGTGATGGATCTATTTATCTTATAAAGTTCTTGTGTAATTCTGGCAACAGCAGCATCACTTAACTTAATTTGTAATGCCATAGACCATATTTGATTATACAAAATTTCTAGCTCATTAGAGAAATTTTTAGAATTTTTTCTTAATATCAACGCTTCATTTGTTAAAGTAATTATCTCATCCAATGCAACTATGACCTTTGGCAATAAGTCACTTTCCATTTCAAGAATAGAAACATTTAAATTGACTGAACTTATATCTTCATTATCACCGTCTTTCTCATCATCACTTTTTTTACTATCTTTCTCATCATCACTACAATACTCAGCATCTTCAGAAACATCCTCAGAATCCTCAACATCTTCAGCACTTTCTTCACTCTCTTCTTTGGGTACCACATTAAAATCAGAGTTATAAATTGCATCCAGATCTATAATTTCTCTCAGTAAGAGAGCTCCACTACTTAAATCATCACGCCATACTTTTATCACCTTTAATGTTACTGATGTTTCAATTATTGCACGTAACATGTTATGCTTTTCAGATTCAATTTTTTTTGCTATCTCGATTTCATCTGCCCTTGACAAAAGCTTTACAGAGCTCATGTCTTGTAAATAAATCCTTACTGGATCATCATTTTGTACTAAAGTTGCAGTAACATTTGGCGATGTGTCATCATCATCAAGTTTACTATCATCACTGTTGGAAGGAACATCTTCTTCATCTTCGCTACTTTCAAGCACATTAATTCCGGAGTCCTGCAATAAAGATATAGCATCATCTATAAAGTCAGACGAAAAATTTTCATCTGATAATTTATCATTTATATCATCAAAGGTGACAAAACCACCTTTTTTTATACTTTTAGTTACAAGATCTCTGATAATTTTTTTCTTATCTTCTGCATCATTAATAGTTGACATCATTACCTTTATAGTTTATAATTTCATTCCTTATTAACAAACAAACTTACAACGAGCAAGTCTATAATTTTACTTTTAACTTGTGGCTATTTGTTACTTCATATAGTTTAAGATACTGTTAATTTATGTACACTTGTCTTGATCAATTGTTCCATACTTTTCTTCTATTTTTACTGCTATGGACAATCCAACTGAAAATGTTGCAATTCCAACCACTATAGCAGTAAGCATTAAAACATGGGGTATAGGATTGCTATATGAATAAAAATTTGAAACCAATATAGGAGGCAAGGAACTTTTTATATACCCTAGAGATATGTAAAACAACAAAACAGATGCTTGGAAGACACTTACTCCTATCATTTTCTTGATTAAATTTTTATCGTTTATAATAATATATAAACCTAGCACCATTAATATAATAATAATTGTATAATTATATAAAGTCATTGTTTTTTCCTACGAGCAAAATTTATATATATAATTAACATAGAGGAGCAGACAGTAAATGCTACACCTAATTCCACAAAAAAAATACCCAATTTTTGACCGGTTCTATTATTGGCTGACAAGATATCGTAAGATAAAAAACTTTGGCCAAGTAAAGTTGTTGCAACGCCCGTTCCTCCATAAATTAAAATACCTAACACGTTAGTCAATCTAATCACAGAATAAGGTATTGCTTTTAGAGTTGTAGATACACCAAATAGCATTGAATATAATATTATCCCGGAGGCAATAATTATTCCTGCTTGAAAACCTCCACCCGGAGTGTAATCACCGTGAAATTGTATGTATAAACCAAATAAAATGATAAAAGGTATCATCAAAAATGTTACTGCATTTAATATCGGATCTTTAATCATTTTCTTTTTCTTCTTTTAATATCAACGTTATACAAAGCGCAGCAGTAAAAACTACTATAGTTTCTCCAAACGTGTCATAACCACGAAAGCTTGCCAAAACAGCTGTCACTATATTAGGAATACCGGTAGCTTTTTCGGTATTTTCCACATAATAAGGAGCAACATGCAAGTGGATCGGAGCATTGTGGCTGCCAAAATCTGGCAATTGAATCATAAAATATGACAAACATACAGCCAGAAATAACATAAAAAAAAGCGTTATAGGGTTATGAGATAGATTTACTTTATGATTCTTTATCAAGGAGAGTGCTGCAAACGTAAAAACCGTACTGAGCCCCGCACCAACAGAAGCTTCAGTAATTGCAACATCAGGTGCATTCATAATTAAGTATATAAGCGCAATAAGTGAACTAAATACACACATTAGAACAGCACTTACGACTAAATGTCGCGAGAAGACTATAAAAACCGTAACTGTTAGTAACAACAAAAGTAGCACTACATTTAATATTTCTAACACCTTAACCTTCTTTAACAGTTTTTTTCTTAACTTTATAATAAGTGCGCGCTAAAATATAGCCATTAGTTGAGCTAGCTACCCATATTATAAGAATTAATAATATTATTTTAACAGTATTGATTGAAAATCCATTCTGCAAAGCAAAACCAATTAACAATAACGTTGCACCGCTAGAATCTGTAATACCTGCTGCATGTAACCTAGTATAGAAATCAGGAAATCTAATTACTCCCACACTTGAAATAATTACTAAACAAATGCCTAAAAATATAAGAACGGATCCTATCATAAATTATTAAAACAACATTAATCTCATTAGTGCTATAGTTGATATAAAGCTAACGCTAGCATACAACAATGCTATATCAATTAAAAAAAAATTATTCAGAATGATTGATATTGCTGTTATGAGTACAACTACTTGCGTTGAGAAATTATTGAACGCTAAAACCTTATTGTACACATCACTTGACTTAGAGACTATGCGACACAACATTACACTCATACAGAACAACAGTGTATAGATAGCAATGTGAATCATTTAAAGACTATGTAACTTCAGTAGATTTCTAAACGGATACTTCTTCATCGCCATCTTGATCATTTATTTCACCATCCACTTCATAATCTTGGCTTTCTTGACTTACATCAAGATCTGTGTTATCAGAAAAATTTAATAAATTCGCTAGCTTACTTGTATTACTGCTGTAAACATTATTCATATTTCCTTTCATGTACTCCTTGCATCTACCTACCAAAAGGTTAAATAGGTCATGAGTATCCACCTGTTTTTCTGCTATTTCATGTAAGGAAACTATGGTGTTCTTATGGTCTTTAAACTGAGCTGTTTGAACTGGATTACTTGCCCCTGTATTTAAATCATGTGTTCTTTGACTTGCCAATAGAACCAATTTGAAACGGTTACTTACCTGTTCTGTACACTTTTCTACAATAGACTCAGCCATAAGATACTACCTTAATAAGTTTTATACTATATCACAAAAAACAAGTTGTCAACTTTGTATCTATTGCGATTCAACTTCATGTTTTACTTTTTCTGCCTCAGATTTTATTTCTTGGCTTTCTGTCATCGTGATTGTTATTTCATGATCAAGTTTTTTTAGAAATCCTAACAATCGCTCTAAAGAAAAACCATCTATTTTACCATTTTTAATTTGCGATACCTTTGGCTGATCAATACCAAGTTTCTCAGCTGCAAAAGCCTGAGTCCAAGCATTTTTTTCTATAATTTTATTTATTATATAAAGCAACTTTGTTTTTATTCCTGCACTGTCTAAGTTATTTAACGATATTATTTCCATAATTTTTACACTCACATATCAATTAACTTTATTAAACATTATAACATAATATTTAATATACCAAGATATTAATATCATATAACTTGTCAATAATTATATGATATCAATATTTAAAACTTTAAGTTGATTGTATATTAATATTTCAATCAAATTTCTAGTAACTTTAAATTATCATTTTACTATCAGCCTATCTGAAAAAGTCATTTACAGAAAGAACAAGCTAAAATTACAAAGCTTGAAATACAAAAATAATTATTTTATAAATTTATCTTACATAAGAAGTTTATACTCTATATCTTAATATAGATATTTATTTAAATTTTTAAAATTTCCATTTTAACGAGAATTCTATATATTCTATTTATAATATAACTTAAATATTTGTTGCTTTTTAGCTGGAACATTATTTAGTTAGTAAGTAAAATTGTGTTGAATATGACAAAAATAAAAAAAGATGTTGCTGTTATTATGGGGAGTGAGTCAGATTACACCACTATGATCCATACCGTTGATATGTTAAAAGCATTAGAAGCTTCACATGACATATTCATAATATCTGCACATAGAACACCAGAAAGGCTCTTCAATTTTGCCAAGTCTGCGCAAGAAGAAGGTTTTAAGGTTATTATAGCTGGTGCAGGGGGTGCAGCTCATTTACCTGGTATGGTTGCGTCACTAACTTGTTTACCAGTTATCGGCGTTCCTGTGCATAGTAAACAATTAAATGGGCTGGACAGTCTACTCTCTATAGTTCAAATGCCAAAGGGTGTTCCAGTTGCAACCATGTCTATAGGAGAAAATGGAGCATATAATGCTGCCATTACCGCCGTATCTATATTGTCAATTTCCAACAGTGAAATTGCAGGTAGGTTAAAAAAGTGGAGAGAGAAACAGACCAAAGAAGTAAAAGAAAAACCAGTTTCATAATAAATCTATGGCAATAATTCTTTTAGACACAAAAACCATAAACCGTATAGCAGCGGGGGAGGTGATAGAAAGGCCAGCAAGTGTAGTAAAGGAATTAGTGGAAAATGCAATAGATGCTGGAAGTTTAGAAATAGAGATCAAAATAGAAAGTGGTGGGCGTAACCTTATTATTGTGACAGATGATGGTAACGGAGTAGAAAAAAACGATTTAGAACTTGCGTTTATGCGCCATGCTACTTCAAAATTGAGCGATAGTGAGTTGATAGAAATCAAGCATCTTGGCTTTAGAGGAGAAGCTCTACCTTCAATTGCAGCAGTAAGTAGGATAAAATTATCGTCTAAGGCAAGAGAAGCAAGTGAAGCATGGTCTATAAGTTATGAGGGTGGAGAGAAAATAGGGGAGCTAATTCCTTACTCTTTATCACAAGGGACACATATTGAAGTACGAGATTTGTTTTTCGCTACCCCAAATAGACTAAAATTTCTAAAAACCGAAAGAGCAGAAACTCAAAGCATTGTTGATATTGTAAATAACCTAGCAATGATTAACTATCATATAGGGTTTACTCTCACTTCAGGTAATAAAAAGCTCTTAAAATACGCTAAGCAGACTTCGTTATTTCATAGATTGTGTGAAGTAGAAGAAGAATTTCAGGGCAATTCTTTGGAGGTCAATGAAGAAGAAGACGGCATTAAACTTACGGGACACATCTGTAAGCCGACCGTCAATCGTGGTAAGTCAACTCAGATCTATACGTTTGTTAATGGAAGGCCAATTAAAGATAATTTACTTATTGGTGCGGTTAGGTATGCATATCATGATTTTATTCCAAGCGATAGGTATCCTTTTGCAGCGTTACATTTAGAGATACCTTATGATCAAGTAGATGTAAATGTGCATCCAAATAAATCAGAAGTAAGGTTTCAGAATAAGAAGCTCATATATGAGATAGTGACAAGAGGATTAATTAAAGCGTTGTCAAGAAGGATAGGCACCTTTGATGTTATTCCAGCTAGTGACCAGAAAACTACTAATACGATAGAGGGTTTTGTGAAAGGTTCATTATCAGATCCTTTTGATAAGTCTAATGTTCAAAAAGAATTTTACGAAAGGAGGCCAAGTCCTTTTGAAAATCAACTAATAAAAGAATTTGCCTCTCCAAATGAAAAAGCAAAAGGCTTATCAGAACAGTCAAAATCGTTTGATTATACCGGCATACAGAAATTCCCAGCACAAGCGGAGGCTATGGTTCTAGAAAAAAAGGTGTTAGAGCAAGTTGATTTGATAGAGAGCCACCCACTCGGGTTTGCACGCTGTCAGGTCTATAATACTTACATTATTGCCGAGGTAAGGGACAAATTGATTATAGTCGATCAGCATGCAGCCCACGAAAGACTAGTATATGAATGCCTAAAACAAAAATCAAGTATAAAAAGACAAAAACTACTTCTTCCTGAAACGGTTGAAATCAAAAATCAAGCTGGAATGGAGATGATTGAAATCTATAAAGATAAGTTATTTGAAATGGGTTTTGATATTGAAATCAAATCAGAGAATAAAGTGATAGTAAAAGAAATCCCTGCAATTTTGGGAGCAATAGATGTGAAAGAGATGCTAATTAATATAGTGGGTAGATTAACGGAAATAGAAGATACATTGCCAGTAGAAGATAAAGTGAACAAAATATTGGCCACTATCGCTTGTCATGGATCAATTAGAGCAGGCAGGAAAATGAGATTAGAGGAGATGAATGAGTTGCTGAGGCAAATGGAAAAAACCCCATATTCCGGACAATGCAACCACGGAAGGCCAACTTATATAGAAATGAAACTAAGTGATATTGAAAAACTGTTTGAGCGTAGGTAATGAGGTTGCCATAAATATGTAAGTGCTCCTTCCTCGTCATCCAAGTAGCTCATAGAAACGGATTAAACGAAAAAACTTGCTTGACACCCTTTGCCAGCCCCCTTATCATGAAAACTGAAGCTATTTATTTATCTTCTCTGTACAGATTAAATGACAAAAAAACTCAACGTATTTGGCGTCTCATGTTTAATTTTTTGCACTATGTGCACCTTATGTCTTTAAAAATTTCTGGGTTTTTACCTATACAAGCTGAAATACGCTTATAAAGCATTTAAAACATTAAAAAACGCCAACTTAAAAAATGGATAGTGAGTAACTAGCTACCTTAGGGTTTCTTTTGCCTTTTTTTCTGTTTAGTAAATTTCTTAACGTTTATAATTTAGATTAGTTGCGGCTTAAAAGCAGCTGAGTCGCAGTTATTAAGCGTTTAGAATAAAAAAACGCCATACTTGAAAGTATAATGTAAGTAACTAGCCAACCACGGGGCTTCTTTTGCCTTTTTTTTCATTTGGTAAATTTCTTAACATTTATAGCTAAACGACAACCGTCATCCCGCTACGTGTTAGCGGGATCTAGAGATACCGCGGCGGTATGACGTAGGATTGCTTTCATCCCGCTGCTTGTTAGCGGGATCTATGCTAAAAGATACCGCGAATGAATCGCGGTATGACGGTCTGCGGCAGTATGACGGTTCGCGGTGGCATGACGATAACCTCGTCATCCCGCTACTTGTTAGCGGCTAAGAGATACCGCGGCGGTATGACGGTGTAGATGATGGTTAAGTAATTCGTCATTCCCCTACGTGTTAGCGGCTGAGATACCGTGGCGGTATGACGGTTCGCGGTGGCATGACGATAACCTCGTCATCCCGCTACTTGTTAGCGGCTAAGAGATACCGCGGCGGTATGACGGTGTAGATGATGGTTAAGTAATTCGTCATTCCCCTACGTGTTAGCGGCTGAGATACCGTGGCGGTATGACGGTTCGCGGTGGCATGACAATAAGCTCGTCATCCCGCTGCTTGTTAGCGGGATCTATGCTAAAAGATACCGCGAATGAATCGCGGTATGACGGTCTGCGGCAGTATGACAGTTCGCGGTGGCATGACGATAACCTCGTCATCCCGCTACTTGTTAGCGGCTAAGAGATACCGCGGCGGTATGACGGTTCGCAGCGGCATGACAATAACTTCGTCATCCCGCTGCTTGTTAGCGGATGAGATACCGCGGCGGTATGACGTAGAAGCTATACTTTTATACTCACCAACTCAGCTGGATCCAAGTAGTCAGGGTGCTGGGATGACACCCTTTCCCAGTCTATCAAATCACAATGTTCGTGCAGTGATGGAATTGTGCAACAGGCACAATTTGACATAAAAAGCTTTGCTTTTTGAAATTTTGGGTTATACTTAACTTAAGATATTTCAGTAGGGGATTTATTGTGAATAGAAAGGAAGCTTTAGAAATATTAGGTCTTAGTGATAGCGCTAATCCTAGTAAAAGGCAAATAACAATAAAATATAAAGAACTAGGGCTTAAGTTTCATCCAGATAAAAATCAAAACAAAGAAAAAGCGGTAAGAAAAAAATATGAAGAAATGTTTAAGCAGATAAATAATGCGTATAAGTATCTTACTTCACTCAATTTGGAAGAGATCTCAAAGATAAAATACGAAGATATAATAGTGATGACAGACGAGGAATTTGAAAAAACAACCAATATGACAGGTGAAGAGCTTGGAGAAATATCGAACGAAAAGTTTAATAGATGGATATATACAACAAACAAGAGATTGATGAAGGATTTAAATGAAATTAACTCTGCTGATGATTTGAGTTCTTCTTTAAGTTTTGCTATCTTGAACAAAGATGTAGAATACTTAAAGAAGCTTTTTTCTAAGTTCAAGAGTAGCAAGGATGGACAGTTTGGTGATTATATAAACCAACCTTATGCAGGGACAAATCTATTATCTCATGCTGTATCACTTAGAAATATTAAAATTGTAGAGCTTTGCTTAAAAAATGGTGCAGATCCTAATACAGAAATTAATGAATCATTCTTATGGAATAGTGAAGTTAAAAAATTATTAGTCGAGTATGGGAGAATCAATAAATCCAGTGTATTTTGTCAGTTAGCTCTTGCAGTTCTAACAAGTTATGTTGCTTTTGCGATTTACTCTTCATGTGATGCCTCTTTCGTATGTTATGCGGGAGTGGCAGCACTTGCCCTTGCTGCAGTTTTTCTGGTTGCAAACGCTATACATGATGTGTTTTATGTACAAACAAAATGGCCTTCTCCTAATTTTGATGAAGTTAATGCTGAACAAGTAATAAATAATGTTGAGGATAATTCTAAAAGAATTGACAATGCATTAGCTTAATCACAACTGTACGAGCATTGTTATTTAAGAGCAATCTCCACCAAGAAGGGTGTCATCCCAGTGCCTTGACTACTTGGGTCCAGAAAACTTAGCTTTGAGTCAAGATAAAAACTGGATTCCAGCGGGCTTTGTTGCATCGCTAGCTATGATGGATTAAAGATAAAAAAGATAGAGAATATCAGTAGCTTATTATTCTGGTATTTATAACAAGAACGGTCAGCAAATACCTAAATTTGAGTAAAAGAAATTTCACTACCACTCACTAATCCGGCTAAAATTCAAGAATTTCAATGCTTTAGCTATTTTCAATAGAATTAAATTTATTAATATAAATAATAAATTACTATTCTTAAATTTGATCAGATTGATTGCAAAAAAACAAGATTTTCAATAGGTTGCTTATAATCCTAACTATAGTTAGCCTTTCATAAGTAGCGATGCAACAAAGCCCACTGGGATCCAGTTTTCCATACAGTTTTATCAAAAATGCTTATTTTAGCATAAAGCAAGCTACTTTCTATGTTCTCCAACTTAGCGTCCAATCAAAATTCCTGGATTCCAGACTGGAATGACATCTTCATATTTGAGGGCATAGGGCTGAGCAAGCTGCTTTCGAATTATAATACAGTTGTTGTAGTATGATGTAGATCTATGCTCGCTTATAACTAAAATTTCACTTCCACTAGTGGAATGTTGTTCCAGCTATTGCTTCCATAGTCATCAATAGAAGCGTTTAAGTAATCTGTATCAAAGCGCACGGGCACATCAAATTCGAAGCTCGCAGTGATTATCGCATCTTTTACTGGTGGCTTCATAAATGTTATTTCTCCCGTTGAATAATTTACTGAATATTCACTCTCTTCTTTACCATTTGAATAAATCTTTACTGTCCCATGTACTGGCTTTTTGATCATACGTATATGCTTATCTTCCCCACTTACATAAGTTTTGATTAGCTGAAAAGTCGTTTTTTTGTTATCTCCTATACCAATCTCTTGATTAATGGCTATAAAATCCGACCAATCCTTAAAACGAAACCCTATTGCTTTACCTTTTCGTGCATGAAAAAATGTTATTAATTCTAACAGCTGCTCGTTTGATCTGACCCCGTAAGCTATGTTGTATCTAGTACGTGCATGAGACCAATTGATGTTGCGCTGTTCACAACCGTTATGAGTTGTTACAACGTCAGTGGAAAATTCCGGTCCTCCAGCGGAACCATAAGATATATTTTCTGGAAATCTAATTTCTGTGAATGACATATGTCCTCCTGTGAAAGTAAAATAGTTTGGTTGAAGAAAATGTTGTAATTTGAAAGTGTTTCACATAGTAAATGACGCTATGGAAAGTGGATGAGACCACTGAGTTAAACTGCTGTCATACCCACAATTACTATACTCAGGTTCATTTGAGTTGTCAAGCAAAAAAAATAAAATTTTATGGCAAATTGCAACTAGCCTTGTTTATGACTTAATTCATCTACTTTTTTGCGTAGTATATTTAAATCAGTTGCTCCTATAAACAGACTATCCCCCATTATTAAAAAAGGTGTACCACCTACTCCCAAATCTCTTACTAGGAGCTTACTGTCGTTTATCATTTGCTCAATTTTGTCTGCATTATTTTTCATGGAATTATTAAAATCGTCCTCATCAATCCCTATGCTTTTCACTATATCCAATATGCTTTCGTCTGAAAATCCTCCTTTGTGACTTAAAGCAGAATAGTGAAAGTCGAAATATTTTTCTTTATCAATAAAGTAAACAGCTAAAGCACTTTTTGCTACCTTTAAAGAGGCGTTACCAAGTATTGGAGCATCCCTAAAGATATACTTAATTTTACCGTCGTTAATTAACTGCTTTATATCATTCTTCATAGCTTTGCAATATCCACAAGAATAGTCAAAGAAGCCTGCAGCTACAACACTACTATTTTCATTTCCGGAGTAAGGATAAGTAAGGTCAAATATTTGATTCTTGTATTGTGAAATTTTACTTTTGGTCACATTATCTCGAGCAGCGTAACTACTTTTAATCGACTCCTCTTTGAGAGTTCTTACGATCTTATCAAAATTTCTACTGATATAATCATCTAATCTCTCACCTATATAATCATCGTTTAGCATTTGGCTGCGATTTGAAAGCCAATTATTTATTATCGGCAAGCTTGCTATTGCTATTATTAAAATCAATAAAAACGATACCCTAGACATACAATTTATTTAAAAACCTACAATATAAAACTTTTAGTACACATTTATCTGTATATTAAAAGAAGCATCTAATGTTAATACATAAAAACATTTGTATCAAGTGTATTTTATAGCCGGTTTTGTCTCAAATGCAAACTTTAACAAAAAAAACTAAGTGCAAAACTAATCAGAAAGTTTAAGATGCAAACAGCAAAAGCGCGCGGAGCATAGATTTAAGTTGTTTCCGCTGTGTATAATTTCAACAAACTCCGCGGAATAAACATATGAACGAGCCAATAATTGGTAGAGAAAAAGAAATAGCTATTCTACAAGACAAACTTCTTTCTCGATCAGCCGAATTTATTGCAGTTTATGGTCGGCGTTGTGTAAATGTTGCATTATCTGCATTTTATCAGCATAATATAAAAGTAATGTAATGCAGATATCATGCCGATGCCAAATTATACGATTACTTCTAAAATTGCTAATTGCCTTATGAGGATTGAAGCAGCAAAAGAAAAAGTGTTACATTTGCCGCTCACTGTACCGATGCTTTCGTCTCTTCGTGAAACTGCACGGCTTTATACCACACACTATTCTACTATGATCGAAGGAAATCGACTTGAGCCTAAACAGATTGAAGAGGTTTTAAGTGGTAAAAGCCACTTTCCAAAATATAGGAGAGATGAAAATGAGGTTAAAGGATATTATGCAGCTTTAACCCAAGTTGAACAATGGGCAGCGAGAACGATCCCTATTACTGAGAAAGCCATTCAAACGCTTCATATGGCAAGTGGAAAATCTAAAGTGAAGCCAACCTCTTATCGTGATGGTCAAAACGTTATTCGTGATAGCCGTACACGTGCAATAATTTATATGCCACCTGAAGTAAAGGATGTACCAAAGCTCATGAGCAATATGATTGGTTGGATTCGTGACAGTGAGCAAGTGCCTTGCCCAGTTATTGCAGGTATTGCTCATTATCAATTTGTAACAATTCATCCGTACTATGACGGTAATGGTCGTACTGCAAGATTGTTGACTACATTAATTTTACACCTTGGTGGATATGACCTAAAAGGGCTTTACTCATTGGAAGAATATTATGCTAAAAATCTAGGGGCTTATTATGAAGCAATAACATCGCACAACTATTACATGGGACGAGCTGAAGCAGATATCACTAAGTGGGTGGAGTATTTCGTAGAAGGTATGGCAAATTCATTTGAGAACGTTTTACAACGTATAAATGAAGAAGAATACCACACTGATCAGACTGATCTTATACGTAAGCTTGATCCTAAACAACGCAAAGCTCTTGAGCTCTTCCAGGAGTTTTCCGCTATTACAGCTAGTCAGGTTGGCGAACTATTTAATTTTAAGCCTCGTACTAGTGCGCAACTTTGTAAAAAGTGGGTGGAAATGGGGTTTATCGAGATTGTAGATTTTTCCAATAGAGGAAGGAAATACAAACTTAGTAAGCAATATGAAGATTTGATCTCAAATTAACTGAAAGCTTGTTAGACAGAAAAGCAGTGCATAGATCAAATTTTAATAAAGTGCTTGAAAACTAAATGTAAACTTAAAATTTTAAAAACTGGAATATGTACAACAACTTACGCGACTTCATTAAAGCCTTAGAAGAAAAAAAGGATCTGATTAGGATTAAGGAGGAAGTTTCAACAGTTCTTGAAATGACAGAAATTCATCGCAGAGTTTTGTCAAACAAAGGACCAGCTATCATTTTTGAAAATGTTGTCACAGAAAATGGCAAAAGTGCGATTCCTGTTTTGGTGAATTTATTCGGTACTATTAAGAGGATTGCATCGGGGTTGAACATAAACCCTGGTGAACTAAGAGATCTTGGTAAACTTCTCGCATTTTTGCAATCACCTGAGCCGCCAAAAAACTTTAAGGATGCTATAAAAATGTTTCCTCTGTTGAAAGTCGTGTTATCGATGCGAAGTAAAGTTGTGAGCAAGGCTCCATGTCAAGAGGTAGTGCTAACCGGAGATGAAGTGGACCTAAGTCTACTGCCCATTCAAACATGCTGGCCAAATGAACCTGCACCACTTATCACCTGGCCGATTGTGGTAACAAAAGGACCCACGAAAGACAAACAAGATAATTTCAATCTTGGAATATATCGTATGCAGGTCATAGATAAAAAAACGACTCTAATGCGCTGGCTTGCACATCGTGGTGGTGCAGGTCACCATAAACGATGGAAAGAGAAGGAACAAAATATGAAATTTCCTGCTGCTGCTGTGATCGGTAGTGATCCTGCAACGATTATTGCTGCAGTAACCCCGGTGCCAGAAACATTGTCAGAATACCAATTTGCTGGACTACTGCGAAAGAAGCCGCTTGAGCTTGTAAATTGTAAGACTATTCCGCTTCAAGTGCCAGCTCACGCGGAAATCGTTCTGGAAGGCTATGTGAGTTTGGATAGATATCAAGACGAAGGGTCATACGGAGACCACACTGGCTACTATAATTCTGTTGAGCAATTTCCAGAATTTAATATTACTGCAATTACTATGCGCAAAAATCCAATTTATCTCAGCACTTTCACTGGCAAGCCACCTGATGAACCATCAATTCTTGGTGAAGCACTCAATGAAATTTTTGTGCCCATTCTTATCAATCAATTTCCAGAGATAGTGGATTTTTATCTACCACCAGAAGGTTGTTCATATAGAATAGCGGTGGTATCGATAAAAAAGTCTTATCCAGGACACGCAAAAAGAATTGTTATGGGCATACTTTCTTTTCTCAAGCAGTTTTTATACACGAAGTTTATTATCGTTGTTGATGATGATATAAATGTACGTGATTGGAAGGAAGTGATGTGGGCAATATCAACGAGAATGGACCCTGTGCGTGATACAATCATGATAGAAAATGCACCTATTGATTATTTAGACTTTGCTTCCCCTGAAAGTGGCCTTGGAGGTAAAATGGGATTTGATGCGACAAATAAAATCCCGCCTGAAACCAAACGAGAGTGGGGAAAGAAAATTGAGATGAGTGAGGAAATAGTAAGAAAAGTTACGGAAAAGTGGGAAGAATATATGGACTAGACTTCTTGCATAAAAGCAGAAAAAAGTTTGGCGTTTTTTGTAATACCGCGATTGTATCCGTTCAGCAGAGTGGTTTAAGAAACGGTAGATAGGAGATTGTGGAAAGGCCCTTTGTTTCCATGTTAAGTATAACGAAATTATCCGTTCAAGGAATGCATTTCCCCGCTTCGATTGGGTAAAATATGAATTTTTGCGATAAACGACATAATGCCGAATTTGCCGTTCAGCGTGGTTATTTGTCAGTGGAATGTTTTCTGGGTCATCTAAAAATTTCCACATCATTCTTTCAGATTTCATAATATTTTTCGCAACTCGAGAAGCTCCAATTGCTTCAGGTAAGTGGCTTCAAGTAATACCGTGTACGTTTTCGCAATTTTCTGGCACGTCTGGCAAATCTAAAAACATCTATCTCATTTTTTAGTAAAGCTTTTTTTAGTGCAAACAACTCAGCAGCAACATCTCTCAAATAACAGCCGAGAATTTTGACCTCAATGTTCCAACTATGTTTCAAAATCCCTTGATAAGTGTGCCCAACAAATTTGCCTTTTTTCATCAGCAAAGTAGTTGTATGCCGCATACCTGTCAGTTACTACCAAACTATTGCGATTGCAGCATACACTATTTTTTAAAACTTTCATTCCCCTTGAACTTTACAAAACTTGCCGTATTGCTTGCAAACATCCAGCACCAACCAAGCTTACCCTTATTGTAATGGCTGGTTTCGTCGATATGAAGAACTTTGCTTGTACTTACTTCTTGTTCGATCTGCTCATACATTTTTTTGCATTTTGAAGCAACTCTATGTTCACTATTTGATATGCTACCGACGCTTATGTTCAAATTGAAGATATCATTTACGACACTCGCTATTTCGCGTTTTGAATTTTTGTAAAACCCGCTGAACGCTGCAATTATTGACTTAACTCTTGGTCCAAATGTATCTGACGTAACACCTTCTGGTAACTTACTGCTTCTTCTTTTCCCGCATCTCCGGCAACGGCCATTGATATTCTACTACATAAGGCTTGATTTCCGGAAGATCAACTTTTTGATGAATGTACGGTTCCTTGCATATTGCAATCTCTCCTCCGCATTCACAAGTAGATGACAACTCTACTTTTATCACCTCATCTGCATCCATTTTGGCGCGAAAACTTCCTTTATGACCAACCTGACCGCCAATATTCCTTTCGCTTTTCGGCTTATTCTTTTTTATTTTATACAACTCTTTGGAACTTGGTATTGATGAATTTTTTGAGCTTAAACCGAGTCTTTCTCTTAACTCAGCGTTTTCTATCTTCAATGCCTTACTTTCTGCTTTTAAACTTTCATTCTCTTTTTCCAATCTTTCTATTTTTGCTTCTAACCTTTCTATTTTTTGCTGTAAATTTTTGCAAAGTTCTAAAACATGTTACCTCACTTTCGCTCTATGATTGTCTTTTTAGACTACCTTGTCTACCTTATTTTGCCACTCCGCTGAACGGATACAAGTTACGACTGCTTAGTTCTTTATTCATTTTCACAATCCGTGAACGGTTACTTGTTTTTAGCGTTAAGCAGCAAAATTAATAATTTGAGAATTTTCCTGAAAAAACTTACCACAGACTGGTCATAATTTTCTGTGAAAGACAGATATAGAAAAAATAGAATATCCACCTTAAGTTCATTGAATTTTCTTACCTTTGCTTCTTAACTTGATGCGTATGAACGCTCCCTAAGTTCGCCATTGCCTGAACGGATACAATTATTTTAACTATAAGAGCGTTTTACTTTTTACTCAGCATATCCATCATAACTGGCTTACTTTTAGTGATTCATGGAGTTAAAAAAGTCAGCGTTGCTCTTTGTTAAAAGTAGTTTATCACGTAAAAATTCCATTGCTTCAACAGATCCCATAGGATTAAGTATTCTACGCAACACCCATATTTTATTTAGTATAGCCTTATCAACTAATAGCTCTTCCTTCCTTGTTCCGGATTTTGTAATATCAATAGCTGGAAATATACGTTTATCAGAAAGTTTTCTATCAAGTATGATCTCAGCGTTTCCTGTACCTTTAAACTCTTCAAAAATCACTTCATCCATTTTTGAACCAGTTTCTATAAGGGCTGTAGCGATGATTGTCAAAGAACCACCATTTTCAATATTACGAGCCGCTCCAAAAAAACGCTTTGGTCTCTGCAGTGCGTTTGAATCCACACCACCAGTTAGAACTTTCCCAGACGAAGGAATAACAGCATTATAGGCACGTGCAAGTCTAGTAATATTGTCAAGTAGAATTACCACATCTTTTTTATGCTCAACCATTCTTTTAGCTTTTTCTATTACTATTTCAGCAAGCTGTACGTGACGGTAAGCAGGCTCATCGAACGTAGAACTTACTACCTCACCTTTTACAGAACGTATCATATCTGTTACTTCTTCAGGTCTTTCATCTATAAGTAACACTATTAATTCTACTTCAGGGTGATTTATAGCTATAGAGTTAGCCATTTGCTGAAGCAATACAGTTTTTCCTGTGCGAGGTGGAGCAACTACTAACGCTCTTTGCCCTTTTCCAAGAGGAGCTACTATATCTATAGCACGCATGCTTAAGCCTTTTTTATCATCACCATTATTACACTCAAGTACTATGCTTTCCTCAGGATAAAGAGGAAGCAAATTATCAAAATGGACGTACTTTCTTAATTCACTTACTTCAGTAGAGTTTATACTTTGAACCTTAGTTAAAGTAAAATATCTTTCTTTATCACCAGGTGGCCTTATTTCTCCATATGCCATATCCCCTGTACGTAAATTAAACTTCTTTATTTGCCCGTTAGAAATATAAACATCATCGGTACTTGGGGCATAATTTGCACTTGCTGAACGTAAGAAACCAAAACCATCAGGCAATATTTCCACTATTCCACTCCCTGTGGTTATGCCTCCTTCTTCACTCATTTTCTTCATTAAGCTGAATATTATTTCCTGCTTTAGCATTCTACCATTGTTTTTACCGTTAGTTAAAATTTTTCTTTCTTCAGCTAACTCCAACAATTCTTCTGCTGTTTTCTCTTTTAATTCGCTCAGATCTAATGTTTTTCTGTTTTTTTCAGTACCTTCATTAGCTATCTGGTTTACTGTATCGTTATTGTGAACTCGTTCACTTGTTTCAGGTTGAGCTGTAACTTTTCCTTTTGCTAAAACATCTTCATTGATTGTTGTCATAATCCTCCAAAAATTTTAATTGATGCTTACTAACCTAAAATGTGACTACAAGATAATAAATTAGGCTGAGCTAGTTTTAGTGCGTATTAAGCTTAATTATCATTAAACCCCGTACTTTACTTATATTATACTAATAAACACTAGCAAGTCAAGTTAATTTAATGTTAACAAAGCACAAAAATTTGAGGATTTTCAATAGCTATTCTTTATATTTTTTAACCTTTCTTGCTTCTCTTCTTCTACTTTTGCTTTTTCCACTTCTGCTTCTAAATTTTCTTGGCTACATAAGCCAAGTAGTACAGGATCTTGGGGTTTTATATTTTGCATGTTATGATGAGATCCATCTCTTATCTGCTCAACTGTGTAATTTGTTGTACTAATTAATTTAGCTATAACGTTATTGTCCAAGATAGGAAATTTTTTTACTAGATAATAAATCGCATCAGGTTTATCTCTACGCCTTGCCGTAGAAGCAAAGCCAAGAATGTTACCAATCGCCTTACTCCTTTTTTTTATATTTTTTATAATCAAATTTGGCACACGATTTGGATTTTTTTTGCAATCATCGATTTCTTTTTCAGTAATTATCCCAGAAATAATAGGGTTATATTTTTCAACTTCTATTTCCTCATCAGCTATGTCTTGTACTTCTTCAAGGGCCAACCTGCAGCATTGTGCTATTTGATTAAAAGTTAAACCAGTGTTGTCTACTAACCAAGCAGCTATTTGCATTAGAAACTGTTTATTTCTATCGTTATTGCCCTTAGAAGATTCCATTGACATCAAAAAAGCATCTCCCATTTAAAGTATCCCTTACTGTTATACAGAGCTAAAATATAAACTATTAAAACTAAAAAAGCATTAATTTTGTCATTCAATAACTTTTTGTTTGTCACTTCCTACCTCTGAAGTTAATTAAATGCGCTTACCTTTAAACATATTTCAAACAAAATATTTCCCCTTCTTAAGGTATAGTATAACTCAGTTAAATATATGTTTCTATTTAAGATTAGAGAGTTAAATTTTAAGTTAATATATTGTAATATTATATATATTAGCTAATAAAGCAACAGGTTTACAAGCATTAAATTATCACTATTCTATAATTAACCATTAATTAACTGAGTTTAAAATGAATGTTAAAAATTTTTTCACTAAAGTAACCGTTGTCCTTTTAGCTTGCTTGTTAATCTTCATGGGAATTGGCAACCTTTTATCAGGTGATGATGAAAAAGAAGAGGTAGCTAGGGTTGGAAAAGAAGTTATAACGTCAGATGAGTATAAATCACTATATCAAAATTATGAAAAGCAAATTTCTGGATCTGATGCGAGTAGAGAACAAGTAAAAAAGCTGAAATATGATTTGCTTAACGCACTTATAGAGCAAAAACTATTGTTTAACCTAATTAGTGAGCTGGGGTTGACAGTTGGAGAAGAGTCTATAAAAAACCATATTAAAAACACCAAATACTTTCAAAATGATAAAGGCGAATTTGACAAAAATAAATTCCATGAAACGCTAAATGACCTGCATATGACAGAGAAAGAGTATATAGCAAAGCTAGAGAAAGTTCTGCCTGCAATGATGTTCGTGACTTCGTTATTTAAAGATAATTATCCGGTAACTTTTGGCGAGAGAGTTGATGAGCAGATATACAAAAGTCGCTACCAAACTAGAGTAGTGGATATTGTTAAAATAACTGAAGATGCAGTTACAAACATTCCTGAACCAGATGATCAAGCCTTACTTGATTTGTACGAAAGAAATAAATCCCATTTTTATTATCCTGAGTATCGAACTGCGCAATATATTTCCTTAGGCCAAAAGTATTTTGAAGATCAAATCAAGATCTCAGATGAAGAAGTTGATGGTATAATAGAACAACAGGAACTAAAAGATCAAAGAGATATATTCAATGTAATATTTTCTACCAAAGAAGAAGCTGAGACAGCAAGAAGAGCATTTGAGGAGGGTAAAACAAGCTTTGAACAGATAGTAGAAGAGTTTGGCAAAGCAGAACTTGAGGAAACTAGAGTAAATAATATAACTAAGGATTTTTTACCAGAAGATGTGAGGGAAAAGGTATTTGCTCTCAAAGTAGGTGAAGTAAGTGAAGTTTTAGCAAGCAGTTTTGGTTGGCACATAATAAAAGTGGAAGGTGCGCATCAAATCTCTGATGAAGACTTAGTTGATTTAAAAAAAGATATAAAGTCAGTTTTAACTAACCAAAAGTCTTTTGAAAGAGTCAATGATTTCATAAACCAAGTGAACTATAAGATATACAATGGTTCAATAATTGAAGAAATATTGAGTGAATATAATTTACCTATACAAACTATTGGTCCAGTAGATGCGAATGGAAAAGATCAAAACGGTAATAATGCAGGAGATTCTAGTGATTTGATTTCTTTCATTTTTTCGCGAGAAAAGGAGCAGAAAGGTTATTTTAAGGGCGTTGGGGACGCTGTTGTTAGTGTAAAAATCATTGATATCGTTCCACCCAAATTGCAAAGTTTTGAAGAAGGCAGGGCATTAGCGGTAGAGCTTTGGTGTAGTGAGTTTATAAAAGAAAGAATGTTTAAAATTGGGCAAGAGGTTGCAGTTCAACTAAGAGAAAAAACAGATTTGGAAGAAATTCAAGGTGTGGAATTAGTTAAAGGTCAGCAGATGCACCGCAATGAAGTGGATCAACAAAACTACCCCTTTTCTTTTGTAGAAGAGATTTTCAATATGAAAACAACTGGTTCAGTGACAGACCCTATTCAATACAATAATGAAATTATAATAGGTGTTCTAAAAGAAATGCATTCATCAAATGGTAAATTAAACACGCTTGACACCGGAAAACGTGTGATGATATCGCTAAAAGAGCAATTAATTAGCTATCTGGAATCAAAGTATAAAGTCGAAGTTAATCACGCTATACTTGATGATATATAGCCAGATAAGAATTAAATCCTTATAAGAACCTGTTTTACCTCAAACGCATCCAGTGCTCCGAACTTGGACCCAGAAACTTACTAAGTGGCTGCATGATGCAAACTAGATTCCAGTGCCCGGTGCTGGAATGACACCCTACATTATTGGTAATTATATTATAAGGTGCAAAAGTTGTATAATTCATTTGACTTAAAACGGCTCATTGTATAAAATTGTGACTAATATATGAATAAAGGTTAACATGGCAGTTAAAATAAGGTTGGCAAGGTTTGGCGCAAAGAAACGCCCTTTTTATAGGATAGTTGTAGCTGATTCACGAGCACCAAGAGATGGGCGTTTTATTGAGAAAATAGGACAATATGATCCAATGTTACCAAAAGACAATAAAAATCGTGTTGTGGTGAAGGCTGATAGATTAAAACATTGGCTAAGCGTAGGCGCGCAAGCAACTGAAAGAGTACTATGGTTCATTAAAAAAGGCATAGTAACTTTAGAAACAGAACCAAAGAAAACAGAAAAGAAGAAAGCAGAGAACGAGAAAGCACAGGGACAAGAAGCATAAGTCTCTTTAAAATGCTAAATACTGATTTAACAAACAGCGATAAATTAGAAGATGTCGTATCTTCTGATTTATCAGCTATGAAGGACTTTATCTTCAAAAATGTCAATGATGAAGGTGCTAAGCTTGCTACTGATATTATATCTCATCTTGTTAGTTCAGGTGGAAAAAAAATAAGGCCTAAACTAGTTTTTATTATATGTAAAATGCTAAACTATTCTGGGGAGGATAGGATCAACGTTGCTGCATCGGTAGAGTTTATACACAATGCTACTTTACTTCATGATGATGTGCTCGATGAAAGTGAGGCACGCCATGGAGTTAAAACAGCGAATAAGATTTGGGGAAATAAATCAAGCATTTTAGTTGGTGATCTATTGTTGACTCTAGCATTTAGATGGCTTATAGAGTGTGGAAATTTAAATATTCTCTCTATTTTATCTAAAGCATCGCATTTACTTGTGAAGGGTGAAATAAAGCAGATGACAACACGTTTTGACCCCCACACAGTCAGGGGAAATTATTTTGATATCATTGGAGAAAAGACAGCATCTTTATTTTCTGCATGCTGTGAAGCTGCATCTACAGTATCTGGTGCAACAAATGACGAAACAGAGAGGCTAAAGAATTTTGGTTTTAATTTTGGTATGGCATTTCAAATAGTTGATGATATGCTCGATTATACTGCTAATCAAGGCACTTCTGGAAAACAAGTCGGAAAAGACTTTTTCGAAGGTAAAGTCACCTTACCTGCTATTATAGCATACGAAAAGTGCAGTCCAGCAGAGCAAAAATTCTGGGAAAAATGCTTTTCTTCAGCTAGAGACAATTTTGACCAAGCATTACACTATATTAATCACCATAATGCCATTCAGCTTTCTATGGAAAAAGCTAGACACTACATTAATATGGCGCAAAATAATATTAGTACTTTTTCTGATTCTTTTTATAAAACTACTTTAATTGACTTTTTAAATGCGAGCATAGAAAGACGAATGTAGCTAGCGCTTGATATTTTCAGATTAATTGCTATATATTTATTAGATTCTTAAGGGTAATAATATGTCAGACAGCAGTAAAGAGAAAAAGAAGAAGTTTACCGATATGGTAAGTGGGCAGAAAGGTGACGACCAACAAAGTGATAACCATAAGCAAACTGATGATTTAAATGAAGATCTCAATACATTAAAAGAACGTGCAGCTCAGCTTGAAGATCATTTACGCCGCGCTGTTGCAGATAATGAAAACGTCAAACGTATAATGCAAAAGCAAATTAGCGATGCAAGTGACTACGCAGTCACAAAGTTTGCACGTGATATGATCGACTCGTGCGACAATTTAAAAAAAGTAATAGAAATTTTGAAAGACGGTGATCCTGTTCATGAAGGAATCAAAGTAGCGCATCAAAAAATTATAAATGATCTAAAAAAACATGAAATAGAAGAAGTAGACCCACTTGGTGAGCTTTTTGACAGTAATTTACACCAAGCCGTTGTGGAAAGAGAGGACGATGAAAAAGAGCCTGGCACTATTATAGAAGTATTACAAACTGGTTATACTATCAAAAATAGGTTGCTCCGCCCTGCAATGGTTATTATTTCTTGCTGATTGTGGAAACGATTAGCAAAACGCATAAGGTACATGTGTAATGACAAGTATTGTCTTTTCAGGTATCCAGCCAAGTGGCGTACTACATTTAGGTAATTATCTTGGTGCAATCAAACAGTGGATAGACTTACAGGATAAATACAAATCTCTTTTTTGTATTGTCGACCTACATGCAATCACAGCAAATAAGCTTCCCGCAAGTGAATTAAAAAGTAATATTTTCAAAACAGCAGCAGCTTATATTGCATGTGGAATAGATCCAGAAAAGTCCATTATTTTTAATCAGTCCACAGTTAGTAGTCATGCAGAACTGGGCTGGCTGCTTGGGTGCTATACACCAATTGGTTGGCTTAATCGCATGACTCAATTTAAAGATAAAGCTGGCAGCGATAAACAAAAAGCCTCTCTTGGATTATATAGTTATCCAGTACTTATGGCTGCAGATATATTGTTGTATCAAACTAAATACGTTCCTGTTGGTGATGATCAAAAACAGCATTTGGAGCTTGCACGTGATATTGCATCAGCTTTTAACAATCATTATAAACTGGATTATTTCATCGTACCTGAAATCTTAACTTTGGATTGCACATCAAGGATAATGAGCTTAAGAGATGGTACAAGCAAGATGAGTAAATCTGACCCTTCAGAACATTCGTGCATTAACCTTGATGATACAGATGACTTAATTGTTAAAAAAATAGAAAAAGCAAAAACAGATTCAATTCTAGGCTTTGATTTTGCTACTTTAGAGTGCCGACCAGAAATAAGCAATTTGATAAACATTTATTCAGTGCTTAGTAATTTAAATGTGGAAAAAGTGTGTGAAGAAGTGAACAAACATGACATGAAACACTTCAAAAAAGAGTTAGCTGATTTAATTATCAGTGTTATATCACCCATACGTGAGGGGATGAATGATCTTTTAAAAGACCAATTCCATTTACATGAAATATTAAAAAAAGGCACAAAGAAAGCAGCAGAAATTGCAACCCATAATATAAAAGAAATCAAGGATATTATTGGATTTGCTCAATATCTGTAAGGTTCCAAAGTGTAGGTATAAATAAATCAGGAAATTTTGTTCACTTTTTTTGTCATCTAAGTAGCTGACACTGGAATGGCTTTGTGTTTGAGGCAAAACCGGCTATAACACTTAACATACTGCCTTTGCAAACAAATGTTCGTACAGTTATGTGTCAGCTACTTCTATGACATCATAGGGCTTGCATGATATCCTTCTTGGTAAAGTAAGAAATCTGTCTCTAGTTTTACTTTACTTTCTTGAGTGGACTTGCTAAACTGATAATACATTAGGTTCAATTAATTTGGTTAAGGGGGTGAGTATGATTCCAAAAACATGTAAAGAGGCATTTAAAGTTCTAGGATTATCAGAAGGCGCAAGTATAGAAGAGATTAACAAGGCATATCGCAAACTTGCATTGGAATGGCATCCCGATAAATGGTCAGATAAAAGCCAAGAAGAGCAAAAGACAGCAACAGAAAAGTTTCAAGAAATATCAGTAGCACATGGAATATTAACAAGCGAGATCAGCGAAGAATTCATCAGCAACCAACCTAATTATGACTGGGCTGATAAATTCTCAGAAAACCGTTGTAAAGAATTTCGCAAAAATTGCTACGGTTCGCATTTGAGTAAAGAGGAAAAAGATTTATTTTATGCTCTTGAAACACAAGATCTAGCCCAAACAAAAACTTTGTTAAAAAAAGTTCAGAACATCAATGTACAAACCCAAATTGCTGATATATATACTGAAAATTCAATATTGCACTACATTGTAAAAAACGCTTGCAATGATCCTGAATCCGGTTGGATAGAGCTTCTTGAAGAAGTTTTATTAAAATACAGGGCTAATAACTCAACACCAGTTCATAACAGCATTGCCGATCCATGCTCGATAATTAGCATAATAGATGTTAATATTAAGGGGCAGTGTGGTACCCCTTTGCGTGATGCGTGCATACTAGGCAACCTTGATGTTGTAAATGTGCTTTTAAGGCATGGGGCAGACCCTAACGTATACAAAAAAGGCGATTTCGCACCACTTTGTGAGGCTTTAGAATATGCTTTAAAAACAGGCAAAAATGATATTGCTAAAGCGCTTTTTGCACATGGTGCTAAAGTTGATAATTCAACAGGCCTGATAATTACCGCTCATATTACAGAATATAGTCAGAGTACAATAGAAACATTCTTACCATATACATGTAATTTTTTCAAAAATAAGATGTTAGAATCCATTGTTGAAAGCAATTGTGCAGAAACCGATCATGATATTAAAATTGCAGAATTACTATTAAAGCCAGGCGCTGACTCTGAAACTGTACAGAGCACTCTAGCATTCTCCGTTACATTAAGGTTGGCCCGATCCAAAGGGAAAAGTAAGCTTGAAAAACTATTCACTGAACACAAAGAAAATGTAATTAATAACAATTCACATCCAAAACAAGGTGTTCAGCCACCTATAATAGGTAATACAAAACATAATTCTCCACAAAAACAATCTTTAGGAATTTCTCCACAACACACTAATAATCATTTCCAACCAACTTTAAGATCAGGAGTGCAAAGTGCTCAGCCACATATAGCAGGTAATACAAAACATAATTCTCCACAAAAACAATCTTCAGGGAGGAGCTGGATAATTATAAGTCAGCATTATTGTTTGGTGCTATAGGAGCCACACTAGCTGCAATGGGAATTATACCTAAAATTGTTGCTATTGGAGTAATTGCAACTGTTGTGTTGTCAGGAATCGCTGGTGCTATAGTAGGTGGCGTAGCGGGATATCTTGTTGATGTGGCGATAAATCAATGCCATGGTAATACAGTTAATCAGCAGTGTGCAGCTCAGTAGTTCAATAATAAGACCAATCCGGTAAAGAAGCATTTGTAGGAGTGGAAACGATTTTTTGATTTTTCTTTACTAAGTCTACTAAATATAGTTTAGAGTTGCTTGGTGATTCTGTTCTTGTAAAAATGATTTCTCTGCCATTTGGTAGCCATGCCGGAGATTCAATTTTATGCCCCTCTGAAAGCAGACGTTCTTCTTTGCCATCTGGCTTCATAACTCCTATGTAAAATTTTTCCGACTGAATCTTTGTAAAAGCTATCAGATCTCCTTTTGGCGACCAAACAGGCGTAGCATATCTTCCACTTCCAAAACTAATTCTTTTAGGTTTTTTACTTTTGTTAGTAAAATCGATAACGTACAGTTGCTGACTTCCACTTATATCAGAACTAAAAACCATATACTTTTGATCTGGAGAAAAAGAGGGAGAAGTGCTTATAGCTGAGCCTTTAGTAATTTTTTTTGTTCGTTTACTACTTAAATCTAAAGATAATATATTCGTTTTACCACCCAATGAGTGGGAAATTAAAAGAGATTTACCATCAGGAGAAAATCTTGGTGCAGAAACAACTCCTTCAAATGCGCTGATCATTGATTCAGTGTTATCTTTTAAATTTTTTAATATTATATAACTTTTACCATTTGCATATGAGATATAAACAATACCCTCTCCATTTGGTGAGAATCTCGGTGTTGACACAAATCTATCGCCATTTGTTAAGTATTTTATATTACTTCCATCTTGATTCATCACAGCAATTTTACGCACAGATTTGTAATTGCTATCTTTTTCTTCAGCGATATACGTGATTTTTGTGTTGAAGTGCCCTTTCTCACCAATCAATCTATCATGTATCACATCCGAAACAAGGTGACCAATTTTTCTCCAGTCTTTTGCTGGAAAAACAACTGACTGAGTAAGTAATTCTCTTCTTGTAAAAGTGTCAAACAAACGAAATGATAGCTCTAATGCACTACCAGATACTTCGCTTAAACTTACTGTGACTACAGTATCGCTTTTCCAAGATTTAGATTCAGTTTCTACGTCACGTTTTACATTAAATAAGCCACAATTAGATAAATTTGTTCCTATTACCTTTGCAATATTTTCGCTTAATTCGCTTTCCAGCGCTGTTTTACATGTACATTTAGATACAACAAGACCAATGTTACCAACACTGCTTTTTTTTATATCAACATATAAAGCAGCTTTTGTAAAATAAGGAATAAATAACACCAGCTGAACGAATAACTTCATTAGACTTCCTGCTTTGCTCTCTATCATCCCAGCAAACGTTTACTTTTGAAGGTAAACTGCACAACAAACGACGTCATGAAAGTAGCTGATACACAACTGTTCGAACTTCTCGTGTTACAGTAGGTGACATTAACCTCTGATGTCATCCCAGTGCTTGACACTGGAATCCAGTTTTCTGGCAATTTCATCGACAATGTTGTATAGTGTGCTTGTTTACAATCAATTTTGCTGGATTCCAGTGGGCTTTGTTGCATAGCAACCGAAAAAATCTGGTGGCTACTGACAAAATTCATTATAAATAACCATTTAACTGTTGAAGAAAAAATATGCCACAGAAAATGAAAGTCAGTAACCAAAACGAATATAACAAATTCCTTGAAAAAAGGGGAAATATTTTTCGTTACATCGATGAAGCTATCGAAAATTGGTATGAAAATAGTCCAAAAATGCAGGGCGGCAACTATATTTACAGTGATAAAGTCGTAATTTTGGTGCATATAATTGTCAATCTTTTTAGAATTGGTTTAAGACAAACGGTGGGGTTTATAAAAGGATATCTGCAACAAATAGGAAAAAATTTGGCAGTTATCAGCTATTCACAAGCATCAAGAAGGTTTAAAAAACTTAATATTAAGATAAATGATTGCAGGGTTGATAAAAGCAACATGGAAAATATTGAAATTATCATAGATAGCACAAGTATCAGCATTTACAGTAACACTCCTGGCCACAGTAAGGAAAACAGTGCAGATAGAAAGTACCGAAGCTACGAGCAAGTAAGAAAGTTACATGTTATGTTAAGTGTGAATAGTAAAAAAGCTATAGCTGCAAGATACAGTAATGGCGTCTACTCTGACCACTATGGAGCTTGCGATTTGCTTGAAGAAGTTAATTTTCAGCACAAAATAAAAGCATTATATGCAGATAGGGCATACGATAGGCACAAACTTTATAAATTGTGTAAGAAATACGATATAAAGACAAAAGTTCTACCAAAAAAGGATGCAGCAGAACATTCAAAAATAGATTATATGTCTGACAGAAATGCTGCTATTAGGTTAATAAAATTATATGGACAAGATGGTGTAAAAGAGTGGAAAAAGGAAGCAATTTATGGAAAGAGATCTTACATAGAAGGATTTTTCTCAAGGTTGAAGCAAGTATTTGGATTTAGCTTTAGGAATAAATCTGAAGTAAATCGTGAAAAAGAATTACTAATTAAGTGCTATTTGCTCAACAAATTCACTGATATTGGTATGGCTAAATTTGAAATCATTACATAAATTTGTCGTAAACCATCACTGCTTAAGGTGCTATGCAACAAAGCCATCCCAGTGTCAAGCACTGGAATGACACCTTTGTGTTTGAGGTAAAATCGGCTAACACACTGCCTCTGCGAACAAATGTTCGTACAGCTGTGTGTCGGAGCACTGGGATGACACCCCATAAGTGTTGAAAGTATCAAAAATAACGTGATATGAGATGATCAACGGCATGTAAATTACCTCCCGACAGTAAAACAATCGAACGTATAAAAGAGTCATTTAGATCCAATGTGAATTGCAGTAATGCTATTTTGAACCCATGTAGATTATTTTTGATTTTATAAACAAGAAATAACAAAGCCGATCATGTAAATATACACCTTCATGCCATTCATAGTATGGCTTAAAAAGTGCTTATATCCAAGATTTTGCTTTATAAATTTAAAGAACACTTCTATATCCCATCTGCGCCTATATAGCTCTGTTACTTCATAAGCTGGCATTTCAAACAAGTTTGTCAAAAACCATATTTCATCTCCAATTTTATTTCTGATTTTTATTAGCCGTAGATCATGCTTTTCTGCCACTTTACCTCGTGCACGATAAAGATTAACTATTATATCTTCTAAAATCTCTGATCCATCCGATTTTTGTTCTCTTATAACTTTGTTCCTGCTTATAACATCATGTTTTCTTCCTACTTTAACTCTTGTGATAAATTTGTACTCCTTTTCATCAAATTCGGCAAAAGTTCCAACTTTTCTGATTCCTCTATCAAATAATAAAATATCCTCTTTTTCAACTTTAGCTTCATTAATTGCTCTCACTAATGCTATATCTTCACTACTTTCTTCTTGTCCTTTACAAAATCTTATACTTGTCGGCAATTGATCCTTTAATCCTACACTCACTTTAACTTGACTGTCGTTACTTTTACCGCCTATTTTTAGCCCATCTTTTATGAGATATCCCGATAAATTTATGATCGTCGAATCAAACTTATGTAAGTTATTTGATGTTTTTTGGGGTAATAGCTTTTTAATCTTGCTCATCAAATCAATATATACTCCCTTAAAATATTCTGGATTTATAACTTTTAACCTTTTTGACAAACCACTGTATGTTACTGTACTTTTATCGCTATTCTTATCCATTATACACCTGTTTATTACCATTTCTAGCGCTCTTAGGCTTGTTTTTTGCCCCATTAATATTAACTTCATTAGACCTTTAAATATAATCTTGCCCAACAATTTAGTATTACATTTATCTACTTCACTTAATTTTCCTAGCCTTTCTAAATCCTCATCTTTTATTAAATTTAGTACTCTTTCTATTTGATCCATTATTGCCTCCATTTTCTTGCAATAATAGTTCTTTATGTCTTTTTTGTGTTACTTTCAACACTTATGGATGACACCCCTACCGGCAGGGATTGCTCTAAAATCACAACGTTCATACAGTTGTGTGCTTGACACTGATTTTTTTTATGGATTCCAGCATTGCATGCTGAAATAACATCAAAGAATACATTGTTAACTTCTTACTCAAATAATGGTTAATAAAAGAGGTATATTTCTATACCTGTTCTATCTGGACTTCAATTATAGGTCTTTTTAGTAAATATTCCTTTAAGATACTAAATATTGAACTTTCAATCTTATTTCTTATTTTTTTTGTCGGCTGTAAACTAAACGCTGACTCAACCTTCTCTATGATCCTTTGCATAATAGCTGCATCTTCTGGCGCTTCGAAAACACCAGGTGCAAATACTTTTGGTTTAGCAAGCAATTTATTTTTCTTGTTTACAACTGCTGTCACTACAATAGCTCCAGCATCTCTCATTTTCTTACGCATTTTTATAACACTGCACTCCGGATGACGTAGCAACATACCATCAATACCAAAGTAGTCAACATCGATTGAATCAACTTTTTCTCCGTTCTCCAAATTAACAATATCACCTGGTGCAATCATTATTGCTTTTGCCACACCGCACTCTTTAGCAAATTTTACATGTGCATGCGTGTGAATATATTCGCCGTGAACTGGAATAGACATCTTCGGTTTTATTAAAGAATACATTTCCTTTAGCTCTTCTCTTGTTGGATGCCCAGAAGCATGAACATGCTCTGTTTTTTCAGTAACAACTTCTACCCCCATCTCAATAAAGGCATTGAGCATGTTGTGCGCACGAGTTTCATTTCCAGGAATGATTTTTGACGAAAAAATCATGGTATCACCTTGCTGCATTTTAAATGCTTGATGACTCTTAGCAGCAAGTCTTGCGGTAGCTGCCAGTGGCTCACCTTGACAACCTGTGCAAAGTAGCACCAGTTTTTCCCTTGGAAAATTTACTGCTTCCTTTGCTTCTAGAAACTCAGGAGAATCAGTTAAATAACCACTATCTTGCGCAACTTTCACTATTCTCCATAAAGATCTACCAAGTAAAACTACTTTTCTATTTAGTACTTTTGCAGCTTGGCTTATCGTTTCAATTCGTGCCACATTTGAAGCAAATAGCGAAACAGCAACTAATTTTTTAGACCGCTTTATTATGTTATAAATATTATTATAAATTTCACCTTCTGACTCAGGGTGATGCTTGCTTAATATATTGGTTGAATCGCAAATTGCTGCAAGCAGATTACCTTTATCGCCAATTTCTTTTAAACGCTCCATATTGGAAGTTAATCCAACAACAGGTTTTGGATCGAATTTCCAGTCTCCAGTATGAAGTGCACTACCCATTTCAGTGCTAATTAATATTGAATTTGCCTCAGGAATTGAATGAGTTACATTTATAAACTCAACGGTAAAAGGACCCAAATTTATGCTGCCATTTATGTCTACCTCTTTCACAGGTACCACACCTTCCAATCGAAACTCCTTTAGTTTCTCCTTGAGAAAATTAACCGTAAACTTTGTTGTATATATGGGGCACTGCAATTCTTCCCACAAGTGGGGCACTGCACCGCAGTGGTCCTCATGTGCATGTGTAATTATTATTCCAAGTAAATCTTTTTTTCTTTGAGCAATAAAATCCACATCAGCAATGAGCAGCTCAACACCTGGCATAGTTTCATCTGCAAAACCGATACCAAGGTCGATCATAATCCACTTGCCTTGGTAATGATATAGGCTAACATTCATCCCGATTCTTCCTACTCCTCCAAGAGGAAGAAATAAAAACTCATTTTTGTTTATATTCATTAAATTTAAATTATTAAAACCTGAGAATAGCAAAACTTCGACCTTAAATAAAGAAATTTATTGCTTTTACATAGTTTTAAGGAACTGAGAAGTCTCTGTTGGCTAATAATAACACTATTGTTAAGTTTTCCATTAATAAGATCAAAGAATTGCAGGATTAAATGAAAACCCGTAAACAGTTACCCCTTCATGTCATTTAGCAGATTTCTTATTTTTTTTTTACTTTACTAAAAAACCCTTCAGATTGCTGTTGTACACTTGCATTTTCCTCTTCTTCAAGCGCTTTTAATAGCTCAATTTGCTTTTTAGTTAAATTCTTTGGATTTAAAGTCTCAACTATTACCTGTACATACAAATCACCACGAACATGTGAGTTCATATATTGCATACCCTTCTCCTTACAACGTAACTTGGTACCAGTTTGAGTGCTCTCTGGAACTTTTACTTTTATTTTAGCTCCATCAATTGATTGTACATCGATTTCACCACCAAGCACTGCTAGTGTCATCCTTATAGGCACTTTACAGTGTAAATCTGCTTTATTTCGAGTAAAGATTTTATGGGGAACTATTTTCACGTATACGTATAAATCTCCACTTTTTCCACCTCTTGCTCCAGCTTCTCCTTTACCACTTACCCTTACCTTAGCTCCTTCTTCTATGCCTTTTGGAATTGAAACGGATATATTTACTTCATCTCTTCTACGTCCACTTCCACCACATTTCTTACATTTATTTCGTATTATTTCTCCTTCCCCATAGCATGTAGTACATGTTCTTTCGATGGTAAAAAAGCCTTGTTGAGTTCTAATCCTACCGCTTCCCTGGCATGTGTGGCACTGAACTGGTTTAATTGCTCCTTCGCCACCTGTGCCTTGGCATGTATCACATTTTACATTTGTCACATAATGTATAGGCGCTTGTATTCCTTTAAATGCATCTTCCAAGGTAATTTCAAGATCATAACGTAGGTCTGCTCCAGATACTCCTGTTGTACTTCTTTTTGCTCTCGATCTACTTGCACCACCACCGAATCCTCCACCAAAGAAGTCATTGAATATGTCGCTAAAATCTCCTGCAGAGCTGAAGCCTTGAAATCCACCAGAAGCACCTTCGTGGCCATAACGATCATAGCCTGCCCTTTTCTCAGAGTCAGATAGAACTTCATATGCAGCTGTTACTTCTTTAAATTTTTCCTCTGCTTCTTGATTGCCAGGATTTCTATCAGGATGATATTTTAACGCTAATTTTTTATACGCTTTTTTTATCTCATCAATACTGGCATTTCTGCCTACTTCCAACAGATCATAGTAGTCTTTTTTGCTCATATATAATAGTTTAGTGTTTAACCTTTAAAGATAGGTATTGCATATATTAATTTCAAGTGTGACTTCTGTTTCCCATAAAATGTGGTGCACCCTGAGCGACTTGAACGCCCGACCTTTTGATCCGTAGTCAAATGCTCTAATCCAACTGAGCTAAGGGTGCTTTCATAAAGTTAACTTTAGCAGATTTTGTAGCTTGATTCAATTGATTTGGCTAAAAATAAAACTGTTAATTTTTATCACGCGTGAAACCTGCAAAAAATTGCATTTGCTTTCTTAAGAATCATTTTATGGTCAAGCCCACAACTATACGAACATTTGCTTTTGTTAAGTACAACAAATGGTCAGCGCGTGACTGTGGCCCTACCCAGAAAAAGTAGAGAGAAAGTTAAGAGAATTTTGTCATGAAAATGATGAATCAAAAAGTTCAGGAATGCAATAGTTAATAGTAGAATGACGTCGTTGTTTATTATAAAAAATTTCTATATACTCAAATATGGCAGTTCTGGTTTGTTGTGCAGAGTGTTGCGAAGTATCAATAAGTAACTCCCTCTTAAGTGAACTAAAAAAGCCCTCCGCAACGGCATTATCGTAACAACAACCTTTGTGACTCATGCTAGATATGACACTTTTTGTATCCAATAGATATTGATAATTTTTTGAAGTATATTGTGACCCTTGATCGCTATGTAACAGTAGATCTTTAGCGGGTTTGCGCTTATTAACAGCCATCAACAAAGCATCTACAACTAGTTGTTTAGCCATTGTATGACTCATTAACTACCATGCGTGAGAATTATTGCTGCCAACAACCTTCCTTGGTTTTTATATAAGTAATCCCATACTTTATTTGGTTGCTCAGTGATAAAATTTTGATCTAATATATTAGGAGCAACAACCATATTATTTGGTTGTTTTTTAGTTTTAAATCTTCGTCTAAGTTTGGCTATAATGCCATTTTCCTGCATAACATTTTGCACTGTTTTGATGTTATAATTTTTGCCTAAAGCTTTTATGGATTTTAGGGCTGTGTTGTGATGCTTTTTTGAATATCTCCTAGAAGCTCTTCTCTTGCTAATTCTTTATTGTTTTTTTCCTTAGCAACCCATTTATAATAACCACAAGCAGATACATCTAAAAACCTGCATAATTCCTGTATTTTATAGCAGTTTCTATGTTCTTTTATAAAAGAATATTTTACTCTTTTTGGTTGGCCAGGGCTTTTTTTAAAATGTCTCTCTCTCGTTACTCTTGCTAGTTCTTTCTTCAAATCAAACCTTTCTTTGTCATAAGGAGCCAATTTTCCTTTGCCTGACTGCTCCAGACATTTTTTCATTATATTTTCTTGCTTAACAAATCGCCACTTATACCCAGATCCCTTGCTATTTTTGCTGATGGTTCTTTTACTAGTTTTATAGCTTCCAATTTAAACTCTGTTGTATATTCTCTTCTATTTGTCATATTACACCTCTTTGAAAAAACGTTTTATTTTACTTCAAAATCGTCTTAACTTTCTCTCTACTTTTTCTCCTATGATTGTTGTCCAATAAAAAATTCAAATTTTGTGAAATCTTTAAAAACCCAGTCATTTTTAAGAGTATAGAAAATAGTTGTAAGAGCCTGTTCATAATCTTTTCAGAAGTAAGGCAGTGAAAGCCAGAACGACCATTTGTAGGCTAGTATTGAGTTTTCGCTCACAATTTTTCCACAATCTTCTACATTTTTCTAACCAAGCAAAAGATCGCTCCACAACCCATCTTTTGGGCAATACAACAAAGGAATGTAATTCATTTCTTTTTATCACTTCAACGGTTGCACCAATAATCGTTTTTATTTGAGTTGCAAAATTCTCTCCAGTATAGCCTGCATCAACCAGTACATTTTTAACTCCCGAGAGGTTTTCTTTTGCATTTTCGACCATTCTCACAGCACTGCTACGGTCAGTTATCTCTGCTGTTGTTATATAAATTGCATGCTTGCGTATCTACTGCAATATGGCGTTTTATTCCTGAAATCTTTTTGCCTGCATCATAGCCTTTTTCTTCAGCAGTATCTGCATTTTTTACACTCTGTGCATCAATTATGCAGAAGCTGGTTTTTTCTTTCCGACCATTGTTTTGTCGGACCACGCCAACTATTTTTTTTTAACACCAGCTCCAGAACACTTTCTTTATCTGCATCTGGTTTTTCACTCCACTTCTTAAAATAGTCGTAACAATTGCGCCATTTTGGAAACTCTTTTGGTAGCATTCTCCACTGACAACCGCTTTTCAGAACGTATAACACTCCACAAAATACATCATACAAATCAAGTTTTCTTGGTTTTGTTTTTTTTCTACAGGACTCTAGATCTGGTAACATAATCTCAAATCTTTCCCGACTTATATCACTTGGGTATAAACCCCTCATATATCCTAACTTATATACATTATCTCTTAGTTTATTCCTTTCTTGAGATCATGTACAGGTTCTAAGAGAAATCGTGAGGTGGGTGGCCAAATTAGGAGGGTTTTTAGCCCGCAAAAATGACTTAGCTATAGCTCTGTGGAAGGGATGGAAACGTCTCTTTGATTTAGCAGAAGGATGAAGACTTGCTCATGAATTCTATACTTGTGGGTAATAGTAAGGTTCGGAGAGGGGCTGTTGGAAAAGTACTTAACAAGTAACTCGCTGGCTGCCCACTCTACCACAAGTCCGGTTTTGAAGTCGAGTGGGGAGAGGTGACTTTCCTCACTTAGACGACTGTGCTTGACACTGGAATGACAAGAAAAGTGGCGCTGAAATGATATCGTTTACTATGTAACATCGTATCATATTAAAATGTTCGTACAGTTAACGGTTTGCACTAGCTATAGCCACCTTATTCTCCGTAATAGTTAAAAAATCAGTAGAAAGTTACTGTAAGTTTATGTATCTTGAGGTTATGATTGTTAAAAATACGTGATGTATGGACAATTTCATCAGAGTTAAGGGCGCAAGGGAACATAATCTGCAAGGTGTAGATGTCAATATACCGAAAAATAAGCTAGTTGTTATAACTGGGCTAAGTGGTTCTGGCAAGTCTAGCCTCGCTTTTGATACAATTTATGCGGAAGGCCAACGCCGGTACGTTGAAAGCCTATCAGCTTACGCGCGTCAATTTCTCAACATTCAGGATAAACCAGATGTTGAGTCGATTACAGGTCTCTCTCCTGCAATATCTATCAACCAGAAATCGATCTCAAAAAATCCAAGGTCAACAGTTGGAACTGTTACCGAAATTTACGATTACTTGCGCTTAGTATATGCACGAATAGGAGTTCCTTATTCACCTGCAACTCAATTGCCAATAACAAAACAAACGGTGTCTCAAATTGTAGATACTATAATTGCGTTACCTTTAGAAACTAAAATATATATACTTGCCCCTGTTGTGCGTGGTAGAAAGGGAGAACATCTCAAAGAGATATTGGAAATTAAAAGACAAGGTTACGTAAGGTTCAAAATAGATGGTGAAGTGTACAATGTAGATGACTTGCCTAAACTCGATAAGAACAAGAAACACGACATTTTTGTGATTGCAGATAGAATATCAATATTGGGCGATATAGGAAATCGACTGCCAAGTAGTATAGAATCCGCACTAAAACTTGGTAATGGTCTAATGTATGTAGAAGCAGTAAACCTACCTGACAACCATAATTCTGAGTATAACAATGGCCAAATTCTGACTTTTTCAGAGAATTTTGCATGCCCCGAGTCTGGTTTCACTCTTGAGGAAATAGAACCAAGATTATTTTCTTTTAACAGCCCTTACGGTGCATGCGGTTCATGTAATGGGCTTGGTAAAAAGCTGGCTGTTGATGTAAAACTGATAGTGCCAGATGAAACTCTTTCAATATCTGAGGGTGCTTTAAAGCCAGTAGGGCAGGCAGCACGCCAAATGCACACAAGTTATGGATTTCTAAAAAGTGCAATTCTATCACTGGTTGAAAATTGTAAATTTAGCCTTGATGTTCCGTGGAAGAACATAGATCAAGAAGTAAAAGATATGATACTCTTTGGCTCTGATAAATTTCAAGGTTTGGTCAGTATCCTAGAACATCAGATGGATTATGATGAAACGCTTGTTGAGCGATATTGCTCTGTCACTCACTGTAAGGAATGCACTGGCTATAGATTGAAAAAAGAAGCGCTTACAGTAAAAATTGATAGCAAACATATAGGTGAAATATCAGGGCTCAGCATCGATGAATCCCTTAAGTGGTTTGAAAATTTGCCAGACAAGCTCACAGAACAACAGAAGCAAATCTCAAGTAAAATATTAAATGAAATAATCAAGAGGCTAGCATTTTTAAAGAATGTAGGGTTGAATTACCTAACGCTTGATCGAGAATCTAGCACTCTCTCTGGCGGCGAGAGTCAGAGGATCAGACTTGCTTCACAAATTGGCTCTGGTTTAACAGGAGTGCTGTACGTGCTTGATGAACCCTCGATAGGCCTTCATCAATGCGATAATGATCGGTTAATTGCTACACTGAAAAACTTGAGAGACATGGGTAACACTGTAATCGTTGTTGAGCATGATGAAGATACAATAATGGCTGCTGATTATGCGATTGATATTGGTCCTGGAGCTGGCGTAAATGGTGGAAAAGTTGTTGCAGAAGGAACACCAGACCAGGTGCAAAGAAATTCAGGGAGCATAACAGGGCAATATTTGAGTGGAGAGAAAAAAATTTTAATTCCAAGGAGAAGAAAGCAAGCAACTCAGTTCATAAAAGTAATAAATGCATGTGAAAATAACTTAAAAAATGTGAACGTTAAATTTCCTATAGGGAATCTTATTTGTGTTACTGGAATATCAGGAGGGGGAAAATCAAGTTTAGTCATAGAAACGTTATATAAATATTCAGCACATAAGATATATCATTCGTCTGCACGGTATGGTCGGTGTGATAGAATAGAAGGTCTTGAATATATAGATAAAATTATAGAAGTTGATCAGTCGCCAATTGGTAGAACTCCGGCGTCAAATCCAGCAACATATGTTGGTATGTTCACTCATATAAGAAATTGGTTTGCAGGTCTTTCGGAGTCAAAAGCAAGGGGATATAATATAGGCCGGTTTTCATTTAATACCAGAGGGGGAAGGTGTGAGGCTTGTAAAGGTGATGGGCACTTAAAGATAGAGATGCATTTTCTACCGGACGTTTATGTGAAGTGTGAGCAATGTAAAGGGCGAAGGTATAATCGGGAAACATTGGAAGTTACTTATAAAGAAAAATCAATCTCTGATGTGCTTGATATGACGATAGATCAAGCTTGTGTTTTTTTTGAAAACCTTCCAATGGTAAAAGAAAAGTTGGTTTCTTTGCAGGAAGTGGGGCTTGGCTATATAAAACTCGGACAGTCGTCAACAACGTTGTCTGGGGGTGAAGCACAACGAATAAAGCTGTCCAAAGAGCTATCAAAACGATTTACTGGAAGAACATTGTATATTCTTGATGAGCCAACAACTGGATTACACTTTGAAGATATAAATAACTTACTAAAAATACTCCATAGATTAGTCGATCTGGGAAACACTGTTATAGTTATCGAGCACAATTTGCACGTTATAAAAACTGCAGATTATATAATAGACATCGGACCAGAGGGCGGAATAAAAGGCGGAGAAGTGATTGCTACTGGAACTCCAGAAGAAGTGGCAAAAATTCCAGAAAGTGTTACAGGCAGGTATCTTAAAACGTATTTATTATAAACTATTTCTTAATTATATTAGGCTACGTTGCATATTTATGATTTGGAGATGAGAATGTCAGTATATCAATATTTTAAAAGGTATGCTAAATATGGAATTGTGCCTGCTAAGGAAGTAAAAAATCACACACCAGTTCCAGAGAATAGTTTCTATAAATCTGTACGTTACGTTGATAATGTGCTAGGACCTGTGAAAGATGTAATTTGTGGCGTTGAGAGTAAAGACAATTATAACAAGTATTATCAAGATAATGATAAATGTGAATACGTGGGCCACAGAGCAGAGGGAGTGTATTCATTGTGTACACTGGGTGCTGTTTTAGCAGCCAACATAATATTGCAACCTTTATTTTTGATAGTGGCATGTTTGTCATACTTTCCAGTCAAGTTATTGTCAAAAATAACAGGGGACTATTGTTTTAAAACGGATACAAAATCATTCGTTAATTATTCAAACATATTTTTAGAAATGGGGCAAGATTGTGCTAATGCAGTAGCTAGAGTATTTAACAAGATTGTAAGTTATGCTTGCGCTGCTATCATTTGGGCTGCCGCGTCAATCATAACGCCACTTGTGTGGGCTTGTGACAAAGTGCAAAGTAAGTTGAGTGAAGTACAGAAGCCAGAAAAACATCAATTTTTATCTAAGGATAATTCAAAGACTACTTTAGTCAATGGTATACCACAAACTGAGTTATAAGTTCTGCTTTTATAACACTCAGCAGTTTGAACTATATTGAAATGAAATAAAAAGTGAAAGGGTGTAAACCTAAGTTACTTTAGCTATACTATATAAATTTTATAATATATTTAATGAATTGTGAACCTTCTCTTACTAAAAAAAGCTACAAATCTCATATTTCCAAACGTATGCGTAAGTTGCGAGTGTATCATTGATGAAAATCTTAATCTGTGTAGTGAATGCAACAAAAAAATCAATTTTCTAACTAAGCATTACTGCAATGTTTGTGGTGTAGTAATCTCAGACAATATTTATACGTGTGGTAAGTGCATCATCAATCCTCCACCGTTTAAAGTAATAAGATCAGTTTTTGCTTATGATCAACATAGTAAAAACATGATTATAAATTTCAAATTTTTTGATAATTTGAATTACGTAAAAATCTATGCAAAGTGGATACACCAAGCTAATCAGGACACGTTTCAGAACGCAGAGGTCATAATTCCTATACCGTTACATAAAATGCGCTTGTTTAAACGTAAATATAATCAAGCAGCACTGCTTGCAAAAGAGTTGAGTAAGTTGTCCAATTTATCCTATACGCCATTTGCAATAAAACGTCTTCGCCATACTGCGCCTCAAGCTGGTCTTTCACTTAAACAGCGTGAAAAAAACTTAAAGAAGGCTTTTAAAACAAGCAATAAAGAAATTATCAAAAATAAAATCGTGATATTAGTTGACGATGTGGTAACAACCGGAGCGACTGTAAGATCTTGCTCTCAAGAAATTTTAAACTCCGGTGCAAGAGAAGTGAGAGTGCTATCACTTGCAAGAACAGTGAATGATTGTGAAAATCAGTATGTTAAGGCATGATTTTTAATAACCTCAACATCACTGAACTCAAAGGTTTGATTCCCTATGATTTGAAATCTTTCGTGCCCCTTTCCTGCAACTAGCAGAATCATACCCTCGTTATAGGCAATATCTATGCCTTTCTCTATAGCTTCTCTTCTATTTCCTATCTCCAGTGCATCAGGGCAATGTAGTAAAATACCACGACGAATTTCTGCCGGATTCTCATCACGCGGATTATCATCTGTGATTATCACTTTGTCTGCATACATTTGTGCTATTTTACCCATTTCTGCACGTTTTGTTCGATCACGATTTCCACCACAACCAAAAATCAGGACTATTTTTTTATTAAAGTGCCATTTTAAAGACAACAGGGCTTGTTTAAGCGCACTTGGAGTATGAGCGTAATCCACGAATGCAAAAGGTTTCACTTTTTCCATTCTTCCTGGTGGAGAAACGAGTTTACCTATAGATATTTCTCTGTAATTCAGTCCAGACGAGGTAACTATACCCATTGCACATAGCAGATTATATGCCTGAAATTTTCCTAAAACTGGAAAAAACATGTCATAAATTTCATCGCCAATTTTAATTGTAAGATGTTGACCATTAGGGGTTGGTGTTTGCTCTAATAAAGTAATATCAGAGCCTGTTTTTCCATAGGTGATAATTTTGTTGCTGCGTTTTTCAGCTATCTTAAGCAACGCGTAGTATTCATCTATATCCGCATTTAAAATCGCTGTTTTTCCTTCTGGTAATACTTCGTAAAATAACCTTTTTTTAGTTTCTAAATATCCACCAAGATTTTTATGGTAATCTAAATGATCTTGCGAGAAATTAGTAAAAGCTGCAGCACTCAACTTTAATCCATGGATTCTGTATTGATCAATTCCATGACTTGATGATTCCAACACTAAGTGTTCTACATTTATACCACGCAATGTTGCGTAAAGGTCATCTGCACCTGGAGTGGTAAGACTGTTGCTATTATCTTTTCTGCCATTATTGATGCATGTTCCAAGTGTTCCAATAGACGCCGCATTATAGCCAGAGTTTTGCCAGATCTGGCGGCAAAATTCTACTACTGAAGTTTTACCATTTGTACCAGTTACAGCAGCAACATATTTGGGCTGTTTGAATTGATAAAACCTGCTGACTATTTCGCTGTATATTTCTTGAGGGTTTGGGTGGAAGATACAGATTCCAGCATCACGCGCTGGAATGATACCAAGGCTTGCAGCTTCTGTTATGCAATCACTTGCAATTATCGCTTTAGCTCCACAAGATAATATCTGATCTATGTAAATCCTATCCCTTTCTGACACACAAACAAAAAGATAACCTTCCTTGATTTTCTTGGGATTACATGTAACACCCTTGACTTCAATATCAAAGTCAACATCAATGATACTATGCAGTAATTCTCTCAGTTTCATGCTTTACTCTGCCAGCTTTGATATTCGAACATGGCAACCTTGCTAGTGCAGCATTTAAATCAGAGATTAAATCTTCAGGATCTTCCAGTCCACAAAATATCCGTATAAAACTTCCACCATAGTCTGAACTCATTACGGATCTTGACATAGATCTACGATCTATTGGTAATATCAAACTGTCGCACCCTCCCCAAGAAGCACCGATACCAAAAATTTTCATGTGATCAACCATGCAGCTTAGTTCTTCACATGAATATTCTCTATCTAGTGCTATACTGAATGTGCCGCTTGCTCCTTTGAAGTAACTTTTCCATAATTCGTGTTGAGGATGGGAGGGAAGTGCTGGATACAAAACTTTTTTGATTTTTGAATGTTTTTCTAGCCACTTTGCCACTTCCATTGCTGTATTTTGGTGCCTTTTCATACGTGTGTACAATGTTCTAAGTCCCCTATGTGCAAGGTAGCAGTCGTGCGATTGAATGGTTACTCCATAATTTTTATAGCTCTCATAAAGCAATTTAAAAATTTCACCTTCAGCAATAATAGCTCCCATAACTAAATCTGAGTGACCGGCTAGATACTTTGTCACTGCATATAGTGCAACATCAATTCCATAATCAAGCGGCTTAAATAACAAAGGAGTGGCCCATGAATTGTCGCAAACGGTTACGATTCCACGTTCTTTAGCAACTTTTACTATATGCTCTATATTCGAAATCTCAAACGTTACAGAACCAGGAGTCTCAATCATTATCAATGAAGTATTACTCTGAATTAAATCAGTTATATCCTGTGTTGGATCATAAAAAGTTACTTCTATTCCTCTTTTTGGTAGCTCATTTTCGGCAAATCTCTTAAGTCGGTAATAACTATTATCTTGTATCAAGACATGCGAACCCGCTTTAGTGAAAGTCAAAATAGCAAAAGTAAGTGCAAACAATCCGGAAGGATAGATTAATGCTTGTCCCCTACCCTCAACTTCAGCAAGCGCATTTGAAAGATAATGAACAGTGGGAGTACCAACATTACTATAGCTGTAATCTCTTGCAACACCATCGTTGATTACATCGTATATACTTTCTCCATTTGCAGCATTTAAGTAGTCTTTGTAAGTAGGAAATAATATGGTAGAAGAATGATAAACTGGCGGGTTCATAGAACCTTTATAGTCATTAAATTTTCTTCCTGCTTTAACTAATAAAGACTCTTCCTTCACATTTTTATTCTTTATTTTTTAAATTGTACTCATTTTGCGTATACAAGTGAAGAGAAATTGCATGTATTAGCTCTATCTTACTCTTTAATAATTCATAGATCAATTTATGCCTTTTGAGAGTGTTCATTCCGATAAAGCTGTCAGATATTAATATTAGCTTGATATGTGAAGGTAGTGTTGAAGATGAAGCAAAATAATGATCAGCATGCTTTGCTGATTCATCGATAATGTTGATATCAATTACATCTATCGAATCGCGTATCTTTTCTTCTATTGCCTTAATAATGTCCATAATGGTTTCTTTAAGCAACAATACGCTCCCTTGTCATCCCAGTGTCAGCTACTCGGATGACAGGAAAAGTGATCACAATTACTTATTCTCTTCTTTATTATCTATGTCTTGATAATCAGAATCTACTACTTTTTCTTCTTTATCATTTGGATTCCCTTCTGATGAAAAGCCATTTCCAGCACTATTTTGTTGTGAGGCATTATACATAGCTTCCCCAAGCTTCATAGAGATTTGAGAAAGGTTGGTAACTTTCTGCTGGATTGAATCAGCGTCATCAATGTTATCAGATTTACTCGCTTCTTTTAGCTCATTCAATGCATTTCCAATAGCAGATTTATCTTCAGATGACACTTTATCACCATACTCTGTCAGAGACTTTTCTGTAGAATGAACTAAACTATCCGCCTGATTCTTCACTTCAATAAATTTCTTACGCTTTTCATCTTCTTGTGCTTTTTCTTCAGCTTCTTTTACCATGCGATTTATTTCATCATCAGATAGACCACCTGAAGATTGAATGCGTATTTTTTGCTCTTTTCCAGTAGCTTTATCTTTTGCAGAAACGTGTGCTATTCCATTTGCATCTATGTCAAATGTTACTTCGATCTGAGGAACTCCACGAGGAGCAGGAGGTATCCCTTCCAAACTAAACTGACCAAGTAGCTTGTTATCAACTGCCAGTTTTCTTTCACCCTGATGCACCTTAATTGTAACAGCTGTTTGGTTATCTTCTGCAGTTGAAAACACTTGAGATTTTTTAGTGGGAATAGTAGTATTACGCTCAATAAGTGGAGTAAACACTCCTCCTAGAGTTTCAATACCAAGAGAAAGTGGAGTCACATCAAGTAGTAACACATCTCTTACATCACCTTGAATGATTCCCGCCTGTATTGCAGCTCCAATTGCTACAACTTCATCAGGATTCACTCCTCTATGTGGATCTTTGCCAAAGAATTCTTTAACTTTCTCTATGACTTTTGGCATACGAGTCATGCCACCAACGAGAACCACTTCGCCAATTTGACTAGCAGACAAACCAGCATCCTCAAGAGCTTTTTTACAAGGAGCCATAGTTCTTTCGATTAAATCATTCACTAAGCTTTCAAGTTTTGCTCTCGTTAATTTCATATTTAAGTGTTTTGGACCACTTGCATCAGCTGTAATAAACGGTAGATTTATTTCCGTTTCCATTGCACTTGATAATTCAATTTTCGCTTTTTCAGCAGCTTCTTTGATTCTTTGCATAGCCATTGGATCATTTTTCAAATCAATGCCATTACTTTTCTTGAATTCATCTAGTAAATAACTCACTATTGCGTTATCAAAGTCTTCACCTCCAAGATGAGTGTCACCATTTGTAGCCTTTACTTCAAAAACCCCTTCACCTATTTCAAGTATTGAGACATCAAATGTACCACCACCAAGGTCATACACCACTATTGTGTGCCCATGTTTCTTATCAAGACCATAAGCAAGCGCTGCGGCAGTCGGTTCATTTACTATTCTGAGTACATTTAATCCGGCGATTTTTCCTGCATCTTTTGTTGCTTGACGTTGAGAGTCGTTGAAGTATGCTGGCACTGTTATCACAGCATCTTTTACTTCCTCTCCAAGATAAGCTTCTGCTGCTTCTTTCATGTTTTGTAGTATAAATGCACCAATTTGGCTAGGAGAGTATTCTTTATTATCAGTGGTTTTAACCCATGCATCACCATTTTTTGCTGCAAACACTTTATACGGCACGTTTAGATTTTTCATTTCAGAATCACCGTATTGACGGCCTATTAATCTCTTAGTAGCAAAAAAGGTATTACTTGCATTGGTGGTTGCTTGCCTTTTTGCTGGAGCACCAATCAATTTTTCTCCTGATGAAGTAAATGCAACTATAGATGGAGTAGTTCTTGCTCCTTCTTTATTCTCTATTACCTTTGTGTCTTTGCCCTGCATTATTGCAACACAAGAATTTGTTGTTCCGAGATCTATACCTATTGCTCTTCCCATAATGAGTACCCCATTGTAAATATTATCTGATATAAGAATATATAAGTATAGGACTTATTAATTACAAGCCCAATTTAGGAGTTCTAATTAGTTATTAGAACTTAAAAGGCGCGAAAGCCACTTAGTCAGCCAAAAATTGCCTCGTAGTTTATTTGAATTATCAGCTTCTTCATTGCTGCTATCCCCAATTTGGTATCCAGAGTTCTGTAATGGCTTATAATCGTTTAAATTAACATCATCTCCTTGTTTTAAAACAAATGTATTTACATCTAAACTGTTATCAATACTGACGTTCAATGTAATATTAAACTCTTTTTCGATTGTAGAAACTGTATTCCGTTTATTATTAAAAATATGCGCTATAACTGCACTGTGCGCTACTAAATCAAAAGACTTATTTCGATTCTTATTAGCAATATGTTGTAAGTCCCTTAGTATCGATGCAACAATTACTTCGTTTGATTTTACTCTTCCAGTACCTTTGCAGTGTAAACACTCTGTAGTATTAATTTCTTGTATGTTTGGTTTGATTCTTTGTCTTGAAAATACCATTAAACCAAAGTCATTTATGTAGCTAAATTGAACCTTAGCTTTATCATCTTTAAACGCTTGCCTTATAGCAGACTCAACAGCTCTGCAATACTGATATTTCAACATATCAATAAAATCGACTACTATTAATCCTGATAGGCCCCTAAGATTCACCTGTCTTGATATTTCAGGTACTGCTTCCATGTTGGTTCTATAAGCTGTTTCTTCTATGCTATCTTCTCCTGTCATCTTTCCTGAATTTACGTCTATTGAAACAAACGCCTCAGTTAAAGTTATTATCAAAGACCCACCAGATGGCAATTCTACTCTATTGCTATATAACTCAGAAATTTGATCTTCAATTCCATAGTAAGTAAAGATCGGAACATAACCTCTATACAATCTATAGCGCAATTTACTACCTTTTAGTGCATTGTTAGCATATTGCCTAACTGCTTCAAAAGCTTCCTTTCCAGACACTATAACTTCTATACCATCGCTACAAAAATCACGAACAGATCTCATAATTACATCTGCTTCGTTGTAAATTAATGATGGAGCGTTTACAGAGAAGGCATTTTTCTGAATGTTCTGCCATAATGAGGATAAGTAATCGTAATCCTGCTCAATTTCTTTCTTACTTTTTCCTGAACCAACAGTTCTTACTATTAAACCTGATCTTTTTGGCAGGTTTATTAAATTTAGTATATCCTTTAACTGCTTTCTGACATTAGCATCTTCAATTCTGCGGGACACTCCACCTTTGCTCATGGAATTTGGCATGAAAACACAGTATCTACCCACTAAAGTTATGTATGTTGTAAATGAAGCTCCTTTATTGCCTCGTTCCTCTTTAGTTAGCTGAACCAATATTTTTTGATTTACTGAAATAACATCTTGTAATTTGTATTTTTTATATAAAGGTACCTCTCTTACAAAACCACTACCTGACTCGTTGACATTCTTACTAGCTGCAGAATCTGAAGAAATATTTGCTGGGGCTTCTTCTGTACAATCGTCATTTGAGTAGCTCTCAAAGATAGTTTCCTTTTCTTTTTCTGGAATATTGAAGTAATCTAGAGATATCTCAGAAAAAGACAAAAAACCTTGCTTATTTTTTCCATATTCAATAAATACGGCTTGCAAAGAAGGCTCTATACGCTTTATATAAGCAACATATATATTACCTCTTAATTGTTTTTTTTCCTTGAATTCTTGTTCAAATTCTACAACCTTATTATTAACTGACAAGGCAACTCTTACCTCATTAGAACAGGTGGAATTTTCTATCAACAATAACCTTTTGCCACTATTTGCCACTTATTTACCGTTTGCTTTTTATTCTGAAGTTAACTTTATGCTACTTAATGCACTGTTGATTGTCAAGAATTTTACGATCTGCATTATTCGGTTGACTTTTAGTGTTTTGCGTAATAAACTCGCATAGAATTTATTATATCATTATAAGTATGACGAAAAAAAATGCTTCTTTGCTTGTTAAGTTAGTCAGCACTGCAATCAAGACAACAAAAACTGGTGAAGAAAAATCAACTGGCTATTTTTATGTAAAAAAGCGTAATCCAAAAAAGCTCACCAGAAAACTGGAGTTTAGGAAGTATGACCCAGTAGTCAGAAGGCATGTGTTATTTAAAGAAGAAAAACTAAAGTAATTTTTTTATAAGGAATTTTATTATTATGCAAAATTTACAATTAAGTTATCCTATAATAGTAGAGTTGGGGGATGTAAAAGATACAAAACTGAAATTAATAAAGATCATTGCACAATTAATAAGTAAGCAGTACACAACACAGAAAAAAGCAGCAAACGCTCTAAAGATTGATCAGCCTAAAGTATCTCAAATCAATAGATCAAGAGTCGAAGGGTTCTCCTTAGAATACTTGCTTAACTTATTGATTGCATTGGGCCAAGACATAAACGTAAGAATAAAGCATAATTCTAAACCTGCATAATATGTAAAGGACAAATGGTAATTTAAATTGCAGAACAATAAAACGGTAAGCTAAAAGGGAGCTTATTACTCAACAAAACAAGACTTAAAATTTTGTGCAATGCTATTGATTATAGCTAGATATGCATCTTTTCCAGGCTCTATGTCTGATCCAATAGGATCAAGAACTACCATTTTTGCGTTATTAGAAAGGGCATTAGGCTTTATGCTATCTTCCTGTGAATGAGCAAATATACATTTAACGTTTTCTTCCTTCATTATCTTTTTTAGCTTCATTAAACTCTTCATACCTATGTAAGAATCCTCTTCTATAGAAAGAATGGCGCTTGGGTGATTTAAACCAAAATATTTTTCAAAATATTGATAAGCATCATGAGTGACGATGTATTTTTGATTTTTAAAATCATTCAGTTCTTTCATGATTTCTTTTACTTCTTGGTCTATTTTTTTTATAGCTTTTGTTGCATTAGAGTTGTATCGATGAGAATTTTCTTTATCTATGTTAGACAATGTTGCACTTATAAAAAGTATCATGCTCTTTGCATTTTCGGGACTCAGCCAAATGTGTAGGTCTTTTTCATCTTGAATATTAGTGATTTTTCTAGAAAATGAATGTGGCCGAGCAGGAAGTAGGTTGATTGCCTTTGACAATTGCACTAGTTCTTTATTATTTTTAGCGAAAGTTTGAACAAACGTCTCTAAGTTATCGTCAGTGTAAAATATGACATCACTTGATTCCAAATTACTCGCATCAGATGGCTTTAATATATAATTATGCGCAGATGTTGCATAGCCAAGCAATTCCGGTTCTAAAATCCCTTCTGTAACAGAAGCCACAAGTGAGTGGATAGGTTTGATTGTAGCTACAACTTTTAAATTGGATGAAAAAGCAATATTATAGTATAGTGTAAATGAAAGTAATAGAAAAAAAGTCAGTAAATGTCTCATATAAACGTTGAGAAGAAGTTAAATTTTGTCAATAAGTTAAATAATGTCAATAATCATGTTCTAAAAATAGAAAATCTTGCTCTCACATATGATGGTAAAAGAATCCTTGACAATATCAATATGTTCATGGAAAGAGGAGACGTAATTACAATACTTGGTCCAAATGGTGGAGGTAAAACCTCTTTAGTGAAAGCAATTGCTGGCATAAATAAAAGCTGTACTGGTAGTATCGTATTTGCTGACAACATAAAAATTGGCTATATGCCGCAAAATTTTAGTGTTAGTAATTTGATGCCAATAACAGTTGAATATTTCCTTTTAAATAGTTCCTTGAAAAGACCAAAGAAAAATCAATCCATTATTACAGAAGCGATAGAGTTGGTTGGTATCGGTAACATTTTGAAGAATCAAGTGTTAGAAATTTCTGCAGGGCAAACACAACTACTACTGCTTGCACGTTGTTTAATTGCAGAGCCTGACCTGATCATTCTAGATGAACCAGTTAGTGCAATGGATATTAACGCACGGGCTAAGTTCTATGATATTATAAGCAAAATAGCAAAAAACCGATTAGTGTCGATTCTTATGACTTCTCATGATCTTAACTCTGCTCTACCATGCTCAGATTACATAATTTGTATAAATAATACTGTCTACTGCCAAGGTAAGCCTGGTGAGATTATGAAGAATAAAACCCTAAATGAAATCTTTAGCAGTTACGCAGCGAAATGATTCAAAATATTTTGCGTCTTCTGCACATAACTACAGTGCTGACGCGTTACAATATATTACCTTATTTACTTCCACCATCAAAGAAATCAATAAATAAGATACAAGGCCATAAACTAAAGCGTGCTCTTGAAAAATTAGGTCCGGTGTTCATTAAGTTTGGGCAGTCTATCTCATCACGTACTGATGTTTTAAATGAGGATATAACAAATAACTTATTATTGATATGTGATAGATTGCCATCGTTTTCACATAAAATAGCAGTTAAAACTATAGAAAGTGAGTTTAATTGTAAATTGAGCGACATTTTTTCAAGCTTTTCTGAAAAGCCAATTGCAGCAGCATCGATTTCTCAGGTGCATAGAGCGGTTACAACTGAGGGTAAAGAAGTTGCTGTGAAGGTTTTAAGGCCAAATATTGAGAAAACATTCTCAAGGGATATAAAGATGCTTTCTTGGCTTGCGGAAATTGCAGAAAAATTTAGCGAACAATCAAAAAGGCTGAAGCCGATTGAATTAGTCAAAACTTTTGCTGAAATTTGCCGATTAGAGTTAGATCTACGTTTTGAAGCTGCTCACTCTTCAGAACTAAAGGAAAACACAAAAAATGACAGAGGTTTTTACGTACCTGAAGTAGATTGGAATAGAATTTCGAAAAAGGTTTTAACATTAGAATGGATAGAAGCAACGCCAATATACGAAGTTGAAAAACTGAATAATCGCAAGCAAATAGCTATCAATCTTATAGAATCATTTTGCAATCAAGTATACAGGGATTGTTTTTTTCATGCTGATATGCATCCTGGAAATCTAATGGTTGATAGTAATAACAATATTATTGCCCTGGATTGTGGAATCATGGGTAGAATAGATCGTGAGACATGCTATTACGTTATAGAGATACTCAAAGGCTTTTTAAATCGGGATTATGATCACGTTGCAAAAATGCACTTTAAAGCTGGTTACGTTTCATCACAGCATAGAAATTTTGTCACAGCTTGCAGGGCAATAGGTGAACCCATTATTGGGCAGCCTATACAGAAAATTTCATTTGCTAGTTTACTTGCTCAGCTATTAAAAATAACGGGTGATTTTGATATGAAAGTTCAAACACAATTGTTATTGCTGCAGAAAACTATGATTTTACTAGAAGGGACATGTAGAAAGATCTACCCAGAAATCAATATGTGGAAAGTAGTTGAAGCGTGGATAAGCAGTCAACATGAAAATAAAATAGGGTATAGGGAAAAAATTAGAAGTTCTTATCCCATAAAAACAATCCAAGGAATATTTAGCCTTATAGAAAAATTGAACCTAATAGCTGATAAAAAATTAGAAAACATCCAAATTAAAAATAAATCAAATGGAAAAGTCTATTTTTTGCTGTGGTCTGTAATTATAATTCTAATTGTTAAATTTTTAATTTCTTAAACTGTGGGAAAAAACTGCGTCAAGCCCAATTTTTAATTCAACTTAATTTTTAATCTGCAGGAGTCGAGTTGAGAATGTCCAATTTTCCACTTTCTTTATAGCATAACATACTTTAGCGCCTCTTGCTCCTCTTGAAGTCCAATGGCTCACCACTTATGTGTAAATTAATCGTTAATGTTGTACACGTTCTTTTCTTTTTCTACTCTCTCTTGCTCTTCAATACAATATATAGCAAGCGGATTAGCTTTAAGTCTTTCGACTCCTATTTCTTCTCCTGTTCCATCGCAGTAACCATAAGTGCCTAATTTTATTTTTTCTAACGCCTCCTTAATTTTTTCTTTTCTATCTTTTCGACGCTTGATTAATTCCTCGTTTCCACTATCTCCATCAGAATAGTATGTATCAATACTATTCTCTTCTAGTTCTTGTTTCTCCAACTCAGCGAGTATTGATTGTAACTTTAAGCTGAAGTATTCCAGTTGTTTTACGCTCATATATTCTTCATCTTCTGAAGGAGTGTAATCTTCTGGTGACTTTATTTTTGGTAACTTTTCCATAATTGCATTATCAAAAAAATAATAAAACCTATATAACTTATGAACAAAAAATTATACTACCTCAAAGTAAACACTATAATTTATAATAAACATTTAAAAGCCTAGTATGATCGGCCCAGTAAAAAAATTAGTAATAAATGATAAGAATCTTACCTATATAGTATGTATTTTCATTATAATGTTAAGTTTATCTTCATTTACACTTGAAAACAACAATAAACAAGAAGTTATGTTAACATTAACATGGATATGTGCTACATTTGTTTTGCAGATCTCTACAAATAATTTGTTTACATCTGATTATCATGATGGAATATTAGAGCAAATCTTTGTACAGCCACTCTCTTCTAGGCTTATAGTTGCTTATAAAATTTTCGCTCACTGGTTATTATTTGGGTTACCGATTTCAGTAATTTCTTCCATATTCAGCTTTGCAGTTCTAGGCAATAGTATTGAACACTCAATAGCAGTTGGAGTGTCTTTATTATTTAATACGCTGATAATCATTAATATTTCAGCTACTGGAAATGCATTGATGATTGGTCGAAACAACTTAGCATCAGGAGTATCGCAAATTCTTGTTTTGCCAATGATAATGCCAACCTTTGTGTATTTTAAAATGCTAACTCAATTTGAAAATTTGTCCTTGAATATTTATACACTACTAATCACCATCTTAGTTTTTGTCATTTTGATTGTCAACAGCACTGTAACTACTCACATGGCACTAAAATTTGCTGTGGAACAGGATTGAAAAATCTTACTGTTATTCAGTAGACTTCTTGCATAACCTAGAAAAAAGGCAAATAGTTATTATAGATTTAGGTTTACCGACAATTTGAACAACCTTCATTCCAGCACCCTTCCCTATCATCCAAGTAGCCCTTCGTTGTCATCTCAGTGCCCAGACACTGGGATGGCTTTGTTGCATAGCACCTTAAGCAGTGATGGTTTACGACAAATTTATGTAATGATTTCAAATTTAGCCATACCAATATCAGTGAATTTGTTGAGCAAATAGCACTTAATTAGTAATTCTTTTTCACGATTTACTTCAGATTTATTCCTAAAGCTAAATCCAAATACTTGCTTCAACCTTGAGAAAAATCCTTCTATGTAAGATCTCTTTCCATAAATTGCTTCCTTTTTCCACTCTTTTACACCATCTTGTCCATATAATTTTATTAACCTAATAGCAGCATTTCTGTCAGACATATAATCTATTTTTGAATGTTCTGCTGCATCCTTTTTTGGTAGAACTTTTGTCTTTATATCGTATTTCTTACACAATTTATAAAGTTTGTGCCTATCGTATGCCCTATCTGCATATAATGCTTTTATTTTGTGCTGAAAATTAACTTCTTCAAGCAAATCGCAAGCTCCATAGTGGTCAGAGTAGACGCCATTACTGTATCTTGCAGCTATAGCTTTTTTACTATTCACACTTAACATAACATGTAACTTTCTTACTTGCTCGTAGCTTCGGTACTTTCTATCTGCACTGTTTTCCTTACTGTGGCCAGGAGTGTTACTGTAAATGCTGATACTTGTGCTATCTATGATAATTTCAATATTTTCCATGTTGCTTTTATCAACCCTGCAATCATTTATCTTAATATTAAGTTTTTTAAACCTTCTTGATGCTTGTGAATAGCTGATAACTGCCAAATTTTTTCCTATTTGTTGCAGATATCCTTTTATAAACCCCACCGTTTGTCTTAAACCAATTCTAAAAAGATTGACAATTATATGCACCAAAATTACGACTTTATCACTGTAAATATAGTTGCCGCCCTGCATTTTTGGACTATTTTCATACCAATTTTCGATAGCTTCATCGATGTAACGAAAAATATTTCCCCTTTTTTCAAGGAATTTGTTATATTCGTTTTGGTTACTGACTTTCATTTTCTGTGGCATATTTTTTCTTCAACAGTTAAATGGTTATTTATAATGAATTTTGTCAGTAGCCACCAGATTTTTTCGGTTGCTATGCAACAAAGCCCACTGGGATCCAGGAAACTTAATTGCAAGTAATGCATTGGGTTTGGTGAGTATGGGTTTTGCGTTATAAAATGAAGCACTTTTGGTGAATTTGTAAAGAAAACTGGATGCCAGTGTCAAGCACTGGCATGACAAGGTATAAACCTTATCGTCATGCCACCGCGAACCGTCATACCGCCGCGGTATCTCTAGATCCCGCTAACAAGTAGCGGGATGACGAAGTTATCGTCATGCCACCACGAACCGTCATACCGCCACGGCGCTAACACGTAGCGGGGTGACGAGGCTTTATCGTCATGCCACCGCGAACCGTCATACCGCCGCGGTATCTCATCAGCTAACAAGCAGCGGGATGACGATTGTCAGGCTAGCTGTCATCCCAGTGCCCAGACACTGGGATCCAGGAAAGTTTGCTTGTTTACAAGCAAACTAGCATAGAAAGTGGTTACAACGTTTTCGATGAGATTATATGGAAAACTGGATTCCAGTGTCAAGCACTGGAATGACATCACAGAGGCACTGGAATGACACCTCTCTTGGGCTCTTTTAGCCATAAATATTTAAGAAATTTACCAAACGAAAAAAAAGGCAAAAGAAGCCCTAGTCATTGTCTATTTTCAGTATTGGCGTTTTTTAAGTCTTAAACACTGCAATTTAGCTGCTTTTAAATGCAACTCACCTTAGCTTAAATGTTTAAGAAATTTACTAAGCAGAAAAAAAGGCAAAGAAATCCCGTGGTAATTAGTGTTCACTCTCTAATCCTTCAAATTGGCGTACTATACTGTCTTAAACGCTTTATAAGCGCGTTTCGGCTTGTATAGGTAGAAACCTAAAAGTTTTATAAAGACATAAGGCACACATAGTGCAAAAAATTAAAAATAAGACGCCAACTACGTTGTTTTTTTGCTGTTTAATCTGCACAGATGAAGATAACTGAATACCTTCAGTTTCATGATAAGGGGGCTGGCGAAGCTTGTAAAGCAATTTTTGCATTTAATTCTAGTTCCGTTTTATGCCAGCTTCACGCGCTGGAATGACACTCTTTTGGATGGAAATCAGTGCTAATTGTTCTGCCGCAATTTTGCTCTATCACACTTGCCACATTTAATATTCCAGCTTCGTCATAATAATTTCCAATTACTTGCAAGGCAAGTGGTAAACCCTCATTGGAGAGTCCTACAGGAACAGAAATAGCAGGCAATCCTGCCAGACTTGCCGGCACAGTAAACACATCATTGATGCACATAATTAGCGGATCTGGCTTTTCATTTAAGCCAAAAGCTTCTGTTGGAGCAGATGGCACAAGTATGTAATCTATTTTTTCAAACGCTTTTATAAAATCATTTCTGATTAATGCCCTAATGCACTGCGCTTTTTCGTAATATTCATTGTAATGACCTGAGGAAAGCGCATAAGCGCCAATTAAAATTCTTCTTTTCACCTCTTTACCAAAACCTTCTGCTCTTGTTAGTGAATACATTTCTTCAAGGGTATCAGCATCAACCCTTAATCCATAACGCACACCATCATAACGAGCAAGATTGGATGAAGTTTCAGCAGAACAGATTAAATAATAGACTGGTATTGCATATTTAGTATGTGGCAGAGTAACGTCAACAACTTCAGCGCCATTTTCTTTTAAATAGGAAGCAACTTTCTCCCAATTATGGACTATTTCCTCTGAAATTCCATCCATCCTATATTCTTTTGGTATACCAATACGCTTACCCTTGACATCACCATTTATGAAGCTAGAAAATTTAGGCACTGGCTTTTCGCTTGATATTGAATCTTTTGTATCATAGCCACAAATTGCTTCCAGCATTAATGCTGAATCAGAGACAGAACGAGTAATGACTCCTGCTTGATCCAGAGAACTCGCAAATGCAATCATACCAAAACGCGAGCATCTTCCATAAGTTGGCTTTATTCCAACTACTCCACAATAAGCTGCTGGTTGGCGTACAGATCCACCGGTATCGCTCCCTAACGCTCCAGCGCATAAAAATCCAGCAACCGATGCTGCAGATCCACCAGATGATCCACCAGGAACAACTTTTTCCCCATCACTTTTTCTAATCCACACATTTTCAACAGGGCCAAAATAGCTGTTTGTGTTCGCAGAACCCATAGCAAATTCATCCATATTAAGCTTACCGAGCATGGCTGCTCCACTTTTTAAAAGCAAGTCAGACACCGTAGATTCGTAAGTCGGAACGAAATTTTCCAGCATTTTTGAGCATGCTGTTGTTTTTATTCCTTTTGTACAGAATAGATCTTTGATGCCAACTGGTATACCCATGAGCGGCGAGATTAAATCATCCTTTTGCCTAGAGAAATATTCATCTGCAGCTTTAGCAGCTTTCATTGCTATCTCTGGGGTTTTTGTTATAAATGCATTTAATTTCTCATTTTCAACCGCACTAATGTGCGCCTCTACGAGTTCAACGGCAGAAAAACTCTTTTTTTTGAGCCCGTCATGCATTTGTGTAATACTTAACTTTCTTAGTTCGTTCATTAATATTTAATTTTTAGCAAGACATTAATTGTAACATAGTACGATAAAAAATCCATACATTTATAGTTACAGCTAGAAATGTAGCTAAGGTAATTTAGATTCACCAAAATGGGTTTATGATTAAGTTGGCAATACGCCTTAAATTATGCCGCCTACTCTTCTATTCAAAACATTAAACAACATTATACACGACTTACCTTTGAACGTGGGAATTTTCTAGGGATTATCTTCTTAAATTCTATAATATTTTTTGTAACATTGTCTAAAGTGCCCAGACTACTTGGATCCAGATTGGATACTGAGTTGGTGAGTATAAAAGTATAGCTTCTACGTCATACCGCCACGAACCGTCATACCGCGATTCATTCGCGGTATGACGGTTCGTGGCGGTATGACGTAGAGTGTATTAGTCCTTAGAAGCTGTTATTTTGCTATAAATGGCTGTAATGGCATCATCTATTTTATTGCTATCACAGCCTGTTTGTGCAAGTTCAGCATTCCCACTACAATTCTTTTCAACTGCTATTGATATTAGTTCTTTTGCGCTAATCTTATTGATTAAGTCTTTACTTACTTTAATAATCAAAACTGTTTTATCTTTTTCTGTTGCCGTGAAAGCTATTACCGTTCTTGGTTTTTGTTGCTGTAAAATAAATTCTCTTATTATATTCGCTGGAATATTGGTAAAAGCATGGCTTACACAATTTATTCCATTTATTTCAGTGCTTTTTATATTCTCTGCACTCACAAGCTTTTTATATAGGTTTTTTATTTTAGCTTCGGATTTCTTGCGCTCTTGATTTAAAATATTTAATCGGTTTATTATTTCACTTGCTGGCGCTTTTACGAATTCTGCAACTTTTTTTAAGTGAATTTCATTATCACGTACATAATTGGTTGCTTCTTGACCAGTTAAAGCTTCAATTCTCCTCACTCCAAAAGCAACAGAACTCTCTGTTACTATCTTAAATAAACCGATTTCTCCAGTATGTTCAACGTGCGTGCCACCACATAGCTCTTTCGAATCTCCAATATTTACAACTCTAACCTGATCACCATATTTCTCACCAAACAACGCCATAGCTCCTTCGTCTATTGCCTGATTCATGCTTTGAATTTTTGTAGATGCAGAAAGATTTTCTCTGATTAGAGAGTTTACCATATCCTCTACCCAAAACAACTGATCCTGAGCGACTTGAGTGTTATGACTAAAGTCGAATCTCAGTCTATCTGGTGCAACTAGGGAACCTTTTTGAGTGACATGATCACCTAGAATTTTTCTGAGTGTAAAGTGCAGAAGATGTGTAGCTGAATGATTTCTTCTTAAGGTTTGCCTTCTTTCCTTGTCAATGCTTGCTGCAACTGTATCACCTTTACACATTGAGCCAGATTTAACTATGCATCTGTGCAAATATAGGTCATTAACCTTATTGGTATTCTCGACTATAATAATACTTCTACCAGGTTTGATCAGACTGCCAGTATCTCCCACTTGTCCACCTGACTCGCCATAAAAAGGTGTTTTATCAAGTATAATGGTTATCTTCTCTCCCTCCTTTGCAGAATCAATTATTTCATTTTTAGAGGAAACTATAGCTAGTATTTTCGCATCACTTACTTCATTGAACTCATAACCAACAAATTTTGTTTTGCCAAATTTATCGATCAAATCAAACCATACTTGCTCAACAGATTTTTCACCAGATCCAGCCCATTTAGCACGTGCTTTCTCTTTTTGCTCTTCCATTGCATCATCAAAACCTTTCTGGTCAAAATTTATTTTTCTCTCTTTTAAAATATCAAGTGTAATATCCAAAGGAAATCCATAAGTATCATATAGCTTAAACGCTAATTCTCCAGGCAGAGTGTCACCTGGTTTTAAATCTGCAGTGAATTTTTCCAATAGATTAATGCCTTTCATCAAAGTGTCTTTAAAGTTTTCTTCCTCTGATTTTAACGTCGTTTCTATTAAGCTTTTGGCCCTGACTAATTCAGGATAAACATCTCCCATATAAGCCGAACTCGTGCTATCTATCAGCGCCGGAAAAATGCGATGGAGTAGGGAATCATTATATCCAAGCAGGTGGATATAACGCGCGGCTCTCCTAATTAATCTGCGTAATACGTAATTCCTGCCTTCATTTCCAGGGAGCACCCCCTCTGCGATGAGAAATGTAGCTGCACGAAGATGATCTGCTACGATCTTATGCACTATTTTATTTTCCGTTCTTCCACAGTACTCTTGTGATTTATTTATCAGAGCAGAAAATAGATCAATATCGTAGTTATCATGGACATTTTGCATTACAGTAGCTATTCTCTCAAGGCCCATTCCAGTATCGATGCATTTTTTTTGCAATTTGTGTAAATTACCTTCTTCATCTTTGTTAAACTCCATGAATACCAGATTCCAGATTTCAACAATTCTATCGCCCTCTTGTAAATTAGGACTCCCATGGTCATAAAAAATTTCAGAACATGGACCGCACGGACCAGTGCTTCCCATACTCCAAAAGTTATCATCCGTTGCAATTCTTATGATTTTATCACTTGAAAAGTCACTTATCTTACGCCAAATCTCGTACGCCTCATCATCAGTATGATAGACGGTTATGGATAGTCTGTTTTTATCAAGAGATAACTCCTTAGTGATAAATTTCCACGCAAATTCTATCGCAGTTTCCTTAAAGTAATCACCGAAGCTAAAATTTCCGAGCATTTCAAAAAATGTATGATGCCGAGTTGTATAGCCAACATTTTCAAGATCATTGTGTTTACCGCCTGCTCTTAGGCACTTTTGACTTGAGACAGCACGTTTCATTTCAGTTTTTTGAGCGCCAGTAAAAATATTTTTAAACTGCACCATACCAGCATTTGTGAACATGAGCGTTGGGTCATGTTCTGGAATCAAAGGAGAAGAAGAAACCTGCTTGTGATTGTTACTTACAAAAAATTTTATAAATCTTTCTCTGATTTCACTTAACTTCATTATTTTTATTGAGAGTATTTATGAATAATAAGCTGCAATGGAAATAAAATCAATTTATCAATCTAAATATTGATATATATTATTTAGTATAATATATATAACTCTTATATAAAAATTTTAATAAAAATTATAGACTAAAATAATTTATTCATCATATATGTAGTAATATTTTATTAATTAATTTAAGGAGTATGAAATGCCAAAAGAATTCCAGAACACCAAGAATAGCATGCGAAAGAAACAACAAATAAGCAGGAGATGGATAGTGACCTTACCCAGAAAAAATGGAGAGAAAGAAAGGAGTTTTTTTGTGGTAATCCAATCAATCCAATTAACAGCTTGCTCATTATAGTCTTGCAACTTTGATTTAATATACAATCCAAGTGTCATTTGAACACTCCCAAACTTATTACTTTATGCCACTGGTCTTCATCTAAAATTTCTACACCTAATTCCACTGCCTTTTTATATTTGGATCCTGGTTTTTCTCCTGCAATTAGGTAGTCAGTTTTAGCAGAAAGATTTGAGCTGACCTTTGCTCCCAGAGTTTTAGCTCTTACTTTCGCCTCTCCTCTACTCATAGCAAGTAGCTTACCAGTAAACACTATAATTTTGTTATTTAAAACAGAGTCACTAGAGTTGGAGCTCACAGGAAGAATTTGAAGACAAGCAGTAAGATCATTTAACATTTTGATGTTATGTTCCTTAGAAAAAAATGATTCCAAAGATTCAGCCACTTTTTTTCCTATGCTGTCTATACCTACTAGCTCAGTATTATCTGATGACAGTTCAATCATCGAATTATACCAGTTATTATAAGAAACATAATAATCTGCAAGCAATTCTGCTGCAACTTGACCAATAAATCTAATACCTAAAGAAAATATAAACCTATCTAGAGTTATTACCCCTCTGCTTTGTATAGCATTTAATAAATGAGCTATTGATTTCTTGCCCCAACCAGGCTGTTCTTCCAGATTAAATTCATCCAATCTTTCTTCTAAAGTAAAAATATCATGGATTTGTTTTATCAGACCAAGGTCGTAAAAAAACTCTATCTGCTTATCACCAAGGCCAACAATGTCAAATGCATCTTTCGATACAAAATGCTTTAGTTTTTCTATTATTTGAGCTTTACAGGCAAATTCCTCAGGACATCTTACTGCCGCCTCTCCCTCAACCTGACGTACTTTACTACCACATTCAGGACATACCTCAGGAAATAAAAATTCAGGCATACTTGCGTGACGAAAACCCTCATCTACTTTGACAATTTGAGGAATCACATCCCCTGCCCTTTTAATTGTTACAATATCTCCCTCTCTTATGTCTTTACGTTTTATCTCATCTTGGTTATGCAGACTTGCTCTACTAACTAGCACCCCACCAATATTGACTGGCACTAAATCTGCAACTGGAGTTAAAACCCCTGTTCTGCCCACCTGTATAAATATCTTATTTAACTTTGTCTTTGCGTAAACCGCAGAAAACTTATATGCAAGTGCCGAGCGCGGTGCTTTGTGAGTATTCCCTAGACGATTTTGTAGTATCAAATCATTTACTTTGTAGACTATTCCATCAATATCATAATCCAAGTTATAGCGACAATTATAGACCTCGTTATAGAACTTCAGCATTCCATCCAAACTACTCGTTAAGGACTGATGCTCATTTACGCAAAAACCAAGTGCCTCAAGCTTATTTAGTATTTCACTTTGACTTTTCTCTGCTCCACCAATCAAAGAATAAGCAAAATATCTAAGAGGTCTACTTGCTGTAATATTTGCATCCAATTGCTTTAGAGAACCAGCAGCTGCATTTCGAGGATTGGCAAATTCATCGTTTTCATTTAACTTTAAAAAGTCGCTGTTACTGATGTATATTTCACCTCTTACTTCCAATCTACCTTGCACACCTTGCAAAAACTTAGGAAAGCCTTTTATTGTTGCAACATTGTGAGTGACATCTTCCCCTACAAAACCGTCACCTCGAGTTGCAGCTTTAACAAATCTTCCATCCTCATAAATTGCAGAAAACGACAACCCATCAATTTTGGGCTCACATAATATCTCTATTTTGTCTTCAATTAAAAACCTCTTTATTTTAGACAAAAATTTCTCTACACCTTGTTCATCATAAGCATTCTCAAGAGAAAGCATAGGTTCTTGATGTTCCACCTTAGAAAACCTCTCATCAGGTGGAGCACCAACACTATCTTGTGTTGCATAAATTTCTGGAAATTGTGCCTCTATTTCAGCTAACTTTTTCTTCAGTTCATCATATTCAGCATCACTTATTTCTGGCTTATTTTTTTGGTGATACAAAACATTATGATAATTTATTTGATCTTGTAGTTTTTCTCTCATCTTTTCTAAGTTAGTCATGTGTAAATTGAAATTTACATATTAATATAATAGGGTCACACTAGCTTTATCGTCAAGTTGTGAAATTTCTTAATTCAACACATGGTCTTAATTCACCAAACATCAAAGGTGCTACAAACCATACCTATTCCTTCTTCTACGCCAATAAGCCGTAGCAACGAGCTTCTTTAACGCTAATTATGGATTAGCCAAGAAAGAAGAGTAGAAACACTTGCTTTAGCCATATATTTATATAAAATTAAAATAAATTAGAGTAAATAAGTTATTATTTTACAATATTGCTATTTAAATGCTAACAAGATTCGCTCCAAGCCCAACTGGCTACCTCCACGTAGGAAACATACGAACTGCTTTGATTTGTTGGATGTACACACGTAATCAAAATGGAAAATTTTTACTCCGTTTTGATGATACTGACCTTCAGCGTTCAGATGTCAAATATATAAATGATATCATACAAGACTTGAAATGGACTGGTATCAATTGGGATGCAAGTTTTAAGCAATCAGAGCGCTTTGAGCGTTACAATGAGGTGTTTTTGCAGTTAATAAAAGAAGGGCATATTTATGCATGCTATGAAACAAGAGAAGAGTTAGAAATTAAACGAAAGTTGCAGTTAAAACAAGGACTTCCCCCGGTATATGACAGAAGCGCGTTACTTCTAACTGAGCAAGAGAAAATTCGTTATGAGCAAGAAGGAAGAAGACCACATTTTAGATTTAAGTTGGATAGAAATGAAGTTGTTAAATGGAATGATGAAGTTAAAGGTGAAATAAATATTGCAACCAGTAGCATAAGTGACCCCGTGGTAAAGAGAGAAGATGGAATTTACACATACATGTTACCTTCTGTTATTGATGATGTTGACTTTAACGTAACCCATATTGTACGCGGGGAAGATCATGTAACTAATACTGCAGTACAGATCCAAATGATTAAAGCATTAAAAGCGAAAATCCCTACATTTGCTCACCTTTCTCTGCTACATTTTGATGATAGCAAGATATCCAAGCGAGTCGGTGGGCTGGATATCAAATCTATAAAAGAAGATGAAATTGAACCGATGGCGCTAGTTAGTTATTTAGTGAAGCTCGGAACATCCAATCCAATTGAAGCTTGCACCTGTATGCAATCTTTGATTGACTCATTTAATATTAAAAAATTTGGCTCAGCATCTGCACAATTCAGCTTGAGTGAAGTATACAAGCTAAATAGCAAAGTTCTGCAACAAATGTCATTTGAAATTGTACAAGAACGTTTAAATCAAATTGGAGTGGACTCCTCAGAGTTTTGGTATTTTATAAGGAACAATATAGAAAGGTTTTCTGAGGTGGCCAAGTGGTGGAAAATATGCAAATCTGATATAGAGCCTGTGATTCTTGATAAGGAGCTTATAAAAATTGCGTTCAATGCATTGCCTCAAGGTGATTGTAATGAAAACACGTTGTCAGAATGGGTCAAAACTATTCGACAAACAGTGGATATAAAGGCAAAAAACCTATTTATGCAGTTGCGTTCAGCTTTAACAGGAACAGAAACAGGACCAGAGCTCGCTAAATTATTAATTTTTATCGGCAAAGAAAACATCATTGCAAGGTTAAAAGAAAAGTGAAAACCAAAGAATTATAGCTAATACAATCCCTACGTCATACCGCCGCGGTATCTCTAGATCCCGCTAACAAGCAGCGGGATGACGAATTTGTCGTTTATCAAATCGTCGGTAAATCTAAGTCAGTTTAGCTATAGGCAGCAATTTTCTGTATTTATTTTAAATTGAAGAAAGCTCAAATGAAAGATCGTGTTTTGCTAAAAATCACAGAATGCAGTCTGATTACATTAGTGCGATCCGATAGTCATGAAATCGTGATGGTTAAATTCCATCCGCTCTAACATCGGGTTGAAATCGCGATCCACATTTTAGGAAAGTGGCGACTTACTAAGGTGCAAGCATGGATCAAAAAGGGGTAATATTAAACTTTGTAATAAATCCCCCTGAGAATAGTTAAATATGGTTACGAAAGGAACTTATGGTTGAATTGTCGTTAATCAAAATATGCGAAATAAAGTTGATACGCATAGACCAAAGGTATGGGGAAATGAATAGTCAGAATGGTGCAGTCTAACTAAGATGTTTTCAATCCCCCGGCAAATAGTAAGGACCTAAGTTTAACGAGAAACGATTTCATGGAACGGAGTAACCACATGGAAGCTCTTGTTATTCTTTATTTTAAAGAATGATTAAGAAGGTGGCCAACTGAATGCTTCTATGTGAAGGGATTGTCTAAGAACCTGTTTAAAATCTCAAAGAGATGAGCTAAAGTAGGAACAGGTAAATAATGAGGTATATAAATGAGTCAAAGGTATCCAAGCGACATAAGTCGTGAGCAATTTGAAAAAATCAAACCAATTTTAGAAAGTAGGAAAAAGAAAACAAGACCAAGATTAATTGATATATACAAAGTATTTTGTGGAGTGTTATACGTGCTAAAAAGTGGTTGTCAGTGGAGAATGTTGCCAAAAGAGTTTCCAAGGTGGGAAAACATATATTACTATTTTCAAATGTGGAGTAAAAAGAAAGGAAAGGAGCCAAGCTTGTTGGTTAAAAAAAATTGGTTGTGACAAAACAGTGGTCGGAAAGAGAAAACCAGTTTCTGCATAATTGATGCTCAAAGCGTCAAAAACGCAGATACTGCTGAAAGAAAGGGCTATGATGCAGGTGAAAAGATTTCAGGGTCATATCGCAGTTGATACACAACACATGCAATTCATATAACAACGGCAGAAGCAACTGATCGTAGCAGTGCTGTGAAAATGGTGGAAAATGCTAAAGAAAACCTCTCTGAAGTCAAAAATATACTCGTTGATGCTGGCTATACAGGAGAAAATTTTGCAACACAAATAAAAGCAACTATTGGTGCAACTGTTGAGGCAGTAAAACGAAGCGAATTACATACCTTTGCTGTATTGCCAAAAAGATGGGTTGTCGAGCGGTCTTTTGCTTGGTTGGAAAAATGTAGACGGTTATGGAAAAATTGCAAGCGTAAACTCAACACAAGTTTACAAATGGTTGTTCTTTCCTTCATTTCTCTTCTATTGAGGAGATTTTAAACAGGTTCTTACAGAACTTCCGTAATATGCATAACGACAATGCTTACATACGATTAAACCTTGTAGTAAATACTTTGCTCCTCTTTCTCTTGTCCTTGCTATTTTTCTATTCTCAGCTAATTGTTCTTGAACTATATCAAACACATCTTCGTCCACTATATTTGGCACTTCAACATAAATCCAATTTGCTTTTTCAACAGAATAAGTAGAGTAATTATCTTTCGGTTGTTCACAAGAATGTTTTTGTGGTCTTATATGTTGTAACTTTACACCTACTTTTGTTTTACCAAAAGCTGCTTGTCCTTTGTAAGCAGGGTTTTTTAACATACCCCAAATTACACTCCTATCCCAGCACTTTTTTCCTGTTCGTGTTATAATAGACATAGTATTTAGCCGACGGCATACTTCCCCAATACTTGCTCTTTCCCTGCTTACCCACAAAAATACTTTGCGAACAATATCAGCTTCTTCTTCGTTAATCTCAAATAAAGCTTGTCCTCCTCCCATATGTTTATCTATATAACGATAGCCATAAGGAGCTCCTCCCATTACGCTTACACAACCTTTATTAGCTGCATAAATCTTTCCACGACGACTTCGTTCCATAATTTTCGCTCGTTCATATTCTGCTATCATACCTTGCATTTGTAACAGCAATTGAGATTCTGGGTTATCGTTAATCTCATAATTTAAAAAAACCGCTTCTGCTCCTGCTTTCTCAAATTCTTCAAGTAATACCATTTGATATGCATATTTTCTAGATAAACGATCAGGAGAGTGAATCTATCAATTTTACCTTCTGTTACTTTATCGCGTAATTTTTCTAGATCAGGACGAACCAAATTAGATCCACTGTAGCCGTTATCAATAAATTTATACTCACTCAATAATTTGTACCCATCCATACCAATTTGCTTCTCTAAAGCTGCAACTTGACTTGCTATTGTATTTTCTTGTGCTTGTTTCCCTGAAGAAACCCTTGCATATAAACTCACTGTTACCATTTGATCCTCCTTGAATCCCATTTTTACCCTTTAAGTTTTTTTGACTTTCTCCCTTTGATGCTGACTTTTCATAAGCATCTGATAAATACTTTTCTGCCAACCGGTTAGGCTCATGGCTACAACTAATCCGTATAGCTAATCTCTTATTTCCCATTATCTTTCCTTGAAATAATATGTTCATATCATTCATTGAAGCTGATGGTTAATCGATTATTAGCGCTATAAATAAATGGCACTTTTGTTTTTGGACACAGAAGTTTTCGAGAAATAGTTTTCTCTAGTTTTATGTTTTTTGCAACATTGTTGGCGGAGTAGTGATAAGGGGGCTGGCAAAATGTGTCAAGGAATTCTTATTAAAACTAAAGAGCTCAAATGAAAGAAGGTAAACTCTAAAGTATACATTTAGTAGCGCTTCCTATGAGAGAAATCGTATTATCTATTCCATAAAGCTTTATGAAGGATCCCATTCTTGGGCCGGTTTTTTGGCCAAGTAACGTTTCATATAATAGCTGAAACCAATCACGTAAGTTGGTGTAATCATATTTTTTTCCAATAGAAAATACCTGAGATTGAATTTCTTCAGCAGTAGCAGTTATAGATAGAGAATGTAAAGTGTCCTTCAAATCTAGTAACGCTTCTTTCTCTTTTGCATTTGGAGTTTTATATGATTTTGTTGGTTTGATAAAATCGTGGTAATACTTTACTGCAAAGTCTGAAAGTCTATCAAGCATTTTATTATTTTCTGGTGTAACGTTTGGTGCATAAGAGAATATAAAACCCCATAGGATCTCTTTGTTTTCGGCGTTACAAGCTGCTGCTAGGTTTAAAAGTAGCGAGAAATTTATGCCTGAAGTATCTATATTTGGAACTTTGCCCTGGTGGATATGCCATGCAGGATTGTCTAATCGTTGTTCTAGTGAAAAATTAGCACCTCGGTCAGGTGTCATTCCAGTGCTTGACACTGGAATCCATATTTTTTCTTCCTGGATCCCAGTGTCCGCTACTCGGATGACAGTAGAGGGGTCTGGGATAACAGAAGCCTCTGAGGTAACAAATGGTTCTGAAATTATAGGCGATTCTGCAGTCAGTCTACTGTCTGTATCCTTTTCTTTATTCTCATTATAACGCTTAACAAACTCTAGATACTCATCAGTTGATTTTGGTATCACATCAAAATATAAACGTTTAGCTTTTTTAGGACTCTGAAAAATGTACAATGCTAAGCTCTCTGTTGGTGCGTAAGTTAACCACTCTTCAATTGAAATGCCATTTCCTTTTGATTTTGATATTTTCTTTCCTTCTTTATCAAGGAAAAGCTCGTAGCAAAACAGAAGTGGTGGCTTTTTTCCAAGTATTTCACATATCTGACTTGAAAGCACAGCAGATGGAGTTACATCTTTTCCGTGAGCTTCGTAATTTACTCCAAATGCGGCCCACCTCATTCCCCAATCAGGTTTCCATTGCAGTTTGCATTTTCCTTTTGTTACCGGAACTTCTATTTTTTCCCCGTTTGGATCTTCATACGTGATTGTTCCTTTATCTGTATTTGTTTCAATTACTGGAACTTGTAAAACTTGAGAAGTTTTTGGGCATATTGGCAAGAATGGACTATAAGTCTGCTGCCTTTCTTCCCGAAATGATGGAAGCATTACGTCCATCACTTTATCATAATTTTTCAGCAAGAGTAAAAGTTTTTCATCGTAAACGCCAGATTTATAACACTCTGTTGCACTCCTAAATTCGTATTCAAATTCAAACAAATCAAGAAATTTACACAACAATGAATTCATATGATGACCATAACTCTGATGAGTGCCAAATGGATCAGGTATCATAGTCAATGGTTTATTTAAGTGCTCTCTTAGCATCTCTTGATTTGGCACATTATCTGGTATTTTTCGTAAACCATCCATATCATCTGAAACTGCAATGATTTTGGTTTTTATACCAGGAGCTATTTTTTTTAATGCATTTACAACAACTGTAGTGCGAAAAACCTCTCCAAAGGTTCCTATGTGGGGTAAACCAGAGGGTCCATAACCAGTTTCAAATATTATTTCTTTTTTATTAGGAAACTCTTGCAATATTTTTTCTGCTTCTTGAAATGGCCAACTTGTCATTATCTGGGTTAAATAATGTACCTTAACTTAAAGTGCTACTAGTTTCAATGGATTTTTAATATAATGATATAGTATTAGTGTTAGAGCGATTATTAGAAGGTTAAAGATATGTCCACAGGTAGTATACAAACAGATCAATTATTTAAAGGTCTTACAAGACCTGCAATGCTCTTTGGTGTGAGTTATATGTTTGCAATATTAAACGTTCTGATTTGCCTGCTAATTTTCATTAATTCAAATGATTTGAGAGTGATTCTCTTAATGTTACCAGGTATACATGGACTTGGCTATATAGCTTCTGCAAAAGAACCGTTGTTTATTGAATTATTTATGGTAAAATTAGGAAAGTGCTCGAAATGTTTAAATCGTTTTTATCATGGAGCCAATTCTTATGATATTGCTTAACGTTGTGTGATGCTGAGGTTTAGGGCTATTCAATCGAAGAATAAATCTACTCTGAACAGGGAAGTTCACGCTGCTGAATTTATTCCTTATTCTTGCTATTGGAATAGCACAACCTTGATGACAAAAGAAAATTGGTTGGTTAAGGTTATAAAATTAAGTGGTTTTGCATTTGAAACCGCTGATGACGAGGATTTAGTCATACAGAACAACATCAGGAATCAGATGCTAAGAAGCATTTCATCTCCGGCATTTAGTTTGTATTTTCATACTATCAGACGTAAGAAAAATATTTTTTCTGATGAATTTGCAAGTCAAGGTTTGCCGAATTTTTTCGCTAATCACGTAAATCTAAAATGGAGAGAAAAACACGCAACAAGGCAATCATTTATTAATGACCTATACATTACGATTATCCGTAGAGCGGACACGAAAGGAGTAGAATTTTTGTCACATCTACTAAAAAAATTCGGGCATGTAACTTCAAAACATGCTTGGGAAAGTGATATGCGTGCCACATATGAAGATTTAGAGGAAACGACAAATCGTGTAGTGACAAGCCTTAGGAATTATTCGCCTAAAATCCTTGGAGTAAAAGAAACTCCAGGTGGTTTGTTCTGTGAAATAATGGAGTTTCTATCTAGAATTGTAAATTGTGGCTTCGTTACAAATACGCTTTTTCCGCTAAGAACTGAAATATCAAGATACTTACCAGTACATAGATTATTCTTTGGCCGTAAGATGATACAGGTTGTGACTCATAATGAGAGTAAATATGCTGGAATAGTTAGTATAAAAGAGTATGGAAATAATACTTCTGCAGGAATGCTTGATTCTTTTTTACAACTTCCTTACGAATTTATAATTACGCAATCTTTTCAATTTACAAACAGGCAAATAGCAATTGGAAAAATGCAGATACAGCAAAATCGAATGATACAGTCTGCAGATAAAGCTATTTCTCAAATAGCAGAAATTTCTCAAGCGCTTGATGACGCAATGAGTGGTAAGATTGCCTTTGGTCAACATCACCTGACTATTTTATGTATAGAAAAAAGTCCTAAATCATTGGATAACGCTCTGTCGTTGGTAGAATCAGAGCTTTCTAATTGCGGTGTTTACCCTATCCGTGAGAGAGTTAACCTTGAACCAGCATTTTGGGCGCAAATTCCTGGTAATTTCGATTATATAGTGAGAAAAGCTACAATAAGTAGTCTTAATTTGGCTGGATTTGCATCTCAACATAATTATCCTACTGGTAATAAATTCAATAACCACTGGGGAGATGCCGTTACAGTTTTTGACACAACATCTGGTACTCCATTTTTTTTCAACTTTCATATAAGGGATGTTGGACACACTATGATAATTGGCCCAACTGGTGCTGGTAAAACTGTTTTAATGAATTTCTTGTGTGCCCAAGCGATGAAGTTTTCTCCAAGGATATTCTTTTTTGATAAAGATCGCGGTGCAGAGATTTTTTTGAGAGCACTTAGTGGTATCTATACTGTAATAGAACCAAGAACTAAAACAAATTTTAATCCTTTGCAACTTGATGACACCTCTGATAATAGAACATTTTTAATGGAGTGGATAAAGTCTTTAATTTCGGTATATAATGATAAATTTACTTCAGAAGATATTGCACGAATTAATGATGCAATTGAAGGGAATTTTAAATTAAGAAAAGAAGACAGGTTCTTGAGAAACCTCGTACCGTTTTTAGGGCTTGCAGGTCCTGATACTCTAGCTGGGGCAATATCTATGTGGCATGATAATGGTTCTCATGCTGCAATATTTGACAATAAAGAAGATTTGCTAGATTTTTCACGAGCAAGAGTATTTGGTTTTGAGATGGCTAGCTTGCTCAAAGATCCTGTTGCCCTTGGACCAGTATTGATTTATTTATTTCATAGGATTAGTATATCTCTTGATGGCACTCCATCTATTATCGTTCTTGATGAGGCATGGGCATTAATAGATAATCCAGTTTTTGCACCCAAGATAAAAGACTGGTTGAAGGTACTGAGAAAACTAAATGCTTTTGTGATTTTTGCTACTCAGAGTGTTGAGGATGCAAGTAAAAGTGCTATTAGCGATACGCTTGTACAACAAACAGCGACACAGATTTTTTTACCAAATCTGAAAGCTACTAGTGTCTATCGGGATGTTTTTATGTTAACTGAACGTGAATATATATTAATTAAGCATACAGATCCAAGCACTAGATTCTTTTTGGTGAAACAAGGAGTTAATGCTGTAGTAGCTAGAATAGACTTAAAAGGCCTGGATGATATAATCAACGTATTATCCGGACGTGCAGAAAGTGTTCTATTGTTACACGATATATTAAATGAAGTTGGGGACAACCCAAAAGTATGGTTGCCTATATTTTATCAGAAGGTAAAAAATGTTTAAGACTAAGCTGTCATTGCTATTAATTGCGATATTTTTACTAAATATAGACTTTTTACTCTCATATCCAGTGCTTGCAGATGGAGTAAGTGGTACTGACAAGACAGAATTTGTTAGCAGATTTAATTCCACTGGCAGTTTTAGTCGTGCCTCTAATCCTGATTGTGGAGCGTTTAAAACAGCTGCAGCACTTGCTGGAATAGCGATTGCTGTTGGCGCAATATTTACTGGCATTGTTTTGATCGTTTCTTCTGCTGGTTTGTTTACCGCTCTTGTTATTGTTGGAATGATAGCTGCAATTGTTGGAGTCTGGAAAGCGATAGGAGGGCTTGTTGTTTGTGAACATAGTTTTGTTAAACACCCAGTTGCACGTGATCATGATGGAAAATACAAAAATTTTAAATTAGAAGACACAGGTTATAGTGGCTGCACCAATGAAAATTACCAAACAGAAGAGGAATATTTTTCTTGTTTGCAAAATAAAGCTCGGGAAGACGTGAACAAAAAAGATTATGACGGGAAAAGAGCAGAAAAAGAAGCCTTAAATTCTAACGTTCAGGAGAGTACAGAGAGTTATTACTGGCCAAAAAACGGTGTGCAATACAGTGAATATATAGAAGTATGTCATCGAAACCCTTTAACTTTTGGTAATCTTTTTAACAAGAAAGACTTTGATTTCAGAAAAGAAACTGGATACATAGATTTTGATGTCAGGGAGAAAGATACTGGATATGTAGATGGGTCATGGTCCCCGAAGGTTGATGGTGAGCTGAAATGTAAAGTTCTCAAAGCAGGACAGAGCGAACCCATACATGGAGCTACATTTAAAGCAGTAAGAAAAATGGGCAGATTATGTGTGGAGTTAGCAAGTGTGAAAATGCTTGGTATCGAAATGACTCCTTGGCCGCAAGGGGTTGATATGGGGTGCACGGAATTGCCACCTGACCCACTTGCTCCTATGTGTGAAAAATCTGTGATGATATTCAAAAATAAAGATGGTACAGGAGAGGAAAAAGTTCCTATTGGTAATAATGATGACTATAAAACTATTATCAGATCTAAAGAAAAAAGACTCAACGGACAAGGGGGGAAAATTTTTGTAGGTTATGATAATGCTGGCTGTTTTAGCTCGTATGTTTCTGAAGCTTGTTATAACCAGGCAGGGAGTAAATCATTAGCTCCTATTCCCGTAACTTCTATGATAGTGCAATGCATTAAGGAATCGTTAGATAATTTAGTTGCAGGTAAAGGTGCACCAAATGGTGAGAGTTTTATATCTGTAGCACAGAAAAGGCTGAAAAACACTGTAACTGCTGTTTTAGTTTTAGCTTTAATACTGTTCTCTATAAAAGCCATGTCTGGTGGAGTTCAGAGGCCTCAAGAAATGTATATGTTGATCATAAAATTCGCTTTAGTGATTTACTTCACAACAGGCAGTACCATGTCTCATTATTATGGAGAATTAACTCGTCTCTCAAATGGTTTGTCAGAGATAGTGCTAAAAGCATCATCTGAAAGTAAAGGCATATGTAATTATAAAGCAGGTACAGATTATGAATATACTCGTGCAGGAAAGAGGGTATCTTACAGTTATCTTGCACCTTGGGATAGGCTTGATTGTAGAATTTTATTTTATTTAGGTGCCCCTTTAGATGGAATTGGTGGCAAAATTGGTACTGGAGGTGTTGCAACGTTAGCAGTCTTGCTTGGTGCTGCTCCTGTCTTATTAGTTGCAGGTTCGGTAATCGGTATTATTTTTGCTGGTGGACAAATTTTAGTAGCTCTTGTCTGTATATTTATGGCCGTTCTGATGATGATGGTTATTTTGTGGCTGTGCTATGTATTTATTTTATCTCTAGTTGCTTTAAGTGTAATCATCATTTTATCACCTTTGTTCATTCCTATGGTTTTATTCCAACACACCAAAGGATATTTTGAAGGCTGGGTGAAAGAGTTGATTACCTATAGCTTATACCCGGTTATCCTTTTTGCGTTTTTGTCCTTTATGTTCATAGCATGTGATAAAATCTATTTTAAAAATTTAAATTTTGAACTGGACGAGTCATATAAAAATGAACAACCGGACAAGTCATATGAAAAGAAACAAGCAGAAATCTCATATAGTAAGAAAAAACAGTGGTTTAAATTGAAAGATGGGGAATGTGATAAAAATGAAACTACTCTTGCATGTATGATGCAAAATTATAGCTTTAAAAAGAGCAGCATACTTGGTCTATTCGACTTTACATACATGGAGTTTGGCAGCTCTCTCATCGGAGAATTATTAAAATTGTGTTTAGTATTATTCCTCTTTTACCACTTTTTAAACATTCTTCCTGGCATGGCTGCTGAACTTGCTGGTAACCATAGAGCAGCACTTGGCTCAGGTCGGACACCTGGACAAATGGTGGGCAAAGCTTTATCTGCTGCCAAAGCTGCTGCTGGAGGTGTTGGTCAAGCTGCTGCTGCGGCTGTCAAGAAGGCAAGAGGTACTGGTGGAGGAGGTGGAGATAGTGGTAAAGGTTCCAGCGAAAAGATTAACTAAGGTGGCGGTGATGCTAGTTAAGGTAAGTAACAGATGCTTAAACGTTTAAGTAACCAAAACTTGGGTAAGCTATGCATAAGTTTTGTGGTGCTTTTTTTATTGTCTGGATGCGGGGAGGATCACTGTATTAAGCCAGAAAATTTATCAGGTTTGCGTGAAAAACTAGATATAGTGTCAACAGAGCAGAAGTGGGTTGATTCCGGTGTTAATATCTCAGATAGAATAAGAGTAACAGAGATTAATATAGTGCCTAGCAAGATTAATTTTTGTCCTAAGCAGTATGCAGATTTTGCAATTCGACCTGGGAGAAATGACGTAACATTACCATTTGCACTTAAAGCTGACGATACGATAAGCTTTAGTGTTATTGGAAGTAAAGTGTGTAAAGATAAAGAGAGTGAGACAAAAATCAGGTATGTGAAAATTGATGAAAAGTGCAGCGAACAAGAAGAGGAGTATTTTGCACACGTTTTAAATCGTGAAGAATGTCAAGGTAGTATTCAAGATGGTATATGCCCTAATAAGTATATTGTGGGTACCCCAGAATGGTTGAATGGAAAAGAGTATTGGAGTTCAGACCCATCAAAATTAGTTAAAGAGAATAGTAGAGAAAAGATTGAAAAGATTGCCAAATCTATAAAACAAGGAGAAAATATAGATTGCAGCAAGCTTTCAGAGAGCAGTGCAAGTAATATAGATACGCACATTTTAAATTTACTCTGTGGACGTATATGTAAATTTCCTTCCGGCAGCGGAAACAAAGGTTGCGCATATATTGAATACAATAGTGTAGAAGGTGAGATATCCCGGTCTGATGTTGAAGCTATTAGTAAAATACTAAAAGAAAAACAGATAAAAACTGGCATTACACTTTTGAAAATTCACATGGATGGTGAAGATTTTGAACACATTCCAGGAGGTGGTTTATGCACTAATTGTGATCACAAGATAAGAGATAACTATCGAACACCAAGATTAACTTTTAGTTTATGTAGTAGAAATGACAAGTACTGCTACGATAAAAATGACAAAGGTGGTTTCAATATAAGAGTAACAAGGATTCCTAATCTGGAAAACAACTTATACATACGCGTTTCTGATAAATTCCCTGAGCATCAGCCTGGTGATGAAAATCAGGGGGATATATCTGTGGATATTAGCAAAGTTCATGACGTTCAATACATGGAAAGCTTAAAAGAAAAGTTAAAAGACAAAACAGGTACCATATATTACGGAATAAGAGACCATGGCTGCGATTACAAAAATGAAGGTCAGTTTAGCATTAACCTCACAACTAAAGAGCCACCTACAAGAACTTTTAGTGCAATATATAATTTCTTTGATGAAAAAGTGAAAACTGCATTTTTTGGTTCCAGCTATAAAGACCCTAACGCGATTCATGCCGATAGCAGTCCTGTAAAGTCTCTTTATGAAAGTTTTATAAAATCAGGCAGAACAAATAACATTAGATCCACGATAATATCGCTGTTAGTATTATACATAACCTTATATACCCTTTACTACTTTTTTGGATTAACTCATATTTCTATATATGAATTTTTAATTGTATGCGTAAAGATAGGAATCATCGTCCAGCTGTTGCAGGATAATAGCTGGGACTTTTTTTATAACAATGCATTCTCTATGCTTATTAACACTCCAAAACAACTAATAGAAATAGCAAATTTTAGAGGCACTACTTCAAATGTTTTTGAGTTTCTTGATTTGCCGCTCAATAGGTTCTTGTCATCGCATTCAGTATTGTTAATAGTATCTCTTATATTTTCTGGCCCTTTGGGCATTGTATCTTTTTGCTTAGTGATCTGGGGTTTAATCACAGTGAGCTTATCTATTTTCAACGCCTTATTTTCTTTTATTACATCTATAGCAATAGTTGCGTTATTACTTTCTTTAGCACCTATTTTTATTATTTGTCTTTTATTTGCGTATACTAGGCAGATGTTTCACAACTGGGTTAAAAATTTAGCAAGATTTGCGATTCATCCGGTAGTGCTTTTAATTTTTATATCACTGATAAGTCAGGTTATGGATTATATCATATATTCAGTATTTGATTTTGAAGTCTGCTCTACGTGTATACTTAGTATTAACCTAAAGATTTTTAACCCTTGTATCTTCTATGGTTATGCTTCCAAATATACACCTAATATTACCGCTATGATGGCTTTTGTTATTTTGGGACACGCTATGAAAGCTTTAGTTGAAGCTTCTTCGACAATATCTGACTCGTTGTTTAGTGTTTATGTAGCAAGCGAACCTGGAAGACAGTATCAACAAAGCTTAATGGGAACAGTAGGGTTAGACGAACAAAGCGTTCAAAGAAGAGGAGGAGGTACTTCTCAACAGTCAGGTGCGTCAAGACCTCAAATACCACAAGGGACTCAAAGGTCAACGCCTCAGATACCACAACCAGGAAGACAGCAATGATAAGTAAAAGATCACTATTATTGATACTGTGTCTTACAATCACTGGTTGTAACATGGATTGTGTCGAACCTGGGTTGCAAAGCAGAAACACCAGCGTTAATGTGGATGTTCCAGTTCATAAAGCCGATAAAATTCATTGGGTTGATTCTGGTCAGGTAATTAGTGAGGGTGAGGAAATCAAATTCACCCTCGATGGATCAGTAAATTTTTGCCCTTTTAAAGAAGACAAAAATCCAAGGAAAGTACTTGTACCTGCTAGCTTTTGTGTCGACGGTTCAGAACCAAATTACAATAAAGCTGCAGATATTAATAATGTGCCTAATAATTATGGCGTTGATGAAAACGAATTGTGCGGCGGTAAAGGATTTGGCAGCAATAGACGTTATGTAGACACTGGAATTAAAGTAAATCGTGGTGATAAGTTAAGCTTCAGTTTAGTTCCCAGAAAGATAACAATTGATTATGACAATCCAGGAGGGAAAGGTATCAGCTTTGATGACAATTGTTATAGAGCTGAAGAAGGAGGTGAAAAAGTGTCAGCAAGTGAAATATTGAATGTTAGCAAGCAAGAGGGAGAGGAATTTTTTTGTGAGGGCAAGGATGGAAAGAGAAATAAAATAAAATTTTTACCTCTTGATAAAACAAAAGCAAAGGAAAGCAAAGTGCTAGTTGGCAATGGGTATACCCCATATGATAATAAGGTACATTTTAATAAAGGTTATATTCAAGACAACGAACCATGGAGATATGGTTCACTACTTGATTTGCGCCGCGCTAAAATAGGATTGAACGAGTTATGTGATGGAAAAAACTGTAGTCTTGATGAGAGAAAAAAGTACTCCTCCTATGAGCTCAACTGTTACCATCAAAATATATGCTATACTGAGAAGGGTATATGGAATTATACATATAAAGACAAAGAACGGAACTGTGTCTCTTCTATAAGGTATAGCAAATATGATAAAGGAAATAGATGTGATATGTATTCTCACCTTAAAGAGGTTGAAGATAAGCTTAAGCAGATTAATGTTGATTTTACATCAAACACTGAAGAAGATATTTCCTGGGCTGAGGCTCTTGTTGCAAAAATTGGTGATCTTGATAATCAAGGTACTGCTAAAGGTATGCAATGTCTTCCAGATAATGAAGTAGGTGCAAGAAAGGATAATGTGTGTTCGCAAATTAGTGATAATTTTAAGGATTTTTCTCTGAAATTAAATAGTGACTATACAGTAAAAAATGTAACATCTGGTAGTAGTGTGATGCTCGCTATTGCAGATTATGGTCACTATGGAGCTAATAGGGGTGGGTACCATGTTAAAGTGACTAGATCATGTCAATACATTAATGGCGAAAAACTGTATGTGTATTTGGGTGATGAGCCACCTAAAGATCTGCATGGTGTGGGAACTAATGATTTCAAAGTGGTAGGAGTGAGAGAAAGAATAAACGGAAAAGATGAGTACACCATATTAGATGTAATAAGCGGAGAACACTTTCAGAACAAAGAATCTAAGAAGATATATTTCGGTATTGATGTAAGCAATGTAGAGAAAGGTGATATTACAGACAAATATGGCAAATATTATGAAAATAATAAGTACACAGTAACTTTATTTGTCAAAAGAAAAATTAATGATTTTATTTCATCGAATGTAAACGGGGTATTTAAACTTATAAAAGAAGAAGTAATTGGGGACAGCGTTAAAGATTCATACAAAGGATATGCAAGAGGTCTTCTTCAAGGAGTAAGAGCTTTGCTTACTCTATACGTTATATTTACTGTCGTTGGCTATATGCTTGGAACAATACAGCTAAGTAAATTTGATTTCATTGTAAGAATGTTCAAGATAGCATTTATAGCTTTTGCCTTTAGCGATAGAAGCTGGGAACTTTTTGGTACAACTTTATCCAGACTTTTTATAGATGGTAGCACTTATTTAGTTGATAGCTTTTCTGGCTATATAGGGGAAGGGGAGGAGAAATTTGCATTCTTAGACTTAACAGCAGGAGTATTATTCACAGCAGAAACTTGGTTAAAGTTTTTATCGTTGATGCTCTCTGGTCCTTTTGGCTTTATTGCATTTTTGGCAATACTCTACGCTACTTTTGCGTTTTTAAAATGCATTATTAGCGCTACGTTTAAATATGTAATATCTACTGTTCTAGTAGCGTTTTTACTGTCATTAACACCTTTGTTTATCGTGTTTATTTTATTTCAACAGACTAAACCCTTGTTTGATAACTGGATAAAAACGCTGGCTCACGTTGCAGTACAACCAGTTATTTTATTTTCATCTTTATCTCTTTTAAATCAGTTGATGTATTCAGTTCTATACAATCTCACAAATTTTTCTGCATGCTATCAATGTTTAATTAGCGTAAATTTCTTATCGTATGATCTGTGCTTGATGAAATCAATACTGCCTCTTGGATACAGTCCTGGCACTAATGTTGATGTTGCATTAAGTACCGGAGAAAGGGCTGGTGGGCACTTTGCAGCGTTGCCCATAGATCTGATCCAAGCATTTATGTACTTAATTATTGCTAATGCAATGGAAGCTTTTGTTTCTATATCAGAAACTATGGCACAAGCACTATTCGGCTCTGGTTTTGGGGTTGCTCAAAGTGTTAGCAAAGTTGCCGGTAGCGCATCACAAGCTATACTGTCAACCGTTGGCCTTGATGATAAGACCCAAAGTATGATACAGAGTATCAAGCAGAAAATGAGTAAAGATCGGGGAAAAATTGAGGCTAGATTGCCTGATACACCAAATCAATCAAACAAAAAAGAAGATTCTAAAGGAAGTTCTGATAAAACAACGGGTGATGATTCTGATAGACCTAAAAAACAATCAGGCAAGCAAGAAATTCCTGATGAAATAATAAGAAGTAATTCTAGTGATCATGAAGCTAAAAACAAGAATGGAGAGGAGTAAGATATGAATGATGTTATGGAGTAACTAATTAAAAAGATATTTTAAGTAAAGTTTTAGAAATTTATTTCTGTATTTGGAAAAAGTTTAGATATGCAATCACGCTTAGGCAAATGTTGGTTTAGGGTATTACTTCTTGCAGCTTATATGCTGATCACAGGTTGTAGTAAGAATGATATGCCTTTTCCAAGGTGCATATCTGCTGACTATTTTGGTCCTAAACCTATTGCAGTAAGCGCTCATTTTTCAAGCGACCACGATGCGTTTATTCCAGGAGATGGAGAAGTTGTTGATCCTGAAACTGGCGAAATTAATTATGGTTTTCACCATAACCAAGTGGTGAAGTGGGAGGATACCGGACTCGAAACCAATGGAGATAGTTTAAAAGTGCGAGTTAATGGTGCATGGACATCTTGGAGTAATAATAACAAGAAGGAATCTAAAGGCAGTTATAACTTACAGAGCTTGGAGCAGTTAAAATATGCAACTAAATTTGAAGGAAAGTCAGGCGATAATAGTCTACCTGACTTTCACTTAGTTTGTAATGATTATAAACCTAGCATAGAAAAATTTTCAAGTAATCCTAATGCAAGTTGCACTGTAAATTGCAAGTGCATTAATGAAGATGATAGCGCAAATACAGTATCACGTGGTGCTCCATGTTGGTTTACCAATGGTCATGGTGCTTATCTTTTGTTTCAAACGGGGAAAGATGATCCTAACGAAAATCTAAAATTAATGCGCGATCCTCAATATCCTACTGTACATCTAGGTTATAATTCCACAGCTGAGGGCGACAATGGACTTTTTACTTTAGACAGAGATAGCACTAAATTAAAAGATAGGAATTGTAAGACGATGAAGTTAGAAAAGGGATGGAAAATATATGTAAAAATATTAGATAGATATTACTTAGATAATGTAGGTGGCTACTCTTTTGAGTTCTTAAGTGGAGTGCAGCAGCCAAGTAGTTTTGGGTTTTTTGATTACATTTATAACTATCTAAAATGTGTATTATTGATTAACGAAAATTGCAAAAAACATTTTAATAGCAATGATCCTGCAGTTGCACAAGCTATGTTCGAAAATATAGCTGAAAAAAGTACGAGCTTTCACAATTTTGTTCTTTCCTTGCTTGTTCTATTTGTAATGATTTCATCGCTTCTTTATCTTTTTGGCATGATACGAGAAACTAAGCATGATATGCTCATCAGAATGATGAAAATCACTCTAGTAATAGTGCTTATATCTCCTGGAAGTTTTAGGTTTTTCTATGATCATTTTCTCGTTTTATTCATCAAAGGTCTTGAACAATTGATAAGTATAATTACTAACTTTGCTCCTAATTCAAATACTGATGAGTTGTTTGGTTTTATGGAGAACATGTTCAACAAGTTTTTTGCTTACTCTGTTTGGAAAAAGTTTGCAGCGTTTTTACATTACCAAATGTGGGCAAGCCTTCTTATGATACCGGCAATTTTCATAGGGATAGTTTTATATTTCTTGCTGTGCTTATATGCTTACATAATATTCCTCTCTGGTTTTATGGGTATAGCTTTTCTTATAGCCATCATGCCACTGTTTCTAATTTCTATTTTATTTTCACCGTTGAAAAGTCTATTTGAAGGTTGGATAAAATTCTGCATCAGTTTTTGTTTACAGTCGATTATGATATTTACTCTCTTGTCATTACTGGCTTCCATTATAATGAATACCTTTTATAGGCAGTTAGGTTTTACTGTATGCTACAATAAATGGTTTGAGGTAAGGTTATGTGCTCCAAAATGGGTGTTTGGTGGTTTTTGTATCGTTGATAAGCAGTACTTTGGTTGGACCCCAGGGCAAATTTTTGTACCTTACACTCTTGGAGAAGCTTCTCCACTTAACATAGATAAAAATATAGAAGGTATAGAAAAACTAAGCAGAGAAGGTGGTACAATAAAATTTACTGGCGGCGCTGGATATATCCCTCTTCCACCGGGTTACGTTGAAAAAGGTTTTCGTTATATAGATTATCCTTTCTTTAACCCGGTTCCTGGTACTGAGGAGAATCCAGCAGACCACTATATTGCAGAAAGTGATATGGTAGTTAGTAATGGCTGTAGTGAAAAAGATCTAGTGCGCTTAACAAATAGTTTATCTCATGCATCAGAGAGGGCTGACATTATATTACTGATCAATAATATAGACAAAAAGATAGGTGGTATGAATAGTAAAATAACAGAGCTTTACTGTCAATCTCAGCAAGATGAAGAAAAATGTAAAAATTATAGGGAAATAGTGGATGACTACAGAAAAGGTACCATAAGACCAGATCTAAAAAGAGAGATAAAGTCTTTGGTGCAGAGAGTAGTAGAACAACAAGGTTGTAGAATACTGAAACTTCATAAGTTATATAAGGATCCCAACAGTGAATACTGTCAGAAATGTAAAGATTGTGAGGATTGCAAAAATTATCAAGAAAATAGCGATTACCAAAGGGTGCAAGACATACAGAGAGGTTATTTAATCAATGCAGGGGAAATCTTTGTATTATTCCTGCTTTCATTTTTAATGTTCTCTTTACGCGAGTTCGTACAACAAATGGGCTCAAGTATAGCTGGTGGTGGATTCAGCGTTTACAATATATCTAGTATGTATCAGGGAGGTGGTATATTATCTCAGATACCGTTACCTAAATTTTTTGAAAAGGCTGGAGTAACTAATTTAATGGGGTTAATTTCTCTACCTAAGCATATGTTGCAAGGTGCTATTGGTGGAGGACTTGAGTCTCTAGGTAAATTTGCTACTGGGCTCCCTAATCAACTAGCTGGAGGTACAGCTAATCTACTAGGCAGGATACCAAGAGTCGGAGGTGTGCTGAAACACGTTATTGATGTGCCACGTAAATTTGTAGGTGCTACTATTGAAGCAACAAAGTTTGCAACATCACCTAAAAATGACGTCGATAAGCTTGAGGAAAAGATCTACAGGGCATTTGGAGTTGATAAAGAAGATATTGCGCATAGAAGAATTGATAGATATTTAGAATATTACAAAGGGTATGTAGGATCACATTTGGGCTATACAATAGAAGATGCTATGAAATTTACTTGGGAGCATGGCCTTGATTCTATAGGAGTTAGCCACCGTACAGGAGAAAAAGATGGTTACCAAGGTAATCTGCTCTGTAGAGCAAAATCGCATAGGCAAGATTTCTTGAATAAGCTTCATGATTACACCATAGGACGCAAGAGAGAACCAGAAAAAGACAAGCTTGATCAACCGGTCAAAAGGAAATTACCGGAACCAATGAGGAAACCAGATGCAAAAGGAGAAGAGGATTGAAGATGAAGACTAATAAAAATTTCAAAGGCCTTGATTATTATAAATTGCAGCAAGACGATGATGGCAACATAAAGTTAAATGACTACGACGACATTTTAAATGCGCGTAGGGCGAGAGTAGATCTACTATTAGATAACACACCGGACAACAATATCGACCTCACTAGGTTAAATAAAGCTTTGAGTGAGAAATTTGTAGATAATCATAGTTTATTGTCTGAATTTGATAAGGAAGACAAAGAGATTGCACAAGAAAGGCTTAAGGTGTTTAGTATTTTAGAAAGCCTTGAAGACCTTAAAAGCGTGAAAAGTGAAGATCTGTTGGAGGTTAGCTTACTGCTGTCGGATCTTAGCTTCATAGAGAGAAATGTTGTACTAAATACCGATCAGAATTCTGATCTTGCAGAGTTTAAAAGTCTATTTATCGAAAAAAAGGCATCTGGTGAGGAATATAGTAATGAAGAATGTCAAGGCTTCCTAGATGATATAGATAAAATCAACACCATAATTAAGTTAGAATTAGAAAGCAGAATTGAAGGGATCAATCACGATGAAGGAAATAGTTATGGTGATTTACAAGATGAGATTGGTCAAGCAATTAATGCAGCAGACAAATCAGAAAAAGATAACGGATGAGTCTTGTGTTTTTCTTACAAGCGGCTCGATAGCTTCTCTCTATTAAACTGCTAAAGCCATATTGACATTAATCATATAGTATAAATAATTAATTATTTTGGAGCTTATTTAATATGCTACGCATCATTGCAGGCAAATATCGCGGAAGAAAAATAACTACAGGTAAGCATTTGGCTGCACGGCCAACTATGAGCATTGTCCGAGAAGCAATATTTAGTATACTTTCTTCGAGAAAACCTATTTATAACTTGAATGTACTTGATTTATTTTGCGGAAGTGGCTCTTTTTCATTTGAAGCACTTTCTCGCGGTGCTAAACATGCATTCATGGTAGATTCAGACTATTACAATTTGCAACTGCCTAAAAAAACAGCAGAAGATTTTGGAATTACGGACAATGTCACGCTAATTTGTTGCAGTGCTAACAAATTGCCACAACCTATTTCAAAGTGCGATGTAGTTTTTATAGACCCACCTTACAATAGCAATCTAGTTGAATCAACGTTGAATGGACTAGCTCACTCAGGCTGGTTAAGTGATGATGCATTGATAATTCTAGAGATTAGGAAAAACGAAGGTTTTGAGTGCAATAAAAACTTTAGTATAATCTTGGAACGTACCTACGGTATAGCAAGAATAATTTTTCTTTCTCTATCAACTTAAACTTGTATATGCTTTTCATTGATGGGTTTCAGTTCTATTTTCGTCAAGCTTCCAAAGATACTACTTTTACAGTAGTCTTTTAGCTTAAAATTTCTATTAAATTCACCTTTCAACAAATATTTATGTGCTTTTTCAATAAATTTATTTTCTTTTTCTTCGTAACTGGTGTATTTTGTTATATCATCATTATCCTCACGATAAACTAAATGTTCTTTATGATCAGCATGAATATTTTTGCTCTTACACTCCGTGTTTTGAGGATCGTGTTCAAGTACTATATTCCATCTAAACCATTCAGATGTGTCAGATGTGGATGAATCTGGAAGTTTACCAACGAGTTGTGCTTCCTGTGGAATTACAGTATCGCCTTTCCTGCCAGCAATTAATACAGGGCATTTTGTATTCTCTATAATCTCTCGTGAATTAAATTCCAATCCGCAACGATTAAACCAAAAATTCAAGAATTTTGCAGGAAGCCGTCTCATGAAAAAATTCCCTATCCCATGAGGAAAGTTATTAGTTGCATCCTTAAGTGAGCTATAAGAATTACTATGAATTAGCGTTAAATAAATCCCTTGCTTTTCAAACTTTTTTAAAACTTCTGCTGCAATTCCTCCTCCAAGAGAGTTAGTATCCAAAATTATATCGTTCGGATGCACACCTTTTACAAGCAACATGTTTACCATTGCCATTCCAGCTTGAACTAACTTTTCACCGTTTGTTAGAAATTCATATAGCGCTACAATTTTCTTTCTTTCCAAGAGAAACTCCACGATATCTTCTATATCTTTATTTTCTCCTAACTCTTGATCGTGAGCTTCTGCATCCACTTCCTTATCGTCACCTACAAGTTCTTTTTTGTAACGCTTTATCCACTCAGGGCTAACTTCATTTTCCAAAAAGCTTTTGATTCTATGTACAACGAACCTTTTCTTAACAAAGTCAAAAAGCATCCATAGGCAAAATACGATAAAACATATGGTAGCCAAAATTGATAGCACTACTGATGCAAAAGCTAACCCTGTAAGTACCTTTTTTGATTTTTGATTCTGGTATGCCAAGTATAACGATACAATAGAAGCAGTAGAAAATATAGCAGAACATAACCATAGTGATACTATTCTCCTATTGAATTTTCTTTCTTCATCATTCAATTCTTTTTTAAAGAATTCTGGATTAACAATTCTAGAAAAATAAGGATAGTCAAAATAATGCTTAACTAACTTACTTTCTTGCTCCTTAGGTGGATTTTTACTACGAGCATTAACCTTAATACATCCAAGTACTCCAAAAAAGTTTATCACGTGTTTTGTATTTTCTTCTGGCTTGATATTACCATTGGTATGATAAATAACTTTCATTTTATCGTTAATGAATATTTAGTTATTTTAACATAAAGATCAAAAAAAAACAAGAGAATATAAATATGAATAACCAGTATGATGAAAGGCTTATAAGAAATTTCCTATGATTCCTTTTAAGCGAGTTTTGAATTTTTGAAATGTCATGACATTGTTGATACGTTTATCAAGAAACGATAAAGTATCCGCAAAATCTTCTGAATAATCATTGATAAAAAAAAGTATCGTACTTAAGTACACTCCAGCTAATATTGCTCTTTTTGTATAGTAGTTAAAATCTGTTGATTGGTCATGAATGCCATACCAAATCGCGCTAATAGTTCTGTATAAAAGTTTACTAGAAAAATATGTATTTTTTGGTGATACGGAGAATGATAAAACATTTTTTAAAAGTTCTCTATAATTCGGTAGCTTAGCGTAGTTTGAAAGGCGTATTTGAATAGCTAACTTTACTCGCTCTCGCACTTTTATATCTTCTAAATTAGAATTTCTTAGTTCAGCTTCCATTGAGCTATTTAAGTCCTCTGCTATGCGCTCCAAAGCGCTATATATTCCATTCTGAAATTTGCAAAAGCTATTAGCTAGATTAAGGTCAGTGCACACCTTTAATAGGGTTTCATCGCTTATCCCTTCAAATGGAATAACCCTAATTAGCTTATCTATTATTAACTTTTGTTCCACGCAACATTATACTAAACATCATGTGTGATTGTACCTGAGATTTTCAAACATTCTACAAAATGCTTCGCCGCGTTCCTCGAAATTTTTCCATTGATCAAAAGAAGCACACGCGGGAGAAAGTAATATTGTTACTTCTTCTGCACTATTTAAGGCCTCTTCAAAAGCTAGTTTAAGTGCGTTTTTCAAATTGCAACATTTTACAAAATCTACTTTATTCTCCATAACATTTGCAAAGGCTTCGGTTGATTCCCCAATAAGAAAAGCTTTTCCAATCCTTGTGAAATGCTTGCTTAATGATTCTATTCCACCCTCTTTACTTTTTCCACCAACAATCCAATATATGTTTTCATAAGATAAGATCGCCTTTTCGCTCGACTTTGCATTAGTTGCTTTGCTATCGTTCACGAAAAACACATTTCTTATTTTGCCAAGCAGTTCATTCCTATGCCTCAGTCCTGAAAAGGACTTGATTCCATTGATAATAGTGTTGCTATCTACTCCAAGTAGCTTACATACGGCATATGCGGCTGCTATGTTTTCTGCGTTGGATATTAGGTTTATTTTCACGTCGCTTACTGATAAGCTATGACTCTCTAGTTTTAACGAGATCTTCTGGATCCGAGTAGTCAAGCACTGGGATGACAAAGAGGGTGGCTGGAATGACACCGGGGAATATGTTACTGAGATTGGAATTTTGTTTCCAGTGAATTTGTTGAATATATCAGCGGTAATCTCATTGTCACATCCTATCACGGCAACCTCACTACCGTTTATCAGTTTTAATTTAGTTGCTATGTAATTCTCCATACTTCCATGCCTATCTATGTGGTCTGGTGTAATATTAAGCAGTACTGAAATGTCCACGTTAATTTCATTCATCAACTCCAATTGAAAAGAGGAAAATTCAATTACATAAATTTCTGCATCTCTTTCTAGATCCAAAACAGGAACGCCTAAATTTCCACCAATAGCTACTTTTTTCCCTGCAGATTTTAATATGTGCCCTATTAGTGATGTGGTGGTTGATTTGCCATTTGTTCCTGTGACGCCTATTACCTTCTGGTTTGTAGTTTTAGCTTCAAGAAATAGCTCAATGTCTGATTTTATTTTGCAATCAAAACTTCTTGCAAGTTTTACTATCCAATGTGGCTCTATTGGCACTCCAGGGCTTAAAACCAATGCACTGATCTCCTGCCAATTATATTCTTTGGGATGAATAAAATTACATTTTTTATACATCATTTTTGCATTTGCTATTCGCTCTTCATGATCATCCCATGCATATATTCTTGCACCACTCTTTATTAGAGCGTTAATGACGGATAAACCAGTTTTACCAAGACCAAAAACCGCAACGTTTTGATTTTTGTATTTGTTTAGTTGCACTGCTAGATAACTTATGCGAACCATTTTATAAAGATATCGTACAAACTACAACAGACTTCTTGCATAGGTCACAACTGTCATTCAATAGAAACAAAACTTCCTTGACAAACTCCGCCAGCCCCCTTATCATGAAACTGAAGCTATTGTATTTGCTTTCGCCAATCTGCAGATTAAAAGGTAAGGATTACTTAATGTATCGGCGTCTTATGTTCAATTTTTTGCAGTATATAGATACTGTATGTCTTTACAAAACTTCATCTACATCTAGATTTTTATCTAAATAAGCTGAACGCGCTTATAAAGCGTTACAAGACATCAAAAAATGCCAATACTCGACAGAGATAGTAAAAGACTAGCTAACTCGGGGATTCTTTGTCTTTTTTTCTGCTTAGTAAATTTCTTAAACATTTGCAGCGTAGGTTAGTTGCAATTAAAAGCAGCTGAATTTCGCTTGTCAAGCGTTTAAAACATAAAAAACGCCAATATTTTAAAGCGGATAATAACCCCAGGGCTTCTTTTGCCTTTTTTTTCGTTTGGTAAATTTCTTAATATTTATAGCTAACATGAAGCTAAGTGCAAACTTTGTTAAACACAACAAATGATGTCATCCCAGTGCTCCTTTTTTTGTCATCCCAGTGCCCAGACACTGGGATGGCTTTGTTGCATAGCAACCGAAAAAATCTGGTGGCTACTGACAAAATTCATTATAAATAACCATTTAACTGTTGAAGAAAAAATATGCCACAGAAAATGAAAGTCAGTAACCAAAACGAATATAACAAATTCCTTGAAAAAAGGGGAAATATTTTTCGTTACATCGATGAAGCTATCGAAAATTGGTATGAAAATAGTCCAAAAATGCAGGGCGGCAACTATATTTACAGTGATAAAGTCGTAATTTTGGTGCATATAATTGTCAATCTTTTTAGAATTGGTTTAAGACAAACGGTGGGGTTTATAAAAGGATATCTGCAACAAATAGGAAAAAATTTGGCAGTTATCAGCTATTCACAAGCATCAAGAAGGTTTAAAAAACTTAATATTAAGATAAATGATTGCAGGGTTGATAAAAGCAACATGGAAAATATTGAAATTATCATAGATAGCACAAGTATCAGCATTTACAGTAACACTCCTGGCCACAGTAAGGAAAACAGTGCAGATAGAAAGTACCGAAGCTACGAGCAAGTAAGAAAGTTACATGTTATGTTAAGTGTGAATAGTAAAAAAGCTATAGCTGCAAGATACAGTAATGGCGTCTACTCTGACCACTATGGAGCTTGCGATTTGCTTGAAGAAGTTAATTTTCAGCACAAAATAAAAGCATTATATGCAGATAGGGCATACGATAGGCACAAACTTTATAAATTGTGTAAGAAATACGATATAAAGACAAAAGTTCTACCAAAAAAGGATGCAGCAGAACATTCAAAAATAGATTATATGTCTGACAGAAATGCTGCTATTAGGTTAATAAAATTATATGGACAAGATGGTGTAAAAGAGTGGAAAAAGGAAGCAATTTATGGAAAGAGATCTTACATAGAAGGATTTTTCTCAAGGTTGAAGCAAGTATTTGGATTTAGCTTTAGGAATAAATCTGAAGTAAATCGTGAAAAAGAATTACTAATTAAGTGCTATTTGCTCAACAAATTCACTGATATTGGTATGGCTAAATTTGAAATCATTACATAAATTTGTCGTAAACCATCACTGCTTAAGGTGCTATGCAACAAAGCCCACTGGGATCCAGGAAAGTTTGCTTGTGAGCAAGCAAACTATCATAGAAAGTGGTTACAACGTTTTCGATGAGATTGCAGAAAGGCTGGATCCCAGTGGGCTTTGTTGCATCGCTAGCTATGATGGATTAAAGATAAAAAAGATGGAGAATATCAGTAGCTTATTATTCTGGTATTTATAACAAGAACGGTCAGTGAATACCTAAATTTGAGTAAAAGAAATTTCACTACCACTCACTAATCCGGCTAAAATTCAAGAATTTCAATGCTTTAGCTATTTTCAATAGAATTAAGTTTATTAATATAAATAATAAATTACTATTCTTAAATTTGATCAGATTGATTGCAAAAAAACAAGATTTTCAATAGGTTGCTTATAATCCTAACTATAGTTAGCCTTTCATAAGTAGCGATGCAACAAAGCCATCCCAGTGTCTGGGCACTGGGATGACACCGTCTTGGATGGAAACCAGTGTCGGAGCACTGGGATGACACCCTGACAATCGTCATCCCGCTACGTGTTAGCGGGATCTATGCTTTGAGATACCGCGAATGAATCGCGGTATGACGGTGTAGATGATGGTTAAGTATCCCGCTACGTGTTAGCGGCTAAGAGATACCGCGGCGGTATGACGTAGGACTGCTGTCATGCCAGTGCTTGACACTGGCATCCAGTCTTTATTATGCAGCCACTTGGTTGAAATTAAGTCTTCTGGATCCCAGTGGGCTTTGTTGCATCGCTACTTATGAAAGGCTAACTATAGTTAGGATTATAAGCAACCTATTGAAAATCTTGTTTTTTTGCAATCAATCTGATCAAATTTAAGAATAGTAATTTATTATTTATATTAATAAACTTAATTCTATTGAAAATAGCTAAAGCATTGAAATTCTTGAATTTTAGCCGGATTAGTGAGTGGTAGTGAAATTTCTTTTACTCAAATTTAGGTATTCACTGACCGTTCTTGTTATAAATACCAGAATAATAAGCTACTGATATTCTCCATCTTTTTTATCTTTAATCCATCATAGCTAGCGATGCAACAAAGCCATCCCAGTGTCAAGCACTGGGATGACATCATCATAAAGGAACCAGTGTCAGCTACTTGAATGACATCATAGGGGCGCTGGGCATAAGTGTTGAAAGTGCTATAAGTGGCATTATATAAGGTGGTTAACGGCATAAATTTCAATGGTAATAAAATAAATTAAAAAAGCGCCTTTTTGCCTGTGGTTAGAAGGTTTAAGCGAATTTTCGACGTGGTTTATCTGCTTTCCCAACAACGAAGGTTGATATCAAGAGGAGATTTACATACCATTAATCACCTTGTGTGATTGCACTTTCAACACTTATGGGGCGCTGGGATGACACCCTGACAATCGTCATCCCGCTACGTGTTAGCGGGATCTATGCTAAAGGAGATACTTGGATAACAAGAAATAGGTACTGGAATTGTAAAGAGTTTGCAAATATTAGTTATTACCTGTAGGATATAGAGAAATTAGTAAGGATTTTAATAGGAATAATATGCCATCTGTTACTTTTATTTTACCTGATGGGAGTAAGAAAAGCTATGAAGCTGCAGAGGGAGAAACTTTGCTTAATTTAGCCCACAGAAGTGATCCAGATCTGCTTGAAGGTGCATGTGAAGGCTCTCTTGCTTGTTCTACATGCCACGTGATTGTTGATCCAGAATTTTATGATGCTGTAGAAACGCATAATCCCATATCTGATGAGGAAAACGATATGTTAGATCTGGCTTTTGGCTTAACAGAGACATCAAGACTAGGGTGCCAAATTAAAATAACAAAAGATATTGATGGTTTGTGTGTTAATATACCAAGAGGTACAAGAAATATATCGCTGGATAAACAAGGGAGTGATTAGCTATGCGTAAGGTTTTTATCTATATTATCGTCTCTTTATGCTTGTTTGTTCCAACAGCATATAGCGGTTTCTGGTATCTTTCTGCATGGAAGACAAAAAATCTTTTAGCTGAAACAATATCCTACATCAATGACGAAAAATTTGACATCTCATATGATTTTAGCGGATTTCCTTTTAATCTAATCTTCCACGTGACAAACCCAAAATTTTCCAATGAGCAATTGACTATTTCATCTAAAGCTCTACTGGTGAAAAACAGATTGTTTGATAAATCAGTATATATTTATACACCAAGTAATGAAGTTGATATTACTGTTCATGGTGATGAGAAAAAGAATATAAAATGCCACACAAACGATAGCAGCCACTTTGTTGTTAGACTAAACGATTTACCATCTTCATTGCGATTCAACAGCGTGATAGACTATATAGGTACACTTCGTTACGAAGATTATGGATTAAAATGTGATGTTTCAGAAAATCAGCAAAGTGTTATAACTGAAGTGAATGATAAAAGCAATTACATTCAATTTCACCTCGATAAAGAACCAAGTGGAAATGCTAAGCTAGGATTTGATTTGTATACTTATCGGTATAAAAATACTGCAAGTCCTGAAAGTTACCTTAGTATCGACACTAAATTTGATTATGAATTTGTAAACGACATCTCAGCTTCCAGAATTAATTTCAATATAGAGAAATTTTTGATTCAAAGTAATAATTTTTCTTTTGCTGCAGATGGTGGGGTAAACAATTACAACTTAGTTACATATTCATTTAAAGACAAAATCAACGTGGCTATATCAAATTATAAAGAATTAATCTCGTTTATGATTGGTGACTCAAAAACTTCAGATGCGTTCGAAAAATTAGTACCTTCCTTATCAGAAAAAACAACTGATAATGGCATTCAATTTTCAATAAAGTACGATGATGATGTAGGGTCAAGCTTTATTGGAAAGTTATCCATCACTGATTTTATGAACCAACTCAGTAAAATAATCCAATTAACCAAGAATGAGAATAGTAATTAGCTTACTTTTCATATTGATATTCCACTCAGGCGTAAACGCTTTTACTCTGGATAATAAACTCAGAGATAAAAGCATGGAAAAACGAGCAACCAGTTTATTTGAAATAATAAGGTGTCCAATATGTTCTGGCGAATCATTGTCTGAATCTGGATCTCAGATTGCGTATGATATGCGAGAAGCAATTCGTAAAAAAATCAATGATGGATACACTGATGAAGAGATAATCTCAGAGTTAAAAAATTCTTACGGCAATTCAATTATAATCGTACCACCTGTAAAATCTAGCACTTACATTTTGTGGTTTATTCCACTTACAACTCTGCTTATTGGGTGTTTTTTAATACAAAGATACATCAATACAACCACTTAAACCTTTTATATATAGCTAAAGTAACTTAGGTTCACCAACAATCGTCATCCCGCTACGTGTTAGCGGCTAAGAGATACCGCGGCGGTATGACGTAGGACTGCTGTCATTCCAGCGCGTAACGCTGGAATCCAGGAATTTTATTAAGTTGGTGAGCATAAAAATAGCTGTTTTACGTTAAAATACAACGTTTTTGATGATTATGGAAAGGCTGGATTCCAGACTGGAATGACACCAAATGGGATGACATCGTCATAAAGGAACCAGTGTTAGCTACTTTCATGACACCATTCTTTTTTCTGGATCCAAGTAGTCAAGCTACTCGGATGACATTAGAACCTTCTCAAACTACAATGTTTCCATAAAGTATATAATTAACATCCACGCCTTTAGTTAGATTCCACTCACGCTTTATCACGTTGTACTCCATGCCAGCCATGTTTTGCAGCGTTACATTATTTTCTCTTAAGTGATTTGCAATTTCTGACGGCTTGAGAAATTTATTCCAGTTATGCGTACCCTTAGGCAGCCAATTTAATATGTACTCTGCACCAATTATTGCAAGGCAGAAGGATTTGATAGTTCTATTTATTGTGGATATAAAGATTAACCCCTCCGGTTTTAGCAGTTCTATTGCTCTTCTCATAAAGAATTCTAAATTATCTACATGCTCAACTACTTCCATCAGCAGAACCACGTCGTACTTCTTGTCATTGCTTAGCTCTTCAATGCTGGTGTGCGTGTATTCTATATTTAACCCTACTTTTTTCACATGTGAATGCGCTACTTTGATGTTTTCTTCACATACATCTATTCCCACAACGTTAATGCCAACGCGTGCCATTGACTCTGACAAAATGCCACCACCGCATCCAACATCAAGCAATGATAATTCTTTTAAATCGCATTTTTTTAACTCTTTTATTTTCTCAATAATGTAAGATACTCTAACAGGATTCATCATGTGCAATGGTTTGAATTTGCCGTTCTCATCCCACCACTGGCCTGCTATTTTAGCGAATTTTGATATTTCATCTTCGTTATAAGTTTTTGTTTTCTTAGAGGTTATATTGCTGAGTTTATCAAGGCGTTTTTTATGTCTGCTTTCTTTTGAAAATTCTGTTTCGAGGAATTGTTTGACTATGTCTTTTGCTAATCCACTCGCAGTAAATCCTGCACCAAGACACAGTACATTTGCGTTGCCATGCTCGCGAGCTAATTTTGCGATCTCAACACTGTTACATAAAGCAGCGTAGATTCCTTCAAAACGATTTGCCACAGTACTCATGCCCAAACCTGTACCACAAATTAATATCCCATAATTTGCTTTTTTGTTTGTTATATCTTCTACAACTTTAACAGCATAGTCTGGGTAATCTACACACTTTTGCTTAGCAGTACAGCCTTGATCTACCACTCTATAACCTAGGGTTTCCAGATAGGATTTTATTTCTGATTTTAATTCATAACCAGCATGATCTGAAGCAATTGATACCACATCTAACATATAAAAAATTATGACTCAAGGACATTTTATATGGGTAATTTATTTTGAACTTTCTGTCAAGTCATTCAATGTTCCTGACCTTTTGGGAGTTCTAAAGCTATAGCTAAGGTTTTCCTACATCATACCGCCGCGGCGCTAACACGTAGCGGAATGACTTCCCCATCCTTACCTAAATATTTCATTCCAAATGTATAAACTGGCGGCTTAATATCTGATTTATTGCATAGGATTCCAAATTGCACCTGCCCATTTATCTTCTTGAGCTTCAACATATCTACCTACAAAATGCATACCACCTAATTTATCGTTTGGCTCACCACAAAAAATATGTCCAAACCCTATAGTTTCTTTTTCACTTCCACTATTTGTAAACCAAATGTTAGCCAGTTCATCTTTAAATAACTCCAAATCCGCATCTGGCGTAATCACTTGATGATCAAGCTCATCATATATTCCTTTCACTACTTCTTGATGCTGCGGACAACTAAGTAAAATTTTGAAATCTTCTTTATCTGGATGTGCTCCTCAATCTCCACAAACTTTCAACACTCCTCTATCGAAGTCAGTTAATTCTGGAAACGGTGGCTGGTTGTGAACTGAAAAATGGTTCAAAATTGACCTTAACATTTTCTTCTACATAGCCGGTGTGAAAATAATGATCCTTAATATAAAAAATAAATCCTATTATTGGTATTATTAAACACAAAATTAGTTTAACTGTCTTCGACATAATCACGTTCACAAAAAAGCTAGCTTATAAGAAACAATTTAAAAAAGTTTTAATCTAATGTTGAGTGCATTTTTGCAGAGCAGCAACTCCCGGCATTTCATCGCCACCCAGCCAACTTAAAAACGCTCCTCCACCAGTGGAAACACATGTAAAATCCTTATCGGTAAGGCCTGCAGCGCTTATTGCAGATAGACTATCGCCTCCCCCTATTATGCTGGTTAACTTTCCTTTGTGCGTTAAGTCACTTACGACTTTCATTACCCCTATTGTACCACTTGCAAAAGCTGAATGTTCAAAAACACCAATAGGTCCATTCCACAGCAGAGTCTTACTGCTTGCTATTATACTGCTTATTGTACTCAAAGTTTGTGGTCCGATATCCAAAATTATATCACCGTCCAAAATGGACTCAGTTTTTCTTGAAATACTAGTGCTGTAATCAGAGTTTACTGCAACCAGAACGTCTTCTGGCACAACTATTTTGCAATTGTTTTTATTTGCTGTTTCAACAATATTATGTAGAAGGTTGTCAACACCATTTTGAAAGAAAGATTTCCCTATATTTACTTTGCTAAATGACAAAAAATTATTAGCAATTGCACCACCTAGAACTAGGTAATCAACCTTTTCTGTTAGCTTTATAAGCATTTTTATCTTAGTTGATATTTTAGCTCCCCCAACTATCGCAGTAATAGGTTTAGCTTTAAACGATACAGCTTTTTCAAGATACTTTAGCTCATCTTGTAAGCAAAATCCTGCATAGGAGGGTAAAAATTCTGTAATGCGTGAAATAGAAGCGTGAGCTCTGTGAGAGCAAGAAAATGCATCATTTACATATATATCCGCTAGAGATGCTAGTTGTTTGGCAAAATTTGAGTCACTTTGCTCTTCCTCTTTATAAAATCTTAGATTCTCTAGTAATATTATATCTCTTGCATCCATAGCACTCACTGCTTTTTGCACTTTTTCACCAACGCAATCATCAATGAATTTCACTTTTTTATTTAGTAACTGCGATAAAGTGTCAATTACATTTTTTAGCGACAGATTATTGTCTCTGGCCTTTGGGCGTCCGAAATGCGATATAATAATAATCTTTGCACTCGCATTTACTAAATACTGAATAGTAGGCAATGCTCTCAAAATACGAGTGACGTCACGAATTTCTCCATCTTTTATAGGAACATTGAAATCAACTCTGAGTAAGACGGTTTTATTGTGAAGATCACAATTTCCTATACTAGGTATGTTCATTACAAAATTGAAGCTATAAAGTCACTATACAGCAGTTTGATCTAAAGTAAAGTTTTGAGTTATACGAACGTTTAAGGAAATTTGCATCCAGATGGTGTCATCCTAGTACCTTCTCTGTTGTTAAAGAGGAGCTAATAAAAAACATATTCTAAGATAATATTAAATCTCGTATTATATTTTTTCTAAAGTAAACAAATGAATCTTGCATTTTGCCTGAGTTATTGATACTCTGAGTAAAGAAGTCGGGGCGTAGCGCAGCCTGGTAGCGCATTTGGTTTGGGACCAAAGGGTCGGGAGTTCAAATCTCTCCGCCCCGATGTTAGTATAATTGTAAAAACGCTGTAACATAAGAGCAATCTCCATCAGTAAGCAAGTAGCTGACACTGGAATGACATCATTTATCATGTAAATTATGGCATATTATATTTTAATGCTCAAGTTTATAAAATAATTGACAATGTTAATTTTCTAATTTATAAATAGATTTTGAAATGATTACCGAAGGAGGTATAGAGTTTGATAGAAGTATCAGTCCATTATGGTGATGTAGACAGAGCTCTTCCAGTATTGAAAAAAACAATTCAAAAGGAAGGAAGAGGGTTGAAAATGAAAAAACAATATCATGAAAAAAAATCAGAAAAAAGAGCTAAAAAGAAAGCTGAAGCTAAAAAAAAGAGGTACCAACAAGAGTGCAGAAGGCAGCGTTATGGTTGGTAGTTTGTACTCAAGTTAATAGTTTATCATTGGTTGTTTTATGAATATTCACGAATATCAAGCGAAAGAAGTTTTGCATAAATTTAATGTCCCAGTGCCAAAAGGTTTTGTTGCTACATCTGCGGAAGAAGTAAAGACTCAAGTAAGTCAATTAAAATCTGACGTGTTTGTAGTTAAAGCTCAAATTCATGCAGGTGGTAGGGGTAAAGCCGGTGGCGTAAAGCTAGCAAAGTCAGCTGAAGAAGCTCAACAGTTTGTAAAGGACATGATTGGTATGACTTTAGTTACTCATCAAACAGGGCCAAGCGGGCAGCAAGTAAGAAAAGTGTACGTTGAAGAAGGCTCAAGCATTAAGAAAGAGTATTATTTAAGCCTGGTAATCGACCCGAAGCTCAGTAGGCCAATATTCATATTTTCCTCAGAAGGTGGAATGGACATTGAAGAAGTGGCGAAAAATTCTCCCGCAAAAATTGTGAAATTTGATATTGATTCTGCTACAAGTTTTGATAGCAGCAAGTTAAGCAGCAGTTTTCATTTGAGTCCAGAACAAATAGAAAAAATAACAAATGTTGCAAAAAATATATATGATGCGTTTATTGCAACTGATGCGAGCCAAATTGAAATTAATCCACTGGTTGAAACAAGTTCTGGAGATTTTATTGCGCTCGATGCGAAAATTAATTTCGATGACAATGCTTTATATCGTCACCCAGAAATTATGGAACTTCGTGATTATGATGAAGAAGTGAAAGAAGAGATAGAGGCTTCAAAGTATGGGCTCAGTTACATCAAAATGGATGGCAGTATTGGTTGCATGGTAAATGGTGCAGGTCTTGCTATGGCAACAATGGATATAATAAAATACTACGGAGCAGAGCCTGCTAACTTTTTGGATGTTGGTGGTGGAGCGAGTAAAGAAACTGTAACTGAAGCATTTAAAATCATATTGTCTGATAGCAACGTAAGAGGAATTTTGGTTAATATATTTGGTGGTATAATGCGTTGCGATATTATCGCAAGTGGAATTGTTGCGGCTGCAAAAGAAATGAGCATTAAAGTTCCTCTAGTGGTTAGATTATCAGGTACTAATTTTGAAGAAGGAAAAAAAATCTTAGAAGAGTCAGGATTAAATATTATTGCTGCAGATGAACTGGGTGATGCTGCGCAAAAGATAGTAAAAGAGGTAAAATAAAGCATGTCCGTTTTAGTAAATAAAGATACAAGATTAATATGCCAGGGTTTTACTGGTGCACAAGGTACGTTTCATTCAGAGCAAGCTATTGACTACGGGACGAAAATGGTTGGCGGTGTAACTCCTGGAAAGGGTGGTAGCACTCACCTTAGTTTACCGGTTTTTAATACTGTAGCAGAAGCCAAAGAAAAAACCGGTGCAAATGCTACAGTTATATATGTACCTGCTAAATTTGCTGCTGCTGCAATACTTGAAGCAATAGATGCAAAAATAGAATTGATAGTTTGTATTACAGAGGGCATTCCTATACTTGATATGGTGAAAGTTAAGCGCGCGCTTGTTGATTCAAAAAGTCGATTGGTTGGTCCCAACTGTCCGGGAATTATTACGCCTGAAGAGTGCAAAATAGGAATTATGCCTGGCCATATCCATAAGCGTGGATACATAGGAATTATGTCTCGCTCTGGAACTTTAACTTACGAAGCAGTAGCACAAACAACCGCTGTTGGTCTTGGTCAATCCACATGTATCGGAATTGGGGGAGATCCAGTTCATGGTATGACATTTGTCGACTGTATGGAGCTCTTTTTAAAAGATGACGATACTCATGGTATTGTAGTTATTGGTGAAATAGGTGGAAACGAAGAAGAAGATGTATCACATTTTGTGAAAACAGAAAAAACTAAAAAGCCAATCGTTGGTTTTGTAGCAGGTCAAACAGCACCTCCAGGAAGACGTATGGGACACGCTGGAGCAATCATCTCTTCCAGCGGTGGAAGTGCTGGTGCAAAACTAGAAGTTATGCGGAGTGCCGGGATTGCAATTGCTGAAACCCCTGCAGTGATTGGTAAGAAGGTATTGGAAGTAATGCATCAGTGCCTAATCTAAAACGCAACTGTACGAACGTTGTGATATAAGGGACCAAGAATGATGTCATCCCAGTGCCTTGACTACTTGGATCCAGGAAAGTTTGCTTGTAAGCAAGCAAACTGATTTGGTGAGTATAAAAGTGTTGTGTTATAGCTAACGCTGACTCTACGTCATACCGCCGCGGTATCTCATCCTCTAACACGTAGCGGGATGACGAATCACTATACCGCCGCGAACCGTCACACCGCGATTCATTCGCGGTATCTCTTAGCATAGATTCCGCTAACACGTAGCGGAATGACGAGCTTATCGTCATTCCACCACAAACCGTCATACCGCCGCAGTATCTTTTAGCATAGATCCCGCTAACAAGCAGCGGGATGACGATTGTCAGGCCAGCGCCCCATAATGTCATCCCAGTGCTTGACACTGGGATGGCTTTGTTGCATAGCAACCGAAAAAATCTGGTGGCTACTGACAAAATTCATTATAAATAACCATTTAACTGTTGAAGAAAAAATATGCCACAGAAAATGAAAGTCAGTAACCAAAACGAATATAACAAATTCCTTGAAAAAAGGGGAAATATTTTTCGTTACATCGATGAAGCTATCGAAAATTGGTATGAAAATAGTCCAAAAATGCAGGGCGGCAACTATATTTACAGTGATAAAGTCGTAATTTTGGTGCATATAATTGTCAATCTTTTTAGAATTGGTTTAAGACAAACGGTGGGGTTTATAAAAGGATATCTGCAACAAATAGGAAAAAATTTGGCAGTTATCAGCTATTCACAAGCATCAAGAAGGTTTAAAAAACTTAATATTAAGATAAATGATTGCAGGGTTGATAAAAGCAACATGGAAAATATTGAAATTATCATAGATAGCACAAGTATCAGCATTTACAGTAACACTCCTGGCCACAGTAAGGAAAACAGTGCAGATAGAAAGTACCGAAGCTACGAGCAAGTAAGAAAGTTACATGTTATGTTAAGTGTGAATAGTAAAAAAGCTATAGCTGCAAGATACAGTAATGGCGTCTACTCTGACCACTATGGAGCTTGCGATTTGCTTGAAGAAGTTAATTTTCAGCACAAAATAAAAGCATTATATGCAGATAGGGCATACGATAGGCACAAACTTTATAAATTGTGTAAGAAATACGATATAAAGACAAAAGTTCTACCAAAAAAGGATGCAGCAGAACATTCAAAAATAGATTATATGTCTGACAGAAATGCTGCTATTAGGTTAATAAAATTATATGGACAAGATGGTGTAAAAGAGTGGAAAAAGGAAGCAATTTATGGAAAGAGATCTTACATAGAAGGATTTTTCTCAAGGTTGAAGCAAGTATTTGGATTTAGCTTTAGGAATAAATCTGAAGTAAATCGTGAAAAAGAATTACTAATTAAGTGCTATTTGCTCAACAAATTCACTGATATTGGTATGGCTAAATTTGAAATCATTACATAAATTTGTCGTAAACCATCACTGCTTAAGGTGCTATGCAACAAAGCCCACTGGGATCCAGCTAAGTTGATAAGCATAAAAATAGATGTTTTACGTTGAAATACAACGTTTTCGATGAGATTGCAGGAAGGCTGGATGCCAGTGTCAAGCACTGGCATGACACCATTTGTTGTGTTTAACAAAGTTCGTACTTAGCTTCATGTTAGCTATAAACGTTAAGAAATTTACCAAACGAAAAAAAAGGCAAAAGAAACCCTGGTCACTGTCTATTTTCAGTATTGGCGTTTTTTAAGTCTTAAACACTGCAATTTAGCTGCTTTTAAGTGCAACTAACCTTAGCTAAAATGTTTAAGAAATTTACTAAGCAGAAAAAAAGGCAAAAGAAATCCCGTGGTAATTAGTGTTCACTCTCTAATCCTTCAAATTGGCGTACTATACTGTCTTAAACGACTTATAAGCGCGTTTCAGCTTATATAGGTAAAAACCCAGAAATATTGTGAAGACATAAGGTGCACATAGTGCAAAAAATTAAAAATAAGACGCCAACTACGTTGTTTTTTTGCTGTTTAATCTGCACAGATGAAGATAACTGAATACCTTCAGCATCATGATTAAGGGGGCTGGCGAAGTTTGTCAAGTGGTTTTTGCATTGTGAAAACAATTATCACAAAAATCCTATATCACCGGTCATGAATACGTTATTTGCCCATTCGATTAATAACTTACCTCCTGGTAAATCTACTGAAGTCTGTTGGGCAGCCAGATATCCACGTAGTGTGGATGCAACAAGTGCTGCACAGGCAGCACTACCGCACGATGCAGTAATGCCTGTACCTCTTTCCCAAACTCTTAAAGCTATTTCTCCAGACTTTTCAACTTGTGCAATACTAACATTAATTTTCTGAGGAAATAATGCGTGATTTTCTAGCTTTGGTCCTAAATTTCGCAATGGTATTTCACTTATGTTATCAACAAAAAAAACTATGTGAGGATTGCCAATATTTACTGCAACAGGATCTTTTAGCATTTCAAGCTCTATAGGTAAGTGAAGAGTGTCACACTCAGTAGACAAGGGAATTTCATGCCATTTTAGCAAAGGTTTACCCATGTTAACCTTTATGGATTTATCACCCACTTTAAAACACTCTAAAATGCGTTTGCTTGTTAGCTCAATAATGGAGTATTCAGCACCTTTTTCTGACATTAGCAAATATCCAACGCAACGTGCTGCATTTCCGCACATTTCAGCTTTGCTACCATCAGCATTATAGATATGCATAAAGCAATCGGCTAAACTGGAGTTTGTTATCACTATGACTTGATCGCAACCGTTTTGGTTAGCAATTTTTTTATAGTTCCAATTTAAATCATTTGCTGAACGTGAGTCTATGATAACAAAATTATTGCCAGTACCGTGCATTTTGATAAAATTTTCAGAATTTTGGCCACTCATCGTAGAAAAATATTTCTTCTACTGACCTTCTTTTTTTCTCTTTGATTTCAGCACCCTCTTCTTCGTAACCAACCGCTATCACTGACATTACGTTAAAGTCATTGGGTATATTGAACTCTTTCACTATTTTATCTCTATCAAATCCACCCATTTGATGGGCCATTAAGTTCATAGCTGCAGCTTGTAACATAAGTCCATAATTCGCTGCACCAGTGTCGTGATTAGCCCAAAGATTTTCTCCTTTACCAGATTTGCGGAAATTTTTAGCACTGAAAGATATGATTAACACTTGTGCATCTTTTGCCCATTTTTGATTAGATTCATCAAGACAATTTAGCAGCTTTTCCCATGCGCTTTGATTGTTCTGTTTGTTGCATATCACATATCTCCAAGGTTCATCACCAAAACATGAGGGAGTCAGCCTTACAGCTTCCATTAAAATATCCATGTCTTCCTGAGATATTGCTCTTGTAGGATCGTATGAACGTCCGCTGTGTCTTGCTTTCATCAACGATAATAGATCTTGTTTACTTATCATTTTTAATTTAATAGTGCATAAATAATTCATTGTAGCACAATATAAGCAAAATTTAAATTGCAAAACCTCTTATATATATTACATTTTATAAGTTATTTTTATTGGGAAGGTATGTTTATAACACAATCTAGCAGTAGATCAACACTGGCTGAAATATTGTCTTGCGTTTTACTTTTATTCTTGATGGCTCAAATAAGCATACCATTGCAGCCTGTGCCTATCACATTGCAAACTTTAGGAGTAATGCTTATTGGGCTTAAATTTAACCGCAGAACAGCATTCTATTCTGTGCTTACATATCTATCACTTGGTGCAGCAGGATTGCCTGTTCTTGCGAATTTTTCTGGTGGTTATCACATTTTTCTCAGACCAACAGGTGGATATTTAATTGGCTGTTTAGCTGCTGTCATAGTGATGGGCGAAGTAAATGAACTCTTAAGCCTTAAATGTGAATTACTCGCGCGCAATTCTTTTAGTTGTATAGTTGGCACAGCTATGATTTTTATATGTGGTACCAGTTGGCTTGCTGTTTACTTGGGTCTGGAACAAGCAATAATGGTGGGTGTTTTACCATTTATCCTTCCTGGTTTGGTAAAAATTTTTCTACTTGTAGCAGCTTTGCAATATTTGAAAAAATGATAAAATTTCGCCCTCATCATTTTATGTGCACCCTCGCGTTTCGGGGATATGGGTATTCTCAGGGTTTTGTAGAAAATTATAAAAAGATAGCAAGCAAAGTAATTAGTGATCCTAACACTCAAATCGAAGTAGTTGGTAACCTTGATAGTATCTGTAGTGCTTGTCCAAATCAGACTAAACAAGGTGAATGCACCACACAAGCTAAAGTTTTACAGCTAGATAGAAGGCATATGGAAATTTTAGGAATAAAAATTGGCGAGGCTTTAACTTGGAATGAGGCAGTAAAAAAGATTAGAGAGAAAATGTCTTTAAAGAAATTTGATTACGCATGTGAAGGGTGCAACTGGCAGCCATATGGAATATGTAAAGATGCCCTTTTAAATTGTCATTCCTACAAAGGTAGTTGACAAAATGTTAAGATAAATTGAAGCATTTTTGTGGAAATAGACTTCTTGCATCACCTCCCAAACCACAATTGTCATTCAGTAGAAACGAAAAAACTTCCTTGACAAGCCTTGCCAGCCCTCTTATCATGAAACTGAAGCTATTGTATTTGCTTTCGCCAATCTGCAGATTAAAAGGTAAGGATTACTTAATGTATCGGCGTCTTATGTTCAATTTTTTGCAGTATATAGATACTGTATGTCTTTACAAAACTTCATCTACATCTAGATTTTTATCTAAATAAGCTGAACGCGCTTATAAAGCGTTACAAGACATCAAAAAATGCCAATACTCGACAGAGATAGTAAAGGACTAGCTAACTCGGGGATTCTTTGTCTTTTTTTCTGCTTAGTAAATTTCTTAAACATTTGCAGCGTAGGTTAGTTGCAATTAAAAGCGGCTGAATCTCGCTTGTCAAGCGTTTAAAACATAAAAAACGCCAATATTTTAAAGCGGATAATAACCCCAGGGCTTCTTTTGCCTTTTTTTTTATTTGGTAAATTTCTTAATGTTTATAGCTAAAAGAGCCCAAGAGAGGTGTCATTCCAGTGCCCCTGTGATGTCATTCCAGTGCTTGACACTGGAATCCAGTTTTCCATATAATCTCATCGAAAACGTTGTAACCACTTTCTATGCTAGTTTGCTTGTAAACAAGCAAACTTTCCTGGATCCCAGTGTCTGGGCACTGGGATGACACCATTCTTTTTCCTGGATTCCAAACTGGGATGACAGCTAGCCTGACAATCGTCATTCCGCTACGTGTTAGCGGGATCTAGAGATACCGCGGCGGTATGACGGTTTGTGGTGGAATGACGATAAGCTCGTCATCCCGCTGCTTGTTAGCGGGATCTAGAGATACCGCGGCGGTATGACGGTTCGTGGCGGTATGACGTCTCGCTTGGGCTAACCCAGTGTTGACGCTTATAGCCTTGTCATTCCAGTCTGGAATCTAGATGCAGCCACTTATTTAAAGTTAAGTTTTCTGGATCCAAGTAGTCAGCTACTTAGATAACAGGAAGAAGGTGCTGGGATGACAGGAGAAGAAGGCTACTTAGATGGCAGGGAGGGGCTACTTGAATGACGGTTCTTATCATCGGTAAACTTAGAGCTATATTAACTATTTGCCTTTTTTCTACTTAAGTTTGGGTTATGCAAGAAGTCTAATAAAGCAAAATATAGAAGACAAAAGATAAGTGCGTTCTAAAAGGCAACACAGCATGTTCGTCCCGCTAATTAATAATATCTTTATTATTGTATGAGATAGGTAATTTAGCATTTATAAATTTGTAATGTGTTGCGCATAGCTCAAAAAAATAAGGTTTACTGGTTACACGCTGCAGCCAATGCCACAACACTAGGATCTATGTTTGTCTGCATGTTAATTTGCATTGTGATTTTATGTAGGTCTTCTGTTACCTATGCTAGTGAAAATTTGGAGATACAGAAGGCCTTTGATAGTGTTGTCAAGCATATAAAAGCTGATAAAAAATATAAAGATCTTGATGTTATTGAGAGAAAAAGTGATAAATTTAATATCAAAATTGCGCAGAATTCTGGCAAGAGTTTTGACATATACTCTACTTTAAAAAAAGCAAAAGATTCTTTTGAGTTAGGAGATAATGAGACAGCTATTTCTCTCCTTAATCAGATTATCGCAAAGTTTCCTTATCATAAAAATGCTTTAATTGGATTGGGGAACATTTATTACGTTAATAAAGAATACAAAAAAGCTGTAGAGATTTACACAAGACTGTTAAAAGAACACCCTAGTAACCCTTACATATTAAAAAATTTTCTGACGATAATCTCACAATATGATCCTGATCTGGCGTTGAGTGAAATGTTAAAATTGTATGATATACATAAAAATTATGCTCCTTTATTAGCAAATTTAGGTCTGATTTATATGAAAAAGGAGGATTATGTAAAAGGTAAGGAGTATATGACAACTGCTATTTCCCTTGATGAAAACAATATTTTTTATACCTATAATTTAGCTGTTATTCTAGATAAACTTTCAGATTTTAAAAATGCTACAATATTCTACTTAAAGTTGTTGAACATGGCTACAACTTCGAAAGATGTGAGTGAAAAAATACCTTTATACAAAGTGACAGCAAGACTAAAATTTATAAAACTCCACAGTATGCACCCAAAGATTTCATAAAAGCTTATAGCTTACCTAAATCTAATTTATCGTATCTGTTCAGGGGAGTGGCTAATGTGCAAATATTGAAGCAAAGTGCGTGACGCACAGCTGTACGAACATTTGTTTGCAAAGGTAATTTGCACAACAAATGCATAACTGTACGAACATTGTGATTTTGGCCCATCAGGAGGGTGTCATCCCAGTGCTTGACACTGGGATCCAGGAATTTTAATTGTAAGTAAGCATACTGAGTTGATAAGTATAAAAGTAGCTAGAAAATAAACATTTTTGATGAGATTATATGGAAAACTGGATTCCAGACTGGAATGACAAGAAGAGGGTACTTGGATAAGAGGCATTGCCCTTCTGGTAGGCCCAAATCACAATGTTCGTACAGTTATGCAACAAATGGTGTCATTCCAGTCTGGAATCCAGATACGATTTCATCATATAAATCTTTCCATTCTTGATTTGTTTTTTCAATTAAGTTTATTTTCCATTTTCTCTGCCAGCTTTTTAGAAGCTTTTCTTTACTAATTGCTAAATTTATGTCTTGAAACTCCTCAGAGTAGACTAATTTACTAACATTGTACTTTGACGTGAAACCGGAAATGGCTTTGCTTTTATGCTCCCAAATTCGTTTAATTAAATTTGATGTTATACCTATATACAGGGTTCCATTTCGTTCACTTGCAAGTATATAGACATAATAACTTTTCATATATAGTAACCTGGATCCCAGTGTCTGGGCACTGGGATGACACCATTTATTGTAAGGACTTACCTCACATTTACCCTATGATTATCTTTTTAGATCACCTTGTCTACCTATTTTGCCACTCTGCTGAACGGATACAATTTATCGCTATTTTTGTTTACAATAATAATATTGAACTATAGAATTACATCTAAAGGGGCAATTAGCTCAGCTGGTAGAGCATCTCGTTTACACCGAGGAGGTCGGCAGTTCAAGTCTGTCATTGCCCATTTGCTTAACTAAATGTTAGTATTATTAATTACTTCGATCAAAGTATAGAAAATGCAGGATAATATAGTACCAATCTCAATAGTAAAAGAGCTGGAAGATTCTTATCTCTCCTACGCAATGAGCGTTATCATAAGCCGGGCTATACCTGACGTGCGAGATGGATTTAAACCTGTTCATAGGCGCATATTATATGCAATGTCGAGAGCTGGATTCGATGCCGGTAAGCCATATAAAAAAGCAGCTCGTATAGTAGGGGATGTAATGGGGAAATATCACCCACATGGTGATGCAGCTATTTACGATTCCTTGGTTAGAATGGCTCAAGATTTCTCTCTTCTTTTACCACTTATTGATGGGCAAGGTAACTTTGGTTCAATAGACGGAGATCCACCAGCTTCAATGCGATACACAGAAGCAAGGCTTCAGAAGGTGTCACACTTTTTACTAAATGATATTGACGAAGATACTGTTAATTTTAGGCCAAACTACGATGGAAATGAAACAGAGCCTGTTGTGCTGCCTGCAGAGTTTCCGAATCTACTGGTAAACGGTGCAAGTGGTGTTGCAGTTGGTATGGCAACCAATATTCCTTCTCATAATCTTGGAGAAATAATAGATGCTTGTATATTATATGTAGATAATCCTGAAGTTACTTTGGATGAGTTACTTGAAGTGATGCCAGGGCCGGATTTCCCAACTGGGGGAACGATTCTTGGAAGGTCTGGAATAAGATCAGCATTTGCAACGGGTCGTGGATCAATTGTTGTGCAAGGCAAGACTCACATGGAAGACCTGCCACAAGATAGGCAAGCAATAGTGATTGATGAAATACCTTACCAGGTAAATAAAGTAAAATTAATTGAGAAGATAGGTGAACTTGTAAAAGAAAAAAGAATTGATGGCATAACAGAAATTAGGGATGAGTCCGATAAGTCTGGTATTAGAGTAGTAATTGACCTCAGAAGAAATGCTGAAGCAAGTTTTATACTTAATCAAATATTGGGACTAACTCCACTAAAAAGTAGTTTTAGTGTTAACACTTTAGTCCTCAACAACAACAAGCCTGCTTTGATGTCATTAAAAGAAATCATAGCTGCTTTTGTTGATTTTAGAAAAGAAGTATTAATCAGGAGAACAGAATTTCGTCTAAGAAAAACGAGAGAAAAAGCTCATATATATATAGGGCTCTACATTGCGGTCCTCAGCATAGATGAAGTGATAAAAATCATCCGCGGTGCAAAAGATCCTGCGGAAGCAAGTAGAGAACTTTTAAATAAAGAATGGAAAACTTCGAATGAAATCAACACTATTATTGAGTTGATTTCAGATAGCGCAAGCTTTTTGAAAGATGGAGTGTATAGATTAACTGAGCTACAAATTAAGGCTATCCTTGATATGAAACTGCAGCGTTTAACAGGCCTTGAAAAAGACAAATTAGAAGCTGAGCTAAGTTCAATGATCAACCTGATAAAAGAATATATCGCTTTTCTTGGCTCAGAAGAGAAGTTGATGAAGGAAATAAAAAACAATTTACAAGAAATAAAGAACAGATTTGCTGTGCCGCGAAAAACTTCAATAGAGGAATCAGATACGGACATTGAAGCTGAAGATCTAATTCCACAAGAGGATATGGTGATAACTGTAACTATGAATGGTTATATCAAGCGTGTGAAGCTTTCTCACTACAAAACTCAGCATCGTGGTGGAAAAGGAAAGCTAGGACAGGGGTTAAAAGAAGAGGATGTGATCACAAAATTATTTGTTGAAAATACCCACACTAGCCTTTTATTCTTTTCTAATATTGGCCGAGTTTATAGATTAAAGGTTTATAAGTTGCCTCTTGCAGAACCAACTGCACGTGGAAGAGCGCTTGTTAACATATTTCCGCTTAGCAATGGTGAAACTATAACTAATATAATGCCGTTGCCAAGTGAAAATGACGAAAATCAAAACATAGTTTTTGCTACTGCCTATGGAAACATAAGGCGTAACTCTTTAGCGGACTTTCACTATATTCCAAGCAATGGAAAAATAGCAATAAAGCTCGATGAAGGAGACAAATTAATATCGGTTAAAGTATGCAATGAAATTGATCATGTTTTACTTTCAACAACGCTTGGAAAAAGTATCAGATTTGTTGTAAGTGATGTGCGTCAATTTAAGAGTCGCAATTCAGATGGCGTAAGAGGTATCAAACTTGTAAAGAATGACAGCGTGATATCCATGACCATATTAAATGGGATAGGTGTAGCAACAGAAACAAAAGAACTTTACTTAAAAGTTCCACTTGCAAAAAGACTGGGGACTGCAATTAATAACTCCATTGATTCTAAATTGGAAAAGACTTCGAATGATTTAGGAATAGATAACGAATTATTCTTAAAACTTGCAGTGAATGAGGAGTTTATATTAACTATTACCGAAAATGGCTTTGGTAAAAGAACTTCTGCATATGAGTACAGAATAACTAACAGGGGTGGTGTTGGTATCACCAATATTCTTACTACCAACAGAAACGGTAATGTTGTTGCTAGTTTTCCGGTTGAGCAGGGTGATAATATAATGCTTATTACAGATAAAGGAAAGTTAATTCGCATTTCGGTCAATGAGATTAGAATTGCAGGACGCAGCACTCAAGGAGTCACTCTGTTTAAAACAGAGAGTAGAGAAAAAGTGGTGTCAGTAGCGAAAATTGAAGATCCTGATTCCACTGAAGATAGTATTTTTGAAGTTGAAAACTCTATCTCTTCTCAACCGTAGTACAGGTTAAACAAAAAGCGCAAGTTTTTGTTGATTAATACGCAGTATTTAAATTAAAATATATACTTATGGCTAAGTAAAGATCAATGGACAAAAAATTAACTAAAAATAAAAAACCACTGGTAGACAAAGAGGATAAAAAAACACCTCCTGTTAAAGATCTTACTAAAAATAAGGGTAGGAGAGATTTTATAACATTAACTACATGCGCTATGGCGGGTATAGGAGCTGCAAGTGGACTTTGGCCACTGGTTAAGTCTATGAATCCTTCTGCTGAAGTTCTAGCAACTTCCACAGTGGAGGTGAATTTGTCTGGAATTCAGGAAGGACACGGAGTAAAAGTAAAGTGGCAAGGTAAACCAGTATTCATTCGTAGACGCACAAAGCAAGAAATTGAGGTTGCAAGAGCTGTGAATGTGAAGAACTTGAGGGATCCTCAGTCAGACGAGCAAAGAGTATGCGAAGGAAAAGATGAATGGTTAATCATGATCGGAATATGTACACATCTTGGGTGTGTACCGGTTGACCATGCTACAAGAGATGGTAATGGTTGGTTCTGTCCTTGCCACGGTTCATATTATGATACATCAGGCCGAGTAATTGGGGGGCCCGCACCAAAAAATATGACTGTACCTGATTATTTTTTTCCCAGTGAGAATGTTGTGGTAATTGGCAAGAAGGCTTAACGGAACTCGTTAAAAAAAACTCACAGGATCAACATCTATTATCACTGCAATACTCGAATTCAAGTTACAATTTTTAATCCAACATTTCAGCTTTTTTTGTATGGATAGACTGTGCTTATTGTGTATTTTTAATAATACCCTATACCGATACTTATTATTTAAAAAATTTATCGCTGCTGGTGATGGGCCAAGAATTTCAAATTCCTTTTTGTCTGCACCTACATTTTCTTCCTGGATACAAGTAGTTGAGCTACTTGGATGACGGAGAAGAGATTTTACTATTTCATTCGCTGCTTTTTGTGTCGCAATCTGATTCTTACCACAAATTATAAGCGCTATTAATCTGCTAAATGGTGGCATTTTGGCTTCACGTCTTGACTTAAGTTCAATTTCATAAAATGAGTCCCTTTTTTGATGCAGCAATGCTTTTATTATTGAACTTTCAGGATTATTGGTTTGCACTATTACCATTCCTTTTTCATTAAACCTTCCTGATCTGCCTGCAACTTGGTGCAACAATTGATACGTCTTTTCCGCTGCTCTTAAATCAGAATTTTCGAGACTCAAATCTGCATTTATTACTCCAACCAAAGTTAATTTGGGAAAATTGTGCCCCTTAGCAATTATTTGTGTGCCGATTATAATGTTCACCTCTTCTTTCAGTACCAAGTCAATTACGTTACTAACCGACTTCTGATCGCTGCTTATCATCGCAGTTTTTGCGTTTGGTATTAATTTCACCATTTCTTCAAGCAACCTTTCAATTCCTACGCCATAAAGGGACAATGACTGTTCACCTTGGCAATTAGAACATTTTTCTGGAAGTTTCAATTGATAAGAGCAATGATGGCACAAAAGAGCATTTTTTTTCTTGTGATATGTAAGCCAAACAGCACAATTTAAGCAGGAAATTTTATATCCACACTTTTTACAAACTGCCAGTTGTGCATACCCTCTGCGGTTTAGAAAAAGCATAACCTGCTGTTTTTTCTCTATGGTTTGTTTGATGCTTTCAAAAAGCTCATCGGAGATCCATTGCTTGTTGCTTCTCATATCCACTACTTTAATGAGTGGCAATTCTGCACCACCGAATCGCTTAGTTAGCTTTACATGATTGTAATTCCCGCTTTTAACATGATGAATTGTTTCAAGCAGTGGAGTAGCTGATGATAAAATAATCGGAATATTTTCAAATTTGGCTAAGATTATCGCCATATCTCGAGCATTATATATAATTCCCTGTTCTTGTTTAAAAGATGAGTCGTGCTCTTCATCAACGATAATCAATTTTAGGTTTTTATAAGGCAAAAAAAGTGCTGATCGTGCACCAATAATTATCTGCGCATTTCCACTTGCTATATTGAGCCAATTATTCCGGCGAGTTTTTGGAGTGAGTCCTGAGTGCCATTCAACTAAGTTTTTTGATATCTGACCGCGAACACGATTTACCAATTGTGAAGTTAAAACAATTTCAGGTAGGAGGATTAAAACTTGTGCATTACCTTCTCCTGATGTCATTTCAACACGTTCTGGTGTCATACTAGTACGTGGCAAAGACGGTATGCTAAATGTTACAGTGGGTTTTGCCTTGAGTACAAAGGTGTCATTCCAGTGCTTGACACTGGAATCCAGGAATTTTGATTGTAAATTAGGTATTGGTCTTAAGTTAAAATAAACATTTGTAATGAGGTTATATGAAAAACTGGATCCCAGTGTCTGGGCACTGGGATGACACCCTCTTGGTGGACCTAAATCACAATGTTCGTACAGTTGTGTCTCTGGGCACTGGGATGGTAAAGTTTGAGCAGCATTTGGAACGGCAGTGTAATTCTTAATCAATTGTGCAATCACAGAGAGATAAACTTCCGTTTTTCCAGATCCTGTCTCACCGTCAAGCAAAGTCACTGAATATTCGTTCAAATTGCTTATTATTTCATCACTAGCTACCTGCTGTTCAGGGCTTAATTGGCAACTTATTTCACTTATTTCCTGCTTCTGCTTAGCACAAATCAATTTGTCTATTTGGTTTACTTTTAGCACTCCTCCCATTATCACTTTGGCAAGCATACCAATAGGTATTAAGTTATACTGCGCAACCCACTCTGCAAATGCGATCAATTTTGGTCTAATATTTGGTAAATCGATTTTTTGCTCAATAAATTTTAATTCTCGGTTACTTTTATCACTGTATTTCCAAACTATTCCGATTAAGCGTTTTTTGCCAAATGGCACCACTACGTAATCTCCAAGTAAAATCTCAGTATTTTCCTCAATTGCATATGAAAATAACTGATCAATTGGAAGTGGTAGTAATACGTCAACTGTTCTTGCCATAGTGATTGAGTTTAGCATTGTTTTAAGGATTTGTTTGCTTGATTTTTGTGGGTTAAACTGGTATTATGTAAGTTTATTTGGCTAGGATGGTAAATATGCAAGAGGCTCATATACAGAAACTAATAGAATTTTCTGAACTTCATAAGAACTTTATGCAGAACAGAAGACCAAGCGAGTCGGGAAAACAATTGTTTGAGATAAGTGAGGAATTTAAAAGGGAACACCCTGAAGTTAGATTGAATGCACGCAGTAATGTGATTGATAAGAGAACTTTTGCTTCACACGGTACCAATGCTTGGGCACTTTTTTCAGCATTTGCTTTTACAAATGGCCAATTACTACCAAAAAATGAAATGAAAGTAAGGGGAATACCTGTTGTTGCAGGCGAATTGATATATGAGAAAAATAGATATGGTCCAGGTTCCCATTATCCAAACACAGTGAGCCAAAATAGTGTGTCAACAGTTGGGCTTAATAATGAAAGCTCGCATTTGTTTAACACATTTCGCTACGCAGAAATGGTAACGCAGAAACACAGTTATAGCTATAATAATTTTTGTGAAAAATACCTTAAAAAATATCATAAACAAAGTGTAGACAAAAGTGTTATGGAAAAAGCTAATAAGCTTTTGAAAGATGATGGATCTATGGAAGAAGCATATGATAGATTATCTACTATTCCAATAGTAGTTTTAGGAGATGGAATTGGAGGAGTATTTATAGGTGGAGGTAGGTATGGAATTCCTAACGAATACTTATGTGAAAGATTTAACATTAGAGTTATTATAGTGGCTGAAGAAGATAAAGAGTATATCAGAAATTTGATTAATAAAATCAATCCAAAAATAGCTGAAGGTATAATGTACCTAGCTATCAAAGAGGTTATGGAGCTTGAAGGTGAGCGTATTAAAACAGCCCCTAATAAGTTCTGCATGCGAGAGATCTTTCTAGGTGGAAAGCACATCTCTGTTCCATTTGATTTTAAAGATAGCTTTGTGAGTGATTTCGAAAGGGAACTTAAAGGTAAATTAACTTTTAGTTTTTCTGATCAGTTTAATGTGTGTACAATAGAAAAGAAAAGATTAGTAAAAGAGACGATAAAAGGTAAACCTAAAGTATCCACTGCTACTATAACTTACTATCAAAATCCAGATCTAACTTCAGAAACAATAATTGATGATGTAGATTACAGTGTAGTGTTTACCGAATCATTTCAATCAAAAGTGGGTAGCAATGTGGCTATTAACTGTGATAATGAGCAAATTTTAGAACAACCGACTGCAAGCAATGTCACTACACAACCATTTACCCCAACTTCTGCACAACAGAAGCAACCAGTAAATGGTGGCCTACAAACGGTTACAGGCAGTGCAGTTCCATTGCAGCAAACACCTGTCAGTAATGGAACTAATAATAATCTACAGCCAAAAAAGCAAGATAATCAGCCACCTATAGTAGGCAATCCAAAACGTAATTCTCCACAAAAACAGCCTTCAGGAATTTCTTCGAGAGGATGGACAATAGGCTTAGCATTATTATTTGGTGCTGTAGGAGCCACACTAGCTGCAATAGGAATTATACCTGAGATTGTTGCTATTGGAGTAGTTGCAACTGCTGTATTATTAGGAATTGCAGGTGCAGCATTAGGTGGTATAGTAGGGTATCTTACAGACATAACAGTAAACAAATGTTGTAATAGTGGAGCTGTTAGCTGCATAACTAACAACTAATGTCGTTCGAATAGCCAATCTAAACATGTTTTTTCTGGGTTCTAGTATTGTGTGCACAACTGCATGAACATTGCGATTTGAGAGCAACTTTCACTAGGAAGGGTGTCATAGGCACTGGCATCCAGGTTGTGAGCAAGCAAACTGATTTGGTGAGCGTAAAAAGTAGCTAATCTGTACTAAATAAATGTCTTTGATGAGGTTGCATAGAAAGCTGGATTCCAGCGTCACGCGCTGGAATGACACCATTTGCTGTGTGAATTACCTTAACAAAAGCAAATGTTCATACAGTTGTACATTATGCACTGAAATGACAGATTGCAATTACCTTACCTAGGTGCACAAAAAAATCTTAACATTTAACACATTTTTCATAGTACAGACCGTATGATTGATAAATATTAAAATAATTAATACAATATTTGGAGCTACCAATGGTCAACGATAAGATTACTTTGAACTTTGAGATAGAAAAAGGCGAACCTATAGATCGATACTACTTTTCTGCACGTATAAAGCTTACAGATGAAAGCAAAAATTTTTTGCGCGAGAAGCTTGGCAGTACAATTCAATTCGATAATCTAGATGATCACTTCAATCTTAACCATGAGAATTTTTATATCTACTACAATAAATATAGTGAGCACAATGGTAGAAGCGAGCTATACGTTAGGGATGATAACGGTAGATATTTAACTTCCAATCTTCCACTTAATCACTATGGATTCTCAATGGAACTATCATCTGATGGGGCGTCAATAGCAGATTATGGTTTTTATCCTCTGTATGCAATCTATAACCCAAATCACTATGATAAAGCAAAGGAAAAAGTATTTGATGATCACGGTGAATTGTCACCAATTGCATCAAATGTGTTAGATAATTTTTTAAGCAACACAAATAGCTTAACCACACAAGAGATGTTTTTACAGTTGCAAAATAAAGCTACTGAAAAAGAGGAGAAATTGATAAGAGAGAAAAGACAAGCAGAGGAAGAATTAGATCAAAAGAATGAGGAATTAAAGGAGTTCATAGAAAAAGGTGAAATTACCTTGTTTAAAGTGGTAAAAGGTAATGACGTAGGTAACGGGCGTTCAGCAGTAGTTTTACAGTTTACTGCAGAAGGTAAGGGGACAAATGAAATTACCCTTGATTCCGAAAAATTCTATATAGCAGATTATGAAGATAGTGAATTCTTGCATTGTGTTAGTTCTGATTATGACATGCTACTTGATTATGAAAATTTATTCTTTGTGCTCAATAAAAGCTTCTACTCAGACTTCGAAAGTGGGTTTTATTCAGCAGACAGCACTGATCCCTATAATTACGCTAAATATTCAAAAGAACCATATTTGAGTGGTGATCAGCTATCTGAAAAATTATCTAATGAGTTGGAGGAAGATAGTAATCAGATAGGTACTGAATTTACAATTGATGATGAACAAATAGACGAAGAAGTTGTGGTAGGAAATGAAATTAAATCTAGGAAGAAAAGGGTAGTTGATGAGGATAGTAAGAAAAACGTTATAGAAGATGTAAATAAGGCAGATGAAAACGGTGCAACACTTTTGCACTCTGCTGCTTCATTGGGAGATTTAAGTAAGATAGTAACGCTTATAGAACACAATGCGTATATTGATGCAAGAGACCATAACGGACAAACGCCACTACATTATGCTATTCAGTCAGGAAATACGGAAGTAGCAAAATACCTTATTGATAATGGTGCGAACCTTAATATTCAGGACAATTATTATCAGAAAACTAATACTCAATATGTTTATTACAAAACACCTTTACACTATGCTGTTGAATCTGGAGATACAGAGATAGCTAAATACTTAGTAGATCATGGTGCAAATCCTAATATTCAGGATGCTTATTCCAGAACGCCACTACAAAGTGCTATTTATTCAGATAATACAGAAATAGTGGAATATCTGTTAGATCATAATGCAGATCCTAATAGTAAAGGTTATACTCCTCTATTGTTTACTGCTGTTAAGCTAGGACATACAGAAATAGTTAAGAATTTAGTTGAACATGGTGCAGATCTTAATGTCAAAAACACCTCTGCTCAAACACTACTACATTATGCTATTGAACTAAAACATACAGAGATAGCTAAATACTTAATAGATCACAATGTAGACATTAATACTCGTGATATTAGCTCTGGCAAACCTCCACTACATTTTGCCATGAGCATAAAAAATACAGAGGTAGCAAATTACCTAATAGAGCATGGTGCAGATGTTAATGTTAAAGATAGTTACGGTTTAGCACCTTTACACTTTGCTGTTAATTTAGGAAATCAAGAGATATTAGAATATTTAATAAAGAATAATGCAAATATTGATGTTCGAGATAGTGAAGGCTGGACACCACTTATTCATGCAGTAAGGCATGGGCAATTGGACAAAGTAAAGTACCTGATAAAGAATGGAGCTGATGTTGATATTCATGGTAATGAAGGATGGACGCTATTTGAGCATGCTGAACAATGGATAGATGATAGAAGAATATTAAAGGATGTAATCAATAGTGATAGAAAATATGCAGATGCTGCAAGTTGGGAAAAGACTGGAAAAGATATGCTTGATTACCTTAAGGGAGTCACAAAAAATACTATACAGGAAGAAGAATCTAACTATATAGATCAAATGCAAGCGGATGATAGCAGCAGTTATGTTGAAGATCAACCAGCTTTGCAAAGCAATCGTGACGGTTATGCTGACATGGAAAAAGCCCTGCAGGAGAAATTGCATGGAGATGAAATACGCAAGCAAAGTAATGAGAAAGCTCAAAAAGATATGGAAACAAGAAAAGTCACTGTGGAAACTGAAAGTAGCAATAATAAAATTGAAAAACAAGCAAAACCGATAGAAGACGAACAAGAAACTGTTATGGCAAGTGTGATAGAAAATATGGATAAAAATTCTGATATTGAAGCAGAAATTTCTAACAGTGTTGCAAATTCACAATATCCCTTAAAAATAAGGACAGGAAGTCCTCTTGAAGTGGGAAAGTATAAGGTGGAGCTGCAAGTGACATATGATGATATAAAGAATTTTTATGATACCGTACGTGGCAAGTACCATGACGGCAGTGGATATAACCGTGAGCAAGTAATGGTTTTATATAATGGAATTGTTAGGCCAGCTCATAATCATCATTACGAGCTGTTTACTCTTGATGAAGCACATGTTGCTAATGATCACCTATTTATCAAGGGTCAGGATTTTGGAACTCTACATGATTTCAATGAGATGTTCTATAAAAGTGATGAATTGATTTGATCAATATTAGCGCAATAAATTAATTTTAGTGAGATTTTTATTAAAATATTAATTGTCCAATGGTGTAAATTATTGTAATATTAGCTAATATAGTTAATATTTTAAAATAATTAATATGCCAAGATACGTTAAGAAATATATTAATAGTATTACTGAGTCTAATATATTAAAAGTTTATACTTCCGAAGATAACTCTCAAATTAAAGTATTTTTCAAAATTGCAAATGAAGAAATTGATAGAATTTTTTCAGGGCAAGAAGTAGTGAAATTTTTAAATCAAACTACCAATATAAGAGATCATGAAAACAAATCTGCCATTAGTAAAAATGTGGAACAAGGCATCATTAGAGATGTAGAAGGTATACATAGAGAGAATGGTAGATATGTATATAAATCGGATTTATTAGCTGAAGAACAGTACAGAGAGCTATTTGATAGCAGGCAAGCTATAAAATTTAATTTGAATGACTTTATGTCAGATAGCATATCAAAAATTGTACACTTAAGAAGTAGATTTGAAGGAATTTTGGGTTTTGATCCCGAAGAAGGCCTATGTCAGCCATTAATTTATTTTATTACTCTTTTAGGATTAAAGAGTAGGGAAGACTTTGCTAAACTTCTCAAGTCTGGTGATGTTGTGTCTGAACAAGATTTTATAGCTTATGTTGATGGAAGAAAAGAACAAACGACCGGATTATTAGCAACGCAGATCTTGCTACAATTCTTACCTATTCTTCATATTCAGAGCATTGAGAGACGTGAGGGAGATCAATTTTATGACAAGACAATATATGAACAAGAGTGTAATGATTTATCGTCAACAGAAGTATGGATCCATATTAATCAAGAAAAAGTTAAGTGTGCTTTGGATAATGTAGAGATAGAATGCTGCTTAGAATTTAATTTCTCCTGTTATACTTGTAATGAAGGAGATAGTGATGATGATGACGAGAATATTGCACATTCTATGTTGGTATATAAAGCAGAGAATGGTAAATACATATTTTTTGACCCTAATAGAGGAGCAGTTGGCTTTTGTCCTAATACAGGAGTTGCTAATTTTACATCAGAGGAGGTTTGTAGGGCAGTGGAACTGGCTGTAAATTTTTATTCATATAATATGTATATTGAAAATTCTCCAGATTATTGTGAAATTTACGTTACGCTTAGAAACGCAACATTAATGTTAAGGAAAGCTGAGGAACTTTATGAAACAAGAGAGAGAACAAATTCAAAAATAGTTGATATATCAGTTGATAACAATACTGGTAAATTGTTGCTTACACCTATAAATCTATAGAGATATACAATTGCCATAAAGATTTATGTATATGCCTTTATCTTTAAGATCGTTTATCAAGTATAGACATCAGCTCGTCCCATTCTCTTTTACCAATATTACTTTCTTCTCTAGTAACGGTTTCCCCTTTAATTAATTTACGAATTATGTCTAAACCAGTTCTTGAAATACAGGCTGATTCTAGGCAATATTCAACAAAGGCATTGTAGGCCAATGGGACCCATTTTTTTATTATATCCAACATAACTTCTGCATAAACTCTGATTTCATATTGGGCGTGCTTATCAGCTCTAAGCTTCAAAAAATGAAAAAGGTTATGTAGATCTATTTTCCAATAAAATTGCGTGTAGTAATTAAGCGTTAGGTTAGTTCGGGCAATTTCTCTTGCAAGCCCCTGCTCAATAAATTTTTCATAATGAAAATATACTAAATTAGAGTCATTTGTTAGAGAATCTATTATTTCCTTTGAGGTATCTGGATCAAAAGCTTCCCCACTACCTTGTTTATTATTGTCAGATTGTTTTGCAACTTGTTCTGGTTTAGGTGTATAAAATTCATTATCAAGTATTGAATACCTTGCTGAATATTCATTCACATTTGCAGTTCTATGCCTTATCCATTGCCTTGCAACAAAAATTGGAAGTTTCACGTGAAACTTAATTTCACACATTTCAAATGGAGTTGTATGATGATGTCTCATTAAATACTTTATAAGTGCTTCATCCTGACTTATCTGTTTTGTTCCCTTGCCATAAGAAACACGAGCAGCTTGAACTATGCTACTGTCAGAGCCCATATAATCCACTACTCGAATAAATCCATGGTCTAATACCTTATGTTCTTCATATAAGATTCCATCTATTTCTTTTACTGTAGTTCGTTTGGTTGCTTCATTCATAAAATATCCTCAAGATGAAATGGAGATATCAGCTCCACATGAATTGAGTTTTTCATGCATTGCTTCATATCCTCTCCATAAATGATGTGAATTGTTTATTATAGTTTCTCCACCGGCTACCAAAGAAGCAAGCACCAAAGCTGCTGTTGATCTTAAGTCAGTAGCATATAGATTAGCTCCAGATAAGCTTTTTATTCCACTTATAGTAGCTTTGCTTTTCTCGATGCTGATATTAGCACCTAACTTTCTCAATTCATCTGCATGTGCAAATCTGTTTTCAAAAACGTTCTCTTCAATTACTGATATCCCATCAGCGATGCACATTGCAGACATCAGTTGTGGTTGCATATCACTGGGAAAGTTGGGGTATGGATCTGTTGCAATGTTAGCAGACCTAATAGAGCAATTTTTTCTGGAAATCATAACCCCCTCATTATATAGTTCAACATTAGCCCCTATAGCTTTCAATTCATTCACAATACATCTTATATCAGATAGACTTATTCCTTCTAACTCCAACTTACCACCGGTTATTATAGCAGCTAGTGCATAGGTGCCTGCTTCTATGCGATCTGGTATTATTTTATGAATACATCCATTTAATGCTTCAACTCCTGTTATTGTGATCCTTGTATCACTAATCTCAATATTAGCACCCATTTTCTTTAGGAACTCTATTAAATCAAGAACTTCCGGCTCCGTTGCAGCATTGTTTATTATTGTCACTCCTTCTGCAAGTGTTGCTGCCATTATTATGTTTTCTGTTGCGCCAACACTTATTTTCTCAAATGTGATTTCTTTTCCTTGTAGCTTTCCTTTCACTGTTGCAATTATATTACAGCCTTCAACTTTAATTTTAGCTCCCATTTCTTCTAATGCTTTGATATGCATATCAACGGGACGCTTTCCGATATTGCATCCACCAGGAAAGACTGTTGTGATTTTACCAAATCTACTGAGAATTGGACCTAGCATTAAAAAAGATGCTCGCAGCTTACTTGCAGTTTCATGTGACATTACGTGATGGTTGATATTACCGCAGTCAATTTCCAAAGTATGATTTGCTTTATAATCTTTATTACATGTAAAGTTCACTTTCGCTCCAAGACTCTCAAGCAGCTTAGACATTAGATGCACATCAATTAAATCAGGTACATTATGCAAAATCACCGGGAAGCTACTCAATAGACTTGCTGCCATTATCGGTAAAATAGCATTCTTTGAACCATTAATCTTGATTTTTCCGACCAGGGATTTGTAGTTATTTCTTATTAATATCTTGTGCATTTAATTAGATATAAAGTATATATTCATTAATTTATTGAAGTCTTACTAAGTATAATAGATTGACCGTAAAAGGCAAAAATTTGCTTTTTCTCCCTCCGTCATCCAAGTAGCGTGACACCATTGTTTTCTTTCTTAGCCAATTATTGATACCTTACGTTTATTTTATCCTTAAGAGGTTTAATTATAATTTTTTCCAAAGATGAGCGATGCATTAGTGCCACCAAAACCAAACGAATTAGAAAGTGCATATTGAATTTTATGCTCTTGAGCTTTAAGTGGTACAAAATTTAAATCACATCCTTCTGAAGGTTTATGTAAATTTAAGGTTGGCGGAATAATTCCATTATTTAACGCAAGAATACTAAATATTGCTTCAACGCTCCCTGCAGCACCAAGTAAATGTCCTATAGAAGATTTAGTTGAAGAAACAGGTATTTTATAAACGTAGTCACCGAATAACTGTTTCATTGCTATTACTTCAATTTTATCTCCAAGTGGTGTTGAAGTTCCATGTGCATTAATATACCCTACTTGATTGGGATTAATTTGTGCGCTCTTTAAAGCAAGCTGCATTGCCTTAAATGCGCCTCTTCCTTCTGGATGTGGTGCTGTAATGTGGTGTGCATCCCCTGTCAGTCCGTACCCAACCAGTTCAGCATGTATTTTTGCCCCCCTTTTTTTTGCATGTTCGTATTCCTCCAGCACCAATATACCTGCTCCTTCACCCATAACAAAACCATCGCGTTCTGCATCCCATGGTCTTGAAGCTTCTTTGGGTTTATCATTGAATTTAGTTGATAACGCTTTCATAGATGCAAAACCTGCAATTCCAACTCTACACAGTGCACTTTCTGCTCCACCTGCAATCATAACATCCGCTTCACCAAGTTTTATAGTTCTTGCTGAGTTTATGATTGCATGCGCACCTGTTGCACATGCGGTTACTGCTGAATCGTTTGGACCTGTAAATTCGTATTTAATAGAAATATGGCCAGATATCAAATTTATTAGACTTGCAGGGACAAAAAATGGACTGACACGTCTGGGCCCTTTTTCCTGCATGGTAATAACATTTTCCTGAATTGACGGAAGACCACCTATACCAGAGCCAATAGTTACGCCAACACGTTCCCTATCTACTTTTGAATCTTCTAAAGATGAATCTTCCACAGCTTGAATCGCTGCTGCAATGCCGTAATGAATAAAACGATCCGTTCTTTTTAGATCTTTTTCAAAAATATAACCTACAGGATTAAAGTAATTCTCAATGTTATCGGATTGCACAGGCACCTGCCCTGCAACCTTGCAAGCAAGATCAGAAGAGTCAAATCTATCTGTATTGATTGCTTTTATGCCAGACTCGCCTTTTATCAGCCTTGACCAAGTGTTGTCAACATCTGCCGCTAGTGGAGTGATTAAACCAACACCAGTGACTACTACTCTTCTGCTCATTTAACACTAACTATTAGCCTTTTTTACTATTAATGTACTCAACTATTTGCTCCATAGTTTCCATTTTTTGTGCGTCTTCATCTGGGATTTCTATCCCGAACTCTTCTTCTGCCGCCATGATGATTTCAACTGCATCTAAACTGTCTGCACCATGCTCCGAAAGCTTTGAAGAGCTGTTGAATTTCTCTACATCCTTACTAATGTGCTCTAGTATAATCTTTTTCACTTTCTCTTCTATGTCTTCTCTAGTGCTCTTTGCTAGTTCGCTATTCACATTTCTTACCAAAAAAATAACCTATTCTTTGATGTTATAAAAAATTTTTATGTTTGCAATATCTTTTATAACTGATAAACTACAGTAAAGTTTTCTACTGCCCTAGCTGGCTAGCGTTACGTGCTAAACAATTAACAATTCAAAAATGCTAGACGAAACAACAAAAAATTTGCTTATTGTAGAAGTAAATAAACTTTTACCAGAAAATAGCGAGAATAAGCTTATATCAGCTATGCGTTATATACTCCTTGCTCCTGCAAAACATATACGCTCCTTTTTAGTCGTAGCTTCATCGCGAGTGTTTAACGCGGAAGCTAAAAAAGTAATATCAGTTGCTGCAGCAATTGAATTTGTTCATGCTTATTCTCTAATTCACGATGATTTACCGTGCATGGACAACAGTGATACTCGCAGAAGCCAGCTAAGCTGCCATAAAAAATTTGATGAAGCAACAGCAGTGCTTGCCGGAGATGCACTACTTACTCTGGCTTTTGAGGTATTATCTTCGTTAAATGAGAAACGCTGTGAGATCATAAAAGTGCTCTCTCAAGCAATAGGAATTAGGGGAATGGTGGGAGGACAGGCTTTAGATATTAACAGTGAGCATATAGATTTTAGACCCCAACCCTCTGTCATTCAAGTAGCGGACACTGGGATCCAGAAGGCTTTGCCTACAAGCATTTCGTGCAAAAAGCCATGCGATGGTGGAGCTGAACATGAAATGGATTCCAGTGTCAGCTACTTGCATGACACCCTTTCTACCTTAAAACCACAACATTCGTACAGCTGTATGTATAACGCTGGAATGACGTCGGGCCAAGCTGATAAAATAAAAGAAATTCATTTGATGAAAACCGCAAAATTATTTGCAGCTTCATGCGAAATAGGCGCTATAATAGGGAATGCTACAGACAAGCAACGTAAAGCGTTATATAACTACGGGATAAACCTAGGGCTTATCTTTCAAGCTAAGGATGATATTGAAGACTACGAACAAGATAAAACAAATAATCTAATGTCTGTGCTTGGTAAAAGTGAAGTAGAGGACTATATAGACGGCCTCTTTAAACAAGGCTTGGATAATTTGAGTGCGCTTTCAGGGGATACTAATTATTTATATGATTTATTGAATCAAGTAAAGAAAGATGGTTAGAAAAATTATATTACAAATGCTTATTTCCGTAGTAATGATTCTCACTTTAACTTCTGCTTTTGTGTTTACTATTGTCTATATAAACAAAGGTAAACCGGAAAAAAAGGACAAGCTTTATGAGATAAATGCCACGCATGGTGGCTTGATACAGACGATAGCACATTACCTAGTGAAGCCAATACTTGAATCAGCACTTGACCGCTATATTGAAAAGCATGGGCTAACAGAATATTTAGAAGAAATAACGCAGCAAAAGGAAGAAGATTCAATAAATTTTTATGAAATTACTGAAGGTAATGGCAGTAAGGCTTTCTGTGGCCTGGAAGTCCTACTGCAAATATATAAAATTTCTAATAATAACTTAGCAACACTCCCTAGCAAAGTTTCTGATGTTACTTTGAAAATAGGTCAAGATGACCTAAAAGAAGTGGGTTTAGGGGTGATAGGTATGAAAGAAGGCGGAGAGCGTGTAGTTACTATTGCTAATGATAACAAAATGAATTTTAATTCTTATTACGTCAAACTGATCGAAGTAAAGGATAAATATCCCGACTCAGTAAATAATCTGATGGTTTTTAATGACTTAATTAACAAGACTGGAAAACAAGTAAGGTGCGGTGATGAGATATCGGTTAAATATAGCGTAAAGGAGCATAATGGAGAATATATAGTCAAAGATCAAACAGTGCAATTCAAAGTTGGTAACAAAGAAATACCACTTGCTATAGAGTTTGGTGTTGTGGGAATGAGAGCTGGTAATAAAAGAACTATTCTTTCTCCGCCTGACCTTTTGACTATTACTGACGATATGTTAATAAAAGACATAGATTATGATGAAGAAAATATCTCAATAATTGACTTAAGATTAGATGTTAAACAAGAGGTCGCAACACACCATTCTACTGTTGAAAAACAGCCTAAAGAATATAGCTGATTTTAGGTCTACTGGCTGATCTTCTGAACACTCTCTAACTGCTTAAAATAGGCTTCTCGTTTTTCCTAAAGTATGAACTTAGATAAATCAAGCTGCTTCGAAATCGACTCAAGTTTATCTTTTACATACTTGCTGTCTATAATGAATTTTTCGCTATTTTTCTCAGAAGCAATGAAACTTATTTCGTCTAAAAGCTTCTCCATGACAGTGTGAAGCCTTCTTGCGCCTATATTTTCCACTTGCCTATTAACTGTAAACGCTATTTCAGCTATGGTTTTTATACCATCATCAGTGAACTCAAGCGTCACATTTTCTGTTTTCATTAAAGCTATGTACTGCTTTAACAAACTAGATTCTGGTTCCTTTAATATTCTTATTAAATCCTCTTGAGTAAGTGCCTTAAGTTCTACCCTGATCGGTAATCTGCCCTGCAATTCCGGTAAGAGGTCAGATGGTTTAGACTGATGAAAAGCACCAGATGCAATAAATAATATATAGTCTGTTTTTACATGGCCATACTTAGTTGTAACAGTTGTTCCTTCAAGTAGTGGTAACAGATCGCGTTGCACTCCTTCTCTGTTTACTTCACCTTTTATTTCTGTACGCGCTGCAATTTTGTCTATTTCATCCAAAAATACTATACCATCGTTACTAACAAGATCAATGGCTTCTTTGATTATCTTATCTTCATCCATTAGCTTTTCACTTTCTTCATTAATTAATATTTCACGCGCTTCTTTTACCTTCACCGTAATAGTTTTTGTTTTTTTGCTCCCGTTAAACATCTTGCCCATTATTTCTGTTACATTCATCACACCAACTTGCCCACCTGGCATGCCTGGTATATCGAAAGTAGGCAACATACTCTTGCTCTCTCTGACGTTAATGGAAACTTCTCCGTTCTCAAACTCTTTATTTCTTAATCTTTCTCTAAAGATTCTTTTACTCTCTCCGGTTGCATCTTCGCCTACCATAGAGTTTACTATTATTTTCTCAGCTAAATCTAAAGCCTTTTCAGCTAAGGCTTTACAGGCTTTCTCTTTAACTAAAACTATTGCTGCATCAACTAAATCGCGTATTATCGAATCAACGTCACGTCCAACGTACCCTATTTCAGTAAACTTCGTTGCCTCAATTTTTATGAATGGTGCACCGGCAAGTTTTGCTAAGCGACGAGCTATTTCAGTTTTACCAACCCCTGTATGACCGATCATCAATATATTCTTAGGTATGATTTCATCACGCAATGGAAATGGAACCTGATTGCGACGCCAACGATTTCTGAGCGCAATAGCAACAGCACGCTTTGCATCATCCTGTCCGATTATGAATCTGTCCAATTCTTTAACTATCTTCTGTGGTGGCAGGTCATCTAACAAAACTTGAGTACTGTCATTAACTTGAACATCGCTGTCATTTGAATCAAAACCACTCTTAGTATCTTTATAGAGGCCATCTTTTTCATCGTAGGTGTCACTACTACAAGACCGCCCTTCTGAAAGGGTTATAGGCTGATTGGAAAAATTAGTGCACAAAGTTTCTTGTTCAGAAGACATATCACTCCTCTATTTTTTCAATAATTACATTATGATTTGTATAAACACATATATCAGCAGCTATCTTCATAGCCTTTTTCGCAATTTCCTCTATTGATATTCCTTTAATGTCAATTAAAGCTCTTGCTGCAGATAGAGCAAAATTTCCCCCAGAGCCAATAGCTGCGATTCCATCTTCAGGTTCAAGAACATCACCTGTTCCCGTAATTACTAATGAAATAGATTTATCTGCAACGATCATCATAGCTTCTAATTTTCTCAGATATTTATCCATTCTCCAGTCTTTTGCAAGTTCAACACATGCTCTCATTAATTGCCCTGGGTGCTTGTCAAGTTTAGATTCTAGTCTTTCAAAGAGAGTAAATGCATCAGCTGTTGCTCCAGCAAACCCAGCAATTACAGAATCACCAGAGAGACGCCTAACTTTTTTTGCTCCGGATTTTATAACAGTGTGGCACATTGAAACCTGTCCATCACCTATTACTACTACGCTTTTATCTTTTCTAATTGACAGTATAGTAGTTCCATACATTTTATTGTTATCGTGTTGAATCATTTTTCTATCACTTTAAATAAGAATCTCATTATACTTTAATCTTTAGTCAAATTTGCTAAATATGTTTAATTATAGCTTATAATATAATACCTTCCTTATAACATTTAAAGTGCAGATGCAAAACATAATTCACCCAGATTTGGAAAAAAGTATAAATAATTGGTTCGAAGCAAAACTTAACGGCCTTACATTACCATTTTATAGCTCTATAGATCTTAGAAACTCTGGTTACAAAATTGCCCCAGTGGACGCTAATTTATTTCCTGCGGGGTTCAATAACTTAAGTGAAGAATCAAGAACGATGGCAGCAAGATTGATAGAAAGCTACTTTAAAAGACATCAATACAAAAAGGTTCTTATAATACCGGAAAATTATACACGCAATAAAATGTATATAGAAAACGTATTTGTTATAGAGAAAGTACTGCAACTCGCAGGTTTTGAGACTAGAATTGGCCTTTTACATAGTGAAGTATACAATTTAATAGAACAGTATGAAACTGTTGTGAAAGAAAACTCTCTGCTGAAGACAACTTCAGGATTTGTGCCTGATGTTATTATACTGAACCGTGATATGACGAGCCACATTCCAGACACGCTAAAAGACGTAAAGCAAGATATAGTACCAAGCCCACTATACGGTTGGCATAGCAGGCAGAAATTTAAGTATTTTGAAATCTATCAAGAATTAGCGTCCGAGTTTTGTAGCGAATTTAAAATGGACCCATGGCTAATTTCTGTGCTTACAGAGAGCTGTGATGGAGTTGATTTTGATGATGATTCATCACTAAAAACAGTAGCGGCTAAAGTTGACCAAATATTGTCTCTAGTGCAAAAGAAATATGAGGAATATGAAATAAAAACACAACCTTACGTTTTTATCAAAGCAAGCAATGGCACATATGGGATGGGTATTATAACAGCAACAAGTGGTGAAGAAATATTAAACCTCAATAAAAAAAAGCGTCATAAAATGAAAAAGATAAAAGAAGGAATAGCAATCAATAGCGTTATTATACAAGAAGGTGTACCAACCATTGACGTATTTAAAAGCAGTTCTGCAGAACCGCTAATATACTATATAGGAGATACTCCAACATGTTACTTATACCGATGTAATAGCAGGAAAGATGTATATTCCAGCTTAAACTCCATTGATTGCGAATTTCATGACGTTAGCAAAATAGTGGAAGAAAAACCTCTAGCACTTTGGAACATAGTTAGTAAATTAGCAGTGCTAGCATTGGCAGTAGAAATAAAATCTTTTCACCTCTAACCCTTACATTCCCACAGCGTTGCCATCGGGCAGATCATTACCATCATTACCGGGCTGAATATGGTTATGGCCAGCATTATTAAGTTCAGTAGAAGGGTCATCGTTGATAGGTTGGCTAAATAGTTTGTCAAGCTGAAGTACTAGGAATACTGCGCTATATATTATGCTAACTGTTACGCTTAAGTTGAAATTATAGATTATACCATTACCTAAGTTTATTGGTATGGTTGCAGTCTCCATTCTTTTTAATATGAAGTTTAACAAACCTAATGACAAAGTTAATGTGCTGATAATAAGGTCCTTCTTACACTCAGCAGATTTTTCAGGATCCTTATTATCTAGGTATTTTCTCCATGAATAATAGTAACTTATAGGTTCCGAAATAAACAGAAATAGGATCGTTGATGTTAAGTGAATGTGACTTATTACGTCTGCATTACCCCTAGTAAAAAAATGGATGACTTTCAACATCATCAATGCTTCTATGATGCTGCTTGCAAGACTAGCCGATTTACCCACAACTTTTGCCAGCTCTTTTTTACTCTCAGGGTTTCTGTAATCCTTAATTAGATCCTGTAGAGTAAATGCAGAATGGGCAATATATAGAATAGATGTCGGAAACTTCATTAGTCGAGCAACATCCCGTATAAGAAAGATATTGGATCTATTATTGTCAATGAACTCGCAGCAAAATTGCAGTGAAATCTTACACAATAGGGCTGTTAAACCTGTTGTGATGCAGATTACCTTCCTGAAATCATGATTATAAGCATCATGTACCCTTTGTGTGAACGTGCTCGATTTCTTTTTTAGCTTGCTTGGCATAAAATAGTTAATAAAACAATAACTTTCTTTTATTCTATCACATAAAAGCCTTAAAGAAAAGTCCTATAAATCAGGACTTTAAGGGTGATTTATGCACAAATCAGCCAAGCATTTAATAAACAAGGGATCGATACTGAGAGTTGGCACGCGAAAGTAATATCCATCCTTGATAATTGCTTTATATTCTACATCAAGTTCCACAAGTGTTTCTGAATGCTCAGAAACAAAAGATATAGGCGATAAAACTACAGGTACACCATCAGCTTTTGCACGTGATAGCTCACTTTCAGTGCTTGGCTCTAGCCATTTTACAGGACCAATCTTACTCTGATAACATATTGACCAATCTAAGTTATTGATAGCTAACTTTTCTACTATTAACTCTACGCTTCTTTCTACCTGTGAAGCGTAAGGGTCGCCTTTTTTAATAATACTAAGAGGTAAGCTATGGGCTGAAAATAGGACTCTTGGCTTATCGATTCTGCTGGCTAATTTGTAATGCTTAGCTATTAAATTAGCGTGAGCTTCAATAAAGTCTTCGTTATTATAATAATGGTGAATTATTTTTATATTGCACTTTAGACCATGGTTTTTAGCATTTTTTTGCCAATTTTCGATGGATGACAAAGTTGTGGTAGTTGAATATTGAGGGTATAGTGGCAGCAAAATTACTTCATCAGGATCAAACTGTTTTACACTTTTAACAACTTCGTCAGCAAATGGATGCCAATAGCGCATGCAAATGAATACCTTGTGTACATGGTTTCTATCTTCATTTAATTTTAGTTCTAAAGCATCAGCTTGCGCTTTCGTATTATCCAAAATCGGCGATTTACCTCCAATTTCCTCGTATATTTTTCGTGCAGTATTTTCTCGTTTCGCAGATATAAACTTTGCTAAAAGAAACCGAAAAGGGTTTGGTAGACTGATTATTCTCCTGTCATAAAAAAGATTGAATAAAAAAGGACGGACCGCATTCAGTGAATCAGGTCCACCAAGATTAAATAAGATAACTGCCTTTTTCATTTGGTCTTTTGCAAATAATTGTTAAAACTGCAAGATTACTTTTTGCCGTCGTTCCAGCGCATGATGCACAACAACATTGTGATTTGAGGGCTATTTCTACTAAGATGGTGTCATCCCAGTGCTCCGACACTGGGATCCAGGATTTTACTAAATTGGTAAGTATAAAAGTGTTATGTGAAAACAACGTCCTCGATGAAATTGTGTGAAAGTGCTGTATTCCAGACTGGAATGACAAAATAGAATACACTTAAATAACAGAAAAGAGGCACATTCAGGCTCCGCAACAAGTTGCTTTTGGGGTGCCTATAAACTCAGCTATAGGCTCATCAAATTTAGTTATAGGCACTAAATTTCTCACACTTGCATACAATAAATGACCAGATCTTCGCACATTACTCTTGGTAGATGCAAAGCTTTTATCAAAAACCGCGTCAACACAAAAACTTGGCACTGCTTCAAGAAGTTCAACAGCAGCTAAAGATAGCATTATACAACTTTGAAGAACCTTCAAAAGAACCTTTAGGGGAAAAAGTGAAACTTTAACTAAAAGAGAGGTGCTACTTGTTTCATCCAGTAGTAGCCCTGAGTTAGGCGAATTATACTCAATATGCTTTCTATTTTGATCAAAGATAGGAAATTTTATAGTATCTTTCTTAAATTGCCCATCTATTTCTTGTGTACTATGTTTGGTCCATTTTTCTAGTGACCACTCACGCACGTGAAAAGTTCTTACAAAAAAGCATGTTGTAACCATCAATGCAGCACATATAAGCGCACACTGCATAAGACTTATACTACCTACCATAGCTGGCAGCGCAAAACAAACAAATGGCACTATGATAGCCATTTCAAGAAATGGAATAGTGTTTCTTTTCATTGCAAAGGCAGCGCCTTTTTTTAGCTCCGTGTATTGATTATTACTTTTTCCTTGCTTTTGTAGAATATGGTCACACATACCATATTCTAAATAACTTAAAAAAGCCAAATTAAAAGTTAAAAACCCTTTTGCTCCACAAAAAATTGACGATTTCAAGTTATTGACCAATTTTTTAGCAGTAGATTCAGTTTCAACCAGTTGTTTGGTAGTAGATTCAGGTTTTTCATTAGTTTTTTTACAACAAGTATGCATACAATACTCCCTTGATGATTTATTCTTGACTATAAATAAAAAACCTCTTTGATGAAACAAAAATTTGCAATAAAATGAATCTATAAATATACAATCTTATATAAGGAAATAATATGACAATTGAGAAGACACTTTCGATATTAAAACCTGATGCAGTAAAAAATAATATTACAGGCAAGATAAATTCTTACATCGAAAAATCTGGACTAGAAATTATAGCACAAAAAATGATGTTGCTGACAAAAAAACAAGCAGAGCTATTTTATGAAATTCATAAAGATAGGCCTTTTTTTGGGGAATTGGTAGAGTTTATGACTTCTGGTCCTGTGATAATTCAAGTTTTAGTTGGTGAAAATGCAGTAAGTAAATACAGACAAATCATGGGAGCTACCGATCCAAAGCAGGCAGATAAAGGTACAATCAGAGGTGATTTTGCTGATGATATTAGTGAAAATAGAGTACACGGTTCGGATAGTCTAGAAAATGCTCGTAAGGAAATAGCTTTCTTTTTTGCTGAATGTGAGTTGGTGTAGTTAATTCAACTCAGATTTTTCTATATATAACTAAATTTTCTGGATCCTATGTCGTGACCGTTCAGACAATGGCGTCAACTTAAGGGAAAATATCAGTGATTGTGTGTAAAATTTCTCTCTAAATTTTTTATCATTAAATTATCCAAAGAGTGCAAGAAACAGCACTTTTGTTTCTATTTTATTTCAACAAAAAAGTTTAAAATGTGTCCTTTTTAGACGAGACGTGCAGAAAGGAAAAAATCTTATTTTACAAATTAAAAATACAATATACTCAAAAACTTTTCAGAAAATCCATAGGAGGGTTTGCTAATGAAGGCTCTTAAGTTGACGCCATTGGCTGAACGGTTATGCTCAATTTAGAAAATCTTAAACCGCCAAAATTTCTCTTGGCCTTTACTAATTCCGATTCTCGGAGTGCACACATAATCCGGGTTGAGGTGAGATTCATAAACACAAAATTTGTGGCTTATAGTAAGGTCTAGTTTGTTGTGTTCTTTTGTAATATTTAATCTTTTACACAATATTCCTGGCCCACCTAAATTTGCCTCAAGCGGTTCAATGAGCTTTAATCCCCGTATTAACACTGCTGCTGGGAACCCTTCTGCTTCTGTTACAATATTTAGACAATAGTACATCCCATATATAAAATATACGTACGAAAACCCCGGCATACCAAACATTACTGAGGTTCGATTAGTATAGCCTCTTGCTGCATGACAAGCTGGGTCACTCATTCCTATATAGGCTTCAACTTCGGTTATTATTCCACTAAAGTTAGAAAATTTGAGGACTTTTCCCAATAACTCTCCAGCTACAGTTAAGGTCGGCCGCTCGTAGAAATTTCTTGGCAGTATTACATTGCTCATTATAAGAGTATAAGTTACTTGCAGATGCAAGCAACTTATACTGAATTTTCACTACTTTACCTATTGTGAGCAGCAGAAGCTTGATGTTTTCGCGTTATGCTCACATCTGTTGCACTTGTGAAGATTGTGGCAAAACTTTTACTACTTCAGAGCCTTGTTGTAATTGTGTTTGTGGCAATTGTGATACTAACGCTTCATGTAAAGGCTTTGCTTCATATTGCCTTCCTATTTTTAGATTATTTGCAGCCAATTGCTCTTTAGTAACACCGTTACTCTCAATAAGTTCTACGGAGCCATTATCATAAATGTTAATTTTAATATTACATTCCTTTCCTTCAACATGCCACTTCAGAGTCATCTCATATGACCCATTTGCCACTTCGTAAATTTTTGTTCCATGTTCGTCAATTCGGAGACGTATCCCTCTTTTTTCGCTTGGAGGTAGTAACAATGTAAATGCTTTTATGTTATATTGTTTGCACACATCACTATTTAAAAATTTAGCTATATTTATCCCTTCTTGTATATTGTCTAGCATAACTCTTGCAGTAAGTTCAGGCTTACCTGGCTTTCTACCTGTTCTAAGATTTACTGCTTTATAGTGAGGAAAATGTTTCTTTACTTCACTAATAACTTCGTCAAGAACTTTGCCTACAACATACTTACCCCTATGCTCATTTTGTCCTTCTTTGTCAGTTTTAGCAGCAGAAAAGAATTTACGTCTTGTTTCTTCATCATCAAGATCTATAACTTTACTACAGTCACGTGTATCTTTGGTACCTGTAAACGGCCTCTCGCCTGGTGCAAGTTTGGGCGCATTATCAGGAAGTCCTTTTTCCACTGCATAAGAATCATCACTTACACTTTGATCAGGAGAAGTTTCAATTGTTGATTTAGGTACATTTTTAGTATCCGAAATTGGATTATTATCAGAAGGACTGATATTTGGATTAGAAGAAGTTCCAATCAAAGATACAGTTTCAGTGCTATTAGTTAACATATATGCCTCCATTATTCTTAATATATAAATGTTAACATATAGATATCATGCCAATTAGTCAATATAAATTATGATGTTTAATGTTGAAAGCTCAAATACTCCTTTGCTTGGTCGGTTAGAACGCGTCCTCTTGGTGTGCGCTTTACAAAACTAATTTTGATTAAATAAGGTTCTACTGTTTCTTCAATATTGCCAACATCCTCAGATAGTGCAATAGATATAGTGTCAATTCCAACAGGTCCTGAGGTGTTGAATAAAAATCTTAGATAATGCACATCAAGTTTATTGAGTCCCATTTTATCTACACCCAATTTTAGCAATACAGAATCAGCGACTTCACAAGTGATTTTTTTATCATCTTTCACTTCAACAAAATCCCTTATTCTTCTGAGTAACCTCAAAGCAATTCTTGGAGTGCCACGTGCACGGTAGGCAATTTCCCGTGCAGCATCCTCTTCAATTTCAGCAGAAAGAACTCTTGCGCCTCTTTTTATAATATCGACTAGCTCCTCAAAAGAATAAAACTCAAGATGCAAAGGAATGCCAAAACGATCTCTGAGTGGCGCAGAAAGTAATCCAAGCCGTGTAGTTGCTCCGATTAGCGTAAATGGTGGTAGATCTATCCTTAAAGTGCGAGTAGATGGACCTTCACCTACTAATATGTCCAAGCAAAAATCTTCCATAGCAGTATATAAAACTTCTTCGATGCTGCGATTTAATCTATGGATTTCGTCGATAAATAGAACATCTTTTGCATTTAAAGTGGTAAGCACTGCAGCCAAGTCCCCAGCTTTACTAAGTAAAGGACCAGAAGTTGCGCGAAAGCTGACCCTTAACTCTTTAGAGACAATTTGCGCTAAAGTTGTTTTGCCAAGTCCTGGAGGACCATATAATAAAACGTGATCTAAAGCTTCAGTTCTCGTCTTTGCAGCATTTATAAACACTTTTAAATTTTGTATTAAGTCTTTTTGTCCGACAAAATCATCAAGTTGTTCAGGTCTGATGTTGATATTGCGTGCATCTTCAGTATATTCTTTATCGCACGATATTGATTTCATAATGTTGAGAGCTCCTTAAGCGCTATGCGAATAATATCCTTAGTATCCAGATTTGGCGATTCGTCTTGTATTTTTTTTATCGTATCATAAGCTTTCATTTTTTCATATCCAAGATTGATCAATGCTGAAAGGGCATCTTCATTGATTGGATGAAAATTGTTGTTATTTATTTCTAATTTACTCACTTTGCCACTTAATTCAGTGATGATTCGATTTATGAGTTTCAGGCCAAGTCCACTCATCTTGAGTGCTACTTTATCTTCATTCATAATTGCCAAAAATAGCTGTTCTGGAGTTAATTTACTCAAAATTGACATTGCAGTTTTATAGCTAACGCCGCTTACTTTAACTAGCAATCTCAAGCACTGTTGTTCTTCTTTGCTTATAAAACCATATAGCTGAGTAGTGTTTTCTCTGTTATTTGCATGGGTTTCGATAAGTAATTTGATTCTACTTCCAATTGCACAAGCACTTAAAGTTTTGGCTGAAAGATACACCATATAGCCAACATCATTCACATTCAGGATTATGTGATCGCTGCGCACTTCATCAACTATTCCGCTTAGATTTCCTATCATTTTTAACACTATATAGAGTTCAGTTTAAATACTCCTGGATCTTAGGTCAAGCAAACGAACATTATAACAGAGAGCCAAGTAGCTCATAGAAACGAAAAACTTCCTTGACACATTTTGCCAACATTTGCCGCTTCAAGTCTGTCTGCTATGACTTTCATATACTGATAATCATTATACTCACACCCCGGCACCACCGTTTGAAAGCACAGTTCAATGAATTTTAGAAAGTTTATTTTGTCCATGATATAATGTTGAAAGATGTCATCCCAGTGCCCTCTTCTTGTCATCCCAGTGCTTGACACTGGGATGGCTTTGTTGCATAGCACCTTAAGCAGTGATGGTTTACGACAAATTTATGTAATGATTTCAAATTTAGCCATACCAATATCAGTGAATTTGTTGAGCAAATAGCACTTAATTAGTAATTCTTTTTCACGATTTACTTCAGATTTATTCCTAAAGCTAAATCCAAATACTTGCTTCAACCTTGAGAAAAATCCTTCTATGTAAGATCTCTTTCCATAAATTGCTTCCTTTTTCCACTCTTTTACACCATCTTGTCCATATAATTTTATTAACCTAATAGCAGCATTTCTGTCAGACATATAATCTATTTTTGAATGTTCTGCTGCATCCTTTTTTGGTAGAACTTTTGTCTTTATATCGTATTTCTTACACAATTTATAAAGTTTGTGCCTATCGTATGCCCTATCTGCATATAATGCTTTTATTTTGTGCTGAAAATTAACTTCTTCAAGCAAATCGCAAGCTCCATAGTGGTCAGAGTAGACGCCATTACTGTATCTTGCAGCTATAGCTTTTTTACTATTCACACTTAACATAACATGTAACTTTCTTACTTGCTCGTAGCTTCGGTACTTTCTATCTGCACTGTTTTCCTTACTGTGGCCAGGAGTGTTACTGTAAATGCTGATACTTGTGCTATCTATGATAATTTCAATATTTTCCATGTTGCTTTTATCAACCCTGCAATCATTTATCTTAATATTAAGTTTTTTAAACCTTCTTGATGCTTGTGAATAGCTAGATAACTGCCAAATTTTTTCCTATTTGTTGCAGATATCCTTTTATAAACCCCACCGTTTGTCTTAAACCAATTCTAAAAAGATTGACAATTATATGCACCAAAATTACGACTTTATCACTGTAAATATAGTTGCCGCCCTGCATTTTTGGACTATTTTCATACCAATTTTCGATAGCTTCATCGATGTAACGAAAAATATTTCCCCTTTTTTCAAGGAATTTGTTATATTCGTTTTGGTTACTGACTTTCATTTTCTGTGGCATATTTTTTCTTCAACAGTTAAATGGTTATTTATAATGAATTTTGTCAGTAGCCACCAGATTTTTTCGGTTGCTATGCAACAAAGCCATCCCAGTGTCGGAGCACTGGGATGACACCATTTGTTGTGTTTAACAAAGTTCGTACTTAGCTTCATGTTAGCTATAAATATTTAAGAAATTTACCAAACGAAAAAAAAGGCAAAAGAAGCCCTAGTCATTGTCTATTTTCAGTATTGGCGTTTTTTAAGTCTTAAACACTGCAATTTAGCTGCTTTTAAATGCAACTCACCTTAGTTTAAATGTTTAAGAAATTTACTAAGCAGAAAAAAAGGCAAAAGAAACCCCGTGGTAATTAGTGTTCACTCTCTAATCCTGCAAATCGGCGTACTATACTGTGACTTATAAGCGCGTTTCAGCTTATATAGGTAAAAACCTAGAAATGTTGTGAAGACATAAGGTGCACATAGTGCAAAAAATTAAAAATAAGACGCCAACTACGTTGTTTTTTTGCTGTTTAATCTGCACAGATGAAGATAACTGAATACCTTCAGTCCCATGATAAGAGGGCTGGCGAAGTTTGTCAAGGAATTTTTATGGCCTAGCGTTACGCGCTGGAATGACACCGGATCGGCTTTGTTGCATCGCTAGCTATGATGGATTAAAGATGAAAAAGATGGAGAATATCAGTAGCTTATTATTCTGGTATTTATAACAAGAACGGTCAGTGAATACCTAAATTTGAGTAAAAGAAATTTCACTACCACTCACTAATCCGGCTAAAATTCAAGAATTTCAATGCTTTAGCTATTTTCAATAGAATTAAGTTTATTAATATAAATAATAAATTACTATTCTTAAATTTGATCAGATTGATTGCAAAAAAACAAGATTTTCAATAGGTTGCTTATAATCCTAGCTATAGTTAGCCTTTCATAAGTAGCGATGCAACAAAGCCCACCGGATCTCACATTCATTCTACTACAACGCAGAAAATTCGTACAATTGTGCATGATGTAGGGTTTCTGGCTACATTTTTCTATTAAACTCACCTTTCCTCTATGTAACAGATTTCGTATTAAATTTTAAATTTAATGCGCCTAGATATACAAGCATTCCCAGCAAAACCATAGGTATAGAAAGCAACTGCCCCATAGTTAAATCAAGCCACAAATAGCCAATTTGATAGTCTGGTTCGCGAAAAAACTCAACGAAAAAACGTGCTATTCCATACCACATAACTGCAATACCAGTTAACGCACCGTGATACAGTCTTATTCTAGTCAAGAAAAACAGTGAATTTACAACTGCGAAAAGTAGCGGTCCTTCAAAAAATGCCTCATAAAGCTGGCTTGGATGACGCAGCAAATTATCACCACTCTCTGGAAATACCATACCCCATGGCATAGTTGTAACTCTGCCAAATAACTCTCCGTTTATAAAATTGCCTATGCGACCTAAAAATAAACCTATGGGAACTCCGCAAGAAATTAGGTCCAGTGCATAAAATGTAGGGATATTATGTCTTTTACACGAAATTATTACTGCAAGCAAAACTCCTATAGCACCACCATGAAATGACATCCCTCCTTCCCAGGTTTTCAATATCTCGATAGGGTTGCTTATATAAAGAACTGGATCATATATCAATACGTAGCCAAGTCTGCCTCCAAGGATAATACCTACAATAGTGGCTATTAATAACGAATCGTAAAAATTCTTAGTAAATATTTTTTGGTCGTCTAGCTTATGTAAATACCAATATGCAAACACTATACCCAAAACGTAGGCTAAGGAATACCAATATATAGAAACAGGACCGATGCTGAAAATTACTGGATTTAAAGACATATTTTGCTACAAATTATTCTTAGACAATCTACTTTTTTCACGATCCCACTCTCTCTGTTTTATGGTTGCTCTCTTATCGTAGAGTTTTTTTCCTTTTACAATGGCAATTTTAGTTTTTGCAAATCCTTTATCATTAAAATAGATCGAAAGCGGCACAACAGTTATCCCAGCAGTCTTGATTTGACCAATTAGTTTGTTTATCTCCTTTTTATGCAAGAGTAATTTACGTTCCCTTTTTGGCTTATGATTTTTTCGGTTTGCAGCTTTATATTCTGCAATGTGCATATTATGCAGCCATATTTCACTATTTCTTTCGATAACGTAAGCGTCGGAAATATTTACTTTTCTTTCTCTTAGCGATTTAACTTCACTGCTTAATAAGACCATACCTGCTTCAAATTCTTCTAAGATGAAATATTCAAACCTTGCTTTCCTATTTTCTGCAATAACTTCCATATCTAAAGATATCTTTAAGCTTCAATATATTACAGAATTTTTGACTTAATTCATAACAAAACAATTATTCCAATAAATATAAGGTGCCAGGCTAGTCTGATAGCAACAGGATAACAAAAATCAAGTAAGTGCTTTTTTTGCCTTTCCAGGTACAAGTTCCTGCTTTACTCCTTTCATTTCAGTTTTAGGCTTTGACATTATATATTGACCAGCACCAACTATGAGCGCAGATCCTGCAACTAGCCCAATTATTGCTAGCACAGATAGGGCGGTAGTAAGTGCAAGTGTAGCACCAACTATCACCGCAGTTACAAAACACACAATAATACCTTTTACAATTGCATTTTTTCCAACCTGTTTTTCTTCCTTTTTCTCTGGGAGCTGTATTGCATCTTTATTTTCAGTAAGATCCTTTGGCGTTTTTTTATTCTCATTTTTTAACGTTTGTTTTTTTTCCGCTTCCTCTACAAGCTGAATTATACCTTGATCTTTAGTAAGGTCTCTTGGCGTTTTTTCATCAACATCTTTTAATGAAGGGTCTGCTCCAGCTTCTAGCAGAGCTTCCACCACTTTTATCTTGCCATTTTTAGCAGCAAGATGTAAAGGAGTACGTCCATCACCATTGTTTGCATTAACCTCTGCTCTTTTTGCGATTAGAATGTTTACTACATCTTCGTGGCCCTTTTCAGCAGCATGATGTAAAGGAGTACATCTATCATTATCTTCTGCATTAACCTTTGCTCCTTTTGCAATTAGAGTTTCTACTACATCTTCGTGGCCCTTTTCAGCAGCAACATGCAAAGAAGTATATCCATCATTACTTTTTGCATTAACCTCTGCTCCTTCTGCGATTAGAATGCTTACTATATTTGTATGGCCATAGTAAGCAGCAAAATGCAAAGGAGTACGTTCATAATTATCTTCTGCATTAACCTTTGCTCCTTTTGCAATTAGAGTTTCTACTACATCTTTGCAGCCCTTTGCAGCAGCAATATGTAAAGGAGTCTTGTCCTCAATACCTTCTGCATTAACATCTGCTTTCTCAACTAGAATTTTTACTACCTTTATGTGGTTCTCTTCAGCAGCATAATGCAAAGAAGTACATCCATTATTACTTTTTGCCTTAACCTCTGCTCCTTTTGCGATTAGAATGCTTACTACATTCGCATAGCCATAGTAAGCAGCAATATGCAAAGGAGTACGTTCATAATTATCTTTTGCATTAACATTTGCTTTGTTTTCAATTAGAATTTTTACTACATCTTCGTGGCCCTTTTCAGCAGCAAAATGCAAAGGAGTACACACACCACTACCTTGTACATCAACCTTTGCTTCTTCTGCGATTAGAATTTTTACTACACCTTCGTAGCCATTTGTAGCAGCAATATGTAAAGGAGCCCATCCATTACTATTTTTTGCATCAACGTTGATTCCTTCTGCTTTTGATAGAGCTTGTACTATCTTTTCGTGGCCATATGTAGCAGCAATATGTAAAGGAGTCCATCCATCACTATTTTTTGCATCAACGTTGATTCCTTCTGCTTTTAATAGAGCTTGTACTATCTTTTCGTGGTTATTTGCAGCAATATGTAAAGGAGTCCATCCATCACTATTTTTTGCATCAACGTTGATTCTTTCTGCTTTTAATAGAGCTTGTACTATCTTTTCGTGGCCCTTTTCAGCAGCAATATGTAAAGGGGCCCATCCTTTATCATCTTCTGCATTAACATTTGCTTTGTTTGCAATTAGAGTTTTTACTACATCTTCGTGGCCATTTTTAGCAGCATAATGCAAAGGAGTATACTCACTACTACCTTGTACATCAACCTTTGCTTCTTCTTCGATTAGAATTTTTACTACACCTTCGTAGCCATTTGTAGCAGCAATATGTAAAGGAGCCCATCCATTACTATTTTTTGCATCAACGTTGATTCCTTTTGCTTTTGATAGAGCTTGTACTATCTTTTCGTAGCCATGTGTAGCAGCAATATGTAAAGGAGTACATCCTTTATCATCTTCTGCATTAACATTTGCTCCTTCTGCGATTAGAATGTCTACTGTATCTTTGTGGCCATAGTGAACAGCAATACGTAAAGAAGTAATTTTATTATCATATTCTGTATTAACATCTGCCCCGTTTTCAATCAGAGCTTTTGCTACCTTTGCACAGTTCCCATAAGAAGCAAGATGCAACAATGTGACTTTCCCATAATTTTGATCACGAGATATAGTGAATTTGTGATCTATGTTAGGTCTACTATCGTTGTCAGGGTTACTCTTTTCCCACTCTTGACATAAACCTGAATCTTTTTTTTGTAACTCAGCTTTTATTTTTTTAACTATATTGTCCTTGCTCAAATCTAAAAGGCTATCTATTTCTTTTAATATTCCCATAAATTCGTCATATTTCATAACTTCCTCACTTAAAATGCATAACTTAGTTGTTATATCTTTTAACATAGAAGTCAAGAACCTAAATATTCGTTATTATCTTTCCTTAAAGAGTCATTTAAGTTATATTACAGACTATGAAAAACCTCAACTTTAGGAAGGAAATCAAATTTTTTTCTCTGTCGTTTATAACTTTATTTGTTCTATGGATTATACTGTCTGGTTATTTTGAGCCGTTCTTTATTTTTTGTGGAGTGTTTTCCTCTATATTCACATTGTTTATCTTTAGACGGTTGATAAACGCTGAAAGCGCTCTGAGTCAGATTTTAAATGGTACGAGTAGACTGTCGTTTTATAAGCTCGTGAGTTATATACCATGGTTAATTTACCAAATCATTTTATCAAGTGTTTATGTAACAAAAAAGGTGCTACAACTCAAATCTAAGCTTGAACCGATCATTATCCTAAGAAAATGCAAAGGGCATAATGATGAAAGCATTGCATTATTTGCTAGTTCAGTTACAATCACTCCCGGAACTTTAACTATCAATGTTGAAAGCAAGCAAAAAACGTATTTGTCTACCATGTGTTTGATAGATAAAGATCTTGAAAGTGGCATTTCTGAAATAGAAAGTAGAATCTTAAAAATACTACGTTCAGTTAAGTAATTGCTTTAAATAAGTTAACAGCATCCTTATATTCCCTTACAAGACTTTCAAGCATTTCTTTTGGGAGGCTATTATTAACAATAGAACATAAATAATTATATAAATCTTCTAACCTTAATATGTTATTTCTCTTCTTGCTGTTAAATTTATACGGAAAAATACCTTCCATAACTTCAATAGTAGTAGCCTTGTTTAAAAATACATTTTCACTTGTCACGCTTATTCTTGCTAAAACAGTGTTAATTTCAGGTTCGTCACTCGTATAAAAATCTGATAGCTGAGTTATTCTAATAACGTACAAAGTTACTATTTTTGACAAGCAATTATCAGCATATTCACAATTTTTTATTACCTCCCACTGAGTAACCTGAGATTTACCTATTTTTGCATTGTTCGGTAATTTACTCATTGAACTTTCTCCATTTAATCCAGTGTAATAAATTATACTAATACTTTGTTAAATAAATAATAACGCGATTACAAAAATATATACTTATAGTGGTATATTATACAAAAATAGCACAATATCTAAGCATTAAAGCTAGTTTTAGCTGGGTACATGGGGCTATTCGTTATTTTTGTGTTGTCCAGTGAGGTCAAAAATTAGAGGTCCACTTATATAAAGAGTTTAGTCTGCCTTCTTTGCTATAAAATAAGTTTTCCTTTTGAGCTGTTTTGTTAGTATTAACTAAATTTTAAATTAACTGTGCTACAATGAAAAAGATAAAACTCGGAATACTAATTTCAGGCAGGGGATCAAATATGCAGGCCTTGATAGAAGCATGTCAAGATCAGAATTTTCCCGCAGAAGTTGCATGTGTTATCACAAATAATAGCGAAGCTGCTGGTCTGAAAACAGCAGAGCAAGCAGGAATCCCAGCGTTTGTTGTTAATAATAAACCACTTGATGCTGATAAAATTCACAAAATACTTGTTCAACATAAGGTTGATTTAATTTGCCTTGCAGGGTTTATGAGAATTCTCAAAGCTGATTTTCTGAGTAAATGGCATAACAAGGTTATAAATATTCATCCCTCTTTACTTCCGTCTTTTAAAGGTCTAAACGCTCAAGAGCAAGCTCTAAAAGCAGGTGTAAAAATTACAGGTTGTACTGTACATTATGTCACTCCTGAAGTTGATGCTGGAGCCATAATTGCTCAAGCTGCTGTGCCAGTGTTACCAGCTGATGATATTCAAAGCCTTTCAGAACGCATTCTAGCTGAGGAGCATAAGTGTTATGTAGAAGCAGTAAGATCAATAGCAGAAAGTATTCATTATTGACTTTGAGTGTTTTTTCCAACTTCAACAAAAAATAAATTTTCGGGTTCCAGTAAAGAACTTGCCAGTTCGTTTACTTCCTCTAATTTAACATCATTAATGATATTCGCATAATTATTTATAAGGTTAACATCACGATCATTTATCTGCATATTATCGAGCAGCATTGCTGTATTTGTGTTATTGGACAGGAGAAGGACAAGATTATTTACCAAGCCAATTTTTGCATCCTTGAACAATTGTTCGTCAATTCCTTCTTTTCGAACCTTGCTCAGCGTATCTTTTATTGCTGATATTGATTGACTGGCAGTAGAACTATCAGTATTAATACTTCCAGCTATAACGTTCCCATGTTTATTGGTAAGAATACGTGCATTAACACCATAAGTAATACCTAAGTTCTGCCTCAGTTCTTTCATTAATATTGAATTCAATCCCATGCCACCAAGTGCATTAATCAAGACACTAGCGTTATAATAATTAGGATCTTCATAAGCTATACCTTTTTGAGCAAAAAGTATCACACTCTGTGGTATATCCATAAAAATATTTTTACTTTCTGCAGAACCAAAATTATTTTTTACAGGTATTTTTCTAACTTTCGATCTTTTTGATGGTAATTTAGATAAATATTTATCTAATAATGTAATAGTTTCTTCTTTTTTTATGCAACCAACAACACTGATAACTATGTTATCTTTAGCAAAATTGCGCTTTATGTATGTTAAAACATCGTCTCTAGTAATATTTGTTATAGTATCAAGAGTTCCATATTCACTTTTTGAGTAAGGGTGCTTTTTAAATAACAACGTTCCCAATTCTTTTTTAGCAACAAAAAAAGGATTTTTTTCAAGATTATTAAAATCAACTTTGGCTTTCTCGAAAACTCTATTCAACCCTTCAGAGTCAACTTTAGGACGCGTTATAGCGTCGCTAAGTAGTGAAACACCTTCTTCTAAATTCTCAGACAGAGTGTTCAACGAAACTCCAAACGTTTCTAAACCAGCACTAAAACGTAGACTAATCCCTTTATCTTCAAGCTTTTTCACAAAACCTTTGGCATCATTTTTTCCTGCCCCTTCTTGAATTACAAGAGAAGTAAACCAAGTAAGTCCCTGTTTTTCTGCATTTTCATGTGCATAACCTGCATCTTTAAACGATATATTAAGTGAAACTTTTGGTAAATCGTGGCTTTCAACGAATAGAAACTTAAACCCTTTACGGGTAGTAACCTCTTCTATATTTAAGTTACCACTTGCTTGTAAATTAAAGCTTAGGCAGAAAAAAAATAGAAGTACAAATTTACTTATTCTCATTATCATCTCCTTTTGGTAATAAACGGCCAATTAACTTATTAGCAGAAAAGATAGTACGAATTTTGTTATTTACATCCTCTAAATTAACATCATTGATTTTGCTATATGAAATATCTATTTCATCAAGTGGAATACCAAGTGCGAGGCGTGGCACATAAAACATTGCTATATGAGTTAAGTCAGATAGATTATCAAATTGTGCTACTTTGTATCTATATTTCGAGCTTTGCAACTCCTCATCCGTTATTCCTTTAGACATGAAGTTATTAATAGCATTATCTAACTCTCTTTCAACAATATCTAAATTAACTCCGCTTTTTGGAATTATTTCAATATCAATGTAGCCATCACTAAAAGTTAAACTATTGTAATAAGCAGATACTGATACTGCCACATCTTTATCTAAAACCAAATCTTTATACAGTTTGCTGGATTTGCCGCCACCTAAAATGTCAATCGCTAAATGAGCAGCAGAGGCTTCATTTATGTGCTCAAATAAGGGAACACGATAACGAAAATATAAAACTGGTTCTTTTACTTCAGTGCTCTCTAAAATCACCGATAAACCTGCATTATGCACTGGATCTTGATTTGGGTAATGCCTAATTACTGCCTTAGACTTAATGTCACCATATTTTTCTTCTGCTAGCTTCACTACTTCATCAAATTCCACATCACCAACAATCAGTAATATTGCATTGCCGGGGTGATAATAGTTATCATGAAACCTCGTTATGTCATCTTGATTGTAAGTTTTGATATCGCTCTCCCAGCCGATAACAGATCTACCATAGCCAGTACGGTAAAATGCACTATTCATTTCTTCCCATAACAAGTTGTTAGGATGATTATCAAATATCATTTTTCTTTCTTCCAGTACAATGTTTTTTTCTCTATCTATTTTGTCTTGAGTAACATTAAAGCTGCCCATTCTATCTGCTTCAACTTCCATTGCAAGTGGTAAATCTTTTTTTGGGACCAACTCAAAATAACAAGTATATTCTTTAGTGGTAAATGCGTTAAATTGAGCCCCAATGCTACTCATAGTGGCTTCTATATCTGTGAACTTCCCTGTAGTTTCAAACATTAAATGTTCAAAGTAGTGAGCCAATCCTGCTTTGCCGATTGGATCATCCATTCCCCCAACTTTATATATCACTGCATGTAAAACGGCTGGAATCCGATGATTAGGAACAACATAGACATCTAGTCCGTTACTGAGTTTAGCATGTTTTATGTCGTGCTCTATGCTTAAAGCCTTCAAAGAAATTGGATAAGTAAAAAAAAGTGCAGGTAGTATAAGAAAACTAAAAAGCTTATGAAGCATTATTTCGACCTAATATAAAAACAATTATTTTATTCCTCATTGTTGTTTGAAAATAAACATATCATATGTATACCACTTATATAGCGATGTCAACATTATGTAAACATAATTATTTTATTCCTCATTTTGTTTAGAAATAAGCATATCGTATATATACCACTTATATAGCAATGTAAACATTCCACAAACTATAGATAAATCTGCTAAATTAAAGGCTGGCCAATACCAATCATCAATATGAAAATATATGAAATCATATACAGCTCCCCAGTAGATCCTGTCAACTACGTTTCCGATTGCTCCACCAATCATCAGAGAAAAACCAAGGTAAGTTGACTGATCATCAGACTTGTATATCAAGTATGCAAGTATACCAATTATTAGTATTGAAACTGCTGAAAAAAAGAAACCGCCATGTGGTAAAGCGCTACACATTCCAAAACTAATACCTGAATTCCAAACTTCAACTAGCTTTATAAAGCTAGTGATCTCAATTGATTCTCCTTCATCAATCAATGAGTTTATGTACGATTTGCTCGTTTGGTCAATCAATACTATAATTAATATAACAATTAAGCATAACTTTTTCATAAATTTGCCTTTAACCTACAAACTTTAAGTATATCATAATTTATCTGTTTTGTTAACTCCTCAATACTATGGAATTTTTTTTCTGACCTTATGAATTTTAAAAGTTGTATGTTGACTTTATGATTATATACGTCTTCATCAAAATCGAATATGTGCATTTCTATTATGGGCTTTTTCAGATCCTTAAATGTAGGTCTCATACCAATATTGACTACTCCATATAACCAATTTGGGTTATTATCAGAAAACATCACTTTAGCGTAATATGTACCAAATTTTGGTTTTATCATGCAATCTTCTATAGGAATATTTATGGTTGGAAATCCTATTTCTCTACCTCTACATGCACCTTTTGTCACAACACCAGAAACTTGATAAGGTCTGCCGAGCAATTTATTAGCAATTTCTGTTTCGCCCCTCTGTACATACTCCCTTATTGAAGAAGAAGAGCAAATTTTGCCGTCAATTATTAATGGCTCTAATTTAGTCAAAGAGTATCCATATGTTTCAGAATATTTCTCTAGAGTTAATATATCACCCAATCGTTTATGACCAAAAGTGCAATTTTCTCCGACAATTATGTGTTTAGCGCCATATTTATCTATTAAAATCTTACTGATAAAGTCATCGCAGCTAACCTCAGAAAAACCTCTATTAAAATTAATAATATACAAGTAATCTATACCATAGCTGCTGATCAGTTCCTTTTTTTGTTCTTGGTCTATTAACCTAAAATTGTTTCTACCAAATAAAACAGTTGATGGGTGAGGCTCAAAAGTTAAAACTGCGGAGGGTAATCCTCTTTCTTGTGCTACCTTCTTTAGAGTGGAAATTGCAAATTCATGTCCTAAATGAATGCCATCGAAATTTCCGAAGGTCAGTGCTATATTATTTTCTATCCCTTGCTCACAATTATAAATAATTTTCATACAATTTGATGTTTTTACATGTTTCTTATATATAATAACTATATTTTAGTAAGCTACGGAGATAAATTGTGAAAAATACTAAAGGAAAAGTTATAATATATGTAAAGCAGCACTGCCCATTCTGCAAAAAAGCAAAAGAGTTGCTGGATAAAAAAGGTGTGAAATATGAAGAAATCGATGTGCTCAAAAACTCAGATCTATTTAACGACATAAAATCAAAGTATAACGTTAGAACAGTTCCACAGATTTTTATCAACGATAAGCACATTGGGGGGTGTGACAAATTGATGGATCTTGAAAAAGAAGGAAAGTTGGATGATATGCTAAATAATAATGACAATCACATTGATGTCACAACCTACACAAGTAGCAATGACGAATATGAAGAAGGCGTTGTACTACGCGATGATTTTATATAATTTTTATCTCGCTTTCATTGTCATGTAATGCACGAGTGAAAAGCTAGTATGCTCACTTTAAACAATTCTTAATGAATTAAAAATACAATTCATTTAGTGAGTTTTTTTAGTGGGAAAAAATGACAAAAAATATTTCAATTATTAGCAGAAACTTAATTAGTATCGAATTAGTTAACAAACAAGATTTAGAGAATTTCATCAAGATTTTCACAGTGCTTGATAAACATATAGCAGCTAAAACACTTTTTACAGAAGAAGTGAGAATAGAGTATAAGCAGCACAACGGCATAGAAGTTGTTGAATTGCTAAAAGATACAGACTTTACATATCATGAGGTTGAAAATGTATTGAACCACCTGAGTAAACATGGAATGAAGGTGCCCAGCAATGTTATAGCACATACCCTTTTTTCTGCATGCAATCACGCACTTGAATCTAAGGATGTAGCATTTTCCTTTTCTGAAGGATTTTCACAATTTAACATCAGAGTAAATAAGAATACCTTTATAATAACTCCTATGAGTGAAGAGAATTTGGAATTGAATTCACAAAATAGCAGAACGCTTATAGAGTCATTAAAGAGCGAAAAAAGTATTTATGATTGTATAGTAGAGGAAAATACTATTAAAGTTATAGTGCATTCTGAAATACATCAAGCTATAAATTTGATTATAAAATCACTGATAAAGTCCCGCCTTTTAGCAAAAGAGGAAGAAGGAAAATTCAAAGAGAAATTGAGACAACTTGCTTTTAAGGATCAAGCTTTTGTTGAGTATTCTAGCATCAGAACCATCAATAGGTATCCACATAATCATCCTCTGAGGAAGCATGAAAGTGTTACTAAGGATATAGAAAATATTTTATGTGATTTCATAACAAATGAGAACAGCGAATTTGCTATAGAGCGGTTAAATAGGCTGAGCTCAGCAGTTTCTCCGGATACTCCAAGAATCATCACTAAAACTATAGATAAACTTGTTAAGTTTCACTAAGGTATACGAGAGCCAATAGATTTCTTGCATTACCTTTTGTCATCCAAGTAGCCAAGCTACTTGGTTCTTTTTTTGGGTTCCAGCACTATGTACATAGCTGTACAAACATTGTAGCCGTTATTCAGTAGCCCGCAGAAACGAAAAACTTACTTGACAAACTCCGCTAGCCCCCTTATCATAACAGTGAAGCTATTGTATTTGCTTTCGCCAATCTGCAGATTAAAAGGTAAGGATTACTTAATGTATCGGCGTCTTATGTTCAATTTTTTGCAGTATATAGATACTGTATGTCTTTACAAAACTTCATCTACATCTAGATTTTTATCTAAATAAGCTGAACGCGCTTATAAAGCGTTACAAGACATCAAAAAATGCCAATACTCGACAAAGATAGTAAAGGACTAGCTAACTCGGGGTTTCTTTGCCTTTTTTTCTGCTTGGTAAATTTCTTAAACATTTGCAGCGTAGGTTAGTTGCAATTAAAAGCAGCTTAATCTCGCTTGTCAAGCGTTTAAAACATAAAAAACGCCAATATTTTAAAGCGGATAATAACCACGGGGCTTCTTTTGCCTTTTTTTTCATTTGGTAAATTTCTTAGTATTTATAGCTAACATGAACTGGGCAGGAAGGTGTCATCCCAGTGCCCCATAAGTGTTGAAAGTATCAAAAATAACGTGATATGAGATGATCAACGGCATGTAAATTACCTCCCGACAGTAAAACAATCGAACGTATAAAAGAGTCATTTAGATCCAATGTGAATTGCAGTAATGCTATTTTGAACCCATGTAGATTATTTTTGATTTTATAAACAAGAAATAACAAAGCCGATCATGTAAATATACACCTTCATGCCATTCATAGTATGGCTTAAAAAGTGCTTATATCCAAGATTTTGCTTTATAAATTTAAAGAACACTTCTATATCCCATCTGCGCCTATATAGCTCTGTTACTTCATAAGCTGGCATTTCAAACAAGTTTGTCAAAAACCATATTTCATCTCCAATTTTATTTCTGATTTTTATTAGCCGTAGATCATGCTTTTCTGCCACTTTACCTCGTGCACGATAAAGATTAACTATTATATCTTCTAAAATCTCTGATCCATCCGATTTTTGTTCTCTTATAACTTTGTTCCTGCTTATAACATCATGTTTTCTTCCTACTTTAACTCTTGTGATAAATTTGTACTCCTTTTCATCAAATTCGGCAAAAGTTCCAACTTTTCTGATTCCTCTATCAAATAATAAAATATCCTCTTTTTCAACTTTAGCTTCATTAATTGCTCTCACTAATGCTATATCTTCACTACTTTCTTCTTGTCCTTTACAAAATCTTATACTTGTCGGCAATTGATCCTTTAATCCTACACTCACTTTAACTTGACTGTCGTTACTTTTACCGCCTATTTTTAGCCCATCTTTTATGAGATATCCCGATAAATTTATGATCGTCGAATCAAACTTATGTAAGTTATTTGATGTTTTTTGGGGTAATAGCTTTTTAATCTTGCTCATCAAATCAATATATACTCCCTTAAAATATTCTGGATTTATAACTTTTAACCTTTTTGACAAACCACTGTATGTTACTGTACTTTTATCGCTATTCTTATCCATTATACACCTGTTTATTACCATTTCTAGCGCTCTTAGGCTTGTTTTTTGCCCCATTAATATTAACTTCATTAGACCTTTAAATATAATCTTGCCCAACAATTTAGTATTACATTTATCTACTTCACTTAATTTTCCTAGCCTTTCTAAATCCTCATCTTTTATTAAATTTAGTACTCTTTCTATTTGATCCATTATTGCCTCCATTTTCTTGCAATAATAGTTCTTTATGTCTTTTTTGTGTTACTTTCAACACTTATGCCCAGTGCCCCTATGATGTCATTCCAGCGCGTGACGCTGGAATCTAGTTCTTATTGTACATTTACTTGGTGTAGAGTTAAGTTTCCTGGATCCCAGTGTCTGGGCACTGGGATGACAAAAAAGGGGCTACTCGGATGACAAAAAAAGGAGCACTGGAATGACAGGAGAAGGAGGCGCTGGGATGACAAGAAAGGAGCACTGCCATTATAGAGTGAACCAGTGTCAGCTACTCGGATGACAAAAAAAGGGGCACTGGGATGACAGCTACCCTGACAACCGTCATCCCGCTGCTTGTTAGCCGGTATCTAGAGATACCGTGACGGGATGACGGTTTGCGGCGGTATAGTAACTCGTCATCCTGCTGCTTGTTAGCGGCTAAGAGATACCGCGGCGGTATGACGGTGTAGATGATGGGTTAAGTATCCCGCTACGTGTTAGCGCCGCGGCGTTATGACGTAGAAGCTATACTTTTATACTCACCAACTCAGTTTGCTTGCTTACAAGTAAACTGCAACCCTAAATGTTGGAGCACTGTCGTACACTAAGCGCTGTAATGACAATTTTAGTCGCTTCATACACTTATCATGCTAGTCATAACAGAAATAATTTTTACCAGAGATATTTATGAAACTATTGACATAGTTTGGAAATATGTATATTATAGAACATTAATAGTTAGTTAATTTGTAGGTGTAATATGGCTAGAAAGATTTTGAATGAAAATGAGTATCACGCTTTTAAGCGGTTGTTTTTAATGTTTGGTATTCAGAAGAAGGATGTGGTAAATTCTGGCATTGAGAATATTAATAAAAAGTTTAGTGAACAATATCGTAAATTATCGTTAAAATATCACCCAGATAAAAACCCAAACAATAAAGAAGCGGAGGAGAAATTTAAGGTTATTGCATTAAATAAGCCATTTTTTGAAGAATTTATAATAGAGCCGTTGGAGAAAGGTCTCAATAAAAGAAATAATTTAATAAAAGAATTACGCGGTAAGTTGTGGAGTCGCAGTGGCTTTGTTGCATAGCACCTTAAGCAGTGATGGTTTACGACAAATTTATGTAATGATTTCAAATTTAGCCATACCAATATCAGTGAATTTGTTGAGCAAATAGCACTTAATTAGTAATTCTTTTTCACGATTTACTTCAGATTTATTCCTAAAGCTAAATCCAAATACTTGCTTCAACCTTGAGAAAAATCCTTCTATGTAAGATCTCTTTCCATAAATTGCTTCCTTTTTCCACTCTTTTACACCATCTTGTCCATATAATTTTATTAACCTAATAGCAGCATTTCTGTCAGACATATAATCTATTTTTGAATGTTCTGCTGCATCCTTTTTTGGTAGAACTTTTGTCTTTATATCGTATTTCTTACACAATTTATAAAGTTTGTGCCTATCGTATGCCCTATCTGCATATAATGCTTTTATTTTGTGCTGAAAATTAACTTCTTCAAGCAAATCGCAAGCTCCATAGTGGTCAGAGTAGACGCCATTACTGTATCTTGCAGCTATAGCTTTTTTACTATTCACACTTAACATAACATGTAACTTTCTTACTTGCTCGTAGCTTCGGTACTTTCTATCTGCACTGTTTTCCTTACTGTGGCCAGGAGTGTTACTGTAAATGCTGATACTTGTGCTATCTATGATAATTTCAATATTTTCCATGTTGCTTTTATCAACCCTGCAATCATTTATCTTAATATTAAGTTTTTTAAACCTTCTTGATGCTTGTGAATAGCTGATAACTGCCAAATTTTTTCCTATTTGTTGCAGATATCCTTTTATAAACCCCACCGTTTGTCTTAAACCAATTCTAAAAAGATTGACAATTATATGCACCAAAATTACGACTTTATCACTGTAAATATAGTTGCCGCCCTGCATTTTTGGACTATTTTCATACCAATTTTCGATAGCTTCATCGATGTAACGAAAAATATTTCTCCTTTTTTCAAGGAATTTGTTATATTCGTTTTGGTTACTGACTTTCATTTTCTGTGGCATATTTTTTCTTCAACAGTTAAATGGTTATTTATAATGAATTTTGTCAGTAGCCACCAGATTTTTTCGGTTGCTATGCAACAAAGCCAGTCGCAGTTATGAAGAATTGCAAAAATACTTAGATGATAAGCACAGAAATAAACTCTATAATAAGCAGCAGTCAATTGACAATAATGTAACTGCTTATTCAAAATATTCTTTTTATTCATATCTCTTAGGAAGGCTTTTAGTATTCTTCACATCAATTGCATTTTTAATCATTAATGATATTTCTTGTAATGTACCAATAGCAGTAGGTTTTCTTGCTCCCTTGTTAGCAGGATTTATTTTGAGTTCAGCTATCAAGAGCATTTATACTAGAAATGGAAAAGAGTTTAATAGTCAGACTGATATTTTATCGTTGTTTAACTTTGACCAAGAATGCGAAAATTTTTCAAAGAGTGATAGGACTAAATTAAAGTGGCTAAAAAATTCATTGATTTTGAGCAACATAATCTGTACACCTTTAATGTTTTTCGGTGTGGGATTAGATTTAGTTGCCAATGGTTTTGGTATAACTAACTCTATGATGTTATCCGGCTTATTACTTTCATTACCATTCACGCTTTTAATTGTTACTTTACCTGTTTTAAATGCTGCAAGTAATTATATTCTCAAAAAGACGACTATAAATTCAATTGAGGAGCAATTTAAAGGTGATGGTCCACTTGTAGAAGTTGATGACGAACAACCAAGCAGTACTATGAGCAATCAAAGTTATTTCCCCATCGGTCAGTTAATGCTCACATATCATCAAAGTTAGCTATTCTCCATAGCGAAGTCTCTAGCTAGGAACAATGAGCCACAGATTAGTATGGTTTTGACGTTTTGGATAGAGGCTTTTAATATGTGACTTGATATTGCATCGCCAATTGATTTACATTCAACTGCCTTTATTTCTATGTTATTGGCTTTTTCCCTAATCAAATTTGTATTTGTTGCTTTAGGTTCAGACTTAACACAAACCGCACATAGTAGTTTGATATATGGTTTTAAGTGTTCTAAGAACTCTTCTACATTTCTGTTACGAGTAACACCAAAAATTATATAGATACCTTCAGCAAAGTTATCTCTTACCCACTGAGATAGCACTCTAGCACCATCATTATTGTGCGCACCATCTAAAAATAATTGCCAATCTTTTGGTAATAAAGAAATTAAATTGCCCTCTTTTATACGCTCCAGTCGTGCAGGCCAATAGGTATGCTGTAAACCTGAAGTGATATCCTCTTCTCCAATGTCAAATCCATATTTTCCACTCAAAATGCTACATGCTGCAATGGCGTTTCCTGCATTGATTATTTGGTGATCACCCTTTAAAGACGGCAAAGGAAATTCTATTGATTGAATAGCTGATTGAAAAACCATTTTGTTGTTCTTTTTTTTGCAATTCCATTCAAAGCCTCCTCTATATAAAGGAGATTTCTTATTTATTGCATGGAATTCTAGTGTATTCATTATAGACTTTTTTTGTGGTGCTATTACACAAGGAATATTAGGTTTCATTATTCCAGCTTTTTCACCTACTATGGTTTCTACAGTAGGGCCAAGATATTCTGTATGATCAAGTGCAATGGAAGTAATGATTGTTAAAATCGGATTATCTATAACATTTGTTGCATCAAGCCTTCCACCCATACCCACTTCAACTAAAGTTATATCGGCTTTATGACGAGAAAAAGCTAAAAAAGCTGCAATAGTTGCAGCTTCAAACAGAGTGATAGGTTGTTCTGCAATTACGGCACGGCATTCTTCTAACAAGCTATATAATTCATTATCGTCGATATAACTGCCTGCAATAACTATTCTTTCATTAAAATTCACCAAATGTGGAGAAGTGTATGCGTGTACCTTATACCCTGCTGCTTGCATTATATATCTTATAAATGCTAGTGTTGAGCCTTTCCCATTAGTTCCAGCTATATGAATTACGGGAGGCATTTTTTTCTCGGGGTTATCTAGTTTGCTAAGAAAGCCTTTTATGCGATCAAGAGAAAAATCATTCGGCCTGCTACCAAGTGGCTTAGGCCAATGAGGCATATATATCATAGATTGTTGTTACATTTTAATTCATCTATCACACTTGCTATGCCATGTGTGTCGATTTTTTCACTAAATTGAGAACGTTGATTAATAGCAATACTTATTCCACTCATTACAACATCACTTATCAAGAAAGAACTGTTATTTTTAGTAACTTTAAAATCAATATTTGTAAATTCTTCATCACCATAAGAGAACCTTGTACCAATTAAGCAAGTTTCATCGTCAACTGCTTTTGCACTCATTATGATCATTTCACTATCATGCATGTATTTATATAAAATTTTAACGCACAAACGCGTAAGATACACTTCATACTCTCTTAAAAAATCTTCTTTTTCTTTTTGTTTAACTAAAGCCCAATGTTTCCCTATAACGAATTGCGATATTCCTTTGAGGTTAACATTATTCTGAATGACCTCCTGAAGCTTTTCGTGTACATGCTCTAGGTTTTTTCTATTTCCTTTTGTAGATATACCATCCACTTGTTGCTTCATAGTATGCACAAAAATTTTGTGATCTGTACAATTAGTATAAGCACTTGAAGAAATTACAATAAAAACAATAATGATTAAAACTTTAGTAATGTTCATAAGATAAACTATAATACTTAAAATGCAAAATTTAATAAAGATTAAATAATAATCGCTGACTTTAATATACCTATAGACATGCCCTGTGTAAATCATCTATAATTCAAGTAGGGGTCTGTGCTATGCGTTATGAGTTAAGTTAAATTTCCTGAGCGATAATTTCTAGAGAAGGGAAATGCCTCTGCTGGTTTCGTTGAAACTAATATGCGATGCCCACCTTAACTTCAGGTCTCAGGAATCTACTAAGGCTGACGGTAGATACGGATCCTTTTTTGATTGGTACTAAATTTATGCTTTATCAATACAGAGAACAAGGTACCTTCCTATGTTCGCCTAATGAAGTATTCAAAATTGTAATTGATGTTGAAAGGTATCCTGATTTTGTTCCTTGGTGCAAAGCCGTTTATATAAAAGAAAAAATTAACAACCAAATGGTTGTGGATCTCCTCGCAGCTTTTCATGGAATTAAAGGAAGGTACACATCAGAAGTAACCTTTCTTTCTCCAAGTGGAACAAATGAAGGTTGGATAAAAGCTGTATCATCAAATGGAATATTTAAACATCTATACAATGAATGGCAATTCATTCCCATAGATGAAAATAAAACTATGGTAAAGTTTTATATAGAGTTTAAGTTTAAGTCCAACTCATTTTCCACTTTATTAAACTCAGTATATAAATATACACAAAGTAAAATAATTGCTGCATTTAAAGATAGGGCTGAAAGCCTTGCTAAACAAAAGTTATCTTGACATTATTAATATAAATATGTAATTTTTTTAGTAAGTTAAGTGTTTGTATTGTAATGATTTTTAGACTATTGTTTTTACTAATTCTTATGAGTGTTGATTCTTATGCAGTTGTTAACCAACATATTCAAAAAGAAACTAATGAAATAACATCAAAAGAGTTACTATCACTATTACCTGATGATAAATTATTAGGAGATCCAAAAGCACCAATTCTAATGATAGAATATGCTTCATTAACTTGCTATCACTGCTCTCTTTTTCATAAGAATGTTTTTCCCAAAATTAAAGAGAAATATATAGATACAGGTAAGATGTTATATATATTTCGTCATTTTCCTTTGGATTACAGAGGGCTAAAGGCTGCAATGCTAAGTCATTGCTACGAAAAACAAGAAGACTACTTTAATTTTAACAAAGCTGTTTTTAACTCAATAGATTCGTGGAATTACTCCAATTTGAGTGATTTGACTTTACTACAAAGAATTGCTGCACTAAGCAACTTAAAGCAAGATGCATTTAACCAATGCATTAATGATAAGAAAATGATGGATAAAATCATAAATGATAAATCACTGGCAATTAATAAACTTGGTATCACAGCCACTCCAATATTTTTCATCAAGCTCAACGATGGTAAGTCATATATAGAGCATAATAAAGTTAAACATGAAGGGTATAAAGAGCTGAAATACTTCACTAACGTAATAGATGAATTATATGGAAAAGCTATAGTGAAGTAATACCACTGTAGCTTACCATATAAAAGACTCTATGCTGAGTCATTGTTTTTCACTACTGTTTGTTGTTTTTTACGCTCAAACTCTCTTTTTTTACTGTGCCAAGTGTAGTAATACATAGCGATTTTATTCTCTATTAATATTATTGTCCCATCATAAAACTGAACCATATCCATAACTTTTTTCTGAGCTTCATTAAAACGTTCTTTATACTTTTCACGATAAGCTGGATTATGTAGTAACATAACCCCTTCATTCTTGTTAGATTTTTTGTTTAACGTTTCAACTTCACCAGCAATAGTATAAGACATATAACCCCCTCTAATTGATTATAAAAATTATATTTTAAAAAGAGAAATGCGCATAAACAATCCCTTTAATTCTAGCATAATAATCGATTGTTTATTATACTAGTTAACTATAGTACAATATATAATAATTCTTGTCACTTAAAATTTTATACTATGAAATAATAACTTAAAATAAATGTTTTTATTATTTTAAACTATATTATTATATTTATAAATTGTGTATGAATTAAGCCTCCCTAATTTATAATATAAAACGTAATGCGTAATAATCCTAGTACAAAATTGTCATACATAAGAAATCTATTTGCAAAAGAATATAAAACAATAGAAGAGTATTGTATTCTTGAAAAAAAGCAACATATTCAGATTGGCCCTGAAGAAGGAAAGCTATTAAGTTTATTTATAAAAATCCATAAAATCAAAAGTATTGTTGAGATTGGCACGTTATACGGTTATTCGTCGATTTGTATGGCAAAAGCTCTACTGAAAGACGGTCATATATATACAATAGAAAATAATCCTCAACACTCAAGAATAGCAAAAAAAAATTTTAGTGCTTTTAATCTAAGTGATAAAATTACTCTAATAGAAGGCGATGCACTGGAAAAAATTAATGAATTATCAGCAAAGGCACCATTTGACATGATATTTATCGATGCTGACAAAAGCAGTTATCCTAAGTATTTAGATTGGGCAGAGTCATACATTAAACGAGATGGGCTAATCGTTGCAGATAACACTCTACTGTTTAACACAGTATTTTTAGAATCGCCTCCAAAAGAAGTATCAGAAAAATCATGGCATGCTATGAGGGAGTTTAATAATAGATTATCAGATGAAAAGAAATATTTCTCTATATTGATTCCAACTGATGAAGGAATGACTGTAGCTTTAAAGCTAACATAAGTTAAAAATCAAGGTCAGCATAATGTTTAGGAGGGGTTAACCCGGAAACTCTCTCTAATAATATTTCGCGAAAACAAGGCCTTGATTTAACAATGGAGTACCATTCTTTTAAAATTTTACTTTTTTCCCATGGAAAACTACTTACATAATCCATTACGGAAATATGCGATGCTAAAGCAATATCAGCTAAAGTGAACTTATCAGTTGCAAGCCAAACGTTCTTGTTAATTAAGTGTTCGATGTATTCCATATGGCAAGGCAGGTTATGCTGAGCTGCATGAAGAAATCTAGAGTCAGGGCTGCGGTTAGTAATTACTTTTTCATTCATAATATACTTAGTAACTTCATTGTAAAATTTGTTATCGAACCAATTGATTAGAGCGCGTATTTTAGACTTAATAATAGTGGATGAACCAAGTAATTTGACGTCGCTATTGTAAGTCTCTTCTATATATTCACAAATGGCATTACTATCCACTATTACAAAGTTATTATCTATTAATACTGGTACTTGCCCGGTTGGATTGATCTCCATAAATTCATTCCGCTTTTCCCATGGATTTTCATGTACTAAATCACAGTTCAATTTTTTTTCTTTCAAAAGCACTCTAACTTTTCGTGAAAACGGACAAAGAGGAAAATGATATAAAATCATAATATTCCTCTTTTGTTATCCCAATATCCTTTTTTTGTTACTCTATGGCTTGACCTACAACTGTACGAACTTTCTTTGTAGTCCACAGAAGTTTGCGTAGCAGGTGGTGTGATGCAAGTAGCTGACACTGGAATCCAGTTCTTGTTATACAATTGCCTAGTGCGCTCATTTACAGTTAAGTTTTCTGGATCCAAGTAGTCAAGCACTGGGATGACATCCTTTTCGGTAAAAATTGCTCTTATATCACAACATTCATACAGCTGTATGCCTAGGCACTGGGATGACATAAATAAACATTGGAGTGACAATCTTGTAGTGACTTGCATGACAACTAACTTTTTGTTTACTTCAAAATAGCACTGTAAAAAATTTAACATATCAAATTATAGAGCTAATATAGGATATACCTTGCTAAATAAAAAAAAAAGTATAATATTTTATAAGGTATGCAGGCAAAAACTCTGTAATTTGGTCAGATCAGAAATGAAGCAGCCATATCGGAACCTTTTTGGGTTGCATACCTATTTCATTATTTGTTTTATCCGAGGCTATGAATATAGCATTAAAACATCGTCCTAGTAGCTTTAAAGATCTAGTAGGTCAAGATATATTAGTGCGTGTATTAGAAAATGCTTTTACTTTAAACAAAATCCCACAATCTATACTGCTCTCTGGTAGTAGTGGAGTTGGTAAAACCACCACTGCAAGGATAATAGCTTTATGTTTGAATTGTTCTCTGGGGCCAATTTTTGAACCTTGCGGATCATGTGAAAACTGTCTAGCAATAAAAAATTCAAGCCATCCAGATGTAATTGAAATCGATGCAGCAAGTCACACTAGCATTGACGATATTAAAGTAATCCTGGGAGATATTTGCTATTCACCTATAAGCTCTAAATTCAAAGTCTACATTATAGATGAAGTACATATGTTATCCAGCAGCGCATTTAACGCATTACTTAAAACCCTAGAAGAGCCACCATCTAGTGTAAAGTTCATTTTAGCAACTACGGAAATAAAAAAGATACCAATAACTATTATTGCACGTTGTCAAAGATTTGATTTACACAACATTCCTGTAGCTAAAATAGTGGAACGTTTAAATGATGTTGCACAAAAAGAGAGTTATTCCATTGAAAAGGGAGCATTAGAATTAATTGCACGACACTCTGGAAATTCAATGCGTAACGCCTTGTTTTTGATGAATCAAGCAGTGCTATATAGCAAAGATGGTGCAATATCCACTAAAAACGTGACAGACATACTTGGCCTAGTGGATAAAGATATTATATTCGATCTATTAGGAGCAATATTAGAAGGTGATTTACAGAAAGCTCTATCAGTGTTTGACAAGGCGATAAAAACAGCAAACCCACTTAGTATTTTTGAAGGTCTATTGCAAACAATTCAGTTAGTATGCCGTTTTTTAATTACGAAAGAGATTGATAGTGCAGTTACAGAGCATGAAAAGAATAGGATAAAAGATTTAAGTATAAAGAGATCTTTAATATTTTTTTCGAGATTGTGGAAGGTGTTGCTTAAAGGTATTCAAGATATAAAAACTTCAACATGCAACGATGTTGCTGCTGAAATGATGTTAATTAGCCTCTGTTATCTTTCTGATCTGCCTTCTCCGGAACAGGTGGTCAAAAAAATTCTTTCGCAGAATGCAGAGCAAGGAAATAGACAGGGCAGACCTGTTGCACCTTCCCCCTCTGTCATCCAAGTAGCTGACTACTCGGATCCAAAAAAATATGTGGAAAGTAAACAACAACCCCACTCTGTCATCCCAGTGCGTGACACTGGGATCCATGTAGAAAATAAACAACAAAATTACGATTTTGACAAAGTTTTGCAACTATTACGGCGGAGTAACCAAATTTATCTTTACAAACAACTGTGTAATAATCTACAATTAATAGATTGTAAACCTGGGTATTTAAAATTAAAAGCTGTATCTAAGTTGGATAGTAATTTTTGCAATGATTTAAAAAATTACTTAAACCAGGTGACTCAGCAGGAGTGGGTTATTACAGTTGATACGGGTTATATAAACAGGGAAGTGAGTAATTTAAATTATGCACCTGCAGTTAAGGATGTACTTGACACGTTTAAAGGTGCAAAAGTAGTTAATATAGAAAATAAGGAGTAAGTTGTGGATCTTAGTCAAATAATGAAACAAGCGCAAGAGATGCAAAAAAAGTTTGCAGAAGCTCAAGAAAAATATATTGGAAAAGAGTTTCAAGGTATTTCTGGTGGCGGCAAAGTTTCTGTATTAGTGGAAGTCATAAAAATAGGTAGCTATAAAGCTAAAAAGGTGAACATAGACTTAGAACTTATGAGAAATGAGGAAAAAGATATAGTAGAGGATTTAGTGACAGCAGCGTTTAATGATGCCGTTAAAAAAGCAGAAGAAGATATGGCAAATGCAACTTCTGATCTTGCAGGTATGATGGGTTTACCACCTGGATTTAAACTTCCTTTTTGAATTTACTACTGAAGTTTCTTTTAGTGTAAGTATTTCTTTTTTAATATTTCTAACGCCAGTACTTCTTCATATAATGCACCTATAGCTAGCACAGCCCTATGTCATACCGCCGCGGTATCTCAGCCGCTAACACGTAGCGGAATGACAGCAAGTCCTACGTCATACCGTCACGGTATCTCTAGATCCCGCTAACAAGGAGCGGAATGACAGCAGTCCTACGTCATACCGTCACGGTATCTCTAGATCCCGCTAACAAGCAGCGGGATGACGAGGTCTTTCGATAGTAAATCTTACCTGTATTAGCTATACCAAAAAATCAAAAGTCGTGTAACTCTATTTATTCATTAATAAAATCTTTGTCTTCTCCTAAAAATTAGTTAAAATGTAGAATATTTTGTGTTATTAAGTTAGCACTTGACTTAACTTTAGTTGTTACTTAGACTGCTAAAGTGGAATTTTAATTTTTTTTTACGAGGACAATTATGCATTATAAAAAGTTTTTTTCAGCAGCCGCTTTAGCAACGTTGCTAAGTTTATCAAACTCTGCTTTCTCAGATCCTGTTGGTCCAATAAGTGATGAAGAAACTAGCTACTACGTTCGTTTGCAATACAACGGTGAAATTTTACCTCTTTTCACAAAAGTTGATGGTGTTACAGGTCTTAAAAAGAGCGCTAACGATAAAACCGACACTACTGATCTGTACACAGCTTCTTTTATGGCTGGTGGTGGTGCATTTGGTTACAAAATGGACGATATCAGAGTTGATGTTGAAGGGATTTATTCACAGCTAAATCAAGATACTACGGTAACTGGAACTTCTGTCCCAGCAGGAGGAATTGCAAAGAACTTAACAGCAATTTCAGGGCTAGTTAATGTTTATTACGATATAGCAATTGAAGATATGCCTATCACTCCATATGTTGGTGTTGGTGTTGGTGCAGCATATGTAAGCAATCCTTTAGCAACAAAAGTTACTGATGGTAAAGCCTCTGGATTTGGTGTTGCTTATCAAGCAAAAGCTGGTGTTAGTTATGATGTAACTCCAGAAGTCAAACTTTATGCTGGAGCTCGTTATTTCGGTTCTTATGGTGCTAACTTTGGTAAGACAGCTAAAGACGATGCCGGAATCAAAGTTCTTTACAGCACTGTTGGTGCAGAAGCTGGAGTAGCGTTTAATTTCTAGTCTATCTCAGTCTTGTTATCCCAGTGGGTTTTTTCTTGTCATCCAAGTAGCATGACACTGGGATCTAGAAAAAAGAAATGTGGATTCCAGTGCCAAGGCACTGGAATAACACTACTTGCTATGTGTTTAAGCTATAATGTTCACCATTGTACTGGTAGAATATTATCTAAAGTTACATAATGTTGTCCAATTAGCTAACACTGCGGCCTACTGTCTCCAAGAAATTAGATGGAAAATTTGTGCTTTTTTCAAATCAAAGCTTGAATTTTTGCTAGAAAATCAATATATTATATGCATGAAGTTTTAATTTAAGTTGTTATGTTGACCCCAATGGCAAGCTTATGTGTTGATAGCAGAACCAATCTCATGCAATATATTGCTAGGGTGCGAAAATTTCCCATGCTGTCTCAAGAGGAAGAAGTACAACTAGCAAAAAATTGGAACCAATATAAGGATATTTCTTCTGCTCATAAATTGATTACCAGCCATTTGAATTTGGTAGTGAAAATTGCAATGAAATTCAAAAATTATGGACTATTGTTGATGGACCTGGTCATGGAAGGGAATCTTGGTTTAATGCATGCAGTGAAAAAGTTTAATCCTGATTTAGGGTTTCGTTTTTCAACTTATGCAGTGTGGTGGATTGAAGCTTCAATAAAAGACTTTATATTGAAATCTTGGTCATTTGTGAAGATAGGCACAACGCAAGCACAAAGAAGATTATTTTTTAGTTTACGTAAAATAAAAAAAAGAATTTTACAGTATACAAACAGGGAAACTTTAAATAATGAAGAAATAAAAGCAATATCTAATGAGCTTTCTGTATCCGAAGGAGACGTTCTGCAGATGAATTACCGTTTGGCTTGTAAGGATCAGTCGCTAAACGATTGCATAAAAATAGGTGATGACTCTAAAAGGGAGTTGCAAGATATGATCCCATGTAACTTGGTTAGTCAAGAAGTAACCTATCAGAATCATGAAGAAAAAGAATTAAAAGAAACAATTTTAAACAATGCACTAGCGAGCCTCAACGAAAGGGCAAGAGACATTTTTATCAGTAGATATTTGTCTGAAAACACTCAAACTCTAGATGAACTTAGTAAAAAGTATTGTGTTTCAAGAGAAAGAATAAGGCAGTTGGCTGAGCAGGCGATGGCTAAGGTAAAACAATATATACAATCTGAAAGTTTGAAATTTGGTTTGCATGCATAGTTTTTTTATATTTCTAATATTTTTTTCAATAGGCACTTTTGCATCAGTTAGTGATGTACAATTGAAGGAAAAATATAAAGATTGGCTCGTGTATACTGCATTGGAAGATGGAGAAAAAGTATGTTATATTGTATCCTATCCTAAAAAAAAAAGCGAACATTATACAACCAACCGCAAGCCATATGTAATGGTTAGTTATGTTGATAAAAAAGCAGATGAGGTAAGCGTTACCTCTGGTTTTCAATATGATAAAGAGCCTGTAGCTCTCAATATCGACAAAAAAATTAAATACACATTGCCTATAATACAGGGAAGTCTTGCGTGGGCAGAGCATACAAAAATAGATCAAGATCTCATTCTAAAAATGAAGCAGGGATTATCAATGGTAGTGAATGGGAAAACAAAAACAGTGACCATTGATGATACTTATTCCCTACTTGGGTTTCAAAAAGCGTATCAAAAAATGCATAATTTATGCCATACAAAGTAAATTATTGTAACAGAATACCCAGCTATAGTATAAACTAGACTACTCTTTCAATGGAAATATAAATAGCACTTTACTTTATATGGGATGTGGATATCATTTAAAATATATTTTTGAGAGTTAGCAATGTCAGAGGTTGCAGGTGTAGATACAGAAATCAAAAAGCAAAATTCTGTGTGTGAGCAGATGCGTTTTAGCGTGAGCCGCACAAGTCTTTTAAATACATTATCCAGAGTAAGTGGAGTAGTTGAAAGGCGTAATGCAATAGATGTTTTGGCATGTATAAATATCAAAGCACAACACGGCAGCATAAAACTAATGGCAACTGATCTTGACATTTCAATGTTTGCCTCACTTGCTGCAACCGTATTAACAGAAGGAGAAGTAAAAATTTCAGCGCATACTTTACATGACATAGTGAAGAAGTTACCCGCTGATTTGGATGTCAATTTTGAAGTAAACAACCAAGGAAAATTATTGATGTCTTGTGGAAATGCAAACTTTTCTTTACCGAATGTAGTTTCAAGCAGCTTTCCTGCTCTTGAAGAAGACAATTATAAACATGATTTTATTCTACTAAATACGGACCTGATAGACTTATTAACTAAAACAAAATTTGCTGTATCACTAGATGATACAAGGTATAATTTAAATGGAATATATCTGCATACGGATGAGCAGTTTCTGTACTGCGTTGCAACTGATGGCCATCGTTTATCATGTATAAAGAGGCCAAAGCCTGGGAACATCAATGATGAATTTGGTGTGATCATTCCACGTAAAACTGTTATGGAGCTGTTAAAAATATTGGACGATTGTAATGAAGTTAATATAAAACTTTCAGACAGAAAAATCAAGTTTACATGCGGTGAATATATTCTAATATCAAAATTAATAGATGGGACTTTTCCAAATTATAAAGCAGTTATTCCAGCATCTCAAGATAAGCATATGATTATTGAAAGTAAAAAACTTTTAGATGTTATAGATCGAGTTTCCGTTGTTGTATCTGATAAAGTAAAATCCATTAAATTCTCACTACAAGAAAAGCTGCTAACTTTGCATTCAAACTCTCAAGAGTGCAGTGATGCAACTGAATCCATAGAAGCGGACTACAATAAAGCCCCTATAGAAATAGGGTTCAACTCGCGTTATTTGCTTGATGTTCTATCCTGTATAAAAAATAAATGTAAGTTTAGCTTAGCCGATGGTAATAGTGCTACAATTATCACTGATGAAGACGATTCAAGTGTATTATATGTAGTGATGCCAATGAGAACTTAAACACGTCATCCGCTGCTTGTTAGCGGGATCTGGAGATACCGTGGCGGTATGACACTTATTTCACTAAGAATGTTATTTTTTATTAATGAGTAATCTATCTTTACCAAATATAAGCCAAAAGGTGGTGCAGTAACCCCAGCGGCACTTCTTTTGCATTGGCTTAATATATGTAGCATTTCTTGCGGATTGGTTCTATTTTTTCCAAATTCAACTAAAGTACCCACAATAATCCTCACTTGGTTATGTAAAAAGGAAATAGCAGATATTTTGATGTGTATATGGCTCCCGTTTTGTATTATATCGATATCATCAATTGTTCTTATCGGATTCGCAGCTTGACAATCTTTTGAATAGAAACTTGAAAGGTCATGTTTTCCAAGTAGATGTTTAGCAGCTTCACGCATAATATTTACATCAAGTGGGCTAAACACTTGCCATACATAACCCGTCTCCAGAGCGGCAGGAGCATAGCGATTAACTATTCTGTATTCGTAATATCTTTTTTTTGCTGAAAACCGTGCGTGAAACGCATCATCTACAACTTCTACATTGAGCACGACTATAGGAATTGATTTTAAATGATAATTTATTGCGTTTCTTATTCTATAAAGCTCAAATTCCTTTTCCATATCAAAATGAGCAACTTGTCCTAAAGCATGAACCCCTGCATCAGTCCTGCCACCACAGTACAAGGTAACTTTCTCACCACTAAAATTAAATATAGCATTTTCTATCTTCTCCTGGATTGAGTTAGCAGAGTGTTGCTGCTTTTGCCAGCCAGAGAAACTACTGCCATTATATTCTATTGTTATTTTGTATCGCACTGCAGAGTCTATCTAACTTTCTATCTTAATATAATTTAGGTAGCTAATTTTTCTACGATAACGTTCTTCATCATTAAAAAACCCTTGGCAGGTTACTTGCGTTCGATTATCATAGAGAATTATATAAATTAATAAATGATCTATGGCAAGTAACCCAGAAGAAAGAAATAGTGATAAACAAAAAGCGCTAGATAACGCAATAAGCCAGATTGAAAAAGCATTCGGTAAAGGTGCAATAATGAAGCTGAAGCAAAATCCTTTAGAGAAAATAGACACAATATCCACAGGATCAATTGCGCTTGATTCGGCTCTAGGTGTTGGAGGTCTGCCAAAAGGGCGTATAATTGAAATATTTGGTCCCGAGAGTTCTGGTAAAACCACTCTTGCCTTGCACGTGATTGCTGAAGCACAAAAAAAAGGAGGATCATGCGCATTTATCGATGCAGAACATGCATTGGATGTCTTATATGCTCGCAAACTTGGGGTGAGCACTGATGATTTAGTAATTTCGCAACCAGACACTGGAGAGCAGGCGTTGCATATTGTTGAGTATTTAGTGTGTTCTGGCGCGGTTGACGTGATAGTTATTGACTCTGTTGCAGCGTTAACTCCAAGAGCTGAAATTGAGGGTGATATGGGTGATCAGCACATGGGGCTGCAAGCAAGGCTTTTAAGTCATGGGCTACGGAAACTAACCTCTGCCGTTTCAAAAGCGAACTGTATATTGATATTTATTAATCAAATTCGTATGAAAATAGGAGTAGTGTATGGAAATCCTGAAACTACCACGGGTGGAAATGCATTAAAATTCTATACTTCTGTAAGGCTTGATATAAGAAAAGTTGGTGTAATAAAAGACAAAGAAAATATTACAGGTAATGAAACAAGAGTTAAAGTTGTAAAAAATAAAGTTGCTCCTCCATTTAGAGAAGCGAAATTTGATATAATGTACAATGAAGGTATATCAAAACTCGGAGAAATAATAGATATGGGAGCAAAGCTTGGTGTGCTTGAAAAAGCAGGTGCTTACTATTCATATAACAACACACGTCTTGGACAAGGAAGAGAGAATGTAAAAACTTACTTAAAAACAAACAAAGAAGTCGCAAATGAAATAGAAACGAAAATCAGAGATTTACTCAGAAATCATGATAATTCTATCATAATAGACGAGGACAGTGAGCAACTTTTAGAAGAATCAGTGTTCTGATCTAAACTTAGACATTAGATTTTGTGTTGGACGGGTTGTTACAGTATGACGGTGTGTGCTAATATAACAATCTGTAATGTTACCTTGTATCAAAAAGACTTTGCTGAAGCAGTTAAAAAAAGCTTTTCATGAGAAATTATAAATGATAAATTGTTAACAATAGGTTATTGTGAATAAGATTATGTGTTTTGGTTTACCTAATATAAATAGGGAAGGTTATTCATTTATAGTAGTTTCCTTTATAGTAACGTGTATAGCATTCTCTATATCTTGGGGGTTTGGTGTTACGTGCTTGTTTCCGACATTATTGTGTACTTATTTCTTTCGTGATCCAGCAAGAGTTGTGCCAAACAATAAGGATCTTATATTAAGTCCTGCTGATGGTGTGATTTCAAAAATTGAAGAAGTTAATTATCCTTTATTGGCAGAAAATGGAGAAGAGAAGAAGTTCACGCTTGTTAGCATATTTTTAAGTGTTTTGAACGTCCATGTGAATCGTATACCAATATCTGGTGCGATAAAGGAAATGAGTTATAAAAAAGGCAAGTTTGTATCCGCAATGAGCAATAGGTCTAGTAATGAAAATGAAAAGCAGGTTATTGTGATTGAATACGAAAAGGGAAAAGAAATTATTGTGGAGCAAATAGCTGGATTAATTGCACGTCGTATCGTTTGTAATTTAGGAGTATCCCAGAACGTAAAAGCAGGTGAAAGGTTTGGAATTATAAGATTTGGCAGTAGAGTAAATATTTATGTTCCTGCTGATATAGAAGTAAGAGTTTCAGAAGGGCAAACTGTTATTGGTGGTGAAACAATTATAGTAAACTTAAATAAGGAAAACGTTCAAGAGAAGCTTACTTTTGACGTTATATGAATAACGATGGAAGTAACAGTAGATTCTTACCTATTACTAAATTATTCCCAAACTTTATAACTTTATTGGGTTTATGTTCTGGTCTCACTTCACTTAAATTTACATTTAATGAACAATGGGAATTCTCAGTAATTTTTATCATCATTGCAGCAATAATAGATGGAATGGATGGCAGAATAGCTAGAATTCTAAAATCAACTAGCGATTTTGGAGCCCAGCTTGATTCTTTTGCAGATTTTCTAAATTTTGGTGCAGCGCCTGCATTTCTTTTGTATTTTTGGAAGCTAAATGAAATCAAAGTCATAGGTTGGATTTTAGTAATGATATACGTAATCTGCATATCAATAAGACTTGCAAGATTTAATGTTTCGCTACACTCAGAACAATCATACTGGGAAAAATTTTTCTTTTCTGGTGTTCCAGCTCCAGTGTGTGCTTTACTTTCTTTGTTGCCAATAATTATTACCTTTCAATCTCATGAGAGTGAATACTTACTTCTCATAGAGCGATTTTTTAACACAAGAAACGTAGCTTGTTACTTTCTGGCCATTTCATTTTTTTCGATAAGTCACATTCCAACTTTCTCTGCAAAATATATTTATATTCCCAAAAGCCTATCTTATATATTTGTGTCATTTTTTGGAGTACTTATTATATTTTTCATCAGTAAGCCCTGGATAACGCTACCAATTTTAGGTGTAGTGTATGTACTTACTATTCCAGTAAGCACTGGGCTTTATATATATTACTCGTATAAAGCTCGTTAGCTATAAGTTGTAATAAAAAGTAGTGAGCAGCATGATTGTAAAAATAAGTGAACTGTTAAATTCATTTCTGTACATAAAGATATTCAACATTCCATTTATAATTATTTGGGTAATTGCAACTGGGGTTTTTTGTACCATCCAATTCAAATTCACTAACTTTAGATTGTTCAAGCATGGAATACAGACGCTATTCAATCTAAAGTGTAATAACAATAACAATGGCATAATCACTCATATTCAAGCGTTTGCAACAGTAATTTCAGGAACAGTTGGCCTTGGAACAATATCAGGAGTTGCAATAGCTATCACAATAGGGGGCCCAAGTGCAGTTTTTTGGATGGTAATTACCGGAATACTTGGTATGTCGATAAAGTTTGCCGAGGTGGTGCTTGCATTCACTTATCGCTCTGAAAATACAACTGGTGGTGCTTTTTATTACATGAAATACGGGCTTGCAAAGATTGGATTTGCAAAAACTGGTAGATTTCTTGCCTTTACTTATGCAATTATGCTACTTATTGCAATGATTTTGGGCGGTATACCATTTCAAGCGAATCAGATAGCAGCATTGTCAAATAACCTCTTTGAATACAACGCGTCCATTATTATATCTCTGCTTGTCTTTATTGTAATATTGGGAGGAATAAAGCGCATTGCTTTCGTTTCAACGAGCTTAGCACCAATTATGATAGTGCTATATGTGGGTATGTGTATATATTTAATTTATGTAAACAGAAGTAATTTGCTGAATGCTTTATCTATAATATTTCAAGATATTTTCAATAAATCGGCTATAGGAGGCGGAGTATTGAGCGGATTAATAGCCGGAGTGAGAAGATCAGTGTTTGCTAACGAAGCAGGTACCGGAACAGCAGCTATAGCACATTCAGCTGTAAAAGAAGAAGATCCAATTAAAGTTGGGTGTGTTGCAATGATTGCACCACTTATAGACACAATATTAATCTCATTTTTGACTGGTATTGTGATAATTATCACTGGTATGCATAGCACTGATAACGTGGGTGATATTACACTAATTAGTTCGGTATTCTCAACAGCTTTGCCCTTGTTCAGCAAGTTAGTTTTTCCGCTAATGATGTTTTCCTTTGCATTTTCTACAATAATAGCTTATTGTTACTACTGTGAAGTTGCTTTGCTGTATTTATTTGGTAATAAAAAAATACTGATACCGTTCCAAATTCTTATAGTGGTTTCAGTGTATATCAGTTGTATGTCAAAGGATATAGAATTTATATCTTATCTAGGTGACAGTTTGTTCATGTGCCTTATGATTCCAAATGCTGTTGCAATATATCTACTAAGAAGGGAAGTTTTGAATACAATAGATTCTTATTACAATTCTAAAAGGTATTAAACATGACTTATAGATTGCTTTGTATGGTGTTATTTTGTCTATTGTTTAATGATGCGTATGCTGCTTCAGGTTTTTACGAAAGTTATGACGCTGTGTTGAATGGAATAAATAACTTCATGAATGAAGTGCTGTTTTTCAAAATCTTTTATATACCGTTCATACTTCTTCTACTAGTTTTTGGTTATGTGTTTCTAACATTACGTTTTGGATTTCTCAACATAAGAATGTTTAAGCATGCGTTTGCTATTTTATGTGGAAAATATGACACGAATCACCATAATGGTCATATTACACATTTTCAGGCATTTATGACTGCACTTTCAAGCACAGTAGGCCTTGGAACTGTTGCTGGAGTCGCAATTGCAGTTTCAATGGGAGGGCCAGGAGCGGTGCCTTGGATGATGATTACAGGTTTTTTTGGTATGTCAGCAAAATTTGCCGAAGTGACTTTAGCATTTAGACATAGAACAGAAGATCAGGACCAATTGTTTAGTGGCCCCTTTCAGTATATAAGGAATGGTCTGGAGGAATTTGGATTTAAAAAACTTGGTATTGTGCTGGCTGCCATGTATGCAGTATTCTTTGTATTATCAGGCCTTGGTGGAAGTGTAGCGTTTCAAACCAACCAAATGGTTTCAATATTATCTGGCTATTCAAGTTGGGTAGATGGTCACTCTTGGTTTCTTTCTTCCATAATCTCTGCGCTGCTTGCTCTAGTGATTATTGGCGGAATTAAAAGGATAGCTAGAGTATCTTCTGCACTAGTGCCTATTATGTCACTCATATATATATGTAGCTGCCTTGTTATTATTGGATTTAATATCCACAATCTTGGTCACACATTTAAGATATTATTTTCCAGCATGATAGATTTTAATGCTGTTGGCGGAGGGATGGTAGGAGCATTTGTTGCTGGAATTCAAAGAGCAATTTTTGCCAGCGAAGCGGGTGTTGGTTCTGCTGCAATTACTCATGCAACAACTAAAGATGAAGAACCAGTAAGAACTGGGCTTGTTGCTATGATAGAACCGTGTTTTGATACAATGCTCATTTGCTGTTTAACTGGAATAACGATAGTAATAACAGGTGCATACCAGACTAGTGTTGGTGAAGGGATATTAATTACTCAAAAGGCATTTGAGACAGTTTCTCCGTGGTTTCCTATACTTCTAACAATAGCTGCACCTTTGTTTGCATTTTCTTCAGTAATTTCGTTTGTATATTGTTGTGAAATGGGGTGGCTATATTTATTCGGTGCAAAAAGTATAGTGATATATCGCATAGCGGTAATAATTGTGGCGTTTTTTTCTGGTCTTTCTAAAGATATAATGGCTATTGCCAATATTGGTGGAACTTTATTCTCTTGTTTAGCTCTCATCAATATGACAGCGCTTATACTGTTTAGTAATCAGATTAACGATGAAGTTCAGTGCTACCTAAAAAGGCTGAAAAATAATAAAATTAATTGAATCTTCGATATATGCGGAGAGGTATAGCTATAATAAGTAAGACTTCCCTACGTCATACCGCCGCGGTATCTCAGCCGCTAACAAGCAGCGGGATGACGAGGTCTTTCGATAGTAAATTTTACCTGTGTTAGTTATAGTCCTTATACTATCCTATATACTCGGTTCAATACCGTTTAGCTTAATTATTACAAGAATAAAAGGGATAAACTTAAGAGAAATAGGTTCAGGTAATATCGGTGCTACAAACGTTGCAAGAACAGGGAATAAATTTCTTGCTGCTCTGGCATTACTTCTGGATTCCTTGAAAGGATTCATCGCCGTTTATATAGCACAACAATTTTGTGATAATAACGATTTTTATATATATGTATCTGCAATTTTAGCAGTTTTAGGGCACATGTTTCCTATTTGGCTAAAATTTAAAGGAGGCAAAGGAGTTTCAACAACTCTGGGAGTGTTGATAGCACTTAATATGCCAATTGCCTTGATATTTATATTTGCCTGGATAGTGGTATTTTTTATCTCTAGATATTCTTCTCTTGCTTCATTGACTGCTACTGCAACTATTGTAGCAACATCTTTCTTTTTTCAAAAAGACTTATTTTTTGCACTATTAATTGTAGCAATATTAATTTTTTTAAAGCATCACAAAAATATTGCAAATCTTTTGCAAGGAAAGGAACATAAATTTTTATAACTTACGTGCTGACCCTGTTTCTGCTATGTTATTGATGTTTAGGTCGGTTAATTTTCCTGGATTAATATATTCAAGATTTTCTATTGTATCTATTACATTCTGTTCACTACAATCCAAGCTAAACAAATTTCTCATTAAAGGTATCCTGATCTCTTGAATAAAATTAGAAGTTATTTGGTTACTGCTATCATCTGACTTATCCCAAGCATTGAGGATTTCTTTATGATTCTTCTTTTTCTGCAGCTCTTTCTTAATAAACTTACATGCCTCATCTTTTGCATCTGTTCCAATTCTGTCTTCCATAAGGTATTCTACTCTAATATCAGGGTGTATTCCTTCTAATGACTTTATCGCAGCACCAATAATACCGGTAAAGCAAGTTTCAGGAATAAACGTCCCTTGAGCATAATTTATGGCATACATTAAAGACTTTGCCAATTCCCGCCTTTTTGCTGCAACTGATTCACTATCTCCACTATTACAAGCCTTTAGAACTAAGTATAAAATTTGCCCTCCTGTAAGTCCAGAAACATGAACTTGTTCATCATTATTGCACCATCTATTAAGATAGTTAATGAATTCTGATTCATTACTCTTCCTAAACTCTTTTTCTTCTTTTATATACTGGATAAACTTAACAAACTCATCATTACGTATAACATCCTTAGGTTCTGGTACCTTCTCACCATATTTATCTTTTAATATATTAATATTGTCAATAATACTATCATTCGATAAATGAGGCAATGTGTGTTCAATAGCAGTATTAACAATACACTTCATACCGAATAAGTTTTCTCGTGCACCATCCAAAAGTAAATTCACTGCATTCTTAAACAGGGCAATAGGATTAAGTTTTTTTGGTCTGACTTCAGGTTGCAACAAAATTATTAGCATCGTTAATGGTATCGGTGCTAACAGCCAAGCTAATATGAGAGTCTTAGTAAAGGATAGATATAATATAAACCCTACTAACGATAAAAAAAACACTGACTTGATTATATTATCTTTAATAAATATTTTCCAGTATTCCTTTTTATTTACTTCCTCATTCTTTATTTTTTTATAGGTAAGAAAAGTTTGGACCTCTGATCTGTAAAGAACAGCCACAAAAGAAATTGCTATACTGGTGGGCATAGTTAATATATTTAACGCTTGCACAATACCAAGGTAAACAAAAAACTTTAGCTTACTAGATTCCTTTGAAGGAAATTGTAATTGAGAAATACCTATCATAGCTTACCTTTAACATCATTACACTCTAGTAATACCATAATAATTTTAAACGTCAATGTTTAAGTATCTTAGTATCTGCACACTCATCGTATTCAATTTCAACTGTAGAGTGTGCTATCTCGAACCTATTTAGTAGTATTTTTTTTATCTCATACAAAATATCAGTGTGTTGTGCATCTTGCTTTACTTTGGCATGCATCGTTATGATAAAGTAATTATCAGACAGCGACCATGCATGTATGTGGTGCACATCTATCACTTCAGGTAGCTTAGATACAATTTTACTTTTTATTTCTTCAGTTGATATACCCTCAGGCGTACCTTCAAGGAGTATGTGGCAAGAATTCTTTAGAATTTTATAGCCACTGTTTAGGATGATTACACTGACAAATACTGACAGAATAGGATCTACTACTTGCCATCCAGTAAGCATGATAATTATGGATGCAAGTATAGCAGCTACAGAACCTAAGATATCTCCTATAACGTGTAGTACAGCACTTTTTATGTTTATATTGCTCTCGCATTTACTATGTAATATAAAAAAGACTATGATATTAGAGATCAGGCCAAGTGTAGCAATTATTAACATTACTTTCCACTCAACATTGACTGGAAAAATAAATCTTTTTATTGACTCAATTATAATGATTACTGCAATGAGGAATAGAGTTAAACCATTAACAAATGCTGCAATTATCTGCAACCGATGATATCCGTATGATCTCTGCAAATCGGATTTCTTAGCTGAAAACCTATGTGCTAACCAGCTTAAAACTAAGGCAAAGAGGTCAGTGAGCATATGCCCTGCATCTGATAATAGAGCAAGCGAATGTGAAATTATTCCACCTACTATTTCCATAAACATTGTTATCGCAACTATTATTATGGAATAGATTAAGCGCTTGGACTGCGCTGCTGAGTGTTTACCGTTATGCACTGCTGTCATATAAAATCTTTTCATAAACAAAAACGTGGGTAACACTGGGTTCGAACCAGCGACCGCTTGCACGTCAAGCAAGTGCTCTACCAACTGAGCTAATTACCCATCGTGGTTTTAGTATAGTGCTTTGGTGGAATGAAAGTCAATTTGCTTTTAAATTCTTACCCTATCCTAATGTAACGTTAGAACCTAAATTTTTTTTGTGGTCAAGCTATAGAGCCTATAGCTAGTGCAGGTCAGGTTTTCCTACGTCATACCGCGATTCATTCGCGGTATCTCAGCATAGATTCCGCTAACACGTAGCGGAATGACGAGTTCATAGCTTACCAAATTATCGGTAAATCTAAATTGCTTTAGTTATAGCTATATCTTATATTGTTCATATTAAATTAATTACTTATATTTTTTCACTAAGATATAGATTGTACCAATATGAAAATTCACACTTTTTTAGTAGAGATCACCTTATATTTGAAGAGTTAATAAATTAGAGGTTAGAATTATGACAATCAATCAACAAATAAATAAAAATATAACTAAAGAAGAATACTTTAACAATAACGGCAAAGGGTTTAATTCGCCACATGTTGTAGAAGTTGAAGACTTAAATATTAAAGTAGAAGTTTATTCTCATAATTTAAGAGCAAGTAAAATTGCAACAATTGAAAGTGAGATAAGAGAAACAGCTACTAGTTTTAAAGATACATTCAAGTTAGAACACAGCAACTCAGAACAAACATTTAAAATTTATATGTTTGATGACAAGGATGATTACACTCACCTTGGCGGAAGCGAGCATTTCGGTTCTTACCTTGGAGATGAGGGTGGTAAATGTTACTACAAAGGGGAAGCTGATGTTTTTGCTGAAATGTATGTCTATCAGCAAGGTGGCGTTCATAACCTTCAGCATGAATTTGCACATGGTTTAACTTACTTGGCTACAGGAGGTAAGCACCTACCTACAGTATTAATGGAAGGAATTGCAGATTACTTTGAGCATCATTCAGATCATAAATTCAATTCTCAAGGATCAAGTATCGACAAAACTGAAGCTGCAAATTTGGATTTAGATAAAATTTTAAGTTTAGAATATTCAAAGGACAGCGAAGCAAATAGCCTGGTTTATAAAACAGGTCATGCGTTGATAATGTACTTACAGGAAAAAGATCCTAGTTTATTAAGAGACTACCTAGATGCTTTACGTCAAGGTAACTCAGATGAGTCAAAAAGTTTCTTGAAAGACATAAAAGGACATGATGCTGACTTCAAAAGTTGGCTTGCTGAGAATGATACAGAAACTGCAATGGAACATCTTAACGCTTTGCAAGTTACAAAAGGAGATTTTATAGCAACTGGTCAAGAAATAGTGGGCGGAGAAATTAAAAATGTATCCTATTATAAAGCAAATATAGAAAAAATGGATGGAGAAAACGTTGGAAGTTTTTCTCCTGTAGAACACGTTGCATTTTATGATGTTGCTCGTGCTATAAATAGGGCAACAAATGATACACTTGATATATCAAAGGAATATCATTTCCTCAAGGTAGTAAAAACTTCCGATGGACAGGATAAACTAACTTACTCTGACCAACAAGGTAATGAATATCAAAATAGTCAAGAGTATAAAGATCAGGCTTTAAGGATGCTATCAAAATATGGTGAAGATCTAAGAAAATCTTACTATAATGGGAAAGAAGACTTAGAAAAAATACGTGCGAGCGAGCTAGAAGACTTAGATAAGCAGAAGGATATAGAATATGATGATGTGTTGAAAGGCCTGCGTGAACAGGAAGAAACACAGCGTCATGATGCATACGAGCAATACAAAAGAGGAGAGATCTCTTATGAGAAATTTGTAGAAAAATGCAATTCAGCCAGCACTAATTATCGTAATGAAGATAAGAGATTATATAGTGCTACACAAGACAAATATACACAACTGAAAGATGCAATACTAGATAAGTATGAAAATTTAAAAAGTACCTTACTTGATAAAACCATAAACACTGGCTTAGAACAAGTAAAAGCGACTAAGAACATCGATGTAGAAAAGATGTTAGAAGAGATGATCAATATCGATTCAAACTTGATAAGAGGTACAAATCATATTGATCTACAAGAAGGTAAGATTTTTTCTATGCAAGCTCATGGTCAAGGAGATATGGGTGCACTGTCTATATATGACGGAAATACAAAGCTTGGAGAATTATCGAGTGAATCAGGATTTTTTAAGCAAGTTGAAGGTCAAACTAAAGAAACTTTCGTTTTTGAGGATATATTGCACAACTTAAATACTCAATATGATGGTGGTGCTTATATGGCTATTACAAAAGAAAATGGTCATTATAAAGCTTCTCTGATAGATGGCAGAACAGTTGAACGCGATGAATACTTTGATGAGGCGCATTTACATGAGAATGAGTTGTTGCATCCTAGCACTGGACATATTCAAAAAGATTTAGATTCTCTGCTCCTTAGAGGTACCAAAATTTTGAATCATCAGGATTCAGAGCATGCACAATATTCTGATGAGCAAAAGGCAAATGGAGTAATCGTGGAAAAAGGAAAATTACTGGATAATAAGGGAACAGATAGGACAGACGATGATGTATATGAAGCTGTCGTAAAGCAAGGAGACGAGCGCTTACATGAGTTCAAAAATATGGGCTTTTATATTACCGAGAAAGGTGATCTATTTATTCATGATCACGGAGCAAATGTAAGGTTTCAATTACCAACTAGTATCACTCATCTAAAATTAGTGGAAAAAGACGGAGCATATAAACTAGCACCATCTGATAAATATGGTACTGAATACAGGTATGATGTTCGAGGTGATGATATACCAGATGAATATAGATATATAGATCCAATATTTGCACATGAATATGAAAAGAGAGATTATTCCCATAAACATGTAAATGTGGGCCTTATAAACTTAGAGAAATATGGCTCTGGCAAACTTTTTGCTATAAAGTACGACCCAAATGATTACCACATACAAAAAAACTCTAGCGGTGAAATAGTTAGAATAAAAGATCAAACATATTTCACTAAGGTAAAATTGTTTGATGGCGACGAAGAAATTGGAATGTTATCTAATAACTTCCATAATTTCAAAGGGAAAATATTCTTTTCTGCTGACTACAACTACAGTTATAACGATTTCCTAGCATCTGTTTCTCCTCAAGTTGAAATTGAGAACATGGAAAATGGAAGTAAAAAAATAACTTTCGATCAAGGTGATGGCGATATCGGTGATACTAATAGAGGCTACACGGACTATCAGAGAATATTCACAAAAGAGAAACAAACTGAAAGTCCAAAAGGGCAGGTAAGTGAAACTAAGACAGAAGTTCATAGTACTACTAATGTTGTTGCACAAGTTGCTGAAGAGAAAACTGTATCAAACGACAATAGTGAAATGCAGTCTGATCAGCCAATTCCATCACAAAGTTTAACAAGAACGAAAAGAACAGCTTCAGTGGAGGAGAAAGAGCAAGAACAGGTAGTATTAAAAGACACAATTCTCAAAATAGAAAAGAGTCGCGAGCAGGACTCAGAAGGGAAGCACAAGGCAAATGTAACCATAGATTATAATGATGTGAAAGCCTTGTATGATAGAGCGGAAGGAACAGAAAAGCAATCTGTGTTAGATTTTTGGAACAAACTGCACACATCAGAATACAAGTTTGGTGCTTTGCCGGAAGACAAATACTATTTTGAAAAAGGCAAATTCGTAATCCACGATAGTGATACGAAAAAGCTTATAGTGTTACCTGAAGATAAGGTGTCCATCAAGATAATGAAGGATGGTGATAGTTATAGTTTAGCTATATCAAGTGGTAATGGCAAAGTAATAAGCAGCATTAGTAAAATAGATAATCCAAATTACGAATTGCTGTCAGATTCAAGTCATTTCAATTTAGGGGAGCAAGATAATATTGTATTATCAGATCAACATCACGAATATAATCTTTATCTAGAGAATGGCTTTGTGAAAATGTTTGATTACACAAGCGACCACATTTATCACGACCACAACTCGGCCTACATCTATAGCTAACCCAAGAAAGGTTTTCTTACGTCATACCGCGATTCATTCGCGGTATCTCTTAGCCGCTAACAAGTAGCGGGATGACGGTTGTCAGGCTAGCTGTCATCCAAGTAGCTGACACTGGAATGACAAGAGAAGAATTCTGAAACAACAAGCTTCAAGGAAATCTTATGTAAAATCTAGCATTAACGAAAATCATACTTTTTTCATGCATGCTATGGTTTTTATAATTAACGGAGAGTGTGATATGGTGGCTGGTTTAAGTTTTAAAAAACAAGATAAAACAACTGATGCAACAGCTTTGAGTGAAGTTAAACTTATAGCTTTGGAAGATAAGGCGGGTAATAAATATACTTTGGATATAACCACAAATGATCTTAAATTGGAATACAAACCACACGGTAGTGCTAAAGTAAGTCATACAGTAAATGGTTTAGCAACAGCTTTAGGAAAATTACTTACTATAGATGGTAGTAAGGTTGGTAAATCAGTTCTTGCAGAAGAAGTAGCAAAAAAGCCTGTTGTGGATGCTATAACTGCTTCTCATGATTTTACCGATAAAGTATACACTAAAAATGATGCAGATACTGCGTTTGTTAAAACTGCAGATCTTGCAACAAAAGTTGCAAAAAAAGCTGTTGTGGATGCTATAACTGCTTCTTCTGATTTTACCGGTAAAGTATACACTAAAAATGATGCAGATACTGCATTTGTTAAAGCTACAGAGCTTACAGCAAAAGCTGCAGCGAAAGATGTCGTGGATGCTATAACTGCTTCTTCTGATTTTACCGATAAAGTATACACTAAAAATGATGCAGATACTGCATTTGTTAAAACTGCAGATCTTGGAACAAAAGTTGCAAAAAAAGCTGTTGTGGATGCTATAACTGCTTCTTCTGATTTTACAAATAAGGTATATATTAAAGCTGCTCCAGCCGATGAAGTTTATACTAAAACTGCTGCAGATACTGCATTTGTTAAAGCTACAGAGCTTAAAACAAAAGCTGCAGCGAAAGATGTTGTAGAAGCTATATTCGATGCAAAAGATGGCAATGACAAAATCTCTGAAACCAAAATAGGTGCTACTTTTGCTAAGAAAACTGACCTAGATAATAAAGCTAATATTGATGGTACCAATTTAGATGATGCTAAAGTTACTGTTATTTTAGACAAGCTTACAGACAAAGTTGTTAAAACTTCAGAACTTTCAGCAAAAGTTGCAGAAAAAGCTGTTGTGGATGCTTTAATACCAGAATTAGCAAAAGGTGATGATGATAAAGGTATCTATACCAAAAAAGGTGTGGATGATGCATTTGTTAAAACTTTAGGACTTACAGATACGCTAAAAACAGAAGTAGTAAAACAGCCTGTTGTGGATGCTTTAATACCAGAATTAGCAAAAGGTGATGATGATAAAGGTATCTATACCAAAAAAGGTGTGGATGATGCATTTGTTAAAACTTTAGGACTTACAGATACGCTAAAAACAGAAGTAGTAAAACAGCCTGTTGTGGATGCTTTAATACCAGAATTAGCAAAAGGTGATGATGATAAAGGTATCTATACCAAAAAAGGTGTGGATGATGCATTTGTTAAAACTTTAGGACTTACAGATACGCTAAAAACAGAAGTAGTAAAACAGCCTGTTGTGGATGCTTTAATACCAGAATTAGCAAAAGGTGATGATGATAAAGGTATCTATACCAAAAAAGGTATGGATGATGCATTTGTTAAAACTTTAGGACTTACAGATACGCTAAAAACAGAAGTAGTAAAACAGCCTGTTGTGGATGCTATAACTGCTTCTCCTGATTTTACAAACAAGGTATATATTAAAGCTGCTAAAGGTGATGAAGTCTATACTAAAACAGCTGCAGATACTGCATTTGTTAAAACTGATGGTTCCAATATTGCAACTCAAGCAGATAAAGGAAAAGCTTTAGCAGATGCAATACTTGCTGCACAAGATAACAATAAAAAATCAGTTCTAGTGGAAAAATTAGGAGAATTTCTTGGTAGCTCAGACGAAGCAAAGTATGATGGTAAAAATAACCAAACAGCAAAGGTGTTCTTAGAAGGTAAAGGGCTAAAAGGAGAGAAAGGGGAGCAAGGAGCAAATGGTAAAGATGGTAAAGATGGAGCTCAAGGCCCACAAGGAGAGAAAGGGGAGCAAGGAGCAAATGGAACAAGTCCATCAGCTGCTGAAGTAATTGCTCACCCAAATTTTGCAATTGGTGTAACAGAGGAACAGGTTAAAAATTTTGTGCAAAAGGAAATATCACAAACACAAATCTTTGATATTCCAAGTGATCCAAATGCCCCAATTTCTGCGGATTGGTAATCCAGCAAGTAGTCACGCTACTTGGATGACGTCATACGGTCCTCGGATGACGGAAAAAAGGACTCGGATAACACCCTACAATGTCATTCCAGCGCGTGACGCTGGAATCTAGGTCTTTTTAGCTATCATAGGATGACAGAAGCAGACACTCCACATTGTCATTCCAGTGCTTTGACTACTTGGATCCAGCTGAGTTGGTGAGTATAAAAGTATAGCTTCTACGTCATACCGCCGCGGTATCTCTTAGCCGCTAACACGTAGCGGGATGACGAGCTTATCGCCATTCCACCACAAACCGTCATACCGTGATTTATTCACGGTATCTCTTAGCATAGATCCCGCTAACAAGCAGCGGGATGACGAAGTTATCGTCATGCCACCACGAACCGTCATACCGCCACGGCGCTAACACGTAGCGGGGTGACGAGGCTTTATCGTCATGCCACCGCGAACCGTCATACCGCCGCGGTATCTCTAGATCCCGCTAACACATAGCGGGGTGACGAGGCTTTATCGTCATCCCGCCGCGAACCGTCATACCGTCACGGTATCTCTTAGCCGCTAACAAGTAGCGGGATACTTAACCGTCATACCGCGATTCATTCGCGGTATCTCAGCCGCTAACACGTAGGGGAATGACGGTTGTCGTTTAGCCATAAACATTAAGAAATTTACCAAACGAAAAAAAGGCAAAAGAAGCCCCGATTACTATCTATTTTCAGTATTGGCGTTTTTTAAGTCTTAAACACTGCAATTTAGCTGCTTTTAAATGCAACTCACCTTAGCTTAAATGTTTAAGAAATTTACTAAGCAGAAAAAAAGGCAAAGAAATCCCGTGGTAATTAGTGTTCACTCTCTAATCCTTCAAATTGGCGTACTATACTGTCTTAAACGACTTATAAGCGCGTTTCAGCTTATATGGGTAAAAACCCAGAAATATTGTGAAGACATAAGGTGCACATAGTGCGAAAAATTAAAAATAAGACGCCAAGTACGTTGTTTTTTTGCTGTTTAATCTGCACAGATGAAGATAACTGAATACCTTCAGTTTCATAATAAGGGGGCTGGCGAAGGGTGTCAAGTAAGTTTTTCGTTTCTCAACACGCTGCCAAAAGTTTGTTATGCAAGAATGCATAGTATCCTAGCCATTTCTCACAGATTCATTTAAACTTAATTAAGTAGAAGTATTATTGAAACGTAAAAGGTTTGATTAGAGATTGAAGTAATATGGCGCGTGAGGAAGATATAAACCAATTAGTAGAAAATGGATTTGATATTAACTCAAAAGATGCAAGTGGAATCACTCTCTTGCACAAGTTCACAAAAGAAGGTGATTTAGTTGGAGTAAAGTCATTACTAGAGCACGAAGCTGATTTCAATGTCGTAGACAATGAAAATAGAAACCCTCTGCATTACGCCATTATGCATGGACACAAGAAAGTTGCTAAACTTTTTGTTAATCAACTGACAATTAATTCCAAGGATAAAAATGGATTCACTCCACTGCACCTTGCTGCACTACAAGATGACACGGAATTAATAGATTTTTTGATAACAAAAGGCGCAAAAGTTAATGAAAAAGATGCCAAAGAGGGCTATACTCCTCTTCATATAGCTTCACTATACGGTTCTAAAAAAAGCGTCCAAATTTTAATTGATAGCGGAGCAAATCTCGAATGTGAAGATAACAATTTTCGTACTCCTTTGTTTTTAACCATTTATCAATGCACCGCACATTATGACAGCAGAGCAGAAATTATAGAATATCTGATAAAGAAAGGTGCAAATATAGAAGCAAAAGATGCAGAAAATAACACTACGCTTTTCCTAGCAGCGTATAACAACAAAATGCAAATAGTAAAGCTTATTGCAAAAAAACAGCAAGCAAGTAACGATAAAATTAAACCTAAAGAGTTTATTTGCACAAAAAATAACCATGGTTTTGATGCATTAGATTGCGCTATTGAACATAATAATAGAAAAATGGTAACATTTCTTGTATCAAAAGGAATAGATGCAAATGATCAAGATTTTAATGGCAACGCCAGGCTGCATAAAGCTAGCTATAATGGTAACACTAAAACAGTTAAGCTCTTATTGAAGCTTAAGGTAAACATTAATGCTGTTACTAAATGTAACAGAACTCCCTTGCTACTAGCAGTTAAAAAAGGCCATACAAAAGTTGTGAAAATGTTATTGGAAGTTAGAGCCAATATGAACATTTGTGAGCAACAAGGTTTTGCACCTCTACATCTTGCTGTTCAAAAGGATTATTTTGATATAGCTCAGCTGTTAACAGAAAAAGGTGCAGACCTTAACATTAAGTGTAATAACGGTCATACCGCAATAGATATGTTCATTAGCAAGGCTCATAGCAAAAAAAACATCGAAGAAAATTACAAAAAATTTTGTAGATTTTTGATGCTTTATCTGAAAGAGCTACATAGTAAACACAAAGCCTGTTGTATACTTTCAACCCTAGCTCTAAGCTTAACAATTATAGGCTTACCATTTATTTTCAAGCCTATTATTAAATACAGAGAAAGAAGTAAAATATATAAAAAAACTAAGGCTATGCTGGTCTACATTTAAGTACAAGAGGAGTGTACAAAAAACACATAGCCAGTGCAGGTCAAGCTAATATATGACAATTATCTGCTCGATGAGAACGAAATTAAATACATTTTTAATATTTTTATAGAAATCTATTAGTATAGATTTTGTATGCTGTTCTAATGGCTATTTTTAAATGCTTAATACTCCTCTTCATTATTTCTTGCACACACCTGCCTACTAAGCAACATCTTACTAATATAGACAACGAAGATCATCATAATATAGGTGAGCACGATTATTCGTTGCAACAATATAACACCTCTTTGGAGAGTAATGAACCGGCAATACCGGAAATTATACCTTTACCAGTAGAGTTTCCCGATCTTACAACCAGTAATCAGCTTATTTCTATTAATGTTAGTGAAGAAGTATCAGTAAAGGATTTGCTGATTGAGATAGGAAAACTTTCTGACGTTAACTTGGACATAGATCCCAAAATATCAGGTAATATTATTTTAAAGCTAAAAGATAAGAATATAAACGAAGTAATGCAGAGTATAGCCAACAGCGCCAAATTGCGTTACTCAACAAATAATGATGTAATTAGAATTGAGCAGGACTTGCCATACGCACAAAATTATTACGTAGACTTCATCAATATTCAACACTCTGCTCAAAGCAGTTTTGTCATTAGTAACAATATTACCAACAGTGATGGAAATAACGCTGATAGGGACTATAATAATGTTATGAAGTCTCAATATAGTAGTGACTTATGGAATTCATTAGAAAAAGGTTTGAATGCAATAATGGATGTTAACGGGGTGGATGATGGCGAATTCCTTTCATCCAACAGAGAAGCTGGTGTTATTATTTTGAATGCTAGAAAGGATATTCACAAAGCTGTTGAAGAGTATATTAATAAGGTTAAGAAGTTAGCGTCTTCTCAAGTAATGATAGAGGCAAAAATAGTTGAAGTTGTGTTAGATGACAAATATCTTTCTGGTATAAACTTAAATGACTTACGCGATGGAACTCAGTCTATAATAAGTCAAGATAACTCCATTATTAACCTAGTAATGAACTTTGGTGCGAGTGATCTAGGAGATTTAGTAAGAAATTTAGACAAATTTGGCACTTCAACTGTAATTTCAAGCCCCAGAGTACATGCTATAAATAATCAGCAAGCGATGATTTCATTTACTAAAAACCATATTTATTTTACTTCCGACATACAAAAAGATACTAGAGATTCTAATCAGACCTTAATTACCAAGATGAATAGCGTCCCAATAGGTGTTGTGCTAATAATCCACCCAAGCATTAACATTGATACTAGTGAAATATTCATGGATATACATCCAACTTTATCAAGAATTAACGGCTACGTTAAAGATCCAGATATAGAGTACGTCGCACAGCAGAGTAAAATGAAATTAAATAGCGACATTCCAATTGTTGAAATCAGAGAAATGAACTCTATGTTAAAAATTAAGAGCGGTGAAATTATGGTAATCGGCGGGCTTATAGAACATAGAGAAGATAAGCAAAGCTTATTACATCAGAAGTCAAAAAGGCTAGCGAATAATATTAGAACAGTAGAAACTGTCATTTTTTTAAAAGCAACAATCGTACCAACATTTGGTTTGTTAGATAGAAAAGATAAGAATTTATATATATATTAAATCATTACTAAAAATTAAATATCAAACCAATTTCAATATTGTGAGTAGATATTTCATCTGCAATAGGTGTCGGAATGCTAAAATAACGATAGCCGAGAAAGGTTTTGACTTCTGGGATTATTGAATAATTAACACCAAGTTTTATTTGATAAGCAAACCAAGGAAGATTAAGTGGCATTGAATTTTGGGGTGACCCACTAATCCTTTTTAATCTAAAAACTGTTGGCCCTATACCAAGACCGATGTACGGAGCAAATTGTGTACCCTGAATGCTGGGATTATAATAGAAGTTTAACAAAAACGCAAATACACTTGCTGATTTATCAAATACCGGAGGAGAATTACTATCTTCAATATTGGCTCTAGAATACATGGTTTCAAAATCAACTCGGCCATTTTCTCCAGCATAGTAACCTAAAGATATGCTGTTAAGCCATTGGAAATTAATTTTACCGTTAAACTGCCGTATACTCTCAATTTCATCTACTAATCCCTTTTTTATTAACCCTGATATTGCATTTTCTATCCAAGAACTATTAGGATCATCTGCATTGATTAAACTAATAAATCTTTCTCCTATTGCTTTTATACCCTTTACAAATGTTTCTGAATTATCATGGTATACCTTACCACCGTTAGCGCTAACATAAAAATCAAGTTTTTTTGATTTTTCTTTTGTAATCTGCTCATTATCAGCTTGATCTGCAATAAGTGACCACATATTTTTCTGATTAGCTACTTGGAGAATAGAAGGTTGTTCAATAGGACTACTTTCAAGTTCTTGATATTTTAAATCATTTATTAGTATTTCTTTTTCAGTAATCTCTTCAGAACGTATTACACTTTCATTATTGTCTGTTTCTAATTTTAAGGGTTGTACTTGCTCAATGTGTGTACTATTACTAATATAAGTAATAAAAAAATAGACACATGGAATGAAAATTAAAAATAAAGCAATAGATATTTTAGTTATCACAAATGAACCCATAATTATCATTTATAGTATAACTACTATATCATATATTTCTTTAATGTACAAAAAATTAAGGTAAGATACTTCCGATTAGATAATTATTTTCCACTCTTTTAACATTAACTTTCACAATACTCTTGGCTTGAGCTTTTGATTCAAGCTTTACTAATGCAAAATTTTCTGTTCTACCGATATGATTTTGCTCAACCAGAACACTTTGTTCAGTGCCTATCAAAGATTGATAAAAGCTACTCATCATTTCTCTATTCATTTCTCTTAAATTTTTTACTCGTTCTTTACGCACATTCTCTGGTACTTGTGGCATTCGTGCAGCAGGTGTATTCTTCCGCTCTGAATATGGAAAAGCATGTAGGTAAACTATATTTGTTTTTCTCAGTAAATCAACTGTATCCTGAAACATTTCATCAGTTTCTGTTGGAAATCCAGCAATAATATCAGCGCCAAATGCTATATTAGGCCTCAAGCTCTTCATTTTATGACAAAATTCTATCACTTGTTCTCTGTTGTGACGACGCTTCATTCTCTTTAGTATTAAATTATTACCAGATTGTAGACTCAAATGTAAATGAGGCATAAGTCTTGACTCATTAGCTATTAAATCCATTAATTCGTCGTCAACTTCAGCAACATCGATAGAGGAAAGTCTTAGTCTCTTCAACTCTGGTATATCTTTTAAAACTCTCCTAATCATTGAACCAAGTGATGGCTTACCCAACAAATCTGTACCAAAGTCAGTAATATCAACACCTGTAAACACTACTTCTTGATATCCATTTTCTATAAAGATCCTGATTTGCTCTATAATACTGTTTATTGGCACAGATCGATTATTCCCTCTTGCCTCAGTAATTGAGCAAAATGTGCAGCTATGATTACAACCATTTTGAATTTCAATAAATGCCCTTGATTTATCTTCAAATCCATTAATTAGAACAGGTTCTGACTTGTTTGCTTGGTTATCACTGACTAAGATTTTATCATCATTTAGTAAGTAACTTTCAGCTTTTAGCTTATCTTGATTACCGAGCACTTTACTTACACCAGGAATATCACTATACGATTCAGGATCCAACTGAACAGCACAGCCAACTACGATAATTTCTTTACTTGGGTCATTTTTATAGATCTTACGTATTTTTTGCTTTACTTGACGTTCTGCTTCGTTTGTCACTGCACAGCTGTGCACCACAACAACATTTTCTCTCTTTGCTTTTTTTAATGCTTCTTTGATTAACTCACTCTCGTAAAAATTTAGACGACAACCAAATGTTATCACTTCATTCATGCTAGTATTCTTTAGACCTTACAATTTAAATTATATCAAACATCCAAGCAAAGTCATTAAGCCTCTTGCATGACCATTGTTTTGGTAGATAAATGCTATGCAAGCAGCGGACACTGGTTTTCATCCAAGAGGGTGTCATCCAAGTAGCCGACACTGGGATGGCTTTGTTGCATAGCAACGTAAGTTTTTTCCAGAGTAAATAATTTTATGCGACTATTTCAAATTTAGGCATACCAATTGCAGTAAATTTGTTCATTAAGTAGCATTTAATAAGTAGTTCCTTCTCTCTATTTGTCTCAGATTTATTCTTAAAACTAAACCCAAATATTCGCTTCAACCTTGAGAAAAATCCTTCAATATACGATCTTTTTCCGTAATTTACTTCTTCTTTCCATCTTTTTATACCATTCTCACCATGTAATTTCATTAACTGAATAGCGGCATTTCTATCAAGCATATAATCCAATTTTGGATGCTCTGCTGCGTTGTTTTTCGGAGGAATTTTCGTTTTTATGCCATATTGATTACACAGCTTATAGAGCTTTTTTTCTATCATAGGCCCTATCTGCATATAGTGCTTTTATAGCATATTTAACATCAAATTTCCCCAATGCTCCATAGTGATCAGACCATTACTGTATTTTGTAGCTATGACTTGTTTGCTCAACATTATGTGCAATTGTTCTTACTTGTTTATAGCCGTGGTACTCTCTATCTTTGCTATTTTCTTTGCTGTGTGTTGTTGTATATACTAATTCCTGTACTGTCTATAGCAATTTCGATATCTTCCATGTTATTTTCTGCAATCATTGATCTTAATATCAAGTTTCTTTTGATGCTTGTGAATAGCTGATAGACCTGCAAATTTTTTCCTATTTGTTCAATGTATCCCTCTAAAAATCCCACTCAAACCTATTCTGAATAGATGGGTTATTATATGTATCAAAATCACCACTTTATTGCTGTAAATATTGTTGCCACCCTGCATTTTGGCCCAATTTCATACCAATTTTCGATAGCTTTATCGATGTAACGAAAAATATTTCCTCTTTTTTCTAGAAATTTGTTATATTCGCTATGGTTACTGACTCTCATTTTTTGTGGCATATTTATCCTTAAATCGCTATTTTATAATGAATTTAGTCAGTAATCACTAGTTTTTCTGCTGCTATGCAACAAAGCCGATCCAGTTTCACCTTATGACGGTGTTATTCCAGTCTGGAATCCAGCTTTCTTTACAAATTCACCAAAAGTGCTTTATTCTATAACGCAAAACCCATACTCACCAAACCCAATGCATTACTTGCAATTAAGTTTCCTGGATCCCAGTGGGCTTTGTTGCATAGCAACCGAAAAAATCTGGTGGCTACTGACAAAATTCATTATAAATAACCATTTAACTGTTGAAGAAAAAATATGCCACAGAAAATGAAAGTCAGTAACCAAAACGAATATAACAAATTCCTTGAAAAAAGGGGAAATATTTTTCGTTACATCGATGAAGCTATCGAAAATTGGTATGAAAATAGTCCAAAAATGCAGGGCGGCAACTATATTTACAGTGATAAAGTCGTAATTTTGGTGCATATAATTGTCAATCTTTTTAGAATTGGTTTAAGACAAACGGTGGGGTTTATAAAAGGATATCTGCAACAAATAGGAAAAAATTTGGCAGTTATCAGCTATTCACAAGCATCAAGAAGGTTTAAAAAACTTAATATTAAGATAAATGATTGCAGGGTTGATAAAAGCAACATGGAAAATATTGAAATTATCATAGATAGCACAAGTATCAGCATTTACAGTAACACTCCTGGCCACAGTAAGGAAAACAGTGCAGATAGAAAGTACCGAAGCTACGAGCAAGTAAGAAAGTTACATGTTATGTTAAGTGTGAATAGTAAAAAAGCTATAGCTGCAAGATACAGTAATGGCGTCTACTCTGACCACTATGGAGCTTGCGATTTGCTTGAAGAAGTTAATTTTCAGCACAAAATAAAAGCATTATATGCAGATAGGGCATACGATAGGCACAAACTTTATAAATTGTGTAAGAAATACGATATAAAGACAAAAGTTCTACCAAAAAAGGATGCAGCAGAACATTCAAAAATAGATTATATGTCTGACAGAAATGCTGCTATTAGGTTAATAAAATTATATGGACAAGATGGTGTAAAAGAGTGGAAAAAGGAAGCAATTTATGGAAAGAGATCTTACATAGAAGGATTTTTCTCAAGGTTGAAGCAAGTATTTGGATTTAGCTTTAGGAATAAATCTGAAGTAAATCGTGAAAAAGAATTACTAATTAAGTGCTATTTGCTCAACAAATTCACTGATATTGGTATGGCTAAATTTGAAATCATTACATAAATTTGTCGTAAACCATCACTGCTTAAGGTGCTATGCAACAAAGCCATCCCAGTGTCTGGGCACTGGGATGACAAGAAAGAGGCTACTTGGATGACACCCTGACAACCGTCATCCCGCTACGTGTTAGCGGGATCTATGCTAAGATACCGCGAATGAATCGCGGTATGACGTAGGGAAACTTAGTCAGCGTTAGCCATACTTTTATACTCACCAACTCAGTATCCAATCTGGATCCAAGTAGTCAGCTACTCGGATGACAGGACTGCTTCGTAGAGAGTCTACAGAGTTTTTGTGCGCGCAACACTGAACCAGATTTCTTTATCTTAGCCATATTTAAAAATCTAGCTACACCAATTGGTGAAAGTTAATGCAGCAACTACAGCAGTATCGACCCTTAAAATTCTTTTTCCTAGACTCAATTTTTGACAAAACTTATCGGCAAGATCAAGTTCATAAGATGAAAAACCACCTTCAGGGCCAACAATAATAGCAACATTTTTTTTGCCTTTCAGCACTTTATCAGCTTTACCTGTTTCATCACATAAAACAAAATTTTTACTCTGGGAATCAGGTAACTCACAAAAGTTAATAGGAGGCAAAATCTCTGGTATACTCATCCTACCGGATTGTTCCGCAGCTTCGATTGCCTGTAATTTTGCTCTACTTAGGTTAATGTTTTTTACTACTGTACGTTCCGTTGAAATAAATTGAATGCAGGTTACTCCCATTTCAGTTGCCTGTCTTACTATGTTGTTCAAAGCAGCACTTTTTACCATGGCACAATACAGGTATAAATTTTCCTCATATTGCTGTTGTTTAGTACATTCTTTGAGTGTAACTTTTGTCAATTTACGCGATATATTAACTACTTCTCCTAACCATTCTCCATCTTTTCCATTAAAAAGAGAGAGATTATCATACTTCTTAAGCCGCATTACATTGCAAATATAGTGACTTTGTTGTGGATTAAGTGCTAAACTCACGCCTTGTGATAAAGCTTCTTCAACATAAAGCCTAATTTTTCCCATTTAAAACTTTAATTATATTCTATTTGAGTGACTCTTACGGGATTTGAACCCGTGTTACCACCGTGAAAGGGTGGTGTCCTAACCACTAGACGAAAGAGTCAATGTTAATAACTCAAGTTATATTGATTATGCACATAAAGTCAATTCAATTGTTTTACGACACAAGCAGTTTTTGTGAAATCCCAATTTGTAATAAGAGTGATTTACACCCACTTAACAAGTGGTGGCATTGACATCATAATTGCATCTGGATTGCCGTCAGTCATCAAACCAAACCTTGTGCCACGATCGTATAACAGATTGAATTCTACATATCTGCCACGTTTTATTAATTGATTTTCTCGTTGTTCTTTTGTCCAAGATTTTTGTATATGTTTACGTATGATGTGCAAATAAATTTCCAAAAAGGCTTCACCTACTGCTTTTGTGAACTCAAAATCATTCTCCCAATTGCCAGAACTCAGATTATCATAGAAAATACCACCAATGCCACGCGGCTCTTTTCTGTGTTGTAAGAAAAAATAGTTGTCACATTGCTCTTTAAATTTTGGATAATATCCGGTGTCAAATCTATCACATGTCATTTTGATTAATTCATGAATATACTTGCAATCTTCTTCATTTTTATATATCGGCGTAAAATCCATTCCTCCACCAAACCATTGTTTTGAAGTATATATCAGCCTTGTGTTCATATGCGCTGCAGGGATAAGGGGCGATTGCATATGAGACACTAAAGATATACCGCTTGCCCAAAACTCTCCGTTACTTTCACTTGCACCAGGAATCTCATTAATGGCTGAATCTGCAAATTTTCCGTGTACTTTTGAAACGTTTACTCCAACTTTTTCAAAAACATTACCAAAAATAATTGTAGATTCACCACCTCCACCACCTGGGCGATCCCACTTTCTCTTTTCGATCTTTGGCTCTGCGGATGATTGTTTTTCAATTAATAAGAAAGATTCTATAATCTTATCTCTTAGTGCACAGAACCACTTAAATGCTTGTGTTCTTTGTTTTTCCATAATATCCTCTCGCTAGCTTATTAACATTGTTATATCTGATATTTAAGGAACTTAATTAGATTTGGATGATAATTATCTATCAAAGACGTTAATAAATCTATAATAATTAAATCAATATAATAAAACATTTTCGTATGTACAACGATGCCAAGTAACAATAATGAGTAAAAGATACATAGATAACAAAAAAGAGAACAGGGTTGACTTCATACTAAGAAATTATGGAATGTCAATTGTTGTGATGGCAGTTATTATGCTCTTACCTCCAGTAGCAATATCGATACTCTACTTTTTTGATATATATAGTCAGCATATTAATATAGAGATTAATTTATTAGTTAGCATTCTAACAACTCTCTTTATGATATATAATGTAAAACGCTACAGATACCTACTTAATACTATAGAATTTCAAAATGCAATATTTGCAAATGCACTAAATCATAATACAGAATTTTGCCTTATTTTACACAAAGATGAGGGTATTATTTATGCTGATGCAAGGTTCTACGAAAGGTTTAAAGATCATATAGATGATGACATTACGTTGGGCAAGATTCTTGAAATAGGAGATGTTTCAGAAGAAGACAAAAAAGTACTCTATCATGCACTAAAAAATAACTCTTCTGTACAGGTATGCATTTCCTTAAACAAGAAGAATAGAGTATCTAACTTTCTTTTGCTCTTTGAGCCGATACCAGATAATCCCCAAATTGCTATAAATAGTAATAAGATTTTAAATTTATCATTAGTGCCAATAGCAAGGCCAGATGGGTATTTTGTGTTAAAAGCAACACAGACAAACAAGGAGCAGATATATGAAGAGTTAATAGAAAAACACAGTATAGGAACTTACATTGCAAATGCCAAAGGGGTGATTTTATCTGTAAATAAAAGATTTTTAGACATATTTGAACTGAAAAAACTGGAAAAAGGTAGCTCAATCAGTGATTTTATATCTCAATCTAAATATAACAATACAACAACCGATAATGAAATTTTGTTTTTTACTATAAGTGGTATTCCATTCAAGGCTTATATGAGCACTGCTATATTTTGTGATAAATACAACCATAGCTATATATATGGCTTTATAACACCAACCGAATCAAATATTGTTGATTATCAATTACACCCTTGTTTTGCAAATTCATCAATTGCTATTGCACAATGTGACATAAATGGCAACTTTGTAAAGAAAAATACGGCACTAATAAAGCTTGCAGGGTCAGATAATAATTCAATCTTTACATTGATATTGGATAGTTATCATGTGAAAATACGTGAATATTTTTCGAGTAATAGAATAAATAATGCATCCTTTGATGTACAGCTCAACGGCGGTAATAACATAAAAATATATTTCAATAAGTTTCTTCATAACAAAATGATCTTCATACTTTGTTATTTTATTGACAATACTGAACACAAAAACCTAGAGATAAAGCTTGAGCATTATCAAAAGATGCAAGCTATAGGGCAGTTAGCAGGTGGTATTGCGCACGATTTCAACAATATATTGACTGGGATAATAGGATTTTGCGATTTGCTTTTACTCCAACATTCAGCTGGTGATCCATCTTTTGGAGATATAATACAGATACAGCAAAATGCAAAGCGTGGATCAAATTTAGTAAGACAATTGCTTGCTTTTTCAAGAAGACAGACCTTGCAGCCAAAAATTATTGATGTAAATAGTACTATAGCTAATCTTTATGAAATGATAAAAAGATTAATAGGTGAAAATATAAAATTTAATATTTATTATGGTAGAGACTTGGGTGCTGTTAGGGCTGATCAAGGGCAATTAGAGCAAGTTATACTTAACTTAGCAGTCAATGCTAGTGCTGCTATGGAAAAGGGTGGAGAATTAACTATACGAACCTTTAATCAAAAGATTGACTCATTAAATTCTACACCTCAGGATATGTTTTCTCCAGACAAGGAAGCGATTGAACATGGAAATTATGTTGTGATTGAAGTAATTGATACAGGATGTGGAATGACGAGTGATACAACTGAAAAGATCTTTGATCCATTTTTTTCTACTAAAGATATTGCTTCCGGTACAGGTCTTGGCCTCTCTACTGTATATGGCATTATTAAACAAACTGAAGGATACATCTATGTTGCTAGCAAAGTAAATCATGGAACTAAATTTAGCATATTTTTGCCCATGGTTTACATATCAGATGAAAATTTGAGAGAGGAAGATAGTGAAGAAATAGAAAGACCGGTAGTAAGTGAAATTAAAGGTAATGGTATAATTTTATTGATCGAAGATGAAGATTCAGTAAGGGAATTCATCTCTAAAGCACTCAAAAGAAAAGGATTTGATGTAATAGAAGCGAGCATAGGCAGCGAGGCGCTAGAAATAATCAGTAAAAAAAGTCAACACATAGATCTTATAATCACTGATGTAATCATGCCAGAGGTGAGCGGCCCAGAAATAGTTAAAGAAGCATTGATCCATAGGCCAAATATCAACGTTATTTTTATTTCTGGGTATGCAGAAGATGCTTTTTTAAAGAGTGATGACATCAATATAGAAGATTTTCACTTTTTGCCAAAACCATTCACTCTGAATGAATTAGGAGACAAAGTTCAAAGTGTATTACACGAAGCAAAAAAAATAGTCTAATTTTAGTACGATTAGCAACAAAAAAATTTTCTAATGCAAAAGTTTCTTGCATATATACAATAGAATTATTTTATACATAAGATAAAAGGCGTGAGCAAGATTATTGCAATAGTAAATCAAAAGGGTGGAGTTGGCAAAACCACAACTAGTATAAATTTATCGACAGCCTTTGCTGCTGTGGGAAAAAGCACTTTATTGGTAGATCTTGATCCTCAAGGAAATGCTAGTACAGGGCTCGGGATTTCTTATCGTAGTAGGGAAGAAAAAAATATATACAAAATACTACTGAGCAGCGAAAATAAATTGATAGAATCGGCAATTTTCAATATAAAGGAAATTCCAAATTTATCACTAATTTCGTCAGTAGTTGATTTATCAGCTGCAGAAATTGAATTATCGCAACTTGAGCGAGGAAAATTTGTGCTAAAAAGCGCATTAGAGAAGATACGCGATAATTATGAGTATATAATCATCGATTGCCCTCCATCACTTGGGCTTCTAACCATAAATGCTTTGACTGCTGCTAATTCTATTATTGTTCCTCTTCAGTGTGAATTTTTTGCTCTGGAAGGATTAAGCCATTTAGTTAAAACTGTAGAACTGATAAAAAGGAATAACCTAAACCCTTTTTTGGCAATAGAAGGGATAGTGTTAACAATGTATGACAGGCGTAACAAACTCAGTGAACAGATTAAAAACGATATTTGCCAGTATTTAAATGATAAAGTATACAAAACTATCATCCCATTGTATGAGACTGTTATTCCACGTAACGTACGGTTATCAGAAGCGCCTTCTCATGGAAAACCCGCTATTGTGTATGATCTTAAGTGTCCTGGTGCACAAGCATATATAAGTTTGGCAAGGGAAATTTTAAAAAAGCACGCGAGCAGTTGTAAGGAAAAGAAGCTAGTGAGTGAGGGCGTGGTATGAAGGATGATAGACGCCTCGGCAGAGGTCTTGCCGGCCTCATAGGCGATAATTATGATAATAAAGAAGATCGACAAGAGTATTTGCCTATTTCATTACTGCACCCAAGCAAATTTCAACCGAGGAAACATTTTGACGAGGAATCATTAAGAGAACTTGCAAGTTCAATAGAGAAAAACGGCATTATACAGCCTATCGTGGTACGCAAAGATTCAAATGATGATGGTTACGAAATAATAGCTGGGGAACGTCGTTGGCGAGCAAGCAAGATTGCAAATCTTAATAGTGCACCGGTTATCATAAAAGATTTGAACGACAAGGAATGCTTGGAAGTATCCATAATTGAAAACATACAAAGACAAGATATTAATCCAATAGAAGAAGGTGAAGCTTACAGAAAACTGATAGATGAGTTTTTCTATACACATGAAGAATTAGCTTCAGCTATAGGCAAAAGCCGCAGCCACATAACCAATATGACTCGGATGTTATCACTTCCCTATAGTGTGAAAATGATGATCAATGAAAAAAAATTGTCTATGGGTCATGCAAGAACACTGATTAATGTTAAAAATGCAGAAGATATTGCAGAAAGAATAGTTTCTCAAGGCTTAAGCGTCAGACAAACTGAAAAATTGATAAAAGATTTGCATCAAGGCAACAACCAAAAAGAGCAGAGATATACTAGAAATCAAGATATGACGGTAATAGAAGGCGCTATATCCTCTCAACTTGGTTTAAAGATCAAAATTAATGACAACAATTCTAAGGGTAAAGTTATGATACGGTATAATAATCCAAATGAATTAGATTTAATATTGAAAGTTTTGAATAGGAAACTTGAGGCATAGCTAGTAGCTGCCAGCAAAGCAACAAACCAATATCAACTGTTGGTGTCACCCAAGTAGCTCACAGAAGCGAAAAAGCTGCTTGACACGCTGCCAAAAGTTTGTTATGCAAGAGATCCCATAAATTGGGTGTCATAATAACTACACCCACATTAATTTTGATGTACGTGACCTTGAAAGATCGTAATTCAATACTTAAATTATTAGGATAGTAGGCTAATCATGGAGCTCAAAATGCATAACGTACAAGAAACTGAAAATTTAAAATTTGACGCTGAAGTAGGAAAAGTACTGAATATAGTGATTCATTCACTTTATACTAACAAGGACATTTTTCTGCGTGAGTTAATATCAAATGCATCGGATGCATGTGATAAGTTGCGTTATGAATCTCAACTAAATCCTAATTTGCTAGATTTGAGTGACGAATTAAAAATCACTATCAGCTCCAATAAAGATAAGAACGAGCTATATATCACTGATAATGGTATCGGAATGAACAGACAAGATTTAATAGACAACCTTGGTACAATTGCAAGCTCTGGTACGCAAAAGTTCTTAGATGCGATTAAAAATAGCAAAGATTCAAGCCAAGCTGTGGAGCTGATTGGGAAGTTTGGTGTTGGTTTTTACTCAAGCTTTATGGTTGCATCGGAGGTAATAGTAGAATCAAGAAAAGCTGGAGAAGAAGAATCTTGGGTCTGGCAATCCAAAGGAAATGGGGAATATTCAATAAGTAAATCAGATAATCAAGTCCCTCGCGGAACCAAAATTACGCTCATTATGCGCCCTGAAGAGAATGAGTTTTTAGACAAGTTTCGTGTTGAAAACATTGTCACTACTTATTCAGATCACATAAACTTTCCTGTTGAATTTATAGACGAAGAAGGAAAAAGTGAAAAGTTAAACAGTAAGGCTGCAATTTGGACTAAGCCAAAAAATGACGTTACTCAAGAGGAGCACAATGATTTTTTCCGCAGTGTTGCGCATGTTGGTGGTGAACCTTGGATGATATTGCATAATAAAAATGAAGGTGCAATAGAATATACGAATTTGCTTTATGTTCCCTCTATTAAACCTTTTGATTTATTTCATCCAGATAGACGTTGCTCTGTTAAGTTATATGTAAATAAAGTATTTATCACTGAAGATAATGTACAGATCATACCGCAGTATTTACGTTTCTTGAAAGGTATTGTTGATTCACCGGACTTGCCTCTTAATATCAGCAGAGAAACACTGCAGAACAATCGTGTTGTTGAGCAAATCAGGAAATCCCTCACTAAACGCGCGATATCAGAGCTTGGTAAAAAGGCAAAAGAGAATTTAGAAGAATACACAAAATTCTGGACCAATTTTGGTGCAGTTTTAAAGGAAGGTCTTTGCGAAGCTATGCCAACTGATGAGAGAGAGGCACTGCTCTCGATTTGCAGATTTCATAGCACTGGTGATGAGAAATTAGTCAGCATTGATGACTATATAAGCAGAATGAAGCCTGAGCAGGAGCATATCTATTATCTCACCGGAAATAGCCTCGATTCAGTGAAAAACAGTCCGCAACTTGAGGGATTCGTCAGTAAAGGACTAGAAGTGCTCCTATTTGTTGATCCAGTTGATGATTTCTGGACCAGTGTAATTCATGAATATAAAGATCAAAAATTCAAGTCTGTGACTCGCGCTGATGTTGATCTGGAAAAATTCTCTTCAGAAGAAGATAAGAAAGATCAAGAAAATAAATCGAATGAAGAAAAAACTGAGGAAAATGCAGATTCTATACTGCAATATTTCACCAAAGTTCTTGGCAATTCAGTGAAAAGCGTAAAAATTTCCAAAAAATTGACTGACAGCCCTGTATGCCTAGCGGTTGATGAAGGTGCTATGGATCTTCGCATGGAGCGTTTTTTACGCGAACAAAAGCAGCTAAATTACCGCACGCCAAAGGTGCTGGAAATTAACACTAAGCATCCTGTAATAAAGAGTATAATGAAATCTTATGCTGAAAGTGGTGAAAACCCAACATTGGAGGACATGGTTCACTTATTGTTTTACCAAGCTTGCATCGTGGAAGGCGAAGAGATGGATGACGCGAGCAGCTTTGCTAAGAGACTGAATAATTTGCTTGGCAAGATTTCTGTTTAATGCTATACTTAGCTTAGCTGCTAGTTAGGAGGTAAAACATGTTTGGTTCCAATTTTAGAGACTTTGTATCACAGGATGCAGCTTTGCAAGATCAATCAAGTTCGGAAAGATTAATCAAAAGTTGGCATGGTTTTGAAAAACCAGATTCTGAAGATTCAGGTATTGAAGAAGAGTTTGAAGTTTTAGATAGCGAAAGTCAAGAGATACCAGCTACTCCATGTAGCACACCCCTGAAGATCTAAGTTTAGAGAATGCAATACTTGCAAACTTTCCTGATGGTTGTGATAGGTCGTTTACTGTAGAGTTAAAAGATGAAGATTCATATGGTATCATTCCTAAAAACTTAACTTTTGCTGAGATAATAAATATCTTAAATCAAGCTGTAAGGGAAGATGATTGTGAAGAATTAGACGAGGTTGTACAAAATATTGAAGATTATGAAGGCAGGTCTATTATGCTGGATAATGAAAATCTCAAAGATTTCTGTTCAAATCAACTTAATTTGGAGTTACAAAACAGAAGCAACCATCAACATATATATTCAAATGTACTATCACAGTATAAATTTGATCAAGAGGGTTTCAAGTATGATTATTCAGTAAAAGAGTTGGTATTGCTAGCAATTGCGGCTAATGTCAAGTTGACAGAACGATATCAGGACATACTTTTTGCTGAAGGAAATTTAAGTCTTTTACCTTTACTTGTTGGTGGTCAAAAATATATTGAAGCTTTTATAGAAAAATTCCATGGTACCGATGGAGTTTATGGAAGATTAAAAGATCAAGCTATACAACTTGTCGAACCTAATAAGATTGACTTTTTCTCAGTTATAGCACTAAGAAAAGAGCAAGAATTATTAAATGCAGTTTTTGTCGAATACGTCTTAAGGGATCTTGAACAAGTGTTAAAAACAAGTAAACCTGATCCTTTGTATGGTGTGCTTGAAACAGCGTCTCTGATCAAAAATGAAGAATTCATCACGGTAGTGCTAAGTGCATTTGAAAGATATGTTAATGAGCCAACTAAAAAAGCCTCAACAGAAGAGTTATTAAAAAAGAGCTTTGCTACCTTGTTAGAAACTGCGATAAGTCAAGAACGCATATCTATCATTGAATACTTGTGCAAACGATACACTAATAGTGCAGATCATGCCATTTACGATGTATATAAACAAGCATTTGCAGATGATAAAGTTATTACAATACTAAGGCAACAAATCCTGAAAAATATAGGAGCTCGTGGCAGAAAAGAAATTTATGATTTAATTCTGAAAACTGCATTGGATGCTGGCAATATTGCATTTATTGACCACCTATGCAAAGAATGTGCTGAGTGCAGCAACGATGTGATTAATTATCTTGATCATAAATCTAAAAATAACGAATTTGATGAAATATATGAATCAATTCTAGTTGCATTGTCTAATACTGGAAGTCAAGACATTATAATCAGTGTTCTAGCTCATGTTCAAATTTATCAAAGCATACTCAATAATAAACAGCAAGTAGTCAGGCAAACCATACAAAATATACTGAGCAATGCGATAAAAGAAGCTAGTTATGGAGTTGTTGTACCCTTATGTCAGCATGTTGACCTAAAATTCGCAGCTCTTCAGGCAATATGCAAGGAAGAATTTGAGAAAGCTTTACCAGTAGTTGCAGAACAGCTTGAAAAAATAAGTATGGAGCTTTCTCCAAGTATGACTCGTAATGAGTATCAAAAAAATAGGGATACTTTGAATAATCTATATCTAATTAGAAGTTTGTTAGAAAGTAGTAAATTAATCAATACTTCCAGTAAAGCAAATATACAGACACAAGCGAATACACAAGTTAATAAAAGAAGCAGTGATAATGCAGTATCACCTATTGTGAATGTAGAGGATACCTCAGCTATGATAGGCGAAACTGCAACCTCAAGCCAAGCAGTGGATGGAAAAAATAATAGTCAATTAAGTAGTCAAAAATCCAAAAGTACTGACAGTCAACAGCCACAAGAAAATGTGGACAGACGAGAAAATATTATGAATAATAGAGAGGGCTCGACAGAGGAGCTCATTAGCAATAGTTTTGAGGAGGGTGAAATGGGTAAAAATAGTGCTAAAAAACGTAAAGAGAGCATAAAACAATTTAAAGAAGAAAAAAAGAAAAATGAACAAGAAAAAGAAGAGCAATTTAGGGAAACATATATTGGTAACAATAATAGTTCACAGGTAACTACTGAAGAGGATGATAAGAACGATGCTACCGCACCATTAGTTGATATTGGTAAGAAAGAGCAAACTCCTGTTCAACCTGCTGAACATGTACCACAATATGGTCTTGGTAATACTTCAGTTCAACCTGATAACAGTGATACATCAGTAATTGTAGAAAAAGGACCTGTGTTAGGTGCAGCAAATGGTGAGGATAGTTCTGCACATGAAGGTAATGATAGACAAGATACACAATCGAAATCAAGTTCAGCAGAAGTACCTTTAGTAGGTAACAAAAAACTTGAACAAAATGGTATTCCAACCAACAGCAAACAGTCTACTAATCCAAACAATGGTTCACAAAATATAAAAAGTAGTAAGCTGCCTGTTATAGCTGCTTCTGCATTAGCAGTAGCTGGAGTTGTTTCAGGGGTAGCTATTGCAGTTTACTTGGAAATGCTAGCTGCAGGGATAGCAGTTGGAGCTTGTTGTCTGGTTGCTGCTGCAGTTATATACTGCTGCACACCTAAAAACTCAGTTGAAAACAGCAATGTTGAAACTGTTAAAACAGCTGAACTAACAGCACAATAAGGAATAAATATTGTAGTTTACCATTTAATAATTTATTATAATTATATTAATTATTAGCGAATGAAAACTTGGTAAACTACGAAGAAATATTCTTGAACAAAATCAAAGATATAAAAGATGAGGGGCGCTACCGTGAATTTACGAACTTTGCGTCATTGCCAGGTAGGCTCCCCCACATTATGGACTATGAAAGAAATAGGGAAGTAATAGTCTGGTGCAGTAATAACTATTTAGGAATGTCACAAAATGAGAAAGTTATTGCCGCTATTCAAAATTCATCTGTTGGCGCTGGAGGAACAAGAAATATATCTGGCACAACAAAAGAGGTTGTCGAACTTGAAAAATCCTTAGCTTGTTTGCATAAAAAAGAGGCTGCTTTAACTTTTGCTTGTGGCTACCTCGCTAACCAGACAACACTTAGCACTTTATCGTCTGTTATTCCTGACGTAGTAATTTTCTCAGATGAGAAAAACCATTCTTCGATGATAGAAGGCATAAAATCAGGAAAAAGACCAAAACATATATTTAGACATAATGATGTTGATCACTTAGAGCAGTTGTTAAAGTCCGTAGACACAAAAACACCAAAGATAATAGCACTTGAATCCGTATATTCAATGGATGGCGATATAGCGCCGCTTGAAGCGATATGTGATCTTGCAGATCAACATAATGCAATCACCTATTTGGATGAGGTGCACGCAGTTGGCATGTATGGTTCACATGGTGGCGGAATTGCAGAAAGAGAAGGCCTGATGGATAGAATAACCGTTATTCAAGGTACACTATCGAAGGCTTTTGGAGTGATGGGTGGGTATATAGCGTCTTCAAAGAGCTTGGTAGATGTAATAAGAAGTTCCGCTCCAGGATTTATTTTCACCACTGCTATGTCGCCTGTTTTAGCAGCGGCAGCAAAGGCAAGCGTTGAGCACCTAAAATCGAGCAACATTGAAAGGGAAAAGCAAAAGCAAGTCGTTGAAAAAGTAAAAAACTCACTGAGAAATGCAGGAATTAACTTCATTCCAACAGAAACTCATATAATTCCAATAATAATTGGCGACCCAGAGTTATCCAAAGGAGCATCAAAATTATTATTTGATGAGTATGGAATATACGTTCAACATATAAATTACCCGACAGTTCCAAGAGGAACTGAGCGTTTCCGTATTACCCCTACACCTTATCATACTGATGAAATGATAGAACATTTAACAGAATCTCTTGTAAAAGTTTTCGAAAAGTTGTCTATCTCTGTAGCCTGTTTATCCTAATTTAATATCGCCAGCAATAATTAATCCGTTGTCTTCCGTTAGCCTTCCACCGCTTTCTTGCAGAAAAAGCCTACCGAGCGAAGTTTTGTATTTGTTAATTCCAGAGTAAACTATTCCACTGTATCTTCCTGCAGCAAGATATGCAAAACCCAGAACTGTTGAACCGATGGAGCGTACATTACTATTGCCAGGCAGCAATTTATTTAACAAATTACCACTTACATCTATTAGACCCCCTTCACGGCTTTTCACCCGCATTTTTATATGACGAGATCTAAAATCCTCAAGAAAAGCACCTTTCTTTTCTTCTGCCCAAAAAGTTTCTCTAAGAGCCGGAGCATCAATTACAGCTGCTACAACTTTGTTTTTATGAATGAGGCAGACTGATACTGCAAAATAAACCATACAACTAGAAAAATTCTCCCTGCCCTCTATAGGCATAATAAACCAGGTATAAGTGTCATCTTTTACTTCTTGATCAGTATCATCTTCGGAAATAAACCCATAGTCTCGTTTGTAGTCGTGCAAGCAATCGTATATGGTTTGCTTGGATTTTGAATAAGTTTTATTGATAAAGTCCGCTGACTTAACACTGGAGATTTGCAATTCATTAAAATCGCGCATAAGCTGCTTGGAAGCACTGCGTACAGAATCAAGCATCACATTGATTCGTGGTGAGGAAATGGACATTTACTCTTTTACTCTTTCGTAATAGCTGTCATCAGTAGTGTGTACTATAATTTTATCCTCTTCTTTTATAAACTGAGGCACGTTAACACGCATTCCGTTTTCTAAAATTGCAGGCTTATAAGAAGCAGTAGCAGTTTGTCCTTTAATAACAGACTCTGTTTCTTTCACAGCAAGTGTAACATAATCAGGCACATGCGCAGAAATTATTTTGTCTTGATAAGTTACTACTTTAATTTTCATATTATCTTGCAAATAAATCTTTTTTTCTCCCAATAATTCTAAATTTATAGTGATTTGTTCGTAATTACTTGGATGCATAAGATTTACAATGTTTCCTTCAGTGAAAAGGTAAACATACTCCTCTTCATCTAAAATTGCCCTTCTGATTGTTGCATCAGAGCGAAATCTTTCATAGTGTTTTGCTCCGGTTTTGATGTTTTTCATTTCGGCTTGTATGTATGCACCACCTTTACCAGGTTGAGTATGCATAATACCTACAACCAAAAATAATCCGCCGTTATGTTCCAACACCTGGCCTGGTCTGATATCGTTAGCTCTTTCTGCCATAATTACATTTTCAGTTTGATCTTACAATTATAAGTAGCTTTATATAAATATCAAAGTCTTTATTAGTCAATAAATTCTGGCATATTTAATACTATATACCTCCCCTTTATATTTATATGTGGAAATATCTCTTTAGTGAAAGATAGCATAATGCGTTTTTTTGTGCTGATAACTAAAATTTCTAATATATCCCCTGAGCCAAAATTATACACAGATTTTACATGGCCATATAATTCATTACTTTTCAGCCTTACTTCCATATCTACAAGGTCACTTTGGTAAAATTCATCCTCATCATTTAGCTCTGGTAACTTGCTTCTTTCTATATATAGCTTCTTATTCCTTAAAAGCTCTGCTTCATTACGGGAATTTACTCCGCTTATTGTAGCTATTACTAAATTATCACCTATGACGGATACTGAGTCTATTTCATAATTCTCATCACCACTTATTAGCTCACCATATAAGGAGATATTTTCGGGCTTTTCAGTAAAGGTTTTTACTTTAACAGCTCCTTTAATTCCGTGAGGAGAGGTAATAATTCCTAAGCATACCAGATTGTCGTTCATATTAATATGGATTATCTAACCAGAAGATTTCTCAGATAAATATTGTCTAAGAATCTCAATTCCTTCATCAATCCCTTTTTCAGCGATGATTAATGGAGGCAAAATTCTCACAACGTTATCTGATGTTACCCCAACAGTGAGTAAACCACGATGACTTAACTCTTCTGCAAACTTTTGATTGTCTGCTTTTACTTTTATTCCAAGCATTAGCCCCTCCCCTCTCACTTCTTCTATTATTGGAAATTTACTTGCTAAGTCTTCTAGTTTATTTTTTAGGTATTTACCTCTAATTTCAACATTTTTCAAAAAGCCGGGGCTGAGCAATTCTTCGAGCACAGCATTACCTACTGAGGTTGCAAGCGGATTGCCACCAAAAGTGGAACCGTGCATACCAACTGCCATGTATTTAGCAGCATTTTCAGTTGCAAGACAAGCCCCTAGCGGAAACCCCCCGCCTATTCCCTTTGCAAGAGCACATATATCAGGTTCCACTCCTATATGTTCGTATGCGAATAATTTTCCTGTCCTACCGGCACCGCATTGCACGCAATCAAAAAATAACAATATGTCATTTTCATCACACAGCTTTCTTAGTTCTTTCATAAAGACTTCATTCATTACTTTGATACCACCTTGCCCTTGTATTGGTTCTATTAATATAACGCCTATATCACTTGAAATTGCTTTCTTTACACTCTCAATATTGGGCTCGATATTATCACACCAATCAATACAGGGACTCAGTAATTCAGAAAATTTCTGTTTATCGTTTGCAGCACAAGTTAGGAAGGTTCTTCCATGAAATGCACCATGGAATGTTAAAATTCTGTGACGGTTTTTATTGCCTTTTCCGTTTTGATAGACCCTAGCAATCTTAAGCCCACATTCTACTGCCTCTGATCCAGAATTTGAGAAAAATACAGTGTCAGCGAAACTGTTGTTTATTAATTTTTCTGCAAAATTATTGGCGGCAGGTATATTATAGGTATTTGATATATGCCATAATTTTTCTCCTTGCAATTTAAGAGCACTAATTAATCGCGAATTAGTGTGACCTAAGCTACTAACGGCTATTCCGGAGTGAAAATCTACGTAGCGCTCACCATCAACATCATATAGGTAGATACCTTTGCCATGAGAAAAATTTATATTAACAGGAGAATAAACTGGCAAGATAGGAGAAATTGTCATAAAATATTATATGCTAAATTTTATTATTAATAACATAAAAACCGTTGTTTCACAATAAGAAGGATATGTATAAGCTAGGTAAATTAATGTTTTCTGCACTGGAGAAAAACAAATACACAAAAGTTATTGTATTACTCTCATCGATCTTTATGATTTTATTCAGTGTGATATATTGTAATTATTTACTAAGGAGTAATTTCCTTTCTTCTTACCGTGATTCAAGTGTAAACTTAAAAAGTGTACTGGAAAATGGCATAATAAAAAAATACCATTATTTACTAATAGAAAAGCATCACATTAAATACAAAAGTTTTGATTACATAAACCAACTGGTAAAGCTGCGTGCTGAATTATTACAATCAGTGAGCAAAGTAAAGGATTTCAGCTTAATACTGTATGATCAAAACGGCAGAATAATATTCAGTAATTTTAACACTCAAGATTATGATTATGAACAGTTACTTACAAACGATGAAATTGATAAACTATTAAGTAACCAAGAAATATTTTATACTACAGGAAATACATTAACTTCTATTTTCCCTATATTCCATGAAAATAGCGTTAAACCGTCGTTTTTTTTGAAGATTCTTCGAAACTACAATAATTCTTATATTATAGCATATGGCCTATTTTTAACATTTTTAGGCTTATTATTAATAATTTTAATATTAATAATGTTCTATTTGCACTTTTCTAATACCCAAATGCTAGCCAAGCAACATAAAACTAACATTGAATTACAGCAGATAAAAGAGACATTAGAGCAAGAAAATGCAAACAAGCTAAAGTTTTTTGCAAGCGTTACACATGAATTACGCACACCTCTTAATGCTATTATTGGATTTGCGGAGTTGATCAAAAATAAAACTTTAGGTTCAATGGATAATTCTCAATACAAGGAGTATGCAGACGATATATATAATGCAGGAACACACTTACTTACCTTAATTAATGATGTGTTAGATTTTTCAAAAGCTGAATCAAGTAGTTTAACAGTAGAAAAAGTGAAGTTTAACCTGAACAAAATAATGGATTCATGCATAAATATGCTATTACCTAAATTAAGAGAAACTGAGATTAATTTAAAAAAAGAGATACCTAATAAGCAATTATTAGTTATTGCAGATCCTAAGAGAATGAAACAAGTTATAATAAATTTATTATCAAACTCAATCAAATTTACCCCAAAGGGTGGTTTAATAAGAATGGTGGTAAAAGAAAATATAGAAAAAAACTTATTAACTATTGAGTTTCATGACAATGGAATAGGAATAATGCAGCAGGATATATATAAAGTTATGTCTGTTTTTGGCCAAGCAAATTCGGGATATAGAAATGAAGGTACGGGCATCGGATTGCCGCTAAGCAAGAAATTAGTAGAGTTAATGGGTGGAACTTTCGACATTAAAAGTGAAGCAAAACTTGGTACTACGATAACATTGAACTTCTTTTATGAAGAGCAAACATGTGAAGATTCGATTGATTTTTAATAGGATCTATTGATATGGTCTTGAGAATCACACTTTATCAAAAGCGGCAAGCCGAGAAGGCAGTTATCAATAAGCCCCCTATCAAGAATCTTATCTGTGTTAGCTATATATAAAATTTGATACTCTGACTACAATATACTACTATAGATAAAAGTGTTATTAATGGAGCAAGGTATGGAATTAGCAGTAGGAAATAATGCACCTGATTTTAGCTTACCAACAGATTCTGGTGAAAATTTATCATTGAGTGAATTCTTTGATAAAAAAAATGTAGTTCTTTATTTTTATCCTAAAGATGATACTCCGGGTTGTACAATGGAGGCAAAAGGCTTTAGAGATAAAATAGATGACTTCTCTTCCCTTGATACAGTGATAATTGGTGTATCAAAAGATAGCGTTAAGTGCCACGCTAACTTCAAAGCAAAATATTCTCTGCCATTTTCTTTAGTTTCTGATGAGAATGCTGAAATGTTGGGAAAATATGGTGTTTGGGTAGAGAAAAGTATGTTTGGCAAAAAGTATATGGGAATAGAACGCACTACTTTTTTAATAGATAAAAAAGGTAAAGTAGTGAAGATCTGGAAAAATGTAAAAGTTAGTGGACATGTTGATGAGGTTCTGGAAGAAGTAAAGAGAATATAAACTAAAGAATAGGTTAATGGCTACCCATTGCTACATAAAAAAGCTGAAATTACATAATTTTCGTAGCCACTCAAACTTTGAACTGGATTCAGATGATAGCTCAGTTGTAATAACTGGCAAAAACGGTATTGGTAAAACTAATATACTTGAAGCAATCTCGTTGCTTGCTAAAAGCAACGGAATGAAAAAAGCAAAAGCCAGTGAGATACAAAATAGATTCAGTAATGAAGATTGGGTAGTGCACTATGATTTTTTTAATGGAACAGATTTTAATTCAATTGGTATCGCAAAGAGTTTTGATAAGAAACTAATACAAATTGATGGAAAAACGCAATCGAGTTATTCATCTCTGTATAAGATATCCAATGTAATATGGCTGATTCCACAAATGGACTATGTTCTTCTTAATTCTCCAAGTGACAGATTAAAATTTTTAGACCGTATAGTCTCACTGTTTGAGGAAAATTACACTTGCTGCTACATGAAATATAGGAAAGCTAAACATGAGCGAAGTAAACTGTTGAGAGAGAACACCTTGGACGAAAATTGGCTCTCTAGTCTTGAAAACATAATGGCTGTTAATGCAGTTAGTATTTTACGTATGCGATCGTCTGTTTTAAAAATATTACAAGACACAATTGATAACCATTCCAGTGAGCTTTTTCCGAAGGCAAGTTTGAAATTCAGCAGCCAACTAACTTTGAACGATACTGCAGAATATTTTCAGAATCGTCTAAAGGAAAACAGAGAAAAAGATTCATTGACTGGTAGAGTAACCTTTGGTGTGCATAACGATAATTTTCGGGTTTTTTGTCAAAAAAGAAACGTACCAATAAATCTGTGCTCCACTGGAGAACAAAAGTTATTACTGCTTTCTATTATTTTATCCAGTGTAAAAGCAAGGTGTATTCATTACAATAAGGCACCACTTCTTCTACTTGATGATATAATGTCTCATCTGGATAAACATTACAGAAAGGCGTTAATAGAGGAAGTGTTAAGTATTCAATGTCAAACTTGGATAACTGATGTAAATCAAGACAATTTCAATAGCTATCTTTATTCTTTCAAGTTTTTTGAATTATCAAATGAATTAAATGCAAAACCTACTTGACAAACTCCGCCAGCGCCCTTATCATGGTACTGAAGGTATTCAGTTATCTTCATCTGTGCAGATTAAACAGCAAAAAAAACAACGTACTTGGCGTCTTATTTTTAATTTTTCGCACTATGTGCACCTTATGTCTTCACAACATTTCTGGGTTTTTACCTATATAAGCTGAAACGCGCTTATAAGTCGTTTAAGACAGTATAGTACGCCAATTTGCAGGATTAGAGAGTGACAACTAGCTAACACGGGATTTCTTTTGCCTTTTTTTCTGCTTAGTAAATTTCTTAAACATTTAAACTAAGGTGAGTTGCATTTAAAAGCAGCTAAATTGCAGTGTTTAAGACTTAAAAAACGCCAATACTGAAAATAGACAGTGACTAGGGTTTCTTTTGCCTTTTTTTTCGTTTGGTAAATTTCTTAAACATTTATGGCTAAACGACAACCGTCATCCCGCTGCTTGTTAGCGGGATCTAGAGATACCGTGACGGTATGACAAGGGAGAACAGTTGCTACTATGTTAGCGGATGAGATACCGCGAATGAATCGCGGTATGACGTAGGACTGCTGTCATTCCTGCGCGTGACGCTGGAATCCAGACTTTAACTGATATGATTACAGAAAGAGAATTTATTAGGTAGTTATAGACACTGAAAGTGGTGAAACTTACCACTTTCAAGTAAAGAAAACTACGTTTACGCCTCCTATAATTTCTATGGATTATTCGCTACTGCACCGTCTTTACAAATCACACCTCCTGGTGTTATTTTTGAAACGACTACAGGAGCGCCAAAAAACACAGCAGTAAATGCACCGAGTGCAAAAAGCGCTGGCCACGGCATCCTGCCGAATATTGCAAGCAACGCTGCACCAATTATCACTATTGTGATCATTGGTCCACCTATGCCATGAGTATAGCCTATTATCTTGCATATCACTGATGATGTTGTATCACTTGTATCAACAAATTTATTACCCGTAGCCGGCGGATTCGCAGCATTTGCATCAAACGCAAAGGAGAGAATTAAAGCTACAAGTAGAAGAAAATTTTTCATTACGCCTCCGATAATTTCTGTTTCATATTTGATTATCTATCACTTTGATTAAATTTAAGTAAACGGTGAGGATTTTTTGCTTAAAAGTATCCTTTATTTCATTTAGAATACTTTTCTTGGTTCGTTTATATTACATGCTACAGAAATTTTACAGCATCGTTTATTGCCTTTATCGTGCTTTGATTGACACAATTCATAACGATGGGGTGGAGCACGCAGGGTATTTATCATTTTTAATTCTGTTATCAATATTTCCTTTTCTCATCGTTTTAATGGCTGTGGCGTCAACATTCGCAAGTTTCTTAGACCAGTATAACATTGGCTGGGTATTTATCATTGATAACATGCCACAGGATATTTTGGCATCTTTGATGCCGCGTATCAGAGAGATAATATCAGGCCCGCCGCAAAGCTTACTAACTTTGGCAATTGTAGGTGCTGTTTGGACCGCCTCGTCAACAATTGAAGGGCTAAGAACAGTATTGAACAAAGCTTATAAAATTCCGGTTTCGCCGCCTTATATATGGAGAAGGGTACTCAGTATATTACAATTTTTAGTGATCACGCTTATTATAACTCTAACTATAGCGTTCTCTACATTAGTGCCAATGCTAATTGATTTTTCCTATCAGGGGCTAAGTTATACTAAATACCTGCTCATTGAATTTGTACTTTTCACAGTAGTCTCTTGGCTATATTTTATGTTGCCAAACATAAAACAAAACTTATCAGACGTATTTCCCGGATCTTGTGTGGCTGTTATTCTTTGGACGATTTCCGCTTCAGCTTTCAAGCAATACTTAAAAGCTTCCTTTGATCAACTGAATTTGATATATGGAAGTTTAGGTGGTATGGTAGTGTCATTACTATTTTTTTATATGCTAAGTTTGATTTTTATATATGGAGCAAAATTTAATTTTCAGCTAAAATACTTCAATGAATCTCGCTAAGGAAAAAGAAATGGGTAAGTTAGAAGGTAAAGTAGCTTTAATTACCGGGGCTTCAGGTGAAATAGGCTCTGCTGTTGCAAAAAGGTTTGTAAGAGAAGGTGCATGTGTGATTCTGATTTCAAGATCTCTTGATAATCTCAAGCCACTATATAATGAAATTGAAGAGCTTGAAGAATTTAAAGAAGGCTCTGTGAAACTAATTCAGCTTGATCTTTTAGACTTTGAGAATGTAAAGATACTGACAAACATGATAGAAAGCCTGAAATTATCAGAATCTGGAGCGCTTGATATATTAGTTGCGTGTACTGGAATTTTAGGCAAATTGAACCCTGTTCATGATTGCGAGCTTGAAGAGCTACAGAACGTAATGAATACAAATTTTACTGCTAATTGGTACTTACTAAAAAACTTAGATCCAATGCTAAAAAAGTCTAATGCTGGAAGAGCGATATTCATGACCTCAGAGGTGACACTTTCTCCTTCCTCTTATCCATATTGGATGCCGTATGCTGCAAGTAAAGTTGCACTAGAAATAATGGTGCAGATATATGCATCTGAGACAAAACATACAAAATTATGTGTAAATGCTGTATACACGGAAGGACCTGTGGGTAGTGAGCAGGCATTTCTTGGAAAAGATACATCTGAATTGGTGTCACCTGATAAACTAACAGATAAATTTGTGGAATTAGCTTCTGAAGACTGCAGCGTATCAGGAAAAATCTTACCACTCAGTAAATCTTTTGAATAAATTACCATAGTATCTGCAAAGATACCGTTAAGCCCACAACTGTATGAACATTGTGATTTGAGAGCAATTTCCACAAGGTAGGATGTCATCCCAGTGCCTTTATGGTGTCATTCCAGTGCTTGACACTGGAATCTAGTCTTTATTATGCAGCCACTTATTTAAAGTTAAGTTTTCTGGATCCCAGTGGGCTTTGTTGCATAGCACCTTAAGCAGTGATGGTTTACGACAAATTTATGTAATGATTTCAAATTTAGCCATACCAATATCAGTGAATTTGTTGAGCAAATAGCACTTAATTAGTAATTCTTTTTCACGATTTACTTCAGATTTATTCCTAAAGCTAAATCCAAATACTTGCTTCAACCTTGAGAAAAATCCTTCTATGTAAGATCTCTTTCCATAAATTGCTTCCTTTTTCCACTCTTTTACACCATCTTGTCCATATAATTTTATTAACCTAATAGCAGCATTTCTGTCAGACATATAATCTATTTTTGAATGTTCTGCTGCATCCTTTTTTGGTAGAACTTTTGTCTTTATATCGTATTTCTTACACAATTTATAAAGTTTGTGCCTATCGTATGCCCTATCTGCATATAATGCTTTTATTTTGTGCTGAAAATTAACTTCTTCAAGCAAATCGCAAGCTCCATAGTGGTCAGAGTAGACGCCATTACTGTATCTTGCAGCTATAGCTTTTTTACTATTCACACTTAACATAACATGTAACTTTCTTACTTGCTCGTAGCTTCGGTACTTTCTATCTGCACTGTTTTCCTTACTGTGGCCAGGAGTGTTACTGTAAATGCTGATACTTGTGCTATCTATGATAATTTCAATATTTTCCATGTTGCTTTTATCAACCCTGCAATCATTTATCTTAATATTAAGTTTTTTAAACCTTCTTGATGCTTGTGAATAGCTGATAACTGCCAAATTTTTTCCTATTTGTTGCAGATATCCTTTTATAAACCCCACCGTTTGTCTTAAACCAATTCTAAAAAGATTGACAATTATATGCACCAAAATTACGACTTTATCACTGTAAATATAGTTGCCGCCCTGCATTTTTGGACTATTTTCATACCAATTTTCGATAGCTTCATCGATGTAACGAAAAATATTTCCCCTTTTTTCAAGGAATTTGTTATATTCGTTTTGGTTACTGACTTTCATTTTCTGTGGCATATTTTTTCTTCAACAGTTAAATGGTTATTTATAATGAATTTTGTCAGTAGCCACCAGATTTTTTCGGTTGCTATGCAACAAAGCCATCCCAGTGTCTGGGCACTGGGATGACACCTCTGGGCACTGCCGTCATAAAGGAACCAGTGTCAGCTACTTGAATGACATCATTTGCTGTGCAATTTACCTTCAAAAATGAATGTTTGTACAGCTGTGTGTCAAGCACTGGAATCTGCCACGCAAATTGCAATGTTCGTACAGTTATGCGTCAAGCCTAAAAGTAGTTAGCTAATAGGTTTAATAAAAATTCACATTTATAGGAAAGATTGGTAACATTACTTGAATAAAGACCGTTATTGTAATTATGCCAAAACGCACAGATATAGACTCTATATTAGTAATAGGAGCAGGCCCAATAGTTATAGGTCAGGCGTGTGAGTTTGATTATTCCGGAACGCAAAGCTGTAAAGTATTAAAAAGCGAAGGTTATAAAGTTATTTTAGTTAACTCCAACCCCGCAACTATAATGACAGATCCTGAGTTTTCTGATGCGACGTATATTGAGCCGGTGTTGCCTGAAATCATAGAGAAAATTATAATTAAGGAGAGGCCAGACGCAATATTGCCAACAATGGGCGGGCAAACAGCGCTCAATTGTGCAATAAAACTTGCAGATGATGGAGTGTTAGACAAATACAACGTAGAACTAATAGGAGTAAATAGAGAAGCAATAAAAAAAGCAGAAGATAGGGAATTATTTCGCCAATCCATGGATAGAATAGGGCTAAAATACCCCAAAAGTGTCATTATAAAAAATCAAGAACAAATAAAAAAGGCTTTGGATTACATTGGATTACCAGCAATCATCCGTTCATCATTCACTCTTGGCGGTGCAGGTAGCGGCATAGCATATAATAAAGAGGAGTTTTTCAATATCGTAGAAAGTGCTCTCAAAATTTCGCCAATAAATGAAGTTCAGATAGATGAATCAATTATCGGCTGGAAAGAATATGAAATGGAAGTTATCCGTGACTGCAAGGATAACTGTATAATAGTGTGTTCAATAGAAAATGTTGATCCAATGGGGGTGCACACTGGGGATAGTATCACAGTTGCTCCTGCTTTGACTCTGCGTGACGTAGAATACCAACAGATGAGAAATGCATCTATAGCAGTGCTGAGGGAAATTGACGTTAGTGCCGGTGGTGCAAATGTTCAGTTTGCAGTGAATCCTAAAGAAGATGGAAGCCTCGTTGTAATTGAAATGAATCCAAGGGTTTCTCGCTCTTCTGCACTTGCCTCAAAAGCAACAGGCTATCCTATTGCAAAAGTTGTAACTAAACTTGCTATTGGCTATTCGCTCGATGAAATACGTAACGACTGCGCTCCAATAATACCAGCAGCATTCGAACCAGTGATTGATTATATCGTCACTAAAATTCCTCGATTTGAGTTTGAAAAATTTAAGGGGACGAATTGTGAATTATCAACTTCCATGAAATCAGTGGGAGAAGTAATGTCTATAGGCCGCACTTTTAATGAGTCACTACAGAAAGCTTTCCGTTCACTTGAAACTGATCTTACAGGACTTGATGAAGTATTTCCTGAGAACATTGATATTGATCACGTAAAATCTCAATTAGCAAAATTGCTGCCAAACAGATTACTGATTGCTGCTGACGCAATGCGCCACGGAATTAGCATAGAAGAAATAAATTCGATTACAGGATATGACTTATGGTTTCTGCAAAATATACAGCAAATCATCTTAGCTGAACAAAAAATCAAGGAAAACGGCCTTCCTGAGACTGCATATGAAATGTTAGAGCTGAAAAAAATGGGATTTTCAGATGCAAGATTGGCAAAATTAAGTAACAAAAAAATAGAACAGATTGAAGAAATAAGAAAAAAATTTGGCATCAAACAAGTTTATAAACGTGTAGACACCTGTGCAGCTGAATTTGAATCGAGCACTGCTTATATGTATGGCTGCTATGAGGGTGATGTTGAAAATAAAACGGAATGTGAGGCGAATATTTCTGACCGAGAAAAGGTTGTCATTTTAGGAAGTGGTCCAAATCGCATTGGTCAAGGTATTGAGTTTGATTATGCATGCGTACATGCAGCTTCTGCCGCCAAAGAAATGGGGTATGAAACAATAATGATCAACTGTAATCCAGAAACTGTCTCAACTGACTACGATACCGCTGATCGTTTATATTTTGCACCACTCATTGCAGAGGATGTGCTTGAAATACTAAGTAAAGAGCAAGAAAATGGCACACTGGTTGGTGTGATAGTTCAAATAGGTGGTCAAACACCTTTAAAGTTAGCCAAAGTGCTTAACGAGAGAGGTTTCAAAATTTTGGGAACTTCGTTTGATTCTATTGACCTTGCAGAAGATCGCATGAGGTTTAAAAATCTTGCTTTGCAACTTAATTTAAAACAACCTGAAAGTTCTATCTGCCATTCAGTAGAAGAAGCGTTAACCAATGCAGAAAAGGTGGGGTTTCCACTAGTAGTCAGGCCATCATATGTCCTCGGCGGTCAGTCTATGTCGATTAGACACGATACTCAGAGCTTTAAAGAGTATGTCTTGAATCAAACCAAAATTTTTGAACACGGATCGCTGCTTCTTGATAAATTTTTAGTCAATGCAGTTGAGGTTGACATTGATGCTGTATGTGATGGGGAAAAAGTTTTCATTGCAGCGGTCATGGAGCACATTGAAGAAGCTGGTATCCACTCTGGCGATTCAACATGCTCAATACCGACAAATATATTGAGTGACGAAGTAATAAAAGAGATCGAGCTCCAAACTGAGAGAATAGCATTAGCATTAAAAGTGAAAGGTCTGATAAACATTCAGTTTGCTGTTCAAGAGAATAGACCTCTTGCAGAACCTGTTTGTGATGAGAAATTTTTAGGAAAAGTGCAGATGAGCACCACAGAATACTCGAATGTATTTGAGGAGCGCAGACAAGCTTTGACGACAAAATTGCCTTCAGAAATCGAATTATGCAAGAGGTCTAGTGATGTATACATACTTGAAGTGAATCTAAGGGCTAGTCGCACAGTTCCTTTTATTTCCAAGGTAATCAACATTCCTGTTGCAAAGCTTGCCACTCAGGTTATTTTGGGTAAAAAATTGAATCAGGAAAACAAGCCTTTCAATCATTTTGCAGTTAAAGCTGCTGTTTTTCCATTTACCCGCTTTGCAGGAGTTGATACTTTACTTGGTCCTGAAATGAAATCAACAGGAGAAGTGATGGGAATTGACTCATCTTTCGAAGCTGCACTTGCAAAAGTGCATATGGCTGCAGGATACAAGTTACCAACAGAAGGAACAGCTCTGGTTTCAGTAAAAGATGATGATAAAGAGTATATATTGCCAGTTGCACGAATGTTGAAAGAACTGAGTTTTGAAATATATGCCACCAAAGGCACAGCTTCGTATCTGAACAATAACGGCATTGCTGCAAAAGCTGTAAATAAAGTGAGAGAAGGCAGACCCCACATCGTTGATATGCTCAAAGATGGAAAAATAAATCTAGTGATCAATACCTCAAAAGGTGTAAAGTCAGTCTCAGACAGCAAAAATATTCGCAGAACTGCTATTTTGCAAAATATAGCTTACAGCACCACAGCTTCTGGAAGTAAAGCGTTAGTGCTTGCAATTCAATATGTAAAGAATAGCAAATTGGAAGTGAAATCATTACAGCAGATACAAAACATTTAAATATCAAAACTAAAATAATTCATTGCTCTATCTCAAAATCGTGGTAGAGTAATGTAAATTAAATTTCTTTACTGACTTGCCTATGTATTATAGTATTTGTATGGGTAATGGTTATATAACATGACTTATGAGATAAAAAAGCAACAAATAATAGATCAACAAATTTTTGAAAGTAATATAAAAGATCCGACGAAGTTCTCTCTTAATCAAGAGTATAACTTTGCCGATGATGATAATCAACAAAATGTTGAAAGTAATATAGAAAATCTGGCGAAGCTCTTGCTTGATCAAGGATATAACCTTGCCGATGATGATCAGGTAATTTACACTGATTATCTTCTTCCAGAAAACTCATTTTTAATGAATCTGTCACCAACTCATAACTGGTTAGACGAAAGTGATAATCGACTACAGCACTTTAGTAATTATGATTCAGATGATAGTTCCGCTGATGGTAATCAGATGCCTTGTACTGAATCAAGTGATTGGAACTCAAATTCGAGCTGTAGTTCAGATTATTCTTGTTTTTCGGAAGATGGCTCACTTTTAATGGATCTAGAAATACCATTAACTGAAAATGAAGAGAAGCTGATTGATAAATTTTGTGAGAAGATGAAAAAGGTGGAAGAAGAAAATAACAAAGGAAGTGCTTTAAGGCTTATTCAATACATAACAAATGAATATTTAGGGAAAGGGATAAGACTAAATTCATGTTATGGTGATCGTTATAGAACTGTAACAAATTTGATATTTGAAGAAATAATAGATGTTATTAAGAATGAAGGCCTATGCCCTAGCAGTAAAGCGCATGCATTTGGAGGTCAGGATGTTTCCTGTAACAATGAAGATCAAGATGATGACAACACGAATGAAGCACTGGAAGATGGTAATTTAGACATCATAAGAAACACCATTAGGGATTTATTGTTAAAAGGTGGGAAAGTAGAAAGAGGTCTCTTCGATGGTGGTGAGCTAGGACATGTAACTTCTGATTTTGGTTATGTAAATGATCTCTTTGCACAATGTGAGAAAATTGAAAACGATCTAAAAAATGTAGCATATGAAAGTATTGTAAACAAAAATAAGCAAACCCAAAAGGATGAATTAGAAGTAGAGATAGATAATGGATGTCTTTATATAGAATATCCACAAGATAGTATTGTTAAAGTTGCAAAAATCCTAAGCAATGAAAAGAATGAAGGTTTAAACTTAAGAGTTGTTATACTGCAAATTGGGAAAAGTATAGTAAGAGTTGAAAGCTACAACGGAAAAAGAAATTATCTGGATGTTTGTAAGCAAGGTGTAACATTATCTTTTGATAGTGAAGCAGGAAAAATCAGTATTCATCTAAATCCTAAGAAAAATAGTAATGAAATAGAAGTAAAGATTGATAAGGAGAGCGAAGCAAGGCTTAACGAGTTAGAAGATAAGGGGAAAAATTTAGGAGAAAGCTGTCTTTTAGGAAGAAAAAGTGTTTGGGAAGCTATACGAGATGGAAATTTTGAAAGAAATAGTATACCTAAAGAATCAACTAGCGTAATTGAACAGCCAAATGCTGCAACGAATACTCCACAATCTTCCCTAGAGAACATTCGTCTGAACGGACACAATCACAGAACTAAGCAATAGGCCTATCTATCATTCTAATGTGATTTCAGTTTTTTTTACGTGCAAACTCTTTAATCCCACCTTGTAGTTAGGATAAATTAGAGAGACATTAAGATCTTTTTTAATTTTAACATTACTTACTTTTTTTGATCCTAAATAAAAACTCTGTGCATAATCTGGTAAGGAAGAAACCTCAATTGGCTCTGGAGGGCTAACATTGAGAAGTTTGGCTGCATACATTGTCACTTCAGATTGTGTAGTGGGTAAATCGTCTGCACAATTGTATATTTCACCAGGTTTTATGTTTTGCATGGAAGAAAATAGAATATTCGATATATCTTCAACGTGAATACGAGAAAAAAAATGCCCTTCTTTTTTCACATTTCTTGCTTTGCCAAGCTGCAAGTCAATTAACACGTTCCTACCAGGACCGTATATTCCAGCTAAACGAAAAATATGTACAGGCAGTTTGCTATTCAGCCACTTCTTTTCAGATTTAAGGCGTTTTTCTCCTCTGATTTCTATAGGTTGTGTTTCAGATTCCTCATTCACCCAATTACCAGAGTGATCACCATAGACGCTAGTTGCAGACAAATAACCAAACCATTTAACATTTTGCAGGCAATCACCGTATCTCTCCACAACATCATCGCCATCTGGAGGAATAGAAATTAAAACGTGCGTTGCGCTTTTAAGCAGATCTTGACTAACTTTCTCATAATTAAAGAGGATTACATTTTGTATATTTTTACTTCTTGATGTGCCACTGACTTTCCAACCTAAGTTTAGTAGTTTTTTCGATAAAAATTTAGCTACATATCCATAACCAAAGCAAAACAAGTACATAGAAGTTAGTTGCTGAAATTTTTCTTGATAAACTCTACTCCTAATTTTATTCCCTCTTCATTAATAATATGCCCTAATGCATGAATTGGGTGTCCTTCAACATTTACTCCATTTTCTTTCAGAGCTTTAACCGCTAAGTCGAGGGACGAAAAAGGTACCACGTCGTCAGCATCACCATGGATAACACATATGTTAGGTTTTGATTTGATCTCTGGTACAGTTTTTGAAGGTGAAAGAAACCTACCAGAGTATGCAACAACTGATGCACAGGATTGAGAGCGGGTGAGAGCTGTATGTATTGCAAGCATTGCTCCTTGAGAAAATCCAACTAAAGAAAGTTGCGTATCTTTTAAATTAAGCTCCTTTAATTTTGTATCAATGAAATGATTTACAATTGATGTAGCATTTTTTACTCCATTATATAGCGCTTCCTCACTACGATCTTCCAAGCTGAACCACTGATAACCATCACCTATTTCTCTTTCAAACGGAGCATTGGGTACTGCAAAATATGAACCCAGTAAAAACTTGCTCATAACTTTAGCAAGGTGAATGAAATTATCGCCACTTGAGCCCCAACCATGTAAAAAAACAATCAAATTTTTCTTATTTCCGCCTGCACAAATTTCTGGGCCTTTAAGTTTAATCATCTCTTTTCCTTTTGCGTTTATATTTTTATTTAACACTAATTTTCAAATTTGTAAAACCAATGTGCAATTACGTTCCCGATACTATAGCTAAAGTGACTTAGGTTCATCGACGATTTGAAAAACGACAAATTCGTCATTCCGCTACTCGTTAGCGGAATCTATACTGAGATACCGCGAATGAATCGCGGTATGACGTAGGGAAAACCTTGTTTGGGTTAGCTATAAACCTCAGAAATAAGAAAACAAACTAGAACTTACTATCTATAGCTGCAGCCTTAAGCAATGTACCTTATTTATTTACGGAAATTGGTATAATAATGCCATGCAAGTAGTCACACTACTTGCATGACATCAATAATTGATCTCGACTTACCGCCCAACTAGAAAGTTGTACATAGAATGACAGAAATCCAGATGTTATTTATTTACTTTCGATCTTTTCTATCAATTTTTTAACTAAGCCTCTTAGCTTTTTACTGGATTCATCGAGCTCTTGAATCTGCGAGCTGCGCTCTTTCATTAGTTCCTTATAGTTACCTCTTATGTAGTCAATCATTTCCTTCATCTGCGCAATCATCTTGTTAGCATCCATGCTGCCCAAATCAGGTATCATGTTAGGCATAGCACCTTCTAACATACCGCCAGCCATAAGCTGCTGAGACATTTGCATAAATGGTTTTAAAGTCTGATTAAGCAATTCGGGATCCTTGGCTAATTTTTCTATTTGCTCTTTGCAAGTATCCATATACTGCTTCATAAATTCATCTTCTTGCACTTTACCTGTCATAATTACACCTACTTGAAAATATCGATTCTCTATTATATATTGTTTTTAAATTAAAAACAATACAAAATACTCATCACAATTGCATTAATACTCTTTAAACAACAAAAAATGCTCCTTTGCTTATAAAGGGTTACATACTTTCTTTAACCACTCCTTATCTTTGACGCTATTTTCTAAGTTTTTATAGACAAATTGATGATAGCTATTTATCCATTCAATTTCATCTTTAGTAAGCATTTGCACATCTATTAGCCTTCTATCATATGGAATAGAGGTCAGTTGTTTAAAGTTTAAGAAGCCGTCTTCTTGTCTGTCAACATACATCAGATTTTCAATTCTTATTCCATACTCTCCCGGAATGTAATAGCCAGGTTCGTTGGAAAGTATCATCCCTGGTACTAATTTTACTTTATTACTTTTTGATATTGCTTGTGGTCCTTCGTGCACTGATAAATAGCTTCCTACTCCATGTCCTGTACCATGCATATAGTCCATTCCAAATTTCCATAAATGCGTACGTGCTAATATATCCAATTCTCCACCAGTAGTGCCAGGAGGAAAGATGACACTTGCTACAGCAATGTGAGCTTTCAACACTATTGTATAGTGGGTTATTTGTTCATCAGTTGGATTACCAATTGCTACAGTTCTTGTCACATCAGTTGTGCCGTCAAGGTATTGGCCACCAGAGTCAATCAAATATAGTCCACTTTTCTGAATTACCTTATTCGTCTTACTGCTTGCACGATAGTGAATTATTGCTCCATTCTCATTAAATGCTGAAATTGTTGGAAAACTTAGTTGCTTAAACAAATTCTGCTCTTTTCTGTATTCCAAGAGTTTCTCTTCAGCTTCAAGCTCTGTACCAACATTATTTTCAAGCCAATGTAGAAAGTTTGTAACTGCCACTCCATCTCTGATGTGCGCATTTATAGCCCCAGCTATTTCAGTTTGATTTTTTACTGCTTTATGAATTAAACAAGGATCCTCTCTTTCAATTACCTGCTTATCTTTTATTACAGCCATGATACTCATTGGAGTTGTGCTTGGATCTATAACTATTGAATTTAGCTTACACAGCGAACTTTCTAGCTCACTAATATCAAAAATATTTACATGGTTATCTAAATTTGCTTCTATAGTCGAATGTTTTTTATCTTGAATAAACAAATCAACATTACCGCTTTTATACAATATAGCACGGCCCAATATACATGGAGTATATTTAGCATTTTCATTTCTTAAATTTAATAACCATGAAATTGAATTTGGATCGGTTAAAAGCACTGCTTCAGCTTCTTTATCTATGCTTTTAGCGACTTTTTCACATTTATTCTTGCTACTTTCACCAGCATATTTAATAGAATGTAAAACCACTGCTTGTTTTCGATAGTCACTTTTTTTTCCAGCTAAACAGGGTATTAATTTACAGATATTCTCATACTTTCTTATATCTTCTATGGTAAAATATTGCAAATAATAACCTAGTGAGGCAGTCGATGTTAAGTTTGCTTTTATCCATTCGCGTGGATCCTCTTCTTGTATATTATATACTTGAAAATTGCCCCGATCGAGCTGATTGTGAGCTTGTGTGATATAGCGTCCATCTGTAAAAAATTGGCACTTGTTGTTTTTTGTGACAATGAGCAGCCCATTTGTTCCTGTGAAGCCACATAACTTAGTTAGCTCCTCTGAATACTCATTTAAATATTCATCTTTAGTATACAACACAAATGCATCAACGTTTATTTCGTGCATAAAAGAACGAAATTCTTCGATTTTTGACATGGAATACCTCACGCAAAACTAGCAGCTACTTTCGTTTTCTTATTCCTAAGGTACACTAATATGCTAACTATCGCTGCGGGAGTGATGCCTTGTATTTGCTTTGCAATGCCAATTGTTGCTGGTTTTATCGTCTGCAACTTTTCTATTACTTCACTTGACAAGCCTTTAACTTGTGAATAGTTGAAGTTGATTGGAATTTGAGTGTTAATTTCCTCTCGTAAAAACTTCATATCCGCTTCTTGCCTTATTAGATAAGGTTTGTATTTTGCTTCAATTTCAACCGCTTCGCATATTTCATTCTTAGTTGCATTATCCGCTTTGGTGTGTCCCATTTTGCCATTCCAGCGCGTGACGCTGCTTAACTCCGGCCATATTTCTTGTAATTTATTCCAGTCGATATTTGGGTAGCTAAGTAAATCTAGTGCCGTTTTTCTTATCCCATCATAAGATATTTTGATACCATAAGACCTAAGCTGCTCAGGAGTAATCGTTAGACTCCCTAACTTCTCTTCAAGCTGCTTAATGGATTCAAGTTTATTCTGTAAAACAGAGTATCTCTCATGCGAAACAAGGGAAATATCATAACCTTTTTGTGTTAATCTTCTATCTGCATTGTCTGACCTGATAGCTAGCCTATATTCTGCACGTGAGGTAAATAATCTATAAGGCTCGATCACCCCTTTGGTGACCAAATCGTCTATCATTACGCCGATATACGAATCTGTACGATGGAGAACAAAGCTTTCTTTTTTTTCAGATGCAGAAAGTGCTGCGTTAATTCCAGCGATAATTCCTTGCCCTGCTGCTTCTTCATATCCAGTAGTGCCATTAATTTGGCCGGCGAAATATAGACCTTTGACTTTCTTAGTTTCAAGAGTATGAAATAGCTCTCGTGGGTCAATATAGTCATATTCAACCGCATACCCAGGCCTTAGTATTTCTGCATTTTCAAGTCCCTTGATACTATTTATCATTTCACGCTGCACTTCAATAGGCAATGAATTTGAAATTCCATTTGGATATATAGTGTTATCGTCAAGCCCTTCTGGCTCTAGAAATATTTGGTGACTATTTTTTTCTGCAAATTTATTAACTTTAATTTCAATGGATGGGCAGTATCTTGGTGCAACAATGTCATCTAAATATGAGGAAGCTGACCTGTGAAGATTCTCTCGAATTATTTTATGCGTATTTTCATTAGTATGGGTAATAAAGCATGGTACCTGGGGTTGGTTAATTTTTTCTGTTAAGTAAGAAAACGGCACAGGTGGATTATCACCCACTTGTTCTTGCAATATTGACCAGTTTATAGTATTACGATCAAGCCTTGGTGGAGTTCCGGTACGCAGTCTACCTAATTTGAAATTATATTTCTTCAACGTATTTGCAAGTTCTACGGCAGACTTATCTCCCATTCTCCCTGAAGGAGTTGTTTGCTCTCCTATATGAATTACACCTTGCAGGAAAGTTCCCGTAGTTAAAACAACTTTACCTGTTAGTATACTTTCACCAGAACTTGTTATTACAGCTTTAATGTACAATTCTCCATTGTTATTACTCTCTATAAGAAAATCGTCAACTGACTCTTCTTTTACCGTCAAATTGTTATAATTTAGAATAATTTCCTGTATTGCTTGCTTGTACAATTTTCGGTCTGCCTGTGCACGTGGTCCCCATACTGCTGCACCTCTGCTGCTATTTAAAATGACTGAGTGTATGCTTGCTTGATCGATTGCTCTTCCCATTATTCCATTAAGAGCGTCAACTTCCCTAACTACAACACCCTTTGCAACTCCTCCGATTGCTGGATTGCAGGACATTTCTCCTATAGTTGAAATTTTATGAGTTATAAGCAGCGTGTTTGCACCAAGGCGAGCTGCCGCAGCAGCCGCTTCGCACCCTGCATGACCACCACCTACTACTACTACATCATATTTATGCATGCTTTTTAAGTAATTCGTACCCTACTAATATTCCGATTATCAGCGGTTAATGTCAAATCTTGTTATTCCAATGTTGCACACTGGAATAACAGAAACCTTACTTGATTAGCTTAAACTGGCTCATACCCCTTCCCTTTCGAAGAAAAGTGCTCAATTATAGGTGATATAATGTGCTCATTCACTTTTTCAGCTATTGGTACTATAATATTTTCCATTGCAAGAGACGCTATAATTGGCGCAATTACTCCTATTGTTGCACCTGCTAAAGCTGCAGATCCCATTCCAAGCATTGCACCAGGAAAAATAGCAGTTGCGGCTGCAGCAAGGCCAACTCCGATTGCAGCGCTTGTAACGCAGACACCAGCAAGCATGAAAAGATCTTTTTTGGAGAATTCTCCTTTTTTTACACTATCGTATATACCATGTGCACTAACTAATATTGCAGGAATGGCGGCAATAATTCCACCTATAACCAAAGGTGACAAAGCTGTAAAACTCAATCCCAAACCTGTCAATGCTCCTATTACTGATACTATACCACAGGCTATTAAAAATTCTTTCATACACCCTCCCTAATTAATTTGATATGTTACCATTTGTTCATATCTCCGTCAAGCAGAAAATTTTAGTGGGGCGAGCGACCAGGATCGAACTGGCGACATTCAGTACCACAAACTGACGCTCTACCAACTGAGCTACGCCCGCCAAGATATAAAATTTCTAACATAAGAGCGCAAATAGTCAATTGATTATTTGACTCTCCTTTTGCAGAGGGTTTTAAGTTTAGCCAATAAATATTTTCATTGATACTTTTACCATTATAGTTGATCGTATTGACACTAATGAAGTAGTGGTATGTTTAAAAGTATTTTCACATTTAGTTTTTTTACGGCTATTTCAAGGATCTCAGGGTTAATAAGAGATGTATTGATTGCTACGGTTATTGGTGCAAACTCTCTTGCAGACATATTTTTTTCTTCGTTTCGCTTTGCCAATCTATTTCGAGCATTTTTTGCAGAAGGAGCGTTCACTACCTCATTCATACCGTTATACTCAGCAGAATCACATGATAATAAGAAGGCATTTAATTTTGCAAGTAGTGTAATATCCATTACGTTTATTATCTTAGTAATTTTTTGCCTTATCATGCAAACTTTCTCCCCTTATATGATTCAAATTTTTGCTCCTGGATTTGACCAAAGTAAGTTTATCCTTACTGTTACTTTATCAAGAATTATGATGCCCTACATAATCTTTGTTTCAATTGCATCACTTATTGGTGGAATGCTGCAGGTAAAGCAGCATTTTGCTTCAACAGCTATTGCACCAATTGTTTTGAATCTCTGTTTAATCATCAGTTTATTTGTGCCTTACGTAAAAACTCCAGCGCACAACCTTTCTATAGCTGTGCTGATCGGAGGGATTTTACAGTTACTTCTGATACTGTTTAGTGCATACAAGTTAAAGGCAGCTTTTTCTTTTAGCCTTGAATTAAGCAATGAAATAAGGTTGTTTTTTAAGCGTGTGATACCTGCAATTATCAACAATTGTGTAACTCAAATAAGCTTATGGATTGATACAATCATGGCGAGTTTTATACCAAATGCGGTGTCCTATATATATTATGCCGATAGACTAAATCAACTACCGCAGGGAATAATCGGTACTGCAATTGGTACAGTGCTTCTTCCTTTAATTTCAAAACAGGTGAATAATACTGAAAATATAGTCAAAATACAGAACAAGGCTCTCAACATAGGATTAATGTTAATTATGCCAACAACTGCTGCCTTTATCATTATTCCCGACATAATTTTACTTACGCTTTTTTCTTACGGCCGGTTTGATCATTATGCAGTGCAACAAACTGCTCCCACGTTAATAGCATTTTCTTTTTCTTTACCTGCATTTATTATAAATAAAGTATTGCTACCTACATTTTTTGCTAAAGGCAATCTGAAAATACCAACCATATTTTCGCTAATGTGCCTTGGAATTAATGTAGTGCTAAACCTTTTGTTAATGAACGAGTATCAGCATACGGGGATTGCTATTGCTACTTCCGTTTCCACTTGGATAAACTCCATTCTATTAATTAGTTATTTAACAATAAATAAAATGTATAAGGTTAGCCAAGCGTTATTGTTAAATGTCATGAAAATTTTTGTAGCAACGGTAGTTATGTCAATAGTTCTTTATGTTGCTAATTCCTTATCGGCAGGATTATTTTTTGATAAAATGTTGGCTCGTATTGTTTATTTAACGACTTTAATAGCTTTGAGTGTTATTGTTTATTTTGGTATTCTTTACCTAACTTTTAGAGGAAGTTTGAAAACATGTATAAATGTAATCTGAAGGTACAACAAATGGTGTCATCCCAGTGCTTGACACTGGGATCCAGATATAAAAATATTTGCAAATTATGCAATAGACAACAGATTCTAGGAGCATACGCTGAAATAATGTCCATGATGAAAATAAGATGGATCCCAGTGTCAAGCACTGGGATGACAGGAAAAAGGTGAACTGGGATGACAAGACGAAAGGATGCTGGAATGAGAGGTCTACTATGAGACTTTCTTTATATGCCATATTATCAATCTCGTTGCTATTAATTCTCATGCACGTTGCTGCAACTTTTAAGGATTGGAGTGGCTACAGGAAATATATCATAAAAGAGTTGGAGAGGACGTATGATGCTAAAGTGCATATTGGAGGGAAAGTTAAAGTTTCATTGATTACCCCAAAGCTCACTATCTATAATGTATATATACAATACAACGAAAATAAAGAGCAAAAGTTGTCAGATTTAATTAGTGTAAGAAAAATTGAGGTAAAACCGTCACTCCTATCGTTGTTTTTATTTTCGTTGCAACCAAAGTCAATCACATTGTTTGGTATGAAAAGCAACAAAGAAAATTTACTTAATATTATAAATACAAAAGCCAGTGGTAACACAGTCGATATAGTAATAAAAGACAGCCAAGTAAGTTTTAAGAGTGATTTCGCTGATATTGTTAACATAAAGGAGGTTGCTGTAAAAAAAAATAGGCAATTCTCCGGTAAAGTAAAGGTAGGTGATAATAATTACGATTTTTCAGGAAAGGTTGATATCACAAAAAAGAATGTACACATTAGTGTTGAATCAAATTTTGTAAATTTGCTATTTACAGGTAATAGAAATCAAGAAGAACTCCAGGGTAATTTAACATTAACAATTAATAACAGTTCCGGTTCTGTGAGTGATTTAGCAAAAATCATTAATCTTAGCTTTCTCTCTTGTGTTATTCCTAGCGAAAATATCAAGATATCATCCAATATAAGTCTTAATGAAAGTGAGTTTACGGCAACTGACTTAAAAATTGATTCCAAAAGCATGCAAGCCAGTGGTACAATACAAAATGATAGAAAAGGCGATCACACTAATCTCAATATTAGCTTCAGTAAAGTCGACTTAGATTCCATACAAGACAATTCACAAAAAACAACGAATATAAAAGACCTTCTGGAATGTTTTAGAGCAGTTGTGCCAAAGAACTTGAGCTTAAATTTTAATATGGAAGCTTCTAACATTCAATATCAAAACAAAATATTGGACAATTTCCGTGCTGTACTAAAATCCACTGATGGCAAAGTAAAAGTTAATACGCTTCTCAAATTTCCTGGAATCAATAATATATCTTATTTATCAGGAGAGATCTCAAACAATAATGCCCTATCTGAATTCAACGGTGATTTGTTAGTAGAAGGAAATGATTTTGGGTCATTCATTTCATGTTTTTTTCCTTCTATAAAGATGAAAGAAGACCAGAAAAATCAATTTACACTAAGTTCTAAACTGCACCTTGCACCAAGAATATTATCTATCTCAGACATTAGACTGCTAAATAATAAGGAATCCTTGCAAGGATCAATTAGAGTAAGCCACACAAAAAAACACAATGTGATCAATGGTGAATTTAGCATGCATAATCTTGATGCAGATAAATATGATCATTCATTATTTAGCAGTTTATCTAAAATGCAACGGCTGAAAAATTTTCAGTATGATGCAAATATAAAGGCCAGTGTTAATAACCTTACATTGAATGATACGAAAATTAAAAATTTAGATTTTTTGCTGAAAATGGAAAAAGGTAAGCTAGTTGCAGATAAAATAAAACTATCTGGAGAAGATTTCGATATTACCGGTAATGCAAAAATATTAGTAGATCAAAAATACGCCAAACCTTTATTAGATGTGAACCTCACGGGCAGTAAATTTAATGGAAATATCTTTAAATTACCGAATTTAGTAGAGGTAAAAAGAAATTCAAGAAATGAGATAGATCAAATTCAATGGTCAACAAAGCAGCTTGATTTTTTGGATGACAAAAAAGGCTTTGATGCAAATGTGCAAATCAATACTACAGAATTTAAAACCGAGCAGAATGTTTTGAAAGATTTTAATTTGGATGCGGTAATGAGAAACAACACTATCACTATCAGGCAGGCAAGTTACGTATTAGAACACGGGCAAGTGTTTTTTCAGGGTTATTTAAGATCAGACTCAATAAATACAAGGTTTTCTATTGTAAATTTGGACACTAAAAAGATTGGTAAGGTTATAGGAATTGACAATGTAAATGGTCAGGTAAGCTTAAATGGTGAAATCAAAACTCAAGGAAAAAGTTTTCATGATTGGGCTAGTAACTTATCAGGAGATGTAAATTTACAAGCGCAGGGAATAGAATTTACTAATGTGGATTTTAATTCATTTATCACTAATTTGTTAAGCAGTAAGAATAAATCTGAAATTTCCACATTTGCTTATGTTGATATATATAATGGCAAGACATTTTTTGAAAATATTAGCGGAAAAGCAAGTATTAAGAGTGGTATATGTTCAACTAGTTTACAATTCGGGATTGATCAAGCATCAGGGTCAATCTCTTCTAATTTAACCTTATCTAACTTCACTTTAAATTCTATATTCAGGTTCTTTTTCATTCCACCAGGTTATAGTAATCCAATCTATATCGATATGCATTTGGATGGCCCTATTTGGCGTCCTAAGATGAGTTTTGATGTAGACCAAATCTTCACCGCTTTAGTTAGCAAGAGAAATGGTTGATTTACTTAGGCGTACGGTTTAGGGGACAATGAACTCATCTATCTCCAAGTTAGATATTTTGGTGAAGAGCACATAAGTTCCTATGTCTAACTAACAATAAGACCGACCAACTGTTTGAAATTGCTCAGTGTTTGTGTTGTTAAAGCTTGTGCTTGGTGTATTAACATCCACTCCACCTGCAAACAATAATCGCATTATCTCTTCACGGCCTAACTGAGTAGCATAACGTAAAAGAGTAAGCCCAAAATTATCTGTTGCTTTAACACTTGCTCCGCTTGCAAGCAATAATTTCATCCCCTCTATGCAACCTGCACAAGCAGCATAATGTAAAGGAGTAAATCCAAAATTATCTATTGCTTCAATACTTGCTCCTTTTTCAAGCAATAATTTCACCCCCTCTATGTAACCTGCGCGAGCAGCATAATGCAAAGGAGTAAGCCCAAAATTATTTACTGCTTCAACATTTGCTTCGCTTGCAAGCAGCAATTCTACTACCCATTCGCAGCCTGAATGAATAGCATAATGTAAAGGAGTAAGCCCAAAATTATCTATTGCTTTAACATCTGCTCCGCTTGCAAGCAGCAATCTTACTATCCTTCCGCGGCCTAACTGAGTAGCATAATGTAAAGGAGTAAGCCCAAAATTATCTGTTGCTTTAACACTTGCTCCACTTGCAAGCAATAATTCCACCTCCACTACGCACCCTGCGCGAACAGCATGATATAAAGGAGTAGCACTATAATGATTTGCTACATTAACATTTGCTTTGTTTTCATGCGAAGAAGTAAATCTAAAACTATTTATTAAATTTTCTTGTTGTCTATTCATAAACTACCTCCAATTTACTAACCTATCACAACTTACACCTATCAACAATATTACTATACTTAGTAATAAATATCAAAATTTCAATTCAATATATCACCACCTGGCAGTGGTGGCAAGCCAAATGCTTCTCTTTTTTCATTGAGCGTCATGAAGCTTGCATTTTCTACGTATTTCCACAACTTTTGTCTCTTTTCCATGAGAATTTCTATTGCATCTTTGTCATACGACAAGCACAGATCTTCACCAAATCTTGGTGTCAGCCAAGAATTCAGGTGACAGATAATATTTTCTAGCGTTGGTAAAACCGTCTGTTCCCAGAGGGATAAGCGTGCTTCGACTAAATTGCTATAAGTGTTATCACCTGGTATGCCAAGCAACTGCGGCGGGACACCAAAAGCCAGGGCAATATCGCGGGCTGAACTGTGTTTGGACTCAATAAAATCCATATCCCTTGGCGATAAGCTCATTTCTTTCCACTCCAAGCCTCCTTCAAGCAATATCGGTCTTCCAGCATTGACAGGACCTGAATAATGATCATTTATTTGCTCTTTTAAGCGTTGGTACTGCTCTTGACTTAAACTTCCACCACTTCCATCTTTCGCTGATTTCACAACTATTGCACCACTTGGTCTTGCCCCATTTTGCAACATCGCTTGATTCCAAGCACCCGCCTGATTATGTTGATCTATACTGTACGCGGCTGCTTCAATTGGTGATAACCCATACCAATCATTCAAAGGGTTAAAGGTCTTTAGGTGCAACACTGCTGAACATCCAGTTAGTTTATCAACTTTAAAGTCATAACTATTGTTATTTATGGCATAACGATAGATATAAGGAACGTTATTTCTCCCTGGAACAATTTCAACCCTATCGGGGCGCAGAAGATAAAGCTCCGTTGGTGGTTTTCTATTGTTCTGCGATTCAACCATCAATATATAAGAATTGCCGTTAACTAACCGATAAGTTACAATTCCCTCAATAAATTCCGATTTTGATGTCATTGGGTTAGGAGAATAAAGTAATTTCAGTAATGGATGAACTTTTAATTGTGATTTCCCCTGATCAGTAAGCCGGCAGAGAGTAAGAGGTACCGAAGATGCAGCACTTGCAATCATATTGATTGCTCGAAAGGCAATAACATTTTTTATGTAACCTTCCTCAGCAAAACTTACATAATCACGCTTACTCCAACTTGGTTCCATCATTAGTTGCAAAGCAGAGTATTCACTGCTTTTCTTTTTTTGAAAAATGTTGAAATTCATATGTGCCTCCTAAAAAATTGAATTTGTGGTAGAATTATATCAATTGGTGTCACAGGAAGGATATACTAACGTACGAACATTATGTTTGAGAGCAATCTCTACACAGTAGTTAAATGGCAGGCACAATAAGGGGTAGCAAAAAGAATGAGCTTTTTTTTTGAGCTGAGCGAAGCCACCTAAGGTAGAAAATGAATCAGGAAGGAGTAAAAATATATTTAATGTTTATATGATGTACTTACTTATAAATATCTTTTCTGTGTCCTATCTCTGTGATAACCACTTCATATTTTATAATATTTACGGAATAGATAACGCGATAATCACCTACCCTTAATCTTCTTTGTCCTTTAAATCTGTAATATAATGGCTCACCAAGGTTAATGGGATCAATTGTAAGGCGCTTATTTATCGCATTTATGATCCTTAATCTTATTGTTTTTGGAAGAGCTGGAAGGTCTTTCTCAAGAACGCTTTCTATGAAGATAATATTGTATTCCAGTCTACATCCTCACTTCTAATTTTCTTTACACCTGAAACATTACGTTTAGCAGCACGCTCAATTAGTATTTTATCTTCCTCATTTTCAATTGCTTCTTGTATTAGCTTCTCTGTTAGTTCTTTAATGGACTTATTTCTTATTTTAGCCAGTCCAGCAAGACACTCTGAAATTTCGTTGTTGAAAGTTATGCTAAATTTTGAGTTTGCCATATATTTTACCTAAAATCTACTAATAATTATACAACATTTTTCTGAATTTTTCAATAAAAAAAGTTGCCTATACGTAAAGAGGACCTGTGTTGACAAACAATTAAACATTTGTCATGTACTATGTTTGTTAAGGAGAAATAGCACAGAAGTTAGTATTAAGTATATTAGGAATAAGAAAGGCTGCGCTCAGTGTCACACACTGGAATAACAGGAAAAAACGAACTGCTATACTAAAAAAAAAGAAATAGAATATGACAGAATGGCTAATATCTAATCAGCTTATTGATTATAACTGTGCCGTAAAATCTATGGAAGAAAAAATTCAACAAATTTACAATAATTCAGCAGACGAATTAGTATGGCTACTCCAGCACCCTCCACTTTATACTGCAGGAATCAGTGCAACAGATGATGATATTGTTGAAAAACTATTTCCTATATATAAAACAGGAAGGGGTGGTAAACACACATATCATGGTCCAGGACAGCGCATCATATATTTAATGTTAAACCTTAAAAAAAGAAATAAATGCGACATAAAGCTATATATTAGAGACCTAAGTAAGTGGATAATAAATGTTTTAAAGCAATTTAATATACTTGGAGAATTTAAAGAGGATAGAATAGGTATTTGGGTAAACCATAACGGAGTAGAAAAAAAAATTGCAGCTTTTGGTATCCGTTTAAGAAAATGGGTAACTTATCATGGCATAGCGCTTAACGTCTTTCCAGACCTCTCTCATTATAAGGGTATTATTCCTTGTGGACTGCAAGATTATGGCGTCACGTCAATGGAAGAACTAGGAGTGAAAGTTCCACTCTCTGAATTGGATGATATACTAAAAAAAGAGTTTTATAAGATATTTTAATGATTGTTTATCTTTTATATTTCATTCTCACTTTATGTGCTAACACACAACTGTACGAACGTTGTAGTTTGGGAGCAATTCCCACCAGTGGGGTGTCATCCCAGTGCCCAGACACTGGGATCCAGCTTCTATGCAACTTAATTAAAAACGTTTGTTTTAGCGTAAGACAACTACCTTTAGCTCATCAGCTCAGTTATAAGCAAAATTTCTGGATTCCAGTGTCAAGCACTAGAATGACACCATTTGCTGTGCAATTTACCTTCAAAAATGAATGTTCGTACAGCTATGGTGCTAACACAGGTATTCATGCAATCGACCAAGTTGATATTATTGCTCCTTCTTCGAAAGGAAAAGAATCAGATCTGACTACCATAAAAGGGTATGTAGAAGCTTTGGACTTTAATCCCCATATTTCGGAGAAAATATATAGTAATGATAATCCATTTTATTCCAACTCTGATGAATTCAGAGCAAATGATTTGATTAATGCACTAACTAATGATAGTAAAATAATTTGGTGTATCAGAGGAGGAGAAGGGGCTTCTCGGTTAATTCCCTATCTAGAAAAGTTACCCAATGATAAAAAAGAAAGGATTGCTCAAAACAAAAAAATCCTCATAGGCTATAGCGATATAACTGCCTTGCACATCTATCTACAAGTCAAATATGATTGGCAAACTCTTCATGGTACCATGTTGGAAATGATAGTAAATAACTCCGTTTCTGAAAGCTCTGTTGAAAAATTGAAAGAGTTAATTCTTAACAAGCGGGATTCTATCAGATTTGATAACCTAAAAATGATAAATAATGGCATTAGACTAAAAGATGGCAGATTAGAGTCTAAAATCATCGGTGGTAATATGACTTTAGTTGAAAACAGTATAGGAACTGCTTGGCAAATAAATGCGAAAGGTAAAATTCTATTTTTAGAGGACATAAGAGTCTACCCATACGCAATAGAGCGCAGTTTAGATCACTTAAAGCAAGCCCACATCTTTGATGGAGTACATGCAGTAATCTTTGGGGATTTCGTTAACTGTTATAATGATAATCTTGTTGAAGTTGTAAAAGAAAGGTTTGCAAAAAGTGTTAACTTTCCTGTATTTACAATGAAAGGGGTAGGCCATAGACATACAAATGACCCTTTACCTCTTAACACTCACGCTATTATTAGCGTTCAAGACGAAAAAGAAGGTTTGTTTTTTATGGACGTGCAGAATGTTAGCTACACATAGCTGATAGCTCACTAGGCTTCTTTTGAAATTGTTAAGGTAATTGTCATCCCAGTGCCCTGACTACTTGGATCCAGAAGACTTAATTTTAACCAAGCAGGCTGCATAATAAAGGCTGGATTCCAGCGTCACGCGCTGGAATGACAAGGTATAAACCTTATCGTCATGCCGCCGCGAACCGTCATACCGCGATTCATTCGCGGTATCTCATCAGCTAACAAGCAGCAGTCCTACGTCATACCGCCGTGGTATCTTTTAGCATAGATCCCGCTAACACGTAGCGGGATGACGGTTGTCAGGGTGTCATGCAAGTAGCTGACTACTTGGATCTGGTAGACTCAAATCACAATGCCCGTAAAGCTGCGACCCTAGAGCTACTATCTCTCACCCACTGCAAATATTGCACGGTACTATCCACTTGATCATCGTGTCGAGTTTCAGGAAACATTAAAATCTCATACTCAAAATCGTTCAGCCATACTGCTTGGTGCGGCAGAAAAACCTTGCCAGACTCTATAATCGGAACAATTTGATAAAATCGAGTGAGTTTGTCATCATGTGGTACTATTTCGATAATTGGTAAATCACTGTTTGTCTTTAGCTCTTGCACCAATTGCTGACCACTTGTTTTTGCTTCGATTAAAATTGCGTGTGGCGTCCATCTTGCAGCTAGTGATAGAACTTGCTCTTTAAGCTTTGGATACTCAAGCTTTGCGCGATATACATCGAGTAAATAGAATTTATTGCCCACTTTTGTCCAGGTGGTGCAGACGCTAAAGTTGCTAGTGTTGCTTGTTGAAACTGCAGTGTCCCAGCTTTGAGTTACATGCGAGAGACTATCAGGAAAATTTCTATAGCGCTTCAGCCACTCTCGTTTAATTATACCACTTGAAAGTGGCAGAGGATTTTGTTGATATTGTGCAGCAAAAGCATAACTCCCAAGTTCAGCCTTTATCATCTCAACTTCTTCTTTTCCTCCATCGAGGGGATATAGCAACTGACCTTCTTCTCTTGAATATAATATCCTTACAGGTGACGCTGGTTTATTATACAACCGCCTGGTCGCACAGTGCTGAGCTACTCGGATGACAGGAACAGGAGGCATTGGCTTTTTGATTGAATAAATAACCTGCTTATTTTCAGAAATCATTGGCAAACAAATATGATGCCATATGTTTTTTGGCTTGGAGAGAAGGTGTCCGGTCAAATCTTCCTGATGTAGCCTGTGCATCACAAGAACGATTACTCCTTTTTTTCTGTCGTTAAGCCTGGTTACTAGAGTCTGATCAAACCAGTTTATAGCGCGCTTTCTAAACATTTCACTCAAAGCTTGAGCAGAACTGAGCGGATCGTCCACGATGATGAAATCACCACCTTCACCGGTTAATGTTCCTCCAACTGATGTTGCGATTCTGTATCCTCTTTGCACTGTTTGGAATTTGTATTTGGTATTCTGATCTTTGGATAGTTCTACCTCTGGAAATAGCTTTTTATACCAACCAGATTGCATTACGCACCTTGTATCAAGCGAGTGCTTTTCGCTGAGCAGCCGAGAGTAACTTGCAACTATTATCCTCGCGGTTGGCTGATTTCCCAGTATCCATGCGGGCCATGCAACACTAGCGCACAGGGACTTCATTGAACGCGGAGGCATATTGAATATTATTCGCCTCACTTCACCAACGCTCACTGCTTCTAGCCTGTCTGCTATGACTTTTATGTACTGATAATCATTATACTCACACCCCGGCACCACCGTTTGAAAGCATAACTCAATGAATTTTAGAAAGTTCATGATATAATGTTGAAAGATGTCATCCCAGTGCTTGACACTGGGATGGCTTTGTTGCATCGCTACTTATGAAAGGCTAACTATAGCTAGGATTATAAGCAACCTATTGAAAATCTTGTTTTTTTGCAATCAATCTGATCAAATTTAAGAATAGTAATTTATTATTTATATTAATAAACTTAATTCTATTGAAAATAGCTAAAGCATTGAAATTCTTGAATTTTAGCCGGATTAGTGAGTGGTAGTGAAATTTCTTTTACTCAAATTTAGGTATTCACTGACCGTTCTTGTTATAAATACCAGAATAATAAGCTACTGATATTCTCCATCTTTTTTATCTTTAATCCATCATAGCTAGCGATGCAACAAAGCCCACTGGGATCCAGAAGACTTAATTTCAACCAAGTGGCTGCATAATAAAGGCTGGATTCCAGTGCCAAGCACTGGAATGACAGCAATCTACGTCATACCGCCGCGGTATCTCTAGATCCCGCTAACAAGCAGCGGGATGACGGTTGTCAGCTTCCCCTGTCATCCCAGTAGCTCCTTCGGTGTCATCCCAGTGTCAAGCACTGGGATGACACCATTTGTTGTGTTTAACAAAGTTCGTACTTAGCTTCATGTTAGCTACAAACGTTAAGAAATTTACCAAATGAAAAAAAAGGCAAAAGAAGCCCCGTGGTTATTATCCGCTTTAAAATATTGGCGTTTTTTATGTTTTAAACGCTTGACAAGCGAGATTCAGCTGCTTTTAATTGCAACTAACCTACGCTGCAAATGTTTAAGAAATTTACCAAGCAGAAAAAAAGACAAAGAATCCCCGAGTTAGCTAGTCTTTTACTATCTCTGTCGAGTATTGGCATTTTTTGATGTCTTGTAACGCTTTATAAGCGCGTTCAGCTTATTTAGATAAAAATCTAGATGTAGATGAAGTTTTGTAAAGACATACAGTATCTATATACTGCAAAAAATTGAACATAAGACGCCGATACATTAAGTAATCCTTACCTTTTAATCTGCAGATTGGCGAAAGCAAATACAATAGCTTCAGTTTCATGATAAGAGGGCTGGCAAGGCTTGTCAAGCAAGTTTTTTGCAATATCAGGGGATAATTTCGACCATAAATCCCTATCAATAAATTTTAACAAAAATACTTTAGTGCATTTTCAAATATAAGCATTCCATCGCCATATTTTGGTATAGCACTTCCTAAACGTTTACATTTTTCTTTTTCAAGAGGCCAATTATCTTGCTGAGTAAAAAATATTCCCCTTTCTGGATGGGGCATTAAAGCCAATACTCTCCCACTTTTATCTGATAAAGCTGCCAGATCGTATGTAGATCCGTTCGGATTGTAAGGAACTTGTAGGTTAGCATAGTTGCCATTTTCATCAATGTAACGTAATGCGGTGGAATTGCTCTCAATCAATTGGTTCAAAATATCTTGATCCATAAAAAATTTGCCTTCCCCATGAGCAATAGGGAGATATAGTTCACTCAGGCCCCGTAGCCAAACAGAATTACTCTTTGAATTAACTCTCACTCTAATCCAACGGCATTGATAATTGCCTATATCATTATGGATTAAAGCTAGACTAGAGAATTCTGGAATTAACTTTACTAATATCTGACAACCATTACATATTCCTATAATCAGCTTGTCCTGAGATAAAAACTCTTGAAACTCATCCAACAAGTTGTTTTTAATACGTAAAGCAAACGCATTACCAGCACCAGTGTCATCACCATAGGAAAAACCCCCTGGAATTGCAAGTATATTGCTTAATTTCAGTTCACCTGGATTATCTATGATATCGTTAATGTGAACGATTTTTACTTCAATATTACCAATACCAAGTTTTCTGCTGCATTCCATAAATGCAAATGCAGTTTCTTTTTCGCAATTTAAGCCATAACCAGATAGGACTGTGATTTTCATGAATTGCTAAAAATTAAAAAATTCGAATTTCTTTTTTACAAAATTTGCTACTAAATTTAACGCAAATAACACCAATAATAAAGCTATAATTGCGATAGCAGCAAGTTCAACAAATGCAATTTCAGGACTGCTTGACCATATGTATATTTGCACAGGTAGAACAGTTGCCGGATCGAAGAAGGACATAGGTGTATCAGCAATAAATGCTACCATACCTATCATAAGTAAAGGGGAAGATTCACCTAAAATCCTTGCAATTGCAAGCACAGTACCATGTATTATTCTTGGTAATGCAATCGGCAGAGAGTGATCTAATATCACCTTGATGTGAGGTGCACCGAGCGCAAACGCTGCATCTTTTATCGTAATAGGAACATTCGCAAAGGCATTTTTTGTTGCAATTATAATATTAGGTAACATCATAAATGAAAGAGTCATTCCACCAACAAGTGGTGAAGAGCGTGGTAGCCCAAATATGCCAAGATAGAGAGTTAAGCCTACTACACCAAATATTATTGAAGGCACTGCAGCAAGATTATTTATGCTAATTTCTACAATATTAGTCATTAGCCTATTTTTAGGCATAAATTCGTAAAGACAGATGCCCGACATAATTCCTATTGGTAATGCTAATGCTAGGCACACTATAATTGTCATCAATGAGCCGATAAACGCTCCTAAAATCCCTGCATTTTCAGGTTCACGAGAGTCAGATTTAAGGAATAAAGACTTATTAAAAAATTTTTTCACTCTCCTCTTTTCTTTTAGCCAATCAAGTAATTTAGCATAATGATCATTCAAATGTTTATCTTTATTTATTGAATTAATTATACTTGACGCGGTAAACCAGATCTCATATTCACCACTATCTTTTACTTTCTTACGAAAAAATTTCTCTAGTTCTTTGTAAGAATTACGACTTAAAATTTCGTCACTGTCTTTAAAATCAGTTCCTTTAAACACCTTACGTAAAGAATCGTTGAGTAAGCCAATGGACTTATACCGCAAATCACTAGGACTACTCGCCAAAGTAAGATCAGCATTTATTTCAACTGGCAATAAAATTTTCGTTACTGTTAAGGCGCTATAGGAATTAACTAATATACTTAACAATATACATATAGGACAGCCAAGTGAGATAACTAGTGCCGTGAAAGAGCAAAAGCGTAATGCTCTGTTCTTTTTATTTTTCCTTTTTATACGAGCGTGCACACGCCTTGACTGAAGTAATTTAAGGAATTTTTTCTTTATACTCATTTACTTTTCTTTTGTCATCCAAGTAGTTGACACACAGCCGTATGGACATTTATTTGCGAAGGTAGTATGTTAAATGTTATAGCCACTTTTGCCTCAAACACAAAGGTGTCATCTCAGTGTCAGCTACTTAGATGACAGTGAAAAAATACATTTGGATGACACCATTGATATCATTCTCTGTTGTACCTACTTAGATTTCTTTTTAACATAAGTGGTACGTTCTTTGATCCTTGCAGCTTTTCCAAACAGCTTGCACAGATAATACAGTTTTGCTCTACGAACCTTTCCTTTTCTTGTCACTTGCACTGAAACCAGTGCAGGAGAATAAACAAAAAATTGAGACACTATACTTTCTCCATGACTTACTTTTCTGACCGCAAAAGAAGAATGTAACCCGCGGTTCCTTTTTGATATACATACACCTTCAAATATCTGTATACGCTCACTTGCACCATCAACTACCTTGAAAGTAATCTTCAGATCATCGCCAGGACGAAATTCTGGTACTTCTTTAGCTAACATTTGCATTTGTTGCTTATTGAACTTTTCAAGTAAATTTGTCATTTATCTCTCCATCTAATAATTCAGGCCGACGCTTTTTTGTTACAACTTGAGACTGTTTCTGCCTCCAATCACTTATTTTTTTGTGATTGCCAGATAACAGAACCTCAGGTACTTTATATCCTTTCCACTGCTCAGGTCTAGTATATTGAGGATATTCAAGCATACCACCACCATAATTAAAACTTTCTTCAGTAATACTATCGGAATTATTTACTACACCTGGAAGAAGCCTAATGCATGCATCAAGAACCACCATCGCAGCTGGCTCACCTCCTGAAAGTATATAATCTCCGATACTTAACTCATAAGGAGTATACGCATCAATTATCCTTTGGTCAATACCTTCAAATCGACCACACAATATTGTTATATGAGGAAACTCTAATAATTCTCTAGCAATATTCTGATTAAACTTTGCGCCAGATGGAGTCATGTAAATAAACTTAGTGTTTTTATGAACAGAGAGCATACTATCTACTGCACTACCAATTACATCAGGGCGCATAACCATTCCTGCTCCACCTCCATATGGAACATCGTCTATCGTTGAATGTTTATCTTTAGCAAAAGAACGAATATTTACTACTTCAAGGTTCCATATTTTTTTTTCTAACGCTTTTCCGGCAAGAGAATAGTTCAAAAACCCAGGGAACATTTCTGGAAATATGGTTAATATTGTAACATTGAATGCCATTAAGGTTTATTTTAAGTTATTTGGGGCTATACTCTAAAAACAGTAAATTGATATAATATATAGTTAAATTAAGCATGTCACTGAATAAAACGATATACGAAGGTAAAGCGAAAGCCATTATTGAAACTGAAGACCCATTAACTGTTATACAGCACTTTAAAGATGATGTTACAGCATTCAATAAGGAAAAATATGAAATTATTGAGGGCAAAGGAATAATTAATAATCATGTTAGTGCTTTTATCATGGAAAAACTTGAGAAAGCAGGAACTAGCACGCACTTTATAAAAACTCTAAACGAAAGAGAACAGCTAGTCAAAAAGCTCAAGATAATACCTCTTGAGGTGGTAGTTAGAAATGTTGCAGCTGGCAGCTTTTGCAAACGTTTTAATATCAAAGAAGGTGAGGCACTTACATCTCCTATAATCGAGTTTTTTTACAAAAATGATGACCTAGCCGACCCAATGGTGAATGAAAATCACATACTGTATTTTGATTGGCTATCTAGCAAAGAAATGGATGAAGTTAAAACTACAACTTTAAAAATCAACGAAATCTTAGTCCACCTATTTTCAAATGCAAGTATATATTTAGTTGATCTCAAGTTAGAATTTGGCAGATTAATAAATGACAGTACTAAAATCATTTTAGCCGATGAAATCAGCCCTGATAACTGCAGGTTATGGGATAAAAATACTTATAAAAAGCTAGATAAAGACGTCTTTCGTTTGAATTTAGAAGATTTAAAGGAAGCGTACCTAGAAGTTGCAAAAAGACTGTCAGTAAAGTTAGATTAACTAAATACTACTCTATCAAGTGGAGGGTTACATGCCTCATCAAGTTTTCCAATAATTTCAATTTTTTCTCCACGTTTTTGGAAATGATTTTTCACGTTTTGCATATTCTCAGGACCTACGATCAATACCATGCCAATACCACAATTAAATGTTTTTAGCATTTCTTTCTTCTCTATTTTACCCTCCTTTGTTAGCCATAAAAATATATCTGGCCATTTCCAGGAATTAATGTCTATGTTTGCAAATAAGTTTTTTGGAAGAATCCGCGGAATATTATCTATCAAGCCACCACCTGTTATATGTGCAATGCCTTTTACCTTTGGCATAATAGGCAACAAAGAATCAACATATATTTTTGTTGGTTCAAGTAGTATTTCACTCCAAGATTTATTATTCCATAGAGATGTATCGTTATAATTTATACCTAAGCTTTTGAAAATATGGCGCACCAAAGAAAACCCATTTGAGTGAATTCCACTTGACTCTAAGCCAACTATATAATCACCTGCTTTCATCATGCTACAGTTTGGAAGAATTTGCTTTCGATCAACTACACCAACCACAAACCCTGCAAGGTCATAGTGATTATTACCATACATTCCAGGCATTTCTGCAGTTTCTCCACCAACCAATGCTATTTTAGCTTGCTTGCACCCCTTTGCAATGCCCTGGACCACAGATAATAAAACGTCTTTGCTCAAAACGCCTGTTGCAAAGTAATCAAGGAAAAATAAAGGCGTTGCTCCTTGTGCAAGTAAGTCATTTACACACATTGCAACTAAATCTATACCTATAGTATCATGCCTATTCACTTCTTGAGCTATCAAAAGTTTCGTACCTACTCCATCAGTTGAGGAAACGAGTACTGGATGGTCATATTTCTTACTTAGTGCAGCAAAATCAAACAACGCAGAAAATGAACCTATTTCGCTGATTACTTCTTCTCTAGTAGTTTCTTGAGCAATAGGCTTGACTTCTTTTATTAACTTATTATATAGTTCAAGATCTATTCCTGATCTGACATAAGTATTCATAATCCTTCTATAAATTTTAAAATTGTTAATACTATATTAATGCCTTGATATAAAAAGTGCAACGAAACTTTCTCTTAATTGACTATTATATGCTTACCAATATAGGGTAACTTAAATCATTTATAATTATCCAATGAACAAAAATACCAAAAACATACTGTTAATAACGGAACTGCTATCAGGACAGCTGCTTCATGACTTTGCTAACTCTATGAATGGAATAATGTTTGGCTTGGAAGAGCTTGAAGTAATAGATAAGAACGATGCTGATGCGCAGAAGGAAGCGTTGTCGTTGCTTAAAGAAAGCTCCGATGATTTAATATATAAATATAAAGTTATGAAGCAGGCATATTCTTCTTCAATGGATAATTATAGCTTTGATCAGACCAAATCTAATATCGAAAATTATTTATTAAAAAAAAAGTAAAGCTTACGTGGAAAATAGACGCATACTCTGCAGAAAATAAGGAAGATTTAATTGAAAAGATAAATAAGATAATTTCTAATATGGTGCTAACTATAGCCAGTGCAGTGGCGGAAGTTGAACTAGTGTCTGTTTTACTGAGTCAAACAGAAGATAAAATGCTATTAACTATAAAAATTCTAAATGAACACAAACCAATAAGCAAATCATTAATAGACAAATTAATCAAAAAAAATGACACTAATTTAAATACAAAAGATATTAATATCTATATGACCTCTTTATTATTAGAGTACTATAACACTGAAATGCATTGTACTTGCGAAAATAATTTGCTGGAGATAGGTTTAACTATAACTTGAGTTGCATATTTGGTTATTACAACTTTTTCTTCGTTTCAAGGCAAGACATTCCCCGACAAGGGGTACCAAATCTAATTTTCGTAATTACTTAAGTCTAGTACTATTTTATTAATGTAGCGCTCATTTGCATCTTTGATGATAAACTTCATACCATTTTTATATTTAATGACTTCATCTACAGAAGGCACTTTACCAGCAATCGAAAGAATCAAACCACCAAGTGTAACATAGTCTTCTTCAGGGTCACGTAATTCTATTTTTAGATCCTCTTCTATATCTTTTATAAGAGCCCTTGCTGACACTTCAAACTTATTTTGAGACAATTCAGTAATGGTATATTCTGAATTTACTTCGTTTTCACTATCAATGTTTGGTATTAGCTCCTTTATAAGATCGGTCATTGAAATTAAACCATCAGTTCCACCATATTCATCCAATACGATAGCTAAGCATGATTTAGAAGAGTTCATCCTAACAAAAAGATTAGTTGTCTTCATCGAGGGCGGAACAAATATTACGCTTTGTATAATATTTCTCAGATTAAAATTTTTATCCCTATTAAAAATAACATCTTTTACATAAAAAAAGCCTATTACGTTATCAAAGTTATTTCTATAAATTGGTATTTTAGTGTGGCAAGTGTTTTTTATCTTCTTTATTATTTCACGCTCGCTTGATTCAATGTCTACTGCGCATATCTCTGTACGTGGAGTCATTATATCCATTATACCACAATCGCGGAATTTTAATAGACCATTAAATATATTAAGGTCTGGCAGATCTTTCATTAATGCCTCAGTCGCACACTTTTTCAACACAGAAGCTTTTTTGAAAAGGAAGAGAAAAATTCTATATGCTATTTTTTCTACTAAGGTTCTTTTTTTACTCAATTTATTCTCTGTAATGGCAAAAACGTTTTCAGATTAGATTTATCAAGAAAACTGTTATTAAATGTTTAATAAGCATGTGAATAATGTCAAATTAATTTGTGAATTATTTGTTGATATAAAATACCAACAATTGATCAACAACTTTTTCAACAACATATACATAGTTATGTAACAATGCATGATGGTAAAATTTTTTCCATAAAAGAAAATTACTAACACTCTGAACATCTTACTTATACACATAAATCATAACAGAAAATCAATAGCATACAGAAGTTGTTAACATATTTATCCACAAATTGAACAACACCAATTTTTACCGAATTTTAAGTTAGTAACAAGTTGTTGATAGGACTATTATTACTACTATACTTTAATATATAGAAGAATAGATAAAATAGATTGGAAAGCAGTAAAACAACAATAGTAGAAGTTATCAAACGAAATGAGCCAAGTGAAAGAGTGCCTATTTGGCTAATGCGTCAGGCTGGCAGGTCTCTTCCTGAGTACCGCAAAGCAGTAGAGAATATGAATAATTTTATGGAGATATGCTACAACACAGATTTAGTGACAGAATTGACATTACAGCCGGTGACAAGATTTGACGTGGATGCGGCGATAATTTTTTCAGACATTTTAGTAATAGCTGATGTTTTGGGTTGTGACGTGAATTTCCTGCGCAATGTGGGCCCAAGAATAAAACCTATAGAAAATCCTAAAGAATTGAAAAGTCCACAAGACATTGAAACTAAAACCTTACCAATTCTAAACGCTATAAAAAAAGTCAGAAGCCAATTACCAAAAGAAAAATCTCTCATAGGATTTGCTGGTGGACCATGGACAGTAGCCTCATACATCATAGAAGGTGGGAGTAGCAAAACTTTTTCCAAAGTATTAAATTTTTATCCTTCGTATTTGAAGGCAATAATTGAACGAATAACGGAAGCAACGATTATTTATCTAATTAAACAGATAGAATTTGGAGCAGATGTTATTCAGCTATTTGACAGTAATGCTGGTGCATTATCGGAACCATTGTTTAAAGAATATGTTATCGAACCAACAAAGAGAATTATCTTGGCAATAAAGGATAGATTTTCTGATTTTCCAATAATAGGATTTCCAAGGTCTGCTGGAAATCTTTATAAGGATTACTGCGAACAAACAGGTGTATCTGCAGTAAGTATAGATTATAATGTTCCAATAGAATGGGCAAAAGCGAATCTAAAAATCCCTCTACAAGGAAACCTTGATCCTAATCTTTTAGCCTATAATAAAACGGAAGCAATCAAAGAAGCAAAACGTATAATAGATTGCTTTAGAGATTTACCCTTCATATTTAATCTCGGACATGGAGTACTCCCTGATACTCCAGTTGAAAATATTGCTGCGTTGGTAAACCTGGTAAAAAGCTACTAATACAATACACAAAATTCCTAGCTTTTTTGTTGTACGGGGTTTATCATTTGAATTTAGCTTCAGTAAGATATGTCAGACCTTGCAAAAAGAATGTCCCTAATAAAACCATCACCTACGATTGCTGTAACTGATAAGGCAAATAAGTTGAAAAATGAAGGAAAAAAGATCTGTATTTTAGCTGCAGGAGAACCAGATTTTGATACTCCAGATCATATAAAAAAAGCAGCTATTCAAGCAATAAGTGAAGGTAAAACTAAATATACTACTGTTGATGGAACGCGTGAGCTGAAAGAAGCAATAATTAATAAGTTAAGAAAGGATAATAACCTCGAGTACACGCTTAACCAAATCTGTGTTGGTACAGGTGCTAAGCAGGTGTTATTCAATTTGTTCATGGCAACAATTAACTCTGGAGATGAAGTTGTTATTCCAGCTCCTTATTGGGTTTCATATGTTGATATGATAAACCTTTTTGGCGGCCTGCCAGTTGTGGTAGAGTGCAAACAAAATTTTAAACTGACACCGGAATTATTGAAAAACAAAATAACTAAAAAGACTAAATGGTTAATTCTTAACTCGCCAAATAATCCAGCAGGAGCTGTGTATACGTATGACGAATTGAAAGATATATCACAGATATTGCTTGAATATCCACATGTGAATATTGTTACAGATGATATTTATGAGCATATAATATACGACGGAAAATTTTTTACTATCGCTCAGGTTGAGTCGAAGCTTTATGACAGAGTTTTTGTGGTCAATGGAGTGTCAAAAGCTTATGCAATGACAGGCTGGAGGATAGGGTATATTGCAGGTAGGAGTGATGTGGTAAAAGCTATCTCTACGCTGCAGTCTCAGAGCACTTCTAATCCAAATTCGATAGCACAAGCAGCAGCAGTTGAAGCATTAAACGGTGACCATAGTTTTTTGAAAGAAAGAACAAGGATTTTTAAGAGTCGTAGAGATTTTATGGTGGAAAAGCTAAATTCTGCTCCGGGATTATCAGCATCTGTTCCACAAGGTGCGTTTTATTTATTTGTCTCATGTGAAGGATTGCTCAATAAAAGCACAAAAAGTGGTAAGATAATAAATAATGATTTAGATTTTACCGAATACTTGTTGGAAGATCATTTAGTTGCTGTAATTCCAGGAATTGCATTTGGTCTAGAAAATTTTATCAGAATTTCTTATGCAACTTCTCAGGAACAATTAGAAATTGGATGTGATAGTATTACTAAAGCGTGCCAGGAGTTAAAATGAAATAGACTATCCATAAGTTGTATATTTTGCCATACTTCGCTAAGGTTATTTTGAATGTTCTAACTTGTGTTTTTCTATGGAAGGCATTTTTATTGATTGAGCAAGTGTCTTTCTAATATTGAATTCCTCATTTTTTTCACTTCGTTGCAGTAGGTTAATATTATTTATTTTATTTACTAAATCTTTCCCCTTTTCCAGAGTCTTTAAATCACTTTCGTTAATGTGATGTTCATTGTAAAATTCTGCAACAATTTCTTTTCTTTTCGGGTGAGTATTTAAAAATTCCGACACCTGATGTTTAGCAACAGCTTGAATAAATTTCTTATTAAATCTTGAATCGTTATATAGATTTTCCAAACTTTTGTCATAATGTTTTGCTTCGTTTATAGTGAGTTTTATTATCTCTTCTATACCACTTAGAAGTTTCCTATACAATTTGTCGTATCTATTGCCTAGCACGTGTGTAGCGAATGTTTGTTCGATGTATTTTGTTATGTAATTTTGCAGTGTATTATCTATTGTGCTTATGTTCATCAGCCTACCTCAATGTTATATTAACTATTTTACATGTAGAAAGGTTAATATTGAGTTAATAGGGTACTTCTGAAGTCAAATTTTACTGAAAATTATGATATTTAAGATATAATTGTCAACATGAAATAAAAACATAAACAAAATGGATCTTGTAAAAAAAGTGAAGCTCAAGATAAAGATGAATAAGGGCAAAATCATAAATGTACTTATCATTTGTGGTGTAATTTTTTTCATATACCTTATTCATGAGCCAGTTGTAGATATGGTAGAAAAAATTGTAAGTAAAATAAAAAGTCTCTTTTAAAAATTGCAAAAGTAAAATAGACTTTTTACATTACTCTCTGCCATACCAATCTGGGATCTGGAAGATTTAGTTAATATGTATAGTTGCTTACGCTAGTTATCTATATTAAATTTCAATAGATCGAAATAAATATTTATTAAATTTTGATAAATATTTATTTTGTTTTTTATAACTAAAGTATCTATAATCCTAAATTTTAGCTGAGATTCATGTTGCAGAGGAATTTTTTAGTTTGGTTGTTGGCATCACTGTTTTATGCATACCAATATATATTGCGCGTAATTCCAAACATAATTGCACCTGAATTGATAACAAAATTTAACATAAGTATTGCAGATGTTGGCCAGTTTGGCGGGTTATACTATGTAGGCTATACGCTAGCTCATATACCTATTGGTCTTGCTCTTGACAAATTCGGGCCAAAATTTGTTTTGCCTATTTGTATTATCTTAACATTTACCGGAACATTACCACTTATATGCTTTGATGAGTGGTATTATTCAATACTTGGCAGAATAGTCGTTGGAATTGGGTCGTCCGCTTCAGCAATTGGGCTTTTTAAAGTTGCAAGCATGTATTTTGCGCAAGAAAAATCAGCAAGAATGGCCAGTTTATCCATAATTATAGGAGTGTTGGGGGGTATATGTGGCGGATTACCGTTAGACTTCTTACTCAATAAATTTGGCTGGAATTATGTTATCTATACCTTCTCAGCATTCGGGTGTTTACTTGCTCTGTTACTGTTCTTAGTAACGCCTGAAAGCAATGCTCAACAGGAAAAAGTTAGCATTAGAGACTTAAAAAACATACTTCTCAACAAGCATATTATTCTAATTAGCTTTTTTGGTGGACTCATGGTCGGTCCAATGCAAGGTTTTGCCGATGGTTGGGCGAAAGCATTCTTTTTTGAAGTATATAAAATGAATGAAGACTTGGCATCTGCTCTCTCTTCCGTAATATTGATAGGAATGTTAACAGGATCATTCTCTTTGGCTTATTTATTGGAAAAGTATAAAAATAAGCATTATGAAGTAATAATTTCATGCTCATTTGCAATGATCGCCGGTTTTCTATTACTTTTTACTCAGATTGGTGGCTTGTATGTTGTATTACCTACGCTTTTTATTATTGGCTTCGCATCTGGATATCAAGTAGTTACAATTTATAAAGCACTAAGTTATGTGAATAATAACTTGGTAGGCCTGGCTACAGCTGTGTCAAACATGATAGTCATGGTTTTTGGCTATTTTTTTCACACTGGGATCGCAAAAATAATAGATTTGTGTTGGGATAAAACAGTAATACAAGGAAATCCTGTGTATAGTGCTGAATTGCTGATAAAAGCAACATCTATTATTCCTGTATGTTTGCTAATAGCTGTTTTTGGGCTCTTATGGTTAAAAAAGCAGGACAAGCAGTTTTAAAATTGCTTGTGGTAAACGTACATCTTAATATCATTGAATTAAAGCAAATTAAAGCGGGGTTTGATCTATGATAAGTGCTTTAAAAAAAATCTGTGGCTCTAAAAATAGTTTAAAGTCTTTTGATAACGAGGTTTATCAATCTATAGAAAAAGAATTACAACGCCAAAAATCACAATTGCAATTAATTGCATCAGAAAATTTTGCAAGCAAAGCGGTAATGGAGGCACAAGGCTCTTTTCTGACTAATAAATATGCAGAAGGTTATCCAGGAAAAAGATATTACTGTGGTTGTGAGCATGTGGACAAAGTTGAAAGTCTGGCTATAGAAAGACTTTGTAAGTTGTTTGGTGTAAGATTTGCAAACGTTCAACCTCACTCTGGTTCTCAGGCGAATCAAGCAGTGTTTGCTTCACTGCTTACTCCAGGTGACACAATACTTGGATTGTCACTGAATTGCGGTGGGCATCTAACTCACGGTGCGGCGCCAAGCCTTTCTGGTAAATGGTTTAAGTCGATTCAATATACAGTAAATAAAGACACTTATCTGCTCAATATGGATGAGATAGAAAAGCTGGCGCTGGAGCATAAACCAAAATTGATCATAGCTGGTGCTTCTGCTTATCCAAGAAAAATGGACTTCAAACGCTTTCGCGAAATTGCAGATAAAGTTGGTGCTTATTTGCTTGCAGACATTGCTCACTATGCGGGGCTTATTGCAGCAGGCGAATATCCGTCTCCTGCTGAATATGCACATGTTATGACTTCCACAACTCACAAAACTTTGTGTGGTCCTCGTGGTGGAATAGTGATGACCAATGATGAAGCATTGCACAAAAAAATTCAATCTGCAGTTTTTCCAGGATTGCAGGGCGGGCCACTTATGCATGTGATAGCTGCAAAAGCTGTTGCATTTAAAGAAGCATTAGCGCCAGAGTTTAAAACTTATAGCAAGAAAATCGTGGAAAATGCGAAAGTACTAGCTCAAGAATTGCAAAAGCATGGACTCAACATTATAACCGGTGGCACTGACTCTCATATAGTGCTAGTTGACTTAAGATCGCAGAAATTAACTGGAAAAGACGTTGTAGATAGCCTTGAGAGGGCTGGCATTACCTGCAATAAGAACTCTGTACCATTTGATACAGCAAAACCGACCATCACTTCAGGGCTCCGTTTTGGCACTGCTGCTGAAACAACACGCGGACTTGAGGCAGAAAATTTTAAAGAGATAGCTGGTCTAATAAATGAAGTAATTCAAGGATTAATCAGCGGAAATAGCCCTGATATTGAAAGAATGGTGAAAACTAAAGTTGAAAAGATTTGTAGTAATTTTCCTATTTATTAATTTATGTGGCGTCATTTAAGTAGCTGGTAGAAACGAAAAAACTTCCTTGACAAGCTCCGCCAGCGCCCTTATCATGAGACTGAAGCTATTTATTTATCTTCTCTGTACAGATTAAATGACAAAAAAACTCAACGTATTTGGCGTCTCATGTTTAATTTTTTGCACTATGTGCACCTTATGTCTTTATCAAATTTCTGGGTTTTTACCTATACAAGCTGAAATACGCTTATAAAGCATTTAAAACATCAAAAAACGCCAACTTAAAAAATGGATAGTGAATAACTAGCTACCCTAGGGTTTCTTTTGCCTTTTTTTCTGTTTAGTAAATTTTTTAAACATTTATAGCTAAGGTTAGTTGCATTAAAAAGCAGCTGAATCGCGGTTATTAAGCGTTTAGAATAAAAAAACGCCATACTTGAAAGTATAATGTAAGTAACTAGCCAACCACGGGGCTTCTTTTGCCTTTTTTTTCGTTTGGTAAATTTCTTAAATATTTATGGCTAAACGACAACCGTCATCCCTGTAAAGGTCAAGTATCCCGCTGCTTGTTAGCGGCTAAGAGATACCACGGTGGTATGACGTAGGACTGCTGTCATCCCGCTACGTGTTAGCGGGATCTGGAGATACCGCGAATGAATCGCGGTATGACGGTTCGTGGCGGTATGACGGTTCGCGGTGGAATGACGGTTCGCGGCGGAATGACGATAAGCTCATCATCCCGCTACGTGTTAGCGGTTAAGAGATACCGCGGCGGTATGACGTGTTAGCTATACCTTTTTTCTACTTAGTTTGGGTTATGCAAGAAGTCTATTGTATAGCTATTGCTGGTCGTATATTACTTATAGCTTATCTATTCAAATTGTAACTTTATTTTCATAATTAATTATTGACACTATTGATAATCTAGTTATTATTAGTATTCCATTGGTTAATGAGGTAAAAAATGTCTACATCTAACCTTAAAATTTCGATTGCTGCTTTATCATTATGTGTATCTGCCGTTGCAATTTATATACATCTTCCTTATGTTATTGCAGCAGTGTCTGGTTCTGGTGCAATTGAAGCAGTTCCCTTAGCAATTTTTGCTGTTTCTACGATTGTTGCGCTGGTTTCAGTGATATGTCTTATTAGACTGGCCGTTTCTAGAGCTGGTGATAAGAAAAAAATAGATCTTATTAAGAAAGATAGTGGATCACAGATAAAAGTTGATAGTGGTACTGGTTCGCAGGATAAATCAAGTGTGCCTACTTCCCCTTCACAGTCTCCGCAAACATGTAATAGTATACCACCACCACCACCTCTTCCTGTAGCACAAGTCGATCCACCTGAAGTGTCTAAGAAAAGAAAAGAAAATAAAACTAACGCTACTGCAAGTGCATTTGATAATGTAGATGAAGAATTCAAAGCAAAAGCAAAAGGAGGAACATTTGGGCTTAGAAAAGTTTTTACTGTACAACAAGATCCTGTAAAGGAATTGGATGCAGTACAAAGTAATAAGGGCACTGACAAAAAAGAAACACAAGAAGAGTATAATGCGAGAGTTGATAAATTGCAAGAAGAGAGAAAGAAGAGGAATGAGAATGATTCAGGTCTTAACAAGATACTTGAGAGGAGATTAGTAATCATGGCACTCTCAGATAATGAAAGTGAGTATTCTAGCTGGGCAAGTGATAAAGATGGACACGATCAAACAGAGCCAGAGCAGGAAAAAGAGGAGCAGACAAAACACACAAATTCCCCATCAAGCAAGGAAGAAGGAAGCGGGGGTCTTGACAGTGGTATAGGATCTAGAGCCGCATCTCCGTCATATTCTGAACAAAAGACAGAAGAGCCACCAAGTTCGTGTGTTGATTCACCTTCTACAGCACAAGCGAATAATGTTAACCCAGTGGATAATAAGGTGTAAGATTCATCTATTCCTCCTGTCGAGGACCGCACAAAATTTTTTGCTTCAAAGGGAGGTGTTCCACGCTCTTCTTAAAATAAGTTTACCTATAGATCTGATTGTATTAAGATTACTCAGTACAATCAGATCTATTATATGCGTTTATCCAAGTATTACTTACCAACTTTAAAGGAAAAGCCTGCTCATGCTAAAATTATCTCCCATCAATATTCTTTACGTGCAGGTTTAATAAAGCAGATAGCATCTGGCATCTATACGTGGTTACCACTTGGTCTGCGCGTGCTTAAAAATATTGGAAACATTATCAGAGATGAAATGAACAAATCCGGTGCTATTGAAGTGTTGATGCCTTGTGTGCAACCGGCAAGTCTTTGGCGAGAATCAGGGCGTTACGATGATTACGGTAAGGAAATGTTGCGTATAAGGGATAGGCATGAGGAAGACATGCTTTTCGGTCCAACGCATGAGGAGGTGGCAACTGATTTAATTAGAGATGTGGTAAAAAGTTACAAAGATTTGCCACTTTGTTTGTATCATATCCAGTGGAAATTCCGTGATGAGGTAAGACCACGTTATGGTGTTATGAGGGGCAGGGAATTTTTGATGAAGGATGCATATAGCTTCGATGTAGATTACGAAAGCTCACTGAATTCATATAATTTGATGTACAAAACTTACATAAAAATCTTCAAACGCATGGGACTTACTCCAATTGGAGTTCGAGCTGATACGGGGCCAATTGGAGGAAATTTGAGCCACGAGTTTCATATATTGGCAAACACTGGTGAGAGCACTTTATATTATGACAATAAATTTTCTGAACTACTAGAGAGTGAAGATATTGAAAGTTTAAAGAGTATATACGCAGTTGCAGATGATATGCATGATCCTAAAACTTGCCTTGTGCCGCAAGAGCAGTTAAATGTTAGTAAAGGTATTGAAATAGGGCATATTTTTTATTTTGGCGACAAATACTCAAAGCTTATGAAGGCAAGTGTTACTTCTCAAGATGGAAAAAATGTCAATATACATATGGGTTCGTATGGCATTGGGGTTTCAAGACTTGTTGGTGCGATAATAGAAGCTTTTCATGATGATAAAGGAATTATCTGGCCAGAATCGGTGGCTCCTTTCAGAATTGGTTTAATCAATTTACAAACGAAAGTAACGGAGGCTGCAGATAAAATATACAAAGCTTTGAAAAGCGATGAAGTGCTTTACGATGATACGGAAGGAAGTATAGGAGTAAAATTTGCTAGGATGGATCTGATAGGCTTGCCGTGGCAAATAATTGTCGGAAAAAAGGCAATAGATGAAAAGATAGTTGAAGTAAAAAATAGAGCAACTGGAGAGGTAAAGGAAATGCAGATTGAAGAAGCAATAAATCACTTTAGCACAAAATGATACACGGTATCGGCACTGATATAGTATATATACCAAGAGTATCGAGGATATTACAAAAATACGGGGAAAAATTTCTCAATAGAATCTACACTGAAAAAGAAATAGAGCTAAGTAGAAAGTATAATAGTCAAGAAATGCGAGCAAGGTATTTTGCCAAACGCTTTGCAGCAAAAGAAGCTTTTGTTAAAGCACGAGGTACTGGATTTAGCCAGGGCATTATAATGAAAGATATAGAAATATACAGTGGTGTAAAAGGAAAGCCGTATCTTACCGTTAGCAAGGATTTTATCTCCAAAATTCATCTTTCTCTGAGTGACGATGGAGATTATGCTACTGCATTTGTTGTAATTTGCGTCTATAGCTCACACAGATAAAGTTTACTCTTTTGTCATCTTATGGCTTACTGTATGAACATTCATTTTTAAAGGTAAACTGCACAGCAAATGGTCAGTGCTTGACACTGTCCTCCTTTGTCATCCCAGTGCCCAGACACTGGGATCCAGCCTTTCTGCAATCTCATCGAAAACGTTTTTCTATGCTAGTTTGCTTGCTCACAAGCAAACTTTCCTGGATCCCAGTGGGCTTTGTTGCATCGCTAGCTATGATGGATTAAAGATAAAAAAGATGGAGAATATCAGTAGCTTATTATTCTGGTATTTATAACAAGAACGGTCAGTGAATACCTAAATTTGAGTAAAAGAAATTTCACTACCACTCACTAATCCGGCTAAAATTCAAGAATTTCAATGCTTTAGCTATTTTCAATAGAATTAAGTTTATTAATATAAATAATAAATTACTATTCTTAAATTTGATCAGATTGATTGCAAAAAAACAAGATTTTCAATAGGTTGCTTATAATCCTAGCTATAGTTAGCCTTTCATAAGTAGCGATGCAACAAAGCCATCCCAGTGTCAAGCACTGGGATGACATCTTTGTTGTGTTTAACAAAAACAAATGTTCGTACAGTTGTGGAATGAATCGCGGTATGACGTGTTAGCTATAGCATACACAAACAACTAGTTTACCAAAAAAACATAGCAGTTTTTCTATGATTTGAGTATAATTCTAGCTTTACCTAAGCAGAAAATTTAATGGACTATATCTTAATGTATCTTTCCTTACCATTTTCAATTACCGAGAATTATTTATTAATTACTGCGTTGATTCCGCTTTTAAGTGCTTTTGTTACCTTTTTTACTGGTAAATGGTCCAGAGTGAACAATAGTATTACTGTCACTTCTTCTGTACTTCTGTTTACGTATACGTGTCTGTGCACTTTATATTGGGTATATGGTGATCATTCTCAATTTATTCTCATGGATTTTGGTAATAATTTGCACATTAGTTTAAAGCTAGAGTCTACCGGAGTAATATTCAGTTTATTAATATCTTTTTTATGGGTACTGACCAGTATATATGCAATATGTTATATGCAGAATAACTATGCTGATAGCAATCACTCGAGTTTTCTATGCTTTTTTTCAATATCGATTAGCTGTGCAATGTTTATTGCTTTTTCTGGAGACTTGCTCACTACATTTGTCTTTTATGAGCTTCTAACTATTAGTACATACCCTCTGATTACTTACAACTCAACAAATGAATCAATGATTGCAGGACGCTATTACTTTGGCGTGCTATTTTTCTCTTCTTTGGTATTATTTTTTCCTGCAATAGGCCTTTTATATAATGAATTTCATACTTTAGACTTTGTAAGTGGTGGAATATTCAAATTTGATACTTCACTCATCACTTTCATTGCAGTGTGTTTTGCTATGCTGATTTACGGAATAGGAAAAGCTGCATTAATGCCAATGCATTTTTGGTTACCAAAAGCAATGGTTGCACCAACTCCTGTGAGTGCACTATTACATGCTGTTGCTGTTGTGAAATCCGGAGTTTTCATCATCATAAAAGTTATATTATACACTTTCGGCGTCGATAACATGCAACGTTTTGTGCAGCAAAATTGGTTTGCTGGAGGGTGGCTTCCGTACGCTGCTGGATTTACTATTATTACTGCATCATTGATTGCACTAAAGCAAAAAGAATTAAAGAAATTGCTTGCTTACTCTACCATCTCTCAATTGTCGTATATTATATTATTTGCTTCAATTTTTAGTGAGCTCAGCATGGAGGTTGCAATTTTTCAATTGGTTTGCCACGCATTTGCAAAAATCACTTTGTTTTTCGTTGCCGGAGCAATAATAACGAAAACAGGCGAGAAATATATAGATAAGATTCACGGTATAGGACGCAGTATGCCAATTAGCATGACAGCATTTGCTATAGGTGCATTGTCTATGATAGGGGTGCCGCCTGCTCCGACTTTTTGGGGTAAATTTCTCATTTTTCAAGCTGTTTTCAACTCTGGCAATGTAATACTTTCTGTGTTTGTAACTCTAGTGTTAATTGTTAGTACTATACTTAACGCTCTGTACTTTTTACCGATAATTTACAATGCCTTTTTCTTAAAACCTTCTCAGAATTACTTTATTAAAAAAACGCCAATTCTTCTAGTTTTACCTCCAGTTATTACTGCTACATGCACTTTAGTTATTTTTTTTAGCTACCAAATAATGTTTTAAATGTAATCATCTATATTTATAACCATTAACAATAAATTTAAATGGTATTATACCAGCCAGAGTTGCTTTTATATTCGACAAAGTGAAGCTAATCTCCACAGTATCCTCCTTATTTTGCTCGGTTGTAAAAACTGCAGTAGCATTTCCAGCAAATGTAACTAAGTCCTTGGTCGATCGATCAATAGATAATGTTATTACATTTATGTTGGCAATTTTTCTTTTAGATAAAGACAAATTACCAGCTTCATTATTCGTTTTTTCCTGAAAGCCTTGATAGATTTTATGTATAGAATTGTTTCTTATAAAATTTTCTTGGTACTTCGGTTCAACGATCTTAATGGACTCGTATATTTCAATGTATTTACTTATTAAGTACCTCGCTGTGGAAATGTATTCATCTTCCTTTTTACTGAAACTAAGCTTATGCATTGCAGAGAACTCATCTTCTGTGTGGTTCATATACTTCACAAAATTTAAATCTTTTTTAACAGGAAATAACAGGTATATGTTTAATGTTAATAAACATAAGCATACTAGGAGAAGCGATACTATTAATGCCATCCAAGATCTTTCTGCTACACAAAACAGATACCTATGGCAGTACCATTCGACTGCTTTACTGAAATAACTTTTGTTTTTTACTGATTCAAGCAATTTATCTTCCATAACATAATGCTACCAAACCCAATTATAATAACAATAAGATTAGATACTCTAAAAAACTTTAAAATATGTCTAAATTTTCCAAAATAGGATGAATGATTATATCACCTTGTTCCGCAATAAGGTAGAATTTATCGATTTTGCTCACATCTATATTTATCATTTTTACACTAAAATTTTCAGGATCATAAGTATTACTTTCAGCACTTTTGTGATAATTATAATAATGTAATTTATTTTGATCATCAAAATAACCAAATTCATCAGCGAAGGTTCCCATTTTGCTACCTTTACCACTTTTGACTAGCTCAAATAGATCAATTACATGGTTTTGGGATCCAGGCTCAATAGGCCCTTCTGCAGCAAAAAATTTAGGTGCATGACCAACATATTCCTTAAATTTTAGATTATGAGTCTTTTTTACACTACCAAAATTCACAAATTTATATTCATCTGAAATACCAGAATATTGTGGATCATATTTTTTATATTCAAAAAACTCGTTACCTAAAAAATTACAAAACGTTAATTTATAATCATCATGATTGGATTTAACGACTTTAAGGTAATGAAAATCTCTAGGAATCTTTACTTCCTCTTCCGTAATATGATTACGTACAACAAGCTCACCATTGAGCATATGATAGCCAATTTTTGGCAAAGTGGCTATATTGATTGCCTTGTTTAGCTTAAAATTTGCTTCATAAATGCCACTTAATAACTCCTCTCCTTTTTCTAAGGTGACGTCCTGGTCTAAAGCTATATTCTTGATTGAACTCAATTCTTTTTGCATGTTCAGTATGGCTTTTGTCAAAACTTCTATTGATTGCCATACAGTTAATTTATTATTAGTCAAATTATATACTTCAAGTATTAAATTAACAGGATTTTATCATGAATTTATGTTAAAAGTATTATATTTCGTAAACTTATGTCATGATATTAACTACATTAGCTAAAACATGCTTTTTATCTAAGTGGAGTTGCTTAGCAACAACAAAAAGTTCATCTATTTTTTTCCACTGACTTAGCAGAATTTCAACATCATTTACCTCTCTCTTTATGCTTTCTAAAATGAAGGCCTGAATTATATATGATGCTAGTTCTAGTTCGATTTCGCTATTAATTACTTTATTAATCATATTGGGATTCTTTAAATCATGAAGAAATTTATAAAAGCACTTGTATGCTTCATAAGCATCACTACTTATTGCATTTATTATCATTCCTGGCATTCCAGGAAATAAAGTAATGATTTCATCAAATATTTGATCATCAAATTTACATTGAGATGAAACAACTTGCTTTGTTTCATCATAAGTTAATGGGAGTAAATTCAGCTGAAAGCACCTACACCGGATAGTGGTTTGTATATCATATGGCTTATGGCTAATTATAAATATCTTAGAATTTTTTGGCGGCTCTTCTAATATTTTCAATATTGCGTTTTTAGCGTTATTAGTCATTACCTCTAAGCTATCTATTATAGCTATTTTGTGTTCTGATTGAATGGGACTTAAGTGTAGAAAGTTTTTCATTTCTCTGACTTTTTCTATTCCGATAGTATCACCTTCAACAATGTGTAAGTCCAATGCTGCCACGTCATAGTTTTTTGTAAGAAACCAATTGGAGAAGGATTTTGCAAATGTTGCTTTCCCTATACCTTTTTTACCGCAGATCAGCCAAGACTGAACAGACAAGTTGTTCATTAATTTTTTTTTGGCTTGGTTGTGACCTATTACTTTTTTCATTCTTGCTCCTATAGATCTTAGTTTGAAAATGCGTTGTTTACTGTTTGTAATGAAATTGCACCTTCCCTTAAAACCTTAATCTTATCTTCGGTTAAGTCAATAATAGTAGATTCTATACCAGAAACTAGTTCGTCATCTTCAATCACTACAGATAAATGTTGCTTAATGGATTGTGGTATATCGTCTGCCTTACATACACTTTTTTCTCCTGAAATATTTATACTAGTTGCAACTATTGGAACTTTCAGTTTATTTAATATTGAAATTGCAATAGGATGCTCAGGGATTCTGATGCCTATACTATCTTTAAAGAATTCGTTTGGCAATATGTTGTTGTTTTTAAGTGGTAAAATGTAGGTAATTGGTCCAGGAGAAAAGTGATTTACTAAACCAATATACTTTTTCTCTAGCTTTGCTATTTTTGTCAAATTGTAAATATCACTAACAAATATGGAGAGTGGCTTATTCTGAGAGCGTTTCTTTATCTGATATATTTTTCCTATAGATTCATTATCTAGTGCATTACAAGCAAGAGCATACACTGTTTCTGTTGGAAAACACACTAACAAGTTGTTCTGTATTGCATTTATTATTTTAGATACCATATAGCTAGAAACTTGTTCATAACAACTAGATCAGTTTTGTTGCATTGTATCTTATATAGTAACTGCTAGTTTGTATCTGTTCAGGATAGCGGCAAGACCATAGAGTAAAAGTGAGTTTACAACAAATGGTGTCATCCCAGTGCTTGACACTGGGATGGCTTTGTTGCATAGCAACCGAAAAAATCTGGTGGCTACTGACAAAATTCATTATAAATAACCATTTAACTGTTGAAGAAAAAATATGCCACAGAAAATGAAAGTCAGTAACCAAAACGAATATAACAAATTCCTTGAAAAAAGGGGAAATATTTTTCGTTACATCGATGAAGCTATCGAAAATTGGTATGAAAATAGTCCAAAAATGCAGGGCGGCAACTATATTTACAGTGATAAAGTCGTAATTTTGGTGCATATAATTGTCAATCTTTTTAGAATTGGTTTAAGACAAACGGTGGGGTTTATAAAAGGATATCTGCAACAAATAGGAAAAAATTTGGCAGTTATCAGCTATTCACAAGCATCAAGAAGGTTTAAAAAACTTAATATTAAGATAAATGATTGCAGGGTTGATAAAAGCAACATGGAAAATATTGAAATTATCATAGATAGCACAAGTATCAGCATTTACAGTAACACTCCTGGCCACAGTAAGGAAAACAGTGCAGATAGAAAGTACCGAAGCTACGAGCAAGTAAGAAAGTTACATGTTATGTTAAGTGTGAATAGTAAAAAAGCTATAGCTGCAAGATACAGTAATGGCGTCTACTCTGACCACTATGGAGCTTGCGATTTGCTTGAAGAAGTTAATTTTCAGCACAAAATAAAAGCATTATATGCAGATAGGGCATACGATAGGCACAAACTTTATAAATTGTGTAAGAAATACGATATAAAGACAAAAGTTCTACCAAAAAAGGATGCAGCAGAACATTCAAAAATAGATTATATGTCTGACAGAAATGCTGCTATTAGGTTAATAAAATTATATGGACAAGATGGTGTAAAAGAGTGGAAAAAGGAAGCAATTTATGGAAAGAGATCTTACATAGAAGGATTTTTCTCAAGGTTGAAGCAAGTATTTGGATTTAGCTTTAGGAATAAATCTGAAGTAAATCGTGAAAAAGAATTACTAATTAAGTGCTATTTGCTCAACAAATTCACTGATATTGGTATGGCTAAATTTGAAATCATTACATAAATTTGTCGTAAACCATCACTGCTTAAGGTGCTATGCAACAAAGCCCACTGGGATCCAGAAATAGTTTGCTTGTGAACAAGCAAACTAGCATGGAAAGTAGCTGATCTTACACTAAATGAATGTTTTTGATGAGGTTGCATAGAAGCTGGATTCCAGTGTCAAGCACTGGAATGACATCGTTTACTATGTACCATATTGCAATGTTCGTACAGCTGTGTGTCACGCACTTTGCTTCAATATTTGCACATTAGCCACTCCTCTAAACAGATACGCTAGTTTTTGTGAATATAATACAACGCAGCTTACCATTTGTTATACAGATTTGCTACAGCCCAAACTCTTCATTGACTTTGTCAACTATTTCCTGTGGTGGATCTTCTCCCCATCCTGAATATAAAATCTCTCCATAGTCTGCAACATCTATAGAGCCAGTTCTGCTTTTTGCTAGAAACATTTCTCTTCTCTCTTTATCAACTAATACATAATGCCACGCTGATTTTCCACGATCTTTACCACGCACTAAATATACGAGATCTGATCTACTTCTTTTTGTTGCATCAGCAAAAGATCTTTCATTGACAGTTCTGCTTTTACTTTTTATGCCGCCACTTTCAGAAAAAGCTTCCTTGGATTCGGTTTTTTTGCCTGCTAATTCAGAAATTTTCCCTTTTTCCCCTAATGCACGTTCTTTGGTGTTTTGAGACGAATACTTGCTGGAAAAACCTTCCCCTGTACCGCCAGGAGTCCTGTTTGTGAAACGCTTAATAAATGAATTATTGTCGTTGTTTTCTGCCATAAAAATCTCCAAACTTTAGATTGTAGGACCCAAATTTTTACTACACTCTATCATATGTTAATTAAATTAATATAAATGAAAAATAATATAGTAATTATTACAGGAATTACGGCCTCAGGTAAATCAGAATTGTGTGATAACCTGATAAAAAAATATAATAATATCAGCATAATAAATTGTGATTCAAAGCAGGTATACAAAGAAATTCCCATAATTACTGCTCAACCACCAAAGCAAGAAGTATTTTATAAACTATATGGTTATGTCTCAGCAAAAGAAAATTATTCCGTGGGTCTATGGTTAGAGGATTTAGAAAAAGAAGTTAATCACGCATTAGAAAATGCTCAAATACCTATCATCACTGGAGGAAGCGGGCTTTACATCAGCAGTTTAATCAAAGGCTTATCATCAATGCCACAAATAAGTCAGGAAGTGAGGAGAAATGTAAGTGAATTAAGAAAAAATTTAAGTAAAGAGGAGTTTTACAAATTAGCGCTAAGCAAAGATCCAAGGATTCAAGGTAAAGTGTTCATGAATGACTCGCACCGCCTTTCAAGGGCACTTGAAGTTATCACTGAAACTGGTAAGACAATCTTTGTATGGCAAGAAAATAGACAGCCTCCTTTATTCAATAATTTTAAGATATATACAATTCTGCCTAAACGTGAAGATGTATACCGAAAAATAAATTTTCGTTTCATTACAATGATTGAAAATGGAGCAATTGATGAAGTAAAAAAGCTACTTAGCATGAACCTAGCCCCACATTTGCCAGCTATGAAAGCACATGGAGTGCCAGAAATTATAAAGTACTTGAAAGGTGAGATTACTTTAGACGAAGCAATACAAATTGCTCAAACAAACACAAGACACTACGCGAAACGTCAGTATACCTGGTTTAAAAACCAATTTCCAAATGCTGAAGTGATTGATTGTGCAAATGAGCTCAAGATATTTTAATTCAGGCCGTGCTCATTACTATGAATAGGGGGTTCCATATTTTCCAGATGGTCGCTTACTTCTAGTGGATTACCTAAATCATGCTCTATTTTTATTTTAAAAAATCCAAGCCTCTCACAAAATTTCTGAAAACACTCTTTTATAATGCCAAATAAGCTTTTATCGTCTACACTATAATTCTTTAATCTGTCAGGAATAGTAAGAGACAATCTACCATTTTCGTATGTTACATTTTTATCATCTTGAGACTTAAGCGTGAATTCTAGTGAGCTATCCAATTTACATAATTCTTCTTCTGGTTTTGCTAAAGTGCAAACTGCAATTTTTTCTTCAATTCTGATTGTTGCATGACTTGGATCACTACAATTAATATGTGTTGTATGACTAGAACTGAAAACTAACTCATGTGTCTTCATTACATGGAAAAGAGGTTTATCTTCATCGTATAATGCACCTACGTACCCTGCTTGATTACAATTGATAACCAGTTCTTCCAAAATAGGATCACTTGGAACTTTAGCTCCAGCATGTTCGAACATCTCCTTAAAAACTTTTCTTGCAAATGGGCGGTAGTCTTCATTTTTACCTTCACTTTTTGGCAGTAAACTGTCATGTTCTTTGTATAGCTTGGCAATAAAATCCCTACTTGTGCTTTTCTTATTAATAACAAAATCCATTCTGCGAAGATCGCAGAACGCTGTATTACCAGAGTTCGCTTCAGCATTATCTTTACCAGCTCTTAACTTACTATAATCAAACTTTTCTGCTTGAGCTCTTAGTGTAACTATTGGATTTTCCTTTTCTTCTGGTGTAGAGCTACTCATTATTAGTGCCTTGATATAGACTGCTGATAGTATAATAATACATAAAAATGATTAATAAGTCAATAAAATACCTGCTATAAGCCCTATGATAGCAAATATAGTTAGGGGTAACTTAGGCTTACCGATGATTTTAAAAACGACAAATCGTCATTCCGCTACGTGTTAGCGGAATCTATTCTAAGATACCGTGGCGGTATGACGTTAGAGAGCTGTGCTAGCTATAGTGCATACCTGACCATAAGGTGACAGGATTTTAAAAAGACTCTATTATTGATAAACAGTTTTACACATGTATGAATCTCAATGAGCAATCAGATTTTTCTAAATAGCAGGCTGGAGAATATACCTAAATTTCATTCCACAATATTGCCTAAACTTTGTAGTGGGGACAAAGTGGTGGACCTGCTATTTTATAGGCCACTTAGTTATGTGGATAGAAGTAAGTCACTGCCCGATGCTCAAGTTGGAGAATTTACAACTTTCATGGCAAAAGTTTATGAACATCAGCCTCCCACTTTGAGAGGTAGACCATATAAAATAGTTGTTGAAAGTGAGAGTCAGTATATGTTCATAGTCTTTTTTAATTACTCAGTTAAGTATTTATATAAACTATTTCCAATTGGAGCTTCTGTAATCATCAGTGGCAAACTCGAAAAATTTGCTGAGCATTGGCAGATTACTCACCCAGATTACGTGTCGCTTGACATCAACCAATTTAAAGAAATAGCTCGCATAGAGCCAGTCTACCAATTATGCCGTGGCATTACTAATAAGAGCATTGGGAACATAATAAGCTCTAACCTGAAAGAATTGCCTGATTTGCCAGAGTGGATAGATGATACATTAATCAAGCAAAAAAAATGGCTAAGTTGGAGGGAAAGCATCATAAAGTTGCACAGACCAAGCTCATTGGCGGAAGCCGAGGTTTGTAGAAAAAGGCTTGCTTATGATGAATTGTTTGCGTATCAGCTAGCACTGAAACTTGCAAGAGAAAATCATGTAAAAGAAAGGGGAAGAGAATTTATAGTATTGAGTAAATATAAAGAGCAAGTTTTAAATGAATTATCGTTTCAATTAACAAACGATCAAATTCGTGCAATAGATGAAATTTCAGAGAGGCAAAAATCCAAGTACCGCATGATAAACTTGCTGCAAGGTGATGTTGGTAGTGGCAAAACCGTAGTTGCACTTTTTGCGATGCTAAATGTGGTAGAAAACAACATGCAGGCAGCTCTAATGGCACCGACTACTATCTTGGCGGAGCAACATTATAATTGGATTGAGGAAGTTTTATCCTGTACCGATATAAAAGTTGCGCTGCTTACTGGTAAAACTTCGCGCAAGGAAAGAAAGATTATCATGAACGAACTTGCAAGTGGTGTTTTAAATATAGTAATTGGCACTCATGCACTATTTCAAGCTAACGTTACATTTAAAAATTTAGGGCTTGCAGTCATAGACGAGCAACAGCGATTTGGAGTGATGCAGAGAAATCGCTTGGTAGGAAAAGGAGAAAATGCCGATATACTTTTCGTTACTGCAACTCCCATTCCAAGAACCTTGCAGCAAGCTATGTATGGTGACGTTGAATGTTCAATTTTGAAAGAAAAACCAAAATCCAGATTGCCAATAAAAACTGTAACTATGAACATTAGTAGGGTGCCAGATGTTATTGAAAAGCTAAAAGGTGCTATAAACAGGGGCGAAAAAGCATATTGGATTTGTCCATACATAGAAGAAAACGAAGAGACCAATATTGCTGCAGCAGAGATGCGTTTTCAGGAATTACAAAAAACATTTTTTGATAAAGTTAGCATAATACACGGAAAATTGACTCAGGAGCAGAAAGATCAAGTTATGTTTTCCTTCAAAAGAAATGAATTTTCTCTGCTTGTTGCAACCACTGTGATAGAAGTTGGTATAGATGTACCAGATGCAACCATTATGATTATAGAAAATGCAGAGCAATTTGGGTTATCGCAATTACACCAATTAAGAGGTAGAGTAGGACGAGGAAACAAGCCATCTTTTTGTGTATTATTATACGATAATTTAAGTAGAAGCTCATCTTCAAAGTTAAAGATCATGTGTGAGTCACAGGACGGATTTTACATTGCTGAAAGGGATATGATGCTAAGAGGCAGTGGAGATATCTTAGGCACAAAACAATCAGGATGTATGGAATTTAAATTTGCTGATTTATATCAGGACAGAGAGCTGCTCAACCTCGCGTATAATAACGCAAAAGGTGCAATGGCTGATTTTGAATTACTGCTTGATATATTTGAATATAGAAGTAGATTACATTTTTCAAAATTTCAGTAGGAAAACCAGGTAGCCCGCAGAAACGAAAAAACTTACTTGACACATTTTGCCAGCCCCTTTATCATAAAAGTTAAATGCTCAAATGGATACGCATATAACCTTCATGCCGATGATATTTTAATTTCTGCAACTAAGGCGTTCAAGGAATTAGGAAAAGATGGAATGTGCCTGTATAAAATGGAGGATGACAATTATCAATCAGTGTTTGTAAGAAAGAATGATGCTATACTTACGTTTTATCCTGACTTAACACCAAAATGTGATAACAAGAGTACTTATTGTAGTTGCAGTAAATCTTAATTTCAAAACCAATAGGGTGAACAAATGATAAAATGCTATAGGGTGTAGCAAATCCAAATGAGTTAAAATTTTGATTAAAGGGTTTTGTGAGTAATAATGAAGAAGGGCATTATTCGTCTAATAAAAGCAATTCAATACTCTTGTGAAGGAATAAAATCAGCTTTTATATCAGAAGTTGCGTTCAGACAGGAGTTACTACTTTTTATAGTATGTGTTTCAACTTTGTTTGTTTTGGATGTAAGTAATCTAGAACGTGCAGTAATGATAAGCAGCCTATTCCTGGTGTTAATTGTGGAAATTGTTAACACTGCTTTTGAAACGACAATTGAGCGTATTTCCAGTGAACAACACATACTTTCAAAAAAGGTGAAAGATCTAGGTAGTGCAGCAGTTTTTCTTTCATTAATTAACTTCCTGATAACATGGATGATAATATTGACAGGTTAATACGAATGTTATTAAGATATGTTGTTAAACTCACCAATTAAAGTTTTTATATCTTGCGGTAAATCAGAGACAAATTCCATGTATTCCTTGCTTTTTGGGTGATATAAGCCCAGTGTATAAGCATGTAGTGCTTGCCTATTGAAATTACGAATAAAACTAGAGTTTTTAGCATATTTTGTGCTTTTACTACTATTTTTTCCGTAAACTTGATCACCAACTATGGAATGTCCTATGTGGCTCATGTGGACTCGAATTTGGTGTGTTCTGCCTGTCTCTAAAGTGCATTTAACGAGGCTTACTTGTCCTATAACTTTTTGCACTAAATAGTGAGTGATTGCTAATTTGCCTGTGATTTTTGTTACACACATCATTTCTTTATTACCGCGTTTGGGAGCAATGTTAGTTTTTATCGTGCCTTGCTGAGAAGATAATATTCCCCAAACTACTGCTAAATATTCTCGCTTTATTTTACGATTTGATAACAATTCAGACAAAAAACCATGGGCTCCTTCATTTTTTGCAATTACCATCAGCCCACTGGTATCTTTATCGAGTCTATGAACAATTCCTGGTCTTACATCAAGGTGAGCGATAATTGCGTTCAAAAGCGTATCATTGTTTGTCCCAGCACCTGGGTGCACTGTTAATCCACTTTGTTTACTCAGAACTATAATGTCCTCATCTTCATAGACGATATCAAGTTTTATGTCATAATTAGGCTCAATTGATGTGGATATGTCAGGTTGAACGAGATGTACTATATACTCTTCACCTGGTTTTACTATGTGGTCATTACTAATTATCGGTGTGCCAAGTAATTTTACCTGCTCATTTTGTATCAATCTTTGAGCTTTACTGCGTGATATGTTGCACTTTTCAGCTATGTAGATATCTAGCCTTAATTTCTCTTTATCATTATTAACACTTAAGGTTATTACTGAGTGATCTATAGTGACTTACCCCGCGCCATTTCCCATGCTGCTTGAACATTTAGGTCTGTAAACATTGGCCCTACCCAAAAAAAGTAGAGAGAAAGTTAAGACGATTTTGTCATGAAAATGATGAATCAAAAAGTTCAGGAATGCAATAGTTAATAGTAGAATGACGTCGTTGTTTATTATAAAAAATTTCTATATACTCAAATATGGCAGTTCTGGTTTGTTGTGCAGAGTGTTGCGAAGTATCAATAAGTAACTCCCTCTTAAGTGAATTAAAAAAGCCCTCCGCAACGGCATTATCGTAACAACAACCTTTGTGACTCATGCTAGATATGATACTTTTTGTATCCAATAGATATTGATAATTTTTTGAAGTATATTGTGACCCTTGATCGCTATGTAACAGTAGATCTTTAGCGGGTTTGCGCTTATTAACAGCCATCAACAAAGCATCTACAACTATAGTATTTTCTAAAACGAATGATAAACGTCTAAAATGGTATTACCAACTAAAAGGTGTAAGTCTGTACATTGATGCATTAGAGGTCTGAGGCGACTTTTAATGGTGTGCCAACAATGCTCTATCGGATTTAGATCTTACTTTTACCCACAAATATAAAAAGTGAGTAAGCTAAATAATTTAGGATCAAAATGATAGAAACAAGTACAAGCGTGCAATATACAGATGGCTTAGGGGATAAATGGCTGGAAAGAGAGTTAAAACACATTAATTTGGGAGATATAAGGCTTAATAAAAGACTTATAAAAACAAGTTATTGCATAGAGGGTAAGGCATCTGAATCAAAGCTGTAGTGGGTGGAAAGAAGCTAAGGGTGCATATAAGCAATGAAAAGCTTGAAGATAAGGAAATTTATTCTTCCCATTATAAAGAAACTAAGGAAAGAATAAAAGGAAACCAGTTGGTATTTTCAGTTCAAGATACAAGTTATTTGGATTTTGACTCTCATATAAAGACCAAGAGACTAGGCAGTATTTCTAAAGCTTATACAAAGCATAAAATGGGTTTACTGTTGCATAGTGCCTAGCAAAGACGGATTACCTTTAGGTCTATCTTCCCAACAATGTTGGGCGCGTTCTATTAGGGAAGAAGAAACGGCACAAGAAAAAGCAAACAGAAAATACCGTACCTCCATAGAAGAAAAAGAAAGTTATAAGTGGATAACAGCTCTCAAAGAAACTATAAACAACCTTCCTCCAAATGTACAACTTGTTACCCTTGGTGATAGGGAAGCAGACATCTTCAAATTTTTATGGGTGGCTGAGACGTTAGGTAGTTTTTATGTAATCCGCAATCGAGCTAATAGAAGATTTATCTGTACTGAAGTCGGAAAAACAGATTTGCAAACACGCATCACTCAACTGCCAGTAAAAAAGAAAATTTCTCTAGAAGTTACTAAAGGTGGAAACCAGAGATCAAGGAAAGCTAATATTGAAGTTAAGTATATGAAAGGCTATATACCTATCAGATCTTCTTCCATTTATGGGTCAAAAGATACAATACATAAAATAAGTGATAAAATCCCTGTATATGTGGTAAGTGCAAAAGAAACAAATCCTCCTGATGGATTGGAAGCTGTCGACTGGACTCTACTAACTAATGTACCATACTTTAGATGCCATAGAAAAGATAAATTGGTATAAGCTAAGATGGAAAATTGAAGAGTATTTTAGGATTTTAAAATCAGGATGTAAGATAGAAAGCTCTCGCTTAGCTACAAAAGAAAGATTACAGAAGTTAATTGCTATAAAAAGTATAATCGCGTTTAAAATTTTATATTTGACAAAAGTGGCTTTATCAAATCCCATGGAAACTTGTACTAAAATTTTAAGCAACGAAGAGTGGAAGGTCCTTTACATGCATGAGTATCGGGTAGCAACATTACCCGAAGAACCTCCAAACATAAAACAAGCTATTATTTGGTTAGGAAAATTGGGTGGATTTATGAATAGAAAAAGTGATAATTTACCAGGGTCTATGACTCTATGGCGGGGCTATGAAAACCTTAAGGAGAGCATTGTTATGCTTCACATCATAACCTCTCAAAATTGTGGGTAAAAGTAAGGATTTAGATCAGGTGAATATGTTGGAAGATAAAGCAAATGACAGCCAAAAGACTCTATTAATGACTTTGTTTTGGGAGTTTTATGGAATGTAGCATTATCCATAACTATGGTTGTATCACGCTGTAATTGTGGAAGTAATCTTCGCTCTAACCATATATTAAATACATCTTTATTACACCCTCCTGTGAAGGTCATTGGTGCAATAAACTTCTTTTCAATCCATCCACCTATTATACTCACTCTTTCCCGCTTTTTTCCTGGAACATCAGCATACATTTTTTCTCCTCTTGGAGCTCGTGCATATTCTCGGTATAGTCTATTATCAACTCCTGCTTCATCTATATATAAAATGCTACAGTGGTCTATTTTTGAGACTTTATCGATAAATTGCTGCCTATCTTCTTGATTGCGCTCTTGATAGAATGTGACTTTTTTTTAAGGTTATTTTTAGCTGTCTTAACCTATACCAAATTGCACTGATCCCAAAGCCAAGGTTTTGTTTCATTTCTGCTAGTGTGTGATCTGGGTGTTTTTTAACATAGTCTGCAAGTATTTTTGGGTCTATTTTCCGAATAAAACCAACACTTTTTGTCGCTCTGAGATCTTGACCAGCAGACTTCTTTTTCAGCCATCTATATAGTGTTGCTATTCCTATCTCAAAAAGCTCTGCAACCTCAGTCTTTGACTTTCCTTTTTCTACCAAAGACACTGCTTTTTTCCTTAAATCTACACTATATACCATCACTTTTCCTATACACTAAAAAGTATATTATACCTTTATCATTCGCTTTTGAAAGTACTATAGTACATAAAAGAACAAGATGCAAGAAAATATTAAAAGGTTATTGAAAGATTGTTTTGCACATTTAGGAGAGCAAGCTTTGTATGAGTCAAAGGATAAGTCATATATGGTGCAGATATTAAAGCAACAGCCGGATAAATTATACGAGATCGGTGAAGGACAATTTGTAGGGGAGATGTTGATTTTGGAGGTGAGTGTCTTTGATGTATTGCAGCCAGTAGTAGGAGATACTTTTGTTATTGGTAACCGTAGATACAAAGTACATTCACCGCCGCTCAGGGATAATTCAGGAATATTGTGGAAAATAAACGCAGTGAGAATGTAAAATGGTTTTTCGTGTTAAAATCAAAACTAACGATAGTGAAATTGTTCAATATATCGTATCTTTAATGTGTATATAAAGTGATCTTTCTAGAAAAGTTTTATGAAACTAGCCATTTTTTTTATTGCTTTCTTATTGAGCACAAGTTGTGTTATTGCAAAAGATGGGGTAGAGCCTAGCTTAGAAATAAAAAATAAATATAGGTGTCACCCGTGGAATAATCCAAGTAGAGAGTTTTCTCAAGGTTATATACAACCAATTCCTATACACGAAAGTTATGAGCTAATTATTGGTGGTGATGGGGTATTGTACAACACAGGGTGGTACTGGAAGGATGTAGATTTATCTGGTAGTCATAAAACAATTGGTAGAATGAGTGCTACTTGCAGTGAATATTGTAGAGAAATTTACTTAGCAATAGATAATGTGCTATATGCAATAAATAGAGATAATACACAATATGAAATAAATGAAGACGCAGTTATGTGGAAAAAGGAGTTAAAGTCTTTGGTGAAAGGAAACCCTACAATTTTTAATGATAGAATAGCAATTTTGACTGTAGATAACTATTTATACATGCTGAACATAGAGAATGGTAATACAAGCTGGTTCTATCATATGTCTAATGGTAGTAATCAAATGACAAGATCAAATTACATATCTCCTGTGGTTATACACGATAAGCTAATAGTTCCATTTTCAAATGGAGAGTTAGTAGCTTTTGACAAAGATGGGAAAAAGTTGTGGTCTTATAAGTTACCTTCTACAAATATTTTAGACACTCAGCTTGCAGATATCACAACTACTCCAGTAGTAAAGAATAACACATTAATAGCTACAAACAATTCTACCATTGTTGCGATTGATATAGGATCAGGAGATCTTTTGTGGTTAAAGGCCATGGAAGCAAAAAATATCAGTGGTGGTGGGATTATGCCATGGCTGTACCCCGATGATATAAATGGTAACGAATTTTTTGTAGTAAACACAAAGAATGAAGTTATGAAAGTTGCAATACCTGATGGTCAGATAATTTGGAGTACTAACTTAGTGGTGAATGATGAGCTAAATGATAAACTAAAAGACACATATTATGCTAGACCGGTGATAGATGGAAAATTATTTATTGTGAGCAATAAGGGAATCATGTTTCTATTAGATGAGAAGTCAGGCATGATAGAAGAGATAGTCAGCATTCCAGAAGATGTGTATCATACGCCTGTAACTGATCTTGCAGTTGGGGATTACTACTTTACAACTGAGAAAAAAGGTGTGTATAGGTGCATTGATCCAAATATCAGCAGATGAAATATTGCAGGTAATAAGGAAGAGATGTGCCATAGGTAGCACCACTTAGGGACAATTCAGGAGTATTGTGGAAAATTCAAGCGTCAGGGGTGTAGATGCGTATTAACATCGAAGTCACCGATAGCATCGAAAAAGTTATGCAAAGCATAGATGCTGAAAGAAGAAAAATAGAATTAGCAACAGTGAGAGCATTAAACAAAACAGCACTATGGGTAAGATCGCAAACTATCAAACAAGTAAGCGAAGAAAAGCAAATACCAAAAAAAGCAATGAGAAAAAAGTTAAGTGTGGATAAAGCAAATAGAAAGCGCTTATGGTCGGTAGTAAAGCTCAGTTCCCAGTGGATAGGAGTTGCAAAACTTGGGAGTATAAAACAGACAAAGAGAGGAGCAAAGGTAGGGAGCCGTACGTATGAAGGAGCATTTATAGCAACAATGAAAAATGGTCATATAGGAATCTTCAGACGAAGGTATACCACGTCTTTGCCAATAGATGAAATTAAAGTAAACACGCAAGCTCGGGAAATAATGAAAGAGTTAGTTGATAATGAAGTAGAAAGAGTATTTGAGAAATATTTTCAGCAGCAGATAGATGTTTTGGAGTAATTTACATACAGCAATCTGTAATAAGTTAAAGGAAGTGACCTTACCCAGAAAAAGTAGAGAGAAAGTTAAGACGTTTTTGGAGTAAAATAAAACGTTTTTTCAAAGAGGTGTAATATGACAAATAGAAGAGAATATACAGCAGAATTTAAATTGGAAGCTGTTAAGCTGGTTAAAGAAACAGGTCAAACAAGTACAAAAATAGCAAAAGATCTAGGTATAGATGGCAGTATGTTAAGTAAATGGGTAAGAAAATATGATGGAAAAATGTCTGGAGCATACGCATTTCCAGGCAAAGGAAAACTAGCTCCTTATGACAAAGAAAGATTTGATCTAAAAAAAGAGTTAGCAAGAGTAAGAAGAGAAAGAGACATTTTAAAAAAAGCCCTGGGATATTTTGCCAAAGAAAAAGAGTAAAATATTCTTTTATAAAAGAGCATAGAAATTGCTATAAAATACAGGAACTATGCAGGGTTTTGTGCTGGTGGTTATTATAAATGGATTGCTAAAGAAAAAAGCAATAAAGAATTAGCAAGGGAAGGACTTCTAGCAGAGATTCAAAAAAAGCATCTAAATGCAGATATGGAGCCCCTAAAATCCATAAAAGCTTTAGGCAAAAATTATAACATCAAAACAGTGCAAAATGTTATGCAGGAAAATGACATTATAGCCAAACTTAGACGAAGATTTAAAACTAAAAAACAACCAAATAATATGGTTATTGCTCCTAATATATTAGATCAAAATTTTATCACTGAGCAACCAAATAAAGTATGGGATTACTTATATAAAAACCAAGGAAGGTTGTTGGCAGCAATAATTCTCACGCATGGGAGTGTTAAATAAACCATACGCGTCAAGTTAAGGAAAAGTGTAAGTAAAGTTGATAGAGTGAAGGAAAATAATAAGGTATAAGTTCTCTTGGATATATGAATGAGAGAACTTACAATGGACAGAATAGCTTGCTTATCAAAAGACCTCAATGAATTCTTTAATGAAAAAGCAGACGAAATATCAATTGCAGTAGGTTTCATAAAAAGAAAGAGAAAACTTAATGGCTCATCATTCATAAAAGCCATGGTTTTTGGTAACATAGGAGTTGATGATTGCAGCATAGAAACAATGTGCCAATTGCTAAATGAAGACTCGATAGAAATTACAAAACAGGGTTTAGATTTTAGGTTTAGTGAAGAAGCAGTTAAGTTCATGAAAAAAATGTATAACGAAGCTTTGTGTTTATTTAAAAAAAGTCTACAGATTGATTGCAAAATTTTACAGCAATTTGGAAGCGTTAAATTATTGGATAGCAGCTACATTAGCCTGCCCAGTAGCATGGAAGATATGTATAAAGGATATGGCAGTAGCTATAGAGATTGTGAGAATAATACCAAATCAGGAATAAAGCTACAGTTAGTCTTTGATTACCTGAATCAAGCGCTAGATAAGTTAAATTTAATGGAAGGAATAAGGTCGGATCAAGGTTATAGGGATTATCTGAACGGTTTATCAGCCAATGATTTGCTAATATTTGACTTGGGCTACTTTGTGCCTAGTTCTTTTAAACAGATTGATGAAGCAGGTGCATATTTTGTTAGTCGTTATAAGTCTGATACCAATATATATGATATAGAAACAAATCAAAAAATAGAGCTATTGGAGTATTTGGAAGGTCAATTATCTTTAGAAAAAGAAGTATTATTAGGAAAGGAAGTAAAAATTAAGGTAAGAATTATATGTCAAAAGCTAACTGAAGAACAGTTTATGGCTAGAAGAAGAAAGGCTAATAAATTAGCAAAGTCACATGGATATACATCTTCTCAAAAGAATCAAAAGTTATTAGATTGGTCAATATTTGTAACTAATGTTCCAGAGAGTAAAATTAATGCTGAACAAATATTGACGGTTTATAGAGTAAGATGGCAAATCGAATTACTATTTAAACTATATAAAAGTCATATCAATCTTGATAAACTAAAAGGAAAGACAAATCCATTTAGAGTATTGTGCGAGCTATACGCAAAATTATGTGCTATTCTCGTATTTCACGGAATGATTGGCTGTGTAAAACTAAAAAAGAACACGGAGCTCAGTTTAACAAAGGCATTTATTGAATTGAAAAGGCGGGTTAGAGAGCTCTTTTTGATATTAAACAATATTGTCAATAATTTAAAAATTTTTCTAAAAAAGCTTACTATAATCTGGTCAAAGTTTTCTTTGAAAGACAGATATAGGAAGACCAGGGTATCTACTTTAAGCTCTCTACATTCCTTAACTTGACGCGTATGGTTTATTTAACACTCCCAAAATCTACTGTTACATAGCGATCAAGGGTCACAGTATACCTCTCAAAATTACCAATTTCTATTGAATACAAAAAACATCATTTCCAGCATGAGCCATAAGGGCTGTTGTTACGATAATTCTGTTGCAGAAAGCTTCTTCAGTTCACTCAAAAGGGAGCTGCTTATTGATACTTCTCAACATTCTGCTCAACAAACTAGAACTGCCATATTTGAATACATAGAAATCTTTTATAACAAACAACGTAGACATTCTACTATTAACTATTGCATTCCTGCACAATTTGATGCATCATTCTCATGACAAAATCGTCTTAACTTTCTCTCTACTTTTTCTGGGTAAGGTCAGTTTGCTCACCCACATTCCAGGCCGCAAGGCGAGCACTACAAATCAGCGAAGTACATAAATCAACAAACAAATTGCCAATGGTGCCTATTGTTCCATTTGGTTCAAATTCGGATACAATTTCTTCAGAGCTGAATACCAGAACCATCTGCTGCAATAAGCCTATAGCCTCTCCAGCTCAGGCTCATCTTGATAGGCTGTTTGGATGCTTAAATTCTTTAAAACCTGTATTTATATCTTGCTTTAGAAAAAGCTTGCTTTGAGGGTGGAACTTAATGAGCTCACATTCTATTCCTAAACTTTTCTTAATTAACTTTAAAATCATAGAAAATACTGTCGTAAAAGGAAGTTTCCTTGTTCGTGTGAAACTCAACACAATGGATTCTCTGAAAAGCTTTCGAGTATATTATATTTTTAATTTGTAGAATAAGATTTTTTCCTTTTTGCATGTTTCACCTAAAAAGGACACATTTTAGACTTCTTTGTTGAAATAAAACAGAAACAAAAGTGCTGTTTATTGCAGCTTTTGGGTAATTTAATGGTAAAAAATTTAGAGAGAAGTTTTATACACAATCACTGATATTTTCCCTTAAGTTGACGCCATTGGCTGAACGGGTACAATTGAGCTTCAGTGATCTTGTGTAGACTATTTGCCAATCGGATAATCACCAGTGAAACAAGCATCACAATATTGTGGTGTAGCATTGTTACGCTTTTCTGCTTTAACAGCCTGATATAGTCCATCAATACTCAAGAAGGCTAGGCTATCTACTCCTATAACTTCCTTAATTTCCTCTACAGATTTATTTGCAGCAATTAAATCTTTGCACTCTGGCGTATCTATTCCATAAAAACAAGAATGCTTAATTGGTGGGCTTGAAATTTTGAGGTGAATTTCTTTTACTCCTGCATCCTTTAACATAACTATTATATTTGTTAACGTACTACCACGCACTATACTATCATCTATTAAAATTATGTTTTTACCCTTTAAAATGTGCTTATTAGCGTTGAATTTCAATTTTATTCTAACTTTACGTACTTCAGCGGTTGGTTGTATAAAAGTTCTTCCTATGTAATGATTACGAATTATCCCCAGTTCCATAGGTAATCCTGAATGTTCTGCGTATCCAATAGCTGCAGGTATTCCAGAATCAGGTATTGGTACAATCATATCCACATTGTTTTTTGGTGGACTTTCCTTCGCAAGTATTCTTCCTATTTCTTTTCTTGTATCGTATATAGACCTATTCTCCATTATGCTGTCTGGTCTTGAAAAATAAACGTATTCAAAAATACAAAAACTTGATTTTTGCTGTGGGAAAGGAAACATTGAGGCTAGCTTACTATTCGAACTGATGGTAACTAATTCGCCTGGTTCTATTTCTCTAACAAATTCTGCATTTACTATATCAAGAGCACAAGTTTCAGATGCAAGAACGTAAGAACCGTTTAACTTTCCTAAAACAAGAGGCCTGATTCCAGATGGATCACGTACTCCAATAACTACTTCTTGATTGATTGCCACAAAAGAATAAGCACCTTGTATTCGCTTTAATGCATATATAAAACTCTCTAAGAAGCTATCTTTTTCACCGCTTGCTGTTAGATGCACTACTACTTCTGTATCAATATCTGACTGAAAAACGCACTCTTGTTTAATTAATTGTTCGCGTATCGGAGAAATATTAATTAAATTACCATTATGTGCTATGGCAAAATCCCCAAATTTGCCACTTTTGCCAAACATGGGCTGCACTCCAAATTTACTACCACTTGTTGAGTATCGAACATGACCTATTGCACAATCTCCAGGTAAGGATTTCTTTATTTCATCTATATCATCAAATACGCTGCTCACTTGACCTTGAAAGTGATAAGAGTGCAGCTTATCGTTGTTACTGGTTGCTACGCCAAAAGACTCTTGACCTCTATGCTGCAAAGCGTGGAGAGCAAGTATAGAGTTAAAAGCAGCACTTTGGTTGCAACTTATGCCAAATACCCCACACTCCTCACGCATTTCATCTAGCATAAAAACTATTAAGTAAAGTTTAATTCTACTTTAGCATAGGTAAAATACAAGCATTTTGTTGTTCATCTGCTTTTATTGCCAGCAATAATCCTATACATATCAAACTTGCAGCAGTTGTACTTCCTCCATAGGACAGAAATGGCAATGGGTCGCCTATCACAGGCAAGAGGCCTATTGACATTCCGATGTTTATAAAGAAATGAGCACTAAAAAAGGCGAAAATTCCGATAGATACTAACTTAGAAAAATAATTTTTCGACCTATAAGCGATAGAGAAAATTATTCCAAGTAATGAGGTATAAAGCAAAATTAAAGCCATGCTACCTAAAAAGCCCCACTCCTCACTCAGCACTGCAAAAGCAAAATCTGTACGCTTTTCCGGCAAAAATCCAAGTTGAGTTTGACTTCCGTTAACAAAGCCCTTACCAAGTAAACCTCCTGAACCAATAGCTATCTGAGATTGCTGCGCATTATAACCTATCCCAAGTGGATCCACTGATGAATCCAAAAACGACAATATCCTTTGCTTGTGATAAGGACGTAAAAAAGGCCAAATAGCCGGTACTGCAAAAATGCCAAGAGTTCCACATATTACTGAATGAGATCTTTTTATTATTGCTGTGAATATAATTGACATCCCTATAAGTAACATTATTACAGCTGTGCCTAAATTAGGTTGCTTTAACACCAAGAACACGGGTAAGAAAATAATTATAAGTGCCTTAAGCAATCTTTTAAATTCCATCATTTTATACACACTCTGCTTATCAAAATAGCGAGCAAGCACAAGTATTAAGCCCACTTTTGCAAATTCTGATGGTTGCAAACTAATCGACCCAATTCTTATCCACCTCGTCGCACCCATTATGTGTGAGCCAAAAAAATTTACTGCTAATAGCGAAATCGTTTCTGCTATATAAAAAAAGTAGGCGTGCTTCAAATAAAAATCTAATTCTATGAATGACATAGCTATAGCGAGTAGGAAAAAGAAGGAGAATATGACCAGTTGGTGAATCGCAAATGGCACCCACTTTCCTCCAGCAGAAGAGTATTGAACAACAATGCCAACGCAAAACAGAGCTATCACGTTAATGACTAACAACCAATGAATCTTCTTCAGCCTATCCACAATAAAGACCTTATAACCTTAAAGTATAGTAAAATATGAAACAAAGATAAAAATCAAAAAACCAACTTCTCAACTACTAACCGAATTGAAGTGCTATATATTCCAGTTACTACTGTTAAAGCTGCCATAAATAATAGACAGAAAAGCATAGGAAATGGCACATCATTAATTTTGTCCGGTGTCATTCCAGTGCGTGACGTTGCATCATCTTCAAAATACATTTTCTCTACCATCTTCCACATATATATCAATGCAAGGAAAGAGCCAGCAGCAAATGTTACAAGGGAAATCCACGCATGAGATTCGATAATTGCTTTCATTATATACCACTTGCTTACAAAGCCATTTGTTAAAGGCACACCGATTAATGCTAAACTGAGTAGAGTGAACGCAAGTGCTGTATAAGGCATTGATTTCTTGAGTCCCGATAAATTCTCTATTTTTGTTGTATCAAATTTGTAAGAAATACATCCTGCAGCCATGAATAAAGATGTTTTTATTATGCTGTGGTTTACTATGTGAAGAATTGCTGCAAATACACCTGTTTTTGAGTTAAAACTCAGTGCTAAAATTATATAACCAATTTGGCTAATACTAGAGTGAGCAAACAGTCTTTTTATGTCTTTTGCGGTTATTGCAAATATCGACCCAAATACAATAGCGCAAAGTGCGAGGATAATTATCACATTGTCCAACAGCGGCTTAAACAAGAAAAAATTTTGTTGGAAAATGGTATAAAAGATTCTGATGAAAACATATATCATCACTTTAGTTACTGTGCCTGAAAAGAATATGCTAATGAAACTTGGTGCCTCACTATATGCATTAACCAGCCACCTGCTTAATGGAAATAGTGCCATTTTGATTGAGAGACCAACAAAAATGAACAATGTGCCAAGTTTCATGATGTTATTATCGTATAATGGCACTATTCTCTCAGCCATGTCAGACATATTGAGCGTTCCTGTCATGGAGTACAAAAGCCCGATGCCAAATAAATAAAATGTTGCGCCTATTGTTCCACTAATTAGATATTCAAATGCTGCAACTAGAGCTTTTTTATCCCTTCCCATTGAAACTAATACATAAGAAGAAAGAGATGAAATTTCCAAAAAAACATAAAGATTGAATATGTCGTTTGTTACTAGAATCCCGAGCAGTCCGCTTAAGCACAGTAGAAATAGAGAGTAAAAACCAGTGATTTTGTTTTTGCTAATTTCTTTTTCGTTAATATAAAAGCTATAAAGCACACTAATCAGCGCTATAAAATTCACCAAAGTTAGAATCAAGGAGTTTAACACGTCGATTCTTAACTCTATGCCGTACGGAGGAGCCCAATTTCCAAGGTGATAAGTTATAATCTCGCCTTTATATGTTTTAATGAGTAGTATCGATGAAATGATAAGAGTGATTGTTGTTGCAATAAAAGAAATAAACCAAGATACCTTGTGTTTCTTGGTAAGAAAGCAAAACATTGATGCAATTATTGGTATAATAACTTGTAAAATTGGTAATTGCATTAAATTGTTGTTAATATATCGTTAAAGTATTAGTATATATAATACTTTTTGTTTTAATACCCTTATGTTATCTAAAGTTTGTAATGCAATAAAACGCCTATTACGAAGAGAAGATAAATTTGTAGGAAGAGATGAAAATGGAAATTCTTACTATGAATCAAGTAAAGGGAAAAGGTGGGTTATATATAGCAGTGTCTCTGAGCCTACAACAGTGCCTCCGGAATGGCATATATGGCTTCACTATACTGATAATGTAGTACCAGTTAATAATAAAAAAAGAAAAGTAAAACATACTCCTAATTTAACGGGTACAAAAGATGCATACTATCCAAACCAAAAAGTGAAAAATTACTATAAAAGCTGGAGTCCTGATAACTAAAGATGCGAAGGTCAAATATACTTGAAATAACCGCTGGATTATTTGTATTAATTTTTACTATTTTTCTGATTTTCTTTGCTATTGATAAGCTATCTTACATAAAGAAAAACTATAAGGATTGCAATAAAATATATGGTCTTTTTGCTAACGCTAACGGTATAGGAGTTGGTGATAGTGTCAAGATCTCTGGTGTGGACGTTGGAAGCATAACTGGTGTATCACTTGATAAAGCTACCTACGTAGCACGAATCGATATGTGTATAAGCAGAGACATAAAATTGCCAATTGATAGTTCAGCTCTGATCACTAGCAGTGGAGTTGTTGGTAGTAAATTTGTTAATATATCACCTGGGTCAGATGCTAAACTAATTTTGAATGGTGGTAAAATAGAGCATACTCAAGCTGAAGCAAATATGGGTGGAATAATGGACAAAATTATTGGTATGTTTACGAAGTGAAAATGGCAGGATTCCAAGTATATCCGTTTAGGTGAAGCCTCCTGTAGTTCTAAAGTATTTAAGGAGTTCGCCTTATTTCTTGCCTTTTCTACCGCTTGCTAACCTATAATTGGGGTTTATAGTATAGCTTAACAGTTGCAGTGCATGTCTATCAATGATAAAATGAAGATTAATTTATTTTGATATTATGATTGGTTTACTGTTTGCCGTACTGTTGTTCCTCTGTGGTAGTGATGCACTTGCAAAACAGGAGCCACGTTCAATAGCTGGAGATGATCACATAAAGGTGATAAATTATAACCCACAGGCTATACATAAGTATACGGGTTTTTATGGTTATCAATCCAGCATATTGTTTGAACCAGGGGAGGTAATACAAAACCTTTCAATGGGTGATTCAACTGGTTGGCAACTCCTTCCTCAAGGTAACAGATTGTTTATTAAGCCTATAGATGATATTGCCGATACTAACGCAACTATAATTACCAATAAAAGAGTTTATTACTTTGAGCTTCATGCTGAAGAAGCAACTGGACTAGATGATCCAAGATTAGCATATGAAGTAAGGTTTCTTTATCCACTATTTAGCAGTGATGAGATTTACACAACAAATAACGGTGATATCTTCGAACAAGCTAGTCATAACATTATTCCTGATATAAACGACATTGAAGTTGTAAAGAAGGGATTAAATTTTAATTATTCCATCTCGCACGTTAAAGGCAGTCAGTCAATAATACCAATTAAGGTTTTTGATGATGGAAAATTTACATATCTGCAATTCAATAAAATAAACTCTGATTTCCCGGCAGTTTTTATGGTTGATTCTGCAGGGTATGAGTCTTTAGTAAACTTCCGTACAGTTGACGACTACCTGATAATCGAAAGGGTGAGTTCAGTGTTTACCTTAAGGAATGGATCAAGTACAGTTTGCCTATTTAATGAAAATGCGCCTTTCAAAAAAGGGTGAGTGATTAAAGGCTATAATGCCCGAGATATGGGTGCAAAATTTTTTCTATGGTGTTCTGTAATTCCATAAAGGCCAATAGCGTTAAGGTGCTCTTTTGTCCCATATCCTTTATTTTTATACCAATTATATTCAGGATGCTTATTGTGCAATTCTTGCATAAGCCGATCTCTCGTAACTTTTGCAACGATTGAAGCTGCTGCAATTGATGTACTCAAATTATCACCATTTACTATGGATTTCACTTGCCATTTCACTTCAGGTGGTTGATTACCATCAACTAGCACATAATCTAATTCTAGGTCCAAGTCTATTAACGCACGTTTCATTGAAAGTTTTGTTGCTTGCAAGATATTGTATGAATTTATTTCTTCTACGCTTGCCATTCCTATACCAAATTTTGCAACGGATGTTATTTTTTCATATAGGACTTGCCTACATTGAGGAGTCAATTTTTTTGAATCATTAATACCATCAATAATTATATTTCTATCGATAAACACTACAGCTGCAGACATTACTGGACCAGCAAGTGGACCTCTTCCAACTTCATCCACTCCTGCTATCACTCCTGATAATTTATTTTCTAATGTAAAGTCTGGGTATTTCATAGGTTTTTATAATAAGAAAGTTATAGTAAAAACTGAACAGATAATAGAAATTATCCAAAATTTCATAACGATTACATTTTCTGACCATCCCTTCTTCTCAAAGTGATGATGTATTGGTGCCATAAGAAAAACTCTTTTTCCTTCTCCATATTTAAACTTTGTATATTTAAAATATGATATCTGAATAATTACAGATAGAGTCTCTATTACAAAGATTATTCCAATAACGGCAAAAAGCATTTCTCTTTTAATTAGGACACTAGTTAACCCTAAAGCTGCGCCTACCGACAAGCTACCAACATCACCCATAAATATTTTTGCTGGATGTGTGTTAAACCACAAAAAACTTAGAATAGCTCCTATAAATGCAATGCAGAATAAAGTAATATTCATATCTGCTTGAGTTATGTATGCAATTAGCCCCAAAAAAGCAAAGGAAGTGATGACTTGAGTTGCAGCAAGGCCATCCAAACCATCTGTGAGATTCACAGCATTAGAAGAGCCGACAATTACAAACGCAGCGAATGGGACATATAGATAGCCAAAATCAATTATTACTCCTTTAAATAGGGACGTTTTTGTAAAACCTTCAGCAGAGTATAGCTTAAGTATAAACACACCAACCAGAGCAACAATAAACTGAATAAGTATTTTGGTTTTTGCACTTAAACCTCGATAGTGATTTGTCTTCAATTTTAAATAATCATCAATAAATCCAAGTAGAGCAAAAAATAGAGTTGTCAATATCAGCAGCAAGATTTCTGGTGTTAACTGAGCCCAGAGTAAAATTGGTAATAAAGAAGAAATCAGTATTATTATTCCGCCCATAGGTGGTACATTCTTTTTTGTTATTAAATGACTTTCTGGTCCACATGATCTAATTGGTTGCCCATCTTTACTTATTTTTTTTAGAAGCTTTATAAAATAGGGAAAAAGAATAAATCCAAAAACAAATGAGGTAAAAAATATTTTTGTAGCTAAGATCATCTGCTTATTTAATTGACTAAGTATCATACCATCTGGGTAAGGTCAATAATCATCTCCTGCTTTTTCTAGCTTTAATTGTAGTCCTTGAGATAAATTGGTTAGTACGCCGTTCATCGGATTGTGTCTAAAGTTAGATATGACAAAATGATCCTTATCGAAAATGTAAGATGTGAAAGGTAAGTTAATTCTTTCTTCGTTATTTATTTTGACAGCTACGAGCTTACTTCTACCATCACAAGCAGTATCTCCTGGTTCTAAATTAAAACGCACTTTTATCCCTCTTTAGTAATCTATACTCTGGATGTAGTTAATTTACAAATACTAATTATTTATTAATAATAGTGATATGTAAATATAGTTATAAAGTAACTGTTACACTTGAATTTCTTCCTGGTTTCTGTTGTCATCAGAACATTAAAAACACTTTAAGAAAGCTGCTTAGTTAAATTAACTTGGACAAGTAAATAGCAGCTTTGCAGCCTGTTTTTATGAATGAAGATAAAATGTTGTAGCCAAATGCGCTTTCAGCATTGTGCTGAATTGCAATATCTCTGTGCTCTAACTCCTCGTCACGAAATTTACTTATAGTTTCTTTTAATTCTCCATCTTCTAAATGTGAAACTTGCTCTCTGTAGTGCTCCCCTATAACTTCTTCAACTGCAGCAGTGCAAGCCATAGCAGCTTTTTTGCCCATAATGGCAGTTGCAACGCCAAGCGACATTCCTAACACACGCCAAACTGGCAACAAAACAGTAGGACGAACTTTTTGCTCCTTGATTTTCTCATTAAAATAATGAAAATGCTTTTTTTCCTGCTCTTCCATTTCAATTATTTCATTGATTATAGAAGATTTTTTAAGAATAAATTTTTGACCAGAATAAATGCAAATAGCTCCATATTCTCCAGCATGATTTACTCTAATTGCTTGTTGCAAGAACCGATTGTTGCTGTACCTTAAATTATTTAGATTTCTTTCTTTCTCCACAATACACTTTACCTGATACGAACAGAGCTACTATGAGATAAATTAGATTCCATGTTGCTAGGGAAACACCTAGAACGTAATGAGGTCTGTCACAAGATGGAGAGTAATTAGGGTTTAACAGATTATTTCTTAACTCTTCTACACTAGCGTTACTACTTACTTGCTCTGTGCATCCTAAAATGTCATGAAACCAATGAAGTTCAAGGCCTACATGGTAAAAAGATATTATTGCACCTACGAGATAACTGCAAAACATTGCATAGATTAGAATTTTGTTGTTTTTAAGCATGCACGCTACTGCAAGTAATCCGGCGATATAGTAAACTATTCGCTCGTATGTACATAACTTGCATGGCAGCATGTTGAAAAAATATTCTAGCACATATGCAAAAATTAGAGCAAAAGCACTTGATAGCAGAAAGACTGTAGGAATTCTGGAGTTATTACACATAACTTTAAGTAAATTATCCCTGAAAGTATAAAGCAGAGTATTCATTTTGCATAGGGATTTTTATTTTTTTTCAAAAGTAATCTGACTGGCACGCCTTCAGCAAAGAAATTTTTTCTAAGATCATTAATTAAATAGCGTTTGTAACTTTCATCAACACTTTCAGGTATGTTACATATCAAAGAAAAAGCTGGAGGTTTAGTACCAATTTGAGCGATATACTTCATTTTAACTGCTTTGCCTTTTACAAGCGGGTGAGAGTGCCTATCTAAAGCTTCAATTAGCCACTTATTCAGTTTTGCAGTGCTGACTTTCTTGTTCAAAGATTCACTCACTTCAAGACACTTATCTACCACATCACCGCAGCGCATACCTTTTAACGCAGAAATTGTTATAGTTGGCACTCCCAAGAATAACCGAGTCACTTCCTGTTGTTTGACAAATTTTATTAATTTACTTCTGTCATCTTTATTTATTAAATCCCACTTATTTAAAACAACGATAATCCCCTTTCCTCCTTTGATTGCAGCTTCACCAATTGATAAATCCTGCTGCTCAATACCAAGTAGGGAGTCTAGCATTAAAACTACCACATGAGAGCGCTTTATTGATTCTAAGCTTTTCTCAACAAATCTTGATTCTAATTTATCTGTAACATTAGCCTTTCTGCGGATTCCTGCGGTATCGATGAGAGTAATTAGCTTTCCATTATGATCGTATACAATATCTAAAGAATCACGTGTTGTGCCTGGCTCTGAATTCACTATTACTCTGTTTTCTGTAAGCAAGCTGTTTAAAAAAGTTGATTTTCCGACATTTGGACGACCGATGATTGCAATTCTAAGTCTGCTGGATTCATTTTCAAGTAGTTCAGTGTCCTCATTTAAATCTTCAATAACACCAGCTAGTGCATCATAAAGATCAACCATACCAAGATTATGTTCGGCAGAGATGTATACCGGGCCTATAAAATCAAAAAACTGCAAATAATCAACATTTTCAGACTTATGACTCTCGCATTTATTTGCTATGAGGATTACAGATTTATTCATTTTTCTCTTCAGCCACTTTGCAAGTTCTTTGTTTTGCTCATTTTGCACTTTTGCGTCAACAAGAAAGAAAATGACATCTGCACTCAATAAAGAAAATTCTATTTGCTCAATAACTTGCAGTGAAAAACTAGTTTGGTCGTTCCATCCTCCTGTATCTATAACTTTAAACTCTAAATCGCTAATTCTGCCTATTCCTTCTCTTCTATCTCGTGTAACCCCTGGAATATTGCTGACCACCGCTGCTTTTCTTCCCACCAATCTATTAAAAAGAGTTGATTTACCAGCATTTGGTAGGCCTACTATAGCGATTTTTAGCATAATTTAAGAGCACCTTCTATACACAGTAAATTATAACCGAAATCTTGCAATTTAACTATTGACTTTATAGATCACGCGAGCATACTATAACTAGAATTTCTTGTTTTATTATGTCAAGTAGGGGGATATATGGTAGGTCAAGGTATACAAAAGCATAATCCAGATTCGATAGATGAGGGGTATTGTGGTTCTCCAGGTAGTTACAAGGGTTTTGAAGATAAGATCATGGATGATGAAGATGTAGATGAGTCTGAAGATACACTCAATGTATCATACAAACCAGAATATATAAAGGATATGGATAAGCCTGAGGATGAAGATACACTTGATCACAATGTATTAAATAAAACTTTTATAATAGAAGATACACTTGATCACAATATACTAAATAAAGCTTTTATAATAGAAGATGGTGAAGGTGAGCCTAAAGCGTTAGAAGCGACGAACGCATCTCAATCAGACATAACAATGTATAAACAAGTTGATGAATGTATACGTGAAAATACCTTGAGTACATTATTGAGCACAAGACGTCAAGCTAGCACCTTACACTTGTATAGCGATGAGACAGTTGCAGAGGGAATGATAAAGGAATCGCTAGAGCTCATAGCACTTGGAAAAGACAAAAAGATAATGTTTGGCATGCCATGTTATGCGTTCTCTGAGAATACATCATTAATAGATTTTTTGGTGCGCAACTTATATATCCTAAAAACACAAGAGTTGTCCACTTATGAAAGATATCAACTAGATCTTCTTTCATCAAAAATGTCCGATCTAGTTTCAACAGGCACTTATATGAGTGAGGAAGCTTTGAAGTTATTGCCAACAAGTCTACTGGAAAAACATACCAGCTATTTATCAAATCTAAAACAAATTGTATGTGAGGGCATTGAAAAAGATGGAGAAGAAAATGTGATAAAAGATGTTATAGTAGAAAGAGATAATAAATTTTATTGTATACAGTGTCCAGAAGCAAGCATTGTGATTCCTGCAAAATTCCTGAGTAATCCAGAATTTCAAAATTTAGATGGAGCATTAAAGATCGGGGAAGGAGATGATGTAATACGAATACAAGATGGAAAATATCATGATATAAAGGGCAGATTCCAGATGACTTTTCCAATAAGCAACAGTGAAAAGATTGTAATGACTCTATCTTCTGAAAAGGCTGACAAACCAGAAAATGCCTCAAGCTTTGGCAAAATAATAGTAATATGGATGATAGAAGTTGTAAAATCTTCTCAAAGTACCTAAAAGAGCTAGAAAAAGAACCACGTATAAGCAAGGTTGTTGAAGCTGCTAAAAGTTTTGTGCAAAATAAATCTCCTCTTTCTTCTATAGACGATGCTAATGTCCAGCAGCTTCAGAGTAATGTCGAAAGTTTACAGAGTAGTGGCCAAAGTCTAGGTTGAAAAAGTTTTAATGATTACGATACACATACACTGTTGCATATAGCAATAGTGTATGTGTATAGTTAATAGGGTTTGTAAACTTAATAAAGTCTACAACTAATTTGAAAACTACTTTATTGTATGCAAGACTTTAAAATACTAGAAAATCTAAAAACCAAAGCACTAGAAGCTGAAAAAGGAGGCGGTTCTGACAGGATTACCAAACAACATGAAAAAGGGAAATTAACTGCTAGAGAAAGACTCAGTATATTGCTTGATGAAAATTCGTTCGAAGAATACGATAAATTCGTGAAGCATCACGCAGCTGATTTTGGCATGCAAAATGCTAATTTTTTAGGTGATGGAGTAGTGATTGGTCATGGTACTATTTATGGCAGAAAAGTTTTCGTTTACTCGCAAGATTTTACTGTCTTTGGTGGGTCACTTGGTGCGTCACATGCAAAAAAAATATGCAAAATTATGGATATGGCAATTAATGCCAGGGTTCCAATTATCGGACTAAATGACTCTGGTGGAGCCAGAATTCAGGAGGGAGTAAATTCTCTTGCTGGTTATGGAGAAATCTTTCAAAGGAACGTAAATGCATCGGGTGTTATACCACAAATTTCTTTAATTATGGGCCCATGTGCAGGAGGTGCAGTTTATTCTCCAGCATTAACTGACTTTACTTTCATGGTAAAGAATAGTTCATACATGTTTATAACCGGACCAGATGTAGTAAAAAAGGTTACCTATGAAGATGTAAGCTTCGAAGACCTCGGTGGAGCAAAAATTCATACAAGCAAAACAGGAGTGGCAGATTTTGCATTCAATAATGATGTTGAGATGCTACTCAAAATGCGTGAATTCCTTACCTTTTTACCAGCAAATAATCAAGAACTACCGAAATCTGTACCAACCTGTAATGATGTTAATGAGATTGATGAATCCTTAAACACTCTAATTCCAATCAATCCCAATACTTCTTACGATATGTACGAACTTATCGAAAAAGTGTGTGATGGAAGGAAATTTTTTGAACTAAAACCTGATTTTGCTCGTAATATCATAATTGGCTTTAGTAGAATTGGAGGAAATACTGTCGGTATTGTTGCAAATCAACCCATGCACCTTGCAGGATGTTTGGATATTGATTCTTCAAGAAAAGCTGCAAGGTTTGTAAGGTTTTGTGACGCATTTAACATTCCTATCATCACACTTATTGATGTTCCAGGATTTCTGCCGGGTACAAATCAAGAATACAATAATATAATACAACACGGAGCGAAACTGCTTTACGCTTACGCTGAAGCGACCGTGCCGAAAATTAGTTTGATCACCAGAAAAGCGTATGGTGGTGCATACATCGTTATGAACTCGAAACATCTAAAAGGTGATATAAATTATGCCTGGCCAACTGCTGAAATAGCTGTGATGGGCCCTGAAAGTGCAGTTGAGATTATATTTCGATACGAAAAAGATCAGCAAACACTGATTAAAGAGTATAAAGAAAAATTTGCTAATCCATTTTTTGCTGCATCATATGGATACATTGATGACATTATAGTGCCAAGTAAAACAAGGCATCACTTTTGTAAAGCATTAGAGCTACTCAAAAACAAGAAAGTAGAAAGGATATGGAAAAAGCATGACAACTTACCTCTGTAACTTTCTTCTAAGCCTTGCTTACAAGTTATGCAATATTATAAGTGTAATCAGTGTGCCGTTACCAAGACTCGAACTTGGGACCTCGTCATTACCAATGACGTACTCTACCACCTGAGCTATAACGGCAGGATTTATATATAATGATAATGAATAATATAAAAAAGAATAAGGAAAAAGAAGAGGAGAAAAAAAGATTAGCGAAAGCTTTAAAGCAAAATATTTTGAAAAGAAAAAAGCAGCAACAGAGTAGACAAGATGCCAGAACTACCGGAAGTGGAAGTAATCTCTAACTTCTTGCTTGATAAAATTAAAAACAAGCAAATTAGTAATGTTATAGTTAATAATTGGAATTTACGTGCCCCAATAACAAAAAATATTGATGATATGCTAAAGGGCAAAGTCATACGCAACATCAAGCGTAGAGGTAAGTATACGATCTGGAATACAGATGGTAGTATGGCTGTAATCATACATCTTGGCATGAGTGGAAAGCTTATATATGCTGACCACGATCAAGTGAAGAATAAACATGATCATGTGGTATTTTTATTTTCTGATAATACTTCAATAATCTTTAATGATCCAAGAAGATTTGGAGTAGTCATTGTCTTAAATAAAGAACAAGAAGTAAATTTTTTTGATGATTTCGGAATAGAGCCCCTCACAGATGAATTCAGTGGAGACTATTTACAGGAGTTGCTGAAAAACAAAAAAGCAAATATCAAATCAGCATTAATGGACAATAAATTAATAGTTGGCGTAGGCAACATATATGCTTCTGAGAGCTTGTTTAGAGCCCGCATATCACCACTCAGGTCAGCAAAAGACTTGACCTATAGAGAGTGCGAAAAACTTGCTACTGAAGTAAAAAATACTCTGAGTGATGCAATTGCTGCAGGCGGTTCAACACTGAAAGATTATGCACAGCCATCTGGATCTGCTGGATACTTTCAAAATAACTTTTACGTATATGGTAAAGTTCAAAAACCTTGCAAGATCTGCAACAATATCATAACACTTATACGACAAAATGGCCGTAGCACTTATTTTTGCAATGCGTGCCAGAATTAAGATTTTATTTTTTGATATGATATTTTCACCTGAAAAAGATCCGTTTGATTTGTTTTCAAAGTGGTATAAAGCAGTACTTAATTCTCCGTGTAAACAACCAACTGCAATGACGCTAGCAACTTGTAGCAAAGACTGCATTCCATCTGCAAGAGTGGTATTACTAAAGGAATATAGCAAAGAAGGTTTTGTGTTTTTCACTAACGTAAACAGTAAAAAAGGGAAAGAATTGACTGAGAACCCCAAAGCTGCGTTAGTGTTTCATTGGATAGAATTTGCTAGGCAAGTACGAATTGAAGGAGAGGTTAAACTTCTAAACGATGAAAGAACTGACAAATACTTCTCTTCTCGAGCGCGCGATAGTCAAATTAGCGCATGGTGCTCAAAACAATCGAGCATTCTGAAAGATTGGCAAGATTTTGAGCAAGCTATAAAATTGAAGGAAAAAGAATTTTACAATATACAAGTTTCTCGTCCTGACTTTTGGGTGGGATTTTGCGTAATCCCAAAAGTAATTGAATTTTGGCAAGAAGGTGAATATAGGAAGCATATTAGATTTAGATACACCCTTGTTGAGGGAAGCGATTGGAAAATAGAACAACTATATCCCTAGCTACATTCGTTATTGCAGACCCTTCTTAATTTACCACTGAGAATTGGATGACACCCTACTAATCCGAATTCTGGATTAAGGATAAAAAAGAGCAAAAATATCAATAACTTATAATTTTATAGCTAAAGTGACTTAGGTTTACCGATAATTTGAAAAACAACAAATTCGTCATTCCGCTACTTGCTAGCGGAATCTATGCTGAGATACCGCGGCGGTATGACGTAGGGAAACCTTTCTTGGGTTAGCTATAGAAGGTTAAGGACTGCAAATTTTTCATTGGACAGGCTTCTTATACTTTTGGTGAGGTTAAATTTTGAAGTGAAAATTTTAATAAACAGCAAATAAACAAGTTTATCAAAAAAAGAGTTAAATGTTAGGATTTTAAATAATACAGCATTCCGGACAATTTAAAATCAACCTGGGATGGAGGAAGTTAGTGGCGTTCTGACCTTACCCAGAAAAAGTGGAGAGAAAGTTGAGAATGTTTTTTTATAAAAAGAATGATGAATCAAAATGTTCAGGGATGCAATAGTTAATAGTAACGTTGTTTGTTATAAAAAATTTCTATATATTCAAATATAGCAGTTTTAATATGCTGTTTAGAGTGCTTAGAAGTGTCTATTGGTAACTCCCTTTTTAGAGAACTTTTCTACAACAGAATTGTCGTAACAACAACCTTTATGGCTCATCTATATTCTTTATGGCTAAGAGATATTGATAACCTTGTGAAGTATATTGTGAACCTTGATCACTATGTAACAGTAGGTTTTTGGCAGGTTTACGTTTATTAACGGCCATTAATACAGAGTCCATGACCAATTGTTTATTCATTGAACTACTCATTGACCAGCCAATCACCATATGTGAGTATAGGTCGATTACTGCTGCCAAATATAGCCATCCTTCTTTGGTTTTTATATAAGTAATCCCATACTTTATTTGGTTGATCGACAATAAAGTTTTGGTCTAATATTACGACTCTACTGTCCGTTTGTTGTTTCTTAATTTTAAATTTTCTTCTCAATATAGCCTGAATACCATTTTTCTGCATAATACTTTGCACTGTTTTCAAGTTGCAACTTTTACCCAAAGCCTTTAATTCAGCATGAATTTTACGAGCTCCATATCTACATTTAGAAGCTTTTTTTGAATATCTGCTTTTATTTGCTAATTCTCTATTGCTTATTTCCCTCGCAGCCCACTTATAGTAGCCACTAGCAGATACATTCAAAATCCTACATAATTCCCGTACTTTATAGCAGCTGCTATGTTCTTTTATAAAAAAATATTTTACTCTTTTTGACTGCCCAGGGCTTTTTTTTAAATGTCTCTCTCTCTTGTTACTCTTGCTAACTCTTTCTTTAAATCAAATCTTTCTTTGTCGTAAGGAGCTACATTACCCCTACCTGGAAAAGCATTTGCTACTGACTTCTTTTCGTTATATTTTTTTATCCACTTACCTAATACGTTAGAGCTTATACCTAGATCTTTTGCTACTTTCGAAATTGTTTCTCCTCTTTCTTTAAAAAGTTTTACAGCTTCTTCTTTCAACTCTGCTGTATATTCTCTTCCATTTGACATATTGTACCTCTCTATAAAAACATTTTTTTATTATAAAAACGTACCAACTTTCTCTCCACTTTTTCTGGGTAAGGTCATTGTTTTCTGCCCCATTAATATTAGCTTCATTAGACCCTTAAATATAATTTTGCCCAATAGTTTACTTATCTACCTCTCTCCAATCTTTCTAGGTCCTCATCTTTAATTAATTTTAGTATTCCTTCTATTTGATCCATTATTACCTCCATTTTTTTGTAATAATAGCTCTTTACATCCTTTCAGCACCACTTTCAACACTTATGGTGGGGAGAGGTGACTTTCCTCACTTAGACGACTGGGCTGTGCCCTTACTATTACCCACAAGTATAGAATTCATGAGCAAGTCTTCATCCTTCTGCTAAATCAAAGAGACGTTTCCATCCCTTCCACAGAGCTATAGCTAAGTCATTTTTGCGGGCTAAAAACCCTCCTAATTTGGCCACCCACCTCACGATTTCTCTTATAGGTGGTGGGGTCACAGGATAGTTTTTTGTCTTAAGCATTTTGGTATACAAAACCTTCCATTCATCATCAGTCAGTATGACAGTACAAGAAAGGTTTGCTAGCTACCAATGTGATAAAGAATATTCTCCATGCAATTATACTCATAATTGTAAGAAAGCGGATTAATCTATCTGCGGTTTGGAGCCTACATTCTTCAACTTTAAGACCGGATTTCAAAATTTTATGAAAAACCTCTATTCTCCATCTTAAGCAATACCATTGTATTTTTTCTACTGCTTCTTCAAAATTATTAATATTTATATTTGTCAATAAAATCCAGTTCATAGGCTCTTCGCCAAATGGGGGATATTTTTCTATAACATAGACAGCATTTAAATTTAAATTAGGAAGTTTTTGGGTTTTACGTCTAGCGTTATTTTTTGATGCATTCATCACAAAGTTACTAAACTTTACTTCTAAAACTGCTGTTCTTTGAGGTTTATTATCGCGAGCAGACTTGAATTTCTTCTTGACAAGACATGCGATTCATCAAATCCCACAATCTTTTACCACCTTTTTCAGAATAAGTCGACTTCTTGTTTACTGTTCTGTTTTGATTTCCTCTTACTACAAAAAGAGATTGATTAGTGGAAGCAACTTCAAATAAATCATAAATATCTGCTTCTCTATCACAAACGGTAACTACCTTAACATCCTTTAATCCAGGATGTTTAGTAGAGTCTTTAAGTGATACCGTATGCTTTCTTTCTCTTCTATGGGAAGAGCAGTATTATGGCTTCTTCTTTTCAACTCCTTTAGGTCTTCAGCTAAGGAAGGTCTAGTACTAATTTTTTGATCCAATAATCCTATCTTCTGTTGTAACTGCAAACGTTGTATGCATCATGGGTTTTAAAATCAGTTGTTTTAGATCTTAATCTTGCTGCTATAATCCCTAATCCTTCGGTCTTTTTATGATTTTTATATGAAATATAACTCGTGTCTTGGATAGCTAAGATAGTTGAGTATTCTTTAGCTCTTTCAACAGTTTTAATTATATGACTGTCTAATATCTTTCTTTCAGAAATAGCATCGTTTTGGAAAAATCTATAAGCTGCTTTACTTTGATGCCAATCTTCACAAGCTTGATTTATTGAATGTTCAGGCGATTCAGCAAAACTATTAACTATTTTTAAAAGCCTTTTACTTAATCTTTTATCACCAAAATTAACAATTCCAAATTCACTTTCTGCCCATTCACCAGTTGAGGTGCTTAAATTTCTTTTTACCATATATTTCCATTTTTAGACTATAGTTTTTTTTATAGTAAAAAGTCGAATTAATAAAATAAAAGCCTTCATCTTTATTATTTATAGATTTGTGGGTAATAGTAAGGGCTGTGCCCTATGGGTGCAATCTGTGATGTTCTACAAGTATAGCTACTTGGGTGACAGGAGGTAATGCAGGAAGTCTAATAGTGCAGCAACACGGAACCCCAGGTCAGGCCTGCGCCTATTGAAATCAGCAGTACCAGATTTCCTGATTTTATTTTTGATTCTTGTATTGCATAGTCTAAGGCCAGTGGAATTGACGCTGCTGAGGTGTTTGCATGCTTATCAACGGTATTAATCACTTTCTCTATAGGAAAATCTAATTTCTTTACTACTGCTTCAATAATACGAATGTTTGCTTGATGGGGAATTAACCAGTCAATATCAGTGATTTTCAAATTATTGCATCTTAGTGTTTCCTCTACTGAGGCTGTTAACTTATCCACTGCATGTTTAAACACTTCTCTTCCATTCATGCATATTTTTCCAGAATCACCAATAGAGGATGTCCCTCCGTTCGTACATAATATGTCCACATTGCCATCAGAGTGTAAGTTTGTTGATATGATGCCGCTGCTACCCATTTCCGATTTTATTATCACTGCACCAGCACCATCACCAAAGAGTACACAAGTTGACCTATCTTCCCAGTCAACAATCCTAGACATTATTTCAGCACCAATAACGAGCGCATATTTAATTCTATTGTTAGATTTTATGAGCGAATCAGCAACTGTAACTGCATATATAAAACCAGAGCATGCTGCTTGTACATCAAAAGAAAATGCATTTTTACATTTTAACTTACTTTGTACAATCGTTGCACAGCTAGGCAAAGTTTTATCAGGCGTTGTTGTTGCAACTATAATCAAGTCAATTTCATCCACTGAAATTTTAGCTTTTTCTATAGCACTTTTTGCTGCATTTACAGCTAGATCTGACGTTAATTCTCCTTCATCTGCTATATGCCTTTGAGCTATTCCTGTTCTCTGCCTTATCCATTCATCGCTTGTCTCAACTATCGATGCAATTTCGTTGTTACTCAACATTTTTCTTGGTAGGTAAGATCCAGTGCTTAATATGAAACTTTTATTCAATATGACTTACCCCGTTAATTATCTTTTGATTTAAATTTTCACTAATTGCATTTACTGCAAATTTTATAGCATGGGCAAAAGAAACAGCATCAGAATTTCCATGACTTTTAATGATGATACCATTCAGCCCTAAAAACATAGCTCCACTTCTAATTTTGGGATTAAAACGCGTTAATGCTTTATTCAGTTTGGATTTTAACAATATACCAACAAGCATTTTCGCTGTCCACGAGTTGAATACTTCCTGCTTTATTAGATTGATAAAGGTACTAGCGGTTGCCTCAGCTGTTTTGAGCATTACATTGCCAACAAAACCATCAGCAACAATCACATCTATATTACCCTCTAAAAATTCACTTGCCTCTATATACCCTTTGAAATTAATGCCTGGAGCGTTTTTAAGCAACTCAAAAGCGCCGCGCACTGAGTCATTACCTTTAACTTCTTCTGTACCGATATTTAGCAAAGCAACTTCAGGATTGTCAACTTTTAATGCTATTTTTGCAAATATACTACCCATTAACGCAAATTGAAATAATGAGTCAGCATTACAATCAACATTTGCACCAAGGTCAAGCAAAGCGAAGCTTTTTGTCTTAGTTGGACAGATAGAGACAATAGCAGGACGATAAATACTTGGTAATGTTCCTAAAATAAATCTGGAAATTGCCATCAACGCCCCGGTGTTGCCTGAAGATACCACTCCGAAAGCTTTACCTTCTTTCACTGCAACAATTGCAGCTTTCATACTTGAGTCTTTACGATGTCTCAGCGCAAAAGATGGCTTATCATTTGCAAGGACATTGTCAGAACAATGAGTAAACTCAGAATTGTTACTTACTTTTTTATATTTCAAAAGCAAAGGAGATACTTTTTCCTTATCTCCATAAATATGAAAAAGAACTTTAATGCCTGGGTCAACAAGATTATCCAAAAAAAAACCAGCGCCCTGAATTACGGAAAGAGGCGCAAAATCGCCCCCCATAGCGTCAAGTGCAATAACTATATTATTATTGATCGTAGATAACATACCATAATAGTCATTCTGCCTGTTGCTTAATGAAAACTCGTTTTCCTTTGTAACTGCCATCGACTGCTACATTGTGAGGCAACATGAATTCCCCAGTTGCTGAACATACCACAACATTCTTAGGCTCAATAGCATGATGAGAACGATGCATATTACGCCTTGACTTTGACTTTTTTCTTTTTGGAACTGCCAAAACTTCCTCCATTCTACTACAAAATTCAATTCATTAGTAACATGTTTTTTACAGGAAGTAAACAGGGATAGTAAAATAAGTAAGGTCTGTTTATATAATTTAAGTTATAAATCCTTCTTGCGAAGCTTGCAATTTATACAAATATTTGCTTTTGCAGGCAGTCCATTAAATTCTGGAGTCAATTTTACCTCAAGCACAATGGTGTCATCCAAGTAGCCCAGACTACTTGGATCCAGGAAACTTGATTACAAAAAACATATCATACAGCGTTTTGATTAAATTGTGTAGAAACTGGATTCCAGCGGGCTTTGTTGCATCGCACCTTATACTGGTAGTAATTTACGATAAATTCATGTAGCCATTTCGAATTTAGCCATACCAATGTCAGTAAATTGATTAAGCAAATAGCACTTAATGAGCAGTTCTTTTTCACGATTTACTTCGGATTTATTTCTAAACAAATATTTGCTTTAATCTTGAGAAAAACCCTTCAATGTAAGCCATAATTTACTTCTTTTTTCCATTCTTCCACGCCATCTTCACCGTATAATTTTATTAACCTAATAGCAGCATTTCTGTCAGACATATAATCTATCTCTGGATGTTCTGCCGCATTGTTTATTGGTGGAATTTTTGTCTTTATATCATATTCGTTACACAATTTATAAAACTTGTGCCTATCATATGCCCTATCTGCATATAGTGCTTTTATGACATGCTGAAAATTAACTTCTTTAAGCAAATCGCAAGCTCCATAGTGATCAGAGTAGACACCGTTACTGTATTTTACAGCTATGGCTTTTTTGCTGTTTATATTCAACATTACGTGTAGCTTTCTTACTTGTTTATAGCCGCGATACTTTCTATTTTCGCTATTTTCCTTGCTGTGGCCAGGTTGTAAATGCTGATACCTGTACTATCTATAGCAATTTCGATATCTTCCATATTATTTTTATCAATTCTGCAATCATTGATCTTAATATTAAGTTTCTTTTGATGCTTGTGAATAGCTGATAACTTGCAAATTTTTCCCAATTTGCTCAAGGTATCCTGCTATAAATCCAACTGTTTGCCTCAAACCTATTCTGAATAGATGGGTTATTATATGTATCAAAATCACCACTTTATTGCTATAAATATTGTTGCCACCCTGCATTTTTGGCCCAATTTCATACCAATTTTCTATAGCTTCGTTGATATAATGAAAAATATTTCCTCTTTCCTGGAGAAATTTATTATACTCGTTTTGGTTACTGACTTTCATTTTCTGTGGCATATTTTTTCTTCAAAGGTTAAATGGCTATTTTATAATGAATTTTGTCAGTAACTGCTAGTTTTTCTGAACGCTATGCAACAAAGCCATTCCAGACTGGAATGACATCATTTGCTATGCAAATTGCTTTTAGAAAGATAAACGTTCGTATAGTTGTGTGCGGTATAAGGTAAAGTTACGTTAGCTATTGAACTTAAAACATATCTCAGCTATACTTTGCGATAAAGTTAATAAAAATTTTAATAAAATCAGTAAGACTAACCTCTAGCTAAAATGAACACAAAGTGAGCTTTTTTGATATAAATAGTGTTAGAATAATTGGTAGGTACTTTATCAATTTTTTGTTAAGGCTTGGTAGTGCATTCATATTTTTTATTCAATCTCTATACCACTGCTTCGTGCCGCCATATTATTTTAGCAACGTAGCAAGACAAATTATAGAGATAGGCTTTTTCTCTCTGCCAATTGTTGGGCTCACTGGAGTTTTTATAGGAGCGGCGATAGTTTTACAAAGCAGCTTGAGTGACTCATTAATTAACCAAGAACAGATAATACCCAAACTTGTTACAATCACTATCATTAAAGAGTTAGGACCAGTTTTGATCAGCTTAATAATGGTAGGAAAGGTTGGATCATCAATTGCGGCAGAAATTGGTACAATGCGCATCACCGAGCAAATAGATGCCCTTACAACTTTGAACATCAACCCTTTCAAATATTTAATTGCACCAAGGATTTTAGCGTCAATCATAGTATTTCCCATACTTACAGTATGTGCAGATCTAATAGGAATATTTGGAGGATGTATCACTGCAGTCTTCGAATTTAACCACAATTTAAATATATACATTAAATACACAGCTCAGTTCTTTAATACGTACGATTTTATAACTGGGCTAACTAAAGCAACTGCATTTGGTGCCATAATTTCTGTCTCAAGCTGCTATTACGGTTACCATTGCAAAGAAGGTGCACGAGGAGTAGGTGTTGCTACAACATCAACTGTTGTTTTATCGTCCATACTGATCATTTTAGCAAACTACATGATTACTTTGATACATGCGTAATCCCATAATATCAATATTGAACTTAAGCTTATCTTTTGATGATAGGACAGTACTAAAAGATCTAAATTTTGATATATTAAAAGGGGAATCATTAGTCATACTTGGCGGCTCAGGAAGCGGCAAATCTGTACTAACAAAAACAATTATCGGCTTGCTTGCTCCAGACTCAGGGTCTGTTAAAATAAATAGTAAAAGCAAAAATAAATTTGGGGTTTTATTTCAAAATTCCGCTTTATTTGACTACGTTACAGTGTGGGAAAATATATCTTTTAATTATAAAAAGCGCTTTAATATCAGCAAAAAGGAGGCAAAACAGCTAGCAATCGAAAAGCTAAATGATGTTGGATTGGAAGAAAATATAGCAGATATGTTTCCAATAGAGTTGTCAGGTGGAATGAAAAAAAGAGTAGCACTTGCAAGGGCAATTGCACACAATCCAGAAATCATCATATTAGATGAGCCAACTTCAGGATTGGACCCAATTATGTCAGATATAGTAAACGAGATAATAATAAAATTATCTAAAGATCTTAACACTACAATTATCACGATTACACATGATATTCATAGCGCATTTAAAATAGCTGACAAAATAGCAGTATTATATGAAGGGGAGATCATTTCCCATGGAACTGTTCAGGAAATACAAAATACTAATAACGAATATATAAAAAAATTCATTCGTTATATATAGCTAAAGATATATACACTGTTGCTAACAGTCATATTTTTAAGTTTTAACTTTGTAAAAGGTAGCAGACATTGGAATTCAGATTTTTTTCAAACTGGATCCTATATAAGGTGGCAGAAGTTGTTTGTATTAGCTATATTCAAAAGCTCTATTGATATTTTGCAATATTTGTGATAAAATAATAGCTTAAGGTTGAGAGTAAAAATTTATGAGTGAAGCTCAAGGTCCAAATATTGCAGAATGGCAAGCGCAGCAGCAACACCAGGAAGCCGCTGGTGAGAAAAGTGGTTTTGGTCTTGGTCATAGTGACTCTGTTTCAACAGTTGTCGATGGAATGAAGTGGTTGTTCAACTTTCATGAAGGGGCGATTGCTGCTTATAATAATGTGTTTGAAAGTTTGGTAAGTGGCAGTAGTTTAGTAACACTGCTTGGAAAATCAGGTAATATGTTTGGCATAAAATTTCTTGAAAGCCTTGCAGAATATTTTTCAGGTGGAGGTGGAGAAGATATGCCATCAGAAGGAATGGATATGGCTCATGGTGATGATGGACCTCACTCAGATGATTACCCTCATGCCAATAATGAAATGGCTCATAATGCTGATGGTTTGCAAGACATGCATGATGCAGGTGACCACCATGGTCAATCTTTTTCGCCTGGTCCTTCACCGTCTGTTGGCGATGACCACGGGCATGAACTTGGTTAAACGCTTAAAAACTGCTGAATAGTATGCAAGAAGGCCTAATAAGAAAAGTTGCTATTGTTATGAGTTTGTCTTAGTGAAAAAGGTTTCAGTTTTAGGATCAACAGGAAGCATTGGAAAAAAGACTGTAGATTTGCTCTCAAAGAGAAAAGAAGAATACCAAGTGGAAGCACTAAGTGCCCATTCAGACTTTGCTCTACTGGCACACCAAGCAAAACTGCTGAATGCAAAATACGTTGCTATCTCCGATGAAAGGTTTTACAAAGATTTAAAAGAAAGTCTACTTGGTACAGATGCAAAAATAGCAATTGGCGCTACAAATATTGCTACCATACCTGTTGATCTCTCAGTTGTTGCAATAGTTGGCATTGCAGGCCTTGGGCCAGTTATGGAAGTTATAGAAAGCGGTACCAAAGTCATTGCATTGGCAAACAAAGAAAGCATTGTTTGCGGTGGAAAGTTATTACTCGAAAAAGCTAAAGAAAAAAACGTACAAATAATCCCTATCGACTCTGAACACAACGCAATTTTTCAAGTTTTGCAAAATGACGATAAATGCGTAGAAAAGATCATACTTACTGCTTCTGGTGGACCATTCTTAAATTATAGTCTTGAGCAATTAAGAAATGTCATGGTAGATAAGGCGCTTAGTCACCCCACTTGGAATATGGGAAAGAAAATCTCGGTTGATAGCGCAACAATGATGAATAAGGCACTAGAGATAATAGAAGCACATAACTTGTTTAATATCAGCCCGAATAAAATTGAAGCAGTAGTGCATCCTGAGTCAATAGTACATGGAATCGTAGTTTATAAGGATGGTTTCAACTTTGCTGTGCTTGCAGAGACTGACATGGCAATTCCTATTTCATATGCTCTATCTTGGCCAGAAAGATCAGCTTTAAATTATAAACTAGACCTAACAAAGCAAGGAAAATTGACCTTTCAAGAGCCAGACCATAAGCATTTCCCTGCGCTAAAGCTTAGCATGGCAGTGTTAAACTCTTCTGCTCCACAAACAAACAGTATTGTGCTCAATGCTGCAAATGAAATAGCTGTTAATGAATTTTTGAAGTCACGAATCGGCTTTTTAAAAATAGTAGAGGTAGTGGAATCAACAATGGAAAGTTTTGATAGTTATACTGATATTAATTCACTATCTGATATAATAAATATTGATTGTGAAAGTCGTATTATTGCTAATAAAATTGTTGAAAGTAAAGTTGTTGCGTATAGCTAGAGGTTATCTAAGGAGAGAAAGTCACCCTTCTCCCCCATAAGTGTTGAAAGTGGTGCTGAAAGGATGTAAAGAGCTATTATTACAAAAAAATGGAGGTAATAATGGATCAAATAGAAGGAATACTAAAATTAATTAAAGATGAGGACCTAGAAAGATTGGAGTGAGGTAGATAAGTAAACTATTGGGCAAAATTATATTTAAGGGTCTAATGAAGCTAATATTAATGGGGCAGAAAACAAGCCTAAGAGCGCTAGAAGTGGTAATAAACAGATGTGTAATAGATAAAAATGATGATGAAAACATACAGCGGTTTGTCGAAAAGGTTAAAAGTTCTGATTATTTTAAAGGGATATATATCGATTTAATAAATAAAGTTGAAAAATTATTACCTAAAAAAACATCTAATAACTTACATAGATTTGATTCAACAATCATAAATTTATCAGGTTACCTTATAAAAGATGGGTTAAAAGTAGGTGGTAAGAGTAATAAGTGAAAGTCAGTGTTGGATTAAAGCCGACAAGCATAAGATTTTGTAAAGGGCAAGAAGAAGGTAGCGAAGATATAGCATTAGTAAGAGCAATTAATGAAGCTAAAGTTGAAAAAGAGGATATTTGATAGGGGAATTGCAAAAACCGGAACTTTCATTGAGTTTGATAAAAAGGAATATAAATTTATTACAAGAATTCACTTAAAAAGAAGGTATGACATTATGGAAAAGAATGAAATTGCTCAAAAACAACAACCAAGAAATTTTGGAGGATATAACAGTCAATCTCTATCAAGCAAAAAGTAAAGTGGCAATGACCTACGTTTAATAAAAATACGAAACAAGACTGGAAATGAAATACGGTTTTTAACCAACTTGTTTGAAATGCCAGCTTATGAAGTAACAGAACTATATAGGCGCAGGTGGGACATAGAGGTATTTTTTAAGTTTATAAAGCAAAACCTTGGATATAAGCACTTTTTAAGTTATGCCATGAATGGGATAAAAGTGTAGTATCCGTTCAGCCAATGGCGTCAACTTAAGAGCTTTCATTAGCAAACTCTCCTAAAGACATGATGGCGTTTGGGCTTATCTACCTTGTTGCGGCTATATAATCGCCCTGGTCGGATCTTAACTTTAGCACGTATACTTGCTCTATCAAAAAGGGCTTGAAAGTTTTTTGGCGAACAATTTCCAACAAGCACTTGATAAAGTTTCTGTCTCATCACACCAAATAAAACTGAAAAATTTAAACGATACTCAGCAATTTGATCTGGGTTCCAAGGCCCTTGTGCATCACACATATGAAGCGATAATATATTGCACATGACCAAGTTTGCCCAAAATTCTTGTAATACAGCCTCTAAATTCACCCCAGAAAAATTCTCTAACTCTGCTCCTACTTTGAGTCGTTTATAGCACTCCTCTATGTGCCACCTTAATACATAAGCTTTACTGATATCTTCCAAAGTAAATTTTTCTCGATCAAAAAGTGAAGTCCTCTGTTTCTCCGTTGGCTAATGTCAGCACTATAACTCTTACTTTCTGTCCTTTCATTTTATTTTTTAGCTTTTCATTTTCTAATATAAAATCGAAATCTAATTCGCCAGATGCAATTCGTTCCCATAGCTTGCTATAATTTCTTTTTTGCAAGCGAAAAATAAAATCTACTTCCAAATCATAATGCTGCTGAATGAATTTTACTGAAGGATAACCACGATCATAGATAAATAATAATTTCTTTTGATTTAATGAACGCATTTGAGTGATAACTTCGGGTAATTGCTCTTCCGCCAACGTTTGTTCGCCTATATTCCAAGCCGCAAGGCGAGCACTGCAAATCAGTGAAGTACATAAATCAACAAACAAATTGCCAATGGTGGCATTGTGCCTGTTGTTCCATTTGGTTTAAAACGGCCAAACTCGGATACAATTTCCTCAGAGCTGGGTAATCTCATACCAGAACCATCTGCTGCAATAAGTCTATAGCCTCTCCAGCTCAGGTTCATCTTGATAGGCTGTTTGGATGCTTAGCTCCAATAACTCTTTAAAACCTGTATGATAAATCTTATATCTTGCTTTAGAAAAAGCTTGCTTTGAGGGTGGAACTTTACAAGTTAGTGGATCCATAAGTTCACATTCTATTCCCAAACTTTTTTTAACTAACTTTAAAATCATAGAAAATACTGTCGTAAAAGGGAGTTTTCTTGTTCGCGTGAAACTCAACACAATGGATTCTCTGAAAAGCTTTCGAGTATATTATATTTTTAATTTGTAGAATAAAATTTTTTCCTTTTTGCATGTTTCACCTAAAAAGGACACATTTTAAACTTCTTTGTTGAAATAAAATAGAAACAAAAGTGCTGTTTCCTGCGGCTTCTGGATAATTTAATGGTAAAAAATTTAGAGAGAAATTTTACACACTATCGCTTATATTTTTCCTTAAGTTGACGCCATTGCCTGAACGGATACAAAGTGTATATTTATATGATCATTATTACAGCTTTGTTATTTCTCGTTTATAAAATCAGAAACAACTTACGCGGATTTAAAATAGCGCTATTACAGTTTACGTTAGACCTTAATGATTCTTTTATACGCTCAATTATCCTAATATCAGGAGGATGCCGTCAATCACCTTATATAACGCCATTTTTGGTACTTTCAACACTTATGCCTTCTCCCCTCGACTTCAGAACCTTACTATTACCCATAAATCTATAAATGGTGAAAAAGCTGCTATTTTACTAATTCAACTTTTTACTATAAATAGATCTATGGTCTAAAAATGGAAATATATGGTAAAAAGAAATTTAAGCACCTCAACTGGTGAATGGGCAGAAAGTGAATTTGGAATTGTTAATTTTGGTGATAAAAGATTAAGTAAAAGGCTTTTAAAAATAGTTAATAGTTTTGCTGAATCGCCTGAACATTCAATAAATCAAGCTTGTGAAGATTGGCATCAAAGTAAAGCAGCTTATAGATTTTTCCAAAACGATGCCATTTCTGAAAGAAAGATATTAGACAGTCATATAATTAAAACTGTTGAAAACCCCAGTTGCGGATTAGCCAACGAAGTAAAGCTTAGAAATGCAGGGCTTTTTCGGCTGCATGGAATATGAAACAAGCGTAGAAAAAATGTGTACCAAAAAATTTATCGGTGATCTGTGGCGAGTATGCTCAATCTCAAATTTGTTTTTCAGAGAGCCAAAAACTGTCTCAATAATCGATCTTTTTCTTAACAAAATCTTCTCATTTAGCGCCATTAATGAGTTTTTCATACCCTTTTTTATACTGGTTACAAGCTTTAACCCTCTATCGAATAATTCGTGAAAAAGATCTTTTTTGATATATCCTTTATCTCCAAACAATAATCCAGTCAATTTCTGAGTTAAATTTGGCACAGGTATCAACGTTGCCTTTTGTCACCGTAACCCCTTGAATTTTGCCAGTTTCGTTGATTACTAGATGTACCGAAAAACCACCCATAGGTAGTCTTTCCAATCTTTGCCAACCCTTTGAAAACTTTGTTTCTCGAGGTCCTTTTTGGATGGCAAACAGCGATAGATGTTGCATCTATGTACGAAATCCCTGTCACTTTTGACTGTTCGCAAAACCATTGCATTAAGAGCGCTAAATACCATAAAACCCGCGATTTTAGCCTAATAAACCTACTATAGAATGGCAATTTTGGAAACGCTGTTTCGTATAATAATTTCAAATAATGCACATAGAAAATTTTAAAATTGTCGCACTTGATATAGCAATATTATGGTAAAAATCTCTGAATGCGTAATCTCTGGCGTCCTGGTTGGTTTTTTGCCACTTGGTAGAAGTTTTTCTGCAAAATTTTTGTCAACTGAATTGCAAAAATCGTCGATCAGGCAAAATAATTCTGTTATATTTTTATTCATGGGTAACCTCTCTATTTTGTGAATAATTTACGGAGGTTACCCTATTTTCCTGGCTTTTTCACTGCTTTCTAATTCGCAACTGGGGTTGCTACGATCAGTTGCTTCTGCCGTTGTTATATGAATTGCATGTGTTGTGTATCAACTGCGATATGACCCTAAAATCTTTTTACCTGCATCATAGCCCTTTCTTTCAGCAGTATCTGCGTTTTTGACGCTTCGAGCATCAATTATGCAGAAACTGGTTTTCTCTTTCCGACCACTGTTTTGTCGCAACCAATTTTTTTTAACCAACAAGCTTGGCTCCTTTCCTTTCTTTTTACTCCACATTTGAAAATAGTAATATATGTTTTCCCACCTTGGAAACTCTTTTGGCAACATTCTCCACTGACAACCACTTTTTAGCACGTATAACACTCCACAAAATACTTTGTATATATCAATTAATCTTGGTCTTGTTTTCTTTTTCCTACTTTCTAAAATTGGTTTGATTTTTTCAAATTGCTCACGACTTATGTCGCTTGGATACCTTTGACTCATTTATATACCTCATTATTTACCTGTTCCTACTTTAGCTCATCTCTTTGAGATTTTAAACAGGTTCTAACATACCAAAGACGTCGATAATTTGGATCGCAAGAATCCTTAGATGGCATACCCTGCACTAATTGACGCAGTTGTTTTGCTTGATCCCAGTTCCCTTGTTTTCTCATCATCGATACTTGCATGGTTAACCTTAAATATTTTGGATTGACCCTATCCACTCTGAGAAGTGATTATCTTCTCTTGCTTCCAACCAAGCAATACCTAATTCATACCATCTGGGTAGGGCCACTATAACAGGCTGAATAGAAAAGGCAGTAAATGCTATAAGAGTAGCAATGGTACTTGCTATCGATATAGTACCAGAATACTTTCTTATAGAGCTCAAAATTCTACTGGGCTGGTCAGAAAGTTTTCTAAATCCTAAAAAATCAAAATAGTCTTTGAAAGGATCTTTAGTGTCTGTAACCATAACATTTTTCTAGTTTAAATTTATTTAGGTATACATTAACCAAACCTTAAAATCAAGTTTCTTAATTTTTCAACATGTGCCAAGGCCTATTGGAGCGCACTTTATTAATCTTTATGTAACGATTTGTTAACCAAATTGCATGTGTTTCTAAATCGGCATATTTGATAGTTTTAGTATTACAAACTGAATAGTCGAATTCACTTAATTGAATTATTAAGTCAACTTTATCACAATTTTCTAGAATATCTTCTTTTTTATAAGCTAGCAACACTGACTTATTATTTCCTTTATTATATATGCAGCCATAATCGTTACATTTTAGCCTTTTATCTGAGTTATTGTATTTTTTATGATTCAAAATTTGGTTCTGCCCATTTTGCTTTGCCCATGTTTTGACAACAAAGTTCCTATTTTTTCTGGTGAGAGAATATAGTAAGTTGTCACTCTCCTTTGCAGCAACATTATCAGCACTTATCAAGATATCAGGAGTTCTATACATAGCACTAGAGAAAATACCCAGCACAATAAAGAAAATTCCGAAGAAGCGCCAATTTCTTTCCCACAAGCACAGCCATAATAACCCAAATGTTATTATAATAATTGATGAGGCAGGAAAAGTGCGAATGGGAATAACCAAATACTGAAGACTAGCGATAGCGTTTGTTATATACAAAATACTGTCAATTGGGCGCTCTATAAATGGCGCTATAATCCATTCAATACCTAAAGGAATCAACAAAACATAAATTATTCCAAGTGGAATAATAATTAATGTAACTATTGGTATAGCAACTAAATTTGTGATAATGCCACTAATTGAAAAATAATTAAAATTGTATATCGTGTACGGAACAGTTGCTAAACTTGCTATTACTGAGCTGATCATTATCGATACAAAATATTTCATTATTTTTATTTTGAACAATTTATTAGCATTAATTTGATAACTGGCAACCAGTGCCAAAACCGCAGAAAATGACATCTGAAAGCCTGGCTTTAAAATTGCTTCTGGTTCTACTGAGAGTATCACTGAAGCAGCAAACGCAATTGCTATTAACCCTCGATATTTTCTCTCTATCATTATTGCAACAAGTACTAAAATCACCATGATGTAGGCACGCTGAGCAGAAATTTGCATACCGGTAATCAACAAATAAAACGTGGTTGGCAAGATAGTAAGGAATGCAGATATTTTCTTGGTGTTATACTTAAGAGTCAAAGTTTCAGATATTGCGAATAAATTACGAAACACTACAAAAAACAGACCAGCAACGAATGATAAATGCAAACCAGATATGGCAAACAAATGTGCTATACCTGAATCTCGTATTGCATCCATAGTTTTTTGATCTATGCCATCTTTTTTACCAATTAGTAATGCAGAGATTATATCCGCATGTGGTTTTTTGATATTTTGCTGCAGGTTTTCATAAATATATTGACGGAAAGATTCTATATACTCTAGAAATTTCCTTGCTTCAGCCTTTTTGTGCAGGGCTATTTTGCTTGTTGCAAAACCTGTTGCACTTATTTTCTGGTAATATGCTATTCTTGCAAAATCATATGCATACTCCGAGGGCGCAATCTTTAGAGGGAAGAGTTTTGCTGATAATTTTACTTGATCGCCTATTTTAATGCCTTTTTCCACTTTGGTTCTAACTGATATTCTGATGTTATCTAGAGCAATGTGGCCAGCGCGTGACGCATAACTACATGAACGTCCAGTTGAGTGATAAATTGGATATATATCATCAATCAAAGATGTCATGCAAGTAGCTGACACTGGGATGACAGAGGGCTTTACAACATGGAGCAGAAATTGTTTATATGAGCCCCTGTCATTAATATCCTTCACTGTGGCAACGATATCTTTTACATATCTCTCTTTATCAAGAATTTGAGTATCAACTAAAGCTGTTCTTAATTTACTAGCTGTAAACCCTATGAGCACTGCAATTAAAGCGATACATAATATCGCGTACCTTTTATACAATATTGCAATCAGAATTAGTGTGGGTAAAAGCAAAAGAAAAATAGATATGGTAAAAGTGCAGCTTGGTTCAAAACTTAGGGAAAAATAGGTTAAAATCCCTACACACTGACACACAGGAAACCATAGTATCAAGTTATATTTTTCATTGTGTAGGTTATGACGTATATAACTAACTATTATGTCAAGAAAAGTTAATAAATACACAAAATATACACCATAATGTAATTTTATTCTTTTATTTTCTATTATTGTATATATAATAACTAAATAAGCAACGACGCGGGATGGAGCAGCTCGGTAGCTCGTCAGGCTCATAACCTGAAGGTCGTAGGTTCAAATCCTACTCCCGCAACCATTTTCCAACTGTGCGAATATTGTGGTTTCAGGTAGAAACTACTTGACAAGCCTCGCCAGCCCCCTTATCATGAAACTGAAGCTATTGTATTTGCTTTCGCCAATCTGCAGATTAAAAGGTAAGGATTACTTAATGTATCGGCGTCTTATGTTTAATTTTTTGCAGTATATAGATACTGTATGTCTTTACAAAACTTCATCTACATCTAGATTTTTATCTAAATAAGCTGAACGCGCTTATAAAGCGTTACAAGACATCAAAAAATGCCAATACTCGACAGAGATAGTAAAAGACTAGCTAACTCGGGGATTCTTTGTCTTTTTTTCTGCTTAGTAAATTTCTTAAACATTTGCAGCGTAAGTTAGTTGCAATTAAAAGCGGCTGAATCTCGCTTATCAAGCGTTTAAAACATAAAAAACGCCAATATTTTAAAGCGGATAATAACCCCAGGGCTTCTTTTGCCTTTTTTTTCATTTGGTAAATTTCTTAAATATTTATGGCTAAACAACAACCGTCATCCCTGTAAAAGTCAAGTAATTCGTCATTCCGCTACGTGTTAGCGGCTAAGAGATACCGTGACGGTATGACGGTTCGCGGCGGCATGACAAGAAAGGAGCAGCAGGATGACGCCTCACCATGTCATTCCAGCGCGTGGCACATATCTGTACGAACATTGTTATAGTAAGAGTTCAAGAAAGATGTCATCTGGAATCTTGTTCCAATGTTAAATGACACAAAGTTGAAAAAGTAGAGCAAGAATTACTTACAATTCAATAATTCTCCAAAATCAATTATGTTTGAAAAGTAATCACTATCTATAACGTCATCACTCACACCATTAACGTGAATAAGAACTGGACGACATGAAAAGCCTTTTGGACGCTTTAGTGTATCTATTTTCTTTTGTACTTCTTGTATTATTGAATGACCGATTTTATTTTTTGAAAATTTGATTTCGCAAATGTAGAGGGTGTTAAACCTTGTTTGAATCATGTAATCAATTTGACAACCAGCACCTGTCTTCCTCTGAAAAAATGGATTCTCGCTCGTCAATTCCTAAGATATTATGTATGCTCTTTCTATTGTTCAGCACCAAATTTTCAAACTGAAGTCCAATCCACTCTGGCAGGGACGTGAATAACCCTATAGAATAGGTGTCACGATTAATTTTCCTAGATTTTTTTCAATATATTTTAGATAAAACCTTAAATAATTATCTTGAAGTCTGTACCTTCTGAGTCGTGAATCAGTACCAGTTTTTATATTCCAAGTGTGATCCCTTGCAATAAAACCAGCAAGCTCCAGCTCATGTAGATACTCAGAAATGCGTCCATGTCTTGCAATATCTAAAGCAGTACAAATTTCTTCCTGTTCTTTAGCTCCAGTAGAAAGAGCTCTCACTATTTGCTTATAAAAAGCTGTTTTTCGCATGAATAGATCTGAAAATATTTGGTCAAACTCCTCAACTAAAAACCCACCTTTTGTAAAACAAAGCTTTTTAATATTTTCTTCAGCACCATGTTTAAAATTTACCTCTTCCAAATATTTTGCCGGTTACTGCAAGCACCTTAAACTTTTCGTATGCTGAAATATTTTTTGGCCAAAATCTGTTGCAATCAGAAAGTCCCGAGTGTTAAAGTCAACGATATTCTTCCTACAAAACCAGTACTACTAAGTATGTTTTCAGGATGAAACAAACAACAAAAACTAGCTTGTTATAGCTGTGTATCCCAAAAATTCTTTATTTTTCCTAAAAAAGTTGGATCTTTTGAGCCCATCCAAGAAATTTCATCAAATAGCAATAATATTTTCCCTGATAGTAGACGTTCACCAACTGCCCATACTCCAGTCATCATATCTAGCAAAAAAATTGTCTAGCAACTTGTCTAGAAAATTCATTAAGTTGGTGGGATGTTGTAGTATGCTTTTCTGGTGGCAAACCTATAAATGAGTAATACTGCTCGAAATGCTTACCAAACTCTTGAATTAAACGACTTTTTCCTATACGACGTCTTCCTTTGACTACTACAAAAGAAGCAGTATTTTTTTCTGTAAGTTCCAGTAGTTGCTTTTTGCCTACCAATAAATAATGGAGACATAAAATACAAAATATAAATCTTTGTCTCCATTATACACAATGAAATTGGAGACGTAAATAAGTAAATTTTGATCTTTGTCTCTATAATGCTATAGCTAAACTGACTTACGACAATTTGAAAAACCGTCATCCCGCTACGTGTTAGCGGGATCTAGAGATACCGTGACGGTATGACAAGGGAGAACAGTTGCTACGTGTTAGCGGATGAGATACCGCGAATGAATCCATAGCTGTACGAACATTCATTTTTGAAGGTAAACTGCACAGCAAATGGTGTCATTCCAGTGCTTGACACTGGAATCCAGCCTTGCCGTAATCTCATCAAGAACGTTGTGTTTTAACATAAGATCAGCCACTTTTATGCTTATCAACTTAGTGCCCAATCAAAATTCCTGGATCCCAGTGTCTGGGCACTGGGATGACATCCTTCTGGTAGGCTCAAATTGTAATGTTCGTACAGTTGTGGAATGAATCACGGTATGACGGTTTGCGGCGGCATGACGATAACCTCGTCATCTTGCTACTAGTTAGCGCCGCGGCGGTATAGCTATAAATTGTTGATATCTTTTTTATATCACATTTTTAACTTACAATAGTTAGCCAGCGTTTCTTACATTAACCAAATCTTTCAAATTCTGCACTCACCGCTACCTATAACTCACTTTCACACAATATTGATTGTTCTTAAAAAGCAATCTAACATTTTTCATTCCTTGATTACGAAGCTTCGATGCAGCTGATTTAGCAGCCTGAGCACTTTTAAAAAATGCAACATATCCCTTACTTTCTGCACTGTCTTGTTTCGGGTGATGTTTCTGCATTTCTTTTTCATATTGCTTTCTATAATGAGGAGTATTTTGTATCAATTGTTCTGACATCTTTCTTAGGTATTGGACTTTTACCTTTGCAAGCCCTACTTTATGAAATCCTAAGACTTGAGCTGCTTTTTCTGATAAGTCTATTATTCTGCCTTTAATAAATGGTCCTCTATCGTTAACTCTTGTAACAAGCTTTCTTCCATTTTCTAAATTAGTGACAAGAACAAAGCAGGGTAAAGGCAAAGTCTTATGCGCTGCAGAGATCAAGTGGCGGTTAAACACTTCACCATTTGCTGTAAGCGTGCCATGATCTTCTATTCCATACCACGATGCTATTCCTATTTCTTCGTGATGTTTACAGTTTTTTGGGTGATAAGTTATACCATTTATTGTGTAGCTGCTGCCAATTTTATAATGACCTGCAGTGCAATTAAACCTGTTGCTAAAACTGCAGCTACTTATCAAAACAAATGTTAGACATAGAAAGGTTAGGTTTTTTATCATTGTATTCGGTAAGAGGGTTCGATACTATGAGGATTTTAAATTATACTATAATAAATTTAGTAATGAGTAAACATCTACTGCTAAATATTAACAAAACTCAAAAAGGAATAATACATATTATTGGTATAGGTGGAATCGGAATGAGTGCCATTGCTGAAATTCTCCATAATTCCAATTACAAAGTTCAAGGCAGTGATGCGCAGTCAAACGACAATGTAGATAGGTTACAAAAGCTGGGTATAGAAGTTTACATTGGTCACAATGCTGATAATATAAGCCAAGCTCAAATAGTTGTACATTCTTCTGCGATAGAATCTGATAATGTGGAGTTAATTGCGGCAAAAAATAACAATAAAACCATTTTGCATAGATCAGACATACTTGCTGAACTTTTAAGAGATAAATATGTGATAGCGGTTTCAGGTTCAAGTGGTAAGACAACGACAACGGCAATGATTGCTTCCATTTTTGATCATTCTAATGTCGATGCAACTGTAATTGTGGGAGGAATACTGAATTCATATCAAAGTAATTCAAGACTTGGAAGGAGTGACATTTTTTTAATCGAAGCTGATGAATCAGATGGAACTATGCTGAAGATTCCTGCAAATATTGCTGTCATAACGAGTATTAACGACGATCATATGGATCATTATGGTACATTCGACGATATTAAAAATGCATTCTCTCAGTTTATAAGCAAAGCAGATTTTGCAGTTTTGCCTGATTCTGTAGGCATTAATTATGATGCAAGTAACTCTATGATGTTTGGATTTGAGGGTGCCAATATTAAAGCTGTTAATATTAAGCAGCATGCTAACAGCATAGAATTTGATGTATTGAACAACTGGATTCCAGTATCAAGTACTGGAATGACAGAAGAACAGGTGTCATCCCATCACCATCTGTCATCCCAGTGCGTGACACTGGGATCCAGAAATATAAAAAATGTAGTGCTGTCAAACGCAATTGGAATTCACAAAGTCAGCAACGCCTTAGCTGCAATATCGGTTGCAATAAAACTCGGGATTAGCGATGCAGAGATTAAAAAAGGCCTTTTGGAATTTCAAGGAGTAGCAAGAAGATTCTCTTTGATTGCCGATATTAAAGGTGTTAAGTTAATTGAGGATTATGCCCATCATCCAAATGAAATATATGCAACTTTAACGGCTGCACGTTCGATTACTAAAGGAAAAGTAATAGGAATTATCGAACCACTTCGTTTTGCTCGCATTCGTAATTTTTTTGATGAATTCATACGAATTTTCATGATATTTGATTATGTCATCCTCACCCCTGTTCATCCCCCAGAAGACAAGCCTATTCCTGGTTGTGGGATTAATGATATACAAGAAGCTTTAATCAGTAATGGGTTTGATAGCGTAAAAATCATGAATGATTCTCTACTCATTTCACATTTTATTAGTGATTCGACAAGTCCAGGTGATATAGTATTATTTATTGGTGCTGGTAGTAATATAGCTAAATTGGCAAAGGAAGCTGCGAAGCTCATAGCAGAAACTATACAAACATCTAGTTAAACGATAGAATAAATGCAAGTACCGGTGTCATTCCAGTGCTTGACACTGGAATCCAGTCAACTATATATGAAGAGTTATTATGTTTATATACTTGCAAGTGAACGCAACGGAACTTTATACGTAGGTGTGACATCAAATTTGATAAAACGAATTTATGAACATAAAAGTGAAACTGTTTCTAGTTTTACGTCAAAATACGGTGTTTATAGATTGGTTTATTTCGAAGAGTTCCAAGACATAAATTTAGCTATTACTAGAGAAAAGCTTTTAAAAAGTTGGCAAAGAAAATGGAAAATGAATTTAATCGAGAAAGAGAATCCAGACTGGGAGGATTTATATGATAAAATTGTGTAGTAAAACTGGATCCCAGTGTCGGAGCACTGGGATGACAACTAGAATTATCTTCAGATCACACGTTTGTACAGAAAGTTTACAGTAGGGATTTAATGCAATGAATAAGATAATCAATAACGTATTTGCAAGAGAAATTTTAGATAGCAGGGGTTACCCCACTGTTGAGGTAGAGATTGAGCTCTGTGATGGAGCAATAGGCAGAGCATCTGTACCTTCTGGAGCTTCAACCGGTAAATTAGAAGCCTTGGAACTCAGGGACCAAGATGAGAAAAGGTATTGTGGTAAAGGAGTGCTGAAAGCTGTTCAAGCTGTAAATGGAGTGATAGCGAATAAAATTATCGGCATGGATGCAACAGATCAAAATGCAATTGATAAAGCATTAATTGAACTAGATGGAACAAAAAATAAATCTAAACTTGGAGCAAATGCAACTTTGGGTGTGTCTCTTGCGGTTGCAAAAGCAGCAGCAAACAGTTTCAAAATACCGTTGTATAGATATTTGGGAGGAGAGCAGATGAGTGTTATGCCGGTTCCATTCATTAACATAATTAATGGTGGAGTACATGCAGACAATAAGCTCAATTTCCAAGAATTCATGATTCTTCCAGTCGGTGCTGAGACTTTCAGTGAAGCAATCAGAATATCTGCGGAGGTGTTCCACAACTTACGTAGCATTCTTAAGAAAAAAGGTTATAGCACAAACGTAGGAGATGAAGGTGGTTTTGCACCAAATATTGAAAGTACTGAAGAAGCACTTGATTTGATCATATACGCTATAGAATCAGCAGGTTATTCAGCACAAAATCACTTTGCACTAGGCCTTGATGTTGCTTCATCTACTTTTTATGAAGATGGAATTTACAAATTTGAAAACAGAGATCTTACTTCAGAGAAATTGGCTGAATACTATTGTGACCTTGTGGAAAAATATCCAATAATTTCTATAGAAGATGCAATGAGTGAAGACGATTACGAAGGTTGGAAATTACTTACTGCAAAATTGGGGAGTAAAGTTCAATTAGTAGGGGATGATTTGTTTGTTACAAATTGTGAACTGATATGCAAAGGAATAGAGGAAAAAATGGCAAATGCTGTACTGATCAAGCCAAATCAAATAGGGACGTTAACAGAAACTTTTGCTGCTATTGAAATGGCAAAATCAAATGGCTATAAAGCTGTTATTTCTCATCGCTCAGGTGAAACAGAAGACACAACAATATCTCATATAGCAGTTGCATCAAATTGCGGGCAGATAAAAACCGGGTCGCTATCGCGTTCTGATAGACTCGCGAAGTATAACGAGCTAATGAGAATAGAAAGCGCATTAGGAAAGGATGCTAAATATTATCGTGGGTTAGCATGGGTTTTATAGACGAAGTAAAATTGTGTTTAAAAGCCGGTGACGGTGGTGACGGCTGTGCAAGTTTTCGTCGAGAAAAGTTCGTTGAATTTGGTGGTCCAAATGGTGGTAATGGAGGAAAGGGTGGAAACATAGTTTTCATCAGCGACGCTAATCTCAACACTTTGCTTCATTTTCGTTATAGAAGACACATTAAAGCAGATAGTGGGAAAAATGGTGCAGGCAGGGATAGATCTGGCACAGCAGGGAAAGACGTTATACTTCGAGTTCCAGTCGGTGCACAAATAATTGATGAAGAAAGTGAAGAGATAATAGTCGATCTTGACAAGCCTGATATGGAATTTTTAATAGCACAGGGTGGAAAAGGTGGACTTGGAAATACTAATTTTAAATCTTCTACTAATAAGGCACCAAGACATTTTACTTACGGTCAGCCTGGCGAAGAAAAACATGTATTGTTAAAACTAAAAGTTTTATCAGATGTTGGAATTATTGGCATGCCAAACGCAGGTAAATCAAAATTTTTGACTCGCTGCTCAAATTCCGATACAAAAGTAGGCGATTATCCATTTACCACCGTAAGACCCCACTTAGGTGTGGCAAAAGTGGATGATAGCGAAGTTGTAATAGCAGATATTCCTGGAATAATTACTGATGCTCACCTTGGAGTTGGGCTCGGACATAAATTTTTAAAGCACATAGAAAGGTGTCAAATTTTACTTCATTTAATTGATGCAACTCACGATGATGTTATTTCAGCTTATAATTGTACACATAATGAGCTGGAGCTTTACGATAGCGATCTTGTTAAAAAAGAAGAAATTGTAGTACTGAACAAATGCGACTTATTGAGGGAAGCAGAAATTCTGGAAAAGAAGAATCACCTAGCCAATTATCTTAATAAAGAAGTGCTGTGCTTATCAATTAATGGTGATTTACAGCCTATTTTGAGATTATTAAGTAAAAAATTGAAAAAGAGTAATTCTAAGGAAATCGATGTATATGATCCTTTTAAAGCGTAAATTTTCTATCTGTGGCTGTACAAGAATGGTAGCGTGCGACCAGAACTAAGCGTACAATTGTGCAAACATTGTGATTTGAGTCTACCAGATCCCAGTGCTACTTTCTTGTCATACGAGTAGCTGGCACTGGAATAACGCCCTCCTTACATGGTCACTGGGGTGACAGGATGAAGGTACTGGGATGCCAGTGTCGGCTACTTGCATGACATCGTCGTAACATTGTACCATATTGCAATGTTTGTACACTTGACACTAAAATCCAATATGATTTAATTAACCAAGAAATGTAGTATAGCTAAACTGACTTAGATTTACCGACAATTTGGAAAATGACAAATTCGTCATTCCGCTACTAGTTAGCGGAATCTATGCCGAGGTACCGCGATTCATTCGCGGTATGACATGTTGCTTAGGTCAGCTATAAGTAGTAGAGTAACAGAATTCTAATGCAAAGGAGAAAGTATGGTAAGAATAGAATCAGACAGCTTAGGGGAAGTAAAAGTACCAAGTGAACATTACTGGGGAGCGCAGACTCAGCGTTCTTTAGAAAATTTTAAGATTGGCACAGAAAAAATGCCAGAGCCTCTGATTAAAGCATTAGCAATAGTAAAACTTGCAGCAGCACGTGTTAACATGAAGCAGGGTAGCATAGATAATAAGGTAGGGGACGCAATCTGCGCAGCCACAAGGGAAGTAATAGATGGCAAATTTAATAATGAATTTCCGCTTGTTGTTTGGCAAACCGGATCCGGAACGCAGACTAATATGAATATGAATGAAGTGATCAGCAATCGCGCAATAGAGATTTTAGGTGGTAATTTGGGTAGTAAATCTCCAATACATCCAAACGATCATGTGAATTATGGTCAGTCGTCAAATGACACCTTTCCAACAGCAATGCATATAGCAGCAGCAGAGCAAATAAACTGCTTGCTTATTCCAAATCTTGAAAAATTGCATAAGGTGCTGGATAATAAGGTTCAGGAATTTAAAGATATAATAAAAGTAGGACGTACTCATCTGCAAGATGCAACGCCCCTAACACTGGGACAGGAGTTCTCTGGCTATGCAGCCCAGATTAAAAAGGGGATAGAGAGAGTAAAATCAACTTTAAGTGATATATATGAGCTTGCACAAGGTGGCACTGCAGTTGGCACGGGACTCAATACTAAAAAGGGTTTTGCTGAAGATTTTTCAAGCCAAGTTGCAGAAATTACTAACCTTCCATTTACTTCAGCAGGCAATAAATTTGAAGCGCTAGCAGCAAATGATGCTTTAGTTGAGCTCAGTGGAACACTCAATACAGTAGCAGTCAGTTTAATGAAAATTGCAAATGATATAAGGTTGCTTGGTTCTGGTCCAAGATGCGGAATTGGGGAAATAATGTTACCGGAAAATGAGCCTGGTTCTTCAATTATGCCAGGTAAAGTGAATCCAACTCAGTGTGAAGCGGTGACTATGGTATGCACTCAAGTTATGGGAAATCATGTTGCTGTAACAATTGGTGGCTCAAGTGGTCATTTTGAACTGAACGTGTTTAAGCCAGTGATAATTTACAATGTTTTGCAGTCTATAAGACTTTTAGCTGATGCAAGTTTAAATTTTACAGAAAAATGTGTAGTTGGTATTAAAGCAAATGAAGAGAGGATAAAAGATTTACTGAATCAGTCGTTGATGTTGGTCACTATATTAAATACGCATATAGGGTACGACAATGCAGCAAAAATAGCGAAGCTTGCTTATAAAGAAAATATCACTCTAAAAGAAGCAGCAGCAAAACTTCAACTGCTCACTGAGGAGGAGTTTGAAAGGATAGTGAAACCAGAAGAAATGGTAAATTATTTGTAACCGCTCACAAATTTCCACTTAATTCTTCAATCTCACTAATAGAAAGGCCAGTAAACTTGACAATAGTGTTGACATCAACATTATTAGCCAGCATTGCTTTTGCGACTTCAATTTTCCCTTCCTCTTTACCAATTTTTTTGCCTTTTTCAGTAGCAAGATCAAGTCTGTATTCAAGAATAGCTTCTTCTTTGCGTAGATCCATTATCCTTTCTTCGTAAGCTACTAAATCTTTTTCGTTCCAACGAAACTTATCTAACTCATCATATGCTAGCTTTATTATTGGTGCTTTTTCTGCTATCTCTTTTAAGTCCTCTTCTGTTGTTTCTTCTGCGTATTTAAAAAAGAAACACCACCTTTCTACTATACTTTCTAACTGCTCTACTTTACTTTTTGAAAATTTGGGCAATTCTATAAAGATAAATTGAAAATCTTTTAAGTAGTGGCCGTTGGTTTTTATATCACGTATATTATGAGTAGAGATATAACCAACTTCTTCAGGAAGTAAGTTACAATTTGATATAGCAATAAAGAAGACTTTCTTTAAATCAATGTAGTTGCCAGATTTATCTAATTGTCTTGAATAAGCCTTAGCAGCATACAGTTGGGCACGTTTCTCAAAGCCCTTGTCTCTAGCAAGCTGCATTTCTGCTATATATCTATTTCCGTGAGAATCCTTGCAGAGAACATCAACAATACTTTGTTTATCAGAGGCAACTTCGGGATCCATAATAGTGCTAAGAAACTCAACTTCTTGTATTGCATTTATCTCAGTAAACCCTAAAATATCGTTCAAAAAGTGGATAAGAATATTCTTATTTTTTTCCGTTCCAAAGATTTTTTTGAAACACAAATCATTGCGAGGATCGAGAAATTTTGAAAGAGCCATGGCAAAAATGCTTGAAATTATTAATAATTATACACTGTTATTAACAATTATTCAACCATATTTTTGAAAATAGCTAGTTTCTGTATTTACTTTAAATTGAAGAAAGCTCAAATGAAAGATCGTGTTTTGCTAAAAATCACAGAATGCAGTCTGGTTACAATTATTTATCACTAGTGCCTAAAGTGATCTCCTTTATCCTCTCATCTGCTAATATTTTTAATTTCTCACCATATCTATAATAATTTCGCTTTATAACGTATAACTCATCAGCAGAAGAAGAATCTAATTTAGGGTAATATTCGTAATTGCAATTTTCTTCGATGTCCTCAATGCTTATAGATGATGCTAAAAATGGAGACAAAACTAATAGTAAAATAAGTAAAAAGCTTTTCATATCAATTATTTAAACTCAATTGTGTTATAAATATATTAATAGCGAAAAAAGAAAAACAAGGTTTAATTTTCTTTTTTATTTGCGATTTATCTATTAATTAACCGTGAAAGGTTACGTGTAATGCTCCTTCACATAATTATCAATAATTGCCTTAAATTCTTCAGAGACATTATCACCTTGTAAAGTTTTGAAATATTTGCCGTTTTTGTAGACTGCTGAAACAGGTTTTTCTCCATATCCAGGCAAGCTGATTCCCAAATTTGCGTGTTTGCTTTCTCCAGGACCATTTACTATGCATCCCATAACAGCAATGCTCATATGCTCTACACCTGGATTTTTTTTCTTCCACATCGGCATATGAGTTTTTATATAGCCATTCACCTCTTCAGTTAATATACGAAAACGATCGCTACTCGTGCGCCCACAACCAGGACATGAATTAACCTGAGGGTTAAAGTGTCGCAAGCCTATAGACTGCAATATTTCCTGACACACCACCACTTCATTAGTACGCGATTCACCAGGACGTTGAGTCAAAGAAGCCCGTATGGTATCTCCAATGCCATTTTGCAATAAATAAGTAAGCCCTGCTGCGGTATTTACCACACCTTTATTGCCCATACCAGCCTCAGTTAAACCCAAATGCAGTGCATAATTGGAAGATTTTGCAAGTGCCGTATAAACTAAAATTAAATCTTGTACTTTGCTAACTTTACATGAAATGATTATTTTGTTTGAACTTAGACCAATTTCTTCAGCTTTTTTTGCACTATCAAGAGCAGACATTACAAGTGCTTTGCGCAGTATAACATCAGAAGGCCTTGAATTACTAAGCGAAGAGTTTTCATCCATCAGTTTTTGTAAAAGGTATTTATCAAGACTACCCCAATTTACTCCAATTCTAACCGGAAGATTATGCATTATTGCATACTCTATAACCCTTTCAAACTTCTCATCACGTTTGTGGCCAAAGCCTATATTGCCTGGATTGATTCTAATTTTACCCAGCATTTTGATGTTGTCTGGATAATCTTGAACTAATTTATCTAGCTCATATTGACCGCAGCCTACCAATATTTTACCGTCAAAACCTTCTTTATTTATCTCTTCTACTATATAAGGTATTGCTCTTGCTACCTCCTCTGAGTTCAAGGCAATTCGCACCAATTCTGAACCTGTACGCGCTAGTTCTGTTATCTCTTTTGCATAATGTTTTGCGCTACTTTTTATATTATCAGAATCTATATGCACGCCAAGCGCCATAGATTGTACAACTACAGGATTATTTCCACCTATCTTTACTTTTCCAACTTCTACAACATGAGTTTTGTGCCTGGAAATCGGCGATAATTCATATGCATCATCATTCAATATTAGGTCTTTATCTAGCATATTATTAATTGTGATACTATTTTACTGTGTCAGCTACACTGCCAAATGAACTCGAACCATTCAAACTATAAGCATCTACGTTATCCAAATTAGCAATAGAATCATGTGAACATGTTCTTTTTGATGGAGTTTTTTTTATAGTGATATTCATAGGAGAAACTTTTTTTTCTCGTGTTGAAGTAATTTTTTTTCCTTCTTGTTCATGCTGCTCACTTTCATACTGCTTATTTTCATACTGGGAAACTGGCTCTTGATCTATAAATACAGCACCCCTTAAACGCGCGATATTAATACCATGCTGATTTATCATAGCGCTCTCTTCATCGTCGACTATGCAAGCTTCCATGTCATTTGGCTCATTATCAAGACTAGCAATTTTTTTCTCTTTTAATTTTTTGATTAGATCTTCTTTATTTATAGCTCGATCTTGTGACTTTTTTTTCTTGAGCAATTCCCTACGCTTCTCATACAGTTTATATGACTCAGCAAAATCCTCATCTGTATGAAAGTTTGCACCACCAGGGTTACCAGGAGGTATGTATTTCTTACTGAGCTTTACCTTAGACTTAGCTTCAGCACTATGCACAGTAAAAAAGCTAGAAACCAAAAACATTAATATGAACAAAACTTTAGAAAAAATCCTAAGCATATGGTGCTATAGTAAATATCGTGTTTTAAAAGATAGCAATTAACAAACTTTAAGTAAACCAGAATCTTTACTAACTTTACAATAATATGTCACAAATATTTTTCTAAAAAGTGATATGTTTGCTATCAAAAAACCTACATAGGCTAAGAGAAGAGTAAGGTGTTACAAGCTATGTAACACCTTCTTAAGAAGAGTGTTATGCAGCTATATAGTTTGCACTTTTAAGTTATTCTGTAGTTTTTCAGTACCATCGGTAGTATCTACATTACTAAGTTTTGCTTTTGGTGTATCTTGATCAAGCGAGTTCTTTTCTTTCTCCCTCTCAAGCTTAACTCCCTGATAGATGCAGAATGCAACAAAACAAGTTATCGCTGTTACAGCAACAGCAGTGGCTATGGTACAAATTAGTAGTGTTTTTTCTTGTTCTCCTACTGCTTCTGTAAGTGTTTCCACTTTTTCTTGCAGGCCGTTTAAGTGCTCTTGCATACCTTGAAACTGCTCAGTACCAATCTTTTCTTTTAATGCACTAAATACCTCTTCAAACTGTTTAGCATCAATCTTTTGAGCTTCTTGCCACTCTTTTAATGCACTAAATACCTCTTCAAACTGTTTAGCATCAATCTTTTGAGCTTCTTGCCATTCTTTTAATGCACTAAATACCTTTTGAAACTGCTCAGCATCAATCTGTTGACTTCCCTGCAATGCTGTTATATCTGACTTATCAAAGCCAAGTACCCATTTAGTTACACTCATTTTTACCCCCTAGTTAATTAATATATTATAATTTTACATTCCCAATGTTTAAATTATTATTAAATTAACTGTCATTATGTATTGACCTTTTAATAATTTTGTTTGACTTGCTTTTTGAAAGTGCGGAAACTTAAATTAAGGTATTTACAAGGTTGCAAAAAAAGAAGCCCTGTTATTCAACCAATATCTCTCTTTTCCCTGAGTAATTTGGAGCGCTGATAATACCTTCCTTTTCCATTCTTTCAACGATGTTTGCAGCTCTGTTATAGCCTATTCTAAGTTGTCGTTGAATGTAACTGGTTGAAACTTTTTGATCTCTTTGAATGATGGCCACTGCTTGGTTGTAAAGGTCGTTTTCTTCATCCTCTGTTTCACCTTCTGATTCCACAGAAGAATTTTCATCTTCTTTGGTGATTTCCTCCATGTAATTCGGCTCACCTTGCATTTTCAGATGATCAACTATATCTTGCACCTCATTATCACTTACAAATGGGCCGTGAACTCGAATGATCTTACCACCAGAGGCCATATAGAGCATATCACCCATGCCGAGCAATTGTTCAGCCCCTTGTTCGCCAAGTATTGTGCGGCTATCTATCTTAGAAGTAACAGCAAAACTGATTCTTGTTGGAAAGTTTGCCTTTATCACACCTGTTATCACATCCACGGATGGACGTTGTGTTGCCATTATGATGTGTATTCCTGCAGCACGAGCCATCTGAGCTAAACGTTGAATAGAGCACTCTATTTCTTTACCGGCAACAAGCATTAGATCTGCCATTTCATCCACGATCACTACAATATATGGAAATGTCTCCATCTTGATTGGTATTTTTTCAAACAAAGGTTTGCCTGTTGTTGAATTAAAGCCAATCTGCACAACGCGCTCCAATTCTATTCCACTATTCATCGCTTCTGTGATTTTCTGATTATAGTTTATTACGTTGCGCACATTCAAATACGACATCATGCGATAACGATTTTCCATTTCTTTCACTATCCACTTAAGAGCGACTACAGCCTTTTTTGGCTCTGTTACCACTGGCGTTATTAGATGCGGTATTGCATCATATATCGAAAGCTCAAGCATTTTGGGGTCGATCATTATCATCTTACATTCATCAGGACTTAATCGATAAACGAGTGAAAGAATCATAGTGTTAATCGCAACTGATTTACCCGACCCTGTGGTTCCAGCAACAAGCAAGTGGGGCATTTTAGTCAGATCTGCAATAACTGGTTTTCCGCTTATTTCCTTGCCAAGCGCAATTGGAAGATTTAAGTTTGCATTCTGGTATTCTGGGGATTCAAGCAAATCACGCAGCATTACAATTTCTCGTTCCTTGTTCGGCAACTCTATTCCCATAGCATTTTGCCCACGAATTATTGAAATACGTGCAGAGAGTGCACTCATTGAACGTGCAATATCATCTGCAAGGCCAATCACTCTTGCAGATTTCGTGCCAGCTTGTGGTTCAAGTTTGTATAAAGTCACAACCGGCCCATAGCATACACTGATAATTTTTCCTTGCACGCCAAAATCACTCAGGACTTGTTCCAGCAGAGATAAATTTTTATTGCTCTCCATTTTATTCAGCTGCTTTCTCTGCAAAGACTCCTCTGCTTTAGAAAGTAAATGAATGCTTGGAAACTCGAACTCACTGGAAGGTTTAAAAATTTCTTCGGTCTGTCTTTTTCTTGGTTGTTGTTTAGTAATTCTATGTTTTTCTTCTACTACTAATGGTGCAACTGAATATTCAGCAGTTTTATGTGATCTGAAGAATGGAACATTTACAAATAAGCAAGCTATTTTTTTACATAAGAAGAATAGAGAGTAAATTGTTCTCTTCCAACCAACCGATCCTATAAGACCTATTGATGTTACTATCACAAATACATAAAACGGGCAGTTATTAATTAGTGCATTCCCTATTATTCCACTGTGTCTGTACCTTGCAGTGATGCCTAGCGAAAGTTGTGGTAGTATAGCACATATCCCTAAATTGATTAATATTAAATAGAGAATTTTTAGCAGCCTTTTTGATGGCCTGAAGATCAACAAGTAAACTATGGTTGTAGCTATTGTAACACTAGTTAATCCAAGAAATTGAACCAATATATCAGCTAAATATGAACTTACTATTCCACCTAAATTTGTCACTTCCTCATTTGTAGCTGTGTTTAAGGAAGGATCTTTATAGTTGTAGCTAAAAACTGATATATATATATATATTAAGAGTGATAGATATACTGCTGCTTTTAGATATCTTTTTAGCATCTACTTAAAAGTAGTAATTCATTGTATATTGTACAAAGCGAATTGCTATTAGCAATATCATTATAGATAAATCTAATCCGTTGAACGGTGGTATGTATCTTCTGATAATTTTTAGTGGTGGATAAGTCAACTGATTCAAGGTGCGCATTATGCGATTGACAGTATCATTATACACGTTCACTATATTAAGCCTAATCAGCAAATCTAGGATAATCCAACATATTAGAATGAAGCTATAAAAATCAAGTAACGTGTTGAGTAGATATATGATTGGATGCATAGCTTTGCTTTAATTGACTATATTGCACTTGTATTACATGAAAGGTTAAAAATCAAGTCTTGTAGCAATTATACACTTTTATGGTATTACAGGTATAAATGATAAATTACCAGTATTTTTATTAACAGATATATCTACAATTTTTGAGCTTGGATCTTTTGCTGTTTCGTAAAATTGTTCAGCTTTTTTTAACATTAATGTTGCATCTGCAAGCATAACATAAGTGTAAAAACTGTCTGGAACAATCAAAAAATCTTCAATATATTGATCGTATGAATAAAGGTTTACAGCCAACTCTAGTGTCTTACAAATTTCTTCAGAGGTTAAATTAGCAACTCCTGTATCGGGGCAAAAGCCAACTGCCCCTTCATTAGGATCAAAAAATATATATTTACTATTTTCTGCTTTATACACCAACATGGAATGTGCAGAGCTTACGTTATAATCATTATTATCTATGGGGTAATCGCTATCACTATTGGAGGTGTAATAGGAATTATCAGTACCATTCTTTTTACAGTAAGTACCACAAGCAAAGATAAATTCTAAGTAGCGTTCTGTTCCTACATCCTTTAAAGCACGTTTGACTTGTTCTTGATCAATGTTAACTTGTCTTCTCATCAAGAATGAATCTTTACATAGTTGATCGTATATCATTTCATCATAAAATGATTCTCCTTCACGCCTGTCAATGCTCTGAACATCAAGAACAGGTAAGCATTGCGCTAAAACCTGTATTGCTAATAACTTAGTCGTTTGTCCTTGTCCTGTATCAACATAAGCTATAAAATCTTGCTCAGATACAACATATTCATGCTTGAGAAGCTTAGCAAAATCTTCTTTATTCTTTAGTCCTATAGCAGTAATAAAATAATTTAACGGATGACATAGCCCTTCTTCGGGGTCAAAACCATAAGTGTTGAAAGTGCTATAAGTGGCATTATATAAGGTGGTTAACGGCATAAATTTCAATGGTAATAAAATAAATTAAAAAAGCGCCTTTTTGCCTGTGGTTAGAAGGTTTAAGCGAATTTTCGACGTGGTTTATCTGCTTTCCCAACAACGAAGGTTGATATCAAGAGGAGATTTACATACCATTAATCACCTTGTGTGATTGCACTTTCAACACTTATGGGGTCAAAACCCAAAGTTTCTTCAAATCTATTCTTCAAGTTCATGCTTTTTGATATGTTGCTTGACATAAAATGATTCAAATCAAATCGGATAGCTTGCTTGCTTTCAAACAATTCCTCGTATTGTTCTTCAGGTGATAAAACTGGTACTTTATATGAATATCTACCATTTTTTCTACGTATACCTTCTACATCTTTAATAATGCCTTGTTTTACGTTTTTACTAATGGTAAAGTTATTTTTACGATCTATCATATTTTTTTTCAGGTTTAAGTTCTTTTTGGTAGTGTAATTTAAAAATGTTACTATTTCTTGTCCTGAAAAAATTCTATCAATTTCTTCATTTTCAATTTTGAAAAATACCTGAATTTGAGATTCATTTTTGAAAGTATAAACCTTTAATATATTAGACTCAGCAATATTACTAACATATTCCTTAATATACTCCTTAACATATTTTGGCATAAACATATTCCTAAAATTTCAACTATATAAATTAATAATATCATAATTCATACTGTTTAAGTAATCAATATTTTAATTTAATATTTTAATAAAAAAATATTAAACTTAATTTATTATGCTAATATTTAATAAAATTAATTAAGGAGAAATGTTTAGTAATCTTTTTACTATAGCTGACCCAAGCAAGGTTTCCCCATGTCATACCGCCGCGGTATCTTGGCATAGATTCCGCTAACTATAGTAGTTTCTAAAATGAATGATAAAATTCCATTATGGTACTACCAACTAAAAGCTGCAAGTCTGTATAGTGGTGCATTAGAGGTCTGAGGCGACTTTTGATGATATGCCAATAGTGTTCTATAGGATTCAAATCTTACTTTTACCCACAATTTTGAGAGGTTATGATGTGAAGCATAACAATGCTCTCCTTAAGGTTTTCATAGCCCCGCCATAGAGTCATAGACCCTGGTAAATTATCACTTTTTCTATTCATAAATCCATCCAATTTTCCTAACCAAATAATAGCTTGTTTTATGTTTGGAGGTTCTTCGGGTAATGTTGCTACCCGATACTCACGCATGTAAAGGACCTTCCACTCTTCGTTGCTTAAAATTTTAGTACAAGTTTCCATGGGATTTGATAAAGCCACTTTTGTCAAATATAAAATTTTAAACGCGATTATACTTTTTATAGCAATTAACTTCTGTAATCTTTCTTTTGTAGCTAAGCGAGAGCTTTCTATCTTACATCCTGATTTTAAAATCCTAAAATACTCTTCAATTTTCCATCTTAGCTTATACCAATTTATCTTTTCTATGGCATCTAAAGTATGGTACATTAGTTAGTAGAGTCCAGTCGACAGCTTCCAATCCATCAGGAGGATTTGTTTCTTTTGCACTTACCACATATACAGGGATTTTATCACTTATTTTATGTATTGTATCTTTTGACCCATAAATGGAAGAAGATCTGATAGGTATATAGCCTTTCATATACTTAACTTCAATATTAGCTTTCCTTGATCTCTGGTTTCCACCTTTAGTAACTTCTAGAGAAATTTTCTTTTTTACTGGCAGTTGAGTGATGCGTGTTTGCAAATCTGTTTTTCCGACTTCAGTACAGATAAATCTTCTATTAGCTCGATTGCGGATTACATAAAAACTACCTAACGTCTCAGCCACCCATAAAAATTTGAAGATGTCTGCTTCCCTATCACCAAGGGTAACAAGTTGTACATTTGGAGGAAGGTTGTTTATAGTTTCTTTGAGAGCTGTTATCCACTTATAACTTTCTTTTTCTTCTATGGAGGTACGGTATTTTCTGTTTGCTTTTTCTTGTGCCGTTTCTTCTTCCCTAATAGAACGCGCCCAACATTGTTGGGAAGATAGACCTAAAGGTAATCCGTCTTTGCTAGGCACTATGCAACAGTAAACCCATTTTATGCTTTGTATAAGCTTTAGAAATACTGCCTAGTCTCTTGGTCTTTATATGAGAGTCAAAATCCAAATAACTTGTATCTTGAACTGAAAATACCAACTGGTTTCCTTTTATTCTTTCCTTAGTTTCTTTATAATGGGAAGAATAAATTTCCTTATCTTCAAGCTTTTCATTGCTTATATGCACCCTTAGCTTCTTTCCACCCACTACAGCTTTGATTCAGATGCCTTACCCTCTATGCAATAACTTGTTTTTATAAGTCTTTTATTAAGCCTTATATCTCCCAAATTAATGTGTTTTAACTCTCTTTCCAGCCATTTATCCCCTAAGCCATCTGTATATTGCACGCTTGTACTTGTTTCTATCATTTTGATCCTAAATTATTTAGCTTACTCACTTTTTATATTTGTGGGTAAAAGTGAGCTGGTAAATATGCTGGAAGGTACAACAAATGACAGCCAAAAGACTCTATTAATGACTTTGTTTTAGGAGTCTTATGAAATATAGCATTATCCATAACTATAGTTGTACCACGCTTTAACTGTGGCAGTAATATCTCACGCATTAAATACTTCTTTCTCCCGTGAAAGTTATTGGTGCAATGAACTTCTCATCCGCCTATTATACTTACTCTCTCTCGCTTTTTTCCAGAGCATATATTTTTTCTCCTTTTGGAGCTCGTCCATATTCTCGGTATAATCTATTATCAACTCCTGCTTCATCTATATATAAAATGCTAGAGTGGTCTATTTTTGAGATTTTATCGGTAAAGCGCTGCCTATCTTCTTGACTACGTTCTGTGACTTTTTTTTAAGGTTATTTTTAGCTGTTTTAACCTATACCAAATTGAATTTATTCCAAATCCTAGATTTTGTTTCATTTCTGCTAGCTGGGTGTTTTTTGACATATCCTTTGAGTACTTCTGGATCTATTTTTCGAATAAAACTTCCATTCTTTCCTGCCTCCAGGCTTTCACCGTTTCCTTTCTTTTTCAGCCATCTGTACAAGGTTGCAATTCCTATTTCTAGAAGATCTGCTACTTCAGATTTTGACTTCCCTCTTTCCACCAAAGAGATAGCTTTCTCCCTTAAGTCCACACTGTATGCCATTACTTACCTCATATTTCATTAATTCCATATTATACCTTTATCATTTATTTTGGGAAATACTATAGTTAGTGTAACTCTGGATAAGTACGCCCACACAAACTGAAAGTACTTATCCAGAGTTACTAATTTATAGAAGATATCAGTCTAAATTAAAACTTTTTATTATTTTTTATTCTTTGTAGCTAAATAATTTGTTGACAATAAAGACGGTATCTTATGTCTTAAACCTTATCACCAGGCTTAACAAATAGGTGGCCCAATACTATTAACTTTATGGGTTTATCTTCGTTATTTGCTACTATCCAAACCCCATCGCTCTCATGATCAACAATTTCTATTGGTGCAAATATTACATAATTATTGTCATCAACAATCTTTATTCCAAGAGCACCCTCGTCACTTAAGCTCAGGGCTGAAGAAGGAACTTTATATGCAAATCTTTCGCCTGAAGGTAGTCTTACGTTGGCAGTTAGTCCCTGCAAGGATATCATTTTATTATTAGTCACCTTTACCTCTACCCTATAAGACCCAGTTTTAGGCTCAGCAATTTTACTAATAAAACTTACTTCACCTGCCAATTCTTTTCCGTCCAGTAAATTAATTTGAGCTGTGCTGCCTAGCTCTATTTTACTTACTTCATTTTCCGAAACATATAACACTACAAGAATTTGATCGAAATCAACCACGTCAGCTATTTTTTGCCCAACATTAACAAAATCCCCTTCATTTGCATTGATTTTATCAATATAACCATCTATAGGAGATTTGACTGCAGTGTTTTCTAAATCCAATTCTAGCCTTTTTAGGTCAGCTTTTGCACTTTGTAACGCAGTAAAAGCTGCTTCTACTTTTATTTGTGCTCCATAGCCTTTTTTATTCAGTTTGTGAGAGGAATCATACTCAATTTCACGCTGCTTTAATAAAGCTTTAGCTTTCTGAGCTTGCTCAATCCTGTCATAATTTTCTATCTTTAACACTACATCATCTCTTTTTACCTTTTCACCATCAGGTAAATAAATAGCAATAATCTTACCACTTATTTTTGAGACAAGGCTAGCTCTATGTAAGGGATTTACTGTACCAGAAAAATTTAAATATATAGTGCGGTTTTGCGGCGCACATTCTTGAGTTTTTACTGAAAAGCTACTAGTTGCATTATCACTATGAACCGCCTGATCTTTTTTTAAAAATGCACTGCTGATAAAAAACAGTAGAATAAAAGCAATACTAGAAAGGATGATTGCTTTGTTTCTCACCTTTAAATAATAGAATTTGTTGACCAATCTTGTTAGAAACAACTGCATAAATTTTCGAATCAGAAACGTAAGTATAATACATGCACCATTGTCACTCCATAAATAGTTTTATGTGAGAACAAACACAAGAATATGTCATTTTCCTACTATAAGTAAGTTTTTTATTGCTAAGAGGCAGTATAAATTCCGTTAAAAAGCAGCAGAATGACAAACAATCTAAAAATAATTAACTGTAGCAGTCTACTTTTCAATAAACTTCATTTGCATTTCTTGTATACTACTTTCTATTTGCTTTATTTGTTCTATCAACCTTTCTTCTAAGTCAAGATTACCGCTCAGCCTCGCTTCGGTTCTTTCTTTTCGTAATGCATTTAATTCTTTTAGTAACACTATATTATTCCACACAATTTCTGCAGATTTTCTCTCGTTCAGTTGGCTACTTAGTATGCTAGTTTTTTCAAATACATACTTTATAACGTTAAACTGTTTCAATTCTTGTAACAAAGCCTCTTTACCAAGTTTGCTTTTGTTACTTATTACATCAATTATACGCTGTTGTAATCTTTTCATCTCATTAGTAAATTCAAAATGAGAAAATTGCTCAAAAAATATAGGACGGTTCAAGATTTCAGGAAATTCTACGGCTATACGTAAAATTACGGCCTGATTTTGCTCTGCTTCAATTAGCTCTGGAGATTTGCTATGAAGATACTCACCTTTTGTTGCTCTAGCTTTACTATTAAAAATCTGTTTTTTGAAGCTACTTCTTAGTTCACTAGCCTTATTGTAAAAATAATCTCTGTAATACCTTCTAATACTGCTGTTGCTAATAGTATTTACATATTCCATGAACTTGTGCTCAAGAATTGAATATTTTTCCGGAGCAAGTTTTTCATAATTTTGCAAATTGCTATCGATTATGTGATGCCATAAATATTCAGAATGCAGTTTTGTTGAATGGTCAAGAGCAGTCAATACGTCTTCTTTCTTGTATTCCAGTTCGTTACATATATCGTATGGATCTTTATTACTCGGCAAAGTCACAAACTTTAACGTGTATCCAGGCTCTAATATTGGCAGAGCAAGTTCTGCAACTCGGGTAGCAGCATGACGTCCAGCACTATCGCCATCCATACAGATGGAGATTTCTTTAGCAAATCTCCATAGATTTTTTATCTGTTCTGCAGAAATTGCGGTACCAAGTGGAGCAACTGCATTACTAATTCCCGCTTGATGTAGCGCTATAGTGTCCATATATCCTTCAACAACAAATATGTGCTGTTTTTTACGTATTTCGCTTAAAGCAAAGTTTAATCCGTATAAATTCTCCCTCTTCTTGAAGAGCTGACTCTCTGGGCTATTTAAATATTTCGGCTGTTGCTCAGAACTCAGCGCACGTCCGCCAAAACCAATAACTCTTCCTGCAATGTTGTATATAGGAAATATCAGCCGGTCATAAAAATAATCATGAAAATTTTTGTTTACTAATCCAATATCAATTAAAATTTTGTCTTCAATACCTGAAGAGTTTAAATACTCCTTCAAACCAGAGCTTGGTGCATAACCTATCTTAAATTTATCTATGATTTCAGGTAAAATCTTGCGCTGCTTTAAATAATCTACAACGCCCTGATTTTTTTGTGCAAACCAATTTGCAGCTAAGCTTAGTGTTGAAAATAGTTTATTGTCTTCTTTGGTAACATTAAGGTTTTTAGGTAACTCAACACCTGTAACTTGTGCTAATCTTTCCAATGCTTCTTTAAAGCTTAATCCTTCAGTTTGTGAAATAAATTCAAATGCGTCACCACTAGCTAAGCAACCAAAACAGTAATACAATCCTTTAGTATTACTTACCGAAAAAGATGGGGTTTTTTCGTTATGAAATGGACAGAGCCCAACAAAACTATCTCCTCTTTTTATTAGCCTGACTTTTTTACCTACTATTTCAGATAATAATAATTTTGATTTTATAATATCTATGTGATCCATCTTATTAAATTAGTAGTAGGATAAAAATTATATAGAATTTATACACATCTGACTCGAAATTTATTTCTATAACTAAAGCAATTTAGATTTACCGACAATGTAGCTATACAAATTCAAGAGCAATCCTGTCATCCAGGTAGCCCACAGAAACAAAAAACTTACTTGACACCCTTCACCAGCCCCCTTATCATGATATGTAGTACAATGATACAAATTAAGAATTCCCCCATCCTGCTCTGGTTCTTCGATCTGAAATCCTACTTCTACCTGATCACGACCAATGTTAATTTGTCCTATTAATGCTTTAATAATGCCGCGCTTAGTTTGCCAATCTAGCTGTTCCAGGTTCGATTTTACACTAGAATAAAAATTCTTTATGCTATTTATAATAAGACTTATTCCTTTTTCTACTGCCTTCTGATCAACTACCTTTTTTTTCTCTTCTTCTATCCCTTGTAAGCGTTCTTTCATTTTTCTCATTGTCTGTTTAAATTCTTCCTCGCTTATATATCCTTTCTCTCCTGCATTTTCTTGACTATAATAATCTTCCATTAATTTTTCGATACCTTCTTTTATTTGATTTTCTCTTCTTGCAAACTTTTTCTCTGATGATTCATCATTTTTATTTTCTAATACTCTACGTTGGTATTCCTTTTTTATCATCTCTGGGTTTTTTAGTACATCTTTCACCTTTTCCCATACAGCTATTTCTAACTGACCTTACCCAGAAAAAGTAGAGAGAAAGTTAAGACGATTTTGTCATGAGAATGATGCATCAAATTGTGCAGGAATGCAATAGTTAATAGTAGAATGTCTACGTTGTTTGTTATAAAAGATTTCTATGTATTCAAATATGGCAGTTCTAGTTTGTTGAGCAGAATGTTGAGAAGTATCAATAAGCAGCTCCCTTTTGAGTGAACTGAAGAAGCTTTCTGCAACAGAATTATCGTAACAACAGCCCTTATGGCTCATGCTGGAAATGATGTTTTTTGTATTCAATAGAAATTGGTAATTTTGAGAGGTATACTGTGACCCTTGATCGCTATGTAACAGTAGATTTTCAGGGGGTTTGCGTTTGTTAACAGCCATAAGCAAAGAATCCACAATTAATTGTTTTGTCATTGTATGACTCATTAACTACCATGCGTGAGAATTATTGCTGCCAACAACCTTCCTTGGTTTTTATATAAGTAATCCCATACTTTATTTGGTTGCTCAGTGATAAAATTTTGATCTAATATATTAGGAGCAATAACCATATTATTTGGTTGTTTTTTAGTTTTAAATCTTCGTCTAAGTTTGGCTATAATGTCATTTTCCTGCATAACATTTTGCACTGTTTTGATGTTATAATTTTTGCCTAAAGCTTTTATGGATTTTAGGGGCTCCATATCTGCATTTAGATGCTTTTTTTGAATCTCTGCTAGAAGTCCTTCCCTTGCTAATTCTTTATTGCTTTTTTCTTTAGCAATCCATTTATAATAACCACCAGCACAAAACCCTGCATAGTTCCTGTATTTTATAGCAATTTCTATGCTCTTTTATAAAAGAATATTTTACTCTTTTTCTTTGGCAAAATATCCCAGGGCTTTTTTTAAAATGTCTCTTTCTCTTCTTACTCTTGCTAACTCTTTTTTTAGATCAAATCTTTCTTTGTCATAAGGAGCTAGTTTTCCTTTGCCTGGAAATGCGTATGCTCCAGACATTTTTCCATCATATTTTCTTACCCATTTACTTAACATACTGCCATCTATACCTAGATCTTTTGTTATTTTTGTACTTGTTTGACCTGTTTCTTTAACCAGCTTAACAGCTTCCAATTTAAATTCTGCTGTATATTCTCTTCTATTTGTCATATTACACCTCTTTGAAAAAACGTTTTATTTTACTCCAAAAACGTCTTAACTTTCTCTCTACTTTTTCTGGGTAAGGTCAGATCTATTTATAGTAGAAAGTTGAATTAGTAAAATAGCAGCTTTTTCACCATTTATAGATTTATGGGTAATAGTAAGGTTCGGAGAGGGGCTGTTGGAAAAGTACTTAACAAGTAACTCGCTGGCTGCCCACTCTACCACAAGTCCGGTTTTGAAGTCTAGTGGGGAGAGGTGACTTTCCTCACTTAGACGACTGGGATTATTGTATAATTAAATACTTTTTTAAACTAATGAAGCTTGAAAGCGGATCACCTTTCACGACCTGTGTTTACTTCATTCACTTTAGGAGTATGAATAGGCGTTATCATTGGGTTTTCAAGTTGTGTTGCTTGCTTTAAACCTTCACTTATGCTCCGATCTTGATCTAAAATCTTGTCAAAGTTTTTACTTTGTTGATGACCATTCACCACGCTAATTTCTAAGCCGGGACTTTTATGATTGAAAGACTCACCAGGTTGGACACTATATTCCTTACCATTAATATTTAAGTTAACCGCATTAGCAATATTGGGAGAAGTTGTATCTTGCTGCAGATTTTGCTTTGTCTCAGGACTATTGTATGTAATATTAATGTTGAGAGCTTTATCCTGATAATTAAAAGCCTTTTCCGGTTCTAAATTGAACTCTTTTCCATTTATATTTATGAAAGAGCTCTGATCCATACTTTTTTGTTGCATTTCATTATTTGATGTATTTTTTTGAGCCGCTTCTCTCATGTCATGAGTATTCTCCACACTCTTTTCATCCTCACCCAAAAGTTTTTCTAACATTTTCTTAACAAAGCGCTTCAGAAGACTCAAAAACCCTTCTTCTTTTTGATTTTCTTGTGGTTGAGGCATGTTATCTTTTTTGTCCTGTTCAGGCTTTTTATTGTTGAGCTTCTCTTTTACAGAACTCTTGCTCACTGAAGGACTAACGGTTTGTGAATCGTGCTTTGATGGCTGTGTATCTGTTTGCACAGAAGCTTCAGTAGTCTTTTTTTGTCCACTCTGTTCAATGCTTTTATCTTTTGCTGTAGTTTCTCTAAGAGTGTTAGCTGCTTCTTGAAATTCTGGATTACGTAACCCTTCAACTCTTGATGGCTGTGTATCTGTTTGTACAGAAGCCTCAGAAGTCTTTTTTTGTCCACTCTGTTCAACACTTTTACCTTCTGTTGTAGTTTCTCTAAGAGTGTTAGCTGCTTCTTGAAATTTTTTGTCATTTTTTAATTCTGCAACTTTTTCACTTGTGAAGATGCCCTTCCCTTTATATTGTTGGTCAAGCTCAGCAATTCTTTCAAAATCTTGACGTACTTTTTCATCTGCACGTCCTTTTTGACTTTCAAATTTCTGATTCAATTCTGCAACGTTTTTCATTTTGTTCTCAAGCTCCTTACTGTTCACAGCTTTTAGAGCCTCTGTTCCTTTTGCGATATAATTAACCTTCTCTTCTAATGAGGTACCTTCTGGAAAAGCACCTGGAGAACATTCAAAAACATCTTTAAACTTTTTTTCAACACTTTCTTTAGATGTCTGAGCCATACCTATTACCTATTAAAATATATCATATAACCAGTATATTAGCTAATTATATAAAAAACAGTTAACATAACTTGTGGTAAAGAGTGTTTATCAAGAGCGTCCTCTTTATATTTTTTTTATTAAAATGCTATTTACTTATTAACTTAAAATATATAACAATATAGAAATGAAAAACAGCCCGTTAGCAGTAGTATTCGATTGGGATAATACCTTAGTTGACACTCAAGATAACATTTTTAATGCTATTAAACATACCATAAACTCAATGGGGTATAGTAATAAAGCTGCTGATAGAAATTCCCATGAGTCGAGAAAGAGCTATATGGTCAATTTATTTGGCGATCAGTGGAAAAAAGCAAATCAGATATATCAACAATATTTAGATGATGCACTATTGCAAAACATTGCTCTGAATCAAGGAGTAGAGGAAATGTTGCAGACACTGAAAAGCTACAATATTTATCTAGCAATAGTAAGTAATAAGAAAAATACTAATTTACGTGAAGAAGTTACCTATTTTAAACTAGATTCTTACTTTGAAAGAGTAGTTGGGTCATGCGATACTGCAGAAGATAAACCATCTGCAATCCCACTGCTATTCGCACTAGAAGAGAGTACGTTGCCTATAAATAGAGAAAATGTGTTTTTCGTTGGTGATAGCATCACAGATGTTCTGTGTGCACAAAATGCCAATTGTTTACCTATTATATACGGTCAATCAATAAGCGGTTATGAAGATTTGTTATGTTTTCAACATTTTGATAAGCTTACAGATTTCATAATAAAATATTTGGAAGATAGGTAATGACAGAGATTGCCAGCATAAAAAGGCGCTTTTGCGCATATTTAATAGATGTAGCAATTTTATTAATTCCAACTTTATTAATTATACTGCTATTAGAGGATTCTTCGTTGATCTTACATCTATCATACATGTGTGTAAATTGTAGTTACTTCACATATTTTATATCTTCAAAGGCCCAAGCAACTCCAGGTCAACGGTTAATGAATATATGTACTATCAATTTAGATAATTCTAAAATAGACTTGAATTTAGCGTTTGACAGAAGCACTTCCCAGTTTTTTCTTCCTTTGTTAAACAGTGTAGTAGTTGTCCTTACTGAATTTTTGCAAGATCAGGAGGTATTAGTGAATGTCTTGAGTGCATTGAAAGTAATGATAGTGCTGCTCACTCTCTGCTGGTATCTAGTTGCTTGTTTTTCTAAAAAGAAACAGACATACCACGACATGCTATTTAATACGGTTGTTATCAAAGGAACTATTAAATGAGTTGCTATAATCATCGTTATCATATAAATTATGCTGATAAATTGAACTAAGGGAAGATTATGAATGAAGAGATAGTAAAACATTTGAACAAATTATTGACCAATGAGCTGACTTCTGTACGTCAGTATCTTTTGCATTTTGCGGTTCTCAAAAACAATGGAATTAATAGACTTGCAGAAAAGGTAAAAAATGAGCTTAACGAAGAACTTGAACATGCAAACAAGTTGGCAGAAAGAATTTTGTTATTCAAAGGAGTTCCAAATTTTCAGGATACAAACGAAATATCAAAGCATGATGGAAAGTTTACAAAAGACACAATACGGAAAATCTTAGAAGCTAATTTGAAATTAGAGGGAAAAGGTATTAAGGATATCAAAGAAACGATTTCTATCGCTGAGAAAGAAAAAGATTTTGTTAGTGTAATGTTATTAGAAGAGATGTTAAAAAATGAAGAAGAGCACTTCCATTGGATTGAGAAACAGATTGACCTTATTGAACTAATGGGTGTTGAAAACTATTTAAGAACACAAATATAGAGTGTTAAAAAAAACAGTATTTATTTTAATTATACCTTGCTTGCTTCTTTTTTTATTAGGATTATGGCAAGTATTCAGATTGAACTGGAAGAATAATATTATTAAAAGTATGAGTCTTCCAGTTGTTCATCTATTGCCCAATAACGACCTTGAAAAATTTAACTATAGGCATGTCAAGATCGATGGGATTCTAAGTGACATAGAACTATATGTTTTTGCAGGGCAACACGGCTATCACGTGCTGTCTCCTATGTTGCTCACCACTGGACGTTACATGTTGGTGAATAAAGGAATAGTCAGAGAAAAAAAGGAGAAAAAAGTAAAAATTGAAAAAGTAGTTGCAGATGGAACTTTATATTGCGATAGCAATAAAAGCAAAAATTGGTTCATCAAAAACGATACTGCTTCGAATACATGGTTTACCCTGAGTACAGAGGAAATTTCCAATGAGTTAGGTATTAAGCTAGAGAAGTGTGTATTGTGGCCGAACAATTTTGGCAGCAAAGTAGCTATACAGCCAATGAAGCATTTGGAATATGCAATCACTTGGTTTGCACTTTCCTTAACTTGGTTGATTATGTGCGTAATTTACTATAGGCAAAACCTCAATAAAGCTTGAAGCTTTCTGTACATAAAATTAGAAAAGTAGTTATTCATCTTTATCACTACCAAGGTCTTTTAACATACTGTAATTGCCTTTTCTGAATCTACTTTTTAAAGACGTAACTCCACTTTCGCTAATACCACTGAGGCTCAGTGCAGCTCCACCTAGCTGCAATCCTATCTCAGATGTTTCAGGAATAATTTTACTAGCTCCTAGATCTCTATAAACCTCCACATTACTCAGATCTGGTAAGCGTATTACAATATTTACATGCGGAAAATTTGCAGCAACTAAAGAAACAACTTTTTTTATAGTAACTTCATTCTTTATTGAAACCACGAGAGCTTGAGCTCTTTCTATTCCTACCGATTTTAAAATTTCACATCTTGTAACATCTCCAAGATATATAGGAAAACTATCACTTTTTCCTTCTTTGACTATTTTCGATTGAATATCTACAACAACGTAACTTAAATGCTCTGCCGTAAGCATTTTTGTTACCATATATCCCACTCTACCAAATCCAGCAACTATCACATGGTTATAAAGATCTTGTGTATCTGTTTCAACAGCTTCATCATCTAATATTGTTTTCTCAGTGCTAAATGAGTTTGCTATCCAATCTCCAAGCCCCGATAAAAGAGGAGTGAAAGCCATGGTTACTGTAGTTACCATCATAAGTACTTGAGCGATTTCACTTGGTAGCACATTTAGTTCATTTGCTAAGCGAAATAAAATAAACGCAAATTCACCGCCTTGTGAAAGTAGTAACCCAGCTTGTATAGCAGGTGCACTCTTAAACCCAAAAAATCTACACAATATATATATGATAGATGTTTTTAAAACGATAAGGATAATCGATAATAAAGTAATTAGTGGTAACTTATTGAGTAAAAGTTCGGTATTGATGGACATACCAACAGTCATGAAAAATAAGCCAAGAAACAAATCTTTAAATGGTAATACTGCGTGCTCCACTGAGTGTCTATATTCTGTTTCTGCAACTAACAATCCAGCGACAAATGCACCTAATGCCAACGATAAATGAAATTGCTCAGTAATAAATGCTGCTCCTAATACTATTAAAAGCGTTGTTGATATAAAGATCTCATTACTTTCCATTTTAGCAATAACCGAAAATAAAGGTCTAAGCAATAATCTACCAGTTATAAATATCAGCACTAATGCAATAGCTGCTTGCACTAATGAGCCTGCCAATGAGCTTATCAGGCTGTGCTCAGAATTGCCAGCAAGTAAAGGTACCAATACTATTAATGGTACCACTGCAAAATCTTGCATTAATAGCACTGCTATCGACAACCTACCAACCTGACTTGCTTGAGAACCTTTTTCTTGCAGAACCTGCAACACTATTGCTGTTGAGGATAGCGCAAGCCCACCACCAATAACTGTCGCTATATTCGTATTCACTCCGAAAGCAAGAGCGATGCACCATATTGCTACCATGGTAACTATAACTTGAAGAGAACCGAACCCAAATACATGAATACGCATAGCGATCAGGCGTTCAAATGTCAATTCAAGGCCTATAATGAATAATAGAAAAACTACACCAAATTCTGCAAGATTATCCATTGCTTCAGCTGAGTGTATCAGATTAAATCCATGAGAACCAATAACTGCACCTGCAACGAAGTAACCAAGCACTGGACTAATATTCATTTTCCAAAACGCTATGACTATAAATACAGCAGCAGAAAGTAAAATTATAATATCAAACAAATGCTGAGAGCCACTGTGCATGATATTTAACCTGTAGAATTAGACCATTTAATTGAGCAGCCAATACTTGATTTTTGGTCAATTGGAGAATTACCAGTTTCTGCAATAAATTTCATAGCTTGAAATAAGTCACTACTTCCTACTTCATAGCTTTGAATTTTTTCTTTTTTTGTGTCGTTAAAACGTCCACGATAGCAAAGATTTAAATTGGAATTAAAGCCAAAAAAGTCAGGAGTGCAAACAGCCCCGTATTCTTTAGCTATTTTCTGTGTGCTATCAATTAAATATGGAAATGTAAACTTATTTTCCTTGGCAAAATTAATCATATTTTCAAAGGAATCTTCTGGATATTCATTTACATCATTTGGCATTATTGCAATGGTGTTTACCTGATAATCTTTTTTCAATTGATCAACATCGCTTACCAAATTGCTAATAATTGACTGAACGTAAGGACAGTGATTGCATATAAACATTACAATAAGACCATTTTTTCCACAACAGTCACTTAATGTATAGTATTTATTGTCTACTCCCAAAAGATTAAAATCTTTTGCAGTAAAACTAAAATCGACTTTAGGAGTATTCAGAGCAACCATAGACTATTATTATACCATATGTAATTTACGGTCTTATTATTTAAATGTCAAACGGTTTCTATGTATACTGTTTGCATATTCTTTTTTAGTATTATAATTATAAAACTTATGTTCATAACTTTCGAAGGAATAGACGGCTCTGGTAAAACAACACAATCTAAGCTACTTGCAAATCATTTTAAGCAAATTCAAGGCGAAAATAACGTAGTATTGACTCGAGAACCAGGTGGCACTGATTTTGCAGAAAAGATAAGAGGAGTGTTGTTAACAAATAATATTGATCCTATTTCTGAACTCTTGCTACTTATCTCGATGAGGCGCGAACATATGAAAAAATTAATATTACCAGCTCTTGCAGAAGGAAAAATAGTGATTTGTGATCGGTTTATTGATTCAACTATTGCATACCAAGGATATGGGTTTGGAGTTGACTTAGGGCTAATAAGGGACTTACATAAGCTAGTGAAAATTAAATATCCAGATATTACATTCATTCTAGATATTGATGTTAAAGTTGGGTTAAATAGAGCAAAAGACAAGAATAAATATGAAGAAATGGATGTTAATTTTTACAATAAGGTCAGAAAAGGGTTTCAGGAAATAGCCATAGAAGAGCCCGTTAGGTGCAGTGTTATCACTGAAATTGAAGCTAAAGACAACAATCAAGTATATAGTGAAATTATTAGACTTCTTGCATAACCTAAATTAAAAGGCAATTATTTTTGGCGTTTTTTGTAACAGCTGATAATTGTGATTTAAGTCCGTCAGGAAAGGGTCTCCGTTCCTGTCATTCCAGCATCCTCTCCCTGTCATCCCAGCACCTTCTTCTGTCATCCCAGTGCGTGACACTGGTTTACTTTATGATGATGTCATGAAAGTAGCTTTCCATCCAAAAGGGTGTCATCCCAGTGCCCAGACACTGGGATGGCTTTGTTGCATCGCTAGCTATGATGGATTAAAGATAAAAAAGATGGGGAATATCAGTAGCTTATTATTCTGGTATTTATAACAAGAACGGTCAGTGAATACCTAAATTTGAGTAAAAGAAATTTCACTACCACTCACTAATCCGGCTAAAATTCAAGAATTTCAATGCTTTAGCTATTTTCAATAGAATTAAATTTATTAATGTAAATAATAAATTACTATTCTTAAATTTGATCAGATTGATTGCAAAAAAACAAGATTTTCAATAGGTTGCTTATAATCCTAACTATAGTTAGCCTTTCATAAGTAGCGATGCAACAAAGCCCACTGGGATCCAGGAAAAAGAATGGTGTCATGCAAGTAGCTGACACTGGTCTCCATCCAAAAGGGTGTCATCCAAGTAGCTTGACTACTTGGATCCAGGAAACTTAATTGCAAGTAATGCATTGGGTTTGGTGAGTATGGGTTTTGCGTTATAGAATGAAGCACTTTTTGTGAATTTGTAAAGAAAACTGGATCCAAGTAGTCAGGGCACTGGGATGACATCATCCTTTTTTTTGGATTCCAGACTGGAATGACAGCAGTCCTACGTCATACCGCCGCGAACCGTCATACCGCGATTCATTCGCGGTATCTCGGCAATAGATCCCGCTAACAAGCAGCGGGATGACGGTTGTCGTTTAGCCATAAACATTAAGAAATTTACCAAATGAAAAAAAAGGCAAAAGAAGCCCTGGTCATTGTCTATTTTCAGTATTGGCGTTTTTTAAGTCTTAAACACTGCAATTTAGCTGCTTTTAAATGCAACTCACCTTAGTTTAAATGTTTAAGAAATTTACTAAGCAGAAAAAAAGGCAAAGAATCCCCGAGTTAGCTAGTCTTTTACTATCTTTGTCGAGTATTGGCATTTTTTGATGTCTTGTAACGCTTTATAAGCGCGTTCAGCTTATTTAGATAAAAATCTAGATGTAGATGAAGTTTTGTAAAGACATACAGTATCTATATACTGCAAAAAATTGAACATAAGACGCCGATACATTAAGTAATCCTTACCTTTTAATCTGCAGATTGGCGAAAGCAAATACAATAGCTTCAGTTTCATGATAAGGGGGCTGGCGAAGGGTGTCAAGTAATTTTAGCTCCGTTTCTGTGGGTCAGATAGCTACCTGATGACACCATTGGTCAATTACTGCAACTAAAAACTTTCATTTTAACAGTTAAACAAGGCCAAATTTAATAGAGAGAGGATTTTTTTATTTTCTCATTCTTCTCATTTTCCTCTCTAACAATTTTTTTTCCATTTAATATGTCCTTTATTTCATCTCCTGTTAAAGTTTCAAACTCCAGTAGATTTTCAGCAATGAGATCTAAGCCTTTCTTATGCTTGGTCAAAATCTCTTTTGCTTTTTCATAGCAAGAAGACACAACTTCCTTCACTTCTTCATCTATAAGTTTTAACGTATCTTCAGAAATTATGTCAGAACCATGTATGGTTTGTTCGCGATTGTGATAGATCGGGCCTATTTTGTCGCTCATTCCCCATTTTGTTACCATAGAACGTGATAAATCTGATGCTAATTTTATATCTGAAGATGCACCGCTTGTAACTTTATCGTAGCCAAAAATTAGCTCTTCTGCCACACGTCCACCCATTGCAACAGTTATATCTGCTAGCATCTTTTCTCTTGTGAGGGACACTCTATCTGTCTCTGGTAGTCTCATAACTAAACCGAGTGCCCTACCGCGTGGAATAATTGTTGCCTTGTGTATAGGATCAGAAGCAGACATATTAACAGCAATCATTGCATGACCAGCTTCATGGTATGCAGTCAGTCTCTTTTCCTCTTCTGTCATAATGAGAGATCGCCTTTCTACGCCCATCATCACTTTATCACGTGCATATTCAAAATCATCCATGGTAACAATCTTCTTGTTTCTTCTTGCAGCGATAAGTGCAGATTCGTTCACTAAATTTGCTAAATCAGCTCCAGAAAAGCCTGGTGTTCCTCTTGCAACTGTTCTCACATTTACATCGGGAGCCATTGATATTTTCTTTATATGCGTATTTAATATCTTTTCACGCCCATTTATATCGGGTAAAGAAATAGTAACCTGTCGGTCAAAACGACCAGGTCTAAGCAGTGCTGGATCTAAAACGTCTGGGCGGTTAGTTGCAGCGATTATTATCACACCTTCATTAGACTCAAAGCCATCCATCTCAACTAATAACTGATTTAATGTTTGCTCTCTTTCGTCGTTGCCGCCACCAAGACCAATGCCACGATGTCTACCCACCGCATCTATTTCATCTATGAAAATTATGCAAGGAGCATTTTTCTTGCCTTGATCAAACATATCACGAACACGACTTGCACCAACACCCACAAACATTTCAACAAAATCAGATCCGGAAATGCTAAAGAATGGCACATTAGCTTCACCTGCAATTGCACGAGCAAGTAAAGTTTTACCAGTTCCAGGAGAGCCAATTAAAAGGCACCCTTTTGGTATTTTTCCACCTAATATTTGAAATTTTTGCCTTTGTTTAAGGAAATCAACGATCTCTACCAGCTCTTCTTTTGCTTCATCAATTCCGGCAACATCATCAAATGTTACTTTTTTTCCACTAGTCATGAGTCTAGCCCTTGACTTGCCAAAGCTTATAGTTCTGTTGCCTCCCGCTTGTGTTTGTTTAAGAAAGAATAGCAAAAAGCCAATAAAGATAAATGTTGGGACCCATGAGATAAGTAATCCACCAATTACGTTCATGGCAGAATCTCCAGTTGAAAAGGAGAATCTCACTTTTCTATCATGTAAATTTTTTATTAGGTCGCTATATATAACACCGCTTGAGTTGAAACTTGAACCATCCCTGAACTTGCCTTCAATGCTCTGATTTTTTATGACAATATTTTCTACATCATTGTCTTCTAGTCTAGTTAAAAATTCCGAAAAAGGTATAATTGTTTTACTTTTACCTACATTTCCGCTGAACTGAATATAAGCAACTGAAATAAGAACAATAATTACTAACCAGATCAATAAGCCTTCTAAAAATTTTTTCATTTCTATTTTTAACTAAATACCCATCAAGCTTACCAAATTTTGTTTTATCGTGCTATCAATAATGCATTGAACCTTATCGTCATTGGTATTTTTTCCGTTATAATTTACATCAGGATAAGCAAGCACCTTTCCATCTTTTAGCACTACAGGCAAAGAATAGAAAACTTCAGGGCAGCAGTTGTAATCCTTCAGAAATTCAGGAACTTTTTGTGTTTTTTTTAATGGAGCGATAATAACTGAACACTCTTGATTTCCGAGTATTGTGCAGCTAAATCTGTTATCCCATTCAATAGGTTCATTTAAAGGTAGGTTTACGGTAATTTCTTGTATCCTTGACGATTCTCTAATTATTAAGATATTTTCTCCATATTTTCTTATTTTGCACCCAGAAAGTGTACAGTTAACATTACTATCCTTTTGCAATATTTTATTAAATATTACGATAAGACTGTTGTACCTTGGTTTATAATGTTTACTGGCAATTGCCATTATAGAGTAAAGAAGAAGCCTCAAGGCTATTTCCTCTGGTAATTGATAAAATTCACTTAGTTTAATTTCAATATAACCAAGATCATGAACATTAACACAGTCATTAAATGCAAGGCATGTGTAGTGCATCAACGCTTTTGCAGCTCTTTTCATATGAAGGGCTGTGAGGCATATTCGCTCTGTTAAAATCTCTTGATTGTTACTTGCTTTAAGTAAGTTACGGTATAAAGTTCGCCTGTATTTTAGGTTATAGTTGCTTCTATCTTCGATCCATTTTAACTGGTGAAGCTTAGCGTACTTTTCTATTTCACTACGACTAAAATTTAACAATGGCCTAAATATATAAATACCATTTAGGAAAGACTTGTAGTCCATTGATGATAATCCATCTACGCCGCTACCTCGCTCTAATCTTAATAAGAACGTTTCTGCTTGATCATCTTTGTGATGAGCGACGAGCAAACATTTAACATTATTGTTTTTACACCACTCTACTAGTAATTTATACCGTGCTTTTCGTGCCTGTAACTGAATATTGCCTTTAATATTTTGCTTCTCCCAGTTTAATATGAACGATTCCTTTGCTCCAAGTTCTTTTGCATAACTTACAACAAAATCAGCTTCTTTTTGAGACTCTGAACGTAACCCATGATTTACTGTTAATGCTATAGGAAGTGAAAGCTTGTTTTTTTTTGCCCAGTTATTCATTAAGTGCAGTAAGACTATACTATCTACACCACCTGATACTGCAACTGCAATTTGATTATGGAAAGCAAAGCTATTAGCTATATTTTGAAATAATAACTCTAATTCCATTATGTCTCTTGATGGCCAGATAGTCTCTACGTCATACAGCGACTTATTTGTGGTATATATAGATCCCGCTAACAAGCAACAAAATATGACAAGTTTGTCCTTTTTTGTCCACCCCAGTGCCCTTTCTTTATGTCATCCCAGTGCTTGACACTGGGATCCAGGTTTTAATCTATTTCTTTATTCCAGAAAATGAAAATTCCACTCTACGATTTTTAGCATGCTCTTTTTCATATTTAGAATTTCTAGAATCATCTTTTACATTAACCAAAGGCTCAGTTTCACCCTTAGAAGCAGTTTTTATTCTGTTTTCTATGTATGGTGTACAACTAACCATAAATTTTTTAGCTGCATCTGCCCTTTTAGCGCCTAGCGCAAGATTATATTCATGAGAACCACGGTTGTCAGTATGACCAGTTAAAATAACCTTCGCGTCAGGGTTATCTTGTAACACCTCCATTACGTCAAGTAATGCATCTGCACTTACTTCAGTAACACTAGATTCATCATAACCAAAGAAAACTCTTTTATCACCTATCTGCTTAACAACAGAATTCATTTTATTTGTTGTATTTGCTCCTTTTTTTGGGCAAGAACTTACACCAGTAAGTAGTAAACAAAAACAGCACATTATAACCAGTCTACTCCACATTACTAAACCTCCATAAATTTTAAATAGTGCGTAACTTTAATTTCAGTAGCTAATAATCTCTCCATATTGTAATATAGTCAAGAGAAATAAAGTACTAAATACTTTTTCTACAACCTTACAATTAATTTTCTTATAATATGCTGGACTCTGAGTAGAAAAATCCAATAAAGGAATAAGAAGTACAATTTTTTATTGTACTTTAAGCAAATATACTTTTAACTTTATTATTAATCTATTACGATATTAAATAGATGTTTTCTAAAATAATGAACAAATTATGAAATCTTATAAGTTTTTAGAGGAAGTATTATATAGGGTAAAGAATATCGAAAATACGCTAAAAGTACTAAACCAAAGCCAATTAAATATAGAGGACAAAGTTGAACAAATGAGTCTTCTAGAAGAAATCAGACATGAAATTATCTCTCATGACGCAATAAAGGAATCATTAGCAGATGCTCTTGGTAACAAAAAAAGTGCAAATACTCAGCAGCTAAAGTTAATAGAGAGAATACATAAAAGCAACAGTGCTGTTCCTATTGATTTAGCAAAGTCTTTATCCAAAGCTAAGGTTGAATGCCAAAATTTATGGAAGCTATCTCATTCTGAAACCAGTAACTTAGAAAAACTAAAAGAACGTTTTACTGATTTAATCACACTCATTCGCGAAGTAGCTTCTATAAAATCGCAGCAATTAAAATGCTCAAAATACGACTCACTGCTTGCTGACTATGACTCTGATATCACAGAAAAGAATATAAGGGAAGTATTCCCCAAGGTAGGCAAATTTTTTAGCGAAAATGTGGATAAAATAATTGAAAAGCAGAAAAAGGATAAGGTTACTAATATACAAAAAGTTGCTACTCAGAAGCAGATTGAACTTGGCTCGTTATGTTTACAGCAAATGGGTATTGCACTAAATGAGATTCGTACTTCTTATTACTACCCTATAGATTATGATGAATCTGATTTTTGTTATGGTTTATTTTCACTTTTACGGCATAGTGGTTATGCAATTTATCAAAAATGTTTAGCGCAAAATTCTATAAGTAGCCCAATTACGAGACATGTTATGTATGAAACTCAAGGGTTATTTATGGAAAGGATGATTGGAACATCCAGAGAATTTATTGAGTTCATTCAACCACACATAAAAGAGAAATTTGCTATAAAAGGCAAAACTAATAGCAGTGTTGAAAATTTGCACTTGGTTTTCAATGAAATAAACCTTTCCTCTTCTTTAAAGAACGCAGATGAATTTAGTTTATTGGCTCACATTATGCTAAGAACCAAGTTAGAACAAGATCTAATAAATGGTACGTTAGAAATCAAAGATCTGCATGATGCATGGCTTGAAGGTATGAAGCATTATAAAATTCCAGTAAAAGCTAAAAATGAGCTGGACACTTATTTTCAAGATGAATATTGGGCAAGCGGTGTTATGGGCTACTTTCCTATAAAAATTATTGCTTTAATTGCTGCTGTGCAGATTTTCTCTTGCGTTAAAAAGAATCATTACGAATCATTAAGTGCTATAATAAAAGGAGATTTTAGTTTACTTATCAGTTGGTTATCTCAAAATGTATACAGTGCAAAGTATAGCCTTTTGGAACTGCTAAAAAAAGTAACAGGTGAGGGTTTAGACGTTGAGTGTGTTACTTACTACTTATCTGAAAAGTATAATTTATCTCAATAAAATGGTTTTCTTGAGTTATGTATGAATTTTGTTCGAAAATTGACCGGAAAGTTTTATAGCCTTTTTACTTTCAAAGGTTTGTTTGCTAGCGATATTGCCATAGACCTTGGTACTGCAAACACTTTAGTTTATCAGAAAAATCAGGGAATAGTGCTTGATGAGCCTTCAGTTGTAGCAAGAATAAAAGAAAAAGGAAGCTACGTTCCTTATGCTTTTGGTAAAAAAGCTAAAATGATGCTTGGAAAAACGCCTGGAGAGATAGAGGCGATAAGGCCCTTAAAAGATGGAGTCATTGCTGATTTTAAAAGTGCGGAAGAAATGCTAAAATATTTCATACGCAGTGCAAACACAAAATTCACTGTTAATAAACCTAATATTATCATATGCGTTCCATCTGGATCCACGCCAGTTGAAAGGCGTGCTATACAAGATGCAGCAGAAAGTGCTGGTGCAAATGAAGTGTTTTTAATTGAAGAACCAATGGCTGCAGCGATCGGAGCTGGGCTCCCGGTTACTGAACCTGAAGGTTCTATGATTGTTGATATAGGAGGCGGTACAACTGAAGTTGCAATTATTTCTTTAGGCGGAATTGTTTATTCACGTTCTGCCAGAGTAGGTGGCGATATTATGGATGAAGCAATAAAATCGTATATTCGTGAAAATCATAAGTTATTAATCGGTGAAACAACTGCTGAAAAAATTAAGAAAAGCATAGGTTCAGCCAGTCTGCCAGGTGAAAATAACAAAGAGGGAATGATAATTAAAGGCAGGGATTTAGTGAGTGGCATGCCAAAAGAAATGCTTTTATCAGAATATCAAGTTGCAGAAAGTTTAATAGAGCCTGTGCATCAGATAATTTCTGCTATTAAAACAGCATTGGAGAGCACTCCCCCCGAACTTTCTTCTGATATAGTCGATAGAGGAATAGTTTTATCCGGTGGTGGTGGATTATTACGTAATCTAGGTAAAGTTATCAGTGAAACAACAAAATTACCGGTTCGTGTTGCAGATGACCCACTTTGTTGTGTTGCCTTGGGTAGTGGAAAAGTGCTTGAAAACATGGACTACTTCAGTCATGTTTTATTTAAGCAAGATTAATCACGATTTTGGTTGTTGAAATTTTTCAATTTTAAGGTTCTCAAGAAATATTTCTTATTGTGGAATTGTGCATAAATTGCACTAACTCTTTCAATTTTCATATTGTCCTGTACAATATCTATAGCTAGAGTAATTAGATTTACCTGCAATTTGATAAGCGTAAAACTCGTCATTCCGCTACTTGTTAGCGCCGCGGCGGTATGACGTAGGGCTGTGCTAGCTATATTTAATAAACTCGGATAACCATGCTAAAAGAATTTGAAATTGAACCTTTGTTAAAAGATAAAGCTCCACACCAAACCAAGGCTATTGTTGCAATGTCCGGGGGAGTTGATAGCTCCGTTGCTGCAGCACTGCTATATAACTTTGGGTACCAGGTGATAGGTGTGACTCTTCAACTCTATGGCACCGATGGTGCAAGAAAAGGTGCATGTTGTGCTGGACAGGATATTTATGACGCTAAGCGCGTGGCTGAAAGTGTTGGCTTTCCTCACTATATTTTAAACTATGAGGAAATATTCAAAAAGGAAGTAATAGAGGATTTTGCAAGTACCTATATGCGTGGGGAAACTCCCATACCATGCGTGAGATGTAACCAAACGGTAAAATTTCGTGATCTATTGCAAGTTACAAAAAATCTTGGTGCGGATGTACTCGTAACAGGACATTACGTGAGAAGGTTAGAAAAAAATGGTGAGGTAAAGTTGTGCAGAAGCATTGATAAAAGTAAAGATCAAAGTTATTTTTTGTTTGCAACTACTGAGGAGCAGTTAAAGCTTTTGCGATTTCCACTAGGTGGGTTCTATAAAAGTGATATAAGAAAATTAGCAAAATATTTCAGTTTACAAATTTCTGAAAAGCCGGACAGTCAAGATATATGCTTTGTTTCCGAAAGCTATAGTAAAACAATAGCTAAATTAGCTCCACAATCTGTACAGAAAGGAAAAATTGTGGATGTGAATGGAAAAGTGCTAGGTGAGCATAGTGGCATAGTGAATTTTACAGTAGGGCAAAGAAAAGGCTTAGGTGTTGGGTACAGTGAACCTCTTTACGTGATAAAAATTAATACAGAAAATAATGAGGTTATAGTAGGTCCGATCAACGCATTAATGCAAAAAAAAATATTGATCAAAGAGTTAAATTGGTTAGAACAACCAAAGGAAGGTATGGAAGTAACTGTGAAGCTGAGATCATCACATGCTGGAAGTTTAGCAACAATACATTCAACTGACGAAAAAAATAAAGCCTGTGTCATTTTAAACGACGATTACTTTGGCGTCAGTCCAGGTCAAGCCTGTGTAGCGTATAAAGATGAGCAAGTAATTGGCGGCGGATGGATATGCTCTTAACTAAAAGCTTTAATGCAGAGTGTAAACATACAATAGACTTCTTGCATAACCATATAACATTGGGAATAGAAACGAAAAAACTTCCTTGACAAGCTTTGCCAGCCCCCTTATCATGAAACTGAAGCTATTGTATTTGCTTTCGCCAATCTGCAGATTAAAAGGTAAGGATTACTTAATGTATCGGCGTCTTATGTTCAATTTTTTGCAGTATATAGATACTGTATGTCTTTACAAAACTTCATCTACATCTAGATTTTTATCTAAATAAGCTGAACGCGCTTATAAAGCGTTACAAGACATCAAAAAATGCCAATACTCGACAGAGATAGTAAAAGACTAGCTAACTCGGGGATTCTTTGTCTTTTTTTCTGCTTAGTAAATTTCTTAAACATTTGCAGCGTAGGTTAGTTGCAATTAAAAGCAGCTGAATTTCGCTTGTCAAGCGTTTAAAACATAAAAAACGCCAATATTTTAAAGCGGATAATAACCCCAGGGCTTCTTTTGCCTTTTTTTTCGTTTGGTAAATTTCTTAATATTTATAGCTAACATGAAGCTAAGTGCAAACTTTGTTAAACACAACAAATGATGTCATCCCAGTGCCCAGACACTGGGATGGCTTTGTTGCATAGCAACCGAAAAAATCTGGTGGCTACTGACAAAATTCATTATAAATAACCATTTAACTGTTGAAGAAAAAATATGCCACAGAAAATGAAAGTCAGTAACCAAAACGAATATAACAAATTCCTTGAAAAAAGGGGAAATATTTTTCGTTACATCGATGAAGCTATCGAAAATTGGTATGAAAATAGTCCAAAAATGCAGGGCGGCAACTATATTTACAGTGATAAAGTCGTAATTTTGGTGCATATAATTGTCAATCTTTTTAGAATTGGTTTAAGACAAACGGTGGGGTTTATAAAAGGATATCTGCAACAAATAGGAAAAAATTTGGCAGTTATCAGCTATTCACAAGCATCAAGAAGGTTTAAAAAACTTAATATTAAGATAAATGATTGCAGGGTTGATAAAAGCAACATGGAAAATATTGAAATTATCATAGATAGCACAAGTATCAGCATTTACAGTAACACTCCTGGCCACAGTAAGGAAAACAGTGCAGATAGAAAGTACCGAAGCTACGAGCAAGTAAGAAAGTTACATGTTATGTTAAGTGTGAATAGTAAAAAAGCTATAGCTGCAAGATACAGTAATGGCGTCTACTCTGACCACTATGGAGCTTGCGATTTGCTTGAAGAAGTTAATTTTCAGCACAAAATAAAAGCATTATATGCAGATAGGGCATACGATAGGCACAAACTTTATAAATTGTGTAAGAAATACGATATAAAGACAAAAGTTCTACCAAAAAAGGATGCAGCAGAACATTCAAAAATAGATTATATGTCTGACAGAAATGCTGCTATTAGGTTAATAAAATTATATGGACAAGATGGTGTAAAAGAGTGGAAAAAGGAAGCAATTTATGGAAAGAGATCTTACATAGAAGGATTTTTCTCAAGGTTGAAGCAAGTATTTGGATTTAGCTTTAGGAATAAATCTGAAGTAAATCGTGAAAAAGAATTACTAATTAAGTGCTATTTGCTCAACAAATTCACTGATATTGGTATGGCTAAATTTGAAATCATTACATAAATTTGTCGTAAACCATCACTGCTTAAGGTGCTATGCAACAAAGCCCACTGGGATCCAGAAGACTTAATTTCAACCAAATAATAAAGGCTAGATCCCAGTGTCACGCACTGGGATGACACCTCTGGACACTGGGATGACAGAAGAAGGAGGCGCTGCCGTCTTGGATGAAAAGGCTGGATCCCAGTGGGCTTTGTTGCATCGCTACTTATGAAAGGCTAACTATAGTTAGGATTATAAGCAACCTATTGAAAATCTTGTTTTTTTGCAATCAATCTGATCAAATTTAAGAATAGTAATTTATTATTTATATTAATAAACTTAATTCTATTGAAAATAGCTAAAGCATTGAAATTCTTGAATTTTAGCCGGATTAGTGAGTGGTAGTGAAATTTCTTTTACTCAAATTTAGGTATTCACTGACCGTTCTTGTTATAAATACCAGAATAATAAGCTACTGATATTCTCCATCTTTTTTATCTTTAATCCATCATAGCTAGCGATGCAACAAAGCCATCCCAGTGTCAAGCTACTCGGATGACAGGAGAAGGAGGCTACTTTCATGACACCATTCTTTTTCCTGGATCCCAGTGGGCTTTGTTGCATCGCTATTCTTTTTCCTGGATTCCAGACTGGAATGACACCATCATAAAGTGAAACTAGATTCCACCTTCACGCACTGGGATGACAGCTAGCCTGATAACCGTCATCCCGCTACGTGTTAGCGGGATCTAGAGATACCGCGGCGGTATAGCTATACCTTTTTCTACTTAGTTTGGGTTATGCAAGAAGTCTAATAACATTTATTGCTATTTTATCCTATATCGTTTATACTATAAAGATAATTATTATATTGCAGGTTTGAGGGATGGTTAAGGAAATTGAAGAACTAATAAAAATTGTTGGTAAGGGTAATTTATTAGAGACTTTGTTTATTTTTTTAGGTGGCTTTCAACATGCTGACTTAGATCGTAGTATGGACCGCAGAAATCATTTTGGTTTGTCTGCATTCATTAAAAAAGAGGGGGAGCCATTAGATGAATATTTTAACTTAAAGTTTAGTCTACAAGGGCTGTTTTTAATTTATGCTCAAGCTTATAAGATACTTAGTGAAAACAATAACCTGAATACTAAAGATGTCATAGATAAAATATATGAAGTTATTAAAGGGTCTGAGTTAAATAGAGATATAAATGAAGTAGTAGATGGAAGTAAATTAGATTTACTTAACATCTTAGCAAGTCCAAAGAGAGAACCAATATTTAAAACAGAAGAAGATTTTGAAAATAAAGTACTCATTGGTCTTAGAAAGTTACTAAGTGAAGGAAATACATTAAACAAATATGACAGAGAATTTGCATTAAATAAGTGCGTTATCAGCAGCTATTATTCCATTTATGACATAAAAGCAGATAAAGATATAGCATTGTTCTTTTCTTTGGGTGGTCACTATAAAGAACTTTCGTCATCTAACAAAACAGTAAAAAGAGAAGTATTAGAGATATGTGAGAATCAGTTAATAGAGAGCTATATAATGTTCTTGGCTGGCAAACTACACATGATCGGATTATCAAGTAGAGATGGAACCATCAAATATACAATCAACCATGAGAATGTGGATCGACAAGAGAAAGAATTAAAAATGGATGGATTAATATATCCTGTAAATACAAAAAACACCCTAGAGCAACTGTTAAAAAACCAAAATAGTGATGAATTTGAACAATTAGTAACGAGCCCTAAAAATATATACTACTCAGTGCCACAAGAAGAGAATAAATGTAGGCCAAATTTCATTGTCAGCAAGAAAAAAGAAAAAGACCATAAAAACACAGTCTGTAAACTTATTTTAGGTGTGTTTGTATTATCTGTTGGGTTATATGTTGCTGATTATTTCCTTATGGAGCAAAAATTATTTAATCCAATAAAAAGTGTTTTGCCACAAGATAACCTTACTAACCTGATAGTTGGTGCGGTGCTTACTATTGTAATAGTATATGCTTTATTTCAATTATCACAGAAACCACCACTTTCAACAGTCAATAAGATGACGAATGAAAATTTGAACAGCTCCATGCAAAACAAGCTTAGAACTACATAAATGTAGCAACTTAAAAGCACATATTGTATAATGCTTATTCTTAAGTTAAGAGGTAATTTATGGATTTAAGTAAAATAACAGCGGGACCAAATGCGGTGAATGTGGTAATTGAAATAAGTGCAAATGCTGAGCCTGTAAAGTATGAATTTAATAAAGAGCTTGGGTTGTTACAAGTTGACAGATTTTTATCTACCTCAATGACTTATCCTTGCAATTATGGGTTTATACCAAATACCTGCGCAGGTGATGGTGATCCTGTGGATGTTTTGGTGCTAACTCAATTTCCCTTAGCATCTAGTGTTTTAATATCGGTGCGTCCAATAGGCGCATTACTCACTAAAGATGAAAAAGGAGAAGATGAGAAAATATTAGCTGTGCCTGTTTCCAGTGTTGATAGCTATTATGACAATATAAAGGACTATTCTGACTTATCTAAAAGCCTACTAGATAAAATTACTCATTTCTTTTCTCATTATAAAGATCTAGAAAAGGGAAAAACAGTAGCAGTTGGAGAATGGGTTGGTGTAGAAGAAGCAAAGAAAATTATTGAAAAAAGCAGAAATTAGTTTTTATTGATTTATAGCTAAAGCGGCTTAGGTTTGCCTACAATTTGAAAAACAACAAATTCGTCATTCCGCTACTTGTTAGCGGAATCTATGCTGAGATACCGCGCACAACTGTACGAACATTCATTCTTGAAGGTAAACTGCACAGCAAATGGTGTCATTCCAGTGCTTGACACTGGAATCCAGCCTTGCCGTAATCTCATCAAGAACGTTGTGTTTTAACACAAGATCAGCCACTTTTATGCTTACCAACTTAGTGCCCAATCAAAATTCCTGGATCCCAGTGGGCTTTGTTGCATAGCAACCGAAAAAATCTGGTGGCTACTGACAAAATTCATTATAAATAACCATTTAACTGTTGAAGAAAAAATATGCCACAAAAAATGAAAGTCAGTAACCAAAACGAATATAACAAATTCCTTGAAAAAAGGGGAAATATTTTTCGTTACATCGATGAAGCTATCGAAAATTGGTATGAAAATAGTCCAAAAATGCAGGGCGGCAACTATATTTACAGTGATAAAGTCGTAATTTTGGTGCATATAATTGTCAATCTTTTTAGAATTGGTTTAAGACAAACGGTGGGGTTTATAAAAGGATATCTGCAACAAATAGGAAAAAATTTGGCAGTTATCAGCTATTCACAAGCATCAAGAAGGTTTAAAAAACTTAATATTAAGATAAATGATTGCAGGGTTGATAAAAGCAACATGGAAAATATTGAAATTATCATAGATAGCACAAGTATCAGCATTTACAGTAACACTCCTGGCCACAGTAAGGAAAACAGTGCAGATAGAAAGTACCGAAGCTACGAGCAAGTAAGAAAGTTACATGTTATGTTAAGTGTGAATAGTAAAAAAGCTATAGCTGCAAGATACAGTAATGGCGTCTACTCTGACCACTATGGAGCTTGCGATTTGCTTGAAGAAGTTAATTTTCAGCACAAAATAAAAGCATTATATGCAGATAGGGCATACGATAGGCACAAACTTTATAAATTGTGTAAGAAATACGATATAAAGACAAAAGTTCTACCAAAAAAGGATGCAGCAGAACATTCAAAAATAGATTATATGTCTGACAGAAATGCTGCTATTAGGTTAATAAAATTATATGGACAAGATGGTGTAAAAGAGTGGAAAAAGGAAGCAATTTATGGAAAGAGATCTTACATAGAAGGATTTTTCTCAAGGTTGAAGCAAGTATTTGGATTTAGCTTTAGGAATAAATCTGAAGTAAATCGTGAAAAAGAATTACTAATTAAGTGCTATTTGCTCAACAAATTCACTGATATTGGTATGGCTAAATTTGAAATCATTACATAAATTTGTCGTAAACCATCACTGCTTAAGGTGCTATGCAACAAAGCCATCCCAGTGTCTGGGCACTGGGATGACATTCTTCTGGTAGGCTCAAATTGTAATGTTTGTACAGTTGTGGAATGAATTGCGGTATGACGTAGGGAAACCTTTCTTGGGTTAGCTATAGATTTTTGTACCACAGATCTAAAAATTACAGTTGTTCGGAAAAATGTTGCTGTTAAAAGCATTAGACAGGCGGTAGAGGTCTTGGTATTATATAATCTTTAGGTTCTAAATTTGGAAGGGTGGCCGAGCGGCTGAAGGCGGCGGTTTGCTAAACCGTTATACGATTGAAAAGTCGTATCGAGGGTTCGAATCCCTCTCCTTCCGTATACTGTTTTGAGCACGGTCTAAATTCGCTATATTAGCATGTTTTTAGCCTATTTACCAGCGTACCTGATTTTGTTGCAATGGTTTTTATTTCCATTGTCACTGAGATCACTATTAAAAAGTTGGCTAGCATTGACTCAGTATTTATTATAGAATTGGTTATTAACCTTACTTATATGCATAAAATACTAATTTTACTGTTGATAGTGTTGCCACTTAGGTTGCTTGCAACCGAGATTGAAATTATTGCAGATGTAAATGGCGAGCCAATTTCAAATTTGGACATCGAAAAACGCATCAACTTTATAAATTCATTGTTTGGCACTCAAAGTGTTAATCAAAAAGAAGCAAAGCCTCAAATTCTTAGGGAGCTAATAGACGAAATTATCATTATCAATGAAGCGCAGAGGCTGAATATAAAATTGAGCAACGAGGAGTTAGATAATGCTATCATGTTATTTTTAACCCAAAGTTTTAAACTTAAGGCTAATGAAGTTGATCAATACATAGAGAAGCATAATATAGATCTTGGTATTTTAAGAAAACAAATAAAATGTCAGTTACTGTGGGGCAAAATTATTGAAGTAAGAATTGTGCCATTTATTAATATAAGCGATAAAGAAGTAGATGATGTAAAAAGGCAAACAGAAAAGCCGGATTATCTTATCACGTTCCAAGAGTTTATAATTCCTGATCAAAAAGACAAGGATGTTTATGGTATAGCTGAAGATTTAGTAAAAAAATTACGTAATAGTAATGATGACTTTATTCCAGAATCTCCAATAAAGATGCGTAAAGCAACAGTTAATTTAAGTCAGCTGAAAGGCAAACTCAAGAGCGTTTTAGAAGGATTAGAAACCGGCGATTTAGCAGGTCCATTCAGTTTCAGTGAAGGTTACTCTGTTATAAAAGTAATAGATAAAGTACAACTTAATCATGCACTGCTGGAAAGCACTTTAAAATTAAAACAGATTGTGGTTGAAGGTTCAGAAAGTTTATTAGATAGTTTAAAGGAGCAAAAAGTCAATTGTTTAAATTTTGATAAATTGGCAGATAATTTTAAGCTGCCAAATGCAAAAGAATTTGAAATAAAAATGCGAGATTTAAATCCTGATTTACAGATTTTATTTAGTAAAACAAGTGTGAATGAAATAGTAGAATTGAGAGAAAATGGCACTGCAAAGTTAATGATGTTGTGTGATATCAAGAGTAATGTAGCGGGTATAGAAGCAATTAAACAGCAGATGTACCAACAAAAGATTATGATACAAAGCAACTTGTTATTAGATGATATGCGTAAAAATGCAGCTGTCAGTTATCGGTATAGTTGAAGTCAGAGAGTGTCCTTGTCTCTGTCTTTGTGTGCGAAAATTACTTTGTTCTATAAAATTTCAAAAAATTTGAACAAATATAGTTAAAATAGCACATGAAGAATATAATGCTAATTGGTGGTGGAGTTGGAAATGCAGTGTTATTTTCGATAGGGAAGGCATGTCTTGAAAATAATAACAAGGTTTTGTACTTCGCTGGCTATAAGAAGTTAAGTGATGTATTTAAACGAGCACTGATAGAACGTGCATCAAATGCAGTAGTTTGGGCATGTGAAGAAGGATTGATAGAAACAAGCAGAGATCAAGATAAATCCTTTCATGGTAATATAGTTGATGCAATAGTCTCTTATCAACAAGGAAGATTAGGTATTAATTTGAACGCTATAGATAAAATTATCACTATTGGTTCTGATAAAATGATGAAAGCTGTGAATGAAGCTAGAAAAACAATTTTAAAGCCATATCTGAAATCAGGCCACATAGCAATATCATCAGTTAATTCTCCTATGCAGTGTATGATGAAAGAAATCTGTGCTCAGTGTGTGCAGCAACATATAAATACGGAAACAGGAGAAAGGAGTTTTGTTTATAGCTGCAGTAATCAAGACCAGGATATGGAATTTATTGACTTTGACTTTTTAAGTGAGCGCTTGAAGCAAAATAGTTTACAAGAAAAACTCACTGCAAAATGGATAGATCATGTTCAAAGATATTAAACAGCACAAAAAGGAAATAAGAGAGCAATATAGAACTATAAGAAAAGATATTGATGAAAGTTATTCCAGTTATGCGGCAAATTCCCTTATTAATCTCTTTAATCAGAACTTAAGTTACGTTAAAGGCAAAACAATTGCGGCTTACATTCCAATGGATGGGGAAATAAATGTTGTCCCTTTGATGTGTCGTTTGCTCTATTTAGGTTATAAAGTAGCAATTCCTGATAAAAATCAGTTACTAAGATTTGAGGGATGGAACGAAACAAATGAAGATGTAATTCCCGATACAATCATTACTCCTGTTGTTGCTTTTGATGATCATTTTAATAGATTAGGTTTTGGCGGTGGTTGGTATGATACAATGATAGAAAAACTGCGGCCGCTTGGAAAAATATTTATAGGTGTAGCCTATGAGAAACAATATTGTAAAAATTTACCTGTAGAAAAACATGATCAAAAATTGGATATTATAATCACTGAGATGTGTGTTAGATGTGGAGGTGGATTGCCCAAGAAAGCGGATAGAAAGGAATAGCGTAATCCCACTTTCTAAGAGCCTGTCTTCAAACTCAAAAATGAGCTAATTTGTGAAGCATAATAGTGATCATATTAAAGAAGATATTGTTTTTTGAAGTAAGAGGAGAATGCTCATAATCTTTGCTCATGCGCCTAAAATTGGAGAGCCAAGCAAACGTTCTTTCAACGTTTAGGAATAACCTGAAATCCTGTATCAACTACCTTCTTGGTAATCGTATCCCATTTCCAATAAACAGCGGTTTTGTAATTTACCTGTGTATCCTTGATCAGCAAAAAACTTACGTAAAGTTGGAGCTTTGCATTTAGCTTGAGTAAAAAGATTTAGAGCACCATCACGATCTTGAACACTTGCACTATGAACATCAGCCGCAATAATTAGGCCCACTGTATCTACAACAATATGACGTTTTCTACCCTTTATTTTTTTGCCAGCATCATATCCTCTGGATCCCCTTTTTGAGTAGTTTTCACTGATTAATTATTCCTACTGATGGAGTTTCATTCTTACCAATTATCTTTCTTATTTTTTTAACTAGAAAAGCGTGAATTTCTTTCCATATTCCACTTTTTTTCAAGCGCGAATCACAACTATACACGGTTTTCCATGGTGGAAAATCTTTAGGTAGTTGTCTCCATTGACAGCCTGTTCTCATCACATAGCGGATTGCGTTAGTAATTGTTCTAATATTATATTTTCTTGGTCTACCGGTCTTTTTAGGTTCAAAATATGGCTCTATTATCTTCCATTCTTTGTCACTTATATCGCTTGAGTATATTTAAAATATATCTTATAACACACTTCTTAACTCCTTTCTACTTAGTTTGAAGACATGCTCCCAGGGAGTGTTAAATAAACCATGCGCGTCAAGTTAAGGGAAAGTAGCATAAGGAAAAAGAAAAGTGGTAAAAATTATTTTAGATATTAAGCAATAAAGCTAGTAATTTATAGACTCTTCTAAAAGAATTATCTTATTTTAGATCAAAATTTCCAAAAAAATAAATGTAACAAACAAGTTTAAATGGTGCTATATTGGGCGATATTTCCTTAACTTGACGCGTATGGTTTATTTAACACTCCCTTTTTGCCAGGAGAAACATATAATTGAAGTAATTCAGGTTTGCAAGATGTGTTTGTAGTAAGGGCTGCAATTATAGCTTCAACAGTAAGCAATGTTGCTTTTAATTACCTCAACATTTTCTCTTGGCAATTCTTTAATGAATCGAGAAGTGCGCATTGGTTGCCACTGATTATTAATTTCTCTCCTATCTGCACATGAAATGATTAACTTTTCCTTTGCCCTGGTTATGCCAACATATGCAAGTCTCCTTTCTTCTTCTAAAGCTTTACCACTTTTATCATCAAAAGATCTTTGATGAGGAAATAATCCCTCTTCCCAACCAGGTAGAAACACGCACGGGAATTCAAGTCCTTTGGCTGCATGAAGAGTCATAACATATACAGTGTCATCGTTATTCATATTATCCACTTCCATCACCAAACTTATGTGCTCCAAGAAAGTTGTGGCATTATCGAAATTCTTTAAAGATGAGATGAGCTCCTTGACATTTTCTATTCGTGCTAAGCCTGTTACCTCCTCATTTTCAAGCATTTCAATATACCCTGATTGGTTTGCTACGATTTTAATGAATTCATGCAGTGGTTTTACGCTTACTATTTCTTCCCAAGCTTTAATTTTATTTAAAAAATCGTTGAGTGAGAGTTTAATTCTTTCGGTTACTTGATTACTATTAACTAATATTTTTGCTGCCTCAAAAAAAGAAATTTTGTTATCCTGAGCAGTCGTGTATATTTTCTTTAGAGTTGTAGCTCCTATGCTTCTTTTTGGCCGATTTACGATCCTTTCGAAAGCTAAGTCATCGTTATTGTTTGTAACAAGCCTTAAATATGCAATTATATCCCTGACTTCCTGACGTTCGTAGAATTTTACGCCACTTATAATCTTGTAGGGAATTGAATATTTTATAAAATACTCTTCGAGAACTCTAGTTTGAAAAGTGGCCCTTACCAGCACTGCAATGTCACTAAATCTGTATTTATTGAGCTTTAATATCTGTTCGCTTATGAACCTTGCTTCAGCTTTTCCGTCCCATAATTTTATTAGATTTACCTTTTCCCCTTCAATGTTTGTTGTCCACAATTTTTTTTCTAAGCGAGTCTTATTGTGATTGATAACATATGACGCAGTTGCAAGTATGTGGGGTGTTGATCTATAATTACACTCTAACTTGAAGGTTTTTGCATTTTTAAAATCATCGGAGAACTTCAAAATATTTTCAACTTCTGCACCACGCCAACTATATATCGACTGGTCATCATCTCCTACACAGCAAATATTTGAGTGCTCTTTTGCAAGGTATTTTAGCCAAAGATATTGTATCGCATTTGTATCTTGATATTCATCTACCATGACATATTTAAACTTGTTTTGGTAGTAGGACAGAACTTCGGTCTTTTGATTAAAGAGTTGTATGTTATATAGCAATAAGTCACCAAAATCGACAGAGTTAAGGAATCTCAACCTTTCCTGATATTGGTGATAGACTTTGAGTGCAATCACGTACACTGGCCTAAATGATTGAATATCTTCCACTTCAGATGGCAACAAACACTTCTCTTTCCATTGCTGAATAATATTCATAATGGTCTTACATTTTTCTGATAGGTAATCAGGGTTTATTTCATTAATAATATTTTTTATTACCTGTAATTGATCATCCACACCAATGATTGTAAAATTGGGGTTTAAGCCCACAATTTCTGCGTGCAGGCGCAAAATTTTTGCTGCAATTGCATGGAAAGTGCCAAGCCATGGTATGTTTGTGCCTGTTAGCTCAAGTACCCTTGATACCATCTCATTTGCTGCTTTATTTGTAAATGTAACTGCTAATATTTCATCAGAATAAGCGTGACCGTTTCTAATTATGTGTGCTATTCTTGAAGTAATCGTTCTTGTTTTTCCGGTTCCGGCTCCTGCCAATATCAAAACTGGTCCATCTATGTTAGTTACAGCTGATTGTTGTTCTGGATTTAGCAGTGAGAGATAATCGTTCATCGTAGCCCTATAGATTATAACTTCGTAAAGTTAAACCTATGATCGAAATATTGTAAAGGTTTTATTGAATAGAACAGTTAAAGAATGCTTCACTCAAGTACTACATATTTAAACGTAGGTTTTACATCTATTTTGTTTTAGTAGTTTCAGGTGTATGTCGAGTAACAACAACTTGATTTGAGGTATTGGCACCAGAACTTCTGCTTGTTGGGTGAATAGGTGGAGTTTGGAATGGCTTATATGTACGCCTTCATTTCTATTTCTTCAGCTTTATAATAATTTAAAATGGAGCTGGAGCTTTGTAGTACAATGTTTTCAAACGTTTAATATAATATTGACTTTACAGCAATAATTACTTTAAATTAGTAACTATTGTTGCAGTTAAAGTATCGATGCCTTTTTTCTTTTATTTTTTTGCAATTCTTAGCATTTTATCTGCTGTTTGTGTAATTAGTGTAAGAAATCCTGTGCATGCAGTATTATTTTTAATTTTCACCTTCGTTAATTCTGCAGTTCTTTTTATTCTCCTTGGAGCTGAATTCATCGCTATGATGGTATTGATAGTATACATCGGTGCGGTTGCAGTGTTATTCCTCTTTGTAGTTATGATGCTCGATATTGACTACATAAGACTGCGTCAGGGTTTTGCAAAGCATTTCACTCTTGGTGCTATATTATGTGTTGTGTTTTTTCTGATTATCAGCTTTGTAATCCGCAGCTCAGCACCGAATATAAGCAATGTTATAAACTATAATACCAATAACGTGAAAGCTATTGGTAATTTGCTGTATACCGACTACATGTACGCTTTTCATCTTTCTGGTATTCTGCTGCTTGTGGCAATTGTCGGTGCAATTGCTCTTACTTTACAAGACAAGAAAAAAGGAGTTAAAAAACAGAATGTATTAAAGCAATTGACACAATCTTCATCTGTAAAATTGGTTAAGGCTAAATTTGGAAAAGGAGTGGAATGGAAATAGGATTAAATCATTTTCTGATAGTTGCTGCTATTTTGTTCACTATTGGAGTATGCGGTATTTTCATCAACCGTAAGAGCATAATCAACATACTGTTGTCAATAGAAATATTATTGCTGGCGATTAACATCAATCTAGTTGCTTTTTCTGCCTTTATGAATGATATAGTTGGGCAAATTTTTGTGATGTTTGTGTTGACTGTTGCGGCAGCAGAGTCAGGAGTTGGGCTTGCAATATTGGTTGTATATTATAGAAGCCGTGGCAATATAGATGTTGAACAAGCGAACTTAATGAAAGAATGAAAGTATGACGTATATACTGAAATTAATAGTATTTTTGCCACTCTTTGGTTCGCTGTTTGCAGCACTTTTTAGAAAAAGTCAGTTAGTTACAACGGCAGGGATTGGAATATCTGCAGTTTTATCTTGGTATGTTTTTCTTACCTTCTCTGAAAATTGTCATTTAGTTTTATTTCCTTTGTTTTCATTAAGTGTATTAAAAGTAAATTGGGCAATTAGTGTGGATGCTCTCTCATCCTTAATGCTTATTGTTATTACCACCGTTTCACTAGTAGTCCACCTCTATTCTATCGGTTATATGGAGCATGATAAAGGGAAGTCGAGGTTTTTTTCTTACCTATCGCTGTTCACATTTTGCATGATTGTGCTGGTTGTAAGCGATAATTTCGTGCAGCTTTTCTTTGGCTGGGAAGGAGTTGGCCTGTGTTCTTATTTACTCATAGGATTTTGGTTCCAAAAATATTCTGCAAATAATGCAGCAATTAAAGCATTTGTTGTAAATAGGGTAGGAGACTTTGCACTATTAATTGGAATCTTTCTTATTTATTATACATTTCACTCTTTGAAATTTACTGAAGTTTTTGACACAGCTGATCTTCTTGGCGCGCAGAACATTAGGGCATTCTGCTGTGAATTCAAAGTAATTCATATAATATGCATATTACTTTTTATTGGCTGTATGGGTAAATCTGCACAGCTTGGTTTACATGTTTGGTTGCCAGATGCAATGGAAGGGCCAACCCCTGTTTCTGCACTCATTCACGCAGCAACGATGGTAACAGCCGGTATATTTTTAATAGCAAAATGTTCTCCATTGTTTGAGTTGTCAAATGTGGCACGAGAATTAATAGTTATTGTTGGTGCACTTACTGCTTTTTTTGCAGCCACCGTTGCGATTACTCAGAACGATATAAAGAAAATAATTGCTTATTCAACCTGCAGTCAACTTGGTTATATGTTCATGGCATGTGGGCTTTCTGCTTACAATGTTGCTATTTTTCATTTAATGACACACGCTTTTTTTAAAGCTTTACTATTTCTTGGTGCTGGCAATGTGATTCATGCAATGCATCATGAGCAAAATATTCAGAAAATGGGAAATTGCTGGAAGAAAATCCCTTGCACTTACACTCTCATGTGGATTGGGTCTCTTGCACTTTCTGGAATATTTCCATTTGCAGGTTTTTACTCAAAAGACTTGATAATTGAACATGCTTATAGCACGGATAGCTTTGCTTTTGTAATAAGCTTAGTTGTTGCATTCTTCACAGCGTTTTACTCTTGGAGGTTATTGCTTCTTGTGTTCCATAGCCAAAAACAAAGTAAAATTAATATACATGAGGCACCAAAGATTATGCTTATACCATTACTGATACTTGCTTTTGGTTCGGTATTTTCTGGAGTGTGGGGAGCAAATATTTTGAACATAACTAGTAATGCGTTTTGGAAATCAAGTTTAGTAGTTATTGATGAGCATGGAGTTCATAATTTCTTTATAAAATTACTACCGACCTTAGCGAGCCTAAGTGGAATAGCACTTGCATATCTGATTTACCACTATCAAAAATTTAAGCAAATTAAGAGTAAATTTTTACTTAAATTTTTGCAGGATAAATGGTACTTTGATGAGGTATATGATTTTGTTGTAATTGTACCGATAAGGCTTATATCTAGGCTTCTATGGAAGTTTGATGTTAGGGCTATTGATTCATTTGGACCAGGTGGTGTTGTAAGGTTGGTTAATGAATGTTCAAAAAGTTCTATAAAGTTACAAACTGGTTATATATTTGATTATGCGCTTATTATGTTTGTTACTCTAATAATCGGTGCTTTGTATATTATTTGGAATTAAATAAAAAGTGTTGTTACTTAGTATATTCTTGCTTCCACTGATAGAAGCGTTAATTTTATCTTTAATCAAGATTAATCATAAATCTATATATCTAAAATTTATCTCTCTATTTTTTGCCGTACTTCCATTTTTGCTTAGTGTTGTAACTCTTGTAGAGTTTGATTATAACAATACAGACTTTCAGTTTGTCAGCTATCCAATTAGAAATGTTGGAATAGGGGTAGATGGCATATCGTTGCTTTTCCTTCTGCTGACAACTTTCTTGTTTGTTATTTGTATGCTCTACAATTGCAAAATGAGTTATACGACCCTCAAGCCATATATGGCATTGTTTCTGCTGCTTGAGAGTTTTGTAGTCGGTTTCTTTATTTCACTGAATGCTATAAGCTTTTATGTATTTTTTGAAGCTGTTTTAATACCAATGTTCTTTATTATTGGCGTTTGGGGAGGGAAACAAAGAGTGTATGCAACATTTAAATTGTTTCTTTATACACTAACTGGCTCGTTATTATTTCTACTTGGGTTGGTGTACATCTATAGTATTTTTGGGACGTTTAGTATACAAAAATTAGCCACATTAACGCCGGGTCTTGATCTTAAAGTGCAGTTGTTACTATGGATTGCATTTTTTATTTCTTTTGCAATAAAAGTTCCAATGTTTCCGTTTCACACTTGGCTTCCTGATGCGCATGTGCAATCACCAACTTCTGGATCTGTGATTTTAGCTGGCTTGCTTATTAAAATGGGGGGATATGGATTTTTAAGGTTTTCTATTCCAATGCTTCCTCAGGCAAGTTTGTATTTTTCAAATTTCGTTGTTGTGCTGAGCATTATTGCAGTAATATACGCTTCGCTAGTTGCGTTTGCTCAAGATGATATAAAGAAGTTAATAGCTTATTCTTCAATAGCACATATGGGGATCGTTACTGCTGGCCTCTTTTCATTTTGTGAGGAAGGAGTACTCGGCGCTATATTTCAAATGATTAGTCATGGCCTTATTTCTGCTGCTTTATTTTTATGTGTTGGAATGCTATATACTCGAACTGGAACTTTGGAGATTGCAAAATATTTTGGCATAGTAAACACAATGCCAAAATTTGGTTTTATGTTCATTTTATTTTCAATGGCTTCAATAGGGCTACCTGGAACATCTGGATTCATAGGTGAGTTTTTGGCTATGGTTGGAATGTTTAAGAGCATAGGGTTTTTTACAGGATTTATCGCACTTGGCACTATTTTAAGCGCAGTTTATATGCTGAATTTATGTAAGCAAATAATATGGGGGGTTAGCTATTCTAAATTATTAAATAACCGCTTGGATAGCATAGAATTTTCTGTCTTAATTCTGCTTGCAGTGTTTGTTATTTTGCTTGGATTCTACCCAACCCTTGCACTGAATTATTTGAAGCCATGTATGGCAAATTTGTTAGTCAAATATAATGCGCTATGAATTATATACAGATATTGCCGGAAACGTTCTCTATTATCTCCTCGTTAGTGTTGCTACTGCTTGGAATTATATTTAACCGCCGAACTATCAACTTATTAGCACTTGGCTGCACAGTGATAACTTTGATTATTTTAATTATTTCGGCAGAAAACAATGAAATTTTTCTCTTTAATTCGTTGTTAAAACTCAATTTATACATCAGGTCAGCCCAAGGGTTAATTCTCAGCACAGGAATTTTAATACTTTTGATGCTGAATTTATCAAAATATGACTATAAATATGAATTTTCAATACTGATTCTTTTTGCGCTATTTGGCATGATAACTTTAGTTTCAGCAAATAGTCTGATTTCTTTTTACTTAGCTTTTGAGTTGATGAGTATATCTTTATATGTTCTTGCGAGCTTTAATAAAGATTCAGCTTATTCATGTGAAGCAGGAGTGAAATATTTTACACTTAGTGCATTATCTTCCTGCATTATGCTGTATGGTATGTCATTGCTTTATGGATATACAGGACAAGTCAATTTTTCTGAGTTAAGTTCATTCTTGCAAAACCATCAGATAACTTATGGAATAGTTTTTGGGTTAGTCTTTGTCCTAATTGGTTTGTGTTTCAAGCTTGCTATTGCTCCTTTTCATATGTGGGCTCCAGATGTCTATCAAGGTGCACCTACCATAGTAACTGCGTTTTTTTCTACAGCTCCAAAAGCTGCACTTGTAACATTTTTAATTCGATTGATGAATGAAGAGTTAGTAAATGTAAAAAGTTATGTTCAGCCTATTTTCTTATACGTTTCAGCATTGTCTGTGCTTATCTCAGCTTTTGGGGCCTTGCGTCAGCAAAACTTAAAAAGGCTGCTTGCTTACAGTTCAATTGGTCACATTGGTTTTATATTTGCTTCACTTTCTATTTTTACACAAGCAGGAACAGATAGTGCCTTAATGTATCTGGTGATATATATCATCACAAGCATAGGGCTATTCTCATATCTCATACAAATTGACGATGACGATTGTGATATTGCAAATTTATCTGGTATAGGGAAGAAACGCCCAATTGTAGCATTTCATCTTTCTGTGCTGTTACTCTCGATGTCGGGAATACCTCCACTTGCAGGTTTTATCGCTAAATTTTTTATATTCAAAAGTTTAATAAATTCTGGCTTTATCAGCCTGTCCTTGATCCTTGTAATGGCAAGTGTTGTATCGTGTTACTATTATCTAAATATCATAAAAGCTATGTATTTTGATAAAGCTAGTGGTAATAAGGTTGCTTATTCTAAGGGTCTATTCATTATCACTTCAGTGGCTTCACTGATCAACCTCGTTCTTTTCTTGTACGTTTTACTCACTCATTGAACTAAAGGGCTGACAAAGTGATCCCTGAGGGTTTTCATATTCATCATTACAAAGAAGTTTCAAGCACTAATAAAGAAGCGTTGGATTTAATTGGGAGAGGAATATCAAATGAAACTATTATTATTGCCGATAAACAAACAGAGGGTAGAGGGCGCACTGGAAAAAGCTGGATTTCTCCCGAGGGTAATTTTTATGTAAGTTTAATCATAGACCTCTTGCATAATCATTCTGGCGTCATTCCAATGCTGGATTCCAGCGTCACGCGCTGGAATGACAAAGAAAATTTAAGCAAATTAACAGAACTGACTTTTGTGACTGCTCTTGCTGTCAGGAATACGTTATTGTCATTTATAAGTGACAGTAACGTTCAATATAAATGGCCAAATGACATTCTAATCGATGGCAAGAAAATAAGCGGAATATTGCTTGAAAAAAGATCCAATTCGAATTGGCTCATTATAGGAATCGGAATTAATGTCAATCATGCACCACTTCCAGGAACAATGTGCATTAGCAATTACGGTGAATCTGTGTCTAATACAGACCTGTTAAAAGAATTAATAATAAACTTTAATAAGCTAAGAAAGCAATGGCTATTTGATGGGTTTTATGCTATAAGAAAAATGTGGCTTACAAGAGCATTCAAGATGAACGAGCAAATCAGTGTAAAGTTAGCTGACAAATTGTATGAAGGAATTTTTGCTGATATAGATAAAAGTGGTAAATTGGTGTTGCAGCAAAAGGATGGAAGCTTAATTTATTTTGATGCAGGTGAGTTATTTATTGATAATGCATTATGAATACATATGTAATTTTTGCTTACCTTATTAGTTTTACGTTGATTACCGGAGAACTGATTTTTACCATTTCTTGCTATACTAAAAGTAAAAAAATTCTAGAAAGCCTGAAAGATAATAATGAAGAAGAAACATAAGCGATTACTTATAACTTCAGGAATTTTCTGCTTTTTAAGCTGCATAGTCTTTTTTATTTTAACGACACTCAAAGAAAATATCTCATTTTTCTATACAGTAAGTGAGGCAATAGTTTTACCAAATAATCAAAAGCCAATCCGTGTTGGTGGAATGGTTGTTGAAAATAGCGTGATACGCAACGAAAGTGAAGTGATTTTTCAAATGACAGATTTTAACAAAAGCGTTGTGGTAAAATACCAGGGAATACTTCCACCGATGTTTTCAGAAAAAAGTGGTGTTGTTGTGCAAGGTAAAATGTTTGATAATAGTACCTTTCTTGCAGATACGGTGTTTGCAAAACATGATGAGAACTATATGCCGAAAGTTTTCAAACAGATTCCTTAACCCAGCTGTATTGAAATAGTATGTAGAGAGAGTAACAGCCTGCTAGCAAGCTGTTACTTTCCTAACTACTTACAATATATCAGAGTGAGTTGGTGCTTCCCATTCATTTATGTTATCACCACCAGTTGTTCCTGTTTTTAATTTTTCAACCTCTTCTTTTAGGTTGTTAAGGTTTCCTTCCAAAATTTTATAATCCTTCTCAGCCTCTATAGCTATCATATCAAGCCTATCTAAATCTTTATACAATAGATCCACTTCATCTTGACGATCCTTCAGCTCATTATTCAATTTAGGAACAAATGTTTCATTTAAATCTGCGATTAGTTTATCTAGAATTGTGTGGACATACTTGACCTGTGCATTCTTTTCTTTATCGCTCTCAAAAGATTTAGGCTTAATTTTGACCTCTATGTTGTCTATTACTCTAGAGTTGTCTCCGCCTATTTCGCTTATTAATTCAAAGTTGCTTTCGCTTTCTTTCATACTGTAATTACTCATATTAACTCCTATAAAAAATTATAATTTTAAAACTAACTAGTTACCTTGAAATGGTATGTGAAAGAAAGCAACAGCCTGATATCAGGCTATTACCTTTTTTATTAAAGCAATCCGTTCTCTTCACCAGTAATATGGAGTAATGGAGGAGCTTCTCCAATATCTGGAATCGAATTCCTAAGATCTGCAAGTTCACTGTCTATACTACTTGTCTTGCTGCCTATACTATCTATGGTTGATGATAATTGTGTTATTATACCACTTTGAATTGCACTATCCATATTTTCGTCATACTTATTAATGCTGTTTATCAAGCCATCATAAAAATTTTTAAGGTGCTTTATGGTCAATGTAATTTGTGGCATCTTATCAATCTCTTCTTGTGTCATATCTTTAGTTATATCAAATTCTTCCTTTGTTTTACCACTGACAATCTTCTTTATTACTGGCTTTTCAAAGCTTGGTTTATCAAACTTTGGCTTCGAAAGTTGTAATGTATTATTTGATTCAACTTCTTCACTAGAATATAATTTTATATTTTTATTCATAATAGTTACCTCCTATAAAAAAACTACTTATCTTTATAAATCACTACTATACAAATAACAGTGAGTCATTATTAATGTCTACTATTGTAAAGTCTGGAGCCTGTCCAATGTCTGGCATATCGTCCTTGATTTGTTTGAGCATCTCAATCATTTCCTTGTTCTGTTTACTCTGCTCTTCAAGTTCCCCTTTTAATGCATCAATAATAGCTTTAGACTGATCTTGATTGCCAAGATCACCAATCACAGCTGTTACTTTCTCATAAGGCAGCTTGTGAATGATGTCTTTAAGCTCTTCTGCACCTACGTTATCCAAAAGTTCTTTAAACTGCTCATTAGACATATTGCGAGCAAAAGCTTGAAGTTTGTCTGGGTTGTCAGCTAAAGACTTAATGATAATCTGAATCTTATTAGAATCAGTTAAATCCTGAGCAATTGCTTCGAGTTTCTCAGGATCAAGCTTATTAACTAAGTCTTTCAGTTGTTCTTCTTGCAGACTATTTACTAAAGCTTTCAACTGATCACCTTCTAATGCTTTGGAGAGTATTGTCAAGTGGTGCTCAGCCAAGCCTTCTGCAAGCGCTGTAAGTTTCTCGTTACTTAAAGTTGGAATAAGTACTGCGAACTGATCCATTTTTAAGTGAGGTAAAATTTCTTTTACTTGCTCTGGATTTAACTCTCTCACTAGAGCTTCAAGCTGAGCATCATTTAAAATAGGAACAATTATTTGTAACTTTTCTGGATTTAGTTCCTGAGCGAGAGTGTGTAATTGGTGGTCGGTTAGATGATCCACTAAAGCTCGGAATTGGTTGTCTGTTAAGTTCTCTGCCAAGGCCTGTAGTTGCTCATTATTAAGAGTATTGGCAAGAGTCTCTAACTGATTTTCTGTTAGGTTCTCAACAAAAATTTTGGCAAACGCCTTTGATAGTATTATATCCTCTGGTATTTTAGATGATACTATATCTTGTATTACTTCTTCCTTGACGTGCCGTTCAATATATTGGAGTGCCTCATTGTCAGGTGAGTCAATAATATTTCCTTGATCATCCGAGAAATAATATTTGTAGGTATCACCTGACTCTTCCCATGTTAAATATTTATATTCCGCTGGTTGCGCCTTAAGAAGGTGCGTATATCTTGTTATATTATCATAATTAGCATAAGGATGGGATACTTCGTAGTCAATTGATATCTTCATTAATTTTTCATTGAGATATACAAAAGAATGCGAGTTATGTTCATAACCGAGTTTAGCGTTTCTAAATGGCACGACTGGAAATTTACAATTTGTGATTAGACCTTCTTCTTTATCACAACGGTAAGATGTTTTTTTCAAATCTTTCCCATTCTCCTTTATGCATACAACAGGTATAAAAGGACCATCACTTGCAGCGTTGCAAAATTTTATAGGTAAGTCTAGTACTCTATCGTCTTCATCATCCAGTGGAATAAACCAAATTTTATTAAAATTATTCCAAGTTAACTCTTCACCATCTACGGAACCTTGAAATATCCGCATTCTAGTCTCGTTAAATACCCCTTGTCCAGGCACCATCTTAAAAACATGCTTTTTTCCACTCATGGGCATTACTAATAAATTAATTGTTAGTATTCTAACATTTATTGATTAATTTATTGTTAAGTTAGTATATATCAGAATTATAATAACAAACATTACTTGTGTAGAGAAAAGTTACGAAAAGAAATAGGGATTTTTTAGGGAACTAGTATAAAATACTCATGAGCTAAAATAAGCTGACTTTATGATATGCTAGAACCTATATTGGTGGAGGCAAGCGGGATCGAACCGCTGACCTTCTGCGTGCAAAACAGATGCTCTACCAGCTGAGCTATACCCCCAGGTAATTCTTGCTTAAAGCATAAATCACTCAGGCTGAAATGCAAGAAATATTTATCTGTTAGGCTATTGCTAAATAGTGCACAAATTCTGCAGTTATGTACAATTCTCTATCTTTTTGTCTTTTCAGATTTGTACATCACACTATAAGCTTTGCCAAATGAATCTGTGAACCGAAAATTAACAAGAAGTTTTCCTTTGGAAATTTTTTTAAATTATCCATAGATTTTTGAACTAAATTATCACTAACGCAGTATATTATATAATTTATTTAACCACACATGAAAATTTTAGTTTGATTAAAACGGATAAAAACTATATTACTGTTTAGTATAGCTAAAAAATGAAATGATCCCGTAGCTCAGCCGGTAGAGCAACTGACTTTTAATCAGTGGGTCACGCGTTCGAATCGCGTCGGGATCACTTAGAATCTTAAAAAGCATGCTGAAGGAACAGGACAAAATATTTACAAACTTAAATGGTAAAGAAACTCCACTACTTGAGGGTGCAAAAAAACGTGGTAGCTGGCAAAAAACAAAGGAGTTACTAGATTTAGGATCAGAAAAGATCATTGATGAAGTAAAGAAATCTGGTTTGAGAGGTCGAGGGGGTGCAGGATTTTCCACCGGCCTTAAGTGGAGCTTTATGCCCAAAAATCTCCCAAAAGCATATTTAGTAGTCAATGCAGATGAGTCAGAACCTGGTACATGTAAAGATAGAGATATATTGCGATATGAGCCACATAAGTTACTTGAGGGAATTCTCCTAGCCGGCAAAGCGATCAGCGCATCAGTTGCGTATATTTATATCAGGGGTGAATTTTATAATGAATATTTAGTTCTAAAAAAAGCACTTGAGGAAGCCTATAAAGAAAACTTAATTGGAAAAAATGCCTGCAAATCAGGTTATGATCTTGATGTGTTTATCCATAGGGGTGCAGGAGCTTACATATGTGGGGAAGAAACAGCTCAACTCGAATCAATTGAAGGAAAAAAGGGCTTTCCTCGCATGAAACCTCCATTTCCCGCAGGTGTTGGACTTTTTGGCTGCCCAACCACAATAAACAACGTTGAAACTATAGCCATGGTTCCAGATATTCTGAATCGCGGAGGAGAATGGTTTGCATCTCTTGGTAAACCAAATAATACTGGTACCAAGGTCTTTTGTATTTCAGGACACGTAAACAACCCGTGTAATGTTGAAGAAGAGCTCGGAATTCCACTACGTGAATTGATTGAAAAATACGCAGGTGGAGTGCGAGGGGGTTGGGATAATTTACTTGCTGTAATACCTGGTGGGTCTTCAGTGCCATTAATTCCAAAATCTATATGCGATACTATTGAAATGGATTTTGATTCATTAAGAACTGTACAATCAGGGCTCGGTACTGCTGCTGTAATAGTGATGGATAAATCAACTGATATAATAGCTGCAATAGAGAGGTTATCACACTTTTATATGCACGAGTCCTGTGGGCAATGCACACCATGCCGTGAAGGTACTGGATGGATGTGGAGGATTATGAAGAGGATGGTGACAGGAGATATTAAGCCTGATGAAATAGATAAGCTGCTTGACCTCACAACTCAAATAGAAGGACATACAATTTGCGCACTTGGCGATGCTGCAGCTTGGCCTATTCAAGGATTAATAAGACATTTTCGCCATGTTATCAAAGAGAGAGCGATAGTTTAACTCTACTTATACTTCTTAAGCCGTTTTGCTACTTAGCAACCAGAGCTAAAAAATATTGATTCCCTTCCCTTTTAGGTGCCAATTCTACCTTTGCAATATCTTCAGTGTCTCTAATTAGCCGTTCTAATTTTTCCAGTCCGACTTCAGTGTTTATAAGCTCTCTGCCCTTAAATCTCATTGTAACTTTGATTTTATGTCCGTGGGCAAGTAAGTCTCTTGCTTGACGCAATTTTGTTTCGTAATCGTGATCACCAATATTGGGGCCCAGTTTAATTTCTTTTATAGTTAATGTTTTTTGTTTCTTTTTTGCTTCACTTGCCTTCTTTTTTATATCATACTTTTGTTTGCTATAATCCAGAACTTTACATACTGGAGGAGTTGAATCAGGTGCAATTTCTACCAAGTCTAAACCAACACCCTGTGCAAATTCCAAAGCTCGTTCTATTGGCACGATTCCGACCATTTCACCACTATGATCAACTAAGCGTACCTCCTTAGCTGTGATGAATCCATTAATTCTGTTTTTATTGTTCTTTTTAACTTGCAAACTTTAACTCCCTTAATTCAAATTAATACTTTTTAACAGCGATTCAGTAGCCTTTTCCAAAGAAAAAGACTCCTGTCTTTCTGATCCTAAATTTCTCACTGACACAGTTTTACTTGTAACTTCATTTTTGCCTATAATCCATAATATAGGAACCTTGTTTGAACTATGCAAACGTATCTTATAACTAATTTTTTCATTGGTCAAATCAGTCTTGACTCTCACACCTTGTTTTTTTAAGACATTGCTGATTTCTGTGGCGTAACTGTCAGCCTCATTTGTAATGGTCAGAATAGCAAGTTGCGTTGGAGCAAGCCAAACTGGAAATTTTCCTGCATAATTTTCTATCAAAATTCCAATAAAACGCTCAAAAGTCCCAAGAATTGCCCTATGTAACATGACAGGGTGATGCTTGTGTCCATCTGCCCCTATATAAAAAGCTCCCAGACGTTCTGGTAAAATGAAATCAACTTGTAATGTTCCACATTGCCAATTTCTGCCTATTGCGTCTTTCAAAACGAACTCTAACTTTGGACCATAAAACGCACCTTCACCAGGGTTAAGTTTATAACTCAAGTCCGCTTCTTGAACGGCTTCAAGCAGCGCTTTTTCAGCTCTATCCCACACTTCATCATTACCTGCTCTAATATCTGGACGGTCTGAAAATTTCACAGAAATTTCATTAAATCCAAGCTCTGAATATACTTCTTTTAAAAGGTCACAAAACTTTATAGTCTCAGAATTCACTTGTTCTTCCATACAAAAAATGTGTGCATCGTCTTGCGTAAAACCACGCACTCGCATCAGTCCATGCAATGAGCCTGAGCTTTCATTTCTATGGCATATGCCAAACTCTGCCATACGTATCGGTAAATCACGATAGCTTCTGGTGTGAGAATTAAAAATCTGCACATGACAGGGGCAATTCATGGGTTTTATTGCTAGCTTTTTACTTTCAGACTCGTCAACAGTAAACATATTTTCACGAAACTTATCCCAATGTCCAGATTTTTCCCACAGCTCTTTGCCTACTAAAATAGGGGTTTTTACCTCAAAATAGCCATTATTTATTAACTTCTTTCTGATGTAAGACTCAAGAACATTATATAAAATATATCCTTGTTCATGCCAAAAAACCTGCCCGACAGCTTCCTCTTGGATGTGAAATAAATCCATATCCTTGGCAATTTTGCGGTGATCACGTTTCTCTGCTTCTTTGAGACACTCAAGATAAGCGTTTAATTCATCCTTATTTCTCCATGCTGTGCCATATATTCGCTGCAACATTGGGCCCTTTGCATCACCTCGCCAGTATGCACCCGCTACTTTCATAAGTTTAAACGCTTTAACTCTGCCGGTTGATGGTGAGTGCGGACCACGGCATAGGTCTACAAAATCGCCTTGTCTATAAACAGTTAGGTTTTCACTCTCTAATATAGAGGATATAATTTCAACCTTATATTTTTCGCCTATACCACTAAAGAAATCAACTGTCTGCTTGCGAGTCCAAACCTCTCGAACAAATCTGTGATTACTTTTCACAATCTCTTTCATTTTCTTTTCTATTGCAGCAAGATCATCCGTAGTGAAGGTACGATCTGTAGCAAAATCATAGTAAAAACCGTCCTGAATTGTTGGGCCAATAGTAATCTGAGTATTAGGAAATAGCTCTTTCACTGCCTGCGCCATTATATGAGCAGCATCATGCCTTATTATATCTAAACCCGCTTCGTCACTCAGTTGTATCACCTCTATCTCTGTATCAGATTCAATTTCACGTGAGAGATCATATAACTCACCATTTACTTTCAATGCAACTACTTCTTTCAAAGCATCCGGTTGTAATATATCAAAGCCAGTGACTTTACCACTGTATTCTTTTACTTTTTGTTCGGTTGAAAAAGTAACTTTAATCATTCATCAGACCTTTTGTCATCCAAATCCAAGCGTGATTATTCAAATGTTCCATAAGGCAATAGAATAAATGTAAGACGTTAACGATTGATGTCATTCCAGTGCGTGACACTGGAATCCAGCTTACGAACATTGTTTTGACATATACCCCTAGAGTCAGCTGTCCATTGCATAATTTGCAAATACTTTTACACCTGGATCCCAGTGGGCTTTGTTGCATAGCAACTGAAAAAATCTGGTGGCTACTGACAAAATTCATTATAAAATAGCCATTTAACCTTTGAAGAAAAAATATGCCACAGAAAATGAAAGTCAGTAACCAAAACGAATATAACAAATTCCTTGAAAAAAGGGGAAATATTTTTCGTTACATTGATGAAGCTATCGAAAATTGGTATGAAATTGGGCCAAAAATGCAGCGGCAACTATATTTATAGTGATAAAGTGGTGATTTTGATACATATAACAACCCATCTATTCAGAATAGGTTTGAGTGGGATTTTTAGAGGGATACATTGAACAAATAGGAAAAAATTTTCCCTTTTTTCAAGGAATTTGTTATATTCGTTTTGGTTACTGACTTTCATTTTCTGTGGCATATTTTTTCTTCAAAGGTTAAATGGCTATTTTATAATGAATTTTGTCAGTAGCCACCAGATTTTTTCAGTTGCTATGCAACAAAGCCCACTGGGATCTAGAAAATCTAGTTAATATATATAGAGAAACCTTAGCTATAGTTTCGAAAAGAGTCTGATGTATTTTGCTATATGATCATAGGTCTAACAGGCGGAATTGGTGTAGGAAAGAGCTTTGTAGCTAATTGCTTTCAAGAGTTTGGTGCTGCTGTATTTGATGCTGATTCTGTTGTACACCAACTTTATAAAGTGGATAAAAGCATAATAAGCTATGCAGAAAAAAATTTTCCTGGAGTGGTAGTAAATGGTGAAATAGATAGAACAGTACTGTCTAAATATTTCTTAGCCTACGATGAAAATTGGAAACAATTTCAATCTTTGGTTCATGCCGTTGTGCGAAATGAACTAGAACTTTTTATTGCTAAGGAAATAAAGATCGATAGAAAACTTTTAGTTTTAGATGTGCCACTTCTATTAGAAACAAAATTTTATTTATATTGCAACCTTATTGTTTTCGTCCATGCAGATAGCGTTGTGCAAGCTCAAAGACTTAACGAACGCAACATAGATAAAGAAAAGCTAAATTTAATCTCCAATGTTCAGTTATCTATTGAGGAGAAAAGGAAGATGAGTGACTTTATTATCGATACCAGTGTAAGCAAAGAGTATGTTTTTTCTCAAGTAAAAGATATAGTGGACTCGTTAAATCTCAGCAGTTGATTTCAATTCACAATTTGCTTCCACCAAATTACTCCGAATTTTAGTTGTATTATTTGCGGATTTCACTGCTAAAATCTCAAATTTTGAGCTTGTGTTCAAAAATGATTCAACTGACCTGCCAAAAAAATCATATCTCCACCCCTTGAATAGTTTATCTGTCTGCCTAGATATTGACCCAGTTAACTCATCTTTTGAAGAAACTAATTTCCTTGATATGTTACTTTCTTTACATTTACTATCTAAAATAATTGAGAGTATATCGAATACAGATTTGTCATAATTATTCGGGAAGGTGTTGTTTTGCTGCATCCAATTTCTCTCATTTTCATTAAAAATATTCACAAACTCTAGTAAATCTGCATCTCTTATATTTTTTGCATTCCTCTTGAGATCATCTAAAATCTCATCAACATGCTCTACATTTTTTTCAATAAAACCAGCTATTACAGCATTATTAATTACTTTATTACGATTCATATTATAGCGCTGTGCTAAGGTCTCTTGCCACTCACTAACTGCTTTAACAGTTAGTATCAATCTTGGATTTACTTCATAATTAAATTTAATCCTCTTCCATGCATCTTTTGGATTATGTAAATACTTATTTATATCAACTATTGATTCCATCTCTTCTTGAAACCAACCCATCCTATTATTTTCTTCAAGTTTATCGCACAATATTTGGTATAGGCCATATAGGTGTATCACGTCGTTTACTGCATAATCTAACTGATCCTCGGATAACGGCCTTCTTAACCAGTCTGAATTTTTAGCTTTAATTTTATCCAGTGCTATTCCTTGATATTGCTCCACTACTTTTGAGTAACCAATAAAGTCATGATAATAATGACAAAACATAGCGGCAACTTGGGTATCAAAAATGGGAGTGGGAATACATTTAAACACAGTGAGTAAGGATTCTATATCCTGCCGGCAGCTATGAAACACTTTGGTTATCCCCTGATTTAGCATTATTTTCTTAATGAATGATAAATCAATTTCTGGCACTAATGCGTCTACAATAAAACTCTTCTCTCCGCAAGAAATTTGAATTAACGATAATTTTGGGTAGTAGATTAAATTATTTCTAATGAACTCCGTGTCAACTGCTATAAATTTCGGCTTTTTTGCTATCAACCCCTCACATATGTCCTCCAGCTCCGACGTTGTATTAATTAACATATGTTTTTTATTCAGTGGTTCTACTTTACCACTTACATTAAATTTTTGCAATTAGTGACTTCTTGCAAAACTTTCTATCACTCATTGGTGTCATCCAAGTAGCGTGACTACTTGGATCCAGAAAACTCAATTAGAAACGAGTACACTAGGTAGTTGTATAATAAGAACTAGATACAAGTGTCACGCACTGGAGTGATACCGTGGACTGTGCATAAGCGTCAAGTTAAGGGAATATTGGCAAATAAGCAATGCTTAAAATAGACATCTTATTTGTTACATTTATTTTTTAGGAAAGTAGAGCAAAACAATTTTTTTAGAAAACCCACTAACTTTATTGTTTAATTTTAAAATAGTCCTTTCTAATGCTACTTCTTCTTAACTTGACCTTAATTCTGCAATTTCTTTAATGGAAAGTCCAGTAAACTTAACAATAGTGTTGACATCAACATTATTAGCCAGCATTGCTTTTGCGACTTCAATTTTGCCTTCCTCTCTCCCTTCTTTCCTACCTTTCTCTTTACCAATTTTGATGCCTTTTTCAGTAGCATCATCAAGCTTTTGAGCAAGGACAGCCTGTTCATCAAGAATACGTTTTATTTTCTGTTCATAGGCAATAAATTCTTTTTCTGACCAGTTAAATCTATTTAGCTCTTCATAGGCCTTTTTAATTATTACATCACTACCTATTATTTTTTCCAGCTCTTCTTCACTAGTCTCATCTGCATATCGAAAAAAATAAACCCATTTTTTAACTATATTTTCCAACTGATCTTCCTTATTCTTTGGAAATTTTGGCAACTTAATAAATATAAAATAGAAATCTTTTAGATCATGCTCATTAGTGTCTTCATCTCGAATAGTATGCTTTGATTTGTACTCAGATTTATTAGGAAACAGTACACAATCTGCTATAGCAATGAAGATAATTTCCTTAAGGTTATGATACTGGTCACCTTTATCAGCTTGCCTTGAGTAAGCTTTAGCAGCATAGTATTGAGCACGTTTTTCAAATCCTTTAGTTTTAGCAACTTGGTTAGGTAAGGAGACAGTATTACTACTATCCCCTCCCTTAGAACCTGTTTAAAATCTCCTCAATAGAAGAGAAATGAAGGAAAGAACAACCATTTGTAAACTTGTGTTGAGTTTACGCTCGCAATTTTTCCATAACCGTCTACATTTTTCCAACCAAGCAAAAGACCGCTTGACAACCCATCTTTTTGGCAATACAGCAAAGGTATGTAATTCGCTTCGTTTTACTACCTCAACAGTTGCACCAATAGTTGCTTTTATTTGTGTTGCAAAATTTTCTCCTGTACAGCTAGCATCAACGAGTATATTTTTGACTTCAGAGAGGTTTTCTTTAGCATTTTCCACCATTTTCACAGCACTGCTACGATCAGTTGCTTCTGCCGTTGTTATATGAATTGCATGTGTTGTGTATCAACTGCGATATGACCCTGAAATCTTTTTACCTGCATCATAGCCCTTTCTTTCAGCAGTATCTGCGTTTTTGACGCTTTGAGCATCAATTATGCAGAAACTGGTTTTCTCTTTCCGACCACTGTTTTGTCGCAACCAATTTTTTTTAACCAACAAGCTTGGCTCCTTTCCTTTCTTTTTACTCCACATTTGAAAATAGTAATATATGTTTTCCCACCTTGGAAACTCTTTTGGCAACATTCTCCACTGACAACCACTTTTTAGCACGTATAACACTCCACAAAATACTTTGTATATATCAATTAATCTTGGTCTCGTTTTCTTTTTCCTACTTTCTAAAATTGGTTTGATTTTTTCAAATTGCTCACGACTTATGTCGCTTGGATACCTTTGACTCATTTATATACCTCATTATTTACCTGTTCCTACTTTAGCTCATCTCTTTGAGATTTTAAACAGGTTCTGAGAACAGTGATCAAACTCAACTTGAGCATTCCAGAGCTACACCGAAAACAGAGGAAAGAGGATCTTTGTCCAGCAGAGTAAGCAATGCCACATCAGTAGCGCATCTATCTTCTCAAATTAGCACCGAATATTAGCACTTGTCCAAACTAGGGGATGTTTTTTAAACATCCCCTAAATTCACATACAGGATTCTTTAATAAATCAATAGAATTGTATATCCTGTTTTAATATTTCCTTTACTAAATCCACAACTTTTTCATTTAATAATTTTGGTGTTAATGCTACCCTAAACCAACTAGCTATATTTACCTTGTATAATCTTGTTTCCCATATTGTTTATTCTATAAACAGGAATCGGTACAAAAACTTCTAGTGATATGCACCTTGTGGTAAGAAAAAATCAATACATTCACGATAAATTTACCTCATATCTGTGTTTTATATGTGGAAATTGGAATGGAAATTTATGTAGGCAAAGAAAAAAGAATAGCAAATGTGGTGACTCAACACTGGAGTGACATAAAAGGATCAGACAGAGATTGGCCAGAAAGGCACGAAATAGACACTGCAGAAATAATGGAGTCATGGCAGCATTGTTTTATCATTGAAGTCAAGGATCAAGGTTATATTTGTGAAAATGCAGGAGAAAAGGCTGTTGAATTCTATGGTTTTGAGAAAAAGATGCGCATTGATAATAAGTATGCAATTGATGCACCATTTCTGCGACTATATAAAATAGATGCAGTTATTGATAAACTTGATACTGTAATAGAGAGTAAATGCCCAATCAATGAAGAGGAAGAAAGTGAAAGTGTTAAAATGAGGCAAGTATTGTTGCCACTTGGGAATAAAGAAGGTATAACACATATATTGGGCGTAATTACATTTAAGCTCCTTTAATATACAATTTTAATTTGATTCTTTAATAAAATTATTTATACTACTACTTAATTACTATTAAAGAACTCAATAGTAGTATTTGTAAATTTATTTGGAATATGAAGAAAATAAAATTAAAAACCAAATCTTCTGTTAAAAAGCGCTTTCACCTTACAGCTAAGGGTAAAGTCATTTCTACTCAGTCAGGCAAAAGGCATGGCATGGTAAAGAGAAGTAAATCTAATATTCGTAATCAGCGCGGTACAACGATTCTTGGTAAATCTGATTCGCGTATAGTTAAGCTTTATATGCCTTATGGTATTTAACAAAATGGAGGTAAAATAAAATGGCTCGGGTAAAACGTGGAGTCACTACTCACGCTCGTCATAAAAAAATATTGAAACTGGCAAAGGGTTATAGAGGACGCGCAAAAAGTTGTTATAGAATTGCATTACAAAGAGTTGAAAAAGCACTGCAATATGCTTACAGAGACAGAAGAACCCGTAAACGTGATTTCCGTAGCTTATGGATAATACGTATTAATGCAGCAGCAAGAGAGCATGGGCTTACTTATGGTAGGTTTATGCATGGTCTTACACTTGCTGGAATTGATTTAAATAGAAAAATTCTTGCTGAGATGGCCGTTAATTATAAGGATGATTTTGCCAAATTAGTAGAAGCTGTAAGTGGTAAATTAGCGGAGAATTCTTAAAGCAAAAACACTTGAAAGCGTGAGAATTATTTTCATGGGGTCACCGGAATTCGCTGTTAGTACGCTAAACTTACTATTGAAATCACAGAATGAAATAGTAGCAGTATACACCAAGGCTCCAAAACCTTCAGGGCGTGGACAGAAGCCAACGAAATCTCCAGTACATGTTATCGCTGAAGAAAGTAACATAGAGGTATGTACTCCTATCTCTCTAAAGTTTTCGGCAGAGCAGGAAAAATTTAGAAATTTCAAACCAGACGTTGCAGTTGTAGCTGCGTATGGATTGATACTCCCAAGAGAAATTTTGAATATTCCAAAATATGGTTGTATTAATATTCATCCTTCATTATTACCAAGGTGGCGTGGTGCAGCTCCGATACAGCACACAATTTTAGCAGGAGATCAAGAAACCGGGGTTAGCATTATGCAATTGGATGAAGGATTAGATTCCGGCCCTATTTTAAAACAGGAAAAATTTCTTATCGAAAAGAACGATAATTACAAGACATTGCACGATAAATTGTCTGAATTAGGCAGTGATTTACTGCTGGAAGTGCTAAACGAAATTGAAAAACAGGTTCCCTTAAAACAGAACAATAATGATGCATGTTACGCTGACAAAGTGGAAGACTATAAAATTTATGCAAGTGATGCTTGTGAAGTTGCTTATAGAAAGGTTAAAGCATTTTACCCAAAAGCGTTCATCAAGATAGAGAATAAACGTATCAGGATACTTGATGCTGACTTTGAAGCTCTCGCTTCAGAACAAGGTAAGATCGTTAATGATAATATGCACATAAGTTTAAAAGGTGGCACTTTAATTCCTAAAGTTGTACAAATGGAAGGGAGAAATCCTTGCAATATTGAAGATTTTATTCGTGGCTTGAAATCAAGCATGGTAAAAAAATTTATAGAATAGACTACTTCAAAGAAGAGCTTAGTGTAGAAATGTAATAGCTAAATTTCCTTTTCTTAGATATAATCCTATAAAACTTTCTGTACAAAAATGAAAATACAAAGAGCTTTAATATCAGTATACGATAAAACGAATATAATTGATCTTGCATCGTTTTTAACGCAGCAACAAATAGAAATTCTTTCAACGGGAAATACTTATAAAGTGCTATCTAGTGCAGGAATAAAAACACAAGAGGTCTCAGATTACACACAATTTCCAGAGATACTGGGTGGTAGAGTGAAAACTTTACACCCTAAAATTCATGGAGGAATACTTTGTGATCGAGAAAAGCACAAAATGGAAATGCAAAATCTAGGTGTTGAGCCAATAGACCTGCTTATAACTAACCTATACCCATTTTGGGAGACAGTAAGTAGCGGCTCAAATGAAGAGCAAATCATAGAACAAATTGATATTGGTGGAGTGGCGTTAATCAGAGCTGCAGCAAAAAATTTTCATTTTACTTCAGTCATTTCCAGCATTCAAGACTATGAAGCACTGAAAGCTGAGATGATAGAAAATAACAATAAAACAACATTGGAATATAGAAAACATTTAGCAACCAAAGCATTTGCTCTCACTGCACACTACGATTCTAATATTCACAGTTGGTTTTTATCCCAGAGTAAAAATAATGAGTTACCAGAGTTTTGTGCTCTATACGGGCATAAAGCACAAGTATTAAGGTATGGTGAAAATCCCCATCAAAAAGCTGCATTTTATAGTAATCAATTTACAAAATATCCGTTGGAAAAAATACATGGAAAAGAGCTGAGTTATAATAACATAGTAGATATAGAATCCGCACTTAACATAATTTCTGAGTTTAAAGAGCCTGCAGCAGTGATAATCAAGCACAATAACCCATGTGGCGTTGCTGTTGGTGATAATGCTTTGGAGGCATATGAAAAAGCTCTATCGTGTGATGAAGTAAGCAGTTTTGGCGGAATAGTCGCCTTAAATCGGGAGATAGATTTAAAGCTAGCAGAAAAATTAAACGAGATATTTTTGGAAGTAGTGATAACACCGTCAGTCAGCAATGAGGCACTAAAAATTTTACAAAGAAAGAAAAATTTAAGAGTGATTATTCATAAATCTTTCCAACAAAATGTGAAATACCAAATTAAAAATGTTGTTGGTGGGTTTTTGGTGCAAGAAAATAATAACCACACAATAAAAGCAGAAGAAATGAGCCAAGTAACAGAGCACACTGCAACAGACAAAGAAAAAAAAGATCTTATTTTTGCCTGGAAAATATGTAAACATGTAAAATCCAACGCAATAGTTATAGCAAAAGACGGTTGTGCTATTGGCATCGGTGCAGGACAAACAAGCAGAATAGATAGTGTTAACATTGCAATGAAAAAAGCAGGTGAAAAATGTAAAGGTGCGGTGCTTGCTTCAGATGCATTTTTCCCATTCCCAGATAGCATAGTAGAAAGTACAAAACATGGGATTACAGCTATAATTCAGCCAGGTGGCTCGCTAAAAGATCAAGATGTGATAAAAGCTGCAAATGAAAATAAAATTGCTATGTTTTTCACTGGCGTTCGCAGTTTTTTCCATTAGGCTTTGTGTCTTATCCAAACTACACTGCTACAACTATACGAACATCGTCTACCATGCACGCTAACTATGGATTAGAAAAATAGTAAGAGAGGAGGGAAAAAGAGGGTAAACTCCAGTATTTTAGCAAGAAATAGGAGGTTACCCAATGAATAAGAATATAACAGAATTGTTCTGTTTTGTAGATGATTATTGTAAAATAATAGATGAAAATTTTGCCAACAGACTGTTGTCTAATGGTAAAAAACCTACCAGAGTGCCAGAAATAACGTATTCTGAAATTATCACAATAATTCTACTATACCAGCAATCTAGATACGAAAATTTTAAATCATTTTATCTATATTACTTAAAGTTGTTACATAAGTCGGACTTTCCAACACTACCTTCATATGATAGGTTTATTGCGTTAAAACCACGAGTTTTGTGGTATTTAGCAATGTTGCTACAGTGGTTAAGCAAAAACCACAGGCATTTCCTATATTGATTCAACTTCAATTGCAGTATGTCATAAAAAAAGAATCTAAAAACACAAAGTCTTTGCTAGAATTGCAAAAATAGGGAAAAACACTACTGGCTGGTTTTATGGCTTTAAATTACATATGGTAATCAATGAAATAGGTAAGGGGTTATTTTGACAAAGGGTAACGTTGACGATAGGAAACCAGTTCCAGACCTGACTAAAAAGTTAGCAGGTTTATTATTTGGAGATAAAGGTTATATTAAAAAAGATCTATTTTTTTGATAGAAATCTAAAGCTTGTTACCAAGGTGAAAAAAGGTATGAAAAATGCATTAATTCCTCTGAAAGAGAAGATTTTGTTACGGAAGAGATCGATTATCGAAACGGTCTTTGGTTACCTAAAAAATAGATTGGAAATTGAACATACTCGCCATAGATCTCCTGTTAGTTCACATTTTTTCCACGCTTATTTCATATTCCCTAAAACGGAAAAAACCTTCTATTTCCAGCACTTTCTTTACCGGCTAATCCATAGTTAGCGTTAGAGATACCGTGAATAAATCACGGTATGACGTAGAGCTCGCGTTAGCTATACTTTTATACTCACCAACTCAGTGTCTAATCTGGATCACAGTAGGCTTTGTTGCATCGCTAGCTATGATGGATTAAAGATAAAAAAGATGGAGAATATCAGTAGCTTATTATTCTGGTATTTATAACAAGAACGGTCAGTGAATACCTAAATTTGAGTAAAAGAAATTTCACTACCACTCACTAATCCGGCTAAAATTCAAGAATTTCAATGCTTTAGCTATTTTCAATAGAATTAAGTTTATTAATATAAATAATAAATTACTATTCTTAAATTTGATCAGATTGATTGCAAAAAAACAAGATTTTCAATAGGTTGCTTATAATCCTAGCTATAGTTAGCCTTTCATAAGTAGCGATGCAACAAAGCCATCCCAGTATCAAGCACTGGGATGACAGGAGAAGGAGGCTACTTGGATGACACCACTTTTGCTTCAATATTTGCGATGCCCCTGAACAGACAATGGCGTCAACTTAAGAACTTTCATTAGCAAACTCTCCTAAAGACATGATGGCGTTTGGGCTTATCTACCTTATTGCGGCTGTCCTGGTCGGATTTTAACTTTAGCGCGTATACTTGCTCTATCAAAAAGGGCTTGAAAGTTTTTTGGCGCAATAAGTACCTGATAGAGTTTCTGCCTCATTACACCAAATAAAACTGAAAAATTTATCAGCAATTTTATCTGGATTCCAAGGCCCTTGTGATATGAAGCGACAATATATTACACATGACTAAGTTTGCCCAAAATTCTTGTAATACAGCCTCTAAATTTACGCCAGAAAAATTCTCTAACTCTGCACCTATTTTGAGTCGTTTATAGCACTCTTCTATATGCCACCTTAACACATAAGCTTTGCTCCAAAGTCTCGGTCAAAAACTCTGTTTCCCCATTGGCTAATGTAAGCACTATTACTCTTACTTTTTGGCTTTTCGTTTTATTTTCTAGCACAAAATCTAATTCACCAGATGAACCATAGCTTGCTATAATTTCTTTTTTGCAAGCGAAAAATAAAGTCTACTTTCAATTCATAATGCTGCTGAATAAATTTTAATGAAGACGGTCGTAGATAAATAATTTGATTTAATGAACGCATTTGAGTAACGACTTCAGGTTTCTGCTAACGTTTGCTCAATAGGCTGTTTGGATGCTTAAATTCTTTAAGACCTGTATTTATATCTTGCTTTAGAAAAAGCTTGCTTTGAGGGTGGAACTTAATGAGCTCACATTCTATTTCCTAAACTTTTCTTAATTAACTTTAAAATCATAGAAAATACTGTCGTAAAAGGAAGTTTTCTTGTTCGTGTAAAACTCAACACAATGGATTCTCTGAAAAGCTTTCGAGTATATTATATTTTTAATTTGTAGAATAAGATTTTTTCCTTTTTGCATGTTTCACCTAAAAAGGACATATTTTAGACTTCTTTGTTGAAATAAAACAGAAACAAAAGTGCTGTTTATTGCAGCTTTTGGGTAATTTAATGGTAAAAAATTTAGAGAGAAGTTTTATACACAATCACTGATATTTTCCCTTAAGTTGACGCCATTGGCTGAACGGATACCTTTAAATTGGCGCTGTAATAATTTGCTGACGCTTAGTTTAAGCGCGATTTGGCTGAATGTAGAAAAAATAAAAAAGACATGCAGCCGCTATAATTTTATGTAATCCGCCAATAAATACCCTGAGTTTTTTACTGAATTTTGTCATTGAGCCTGCAGGTCAAAAACAATGAGTCATAAATACCCTTAATACTACAATAAGGGGGCTGGCGGAGTTTGTCAAGTAAGTTTTTGTAGCTCTCATGGTTTTTGGATTCTAACTAACGTCATGCGCTGGAATAACACCATTGGTGGCAGACAGCTAAAGAAAAATATCAACTAGGTTTATAGTCTATTACTACTGTTTTTGCAATTTTGTCGTGAAGAAATTGTTTACGCTGGTCAAGGATTGCAAATAATATGATTAAGATTGATACAACTATGAATAGACTAGAAATATTGAATAGTGTGTAGCAGATTATAAAATATAATACTCCAAAAACTGCTGTTCTGCTTATTGCTTGTATTAGAGTGATTTTTTCAAGTGTATTTTCGTCTTTTACACGCATGCGAAGTAACAATTGTCCTGGAGTACCACCAAATTCTATTATCGTAAATACATAAAATATTAATTCCAATATCAACCCTATTACTTGTATAGTTACTGCTTTATCTAAAATCATTTCAGTTACATTGAGTGATAGAGAATATGCTAAAGTAAATCCAATGATAAATCCGATAACAAACCCCATTCCCTGTGCTAAAACATAATCGATTGCAAATGCAAAAATACGTCTTGTAATCCCTGCATAACTTACTTTAGTATCCATACTCTGCCCATGTTCTACTGTGACGTAACTAGTATAAAAATACGTTATTAAATAACCGTAAATATACTAATATGGGTAATATTAGCTGCTTGTGTCACTCTATCATTTGAATTAACATTAAATCATTTGTAGTTAGGAAAGTTATGTCAACACCAATCACAGTTGCGTATGGCGACGGTATCGGACCAGAGATTATGGAAGCGGTGCTGTCGATATTGCGCGAAGCAGAAGCAAAAATCTCAATAGATGTCATTGAAATAGGAGAGCGTGTTTATAGTAAGGAATGGTTTCATGGAATTTCTCCAAGTGGTTGGGAATCAATTGAAAGGACAAAAATATTATTAAAATCTCCAACAACAACTCCTCAAGGTAAAGGCCACAAGAGCTTAAATGTTGCACTCAGAAAAAATCTAGGGTTGTATGCAAATATCAGACCATGCGTTTCATATCATCCTGTTATAGAAAATAAATTCGATAAGTTTGATATCGTAGTAATACGTGAAAATGAAGAGGACGTTTACACTGGAATAGAGCATAGGCTCACTGGTGACTTTTACCAATGCACTAAAATTATTACTAGATCTGGCTCAGAGAAGATATGCAGGTACGCTTTTGAATACGCGAAAAAACACAACAGAAAAAAAGTAACTTGCCTGACTAAAGATAACATCATGAAAATGACTGACGGAACTTTCCATGCAGCGTTTGATCGCATTGCAAAGGAATACCAGGACATAAAGGCAGAACATTATATAGTTGATATTGGAATGGCACGTGTTGCCACAGAACCGGAGAATTTCGATGTTATAGTAACTGAAAATCTATATGGTGATATATTATCGGACATTGTGGCACAAACTTCAGGGTCTGTAGGGCTTGCCGGAAGTAGTAACATTGGCAACGAATATGCGATGTTCGAAGCAGTGCACGGTTCTGCTCCTGATATTGCAGGAAAAAACATAGCCAATCCTTCTGGTCTTTTAAATGCTGCAGTGTATATGCTAATTTACATAGGTCAAGTGAGTACTGCAAAACTGGTTTACGATGCATGGCTCAAGACTTTGGAGGATGGAATACACACTGCCGATTTATATAAGGAGAGAAGGAGTAAACAGAAAGTTGGTACAAAAGAATTTGCAGAAGCTGTTATAGATAATCTAGGAAAGAAACCTGGAATATTACCTGAGCTTATAATCAGCAGTGGTTCGGATAGTAAAGTGAATAAAGTACAAGACAATTACGAGCAAGATTATAAAGTTAAAAAGCTAGTGGGTAGTGATATAACTCTCGCTTGGGACAAATCCAGTAATGTTGATCAAATAGTAGGATTATTTGAATCGAGTAATCCGCAAATTATAGCAATATACTCAAAAGGACTTGCGATCTGGCCAGGAAGTTCAAAATCTTCAAGTGACCAAATAACCTGTAGGTTTATCGCAAATAATGAAAAGCAAGCTATTACAAATAGTGATGTAAATAACTTGCTAATCAAACTCGAAGAAAATAGCTTTGATGTGGTGAGAATGGACAAATTGTATTTGTATGATGGGAAAGAGGGGTTCTTCGTTTAAATATTTAAAAGAGGTGTGGTAAATGAAATGGACTCAAAAAAAGTAGAATTGATATTTGAAAAATTTCAGCAATCAAATCCTACGCCAAAAATAGAGCTAAATTATACCAATCATTTTACGTTACTGATTGCGATAGTTTTATCAGCACGGACAACCGATGTAAGCGTTAATAAAATTACAAGAGAACTATTTAATATCGCTAATACGCCAGAAAAAATGCTGAGCTTGGGACAAAATGAGCTGAAAAAATGCATAAGCAGTATTGGTTTATATAATTCCAAAGCAAAAAACATAATCGGGCTCAGCAAAATATTGATTGAGCGGTACAATAGCAAAGTGCCTACTGATTTCGATGATTTGGTGTCTTTACCAGGGGTTGGGAGAAAGAGCGCTAATGTGTTCTTAAATTCGGGGCTTGGTATTCCAACATTGGCGGTTGATACTCATGTTTTTAGGGTGAGCAATAGAGTTGGACTTGTGAAAGAAAAAGATGTGTTTAAAACAGAGCAATCTCTTTTAAATGTAGTTCCAAAAGAATACCTGCTTTATGCTCATCACTGGCTAGTTTTGCATGGTAGATATGTTTGCAAAGCACAGAAACCTTCGTGTGAAACGTGTATAATTCATGATTTATGTGAATTTGAGTGCAAAAGGTATAAGGTCTAGTATTTCTTCTTTTGTCATCTAAGTAGCTCATAGAAATGCAAAAATTCCTTGACACCCTTTTGGATGGAAATCAGTGTCAGCTACTTTCATGACACCATCTGCTGTGCGGATTGCTTTCTAAAACAAACGTTTGTATAGTTATACATAGTGTACTACATATTGATTTTTATTATTAGCACAGATACGATAAAGCTTTAAGCACTGGATAATGAAGCAATTCGAGAACTTTTACATCACCACGCCAATATATTACGTAAACGATAAGCCGCATATCGGTCATGCATACACTTCTCTTTTGTGTGATGTTGTGGCAAGGTTCATGAAACTAGCTGGAAAAAATGTCAAATTTACCACCGGTACAGATGAACATGGACAAAAAATAGAAAAAGCAGCTAAAGCAAAGGAAATGCAGCCAAAAGAATTTACAGATGAAGTGAGCGTTTCATTTAAAGAATTGGCTATGTTTATGAATTTTGAGTATGACGATTTTATTCGCACTACGGAGGAGCGTCACAAAAAAGCAGTTATAGCTTTATGGAATAGACTTGAAGAGAGAGGACAAATATATTTGGATTCCTATTCGGGTTGGTATTCAGTTCGTGATGAAGCATTTTATCAGGAATCAGAACTGATAGATGGCAAAGCACCAACAGGTGCTGAGGTTGAGTGGGTAAAAGAAGAGAGCTACTTTTTTCGCTTGTCAAACTGGCAAAACAAATTACTGGAACTCTATAAAAATCAGCCAAATTTTATCTTTCCTGAGAGCAGAAAAAATGAAGTGGTATCGTTTGTAAGATCAGGACTCACTGATCTTTCAATCTCTCGTACTAGTTTTAACTGGGGAATAAAAGTACCAGGTAATGACAAACACGTAATCTATGTCTGGATAGATGCATTAACCAATTATCTTACATCAATAGGTTTCCCTAGCACAGAAGATGAAGGATATAAGAAGTTTTGGGCAAGTGACAGCTCTTCCAACGTTCATGTAATCGGCAAAGACATATTACGCTTTCACGCTGTATATTGGCCAGCGATTCTCCTTGCAGCAGATTTGCCACTGCCAAAACAAATTGCAGTTCATGGTTGGTGGTTGAACGAGGGAGAAAAAATATCCAAGTCCCTTGGTAATGTCATAGATCCAATCGGCCTCGCTCAAGAGTTTGGTGTTGATCAACTACGCTATTTTCTCCTCAGGGAAGCAAGTTTTGGCCAGGATGGCAACTTTAGTAAGAAAAACATGATCAGCCGAATAAACTCAGAACTGGCAAACAACATAGGCAATTTAGTACAAAGAACAATTTCATTTTTACACAAGCAATGTTCTGGAATTGTACCGACAATCGATCAAAGCCTACTTAAAGGTGAAGAAAGTCTTCCAGGTTGCAAAGCTATACTCGATCAAGTGATGAGTCACCTATCAAAGTATGAATTTAACCAGATTATACTTCTAATTATCAATATCTCTTCTGAAGCCAACGCTTATATAGACAAAAGTGCACCCTGGATATTAAGCAAAACCGATAGAGTGCGTATGAACTTAGTAATCTACAAACTACTGGAATATATCAGGATAATTGGCACTTTATTGCAGCCAATTGTTCCCAAATCAGCAGAAACGATACTCGATCAACTGCAAATTCCAAAAGAGCAACGTGATTTAAAATCTCTGTGCGACGCGTGCGTAAGTTCAGGCATAACATTGCCTAAACCTACGCCGGTTTTTTTGAGGGTTGACATTTGAGTAGAGAGCATATAATATGCCCTCTACTATTTTGTTTTAAAGTGCCGGGCTGGTTGCAACAAACGATTGAGTTACGTTAACATCATCAAACGATGCTGACACAGGAGTGGTAGCATAATTATAAAAAACATAAGGCAAATAACTCGCAGCTACAACAGGTGTAATTTTTTTTGCTTGACCAACAAGCCAATTAACTGCACCTACCGCCTGATTTACATAACCATTAACTTTAGTTTCCTCTTTATATTGACCATCTTCAGTTTTAGTATTAGGATTCCCGATAGCTACACTATCTAAAACCTTTCCCTGCTTTTCCTCTTTAAATAGACTCCTGAGATCTGCATAATCTAAAACTTTTTGTTCTTTCTCTCTACGCTCTTGACGCTTCAGTTCATGATCTTTATTAGGATTAACAATAATTTTATTCTTAGCCTCTATTGCTTTCTCTTTCTTAGCCAACTGGTTTTCCAGGCTAGAAATCTTAATATCTTTCTCAGCCAGTTGAGTATCTTTCTCAGAAATGGTCTTGTTTTTGTTAATTGCTACAGCTGAAAGTGCAATAGTCGCAGCAGAAAATATGGCAAGGCCTACAAGGCCTGCAATAAGTGGAAGACTCGCATTAAAAACTGCAACTGCAATTAAGACACCAACTACTCCAGATGATACCAGAGCTAAAGTAGCCAAAGTACCAGCTACAAGATAAGGTGCGTTAGTTTTATTAAATATATTTTTCATTGTATACCTCACTAAAATAATTAATTTATTACTAAAGATTGTAGCACAAATAAAAAGATATGTCAATTTTATTAACAAATTAATGAATCGCAATGAGGTAAACCTTACCGTCATACCGCGATTCATTCGCGTTATCCCAGCCATAGATCCCGCTAACAAGTAGCGGGATGACAAGGGTAGATATTGACAAAAGATTACTGAAGGCTACAAACTATGCCTCTCCGTGTAATCTTTAAATGAACCTCTGTTAGAGTCAAAATATAGCTTCACACTGCCAATTGGTCCATTTCTCTGCTTTGCAATAATGAGCTCTGCAATGTTTCTAATTTTTTCCATTTTCTCTTGCCATTCCCGATGTTTATTGTTCCCTTCATTCGGCTGTTTTCTTAGTTCATAATACTCTTCTCTATAGAGAAACATTACTATATCTGCGTCTTGCTCTATGCTTCCTGAATCACGTAAATCAGAAAGTTGTGGTTTTTTATCATCCCTCTGCTCAACAGAACGAGAGAGCTGAGATAGTGCAACAATGGGAATATTTAGCTCCTTTGCAATTGCTTTCAAACCCTGCGTCACTTCCGAGATTTCTTGCACTCTATTTTCATGACTCCTTTTTGTTGTTCCTCTGATTAGCTGCAAATAATCAATGAATACCACTTCTACATTATATAATTGATACAGCAAGCGTATTCTGGTGCGAAGGGCACTAATTGATAGCGCAGGGGTGTCATCTATGATAAAAGGCAGTTCAGATAATTCTGTACTAGCATTGATAAATTCATGCAATTCAAAATCACTAATTCTCCCGGTTAATGCCTTATAATAACTAATCCCTGAATCTATAGTGATCAGCCTTGCAGTTAATTGCTCTGCTGACATTTCAAGCGAGAAAAACGCTACATAGTGTTGTTTATCTGCTCTTTTTTGCAACATCTTACAAGCATTAAGTGCGATGTTTAGCGCCAATGCTGTTTTACCCATAGAAGGCCTTGCAGCTAGAATTAATAGGTCAGATTTCTGCAAACCACCAAGAAGCTGATTTAGATCTTGAAGTCCGGTTGTAACGCCCAGCGCTTCTGGATTATTTTTCAGCGTGCTGATCTTCTCAACTACGTCTTTAATTGAACTTGCAAGTTTTATATATGTTTTCTCACCTTGTTTTTTTATTGCTAAGTTGAACAATTTTGTCATTGCTTGTTCAATTTGCGCCTGTGCAGGATTTTCAATATCGTAGTTGTAGCTATCACCAACTATTTCTTGCCCGAGCTTAATTAAACATCTCCTTAAGTAAGTGTCACGGATTATTCTAGTCAAACTATAGATATCAAGTGCAATACTTGCTTTAGCTGCAAGCTTTGCTAAGTACTCTACCCCACCACATTCGGTAAATGCTTGGTCGTTCTCAAAAAACATTTTTAGGCTGAGTTCATTGGCAATTATGCCGTGTTTTCTGGTTTTGGATATTTGCGTAAAAATACTTTGATGTAATGGATCATAGAAATTTTCTGCTGTTATTGTGTCTTCAACTGCATCACAGATTCTATTATCACGGATCATTGCACCAATAAGCATTTGCTCGGCTTCTAAATTATGCGGTAATTTGCATATTTCCTTGTCTACACCTCTTGAACTGAGGAGACTAGCTAATTCATTCATTTTAAGTTTTGAGAGTAACTGTTGATTATTGTAGAATATTTAGTTTTGATTTGAAAGACATATAAAATTTGACTAATTTTGTGCTACCTATAGCATTAAAACTTAATGCCCCTGTGGTGGAATGGTAGACACGGCAGACTCAAAATCTGTTGCTTGCAAAAGCATGCTGGTTCAAGTCCGGCCAGGGGCACGTTAAATATTGGAAAGTGTATATATGTTACATAAATTTTTTGATCGTTTATTTTCTATTTTTTCTTCTATAAATGTTATTCAAAAGGTAAAGAAAGATGAAAATGGAATATGTTATGTAACGGGCCTCAGGCGCTATATATCAGTATTGCTTGATTTGATTATTATTGTCTTGTTCTTGCAGTTTTGCAGCCAAGCCTTAAATCAGCTCTTTATGAACTCAGAGGATAGCAAAATATTAAGTCAAATTGCTGCAAAATCCCAAATGCAAGCACCACTGTCTGCGGAAGAAAAGGCAATGCAGAGTAGACTTGGTAAACTGTGGATCCTAAATCAAATAGTCCAATGCATTATGCTCTTTTGCTATGTAACATATATGTGGGTAAGGTTTGCTGCCACACCTGGAAAACTATTACTTGGGCTTAGAGTTGTGGATGCACAAACTTTCGAAAAGATGACTCTAAGACAAGCAACAAAGAGATTTTTTTCCTTTATATTGTCAGTTGCACCATTATTCTTGGGCTTTTTATGGTCAAATTTCAACAAACGCTGTCAAACTTGGCACGACAAGATCGCAGGCACAGTAGTTGTCACGAGTAAAAGCCTTAGAAGGCAGAGCTAAAAACTACTTGACACCCTCCGCCAGCCCCCTTATCATAAAACTGAAGGTATTCAGTTATCTTCATCTGTGCAGATTAAACAGCAAAAAAACAACGTAGTTGGCGTCTTATTTTTAATTTTTTGCACTATGTGCACCTTATGTCTTCACAACATTTCTAGGTTTTTACCTATATAAGCTGAAACGCGCTTATAAGTCGTTTAAGACAGTATAGTACGCCAATTTGAAGGATTAGAGAGTGAACACTAATTACCACGGGGTTTCTTTTGCCTTTTTTTCTGCTTAGTAAATTTCTTAAACATTTTAGCTAAAGTTAGTTGCACTTAAAAGCAGCTAAATTGCAGCGTTTAAGGCTTAAAAAACGCCAAATACTGAAAATAGACAATGACCAGGGCTTCTTTTGCCTTTTTTTTTGTTTAGTAAATTTCTTAACGTTTGTAGCTGAACGACAACCGTCATCCCAGTACCTTCTCTTGTCATCCCAGTGCCCAGACACTGGGATGGCTTTGTTGCATCGCTACTTATGAAAGGCTAACTATAGCTAGGATTATAAGCAACCTATTGAAAATCTTGTTTTTTTGCAATCAATCTGATCAAATTTAAGAATAGTAATTTATTATTTATATTAATAAACTTAATTCTATTGAAAATAGCTAAAGCATTGAAATTCTTGAATTTTAGCCGGATTAGTGAGTGGTAGTGAAATTTCTTTTACTCAAATTTAGGTATTCACTGACCGTTCTTGTTATAAATACCAGAATAATAAGCTACTGATATTCTCCATCTTTTTTATCTTTAATCCATCATAGCTAGCGATGCAACAAAGCCCACTGGGATCCAGGAATTTTATTAAGTTGGTAAGCATAAAAGTAGCCGTTTTATGCTAAAGTACAACGTTTTGATGATTATGAAAAAGCTGGATTCCAGTGGGCTTTGTTGCATAGCACCTTAAGCAGTGATGGTTTACGACAAATTTATGTAATGATTTCAAATTTAGCCATACCAATATCAGTGAATTTGTTGAGCAAATAGCACTTAATTAGTAATTCTTTTTCACGATTTACTTCAGATTTATTCCTAAAGCTAAATCCAAATACTTGCTTCAACCTTGAGAAAAATCCTTCTATGTAAGATCTCTTTCCATAAATTGCTTCCTTTTTCCACTCTTTTACACCATCTTGTCCATATAATTTTATTAACCTAATAGCAGCATTTCTGTCAGACATATAATCTATTTTTGAATGTTCTGCTGCATCCTTTTTTGGTAGAACTTTTGTCTTTATATCGTATTTCTTACACAATTTATAAAGTTTGTGCCTATCGTATGCCCTATCTGCATATAATGCTTTTATTTTGTGCTGAAAATTAACTTCTTCAAGCAAATCGCAAGCTCCATAGTGGTCAGAGTAGACGCCATTACTGTATCTTGCAGCTATAGCTTTTTTACTATTCACACTTAACATAACATGTAACTTTCTTACTTGCTCGTAGCTTCGGTACTTTCTATCTGCACTGTTTTCCTTACTGTGGCCAGGAGTGTTACTGTAAATGCTGATACTTGTGCTATCTATGATAATTTCAATATTTTCCATGTTGCTTTTATCAACCCTGCAATCATTTATCTTAATATTAAGTTTTTTAAACCTTCTTGATGCTTGTGAATAGCTGATAACTGCCAAATTTTTTCCTATTTGTTGCAGATATCCTTTTATAAACCCCACCGTTTGTCTTAAACCAATTCTAAAAAGATTGACAATTATATGCACCAAAATTACGACTTTATCACTGTAAATATAGTTGCCGCCCTGCATTTTTGGACTATTTTCATACCAATTTTCGATAGCTTCATCGATGTAACGAAAAATATTTCCCCTTTTTTCAAGGAATTTGTTATATTCGTTTTGGTTACTGACTTTCATTTTCTGTGGCATATTTTTTCTTCAACAGTTAAATGGTTATTTATAATGAATTTTGTCAGTAGCCACCAGATTTTTTCGGTTGCTATGCAACAAAGCCATTCCAGTGTCAAGCACTGGAATGACACCCTCTTGGATGGAAATCAGCGTCAGCTACTGGGATGACACCTTTGGGCACTGCCGTCATAAAGGAACCAGTGCCTGCTACTCGGATGACAGATGGAATGGCACTGTCATTATAAAGTGAACCAGCGTCGCGCGCCGGGATGACGAAGAAAGAGCATAAGGCATTGTGTTTTACGTTGTGCATTTTATTAACCGACACTATAAACAACATCCTTACAATTATGAGATTGGACTACAACTTGCTCAAGCGTTAAGCTGCTGCGTTTAGCGTCTTTACCGTGGTTTTCCCCAAGAACATTTGTTCTTTCGTGTTTTATTTCTTCAATGAATTTCTTGTTAACGCTTTTAGGGTCAATCTTTTCCTGCGAATATATAAGATTAGTGCAATTTGTTTTTCTATAATAATGTATGCCAAAACCCACAATGAGTAATGCAAGTATACCAGAACCTATAAGTAATGATAATCCTATGTTATTAGTCAAAGGGTTTTGGTAAAATTTTTGTACACCATTAACACCATGTGTTGCAAGTAGCCCTAGAGGAAACGCTATATTTGCAGCAACTACACCAGTAAATAATGCAGTAAATATTGGTCTGTCGTTAATTACTGATTTTATTTTATTAGTTCTAGTAATTACTTTTTCGTCAATGTTAGTGAAGCCTTGTTTAGCTTCCCAAGCATTAAGTACAAAATTTGAATGAGTGCCATTGCTATATTCCAGTCTTACAGATTTTATAGCTTTATCTTTTGGCTGGTGCTCCAACACCTCAGCTAAAATTTTATCCGCATCTTTTTTTTGAATGGAATGTTCTTCAGTATCTATAAATTGCCTTGTTGCAAAAAATATTGGACCAATTGTAAGCAATGCAGCAAGTGCGATAACTGGTATAGTGATATATTTTGGGCTGTTTGTAAAAAATGCAATAAATTTTGCTTTATCTTGTAAATATAATAAAGCTGCAGATATACTGAGTATAATAGCACTTGCACCAAAAATTATAAAACCCTTCTGCTGCATGGCATACTTTGCTCTTGGCAAGAATCTGTTTGTTTTTTTATTTGTTGTGCTACCTATATCAGAATTTAGTGACAAAGACTCTTCAGAGTCATCTTTGCTTTTATACGATGGTAAAGTATTTGAAGACGCACCTAAATCATCTTTTGAGTTTTGACCACCTATTCCACTGTCTAAACTCTTTTTCGAAGATTTTGCATTTGGGTCTATAGCTGCATAAATATGTTCTTCTGATCCATTACCAGATAATCCTCCTAAACCTAAACTTGCTGTTTGTGATACCCAATCATGAGTCTCACCTTTTGTTTCTTCTAGGGAAGAAGGTAGTACTTCAGTACTAAGACCAAACAAATTTTTGTCTTCTTTGTCTTGTAAACCTGGAGCTTTTGGCAAAATCGGTGGTGCTCCATCACCATCTTTTTGTCGATTTACAGATGCATAAGTAGGATCCACTTCCTCATCATCTGATTCTTCATGTGACATTCCCTGCACACGTGGTACTACATTCAGTACACTTGAGATAGCATTTCCTGCTTCTTCAGGCGATGGTGGATCTTTTAGTGTTATCTTGCTATTGTCACCTGTTTGTTCGTAAGAAGTTAATTTTACTGTTGATTTTTCGACTGACCCATGCATATTCACTCCAAAGTTAATTACTATGCTGCATTGATTACGCTATAGTTATTAAGATGTAGTAAATACCAATTTACAGATAATGTATCTGTTTAGCAGAGTGGCAAAATAAGGTAGACGAGAAAAGACAACTATAGGAACAAATGGGTGTCATCCCAGTGCCCAGACACTGGGATGGCTTTGTTGCATCGCTACTTATGAAAGGCTAACTATAGCTAGGATTATAAGCAACCTATTGAAAATCTTGTTTTTTTGCAATCAATCTGATCAAATTTAAGAATAGTAATTTATTATTTATATTAATAAACTTAATTCTATTGAAAATAGCTAAAGCATTGAAATTCTTGAATTTTAGCCGGATTAGTGAGTGGTAGTGAAATTTCTTTTACTCAAATTTAGGTATTCACTGACCGTTCTTGTTATAAATACCAGAATAATAAGCTACTGATATTCTCCATCTTTTTTATCTTTAATCCATCATAGCTAGCGATGCAACAAAGCCCACTGGAATCCAGAAAATTTGATTGTGTACTATACAACATTTTCGATCAAAAGCTGGATTCCAGTGGGCTTTGTTGCATAGCAACCGAAAAAATCTGGTGGCTACTGACAAAATTCATTATAAATAACCATTTAACTGTTGAAGAAAAAATATGCCACAGAAAATGAAAGTCAGTAACCAAAACGAATATAACAAATTCCTTGAAAAAAGGGGAAATATTTTTCGTTACATCGATGAAGCTATCGAAAATTGGTATGAAAATAGTCCAAAAATGCAGGGCGGCAACTATATTTACAGTGATAAAGTCGTAATTTTGGTGCATATAATTGTCAATCTTTTTAGAATTGGTTTAAGACAAACGGTGGGGTTTATAAAAGGATATCTGCAACAAATAGGAAAAAATTTGGCAGTTATCAGCTATTCACAAGCATCAAGAAGGTTTAAAAAACTTAATATTAAGATAAATGATTGCAGGGTTGATAAAAGCAACATGGAAAATATTGAAATTATCATAGATAGCACAAGTATCAGCATTTACAGTAACACTCCTGGCCACAGTAAGGAAAACAGTGCAGATAGAAAGTACCGAAGCTACGAGCAAGTAAGAAAGTTACATGTTATGTTAAGTGTGAATAGTAAAAAAGCTATAGCTGCAAGATACAGTAATGGCGTCTACTCTGACCACTATGGAGCTTGCGATTTGCTTGAAGAAGTTAATTTTCAGCACAAAATAAAAGCATTATATGCAGATAGGGCATACGATAGGCACAAACTTTATAAATTGTGTAAGAAATACGATATAAAGACAAAAGTTCTACCAAAAAAGGATGCAGCAGAACATTCAAAAATAGATTATATGTCTGACAGAAATGCTGCTATTAGGTTAATAAAATTATATGGACAAGATGGTGTAAAAGAGTGGAAAAAGGAAGCAATTTATGGAAAGAGATCTTACATAGAAGGATTTTTCTCAAGGTTGAAGCAAGTATTTGGATTTAGCTTTAGGAATAAATCTGAAGTAAATCGTGAAAAAGAATTACTAATTAAGTGCTATTTGCTCAACAAATTCACTGATATTGGTATGGCTAAATTTGAAATCATTACATAAATTTGTCGTAAACCATCACTGCTTAAGGTGCTATGCAACAAAGCCATTCCAGTGTCAAGCACTGGAATGACATCACAGGGGCACTGGAATTTTTGTTTCAATATTTGTACATTAGCCATGTATCTGAACAGATACATTATTAGTATAGAAATTGTCTATCAAAGATCCTTTCATTCAGAGGGTAATCTTTGTCAAAAAGCAAAGTTATTGTGTTTTCGTGGTCTTTTTGTATTTTTATCTGTGATATATTATGAAACTCCTTGTAATCTGATACTACAAGTGCTGGACGGTTTTTTGTGTCGTTAATGTCAATTTGTACGATCGTATCATTTGAGATTAGTGCTCCATTCCAATGCCTTGGGTAATAGCTATTGATAGAAGTGAGTGCAAGTAAATTTGAATTTAGCGGCAAGATTGGGCCACCGGCAGAGAAGTTGTATGCAGTGCTGCCTGTGGGGGTAGATAATATTACTCCGTCCCCTCTAAATTTCTCTACTTTTAGCTTATCGTTGATAGTAATATTCATCTCTACTATTTGGTTCGCTTTTCTAAAAACGTATACTTCGTTTACTGCTATGTAATGATATCTCTTGCCACTTGTGTCTGTTGCTTCCATTTTTAGCAAAGTTAACTGAGTTGAAGTTGCATGCTCTATATGATCAATTAAATCTTCACTGCAGCTAAAGCATTTATTCATCAAAAACCCAACATTGCCAGTGTTTATCCCATACACATGCATGTTTTTATTTTCTATGACGTAATTGTGCAAAGTGCGTAGCATAAAGCCATCACCGCCAACAACTATCAATAGATCGATTTCGGACTTATTTTCTTCTGTTATATTGATAAAATTAAGTTTCTTTAATAGTTTAGATACTTCCTGCGATTTTGGTGATGGAGAAGCAACATAGCCTATATTTTTGTATTTATGCATGCTTCAGTAAACTCTCTAAAACTTAAAGAGGAGGAAAATTAGAAAATGCTTCCATATTTATCGTTAAACTTAGCTAATTTGCTAGTTTTACTTGCTAACCCGCTTGTCAAACTTCCAGTCCATGCGGGGTGAGTAAGAGGATCTCTATCAAGCTTTACCCTGTCTCCCTCCTTTCCATAAGTGGAACGAGTTTCAAACTCTTGACCGTCTGTCATAACTATAATAATTTTATGATAATTCATTGTTGCTTATAAACTTTTAGTCAGTTAATATTCTAGTGAACTTAATTCACTAAGTCAATCATTATTCTAAAATATTGACAAAAAATAGATAAAATGTTATACTCAATAGGGAATAAATAATAGTTATCATGATTTTCGCTTTCCCTGGTCAGGGCTCTCAGTTTGTAGGAATGGGAAGGAGCTTATATAGTGAGTTTTCCGTTGCAAGACAAGTATTTAATGAAGTAGATAGCATATTGGGTAGAAAGCTGTCTCATTTAATCTTCAACGGTCCTATTGAAGAATTAACCATTACAGAAAACGCTCAGCCAGCTATAATGGCAGTGTCAATTGCAATGCTACGCGTTATCGAGCATGTGTTTGGCAAATCTCTTTTTGCTAATCACAATGTTAAATATGTTTGTGGGCATTCAGTTGGCGAGTATACAGCGCTGTGTGCTGCAGGAGCGTTAACGCTTGAGTCTGCAGTCAAGCTGCTAAAAGTTCGCAGCGAAGCAATGCATGAAGCTTCACTGAAATGTAAAGGCGGAATGGTTGCGTTGCTTGGAGCAGAGATAAATGAAGTGGAAGACATATTAAGATCAGCCAAAATTGACGGAATTTGTGAAATTGCAAACGATAATGGCGGTGGGCAGGTAGTGGTAAGTGGTACTGCAGAAGTCCTTGAGATATTACCTGATTTATTCAAAAACTCGAGTGTGAGGAAATTGATTAAATTACAGGTTAGTGGACCTTTTCATTCATCTCTTATGAAACCTGCTGATGAAAAAGTTTTGGAATTTTTGAAGGGTATTAAAATGACTCGCCCTATAGTTCCTTTGATATCAAATGTTACAGCTAAAGAGGAGAGTGATCCCAAAGTTATAAAAACTTTGCTTGCTAAGCAAATTATAAGCAGAGTGAGATGGAGAGAAATGGTTTTACATATGGCGCGTTGTGGTATTAACAAGTTCGTTGAAATTGGCCCTAATAAAGTTTTATCTAATTTAGTCAAAAGGATTGACCAATCTATCAGTACAAAAAGTATAGATAGTATTGGTGATATTGACAGCTTCTTTAATGAATCATTAGTACTAACAGCGAAAAATTTAAAGTTGGGTTAAGTTAAACACATCTGTTTGCCAGCGCGTGACGCACAACTGTACGAACATTCATTCTTGAAGGTAAACTGCACAGCAAATGGTGTCATTCCAGTGCTTGACACTGGAATCCAGCCTTGCCGTAATCTCATCAAGAACGTTGTGTTTTAACATAAGATCAGCCACTTTTATGCTTACCAACTTAGTGCCCAATCAAAATTCCTGGATCCCAGTGTCTGGGCACTGGGATGACATTCTTCTGGTAGGCTCAAATTGTAATGTTCGTACAGTTATGTGTCAGCTACTTGCATGACACCATTTGTTGTAAACTTGTAAACTCACTTTTTCTTGATTTTTTGGTTTATCTTGTCTACCTATTTTGCCACTCTGCTGAACGGATACATTACACAATCAACGAACTGCCTGTCATTTCATCAGGTTTTTTAATTCCAAGTAGCTGTAAAATAGTAGGGGCAATATCAGATAACCTTCCGTCTCTTAGTTTTAGATTATTGCAAGACACAATAAATGGCACTTTATTTAGAGTGTGTGCTGTATGAGGTGTATTATTTTCTTCATCGAACATACATTCCACATTACCATGGTCTGCAGTAACAATTAATGCGGTGTTGCTTGACTTTTTAACAGCACTCAGCACTTTTGCAAGACAATCATCTACAGCTAGCACAGCTTTCTCGGCTGCTTTTATATTACCTGTATGCCCTACCATATCAGGATTAGCGTAATTTACAACTATCAGTGCGAATTCTTGGGAGTGAATTTTTTCTACAAGCTTTTCTGTGAGCTCGGAGGCTGACATTTCGGGCTGCAAATCATAAGTTTGAACTTTTGGTGAGGGAATGAGTATTCTTTCTTCACCAAGGAAAGGTTCTTCTTTTCCACAATTGAAAAAGAAAGTCACATGAGCGTATTTCTCGGTTTCGGCAATGCGTAATTGTCGTAATTTGTTGTCTTCTATTGTTTGTCCTAGAGTATCAACGAAAGAAGTAGGAGGAAAAATATAAGGAATTTTGAGATCTTCTTTATACTTCATCATACTTAGAATTGAAGAGAATTTTGCTACCTCAATATAGTCTGTTTTGCCTAGCAAAATACTTGCTAATTGTATCATTCGATCAGCACGAAAGTTAGCCAGTAACACTCCATCTTCTGGTTTTATACCTTGATAATCACCTATTACTGCGGGTTTTATAAACTCATCAGTTATGTTATTTTGATAATTTTCATCAATCAACGATACTGCATTATCATGACGAGGTGCCTTTGCAAATGCGATAGCCTCATAAGCTTCAATTGTTCTCTCCCACCTGTTATCACGGTCCATAGCATAGTAACGCCCAGAAACAGTAGCAATTCTTGTGTCATTTCCCTTTATACTCTTTGTAAATTCTTGAATGCATTTTTTTCCTGAATTCGGCAATGTGTCTCTGCCATCTAAAAATGCATGTATCACCACTTTGATTCCATGCTGTGATATTTTATTTGCTAAAGCTCCAATATGCTTTTGATGCGAATGAACACCACCATCTGATATCAACCCCATTATATGGCATATGCCATTCTTACTTTTTAGATTACTAATAAAATTTTGTAGATTTGTATTATTTTCTATTGTTCCAATCTCTTGATTAATGCGCTGAAGGCTTTGCATTACTACTCTACCACTGCCAATATTCATATGGCCAACTTCTGAATTACCTATTTGACCACCAGGTAACCCAACATCAGCTCCACAGGCGGATAAACTGCATTTTGGATAATTAGAGCTAATATATTGCCAGCAGGGTGGATTTGCGTTGCTGATAGCATTGTATTTACTGCTTTCTACTCCATTTCCCCAGCCATCTAGTATACATAAAACGACTGATTTAATGCCCATATAAGATTAACACTAGAATTTAACAGAGAAGAGCTCCCCGGGCCGGATTCGAACCAGCGACCAATTGGTTAACAGCCAACTGCTCTACCACTGAGCTACCGAGGAATAAACCGTCTTTAATTTATCACGTTGAACGTTGGTTGTAAACGTTTTTTGTGTAGACTTTGAGTCCAACTGGTCATAGAAACAAAAACTTACTTGACACCCTTCGCCAGCCCCCTTATCATGAAACTGAAGCTATTGTATTTGCTTTCGCCAATCTGCAGATTAAAAGGTAAGGATTACTTAATGTATCGGCGTCTTATGTTCAATTTTTTGCAGTATATAGATACTGTATGTCTTTACAAAACTTCATCTACATCTAGATTTTTATCTAAATAAGCTGAACGCGCTTATAAAGCGTTACAAGACATCAAAAAATGCCAATACTCGACAGAGATAGTAAAAGACTAGCTAACTCGGGGATTCTTTGTCTTTTTTTCTGCTTAGTAAATTTCTTAAACATTTGCAGCGTAAGTTAGTTGCAATTAAAAGCAGCTAAATCTTGCTTGTCAAGCGTTTAAAACATAAAAAACGCCAATATTTTAAAGCGGATAATAACCACGGGGCTTCTTTTGCCTTTTTTTTCGTTTGGTAAATTTCTTAAATATTTATGACTAAAAGAGCTCGTGAAGGGTGTCATTCCAGTGCTTGACACTGGAATCCAGCTTTTTCATAATCATCAAAACGTTGTACTTTAACATAAAACGGCTACTTTTATGCTTACCAACTTAATAAAATTCCTGGATCCCAGTGGGCTTTGTTGCATAGCACCTTAAGCAGTGATGGTTTACGACAAATTTATGTAATGATTTCAAATTTAGCCATACCAATATCAGTGAATTTGTTGAGCAAATAGCACTTAATTAGTAATTCTTTTTCACGATTTACTTCAGATTTATTCCTAAAGCTAAATCCAAATACTTGCTTCAACCTTGAGAAAAATCCTTCTATGTAAGATCTCTTTCCATAAATTGCTTCCTTTTTCCACTCTTTTACACCATCTTGTCCATATAATTTTATTAACCTAATAGCAGCATTTCTGTCAGACATATAATCTATTTTTGAATGTTCTGCTGCATCCTTTTTTGGTAGAATTTTTGTCTTTATATCGTATTTCTTACACAATTTATAAAGTTTGTGCCTATCGTATGCCCTATCTGCATATAATGCTTTTATTTTGTGCTGAAAATTAACTTCTTCAAGCAAATCGCAAGCTCCATAGTGGTCAGAGTAGACGCCATTACTGTATCTTGCAGCTATAGCTTTTTTACTATTCACACTTAACATAACATGTAACTTTCTTACTTGCTCGTAGCTTCGGTACTTTCTATCTGCACTGTTTTCCTTACTGTGGCCAGGAGTGTTACTGTAAATGCTGATACTTGTGCTATCTATGATAATTTCAATATTTTCCATGTTGCTTTTATCAACCCTGCAATCATTTATCTTAATATTAAGTTTTTTAAACCTTCTTGATGCTTGTGAATAGCTGATAACTGCCAAATTTTTTCCTATTTGTTGCAGATATCCTTTTATAAACCCCACCGTTTGTCTTAAACCAATTCTAAAAAGATTGACAATTATATGCACCAAAATTACGACTTTATCACTGTAAATATAGTTGCCGCCCTGCATTTTTGGACTATTTTCATACCAATTTTCGATAGCTTCATCGATGTAACGAAAAATATTTCCCCTTTTTTCAAGGAATTTGTTATATTCGTTTTGGTTACTGACTTTCATTTTCTGTGGCATATTTTTTCTTCAACAGTTAAATGGTTATTTATAATGAATTTTGTCAGTAGCCACCAGATTTTTTCGGTTGCTATGCAACAAAGCCATCCCAGTGTCTGGGCACTGGGATGACACCATTCTTTTTCCTGGATTCCAAACTGGGATGACAGCTAGCCTGACAATCGTCATTCCGCTACGTGTTAGCGGCTAAGAGATACCGCGGCGGTATGACGGTTCACGGTGGCATCTCGTCATCCCGCTACTTGTTAGCGGGATCTAGAGATACCGCGGCGGTATGACGTAGGACTGCTGTGACACCATTATAGAGTGAACCAGTGTCAGCTACTTGCATAGAAAATGTTTATGACTAATTTTTAGATCAAACATGGAATTTCGACAAACTTAACTTTTTTGTGAGACTGTTCAGCAATAATAAATAAATTGAGAGGAAAGGTTATGGCAATAAAAAAGGAAAAGTTTTTTGAAATAATACGCAATGTGAGTGAGAGTGAAGGTTTGAATAAGGATAATTTGCTTGAAAGAATAGGAAGTGAGCTAAAAGGTGTAAACTCAGGAGTATATAGCACTTATAACAATTTGAAGATAGATAAGATGTTCAGTATATTAGATTCAGACAAAACTGTAAATTGTATGTTGTTACATCTTGCTGTGGAATGTAACAGTGTACCAATAGTAAAACTCCTACTAGAAAAGAAAGTAAAAGTTGATGAACAAACATCGGGTGATGTTAATTCTAAATTCACTGCTTTGCACATTGCTGCTTTGCATGGTCATCAAGAGATAGTTCAGCTTTTATTGAATAATAACGCAAATCCTTCACTAAAAGATAGTCAAGGCCGAACTCCAAGGGATATTGTCGGCGATGTAGAAGGTAAAAAGGCTATAATAAAAATGTTAGAGGAAGGAGAACAACGTTATGCTGAGGCAAGAGCTGCGAGAAGACAAAATAGACAAGGCACTTTACCGCAGCCTAATAATAAAACTCCAGGAAATTTAGCTGTGAACGGAAATAACACAACTGCTGCAGTGCAAGCATGGAATGCAAGAGATCAGAAAAAGAACAACGGAACTACACTAAACAGCAGAGAAATCTATGTACAAGATGAGGATGAACAGACTTCTTCAAACTCAATCATTAATGAAAACAATATAAACAAAGTAGATGATACATTAGAAAGAGAACAGGCTATAAGAGAAAGAGATGCTGTGGAGCAAAAGTTGCAAGAGGCAGAACAACGATTTGCCAATAATCGGAAGCGCATAGAACAACCCGGTCATAATCAACATTCGGAACAATACGGTGCTACATATAATGGTGAACAGACCTTTTTAAATAAAAGTAATAGTGACGATAGTGGAATATATTTTGATGCAGATGAATCTGAAGCTTTAGGCCAATCTATATTAGAAGATGGAGAAGACATTGATGCACAGGATGAAAATGGATTGACTTTTTTACATCGTGCTGCTGCAAACAACAATGAAGAATCAGTGAAACTTTTTGTAACACGTGGAGCAAAAGTTGATGTACAGGATAAAGATGAACTGACCCCTTTACATTATGCTGTTACATATGGTTATGTAGAGATTGCAGAATATCTAATAGATAATGGAGCAGGTGTTGATGCGCAAGATAAAGATGGCGTGACCCCTTTACACTATGCTGCTGCAAAAAGCGCTAAAGAATCAGTAAAACTTTTGATAAAACGTAAAGCAAATGTTAATGCACAAGATAAAGATGGACATACCCCTTTATATTTTGCTGTTGCAAAGGACAATAAAGAATTAGCAAAACTTTTGATAAAATATGGAGCAGATCGCTCATTGATAAAGGATGAAGGCCTAGTAATAGATAGACTAAACAGTGTGTGTGATCAGCCATCTGAGGTTGTATCTAGTACTTCTTCCCATTCCAAAACACACAACGCAACGGAAACTCCAGAAGAAGCAGAAAAGGTTAAAAAAAGTAAAGTTAAGTCAAAAGAATTACGTGCTCAACTAAAGGAAGAGAATCAATCACTAAAACGAAAAATACAAGATCTAGAAAGTGAAAAAGCAACGCTTAAGGATAAATTAGACAAAACAAAAACTAAAGAGGTGTTACTAGAAAAAAAGCAAAAGGAACTAAAGAATGACATAGCTGGGCAAGAGGCTAGGCTGGAAGCACTAGAACAAGAAATACAAGAGCTAGGAAATGAAAACACAAAGCTTAAGGATAAATTAGACAAAACAGAAAGTCAGTATTCTAAAGCAGAAGCGTTGTTAGAAAAAACGCAAAAGGAACTAGCAGAATCAAAAAGTTGCATAGTTGGACATGAGACTAAGTTGAAACAATTCAATAAAGAGAATGAATCACTAACACAAAAAATAAAAAGTCTGGAGAATGAAAACACACCACTTGAGGGTGAACTGGGCAAAACTAAAACAAATGAAGTGTCGCTAGAAAAAGCAGGAAAAAGACAAATGAGTTTCTTAAAAGTTGCTTCTGTGAACCTTGTAACTATGTTAGCAGTAGGTGCTATCTTTAGTATAGCTTTCCAATTACCAGTTCTATTAACAATTGCAACTTTTGTAGTATCTGCTTTGATAGCTAGTGGCGTTACATATGCAATATCAACAAAACCTGACACTGAATTAAAAGAAGTGGATATTCAAGGTTTAGCACAACATGGTGTTTGTAAAACTTAGCACCTACATCTGTACGAACATTGCAGTTTGCAGATGCAAGTAGCTGACACTGTAATCCCAAAAAAAGGATGATGTCATCCCAGTGCTCCTTTTTTTGTCATCCCAGTGCCCAGACACTGGGATCTAGTTCTTATTGTACATTTACTTGGTGTAGAGTTAAGTTTTCTGGATCCCAGTGGGCTTTGTTGCATCGCTAGCTATGATGGATTAAAGATAAAAAAGATGGAGAATATCAGTAGCTTATTATTCTGGTATTTATAACAAGAACGGTCAGTGAATACCTAAATTTGAGTAAAAGAAATTTCACTACCACTCACTAATCCGGCTAAAATTCAAGAATTTCAATGCTTTAGCTATTTTCAATAGAATTAAGTTTATTAATATAAATAATAAATTACTATTCTTAAATTTGATCAGATTGATTGCAAAAAAACAAGATTTTCAATAGGTTGCTTATAATCCTAGCTATAGTTAGCCTTTCATAAGTAGCGATGCAACAAAGCCATCCCAGTGTCAGCTACTCGGATGACAAGAAGAGGGTACTTGGATAAGAGTCATTGCCCTCCTGGTAGGCCCAAATTGCAATGTTCGTACAGTTATGAGTTACACAGTAGTGCGAATTTTTTACTTTGGTAGTTTTTTTATTACAGTTATAATCATAAGAGTAGTTGAGTTTAATTAATATGAAAACTTTTACGAAAAGCTCTAAGAGTAAGGGAAAAAAGCTGGAGGAGTTTGATAAGGAAATTGAAGATATAACAACTATAGCTCAAGATAAATTTGCACATGAACTTGAAAATATCGCATATGACAGTGTGCAAAAATTTCGCAGTCTGCTTGCTAAAGAGTTAAACTCCGTCTTCAATAATATTCATTCTCAAAATGTTAATCTACTAAAATCTAGCCTAGTTGAATATGCTATAAGTTCAAATTTTGTCAATAAAAAAGGAGAAACAGCTTTAATTCGCTCTCTTCTTAATATATTCATACGATAAAGCACTCAGAGTTGTTGCTGCGCCAATCTAACTTAATGTTGAATGCAAGCTGCATAGCTAAAGTAAGTAAGATTTGCCCCACGATAAACGAGGTAAACCTTACTTATTCTAGCTATATCAAAAAGGAGGGTTATTATGTCAATAAGATCTACTTCACCAAGAATACATGTGCAACGTAAATCTAAGCCTGAATCTTTTCCGGTTACTTTAGAAGAGGTTAAATCTTTTTTACGCATTGAGAACGACCAGGATGATAAATTGATTTCAAGTTTAATTTTTATGGCAACTGATTACGCTGAATGGCATATGGAAAAGTCACTAGTAAAGCAAACATGGCAAGTTTCATATGAAGATTATGTACCTCGTAGGATCTATTTAAGCTATGGCCCTGTGAGTAAGATAGTATTGGCTACTGCAATGATGTCTAAAAATCAAGAGAAGAGAACACTTAAGTATTATTTTAGCGATGTAGGGGGCTACGTTGAGTTTTTCAATTATTTTAATGCAATAAGAGTTGATGTTGTATACGAGGCTGGCTATGACAATGTTCCTGAGCAGATAAAACTCGGTATTATGCGGCATGTTTCTGCTATTTACAAAGATCGTGAATCGGGGGTAAGTAGCCATTTATCTGAAGTGAAGAAGGTGTATTCTCCATTTCGCGAACCAAAGGTTGTTTTGTAGCTCTTTCTTGTCATCCAAGTAGCTCTGTACAAACATTGTCCACCAGAAGGGTGTCATCCCAGTGCCTTGACTACTTGGATCCAGAAAAATTGATTGTGCACTATACAACATAAAAGCTGGATTCCAGTGTCAAGCACTGGAATGACACCATCTGCCACGCAAATTGCCTGCAAATTGCAATGTCCGTACAGCCGCGTCTGAGTAAATCTGAGGATTAATCATGGAAAAAATTCAAGCTATAAACGAGTTGTACAGTAGCATTTATGAAGCACTAAAAGCAAACTCTGATTTAAGAAAATATGTTACTAACATTTATGACTACTTACCTAAACAGGTCACCATTCCTTACCTGAGATTGCGTGTAGTGAATTATAATAACCTGCATATGCTGTCCAATTTTGCTACAAAGGCAAGATTTTCATGCGACATATATACTTATCATATAGACAGTATGTTTGCCATTATAAGGCATATTAACTTGATACTTAAGAGCATTGAAGGTTTTAGTAGTGAGGTCATTTTAGAAAGTAATTGTGCTATGGATCAGCACGATGAAATTTTACATTCAACAATTAATTTTGATATTTTAATAAAAGGAGGTGATAATGAGCAAATTACAGCTAAAAATTAAAGATCATGACAATAATTTTATTGTGTTAAATAATATACGAAACCTAAGGTTTACTTTGCGTAATAACAGAGAAGAGGTGAAAGATATTTCTTCTTTTGGCTGGAGGAAAGTGCTCGATTGTGCTGGAAGCAGACACATTACGATAAAAATTAATGGAATTTTAGACTCTGTATTAGCTGATGAATTATTACGTAATTCTGCTATGCTAAACTCTAATAATGATTATGAAATTAGTTTTAATGCTAAGGAAAAGATAAGGCTTAGGTGTTCAGTTGAATTGTATGAGAGATATTATGATCCTGTTACTTTTGACAGTTTTACTGTAGTTTTAACTAGTGCTGAAGTTGTAAACGCTTTTCATTAATGTTAATTTAATTTTTTCATATACAATAATAACTGGTGAGAATTTTAACTAAATTAAAAAAAATCATGAACGACGAAAACCTTTTCGAGGAAGACGGTGATAATATTGAAGAAAATAACGATGATAAAAGAGAGAGAAGTTTAGAAAATGAAAATCAGTTAAATCAAGAAGAACAACACAAAGAGGAAGATAAACAATATATAATACAATATATTCAAGACTATTTAAAAGTTTTTGAGGATATTCTAAATCAGATCGACGAAGGGATCGATAATTTAGATAGTTACGAAAGGACTATGCAAATAAAGCGAAGCATAGACAGGCTCATAGAGACTTTATATAGTCAGGCTGCGTCTGAAGATATTGATGCAGAATTTGAAACTACCAAACACACTCGCGATAAATCAGAATCTATGAAAAGAGTTAGAGAGAAGAGAAGAAAGCAAGTGATAGAAGAAGTATTAAGTGGCATGTTTGCCCAGCAACAAAAGGAGCTAATGGACGCTAAACACTTAAGTCATGGACATGAAACAGCAAAAGATGGGGATGTCCACGAAGCAAAGGAAAAAGTGAAGTCTTCAATCAGGGGAGTGTTGTTTTCGGTGATTGCTCATAGGATGGATCCAAGAAGGAGGGCAGGGGAAACTGCTGACGATAACGAAAAGCAAGCTCATATACATGGCAGGGAAGCAGTTGGTGGAGCTTTAGGTGCATTGTTAAAAACGTTTTTAACAGCAGTTACTGCCGTTGTGCGCGAAATTGCTAAACCACTTCAGAAACAGGAAACATCTTTTGCAAAACAAGTTGAAGAAAGCAGAAACGCAGATTCACAAAAAGGTCGATCTGTATAGACTATCCATAAGATGGTCTAATGAAGTAAAGGGTAGGGCTATAATTACTATAATAGTTTCTTTTAAAAAAAAGTTTTAAATTTCATACCTAACAATAAACAACTTTAGGTTTAAATTTATGAAATCAGTTGTTATATACATCAGCAAATACGAATTTAACTGGTGTTATGGACTTAAATAAATTTACCGAGAAAGCAAAAAGTCTAATTCAAAGTGCTCAGATGAAAGCGTTGGGAGCTGGGCATCAGATTTTTATGCCTGAGCATTTACTAAAAGTAATGCTTGAGGATGAATTAGGTTTAGTTCAGGATTTGATAAACGCTTGTGGTGGAAATGTGCAAAGTATTTCCGATGCTGTGGATAGCGCAATAAAAAAGTTGCCAGTAGTTGAAGGTCCAGGAAGTGGTGGCCTTCAACTTTCAAGAGAAATAGCAAAAGTTTTTGAAGATTCAATTGGTATTGCTCGGAGGAATAAAGATTCGTTTGTTGCCGTTGAGCGTTTACTGCAGGGCCTCACTGCACAAAAAGATGATACTGTAGGCAAAATTCTGGCGGAGAATGGTGTTACTCCACAAAAACTGAACTCAGTTATTGCAGAAATGAGAAAAGGCAGCAGTGCGGACTCGCCAAACAGTGAGGAAAAATTAAACGCGGCAAAGAAATATACAAAAGATGTTACAGAGCTTGCTATGCAAGGAAAGCTTGATCCTGTAATTGGTCGTGATGAAGAGATCAGAAGAACTATGCAGGTGTCACTGAGGCGGACAAAAAATAATCCAGTGCTGATCGGTGAACCTGGCGTTGGAAAAACTGCAATAGTTGAGGGGCTTGCAAATAGAATCGTTGCAAATGACGTGCCGCTTGGTTTGCGTGATGCAAAAGTTTTAGCCCTCGATCTTGGCGCATTAATTGCTGGAACAAAATTTAGAGGAGAATTTGAAGAAAGGTTAAAAGCAGTTATTAATGAGCTTTCGAAAGCGGAGGGAAAAGTTATCTTGTTTATAGATGAGCTTCATACTTTAGTTGGAGCAGGAGCAACAAGTGGTGCAATGGATGCTTCAAATTTGCTAAAGCCTGCTCTTGCGCGTGGAGAAATTCGCTGTATAGGAGCCACAACTTTAGATGAATATCGTCAGCATATAGAAAAAGATCCTGCACTTGCAAGGCGTTTTCAGCCTGTGTTTATCTCTCAACCAACTGAAACTGATACCATTTCAATACTCAGGGGTTTGAAGGAAAGATATGAGGTGCATCATGGTATAAGAATTACAGACGGTGCAATAATTGCTGCTGCAACGTTGTCCAATAGATATATAACAGACAGGTTTTTACCTGATAAAGCGATTGATTTGATTGATGAAGCAGCAAGCAGGGTGAGAATTGAAATGGATAGCAAGCCTGAAGTTATTGATGAACTTGAGAGAAAGGTTATACAGCTAAAGATTGAAGCAGAGGCTCTAAAAAAAGAAAGTGATGAAAATTCTAAACAGCGTTTAAAAAAGATAAATGAGGAGATTGAAAACCTAAACAGTAAATTTGCTGACTTGAACAGCAAATGGCAGATGGAAAAGAATAAAATAGCTAGAATACAAGAAACAGCCGAAAAATTAGATAACGCTAGAAAAGAGTTGGAATTAACTCAGCGGAGTGGAAATTTAGGAAGGGCAGGGGAATTGATGTATGGTGTGATTCCTCAGCTTGAGAATGAATTAAAAAATCAGGAAAAGGTTACTGATAGCTTCTTAAAGAAAGAAGTGACTGGAGATGACATTGCAAACATTGTTTCAAAGTGGACGGGAATTCCAGTTGATAATATGATGCACAGTGAAAAGGAAAAACTCCTTAACATGGAGAATGAAATAGGAAGAAGAGTAATAGGGCAGAAAGATGCAATAGAAGCGATAAGTAATGCAGTTAGGCGCTCCCGCTCTGGGGTGCAAGATACCAACAGGCCTTTTGGTTCATTTTTATTTTTAGGTCCAACTGGAGTTGGTAAAACCGAACTTGCGAAAGCCTTAGCTGAATTTCTGTTTGACGATCAATCAGCGCTTCTGCGTTTTGATATGTCAGAATATATGGAAAAACATTCTGTTTCAAAGCTAATTGGCGCGCCTCCAGGGTATGTTGGCTACGAGCAAGGTGGCAGATTAACCGAAGCAGTAAGAAGAAGGCCATATCAGGTTATTCTGTTTGATGAAATAGAGAAGGCAAATCCAGATATATTTAATCTATTGTTGCAAATCTTGGATGAGGGGAGACTCACTGATAGTCATGGCAAATTAATTGATTTTCGCAACACCATACTGATTTTAACTTCTAACCTTGGCGCTGAGATAATGCTAAAGGAGATTGCTGAGTCTGTAAAAGATGAGGTAATGCAAATAATTAAATCAACATTTCGTCCAGAATTTTTAAACAGACTGGATGAAATTATTATATTTCACAGTTTAACCAGAGATGACATCTATAAAATTATAGATGTTCAATTTTCTTATTTACAAAAAACACTTGCTAAGCGTAAACTAAGTATAAGTTTGTCACAGGAAGCTAAAGAACTAATAGCACAAACTGGCTATGACCCTGAATATGGAGCAAGGCCCCTAAAAAGGGTTATACAAGAGTGTATTCAAAATAATTTAGCTAAATTAGTTTTATCAGGGGAAGTAGTAGAAAATGATGAACTAATAGTGTACGCTCTTGATAATGAAATCTTAGTTAAAAAGGTTTAAGTTCACTGTGTATTTTTGTTAAAAAAAATGTGTATAGATCATAATGTTGACACTGAGTCTTTATTTAAGTTAGCTGATCAAGAAAATCAGCAAGATAAAGAAAAAATTAAAAAATTTATTAAGTATTTTTATAGTTTTGTTTATAAAAGCGACCTAAAAGCCAACGATAAGTTCTTGCTATATATTGTAAACGATGCTTACAATTTTGTTTCTCAAAAAGAGAAAGATGAAAGTAAGTTAGTAGTAAGCAATATAGATGATATACCAGGAGTAGAAGGCGATTTTACCACGATTAAGATAACAAACGATGATATGCCATTTTTGGTTGACTCCGTTATTGCAACTATTAAGTCGCACGATTTAACCATATGCTATTACAGCAACAGCATAATTAACATTAAAAGAAAAGATGGCCTAATAGACGAGATTTACCCTTTGGAAGAAAGCAATGGAATCAAAGAGTCAGTTATATATGTAATTATCAAAGGTATAAGTGACAGTTTTGTTGATACATTAAAAGAATCTCTACAGAAAACGCTGAAAGCGGTTAATTGCGTTGTGAAAGATTGGCACTTAATGCTCAAGAAACTTGATGAGGCAAGTCTTTCTGTCATCCCAGTACTTGATACTGGGATCCAGGAAAAGGACACGTGGATTCCAGTGTCACGCACTGGAATGACACCAGACCGAAATCAAGAGCAAAAAGATTTTCTAGTTTGGTTAAAGAATAATAACTTCGTATTTCTAGGTTATCAAGAATATATTGCTGGTAAAGATGAAAAACTCATCTGTGATAGCAAAAAGGACCTTGGCCTGATGAGAGTAGGTCAAAGTACGTTGATTCCTTCTGTAAACCTTGATTCCCTATACATATTGAGATCAGATCTAATCTCAATAGTCCATTGGCGTACATACATGAATTGTATAGGAGTAAAAGAATTTGATGACCAGGGTAATGTGGTAAAGGAACGGCGTTTTTTTGGATTATTTACTTCTATAGCGGAGGTCCAAGATATTCGAACTATTCCAATAATAAGAGATAAAGTTAAAGTTATAGAAAAAAATGCAGGGTTTGTAACCGGGGGCCACAATAACAAAGCTCTAATTTATATTTTACAAGCATTCTCATGTGATGAATTGTTCCAGTCTAATGAGGAAGAATTATTTCAAATTTGTACTTCTATTATGTCCCTTGCAATAAGACCAAGAGTCAAGTTATGCTTAAGAAGTAAGGGAGTGTTTACTAGTTGTATAGTGCTGATACCGATGCGTTATGCTAGCTCCAGGCTAATGCTCAAGATAAGCAATATATTGAAGGATGAGATAAATGCAGAAAGTTCAGATATTTATAACCACCACATTATAAACGAATATGACTTAATGAAATTGTACGTGGTGCTAAAGGCTAAAAACGCTAGTGTTCCTGATGATGAAGTTTTGCGTATCGAAAACAAATTAAGGAACATTACGGAAAAATGGGAAGATCGTTTTATAGACAATTTATATAATACTTTTAGCACTGTTGAGGATATATTCATCCGTTATTGCAAGGCATTTCCAATAAGCTATCAAGAGAGTTTCGAACCTCATGACGCATATTACGATATGAAAAAATTGGAGATAGTGAGGAAAAAAGGAGTTAGCGAGGTCGATTTAAGACTTACTCGTGACAATCTTAATTATCAATTAAAGGTTTACACTTCGAGCAATGGAGGTCTTGAATTATCGAAGATATTAAGAATTACTAAGAATTTGGGAGCGAAGATCCTATCTCATAATGGTTATTACATAAAAATCAACGGCGGAATATGGATACACCATTTTGTGTTGTCAAGAGTCGATGAATTAATAGACAACATTACTCTAAAAGAGCAATTTGAAATAACACTTGCGAAAGTGTTTAGAAAGGAAATTAAAAATGATTATTTCAATAGTTTGGTCATTATTGCTGGGCTGGAGTGGAAAGAAGTGCTTCTGGTTAGAGCGTTAAGTGCTTACCTAAAGCAGACGTCATTTAACTACAACCCAGAATATATCCAAAAGGTAGTCTCAGAGTATCCAAAAATAGTAAAGTATTTGATACAACTATTTCATGCAAGATTTGATCCTAACATAGACATTGATAGAGCAGAAACCACGGACATTTTCATAGAAAAAATTGAGGAACTTCTAAAAGAGATCAGCAATGTTTCACATGATTACGTTTTGCGCTCGATATTTTACTTGATAATGGCTATTTTAAGGACCAGTTATTATCAAGACGATAAACCATATTTATCTACAAAATTTGACTCAAGTAAAATAAATGGTTTGCCTGATCCTTGCCCGTATCGTGAATTATATATTTATTCAAACCTTTTTGAGGGAATACATCTAAGAGGAGGGAAATTAGCCCGTGGTGGCTTAAGGTGGTCGGATAGGACGGAAGATTTTCGCACTGAAGTTTTGGGGCTCATGAAAGCTCAGATGACAAAAAATGCGGTTATTGTACCTGTTGGCGCAAAGGGTGGGTTTGTAATTAAGCAAGTTTATAAAGACAAAGATACTTTAAGAGAGAAAGGTGTTGAATGCTATAAGAGTTTTATCAGGGGAATGCTTGACATTACTGATAATGTAGTTAATGGCAAAATAATTCCACCAGAGAATGTGATTAGGTATGATGAAGATGATCCATATCTCGTGGTTGCTGCTGATAAAGGCACTGCTTCATTTTCTGATTATGCCAACCAAATAGCCTCTGAATACAATTTTTGGCTTGGTGATGCATTTGCATCTGGTGGATCAGTAGGTTATGACCACAAAAAGATGGGTATTACAGCCAGAGGTGCATGGATTGCAGCGCAGAGGCATTTTTGGAAAATGAATAAGGATATTTACCAGGATGCAACTGTTATTGGAATTGGGGATATGGCTGGCGACTTATTTGGAAATGGTATGCTGCTTTCAAAAAATATACATTTAATCGGCGCATTTAACCATATGCATATTTTTGTTGACCCAAACCCTGATGCAGAAAAGAGTTTCACAGAGCGTAAACGCCTCTTTGAGTTACCATTTTCAACTTGGATGGATTATAACAAAGATTTGATTTCTAAGGGTGGAGGAGTATTTGAGCGTAGCAGCAAGCAAGTAAACATTTCTCAAGAAATAAAAAAATGCTTTGATATAACAGAAGATATGCTACCTCCAAGTGATTTGATTAGATATCTGTTGAAAGCAAAAGTGGACTTCATATGGAATGGAGGAATCGGCACGTTTGTTAAGGCAAAGAGTGAAAATCATAGCATGGTCGGTGACAAAGCAAACGATGAGTTAAGAATAAATGGTAAAGATATTAGAGCTTCTATGTTTATAGAAGGCGGAAATTTGGGATGCACACAGCTTGGAAGAATAGAATATGCTGAAAGAGGTGGATATATCAATGCAGATTTTGTTGATAATTCAGCCGGAGTGATATGTTCGGACCTTGAAGTCAACATCAAGATTGCATTTGTTTCAGCTATGAAAGCAGGGGGTATTTCTTTAGAAAAAAGGAATGAAATACTGGCAAGTATGGTGGATGAAGTTGCATCCAAAGTGCTTGAGAACCACAACAAAATTGAAACAAAAGCATTACTTCTTGAGTGTTTGCAAGCTAAAGAGAGATTGGAGCAGCACCACAGGTTACTGCTCAGTTTAGAAAAATCTGGGCTGTTAAACCGAAGCGTAGAATTTCTTCCAACTGAAGAAGAGATAGCAAGGATGTTAACTGGTGCAGAAGGTTTCAGTTCTCCTCAGCTCTCTGTTCTAATGTCTTATGCTAGAACGGCAATAAAAAATGAAATTATACATTCCGATCTGCCTGAAAAAGATCTTATATCTAATGACTACTTGCTAGGTTATTTTCCTAAAAAGATGGTAACAAAATTTAAGGATTTCATATTAAAACACCAACTTCGTAGAGAAATTATCTCTACTTGCATTGTAAATGATGTAGTGAATAGAATGGGCTGTATATTCATCAATAATTTGGCTGAGAACACTGGAATTAAGATACAAGAAGCGGTTAACATATATATTGTTGTTAACCACCTATATGATTTAAATAGTATGTGGCAGAAAATTGATGAATTGGATGGAAAAATTGATGTTAACTCATACTTACAAATAGTGAGGAACGTGCAGAAATTTATTGGTAGGGTATCATTTTGGTTAGTGAAAAATCTTGGCAAGCTTAGCTTTGTAGAATTGGATGATGTTACAAAATTTAAAGATGCAATTGAAACTTTAGGCCAGAACTTAACTGATGTTTTAGATGAACACCTATTAAAGGTCTATAGCCATGGATCAACTTCTTTAGTAGAACTTAATATAAATAAAGATCTAGCAAAAAAAGTTGCTGATCTATGCGTTCTTGCTTATGCACTGGACATTATATCTGTTGCTGAACAGACATCTTTGTCCATTCTTGATGCTGGTAAAATATACTTTGAGTTAAAGTCGCTGTTAAGATTCGATCTGATTAGAACAATTGCCATCAAGATGAAAAGCCGCTCCTCTTATTGGGATCGCAGCTTAGTTAATGATTTATTGGACGATTTAAGCAATTACCATCACAAGCTAGCTGTTAAAGTCATAAAAGCTACTGATAACCCCGAAGATAAGGTTCAAACCTGGGCTTGTAATGATAAGGACTACATAGAACGTTATAATAGTTTTTTAGATGAGATGGTTGCTTCTAAACTTGATTTAAGCAAATTAATATTTATAATCAGGAGAATTAAAGTACTTGCTTCATAGGGAAAATGTTTAATATAGGTTTTTCAGAAATTTTAGTTGTAGCTTTAGTGAGCATAATTGTTCTTGATAAAAATAAGGTACCTGTATTTATTGATTTTATTAAGACTATATATAGGTATTTTATAATTGCAAAGTCAAAAGCCAAAAGGTTATTGAAGGATGCCGGAATTGAAGACTTATATAAAGAGTGTAATACTGAGAAAGTAAATTACATAGTTGGTAAAAATGGTAAGCTTTATCCTACTTACGATATAGATAATACATCTAAAGATAATGACAGCGAAGATTCTGGTAGTAGATGATGTACTATCTAATGTCAAGCTTTTAGAAGCTCGACTAAAAGCAGAGTACTATACGGTTATCGTAGCCTATGATGGTGAGGAAGCTATGGATTTAGTAGCAAAGCAGCAGCCTGATATTATATTGCTCGATATCATGATGCCAAAAATGAATGGCTTTGAAGTCTGTAAGAAGCTAAAGAGTGATCCCTTAACGACTCATATTCCAATAATTATGGTAACTGCGCTGCATGACGCTCATGATAGAGTACAGGGCATTAATGCTGGTGCAGATGATTTTCTGACTAAACCAATAGAAGAAACTGCTTTATCTGCAAGGATCAAGTCTCTCACGCGCTTAAAAATGATTATAGATGAATTGCGTTTAAGAGGAGAAACCAACGTTGAGATTGGCGGAGTAGCAGGAAACAGTATTATGGATTATTCTAATCAGATTTTTGATGCTAACATACTTGTTGTAGATGAAGATGTCTTTCAAGCAGAGCAGATATATAATGTACTAAAGCACCGCTTTAGGTCAATTAAAATACTGAGTGATCCAGTAGAGGCATTAAAGGTTGGTATTAAGGATAATTACGACCTGATCATTTCTGATATGCAGTTTTCAAAAACTGACGGCTTGCGTTTGTGTTCTGGGTTTCGTAGTAAGGTGGAAACACGTTATACACCAATTCTAATTCTTTCTGAGGATTATGATAAAAACAATTTAGTAAAAGCACTTGATGTAGGTGCTAATGATTATTTAACAGTACCTTTGGATGAGGGTGAGTTAATAGCAAGGGTTAATTCGCAAGTGAAACGCAAAAGATATCAAGATGCCTTGAGAATGAATTTATTTAATAATGCGGAAATGTCTATAAAGGACCCATTAACTAACTGTTATAATAGAAGATATTTTGATGCACACTTAAGAAACATTGTTAAGGACTCTGTAGAAAAAGATAGAAGGTTGTCTCTTATGATACTTGATATAGACTATTTTAAGATGGTGAATGACAATTTTGGACATAGTGCTGGAGATGAACTTTTAAAGCAAATACAGAGAAGAATTTCTGAAAATATTAGAGTGACAGATTTGTTAGCTAGATTTGGTGGTGAGGAATTTGTTGTTGTAATGCCAGATACCGATACATCAGATGCGTATACTATTGCGGAAAGAATACGCAAAATTATTGCTAAAAAACCTTTTATACTTGCGGATAAAAATACAACCCACAATGTAACTGTGAGCATTGGAATTGCAGAAATGCAAGAATCTGACCTTGACGATATTAAAAAATTTATAGTACGTGCTGACAAATATTTATATAAGGCAAAAAACAGTGGTAGAAATAGAGTGATTACTGGCTGAATTCTAAAATTCTTTCAAAAAAATGATAACTAAGATTAAAGCGAAAGCATGAGATTTCTTAGCTCTGGAAATTCCATATTTAGTTGCAAAAATAGATACTTATTTAAGAAATATCCTGTGACTTTCAGTCCTAACTGAAATTCTTGGAATGAGTAGCTGTTTTGTAGGTTATTATTGTATACATCATGCAACATTGGTGGAAAAGGTAGGAGTTTATCTGCATAATAATCTCCTGCTTTTTTTGACACTGCTCTGCCAGTTTTTGGAGAAATAAATTGTAGATTTTCCTTAACACCTGTTACAGCGCATTTGGATAAGTCTAACTTGAATCCCAATTGCGTAAGAAGCAGAAGCTCTAAGTTGAGGTAATGGCCTTGCCAAAGTTCATTATTGTGCTTAATTATATCGATGAAATATCGAAAGTTATCATACAGTACAACACAAGGTTCACTCTCTGGAAGCACTTTTTCTAAAATAGAGGAGAAAGAAACAATAGTAATGCTTTTTAACCTATCTTGAAAGAAATGATGGAATGGAGATTCGATTAATTCGCACTTAAAAAAACCTAGATTTTCAGGTAATTTAGCACTCCATTCTGCATGTAATAGATTACTTATCTGAAACTTATAATTGCTATTGTTTGTTAGCTTAGTTAATCCCCTGCGCTTTCCATGATTTTTTGTAAACAGAGAAAGAATTAAGTTTTTATCGCCGTATTTTTTAGCAGCTATAATGATGCCTTCATCTTTCCATCTCATTTAGAGTATATTGACCGTATGATATTATAGGATAGTGCACCTAGAGCTTATAATCCATAAAAATTACTTACTCCGTCACTGTCTGCTTCCAAAGTTTCAAGGCTATGAGAGAGTAAGTTATTGGCTGCCACTCTTCTTCCTGAGCCTCCATGCTGAGCTTTTGGTTTTTGGTCTGCTAAATAATTGTTTGAATGATTTTAGTAACATTACTTTTTCTTATCTGAAATTTTGGATAATTCAGCTTCTAATTCTTCTATTGTTGGCAGAGCTGTTTTTACCTCTTCTGGTAGATTTTCAGTTATTCGATATTCCGCTAATCCTATTGGTTTATTTATGTCTTTGAGTGTATATTTAGCAAGTACATCGTCTTTAGATTTACATAAGATTAACCCTATAGAAGGTTGATCTGTCGAGTGCTTCAGTAAATCGTCAACTGCGGAAAGATAAAAATTCATTTTACCTGCATACTCTGGTTTAAAATCTTTATCTTTTAGTTCAATTACTATGAAGCAACGTAACTTTAAATGATAGAATAATAAATCAATATAAAAGTCTTTATTACCAACATCTAAATGAAATTGTCTACCAACAAATGCAAATCCCTCACCGAGTTCTAACAGAAATTTTTCCATATGCCCTACAAGTCCCTTTTCTACTTCTCTTTCGTGAGCATCCTTACCTATACTTAAAAAATCAAAAATATATGGATCTTTTAATGTGTAATGTGCTAGATCGGATTGTGGAGATGGTAATTTTTCTTCAAAGTTAGTAATAGCTTTCCCTTGACGTTTATGTAGACCAAGCTCTATCTGCATCACCATAATGTTACGTGACCAGCCATGTTCAATAGCTTCTTTTATGTAGAATAGCCTCGCTTCTTTGTCCTGAACTAAGTCCATTAGAAATACATTATGTCCCCACGGCAATTGGGCAACAAGTTGTTGCACAAATTCAATATCTTGATACTCCACTGCAAATTGGCGCATATATTTCAAGTTTCTCGTGCTAAAACCTTTCATTTCAGGGAATCCAGCCTTTAAGTCTCTACTTAACTGCTCAATTACTTTAGATCCCCAACCCTGACTCTTTTGTTTTTCTAGAATCCGCGTTCCAATATAATGATAAAGCAGTAGCAGTTCTTTATTTACTGTTCTTGCTGCCTTATAACGGCTTGTTGCAATACGATCCTTCAACTGCTCTAAAAGTTCTGTATATTCTTTTGCTATAATTTTTGTCATACGGTTCCTTTTAATCCATTATACAATTCCTTTGTCTGTCGAGAAGGCAATCTTTCGCTTGCCTTCAGCTTTGAAGGGATTCCTTATTTACTTCAAACTCGTCCATCAACTAAAATATATTGACTTTACGTGCAATATTAGCTTTAAACCAGTAAAACAAGCTGCTTAACATATGCGTTTTTTCTATTCTAATTATATTCTTTTTTTGTCTTTATGTTGTTTTTTGCTTTTTTCGTTATCTTCAACAAAAGCCCAAACGAATGATACGTCAGCTGTTCCTATACCACAAAGGAAAAAAGAAATAGTTGAGCACACTGTTGTGAAAAAAACAGCACAACCGAGGCAAATTATCGAAATGCAAGAAGAAGTCATTATTAACGAGGGTAAAGAGTTCATTCCAATTCCAAAAAGAAAAAAAAGTGTAGAGAAAAAACTAAGAAGGGATGTTAGAGAGGCAAAAAATGAAATAGGAAATGAAAAAAGCGTTGAGAGTAAAAAGGATGAATTAGTTGTAACAGAAATTATTAACTCTATAAGAGACAAACTTACAAAATGCTGGAGCATTCCTGAAAGCATAGCTTACAAAGAAAATTTTAATATAAAAATTAACTTATTATTGTCCAGTCAAGGCGAGATAATTATGGCCGATGTAGCAGACAGTGATTCCTATCGAAATAATCCACTTTTCAGGTCGATAGCAGATAACGCAATGCGTGCAGTATATAAATGTAGCCCATTGACTGGCTTGCCTACTCAGCACCACCACATTTGGCGTGAAGTAACACTAGACTTTATTCTAAATGGGTAAAATCTTACAATAGACCTCTTATATTACCTCCTGTCATCCTAATGTCCAGACCACAACTGTACGAACATTGTGATTTGAGAGCAATTTCCACTAGGAAGGTGTCATTCCAGTGCTTGACACTGGAATGGCTTTGTTGCATCGCTAGCTATGATGGATTAAAGATAAAAAAGATGGAGAATATCAGTAGCTTATTATTCTGGTATTTATAACAAGAACGGTCAGTGAATACCTAAATTTGAGTAAAAGAAATTTCACTACCACTCACTAATCCGGCTAAAATTCAAGAATTTCAATGCTTTAGCTATTTTCAATAGAATTAAGTTTATTAATATAAATAATAAATTACTATTCTTAAATTTGATCAGATTGATTGCAAAAAAACAAGATTTTCAATAGGTTGCTTATAATCCTAGCTATAGTTAGCCTTTCATAAGTAGCGATGCAACAAAGCCCACTGGAATCCAGTTTTCTTTACAAATTCACCAAAAGTGCTTCATTCTATAACGCAAAACCCATACTCACCAAACCCAATGCATTACTTGCAATTAAGTTTCCTGGATCCCAGTGTCTGGGCACTGGGATGACACCGTCATAAAGGAACCAGTGTCAGCTACTTTCATGACACCCTTCTGGTAGGCCCAAATCGCAATGTTCGTACAGTTATGGAATGAACCGCGGTATGACGTAGGAAGATCTGAGCAGATTTTCAATCAGGAACAGCCAAAGATCTCTCTAAGATGTCAGTTTCTTTTGTATCTGCAACTTTACCGTTCTGATCGAATGAAATTTGCAGAGACTTACTGCTATACTTCCTTTTTCCTAAGAAGTTAGCTTGTTTAATTTTATATGAGACATAGTACCAAACGTTACCATCGAACTTTGATACTAATGTTGGTGATCCTAAAGTGTGAACCACTTTTTCTTTATCGTCACCTACTTTTATCTTGCTCCACAATTCAACACTAATGCCAGGAGCTCCGTGATTGTGAATAGTGTGAGTGCAGCTCACTGTAAATAATAAAATAAAAGATATTAATACTCGCATTTCTGTTGATAAATTACTTGAAGCTATAATACACTAATAAACTACCTGACGTCAAATTTCAAAAAGTTAAATTGACTAGTTCTCAATATCACTTAATATAATATTTACTTTAGAAAATAATAGGTGTCTTATGTCATTGTTAGAAGCAGATCCAATATACAAACCTTTTAATTACCCTTGGGCGTATGATGCGTGGCTGCAGCAACAAAGAATCCATTGGATACCTGAAGAAGTTCCGCTTGCTGATGACGTGAAAGATTGGAAAACTAAACTTTCAAACGTAGAGAAAAATCTACTAACTCAGATTTTTAGATTCTTTACTCAAGCGGACATTGAAGTAAATAACTGCTACATGAGGCATTATTCAAATATATTTAAGCCAACAGAAATATGCATGATGCTTGCAAGCTTTTCCAATATGGAAACTATACATATTGCAGCTTATTCTTATCTTTTAGACACAATTGGCATGCAAGAAAGCGAGTATCAAGCATTTTTAAAGTATGATGCTATGAGAAAGAAGTATGAGTACATGCTAGAATTTGAGGAAAGCAAAAAACACGATAAAAAACATGTAGCTAAAACTCTAGCAGTGTTTGGTGCATTTACCGAGGGGTTGCAGTTATTCGCATCGTTTGCAATTTTGCTCAATTTCCAACGCTTTGGAAAAATGAAAGGCATGGGGCAGATAATCGCCTGGTCAGCCCGTGATGAAACTTTGCACACCAATTCAATTATTATGTTATTTAATACATTTATTAAAGAGAATAATGAAATTTGGGACGAAGAATTTAAAGAGGAATTATACTCTGCATGCCGCACTATCGTTGAACTTGAAGATGAATTTATAAAGCTTGCTTTTGATTTCGGAGATGTTGAAGGACTATCCGCAGAAGAAGTGCGCAATTACATACGCTACGTAGCAAACAGACGGTTAATGCAATTAGGTCTTGAATCCATATATGATGTCAATGATAATCCTATTCCATGGCTCGATGAAATACTAAATGGCGTGGAACATACGAATTTCTTTGAAAATAGAGTAACAGAGTATAGCCGTGCAGCAACTCAAGGCACATGGGAGGAGGCTTTTACTGAAAACGACACGAATAATAAGTGAGTGCTAATTTCACTCTTCTTTGTCATTCCAGTGTCAAGCACTGGAATGACAAGAAGAGGGCACTGGGATCTGATAGACAATATTCGTACAGTACGCGCGGGAGCAACAAAAGCAGCTGGTTTTTCATAGTGTTCCACAGCAGTTTAGACAGTTGTGCTTTACTTAACAACTAACTTACCATATATATGTCCATAGGACATTGGTATATAAGAACGTGCTACAACTATTAATCTTACTCACGGTCATCACTTCAGTTGCATTCTTTGGTCATTTAGTTCCAATGGAAGTAAAAACCTTTTTGTACTCAACGAGCCTGAGTATAAAAGAGGTTTTGCTATTTATAATGCCTTTTATTGTTTTTGCGTTAATCTTTAGCAGTGTTAACAATCTTAAGCAGTCAGCTATAAAGTTTATATTGTTACTTATTATAATGATCTTCTTATCGAATCTGGCTTCAAGTTTAATAGCTTATTCTGTTGGGCATTTTATCATACAAAACACTTATTCAATACAAGATATAACGTATGAAGAAACAATTGTTCCTTTATGGTCATTTAGGCTGCCGCTACTCCTTTCTAATTTTTATGCCCTTGCTTGTGGATTTGTGTCCAGCATAGTAGTGTCTATACTGCTACCTAAGAAAAGCAAAGAGCTTTCGAACAAAATGTTAGATTTAACTCTCTTTATTTTGAAGACGTTTTTGACGCCGATTATTCCAATATTCGTACTTGGGCTTGCTTTAAAAATGCAGCATGATCAAGTTTTATCTATAATATTTAAGGATTACTCAATAATTTTCATTATTATAGCATCTGCAACCTACCTTTATGTTTTTCTCTTATATGGAGCAGCAAATTCATTCAAGATCACAAGCTGGATAGCTAGTATAGGCAATATGATACCGGCATTTATTACTGCAATGAGCACAATGTCTAGTAATGCAACTATGCCGCTTACTCTTGAAGGAAGCAAAAAAAATGTAAAGCAACCTGACATAGCATCGTCTGTTGTACCAATAACTGCTAGCTTTCATTTAGTAGGTGATTGCTTTTTTATCATAATATTATCGATGATAATTGCCTCCGGTTATTCATTGTGCACAACAGACTATGTGACTTTCCTTCTCTATTTTTTGTTATTTAAGTTTGCTATTGTTGCAGTGCCGGCAGGAGGAATTATGGTAATGCTACCTATTCTTGAGAAATATCTTAAATTCTCTCCAGAAATGCTTTCGTTAATCACAGCATTGTATATAGTGTTTGATCCAATAATCACTTCAGCAAATGTTATGGGTAATGGTGCCTTTGCTATAATATTTTCAAAACTCCATGATAAGCTTAAGTAATGTCTATTTTGGCGATTGATACTGTAGGTATTGGTAGTTCAATAGCAATAGTTGATTATGATGGTAACTGTTTTGTAGAGCGCAATTCCGCCAGCAATAGTCATGCAGAATCATTTTTTCAAATACTGAATACTTTGTTTGATAAGCACAACTATAATTATGATAAAATAGATCATTTGGCGGTAGTAGTTGGACCAGGAAGTTTCACTGGAATTAGAGTTGGTATATCAGCTGCACAAGGTATAAATCTTGCTACAGATAAGCCATTATACGGAGTTAATGCGCTGGAAGTTCAAGCTTACACAATATCTTTGCTTTGTACGAATAGCAAAAAAAATATCAGAGCTATAATCAAAAATGCTCAAGGGTTTTATACGCAGTTATTTGATTTCAATTTATTGCCGCTATCTGGTCCAACTGCAGCACGTGACCCTGGATCCCAGTGTCACGCTACAAGCAGTGACTGCATTACATATATGGACTACAATTTAAATGCTAGCCATGCAGGACTATTAGTTCATTATAGACTGAAGAACAAGCAAAAATTAAAAGAAGTTGAAGCTCTATATTTAAATGAGCCTCAGTATATGAAATTGCTATAGACTATTCTTTTGCGTAAAGCCTGTGCATCTGGTTTACTATCTCTTGAGCTACTTCTTTTATACTCATATCTGAATTTTCTATCTCTATGGCACTCGGTGGTATAAATAAATTGTTAATTCTACATTGCTCTATCATGCTATTTACATTAATCGCCTTCCTATTTTTTCTTTGCCTTTTTAATGCAATACGCTTTTGTAATGTCGGCAGATCACACCTAAGTACCACAGGAAGGATTTCTGTGTTCATTTTTTTACTAAGCCTTACTATTGAATCATACATCCTCATGTTCTGGTCATTATTTTCCATCAACTCATCAATAAATATGTAATTTTTTGAGTGAATTGGATAATTTTCTATTACCTGAAGCATAATTTGCATAATGCCATATATTCTATCTTGAACTTCTTTAGGTATTTGATCACGTTCAAAGACACCATTGTATATAGAGCAAACTTGAATATTGTTATAGAACTTACTATTTACAATTAATGCGTTTATCATATAGGATAATTCTATTGCTGTGGAAAGTTTACCACTTCCTGAAAGACCAGAGAGATATATGAAAAATCCTGCTGGCTGCTTTTTTGTGTTAATATTTACCATATTATTTTCAATCTTAAAACCTACATTTATAATAACATAAAAATGAAGCTTTAAAACATATGAAATATTATATAGAAAATTATTTTTATAGTTAAGATATTATGTAATTTAGAAACATAAATTCTGTATATAAACTCTATAATAATGATAACTATTTTTAAGCAAGCTACAACACAAAAGTGTTTGGTATTCAGAAAGCAAGACAGAGTGGCATAAACTTATTAGTTTACTACAAGCCTCTTTTCGCGTATAAACCTTCAGAAGATATTCTAACGGAGGATTGTGTTGTTAACAAAGAGCAGAGTAAAAAGGGATCTAGTCTATGCCTATCAGATTTTGTCCTACCTTAAGTTCGATGATCATACATATACTCACCTTTCAGTGCGTTCTGAAGATCAAAAGTCGTTTTATATTTATCCGTTTGGTATGCGTTTTGATGAAGTAGATGAACGTTCGTTAATGAAAGTATCACTTGATGGGGATGTAATTGAAGGCAAAGAATATCAATATAATAGAACTGGCTATATAATTCATGGTTTTGTTTATCAAGCAAGGAAAGATATTCAAGCAATTTTTCACTTGCATACACCTTCTATTGTAGCGGTTTCTTCTCTCAAAGATGGGCTGCTTCCTATAAGTCAATGGGCACTGCACTTTTATAATAAAATATCTTACCATGATTATCACTCCCTGGCACTTGATGATGCAGAAGGAAAGAGACTAATAGCTGACCTGAAAGAAAATTTTGTCATGTTAATGCGTAATCATGGATCTATAACGTGTGGTCGGACTATACAAGAAGCAATGTTTTACACGTATCATTTAGAACGAGCGTGCAAAACTCAATGTTTAACGTTAGCAATGAATAAGGAGTTATCAATTCCAAGTGAAGAAATTTGCTCAAAAGCTGTAAAGGATCTCCTATCTTTTGAAAGCAATCTTGGTGAGAGGGATTGGCACGCATGGGTTAGACTAATTAAAAGTAAGTTGTAAGAGGCTTTCGCACTACTATCTGTCATCCAAGTAGATACCGCCGCGCCGCTAACAAGTAGCGGAATGACGAATTTGTTGTTTTTCAAATTGTAGGTAAACCTAAAGCTATAGAAAAAAAGAAGAACCAGTTTCTTAGTTCTTCATTGACATAATCCACTTCATATGCCATAATAAAATTTTATATCTTGGAGAAGGAAATGACATTAAGGTTAATACTACAAGAAGTCAACAGTAGTCCAGATCTGAGTAAGGAAAATTTAATTGATAGAATTAAAGATAAGCTGCAGCAGGAAAATCAACTTATATATGATGAGTGGAAAAAAAGCGAATTTGATATAAATTACACGTTTATAATACTCAAGTGCAATTTATTACTTATAGCAGCTGAAAATGGCTATGAAAAAGTAGTAAGATACTTAACAAAAAACGGAGCTAATGTTAATGTACAAGATGAATGGGAAAAAACCTCCTTACATTATTCTGCTCAGCATGGGCATACACAAGTAGTAGAAGTTTTGCTAGAAGAAGGAGCAGGCGTTAATGCACAAGATGAAGATAAAGGGACTCCTTTGCATTATGCTGCCAAACACGGGCATACAAAGACAGTGAAACTTCTACTAAAAAATGGAGCTAATATCAATCTACAAGATGAAGGTGGAAGAACTCCTTTGCATCATGCTGCTGAGCACGGGCATATAAAGACAGTGAAACTTCTACTAAAAAATGGAGCTAATATCAATCTACAAAATAAAAATAGATATACCCCTTTGAGTTGTGCTTGGCATAGTAAATATCCAGAAATGGCAAAACTTCTACTAAATTATGGTGCAGACCCATCATTTATTCATAGACCTAAAGCTACAAAAGCAGGAATTACTGTGGGTATATTAGCTGCCATTGTTGCTCCATTAGCACTCATTTATGCTACTGCATTACCTGCACTAGCAATAATTGGAATTACTGTAGCATCTGTATTGATAGTTGGTGGTATTACTTATGGTGTTGCATATATGCAATCAGAGTATTCATTAAACAGTAAGCTAAGTGAGGTTAGCTGCAGTAATGTTGATGGAAATAAACAAACTGTACAACCATAGTTACTAATTTACCACAGTAACCGCGCCATGGCAGTGTTTGTACTTCTTCCCAGAATTACAAGGGCATTTGTCGTTTCTTGAGACTTTGGGAAGTCTGCTATTTCTAGCAGAATGTAACCTATTGCCTATTTCCTGGTTGTCTGCCAACTTAAAGTGTGCTAAGCGGTGAATGGTGAGTTCTTTCCACTTTTCAAGCATTGACTCAAACATCAAGAAAGCTTCGCGTTTAAATTCATTCAGTGGATCTTTCTGCCCCATGGCACGTAAGCTTATGCTCTGTCTTAAGCTTTCTAAAGTTGAAAGGTGTTCCCTCCATAAATGATCAAGTGTCATTATCATCATTTGCTTCACGATCGTATTCCACAAATCTGTAGTGTGCTGACTGTTGAAATATTTTTCTTTCTCAGTAAAAAATTCTTGTATCTTATCATTTATATAATTCAAAGCTTCTTGTTTGTTTAAAAACTTTGCTAAATCTTCTTTATCAAGTGTTATTCCATACCTTGTATGAAATTCTTTGGCTATATCTTCAATATAATCCTCATAATAGCCACTTTGGATTATACCTTCTACTACGCTCTCATTTACTTCGCTATACACTTCAAACAAATCATTGATTTCATTGCCTAAGATATTGTTTCTCTGCTTAAAAATAACTTTACGTTGGTTATTGATTACGTCATCAAACTTAAGCAAAGACTTCCGCACATCATAATTTCTAGCTTCAACTTTCTTTTGCGCTTTCTCGAGTGCCTTATTGATCCATGGATGATGAATAGCTTCGTTATTCTTTAACCCTACTTTTTGTAAAAAGCTTCTCATTCTATCAGAACCAAATATTCTCATTAGGTCATCTTCGAGCGATAAAAAGAACTTAGAAAGCCCAGGATCACCCTGACGGCCAGAACGGCCGCGTAATTGATCATCTATTCTCCTGCTTTCATGTCTTTCGGTTCCAACCACACATAAACCACCAGCTTTTATAGCAATTTCCTTATCTTTTTTTACTCTTTCGACTATTTCTTGGTATTTTTTTTCTCTTTCATCAGCATTTTTTATCTTCTTTAGCTCTACCTTTGCGATCATTTCAGCGTTTCCACCGAGTTGAATATCAGTTCCACGTCCTGCCATGTTAGTTGCTATGGTGACACTGCCTGGTACTCCAGCTTGCGCTATTATGTACGCCTCTTGTTCATGATAACGAGCATTCAATACTGAATGCTTAAGAGAATGGCTTTGCAAAAGCGCAGAAAGCTTCTCAGAGTTTTCGATGCTTACCGTGCCAACAAGGACCGGTTGAAGGCGTTTGTGGCATTCTTCTATAAACTTCAACACAGCATTAAACTTTTCCTTTTCTGTACCGTAAATTTCATCATCAATATCAACTCTTTTTACAGGTACATTGGTTGGAATTTTTACTACATTTAGTCTGTATATATCATGAAACTCTTCTGCCTCTGTTGCTGCTGTTCCAGTCATTCCAGAAAGTTTATTGTACATACGAAAGTAATTCTGAAATGTGACCGATGCTAAAGTTTGGTTTTCATGCTGAATTTCAAGATTCTCCTTCGCTTCAAGTGCCTGATGAAGACCATCGGAATATCTCCTGCCCTCCATCATACGCCCAGTAAATTCATCAATAATCACTACCTTTCCATCTTTCACTATATAATCTTTATCAGCAGTGAACAGCTTATGTGCACGTAATGCTTGGTCTATATAATGAGTCATTATCATGCTGTCAGTATCATAGAGCGAGGAATTTTCAGGAATGAGATTGTATGACCTGAGTAGTTCCTCCACTCGTGAAATACCATCTTCAGTCAAGAATACCGTTCTACCTTTTTCATCTACTTCATAATCAGAGTCAACTAATTTGGTCACTATTTTATTGATGTGCTTATATATCTGATTGTTTTCCTCAACCGGGCCAGAAATAATGAGCGGAGTGCGAGCTTCATCAATGAGTATTGAGTCCACTTCATCAACTATTCCGTAGTGAAAGCCTCTCTGAACCATGTCTTCTTGAGAAAATTTCATATTGTCTCGCAGGTAATCAAAGGCAAGCTCGTTATTTGTGGAATACACGATATCTGCACTGTAAGCCTCTTTTCTCTCTTCATCTGTCAAATTATTCGTAATAAATGCAACAGAAACCCCGAGAGAATTATATAACTTGCTCATCCACTCTGTGTCTCGTTTTGCAAGATAATCATTAACAGTTACAACGTGTACGCCTTTCCCTTCTAAGGAATTTAGATATGCTGCTAAAGTTGCAACGAGTGTCTTTCCCTCTCCTGTTTTCATTTCTGATATCATACCATTGTGGAGCACCATTCCACCGATCAGCTGAACATCAAAGTGCCTCATGTTAAGAAACCTTCGGGAGACTTCACGCACAACTGCAAATGCAGGTACGAGAAGATCATTTAACGTTTTCCCATTTTTCAATTCTCGTTTGAATTCTTCAGTTTTACCAGCAAGCTCCTCATCAGATAAGCTCTGCATTTCTGTTTCTAATGCATTTATTTGCTGAACAATTTTCCTAAAGGATTTTATTATCCTCTTGTTTGTAGAACCAAATATCTTTCTTATAAAAAAGAGCGACAATGTCAAAATGGAGAATATAAGAATGGCTGTCAAAATTAGCGGAGAATCTAACATAAACTTAAGTAACGTCTATTTAATATGAGATTATATTACTAAATGCAGCCTGCGGCAATTACATATTAGATTCGGGGAATCCTTATTCATATACTAAGGTAATAAACAAAGGAACACTTCCAACCCTGTTCTTGCAGGCACTGTTATTGAAATATTAAAGAATCTGTTGCATTATCTTAGGCACTTGGTGACTTTTATCGAATGAAGTTGTTGGTGGTGTTTGATGGGGTGGTGAGCCGTGAATGTAGAAAACAAACAATCTGAAGTACTTAGTAATCGTACATTTAAGAAGAGAGATGGTGCATCAGAAGGCATTTATGGTTATGATTACGAAATAACATTATCAATGTTGTACCTACTTCATGGGTTAAGAGGTGAAAGTGACTTTTGGTTAGCATCAAATATAGAAGGTTTTGGAGCCTTTGATGATATTTTTTTTGAGTATAAAGATCAGAAGAACAAATCGAGAATTATCTTGGTTCAAGTTAAGCATTGCAATAAGCCTAGACTTTCAAAAAATATTACATTTGGAGATTTGTTTGTTGATGGAAACGATAGAAAGCGACAAAAAAAGAATTTCGGATTAAACAAATACTTTGTTGAATCTTATCTCAAGATTAAGCAAAACCCTGAGTATAAGAACAGTGATATTACACTTGTCATTCATGCTAATGTTAATGTGAACTTAAAAAAAGGTACAGAAAAGCAAGGCAAAGTAGAAACATTAGAGAAGTATCTGGAAGAGTCAAGGTTAACAGATGATAACATTTTAAGTATTTATGAAGGTCACAGAGGAACGTGCTACAAAATAAAAAATCATACTGAACTGAAAAAATACTTCAGTTGTGGTAGTGACGATGAAATAGAAGATTTTTTACTTAGATTAAGGTTTGTAGTTAATCAACCTAGTCAACCAAAACTAGAGAGTATTATTAAGAGAGAAATAGAAGTAGAAATAGAAAAAAAATACAAAACATCAGAAAAAAAAGGCGCTAATATGGTTTTTGGTTCTGTATATCAAGATGTAAAGAAACGCTTGGCAAAAGGTAGCAAAGTTCCTTACCTAACAAGAAAAGACGATTATTTTAAGAAAGCTATAGAACATCTTTATAGTCTCAAACTTAAGGAAGATCTACCTGAATTTTGGCAAGTCCCTCTTCGAAATTATAACTTTGTCGGCAGAGAAGCGCTGCTAGATAAAATAGAAGAATGCCTGAAAGCTAATGATACAGCAACACTAGTTGCTTGTCATGGACTAGGTGGAATAGGTGGAATAGGTAAAACACAATTAGCATTAGAATTTATTTGGAGTAAGCTCCAAAAATATAGATGGATAATTTGGCTTGATACACGAGATAGAAATACTTTAATTAACGAGTACATCAAGTTAGGACGTGGACTAAACGTTATTCATGGTTACAGAGAAAACGTTCGTGAAGAAGATCACGCCAAGCATGTTAAGTATTGGCTAGAACACCCTAAACGTGCTGGGTGGCTACTGATATGCGATAACGCTCCTAACTACAAAGATATAGCAGATTTACTTCCTATAAAAGGAGGAAAGATATTATTAACTTCTCGTTATACATTTGGCTGGCCACAACCACAGAACACTATTTCTGTTGATATTTTTGAATCTGGAGAATCAAGGAGCTACATTCGTAAGATACTAGAAGTGGAAGGAACAAAGCTAGATATAACTCAAGTGGATGCATTAGCAAAGACATTAGGTCATTTACCTTTAGCTTTAGCCCAAGCAAGCACTTATATAAAGAAAACAGTTATAAGTATTTCAGACTATTTGAAATTATATAATGATAGAAAACGAACTTTATTATCTGATAAAACATTGCTCGAAACATTTCCACCTGGTGCTAATAGAGAGACTGCAGCAATAGTGTATGTTACATGGGACATTACAGTAGAAGCAATCAAAAGAGAATCTTCATTGGCGGCTAACTGGCTTACTGCTTGTGCTTACTTAGGCGGTAGCTCTATTCCTAAATTTCTACTAGAAGTCTTTGCTGATAATCAAGAGAATAATCCTTCCTTAGAAACTTTCCATGAAGCGTTTGGAATATTAATAAGTTATTCTATGTTAACTGTCAAAAAAGATCATAGCATGTTAGTGCACAACTTGGTTCAGGAGGTGACAAGGCTAAAGTCAGAGAAAAGTGGAAAAACTAAAGAAGACATAAAAATTGTTTTTCAACTACTACAAAAGGGTTTTCCTTACGACAGTAATAAATTAGAAGATTATGCTAAAAAACGACAATTATTACCACATTTAGAAGCATTTTTATCACACATGGATAATTTACTAGAAAAAAATTCTTCAGAAAAGCAAACAATAGAAAAGGATTATCTTTTAGATTTGTTAATGTGGATGAATGATGGATACTCTGATTTAGGTAACCCTAAAAGACAAAAGGAGTTGATCAAACGGATTTTACCTATTCTTCAGAAGCATTTTAGCCCTGATTATGAAATTGCTACACTGCTGGTAAGTCTTGGTATTGCTTATAATGCTTTAGACAATCCTCGGAACGCAAAAGAGTTGTTTGAATGGGCTTTACCTATTTTTGAGAAACATTATGGCTCTGATCATCCTAAAGTTGCTGTCATACTGACAAACCTTGGTAACGCTTATGAGGATTCGGGTAATCCTCAGAAAGCAAAAAAGTTGTTTGAATGGGCTTTACCTATTTTTGAGAAACATTATGGCTCTGATCATCCTAAAGTTGCTGTCATACTGACAAACCTTGGCCACGCTTATGAGAATTTAGATAATCCCCGGAGAGCAAAAAAGTTGTTTGAGCAAGCTTTAGCAATTCAAGAGAAACATTATGGACTTGATCATTTCGAAGTTGCTAAACTACGGGCAAACCTCGGTCTTGTTTGTTATGCTTTGGGTGATCTTCAGAAAGCAAAGGAGCTGTCTGAACGGGCTTTACCTATTTTTGAGAAACATTACGGTCCTGACCATCTTGAATTTGCTAAACTGTTGTCAAACTTAGGTGTCATTTATGGGGGTCTAGGTTATCATAAGAAAAGAAAGAGGTTACTTGAACGGGCTTTAGCAATCAAAAGGAAACATTACAGGTCTGACCATTTCGAAGTTGCTGTACTGCTGGTAAATCTTGGTATTGCTCATAATGCTTTAGATAATCCTCAAAAAGCAAAAGAGTTGTTCGAACGGGCTTTATCTATTTTTGAGAAACATTATGGTTATGACCATCCTGAAGTTGCTAAACTACTGGTAACCCTTGGCATTACTTATGGTGTTTTAAGTAACCATCAGAAAAATCAAGAGTTGCTTAAACGGGCTTTACCTGTTTTTAAGAAACATTATGGCCCTGATCATCCAGAAATTGCTATTATACTAATAAGCCTCGGCATCTCTCATGGGGACTTAGGTGACCACGAGAAACAAAAGGAGCTGTTTGAACAGGCCTTGCCTATTGTTGAGAAACATTATGGCCCTGATCACCCTGAAGTTGCTACACTACTGATAAACCTAAGCGACGCCTATGGTGCTCTAGGTAACCATAAGAAACAAAAGGAGTTGTTTGAACGGGCTTCATCTATCTTTACGAAACATTACGGCCCTGATCATCCAGAAGTTGCTAAACTACTGGCAGAACTAGATGATATTTAGGTTTTTAGCAATACTAGGCTAACAGCAACTCATTTGAGCTACACTTCCAAAACTAATCTGCTTGGATCTTCTATATAATTTTTTATTTTAACAAGGAAAGTCACTGCTCCTTTGCCATCTACTATTCTGTGGTCGTAAGAGAGAGCAATATACATCATAGGTCTAATTTCAATTGAGTTGCCCACAGCAACTGGCCTGTTTTGTATTGAATGCATTCCCAGTATTCCAGATTGCGGAGGGTTTATTATGGGAGTAGAAAGAAGCGAACCGTATACTCCGCCGTTTGAGATGGTAAATGTTGCACCTTCCATTTCTGATACTTGTAATTTACCCTCGCGAGCTTTTTTGCCAAGAGCAACTAAAGTCAACTCGATTTCTGCAAATGACATCTGATCGGCACTCCGAATAACTGGTACAACAAGGCCTTTGTCAGTGCCAACAGCAACACCTATGTCATAGTAATGTTTATATATGATTTCATCGCCTGAGATTTCAGCATTAATTTCAGGAATTTCTTTCAGTGCTTGCACCGCTGCCTTTATAAAAAACGACATAAAACCAAGTTTTATTCCATATTTTTTTTCAAAGGCGTCCTTATATTTTGCTCTTAGATCCATGACATTTTTCATGTCGATTTCATTGAACGTGGTCAGTATTGCGGCAGTATTTTGTGATGCTTTCAAACGAGCGGCAATTACTTGCCTTATTTTACTCATTTTTACTCGTTCCTCTCTTTGCTCTCCACTTGCTATACTTTTTGGCAATTCGTATTGTCTTGTTGAGGGTTGTGCAACGTTTACATCTTTGTTTATATGGCCTATCACATCTGCTTTGGTTATCCTGTCTCCCATGCCAGTTCCTTTGACACTTTCTGCATTAATTGCATTTTCTTCCATAATTTTACGAGCTGATGGAGCATCTTTTTTAGCAGAACTTTCGCTTTTATCTTCTTTTCTCGCTTCCTCTTTTACTTCTCCCACGGAAAGCTTCGCTAATAATTGATCAGGACTTATCACATCATCTTCCTTTACAAGAAATTCAGTTATTTGCCCCGAAGTTTCTGCAGTTAATTCGAGTGCTGTTTTGTCAGTTTCAATTTCAAAAATCAGATCATCTACTTTTACTGCCTCGCCAATATTTTTCTTTATTTTTACTATACCTTCCGTAACTGACTCACCACCAAGAGTTTTTGGCGCTCTGATTTCTATAATTTTGCTCATAAAACAACTTCCGTATAAAACTTTCTATAGATTTATACATGAAAAGAGACATGTAATAAACTAATAAATTCATTGAGGCTCTTATCATTTAGAAGTGACAAACGGATAACATACTCCCAAATGTCATTCCAGCGCGTGACGCTAGGCCATCTTGACAAATTTCGCCAGCCCCTTCTCTCGGCTATGGTATTGCTAATCAAACAATGACTATGCAAAAGACCTAATAACATGTATAATCCATAAATAATTTTTGAGGTAGATTGTGAAACTAGGTGTTAATATCGATCACGTTGCAACCCTCCGCAACGCACGCGGAACTTCCTACCCAGATCCATTGAAAGCAGCAGAAATAGCCATTGACGCTGGAGCAGACTTTATTACTGTACACTTACGAGAAGATAGAAGGCATATTAGAGATGAAGATGTATTTAACCTAAAAAAAAGCATTAGCACTGAGCTAAATCTTGAAATTGCAGCCACGGAAGAAATGCTTGAAATAGCAAAAAAGGTAAAACCCTATTCGATTAGTATAGTACCAGAAAAAAGAGAAGAATTAACAACCGAAGGTGGCCTGGATATCGTGAATATGCACAGTAAACTTTCTAATATAATAGAGAAAATGCATAGCTCTAGCATAAAAGTCTCACTGTTTATCGATCCAAATATTAATCAACTAAAATATCTTGAGAAGCTAGAGATAAAACCTGACATAATAGAAATTCACACAGGGGATTACTGTGATAATCCATCAGAGAAAAAGTTACAGTTAATTACTAATGCTGCAGAGTACGTCAATAAATTAGGAATAGAATGCCACGCAGGACATGGCATAACTTATAAACACGCTAAGAAGATGACAAGAATACCTCACATCTCAGCTTTTAACATAGGCCACTATTTAATTAGCGAAGCTGTATTTTATGGCTTACACAGCGTAGTAAAAACAATGAAAATGATAATGTCTAACTAACTGCTGCTTTTTCCTTCTCATTTAAAATACTTAAAAGAGTTTGGCTTGCTTTAAATTTTACCCTTGTCTTTTTAGGAACAGTCATGATCTCACCATTTTGGGGGTTGCGACATTGTTTCTCCTGACTTATAGCAGTAGAAAATGTTCCTATTCCATGCAAACGTATTTCACCTTTCCCATGCAGCTCATCCTTTATTATTTTAATAAACGCATCATGAATCTTGCTCAAATCAGATTTTGTTATATCTATATTCTGACCAGAACAATCTTCCTTTAATTGTTTTATTATATCTTCTTTACTCATAAATTACCTTAATATTGAAAAAATCACACAAATAGCATATTATGTTGACACCGATAGTCAACTAAATTCATCACAAAAATAGAGGATATCATACACTTTTGCAAATATTTGTATAATACTTACAAAAAAACACCACTATGAAATAACTATCTCTTAGAAAATTGACACTTTTTCCGAGCTTTATGTTGACCATATTTCTTACGTTCAACAACACGTGAATCTCTAGTTAAGAACTCACCATTACGTAATATAGAATGCAAATCTTGGCTTACGCTACTTAAAGCTCTGCTTATTCCATGAGCTAGAGCACCTGCTTGACCAGATAGCCCTCCACCTTTTACAGTTGCAAATACATCATATTTGTCTAACATAGAAGTTGCTATAAATGGCATTTTCACTATTTGGCACACCGACTCTCTTTTAAAATAAGAAATTAGATCGCCTTTTTTATTAACACTAAATTTTCCACTTCCTGGCTTTATCCATACTCTTGCTACAGATTCTTTTCTTCGGCCTGTAGCATATAAACGACCAAGCGAATCAACTGCTGATTTAATTGTCTCTTCTGACCAATCATTGTTATTTATTGTAGAACTCTTCATTTTTACTCCATTACTTTTTATTTTTACGATTCAAAGAGGCAAAATCTATCTTTTCAGGTTGCTGCCCTTGATGCTTATGCTCTGAACCAGAATAAACATACAAATTTTCAAAGCGTCTACGTGCCATAGGGCCATCATCAAGCATCCTTTTCACTGCCATTTCTATTACACGCTCAGGAAATTTGCCATTTAAAATGTTATCTGGAGTAGTTTCTTTCAAACCACCAGAATAACCTGTATGCTTATAGTAAATTTTATCTTTCAGTTTCTTCCCGGTAAAATGCACCTTTTCTGCGTTGATAATAATTACATTATCGCCACAATCCATATGAGGTGTATACTCAGGTTTATGCTTTCCACGTAATAGTGTCGCTACAAATGCTGCAAGCCTTCCTACTACTAATCCTTCTGCATCTATGACAAACCACTTTTTGTCGATTTGTTTCTCTTTTAAGAAAAAAGTCTTCATTGTAATTTAACTAAACAATAGTAAGCTATGATATACTTAATTTCTCAATAGTGTCAACAATATTAGTTATTGATTATTAAAGTAATTTATGTTAGTAATTGAGCTGCGCAACCAATATGCATAGGAAGTAGAATGTTTCGATTGATTATCACACTTGCGATCATTTTTAGTACTATAAGTTGCTATGCAACCGATGTGGGAGAAGTTATAAGCAAAGCCATCAAAAATAGCTCAAAAATAAAGTCTCAATTTTACCAATATAAAAGCGCAGAAAAACACTATAAATCCTCTGGGTTAGCTGGATTTTTACCTGACATTAGTTTGCAGTACAATTTTGATAGTAATTTTAATCTTTATAATCAACCTAATTTATCTGGAAAACGCCTGATATTAACCCAAAAGATAATAGATGGCGGCGGCACCTTTGCCACATTTAGTCGATCAAGTCATCTTCTCAAAGCAGAAAAAATACGATTTCAGCAATCAAAACAAGAGCTTGCACTTAATGCTGTGAAAGCATATGTTAGTGTTTTACAAAAGACAGAAATATTAAAGCTCAGAGAACATAAAGAACGCGTTTCTTTGGAACATTTGTCAGCTATGAAAAAACGCTTTTCTCTTGGAGAGGTAACCAATGCTGAAGTTTTGTTAGCAAAAGCAAAATTTTCGTCTTCTATATCCGAAAGAGTTGATGCTGAAGGTAAATTAAAGTTGGCAAATATTGCTTATTATCATTTGATTGGCGAAGATGCTGATGACCTTTCTGAAGCTAATGATAAACTACCTTCTGTTCCAGAGCTAAATGAATGTTTACAGTTAGCAAAAACCAATAATTTATCTCTAAAAGCAGCAGTTTATCAAAAAAGAGCAGCCGGAATGGAAGTGATTGCTGAAAGCTCCAAGTGGCTTCCTTCTTTAAATCTAAGCGCAAGCAAAAATTTTGGGGAGGATGGTACAAAATTAGACAAGCTATTAGAAAATGTTCATGTAGTTTTTACTCTTGATGTTCCAATCTTTAAAAGAGGAGTTAATGCTTTTGGTGTCAGTAAAGCTAAAATGGATGCAAAAAAATCTACCTATGATTATTATGAAACGGTAAAAAATATAGAACAAGCAGTTGTAAATGCTTGGAATAATGTGCTGACAGCAAAGGCCATTATCAAAGCAAGTCAAGAAGCGGAAAAAGCAGCAGCTCTAGCATTGGAAGGGGTTGAGCAAGAGGTAAACTTAAATTTAAAGAGTACATCTGACCTTTTGGACACTGAAGATGCATTATTTAAAGCACGTTCAGACTTAGTTGAAGCAAAAAGCAATTATGTAACGAGTGTTTATCATTTGCTTTTTATGATAAATAGTATAAATCTCTAAATTTAATGGTATTAGCACTATGTATGATGAACAAGGCAATCAATCTGTAAAAGATATCCTAGAAGATATAAAAAAAGCTATATCGGGTAAAAACGCAAGTAACGATAAAGCAGAAATAAAGGATGAAAGTGATGATGTGCTATACCTTGAGGAAGAGTATCCAGAAGACATGGAAGAAGATGGCAAAAAAGAAAATAGTGAAAAAGAGGACATTGATAATGATGACCAAAGTGAGGAAATGGCTTGCAACAATAACCAATTTAATGGCCATAGCTACAATTCAGAAGAAAAAAAAGATATTTATTTATACGATGATATCCAAATGAGTAATAACAAAGCGAGTAATAGCGGCTTACAAGCGCAAAATAACGATCATCTAATTTTAAAAGAGAATATGGAAGAGATCAAAGCGTTGCTTGGAAAAATGCAAAACGAATTGCAGCATAAACAACAAAAAAGAGCCAACCTTACTGTTGAAGAATTAGTTACATCTCTTTTAAAACCTCAGCTCTCAGAATGGCTAAATAAATATCTACATGCACTGGTAAAAGAAGTAGTTGAAAAAGAGCTCAAAGATATAATCAATAATAAGTAGGGTATTAGCAATAAAAATTAGAGTAAAGACGGCAAGGGGTAGAAAATTATCTTCAACAAGGTGGCTACATCGTCATTTGAATGATCAGTATGTGCGAAAAACTAGCAAGGATGGTTATAGGTCACGCTCAGCATATAAGCTGGTAGAAATGGATAATAAATTTAAATTATTCCAAGAAGGGCAAAAAATTATTGATCTTGGTGCTTCTCCTGGTGGATGGTCACAAGTTACATCTCAGAAAGGTGCAAATGTAGTTGCTCTTGACGTAAAACCAATGAATGCAATTAATGGAGTAGAGTTTATACAATGCGATATTATCAATGAGCTTGAAATTTTAAGAGAAAAATTCAAGGATCAAAAATTTGATGTAATTTTATCTGATATGGCCCCCGAATCTTGTGGTTTGAAATCGTTGGATCATATCAGAATTATGCTTTTATGCGAAGCAGCGCTCAATTTTGCAAAGCATTTCTTGAGCCATGGTGGCACGTTTGTAGTAAAAATTTTCCAAGGGGAATCTGATAAAGATTTTTGTAACGAGCTAAAAAAAATGTTTAAAACAGTAAAATACTTTAAACCAAAGTCAAGTAGATCTGAATCTACAGAAATGTATTTGGTAAGTTTAGGCTTTATTGGCAGGAGAGTAGACCGGCAGAACTTCTCCACCAGTCCCTTGCAAAACTGTACATAAATCTCTCGATTTATACAGCTTCCATTATTCAGCCTTTTGACCTAACCCTAGTATCCAGTGATAGAAAATATTCGGAGACCTCTTTCTCACCTTTCCTAGAAATTTTCTTGCTAGTCTTCCGTGACTCTTGAGTCTCTTATATTTCTTTTTGACCCACTTTTCTAGATGCCGCTCTATGTTCTTTAGAGGTTTGTATATCTCAATTTTATAGAATTTGCCATAGCCAGCCTCTGACTATTGGATTCACTATCTTTGATATTTCCTCTAATGTTTTGTGTGTATTGCGTAGTATTTTCCATGACCTTATGGTTGTAGTGATATTTTTCTTGGCCTTGTTGCTAATCGCAGGAAGAAATGAAACAAAATGCTTTCCTATTTTATTTCTTGCTAACCTGGGTCTAAATGTGTAACCCAGGAAATCAAAACTTTGTATTGGAAACTCATCTCTCCTATTGTCATCCTTGCAGTACACAATTTGTGTCTTTTCAGGATGCAGTTTTAGCTTACATTGTGCCAATCTTTCTTCGATCGTTACTCTCATAAAGTCTGCCTGTCTCCTAGCTTTGCAGTGCACTATCGCATCATCTACATACCTCTCAAATGGTATTGTGGGGTAGTTTTGCCTCATCCACATATCAAATGCATGATGCATAAATATGTTAGAAATGATTGGGCTTACAGAACCTCCTTGCGGAACTCCCTTATCCCTCACTTCCCTAGTGCCATCTGCTTGTTGAATAGGGGCTTTCATCCACCTTTCAATGTACAGTGTGACCCATTTGCAGTTTGTATGTTTCTTGATAGCTTGCAAAACTAATTCGTGATCCAGATTGTCGAAAAATCCGGATATATCAAGATCTATCGTCCAATCGTACTTCCAGCATCTTTTGCGTGCTGTATCTACCGCATCCAGTGCTGATTTATTTAGTCTATAACCATATGAATCTTCGTGGAATTTTGGCTCTACTAGCGGCTCAAGATACATAGAAGCAGCCGTTTGCCCTATCCTGTCGAATACTGAAGGAACACCTAAAATTCTTTGTCCTCCTCCCGTATCTTTCGGTATTGCTACAGCTTTTACTGGCTCTGGTTCCGGATGACATCCGATTCCATGGCTTGTACAGATTATCTTTTAGATTTTCTTCAAACTTTGTTATCGAAACCTCATCCACACCAGCAGCACCTTTATTTTTCGATACTTGTTTATAAGCTCTCCAAATAAGTTGCTTCGGTATATCAAAAGACTTTGTTTTATTCATTTACTCCTCCCTTTCAGTTGACAAATAATTAAAACTGAATAACTCAGCTCCTTTGCTCCATTTCCATTACAGAAACTTCTTCACTACTACGAGCTCTGTTTTCCGCATCGGTACTCTCATCCTCAGAGATCAGCTCCTTGGACTTCTCCCTTATCATCGAAACGACAGGTTCCCGTAGTTCCACACAATAGCCTAAAATAGATTCATGCCACCTTTATGCCGGACGTTATCTACCCAGTAAGCAAGCTCCCGATACCAGGTTACAACAAACCCCTGGTTTTGACGCCATACAACAGGTTTCGACACTTCATCAGTGGTTCACTTACGTTCATCTCTCTATTTCACACATGACGCATAATTGCGCCTTTTCCATAACGCTCACCACCTTGCCAAAGCAGCTTATGGTAGTTTAAAGCCTGCTCTTGCAAACCGGCTTTGAAGGACCTACCTTCATCTATTGCATAGCTTCAACACTTCCCGTGTTTCTACGGCGCACTGTCATCCCAGTACCTTGACTACTTAGATCCAGGAAACTTAACTCTACACCAAGTAAATGTACAATAAGAACTAGATTCCAGACTGGAATGACAGCAGTCCTACGTCATACTGCCGCAGACCGTCATACCGCCGCGGTATCTCAGCCGCTAATACGTAGCGGGATGACGAGTTACTATACCGCCGCGAACCGTCATACCGCCGCGGTATCTCAGCCGCTAACAAGAGATCCCGCTAACACGTAGCGGGATGACGGTTGTCGTTTAGCTATAAATGTTTAAGAAATTTACCAAACGAAAAAAAAGGCAAAAGAAGCCCCGTGGTTGGCTAATTACTTACATTATACTTTCAAGTATGGCGTTTTTTTATTCTAAACGCTTAATAACCGCGATTCAGCTGCTTTTAAACCGCAACTAATCTAAATTATAAACGTTAAGAAATTTACTAAACAGAAAAAAAGGCAAAAGAAACCCTAGGGTAGCTAGTTATTCACTATCCATTTTTTAAGTTGGCGTTTTTTGATGTTTTAAATGCTTTATAAGCGTATTTCAGCTTGTGTAGGTAAAAACCCAGAAATTTGATAAAGACATAAGGTGCACATAGTGCAAAAAATTAAACATGAGACGCCAAATACGTTGAGTTTTTTTGTCATTTAATCTGTACAGAGAAGATAAATAAATAGCTTCAGTTTCATGATAAGGGGGCTGGCGAAGCTTGTCAAGCAAGTTTTTCGTTTCTCAACACGCTGCCAAAAGCTATGCAAAAAGTCTAATGAGTTAACTCCCATATATCCTGAGTAGCTCTTGTGCATTAGCTTTGATTAGGATAGGGCATTTTCTGTCATTTAATAGGGAACGCAATATTTCAGTTGCACCTTTAATGTCGTTATTATGTATCTTTACTACAGCGATAGCTTCTTGGCTTGAATAAGGATACACTGTGCTTGATTCTAAATTATCAATTTTATCTTTATTTATTTTCTCACCGTTGGAGTGAAGTAAGCTCATTACTTCTAAGTATTGTGCTAACTCACGCAAAACATTAGGAGCATCTTTATTATCTGCCAAATCATTATAAATAGATGCTGTGTCTGTTGGCATTGAATCTGAGATATGATTGAATGCGCGTTCAAAATTTGCTAAATACTCCCAATTTGAATCTATTTCTTCTAGCAGCGGCTTATTATCTTTTTTAAAGAATAATACTTCGTAAAACTTGTCACCCGCAGTTATAGATTGTTTTGTGTTATCAATGTTGCGCAATAAGTATAATGTGATGCCAATTAACATTGGTGCGAGTGCAAGCAGAAAGATGTATTTTTTCATGGTAGTATTCCAAATAGTTATATATTTATACATTAATGCTTTTGATTTGCAAAAACATATTGACATAGTGATTATATCACATAATAATATTCTCAAAGTTGTTTGAATAGTTGGAGATTAAAATATTTCTAAAGTAGAAATAAAGACAGCAGTATTAAGCTAAATTATTTTTTATCGGATTTATCCGATGTACCCTCAACCTTTTATAGGTTGAAGTCTAAATTTGAGAGTTTGATCCTGGCTCAGAATGAACGCTGGCGGCAGGCCTAACACATGCAAGTCGAACGGAGTTATATTGTAGCTTGCTATGATATAACTTAGTGGCAGACGGGTGAGTAATGTATAGGAATCTACCTAGTAGTACGGAATAATTGTTGGAAACGGCAACTAATACCGTATACGCCCTACGGGGGAAAAATTTATTGCTATTAGATGAGCCTATATTAGATTAGCTAGTTGGTGGAGTAATAGCCTACCAAGGCAATGATCTATAGCTGATCTGAGAGGATGATCAGCCACACTGGAACTGAGATACGGTCCAGACTCCTACGGGAGGCAGCAGTGGGGAATATTGGACAATGGGCGAAAGCCTGATCCAGCCATGCCGCATGAGTGAAGAAGGCCTTTGGGTTGTAAAGCTCTTTTAGTGAGGAAGATAATGACGGTACTCACAGAAGAAGTCCTGGCTAACTCCGTGCCAGCAGCCGCGGTAATACGGAGAGGGCTAGCGTTATTCGGAATCATTGGGCGTAAAGGGCGCGTAGGCGGATTAGTAAGTTAAAAGTGAAATCCCAAGGCTCAACCTTGGAATTGCTTTTAAAACTGCTAGTCTAGAGATTGAAAGAGGATAGAGGAATTCCTAGTGTAGAGGTGAAATTCGTAAATATTAGGAGGAACACCAGTGGCGAAGGCGTCTATCTGGTTCAAATCTGACGCTGATGCGCGAAGGCGTGGGGAGCAAACAGGATTAGATACCCTGGTAGTCCACGCTGTAAACGATGAATGTTAAATATGGGAAGTTTACTTTCTGTATTACAGCTAACGCGTTAAACATTCCGCCTGGGGACTACGGTCGCAAGATTAAAACTCAAAGGAATTGACGGGGACCCGCACAAGCGGTGGAGCATGTGGTTTAATTCGATGCAACGCGAAAAACCTTACCACTCCTTGACATGGAAATTATACCTATTCGAAGGGATAGGGTCGGTTCGGCCGGGTTTCACACAGGTGTTGCATGGCTGTCGTCAGCTCGTGTCGTGAGATGTTGGGTTAAGTCCCGCAACGAGCGCAACCCTCATCCTTAGTTACCATCAGGTAATGCTGGGGACTTTAAGGAAACTGCCAGTGATAAACTGGAGGAAGGTGGGGATGATGTCAAGTCATCATGGCCCTTATGGAGTGGGCTACACACGTGCTACAATGGTGGCTACAATGGGCTGCAAAGTCGCGAGGCTAAGCCAATCCCTTAAAAGCCATCTCAGTTCGAATTGTACTCTGCAACTCGAGTGCATGAAGTTGGAATCGCTAGTAATCGTGGATCAGCACGCCACGGTGAATACGTTCTCGGGTCTTGTACACACTGCCCGTCACGCCATGGGAATTGGTTTCACTCGAAGCTAACGACCTAACCGCAAGGAGGGAGTTATTTAAAGTGGGATCGGTGACTGGGGTGAAGTCGTAACAAGGTAGCAGTAGGGGAATCTGCAGCTGGATTACCTCCTTAGGCTTTGCACATAACTTACCATTTTTAATGATGGTGTTGTTATGTGCTATACTGCTGTCTTTACTTCTACTTTATTTTAATTTCCCGATAACGGAATTTTATGAGTGATAGACCTCTTTCTCCACATTTACAAATATATAAAGTACAAGTTACTAGTTTTTTCTCTATTATGCACAGATTGACTGGTATCTTGCTATTCCTTTTATTAATGATACTTTCTTGGTATTTCATATTACATGTTTACTTTCCTGAGTTACTTATAGTAAGGTACTTAAATGCATTATTATTCACTCCTGTTGCTAAATTAGCTTATGTCTTATGTTTTATAAGTTTTGTATATCATTTTCTTAATGGTATTCGTCATTTATTGTGGGATGTTGGGCTTAATTTAGAAATTACTGGCGTTTCAAGGAGTGCTATACTGCTGACAGTAACGCTACTTCTTTCTACTATGGCTTTTTTATTTATGTTTATATGAGTCAATCTGGAAATTCAGTACATCATTGGTGGGTCCAGCGTGTTTCTGCGGTAATTTTACTATTCCTGTTTCCTTGGTTTATCTATTCATTTTCTTGCGCATTTTATACTGATAGCTCTTTGTCTTTTAGTGAAAAATTTATTAATCACCCTTTAGAGCTTTTATTTTTTGTTGTATTGTTGTTTTGCATTTTTTGGCACGCAGTTCTTGGAATGCAGGTAGTGTGTGAAGATTATATACACAGCGTATCTCTAAGGATTTTTACAATTACATGCATAAAGTACTTATCAAGCATTACTTATATAGTCCTTGCTTTTACAATCTTTATCTTCTACAGGCATATTTTCTTGTAAAATCACCGGTTCTGTGTTAACATATTATTAACATACTCATTTTATTATTAAGTTATAGTGATTCTGGTTTAACAATATGCTTGCAAGTCTTACGCTAGGAGTAAGGAGCCTATTTACTTCATCTGAGCCTAGCACAACTTATGTAAAAGACCTTAGAAAGGTAATTACGTATGATAGAAGGAAATGTCAGTACCCAAAAAATTACGATGAAATTGTAAAATCTGGGAAAATTATAGAAGCTAAGAATAGCAAGGATGAGACTATATATAAACTTTTATATGGCGAGGAAGACAAAGATGGAAGACAACCAAGTTTTGATTTAGCTCCTGTTGAAAGCACTGGAAGTAAAGAGAAAAGTGTAAAATTTCACTACTTCACTATTAACTTTTTAGTTGACCCAGATAAAGATGCACGCGAGTTTCGCAGTAGCAATCGTAGTTATTATAGTAAATATTATAAACCATTTGGGTTTTTAAAAATCGATCTTGAAAAACATATTCCAATTTTTGAAGCTGAAAAAACTAAGGATTCTCAATATCCGTTTGAATTAACTAACTCTTCTGTGCTAACTAAAGAGGTAAAAAATAAAGAAGGTAAAGTTCAGGAAGTTGTTGATGAAAAAGGAAGAAATGGAAAATTACTATACACTAGTGATTACAAGAAGCTAAGCACCCATTTTTCAGAAATTAGAGATCAGAATAATAACTTGGAGCTAGATAAAAGTCTTATATCTGTTCCTATTATTTTCGTTGCAAGCTTGGCTAAAGTTTGTACTAAATTGTTGACTTCTCTTCCTATAAAGTTAGGGGAGCATTTAATAAGCAAACAAAACCCAATTGCAAAGTCTTTTGGCTATCTTTTGTTCACCCCTGCGATGGCAGTGAAGAATTCAGTAAATATGGTAGCTACAATACTTAAGGCTCCAATTTTATTGTTTGTAGCAAATGAGAAAAAATATGGTGATGCTTACTTTACTATGTGGAAACACCAATTGAAAGGATGTTGGGAAGAAGCAAAAAGTGACTTTAATGTTATTAAAGGTGGAGAAAGAGAAGCAGAACAAAAAGAAAAGTGCCCTAATCTCGATACAATTATAGGTACGTGGGATGAGCTTGACGCTAGAAGGCCAGGTATTGAAAAAGGCTTGGAGAAGCCGTCAAATAAAAGTAGTGAAAGTATAGATAAATCTAGAGAACCAGGTGTTGGAAAAAGCTTAAATAATGAAAGCATAGCTGAGTCTAGAAAAAAGGCTATTGCTCAGGAGAAATTGAGCAACCATGCTGATAAAGTACTAAGCAAACGAAATTCATTGCAAGATGAAAGAATTCAATCATCTTCTCGCTAGTTAGCCATTACTCTGCTGAATATCTACTCTCTATCTTAACTATTCCACAACAAAAACTTGCATGCATTTTGCCCTCGGTATAAGATATTAATTATTTAATTAATATCTTAACTAAATGCGTCCTGTAATATTGTGTGGTGGTAGTGGCAGTAGACTTTGGCCTTTATCTAAGCCAAAGCAATTTCAGAAAATATTTAGTCAGAACACTATGTTTCACAACACTTTGTTGAGGCTAAAAAGTAGTTATATGCCACCCATAATTACCACAAATATACAGTACGAGTCGTTAGTGAAGAAGGAGTTGCATGCGCTGCGAGAATATAAAGTGATTTTCGAACCAGTGAAAATTGGAACAGCAGCGGCGATATTAATTGCTGCACTTCTCTGCAATGAAAACGAGACAATGTTAATTCTGCCTTCAGATCATTTCATAGGCGATTTAAATAATTTTTATGCTTCTATTGAGAAAGCGTCTAAGTTAGCCTCTGAAACTAACTCTATAGTAACTTTTGGGGTTAAGCCTCATGAATTCAATTCTGAATACGGCTATATAAATGCAGTATATGATCAGAAAGAAAAATGTCATATAGTGAAAGATTTTACAGAAAAACCCGAGCGTAAGTTAAGTAACGATCATTATTGGAACTCTGGAATATTTGTATTTAAAGCAAAACGCTACATAGATGAGATCAAAAAATCTGCCCCGAATCTTTACAATTCATGTTTTGCAAGTGTGAAACATTTCACACCGCAAGAGAGATTTCTATATTTAAAACAACGAGATTTTGCAGGAATTGAAGGCATATCTATTGATTACTTGGTAATGGAAAAAGCAAAAAACGTTGCAATGATAGAAGCTAATTTCGATTGGTTGGATGTTGGAACTTGGAATTCAGTTTTAGAATTGAGTGAGAAGTTTAGTAAAGAACCGGCATCATTTCAGCAAGTAACCAGAAAAAAAGAACCAGTGTCAGTTACTTGGGTGGCAGAAAGTAATGCAAAGAATTTATTAAGTGGAGCTTGTAAGCAACTAAACAAAAGCCTAATTTCATTTATTCATAAAGTTAAGAAAGTAAAGGCGATAAGGAAAGAAGTTAAACCATGGGGATTTTGTAGTATAATTTTAATGAGCGAAAATTTTCTTATAAAATATCTTTTTATAAATCCATTAAGCTGCACTTCTAAGCAATTTCATCACTATAGAGATGAATGCCATATAGTGCTATCAGGAGTTGGGTATGTTAGTTTAGAAGACAAAGAATATGCTATAGCAAAAGACCATATGATAGAAATCCCAAGGGAAGTTTCCCATAGGATTGAAAATAGAAGCACAAGCTCTCCACTTGAAATAGTTGAATTTCAGATAGGAGAGCATTTATCTGATAATGATATAGTGAGATTGGATGATGTATATGGAAGAATATGGTAACGCCATAAATGCATTTGTTGGCAATTTATAATATGGGTATAGCTTCTTTATGTAAAAAATAATATTTACTAAATCTTAATATTTTAAACCTATACCCATATTTTAATAAATAATGAGTTGTAATTAATATGAAGGATCCATTTAAAAGTGACAATTATAGAGAAAATCTCGGTTTCCTTAAAGAAGCTATAAAAGCAAGAGATGAGTTAGTAACTATTAGACATTATAATAAAACGGTAAGGGATTTATCTCAGGCATTAAAGCGTTTTACAGATAAGGCAGAAGATGTAGCTAAGTTTGTTATACGTGGTGACTCAATTGATTATGTAAAATCGATGAATGGAAGGCCATCAATTCTTAAGATATTAAAGGGAATATTGAATAGAATCTTCGGAAGAAATATTCCAGTTAAGAATATAAGTAGTTTTATTGATAAATTACCTCCTCCTACTTCAATGACAATCTTTGAATATCTAGAGGCTTGTCGTAAAATTTCAGGTTTGGAGCAAGTTGAAAGAGGAAATATTGCAATAGCTCCAGAAAAGCCAGAACGCAGTTTTCTAAAAGAAGATAGACAAGTGGATGTTAATTATAATGATTCAGGCCATGGAAATTCATTAGATGAAAAGCCTGGATACAAAGAGATATCAAATTATCAAGAGAAGAAGAGTAAAATTTTGACAGAAAATTCACAAAGTTCAAAATCGTCTAAAGAAGAGCCAATTTATGCAACAGTTCCTAAAAAACATATAGAAGCAAAAAGAGAACTTAAACAAAAACAACAATCTAAACCTCCAATATTGCCAAAACCATCAATAGCACCCCCATTGCCAAAAAAAATGTTTGCTGCTGGTCAAGAAGTTAGACAAAAACCAAAAGTAGTAGGAACTGTTCCTAAATCAACTAAAGATAAACCTGAATTACCACCAAAACTTAAAAATTTAGGTCATACTGATCAAAAATCAAGCACAAAGCTAGAAATGGTAGTATCTTCTATGGAAAAAGATAAACCTAAATTACCACCAAAACTTAAAAATTTAGGTCATGCTGATCAAAAATCAAGCACAAAGCTAGGAATGGTAGTATCTTCTATGGAAAAAGAAATTAATTATAATATCGATATTAAAGTACAAGAGATAAGAAAAAAATTCAAACAAAATCAAGCAAAAGAAAATCCTAATGCGCAAACTATTGAAAGCAGGACTACTCCTGTTGCACAAGTGAATATAGATGTGGAGAAAAAAACTAGGCCATCACCAAAAGTTGCTTCCCAATCTCGCTTATTTCCAATGGGGGATGAAATATCTCAGATGAATCTCTTATCAGCAAAATCTGATCCGAGACCTCATGTTAGCAAAAGTGCTCTTCTCACAGATGTAAATGTAAAGCAAATAGTTGTACAATTTGAAAATTATGGAAGGAAAGTATCATAACTTATTGAATAAAGCCAATAATATTCTTGATTTCTTTTATGTTATAGAAGCACAAGCTCTCCACTTGAAATAGTTGAATTTTAGATAGGAGAGCATTTATCTGATAATGATATAGTGAGGTTGGATGATGTATATGGAAGATTTTGAAATTCTAATGTTAAAGATACTCTATAAGTCTGCTAAATTTAAGGAAGCAAAAATCTCTAGTTTTCAAATAAAGAAAAGTCTACAATTATACGAAGTTTCAAAAATATAATGTTTAACCTCAAAATATTTTGTAATGTCCATTGCCTTTGAAATTACTATGGCTGCTTGCTATTTGCGAGCGAAAAATGCCAGATTTTGCTCTATAATGACTTTGTTCTCTATTATCGGCATTGCCCTTGGAGTTGCAACGCTAATAGTGGTGATGTCTGTGATGAACGGATTCAGAGCAAAGTTGCTTGACTCAATACTTGGCATTGATGGCCATATTAATGTTTATTTTGATAGGAACATAAATTCAGATTACTGCACAGTTTCGAAATCTATTGAGAAAATTCCTGGTATATTAAAAGCTACTCCTATGACCAATGATCAAGTTATTATTGTAGCAAATGGTAAAATTGCAGGTAGCGTAGTGCGAGGTGTGTCAACTAAAGATTTGCTTGATAGTACTGCCGTTACAAATAATGTAATTATAGGTGATGTAAAAAAATTTGATGAAGGGATAATAATAGGAGCACGATTGGCAGAAGCTTTGAACGTTGACTATGGCGACGAAATTACGTTTATATCATCTGAAGAATTTGATGCATTACTTGGTGAAATGCCGCGAATGAAAAAATATAAAGTTATAGCAATATTTGATATGGGTATGTTTGAGTATGATAATACCTTGATATATATGCCTCTAAAATCAGCACAAGCCTTTTTTAATTATGAAAATAGTATAAAAAATATAGAAGTACTTGTAGACGACGTTACTAGAGCTGATAAGCTAGCAGATGCTATAGAAAAAGAAATAGGAATGGAAGCTGAAAGTTGGCAATCACAGCAAAGCCATTATTTTAGTGCTTTAGAAACTGAAAGAAATGTGATGTTTTTGATTCTTACTTTGATTATAGTTGTAGCAGCGTTTAATATTATCTCAAATTTAATGATGATAGTGCAAGAAAAGAAATCCGCGATTGCAATTATGCGTACATTTGGTGCAACAAGTGGAAGCATTATGCGTATATTTTGCGCTTGTGGTCTATTAATCGGTTTTACGGGAACTTGTCTTGGCTGTATTATAGGTGTCGTTTTTTCTCTCAATATCGAAAGTATTAGAGTATTTTTAGAAAACGTTACTAACGTCAAGCTGTTTGATCCTATGATATACTTTTTTTCAAGTTTGCCAGTGATATTAGTACCCCAAGACGTAGTAAATATTTCTGCACTTGCGTTATTCTTATCATTTTTAGCGACAATTGCTCCTGCATTGCAGGCAGCTGCACAAGATCCTGCGGAGATACTACGTTATGAATGATACTCAGCAAAAGTACATAGGTTGGTTCTTAATTGTATTGTTATTTACCGGTTACATCGCAATAAATAACATAATCTTTTTTAAAATAAATCAGCAAGAGAGTGAAAATAATGTGAAAATTTTAATGGAAGGCATGGATGAGCTTAGAATGTTGCTTGAAGTTAATCAATCTAGAACGGAAAAAAGGATATTTGACTTAAAGAGAAGTCAGCATACTCAGTGTGAGCAAGGTGATAATAACTCAAGATGTAAGAACCTTGCAAAATTGCTATTACTTGTGGTTAAAATGAAGGATTCGTTATTGCGAGAAGCAAAATTTGATAATCATATAAATTCAATAAAGCCTTTGATATCAGAGCTTGACGATCCAGAGATAGAAAATGCAATGAATGAATTAGAAAATGTGAAAGAGATAAATACTTTACATGAATTAAAATTATCTTTTGAAAAAACCATTGCTGTTATTAACTACAATAAAAGTACATTATTAAAAAAAATCATTTCAAACTGGATAAAGGTAGACGACCGGAATGATCCATTAAGAGTAAAATTTGCGGAAATTGAGGAGTCAATAAACGATAATGATTGGCAGAGCATAGCTACTACAATAGGAGATTTAGCACACCCAGAATTCAAGCCATGGCTGAATAAATTGAATGGTCTTATTGTAGCTTCTAAGAATATTTCAACAATATATCATCACTTATTACAATATATCTCATGATTTATTTTATAATTTTCGCTTTTTCGTTTTTATTTGGCATATGGGTCAAGGTAAGTGGTGAAGTAATAAAATTAGAATTAGGCAATTACACTATAAGTATTGATCTATATTTCATTATTTTTACTTGTGTAGTTTTGTTATTTTTATTAATTACACTTGTACGCTTTTTTTCCTCCATTTCATCAACATTTGCCAACATAAGAAATAGAAGAAGGGATAGGGAAGAATTGCTTCTCTTTGAAGCTTTCTTTAGCATAGACTTAGACAATATAGAGAACGCCCAAAAGGTAGTTAAAAGTCTAAATGAGAAGAGCGATAGGTTGTCTTTAATAAAGCTCTTTAACTCAGGTAAGACGGGAAATTACAGCTTTTTCAGTAATGGTTTAACAGACATTGCAAATAAAAATCGTAACTTAGCTCTACTTCTAGCCAATAAGCTAATTGTTTACCTCAAACAAGAAAAGGTAGTCTTTCAAAAATTTATAGAATATTGCTCTAGCTCAATCAACGATAAAATGCTATCTATTCCCTTTCAAATAGAGCATTGCATATTGAAAGAAGATTGGATTAATGCAATTTTGAGATTAAAGGAAGCAGTTAAGTTCAATATTTTTCTTCCCTTTGACCATAAAGAAATGTTTGCAGTTTTTTATTGTGCTTTGGCAAAACAATATGAAAGTAAAGGGGATTTTAAAGGGGCTATAAAGTCTTTATTCAGAGCACAAAGTTATTATGCAACTTTTCGGCCCATCAATTATTTAAAGGCAGAATTATATATTAAACTTGGAAAAATCAGAAAAGCTTCTGCAGTGCTAGAGATAGAATATGCAGTAAATCCTACTCCTCAGTCAGCTAGAATGTACATCAATTTAAATAGTAAAGGTGCTGAAAGACTATACAACTTACGCCCTGATTATTATTTTAGTTACTGTTTACTTGCTTTGTCCTCAATGAGTTCAGGTAAATATGATCTTGCAAGTCAATATTTAGACACTGCTATCAAAAAAGCTAATTACATGTCAATCTACTTTATTGTAATACAGCTCAAGGTTACATTGCAAGAACACGACAAGGTAATTTATTGGCTAAACAAGATGGGCTCAGAAGCTTTGCCTGATCCAGGCTGGAAGTGTAAAAATTGTAACAGAGAACTAAAGCAATGGGATTATAAGTGTTCAAGTTGTAATAGTTTTAATTGTATTTATTATGTATTATAAGATTCCACAAAGTGTGATGGTATAGAAATTACCATTAGGCTACTTTCACATTGATATTGCTGAAGTTAGAACACTTTCTTAATATAATCCTTATCTTCAAACAATAAACCTGCAAGTTTCTTAGTTAGACTTGGTTTTAATGTCAAAAAAACTTGCTTTTAGACACTAACAGTTATATATTTTTAATAAATAGAGTTGTATACAAAATGAAGAGCTTAAAGGAATTATCCTTAAGAATTAAGAATATTAGGTCTGTCCAGAAAACCACGAAAATAATGCAAATGGTTTCTGCAGCAAAGTTATTACAAAGCCAAAAGAAATTATCAAATTCAAAATTATATATATCTAAGCTGCATAGCATTATTTCTTCATTAATGCTATCAGTTGATCAAAAATTACTGGCAAAAATTCTAAATGTCAGTAACGACAATTCTTATCTAGTATTCATTGTTGCGTCTGATCGTGGCTTATGCGGCAACTTTAACTCTTCTATTGTCAAATTTAGTCAAAATAAGTTAATCGCAAATGGCAAAAAAGTAGATATTGTATTTCTTGGTAAAAAAGCTTTTGATGTAGGTAAAAATAGATTTGACTCTAAAAGTATCTTAAAAATTGAAAATAGTAAGGGAATCACGTTAAAGCACGTAGAAGCTTTGGTTGATGGTATAGATTTAAGTAAATACGATAAAGTTAAAGTTTTTTATAGTAAATTCTATAATACCTTCACGCAAAAACCAATGTTGGAAACAATAAAACCATGGAGTGAAGACTCATCCTTGATTGACAACTCTCTGGCTGGTCCAACAATAGATTACGGCTATGAGTATGAACCACAAAATATTGAATTTATTTTAAAATCTTTGGTTCAAGATTACGTTGTAATTGCTCTTTACTCTGCTTTGCTTGAAAGTGCAACAAGTGAGAATAGTGCTAGAATGGTTGCTATGGAATCAGCAAACAGAAACACTAAAGAGATGCTGAACAAACTAGCATTGCTTTATAATCGTTCTCGTCAAGCAGCAATTACAACTGATTTAATTGAAGTTATAGGTGGTGCAGAGTCTTTATAAAAATCTAAGGAATAGAAAATGAATATATTAAATATTGCAGCAGATATCACTAAATTAATAAAAAAGCAGAATCAAGACGCGGAAGTTACAATATATGAGACTAATAAAACTTCAGTTTCTCAGCGTCTATCAAAAATTGAGCAAATATCACAATCTAAAAATTGCACTGTAGGAATCAGAGCTATAGCAGGTAAAAACAAAGCTGCGTATATTTCTACAAACGATTTGAATAATCTTAGTGATACGGTAAGCCAAGTGGTAGAAATGGCAAAGAATGCGCCAGAAGATCCTTGCATTAATTTTGCTGTAAATGGTAGTAATTATATCTCTTCTGCAGATTTAAGTATCTCAGATAATAATGTTGTAACCGTTGATAACCTAAAAGAAATTGCTGAAGCTGCAGAAAATTCAGCCCTTGCACATAAGAGTATCACTAATTCTGAAGGAGCCTCTTCTTCATACGCTTTAGTGAATACAGTATTATCGACTGTTTCTGGTTTTATTGGCTCGTTTAGTAAATCAACCTTTGCTAATCAGGTCTCTGTTGTTGCTGGAAGAGAAAGTGAAATGAAGGTTGGTTACGATTATGATATAGCATGTAATTTTAGTGATTTAAAGTTGCCAGAGTTAATAGGAAAAGAAGCAGCAAAAAGAGCAGTTGATCAATTGAATTCACGTACAATTAAAACTGGTAAATTTCCAGTTATTTTTGAAAAAAGAGCAGCAAAAGGGCTAGTAAAAAGTTTTGCTTCTGCTATAAATGGGAGCAGTATTATAAGCAACAGTTCTTTCTTGAGGGGTAGTTTAAACGCTCAGATTTTCAACGATAGAATTAATATTATCGATGATCCATTGTTGCCAAGAGGCATAGCATCGAGACCATTTGATGGAGAAGGGATAACTAGCAAAAAAAATATATTTGTAAAAAACGGAATATTACAAAATTGGATTTTAGACTTATACTCGGCTAAAAAATTAGACTCAGAAACAACCGGAAGTGCAACTCGTGCAAGTAATGCTGCAGTTATTCCTGCAGCTAGTAACTTCTATATTGAGAATGGTAATGTATCGTTTGAAGAATTAATTCAGGAAGTGAAAAAGGGAGTATATGTAACTGATTTATTTGGTTTTGGTATCAATTTAATCAATGGTGATTACAGCCAAGGCGCTTCCGGATTTTTTATAGAAGATGGAAAAATAACGTATCCAATACATGAGATTACCATTGCTAGCAATTTGAAGGATATGTTTAGCAATTTAGTCGTTGCAGATGATCTAACTTTTTGTGGGCAATTTAATTCACCGACAATTAAAGTTAGCGAAATGACGGTTGCAGGTTCGCTTAACGATTAAAAAATTTATTTGCATCAAGTACAACAATTGTGTATTATTGTCATGTAATGTTAAGAATAGACTATGGAGTATAAAGGTTTAGTTTCAATAGCTAAGCTTAAAGCATTCTCAATCGTAATTTCAAAGTTTTTCATCACATTAGTAATGTTAGTTAATAATTTAGGAGTTGTTTAAATGGAATTTGGTAATGTAAAATGGTTTAATGCCGAAAAAGGCTATGGTTTCATCAAGCCAGAAGGTAAAGGGGGTGATGTTTTTGTACATATTAGCACATTGGAACGTTCAGGAATAAGGCCTGAGACACTTAAAGGAGAGAATAAAGAGAAGGGAATAAAAGGAGAAAGGGTGAGTTATGAGGTTAAAGAGGAGCGCGGTAGAAACGGAGAAGATAAAAAATCTGCAATAAATTTAAGATTGGAAGATTAATCTATTATGAAATCTTTTAACAGGATTAACGTATTGTGAATAATTTTCATGAGATGGGTCTACCAGCTTCGCTTACACAAGCTCTAGATAAAAATAATCTTTTCGTCCCAACTCCGATTCAAATACAAGCGATTCCCTTAGCGCTACAAGGTAAAGATATTCTCGGATCTGCTCAAACGGGAACTGGAAAAACTTTGGCATTTGCTATTCCGTTGGTTGCTAAGTTGCTGAATGAGCCTAACGCTGGTTCAGCTTTAGTCATTGTGCCAACCAGGGAGCTTGCGCATCAGGTAACAAATGAGATAAAAAAACTCTTATTTCAAAATTCTGCACTAAGGGTCGCTTTGCTGATAGGTGGTGAGCCTATTTTTAAGCAGCTAAATCAGCTTCAGAAAAAACCACAAATTGTAATAGGTACTCCTGGTCGTATTATAGACCATATTGAGCGTAAAACTTTGATTACTCGCAATGTTAGCGTTCTTGTGCTTGATGAAACGGATCGTATGTTTGATATGGGCTTTGGAATTCAAATTGAAGGGATCATGAAATATCTGCCAAAAATACGGCAGACTCTTATGTTTTCTGCAACTCTTCCTAGTGATATAGTTAAACTTACTGAGAAGTACCTTAATCGACCAGAACGTATTTCTGTTGATTGTGAGACTACAACTTCTGTAAAAATTAAGCAAGAAATTGTTTATGCATCAGAATCAGAAAAATATGAAAAGCTTGTTACACAACTATGTCAGCGCGAAGGATCAATCATTATCTTTGTCAAAACAAAGCAAGGAGCGGATCAGCTAGCTAGCAGATTGCACAAAGATGACTATAGCGCTTTAGCAATTCATGGTGATTTAAGGCAGCACAAGCGCGAAAGGGTCATTAATTCTTTTCGTCGTGGCCATAATCAAATCATGGTTGCAACAGATGTTGCTTCTCGCGGCCTTGATATTCCCCACATTCAACATGTTATCAATTATGATGCACCACAATCGCAAGCTGACTATATTCATCGTATAGGTAGAACTGCACGCGCTGGAGCTGAAGGGTATGCGCTATCTTTTGTTACACCTCAAGATAAGAGAAGACTGCCTGCACTGGCAGACAAAGAAGGAGAGCCAAATTTTGATTGTAGTGTGCAATTTAAAAAACGTAACAGCAAAAAGGTCTTTAAAAGGCCAAGTACGTTAAAGACTAAATACGGTAGAAAAAAGATCAATGCATTTAAGAAGAAAAGCAGAGTACTAGAAAAAGCGTATTAAATAGGATTTACCTACAACTTGATAAGCGTAAAACTCGTCATTCCGCTACTCATTAGCGGAATCTATGCTGAGATATCGCGGTGCTATGACGTAGATCCATAGTGGGGATTCAAATTGGCTACAGCGAACTCCTGGATTTCAATTTTTTTAATAATTGTGTGCTATTCATTATATATGAGTTCCCACTTTTAAAGAGAATAGAAGATGATTTCCAAAAACTTAGAGGCAAGTTTGAATAGAGCGCTACTCATTGCTTCTAATTTTAATCTAAAATATGCGAAAGTAGAACATTTATTGCTGGCGTTAACTAAAGACGTGGACGTAAATTACGTTTTATCAAGATGTAATATCAGAGCCGATGAAATCATCAATATGGATAACATTCTATCAAGATGCAATATTAAGGCTAATGATTATAATAATAATATAAAAGGGTTTTTACAAAGCAGTTCTGAATTGATTATCAGTGGAGTTAAACCTAGCTCAATGTTTCAATGCATAATACACAGAGCAATAATACGGGCTCATAGCTTGGGGAAAAAAGAAATAAATGGAGCAAGTGTTCTAGTAGAAATTTTGTCTGGGCAAGATTTCTACGTTGAAGATCTATTGCAGAAACAAAGTGCAAAAGATTCCAATTTGATTTACCATATATCTAATATGAAATACTCTAACGATATAGATGAATACACCACCAATCATAAAGTAAAACTTGATAAAAATAATGACGCTCCTACTACAGTAAATAAAGGTGAGCTACTAAAAGATGAGGAAATTCTACAAAGTTATTGTAAAAATTTAAATGACTATGCAAGAAGCAAAAAAATAGATTATGTTATTGGTCGTGATTATGAATTAAATCGCACTATAGAAATATTATTGAGGCGTAGAAAAAACAACCCTTTATATGTTGGAGACCCAGGTGTTGGCAAAACAACAATAGTTGAGGGTTTGGTATTGAAGATCATTGAAGGCAGTGTTCCGAGTGCGCTCAGGTCCAGTGTAATTTATGCTTTGGATTTAGGATCACTCCTTGCAGGGACACGCTACAGAGGTGATTTTGAAGAGAGAATAAAATCTATAATAAAAGCGATTGAGGCAAAACCAGGTGCTATCCTTTTTATTGACGAAATACACACTATCATTGGAGCAGGTTCTACAAGTGGTAGCTTTCTTGATGCAGGTAACCTACTCAAACCTGCGCTTGCAAGAGGTACACTGCGTTGTATAGGTGCAACTACATATAGAGAATACAGCACTAGTTTTGAAAAAGATAAAGCACTAGCGAGAAGGTTTCAAAAAATTAATGTTAAAGAATCTTCTGTTAATGAAACGATAAAGATACTAGATGGTATAAAGCACTACTATGAAGGGTATCATGGAGTATATTATACAAAGAATGCCATTAGGTCTGCGGCTGAACTTTCGCATAAGTATATTACTGGGCGAATATTACCTGATAAAGCGGTTGATGTTATTGATGAGGCAGGAGCATATTGTAAATTGCTAAGAAACAGGGGTAAAATTGTAAATAGTAGAGATATTAAGAATACCATTACTAGAATTACAAATGTGCCTTGCGGATCTGAATCTGATGATTTGCAGAAAGTAAAGTCTTTAAAAGCTAATCTAGAGAAGGTGATTTTTGGCCAAGAGCAGGCAATAGAATCTCTTGTTAGTTCTATTAAAATTGCTAAATCTGGGTTGAGAAATTACAATAAGCCTTTAGCAAATTATCTTTTTGCAGGGCCAACTGGTGTTGGTAAAACCGAGCTAGCAAAACAATTAGCAGAAAGCATGGGCATGAATCTTATACGCTTTGATATGTCCGAATATATTGAGTCTCATACGATATCAAGGATGATTGGTTCTCCTCCTGGATATGTAGGTTATGATCAGGGTGGATTACTCACAGAGTCTGTATCTAATAATCAATATAGTGTTGTGCTGCTTGATGAAATTGAAAAGGCCCATAGCGATATCTATAATATATTGCTACAAATTATGGATTATGGTTGTGTTACAGACACTTACGGACGTAAAGTTAACTTTTCCAATATAATTTTAATTATGACAACTAATGCAGGAGCAGTTGAACGCAGCAAAAGTTTTGTTGGCTTTGGACATAAAAATTTTAACATTGGTGATAGCGAAAAAGCAATAGAACAGGTTTTTAGCCCTGAATTTCGTAATCGTCTTGATGCGATTATTTCTTTTTCTGACTTAAGTACGGATGTGATTTTGCATATTGTGGATAAATTTGTCCTAGAACTGAAAAAGCAACTGACGCAAAAAGGCATAAACTGCTTGGTAGAGGATGAAGTGAAATCTTATCTTGTACAAATGGGTTATAGTAAAGAAATGGGAGCACGTCCGATAGAGAGACTTATTGAAAAAGAGATAAAAAGTTACTTAGCGGAAGAAATACTGAATCGTAAATTAACAAAAGGAAAGAAATTAAGAATTTATATGAATAAAGTAGCAAATAAAATTGCTTTTGATATAGTTTAAAATCCTTGTATTGAACTTCATCTTTGTTACAATTTATAACTTAAATTTAATTTGAATTATAGTGATAAGTGATAAAGTAAAACAAGTTCTAAGCTACTACGAAAGTGAAAACCCCGGGGTAAAAGCAAACCTTACTCGTATTCTCATGCATGGAAAGCTTGGTGGCACTGGCAAGTTAGTGATTCTGCCTGTAGACCAAGGGTTTGAGCACGGGCCAATAAAAAGCTTTGAAGTTAATCCCGATGCTTATGACCCACATTATCATTTTCAGCTTGCGGTTGATTCGGGAGTAAGTGCATATGCTGCTCCACTTGGTATGATTGAAGCTGGTGCTTCGACTTATGCTGGAATGCTCCCACTTATTTTGAAACTTAATAGTTCCAACTCCTTACATTCAAAAAATCTGACTTCTGATCAAGCAATAACCTCTTCTGTGAAAGATGCGCTGCGTTTGGGCTGCTTGGCTGTTGGATTTACTATATATCCTGGTTCTGCCAAGTGTTTTGATATGATGGAAGAAGCTCGTGAAATCGTAGCTGAAGCCAAATCTTATGGGCTTGCAGTAGTGCTATGGTCTTATCCACGTGGTGAAGGAATTTCCAAAGAAGGTGAAACAGCAGTTGATGTTATTGCCTATGCTGCGCACATAGCAGCTTTACTTGGCGCTAATATAATCAAAGTAAAGCTTCCAACTAGATATTTGGAAAAAGAAAAGATAGAAACAGAAAATATTGAATCATTATCTAAAAGAATTGAATATGTTAAAAAATCTTGTTTTGCAGGGAAAAGAATAGTAGTTTTTTCTGGTGGCGAATCGAAGGAAGTAGATGACATATGCAATGAAGCGAAAGAAATTAAGCAGGGTGGTGGTAATGGTTCAATCATTGGACGTAACACTTTTCAACGCAAAAGGGAGGAAGCTTTATCTATGCTAAAAGATATAATGGATATCTACACATAAAAAACGGCTGGGTGGCAGAATGGCTTATGCGGAGGACTGCAAATCCTTTTATACCGGTTCAATTCCGGTCCCGGCCTCTTTCATTTTCTATATCTTGTAAAAGTTGCTCAATTCAACAGTAGCTTTAAGTGTGTAACCTATAGAGAAAATTATTCATAAGTAAAATCAATTCTTTTTAAGTTATGGTTATACTCTTATAGCGTTTCATGGTAAAAAATAAACTAAAAATAAGCAAAGTGTTTTACAAAATGATATTACGTAATTTATTGTTTTTACTGCCGCCTGAAGTTGCTCACTCTTTGGCAATCATGGCATTAAAGAAAATACCTTATAAGAATCCTATAGAGCTACCAGAATCTTTGAGTGTGAATTTTTTTGGTAGTAAGCTCAGAAGCCCCGTAGGCTTGGCTGCAGGTTTTGACAAGAATGCAGAAGTTATAAGGCCTATGCTTTCATTTGGTTTTGGGTTTATTGAAACTGGTACTGTAACTCGTAATCCACAATATGGAAACAAAAAACCAAGAATTTTTCGGTTGATTAAAGATCAAGGGGTAATTAACAGATTGGGATTTAACAATAAAGGAATAGACTATTTTCTTAAACAAATAGATGAAACCAAGCTTGATGACTGCATTTTTGGTATAAATATAGGAAAAAATAGTGCATCGAAAGACCAAATCCGTGATTATGTTGATTTAATAAAGATGGTATATGGAAAAAGCAATTATATAGTGCTGAACATCTCATCCCCAAACACGCCTAATTTACGCAATCTGCACAATAAGCAAGAATTATCGGAATTGTTGAAATCCATAACTCTAACCCGGAAATCAATTGATAATTCCGCAATAATATTAAAAATCTCACCAGATATAGATCAGCAAACGAAAGAAAATATCGCTGAGCTTGCGTTGGAATATAAGATTGACGGATTAACAGTAAGCAACACTACGGTAAGTAGAGATAATCTGCATTCCCACCACAACGAAAGTGGCGGATTGAGTGGCAAACCACTGTTCAAACTTTCAACCGAGTTATTGGGCGATATGTACAAATTTACTAAGGGCAAAATATTATTGATAGGGTGCGGAGGAATCTCAAGTGGTGCTGATGCATATAAAAAAATAAAAGCAGGAGCCTCTTTAGTGCAACTGTACACTGCTCTCATATACCAAGGGCCTCAAGTTGTGGATAAAATCAATCTGGAACTTGCAGAATTAGTAAGAAGGGATGGATTTAGTAACATTAGTGAGGTGGTGGGTTGTATACATTAATTTTGGAAGTTGTTGGTATTATTTTAATAAAACAAAACTAATTCTCTGGTATAAAGGTGTGGTAGGAAGTGCTTTTCTTTTAAACAATGGGTATGAAAAATTTGAATGATGCAATATCTAAAATCATTGATTATAAATTTACAAATTATGCAATATTAGAAGAGGCACTAACTCACCCAAGCGTAAATAAAAGGAATAGCAAAAACCAGATTGTAAGCTACGAAAGACTAGAGTTTTTAGGCGATAGTGTTTTGAATATGGTTGTGTCTGCTATATTGTATAAACTATTTCCTGAAGAAAAAGAAGGAGCATTGGCAAAAAGAAAAACGGATTTAGTTTGTGGCAACACCATTGCTAATGTTGCTAAAGAGATAAAATTAGGCAGTTTTATCATCATGAATAATAGTGAACGCTGCAATGGAGGAAGATGTAACCTAAAAAATTTAGAAAACTCGCTTGAAGCACTAATAGGTGCAATTTATATTGATGGCGAGCTTGAAAATGTTGAAAAATTTATTATCCAATATTGGGAAAAGCTAGCTAAAAGTATGCTTGACCCCCCTCAAGATCCTAAAACCTCACTGCAAGAGTGGACTCAGAAAAGCAAATTGCCTTTACCAGAATATGAGCTTGTAAAACAAACTGGACCAGCACACAATCCTGAATTTACTATATCAGTTTGCATAGAAGATTATGGTAAAGTTTCTGCATGCGCTTCTAGTAAGAAGATTGCTGAACAAAAAGCTGCTGAGTTGATGCTAGAAAAAATTGGAAAAAACGCTTCAGTTTAGGCAAAATAGGCATTAATGTAAGTTTTAAGGAAGCTAATAGCGTTTAGGGGAAATGGTCAATTTAAGGAGAAGCATAGTATTATTCATAAAAAAGTTGATCTACCAAAAATTAAGCCTTATGTAGTGGAATATCAATGGCCGTTGTTGGAGATGCGGAAAAAAAAGAAGTAGCAAGTTACCAAAAGGTGTTATGCCAGATACATTTGGTCCAAGAGTTGTTTTGTGAAGTTGACAGAGTCAAGGAGAATGAAAGTTTTAAAAAATAGCATATTTTTTAATTATAAAATTTAATATTAACTGATATAGCTAACCCAAGAAAGGTTTTCCTACGTCATACCGCCGCGGTATCTCAGCATAGATTCCGCTAACAAGTAGCGGAATGACGAATTTTTGTTTTTCAAATTATCGGTAAATCTAAGTCAGTTTAGCTATATTATCTCTCACACCGCTTAGCTGAACAGATACCATAAAAGATAGCTAGAAAGCAATTGCACTTGCAGCAAATTTCAAGATACAAGCTTCTGTATTTATTTTAAATTAAAAAAAGCTCAAGAAAAATAAAGTCAATTTTTGACGTCCCAAATATTACAGAATGTAGTTGGTTGATTGAGTAAAAACCAGTGAACGGTCAGGTTAAAACATGTTTTTAAATTTTTGCCAAAATCCTGGTTTATTATCATTAACCTTTGTAAATGTTATATTTAAACTGTATTTCGGATCATTTGGCACGTCGTATTTTATGCTAAATGTTGAAACTTTATCGTTATTGTAAATATGCACATCATCATATGATAGCTTTGTTGTGTAACACTTTACATGCTTTTGCTTATCATACACTAAATCGCCTGACTCCCTTTCTAGTTCCACAAATTTCGTTTTTTTCTGACATTCCTTTATTTTTATTAAATCCTTATCTAGTGATATTGAAACTGGCAGCGTACTTCCAGCATATTCTTTAGCTAAAAGTTCACTTTGAGGATACATTTTTATTTCCCTTCCAAAATGTGAGTCTATGAAATTATTACTCCAAAATTTATCGCCAGAATGTACGTATTCGTCAGTAGCATACGGTACACCACCATAACTGCATTGAACTTTGTAATCTCCAACACCATTGTCTTGAAAAAAATCATGAATGGCAGTATAGCTACCGGCAGCATCGTTTATATAATCCATTACCTGATTCCTTAAACTTTTGGTTTATTATATCATAATCATCATGCCAATCAATCAAAAAAGCTCTCTCTTGCTGTTTTTAGAACTGATTTTAAGCAAGTGCTCTTGATTAGTTGGGAGCATATTTATAAGACTGTGACATTCGTGCCTCCCAGTTTTTCACATACTGCTGAATCAATTCAGGATAATCTGTGATAATTAATAAATTTTCAGCATTTCCTTTTTTAGCTGTCTTACTCAGGTTAAACGACCCTGTGATAACTTTTTGATTATCAACAATCATTATCTTATTATGAGCAATTTTTGGCTTATCATCGATCCAAACTGGTACTCCACCTGAAAATAATTCATTTATAACACTATATTTTGAGTAGAGTTGTGATTTATCTAAAATGACTTTAACATCAACGCCACGCTCTTTAGCATTGATCAAAGATTTTGCAATTGTTCCAAGAGTAAATGTATATTCTTGAACTAAGATAGATTTTTTAGACTGATCTATTACGCTGATTATCGGCATAGCACAGTCTTCTCCAGGTGAAAAGCAAACCGTAGCTTTTGGGCAGGGCGAAAATATAAAACCCGCATAGTAATACAGAGAAAAACACATTAACAAGAATAAAAAGTGAAAAAGCCTCACAACAACCCACCCCAGGATATACGGCGATAGGCTACATCATAATTTAATCACCTGTCAATAGACTTCTTGCATAACCATATAACAAACTTTTATTGGGAATAGAAACGAAAAAACTTACTTGACACCCTTTGCCAGCCCCCTTATCATGAAACTGAAGGTATTCAGTTATCTTCATCTGTGCAGATTAAACAGCAAGAAAACAACGTAGTTGGCGTCTTATTTTTAATTTTTTGCACTATGTGCACCTTATGTCTTCACAATATTTCTAGGTTTTTACCTACACAAGCTGAAACGCGCTTATAAGTCGTTTAAGACAGTATAGTACGCCAATTTGCAGGATTAGAGAGTGACAACTAGCTAACGCGGGGTTTCTTTTGCCTTTTTTTCTGCTTAGTAAATTTCTTAAACATTTGTAGCTAAGGTTAGTTGCATTTAAAAGCAGCTAAATTGCAGTATTTAAGACTTAAAAAACGCCAATACTGAAAATAGACAATGACCAGGGTTTCTTTTGCCTTTTTTTTATTTGGTAAATTTCTTAAACATTTATGGCTAAACGACAACCGTCATCCCGCTGCTTGTTAGCGGGATCTCTTGTTAGCGGCTGAGATACCGCGAATGAATCGCGGTATGACGGTTAAGTAGGGTGTCATTCCAGTCTGGGCACTGGGATGACAAAAAAGAGGCTACTTGGATGACACCCTGACAATCGTCATCCCGCTACGTGTTAGCGGAATCTATGCTAAGAGATACCGCGAATAAATCGCGGTATGACGATTCGTGGCGGTATGACGGTTCGCGGTGGCATGACGATAAGCCTCGTCATCCCGCTACGTGTTAGCGGAATCTATGCTAAGAGATACCGCGAATAAATCGCGGTATGACGGTTCGTGGTGGGATGACGGTTCGCGGTGGCATGACGTAGGACTGCTGTCATTCCAGTCTGGAATCCAGCTTTTGATCGAAAATGTTGTATAGTGCACAATCAATTTTTCTGGATTCCAATGTCTGGGCACTGCCGTCTTGGATGGAAACCAGTGTCAGCTACTTGAATGACGAGAAAGGAGCTACTTGGATGACAAGAAAGTGGGCACTGGAATCTACCGTCTTAAGAGTCAAGATAAAAATTGTTATTTTTTATCATGGCATTTAAACAAACGATAATTTTTCTCATGACAGCAACTAATGCAACCTTAGCAGCTTTGCCAGAATCAACCAAACGCTGCTTTCATTTTTCTGTTGTGGCGCATAGCAACAAGAGCTGACATGTATAGTGCTTTCCTTGCATCTCCTTTGATTTGAGCTTTGCCAACTTTTCTTCCACTTTCGCTAGTTTTAGGTGCAACTCCAACCAAGCATGCAATTTCTCTATTCTCTAATCTACCAAACCTCTGTCAGTAGAACGCTCGCCGTCTTTGACCCAATACCTTTATAGCTGATTAAAAGCTCATTTTTTCCTTTCAATTCAGCTATCACGTCTTCTATGTCTTGCCTAATTTCCTTCAATTGTTTTTCAGCAAACTCTATTTGTCTTTCTATATATTCTCTAGCTTTTCCCGTTGCATTTTGCAGACGACACTTATTTGCATGATTTAAATTACGCTCAACTGCTCCTAGCTCCTTTAGTTCTTCTTGCTTTTGTACATCCTTTTACTTCACCGTTTTTACTGATAAATTCAGCGTATTTCTCCAGTAATTTAGCATCCAATTTGTCAGTTTTTGCGAAGTGATTGCAAGCTTTGGCAAATGCATATACCCGATTCGGGTGAGCTTTATGGACAGTTATCTTGCAACAATTTTACAATGAGCTTTTCATAGCCGCCGGTTTACACATAACTTGATGGGTAAATCGACTATATTTGTTTCTATAAACCCAGATATAGCATCATTCATGTTTGCTATGCGCTTATGCTTGCCATTAATTCAATGTTCCCTTGGAAACATCTACTCCCATAAAATTTATTCTAGCCATTTTTTTTACCTATAAATATAATCAATGCAAATGTTGTATACAGGATTGTAATTCGATCTTTTAGATCCACCTACCGTTCGTACTACATTTTGCTTTAAGCCAGCAACGGTTTTTACCCAGACACAGTATCACTCCTTTGCTTATCATAGTCTTTTGACTTTTTTTAAGATACAATCCAGGTCTTTTTTTTTAGACTGGATCCTATCATAGGATGACAGAAGCAGACACTCCACATTGTCATTCCAGTGCTTTGACTACTTGGATCCAGCTGAGTTGGTGAGTATAAAAGTATAGCTAATGCGAGCTCTACGTCATGCCGCCGTGGTATCTCTTAGCCGCTAACACGTAGCGGGATGACGGTTGTCAGGGTGTCATCCAGTACCTTCTCTTGTCATCCCAGTGCCCAGACACTGGGATGGCTTTGTTGCATAGCAACCGAAAAAATCTGGTGGCTACTGACAAAATTCATTATAAATAACCATTTAACTGTTGAAGAAAAAATATGCCACAGAAAATGAAAGTCAGTAACCAAAACGAATATAACAAATTCCTTGAAAAAAGGGGAAATATTTTTCGTTACATCGATGAAGCTATCGAAAATTGGTATGAAAATAGTCCAAAAATGCAGGGCGGCAACAATATTTACAGTGATAAAGTCGTAATTTTGGTGCATATAATTGTCAATCTTTTTAGAATTGGTTTAAGACAAACGGTGGGGTTTATAAAAGGATATCTGCAACAAATAGGAAAAAATTTGGCAGTTATCAGCTATTCACAAGCATCAAGAAGGTTTAAAAAACTTAATATTAAGATAAATGATTGCAGGGTTGATAAAAGCAACATGGAAAATATTGAAATTATCATAGATAGCACAAGTATCAGCATTTACAGTAACACTCCTGGCCACAGTAAGGAAAACAGTGCAGATAGAAAGTACCGAAGCTACGAGCAAGTAAGAAAGTTACATGTTATGTTAAGTGTGAATAGTAAAAAAGCTATAGCTGCAAGATACAGTAATGGCGTCTACTCTGACCACTATGGAGCTTGCGATTTGCTTGAAGAAGTTAATTTTCAGCACAAAATAAAAGCATTATATGCAGATAGGGCATACGATAGGCACAAACTTTATAAATTGTGTAAGAAATACGATATAAAGACAAAAATTCTACCAAAAAAGGATGCAGCAGAACATTCAAAAATAGATTATATGTCTGACAGAAATGCTGCTATTAGGTTAATAAAATTATATGGACAAGATGGTGTAAAAGAGTGGAAAAAGGAAGCAATTTATGGAAAGAGATCTTACATAGAAGGATTTTTCTCAAGGTTGAAGCAAGTATTTGGATTTAGCTTTAGGAATAAATCTGAAGTAAATCGTGAAAAAGAATTACTAATTAAGTGCTATTTGCTCAACAAATTCACTGATATTGGTATGGCTAAATTTGAAATCATTACATAAATTTGTCGTAAACCATCACTGCTTAAGGTGCTATGCAACAAAGCCCACTGGGATCCAGGAATTTTATTAAGTTGGTAAGCATAAAAGTAGCCGTTTTATGTTAAAGTACAACGTTTTGATGATTATGAAAAAGCTGGATTCCAGTGTCAAGCACTGGAATGACACCCTTCACGAGCTCTTTTAGTCATAAATATTTAAGAAATTTACCAAACGAAAAAAAAGGCAAAAGAAGCCCCGTGGTTATTATCCGCTTTAAAATATTGGCGTTTTTTATGTTTTAAACGCTTGACAAGCAAGATTTAGCTGCTTTTAATTGCAACTAACTTACGCTGCAAATGTTTAAGAAATTTACTAAGCAGAAAAAAAGACAAAGAATCCCCGAGTTAGCTAGTCTTTTACTATCTCTGTCGAGTATTGGCATTTTTTGATGTCTTGTAACGCTTTATAAGCGCGTTCAGCTTATTTAGATAAAAATCTAGATGTAGATGAAGTTTTGTAAAGACATACAGTATCTATATACTGCAAAAAATTGAACATAAGACGCCGATACATTAAGTAATCCTTACCTTTTAATCTGCAGATTGGCGAAAGCAAATACAATAGCTTCAGTCTCATGATAAGGGGGCTGGCAAAGGGTGTCAAGTAAGTTTTTTGTTTCTAACGGTTGTTGCCAAAAACTATACAAGAAGTCTTTTAAGATCAATCACTTATCTTCAAGGCTTGAATAAAAGCATTCTGTGGAATATTTACGTTCCCTATAGAATGTAACCTTTTTTTACCCTTTTTTTGCTTTTCAAGTAGTTTCATTCTTCGCGTTACATCTCCACCATAGAGTTTAGCTGTTACATCTTTTCTGTATGGGTTAATCGTTTCTCTGGCAATAATTTTTCCGCCCACTGCCGCTTGAATCGCGATTTTATATTGCTGACGTGGTATTAGATCCTGCAAGCGTGCACATATTTCACGCCCCCTTTTTTCTGCCCTACTTTTGTGAACAATACAGGCTAATGCATCTACGGGCTCTCCATTAATTAAAAAGCTTAATTTATCTATTTGACTTACCAGATAGCTGGAAATTTCCCAATCCAAGCTTGCATATCCTTTGGAAATTGATTTTAATCGATCATAAAAGTCAAAAACAACCTCAGACAGTGGTAATTTATATCTTAATAATGCTGTTGTTGTGTTACCAATGTAAGATAAATCTTCCTGTTCTCCCCTCCTTTCTTCACATAGAGATAGAATCTCTCCCAAGTATTGGTCGGGGACCATTATTGTTGCAGTAATCCACGGTTCCTCTACCATTTCAATCTTTATTGGATCTGGCATATCACTTGGATTATGAATATTCAGAATTTCACCGCTTCGTATTGTAACCCTATATATAACGCTCGGCGCAGTTGCTGTTAGATCTAAATCAAACTCTCTTTCGAGTCTTTCTTGAATAACTTCAAGATGCAACATTCCCAAAAATCCACAACGAAATCCATAGCCTAGCGCATTTGAAGTTTCAGCTTCGAAGGTAAAACTTGCATCATTTAAATGTAACTTTTCTAGAGCTTCCCTTAAATATTTAAAATCATCCGTTTTGTGAGGGAAAATGCTACAAAATACCACAGGATGCACTTCTTTAAATCCAGGAAGTGCTTCACTACAAGGTCTCTTTTCCTCAGTGATAGTGTCCCCTACCTTGCAGTCTGCTACTTCCTTCATTGAAGCAGTTATAAAACCAACTTCACCCGCTGAAAGCTCACTCGTCATAACTTTTTTAGGGGTGAAAATACCAATATTGTCCACTTGATATGTAGCATTATTAGACATCATAACAATTCTCATGCCTTTTTTTAGCACTCCATTTTTAACTCGCACTAAAATTACTACTCCTAAGTGAGTGTCATACCAACTATCAACTAAAATTGCTTGCAGTGGAGCATTTACATCACCTTGAGGAGCTGGAAGTTTTGCCACTATTGCTTCCAGTACATCTTTTATCCCAAGTCCAGTTTTTGCCGATATTAAAACTGACTCACTTGCGTCAATACCAATTATTTCCTCAACCTGGAGTTTTACCCTTTCTGGATCTGCAGCAGGAAGATCAACTTTATTGAGCACAACTATTATTTCATGGTTGTTGTCAATAGCTTTATATACATTTGCAAGGGTTTGTGCTTCAACGCCCTGGCTACTATCTACCACTAAAAGCGAACCTTCACATGCAGCTAAGCTTCGACTTACCTCATAAGAAAAATCAACGTGACCTGGGGTGTCCATGAGATTTAGGCAATATTGATTACCGTCGTTTGCCGTATAATTGAGTTTTACCGTCTGTGCTTTAATTGTAATGCCACGTTCACGCTCTATATCCATTGAATCGAGTATTTGATTGATCATTTCTCTTGCTTCAAGGCCGTTACATTTCTCTATTAAACGGTCAGCAAGCGTTGACTTACCGTGGTCTATATGCGCTATTATTGCAAAATTTCTTATGTTGTTCATTTATGGCTATTTTATTTAAGTAGAACCATTTTACATTTTAAGTGTTGTGAGGGCAATTATTTATTAAGAGACTATTTACTCCTTCAACATAGACGACACTTTTTTCGAGCAGGAAATCACTTTATTAACCATATAGTTTTCATGATTATTATCTATTTTAGGCAACTCATACAGATAATTTACCATCATCCCAGCCGACTGACTAATACCCTTTTCAGAAGTATCCGCCATCCAGTTTAATTGTTTTATCGATGCACCATTGCTTAAATGAAAATGCGCCACTGGATCATAGGCACTTCCATTATTGCTCTTAACCTTGAGCAAGTAATGTGCACATAGTTTAAGCATGCATTGTTTAGTTTCATTTGTACATTCAACGTTAGTTTTTAATTGCTCTGCACTTTCTAAAATTTCTGCACTAGATTGTTTTATATTTAGTTTGCCCAATAAAGTGACATCTTGGTTTAGATTGTTTTTTAGCCATTTCGTAAAGCCAGGTATTGGAGAAAGAGTTGCGTATGTTTTTATACTTTTAAACTCTTGTGACAGCTTTTCTACAACCCTTTTGATCAAAAAATTACCAAGGCTGATTCCAGATAACCCTGCTTGAGTATTTGATATTGAATAGAATATAGCAGTGCTTGCATTACTTGGATCATTTGAAGGTACCGACTCATCTAAAAGGTGTTGAATGCTATCTGCAATCTTATCCATTAATGCAACTTCTACAAAAATCAAAGGTTCGTTTGGTATCTTGTAATGAAAAAAAGCAAAACAGAGACCCAGCCTGTTTTTTAAGTCATCCCAAGAGGAAATTTTATGCACAGCTTCATATTTTATAAGTTTTTCTAGCAATGATGCAGGTGAATCCCAAGTGATTTGACGAAGATCGAGTAGATCAACATCAACCCAAGTATAGAGTATATTTTTTAATTCGTTCTCTAGTGGATTCAAGCTTCTATATTGGTTCTTTAGCTTAAGCACGTCAGAACGCATATCAACAATAAACTTGAGGCCTTCTGGTAAAGAAATAAATTGCTTCAATATTTTAGAACGCGGTGATTCAAGAATTTTTATCAAATCTTGCTCAAACTTATAGCCTAACTCAGGATTTTGATTCTTTTGATACTCTTTTATTTTCTCGTCTATTTCCTCTTTATTCGGATTAAATTTTTCTGCCAGGGTTTGCAGAAATTTTATTTTACCTTTCTCTGATAAGCTTAAGTACAAATTACCAAGAGATACAGCATTCTTACGTGCTGAAACCTCCCCTCCCTTTGGATTTAAGCACTCGTTCATCTTCAAGACTAAACTATCGATATCGCGACTGTTACTTAAATCAGGACCGATGTTACCAATCCATGATCTTACAGCATCTGCCACTCCACCTAGTATTTTAAAAAAGCTCCTTACCGCTTTTTTGTCTTCAACTTTCACTATATCAGTTTTTACCAATGATTCTTTCGTCATAGATTCCCTTTATTATACATGGCTAATGCAAGTCAGGTTTCCCCACGTCATACCGCCGCGGTATCTCTAGATCCCGCTAACAAGCAGCGGGATGACGGTTTGTCAAATCGTCGGTAAACCCAAGTTATTTTAGCTACATGTAGCTTAAGTTAAAGGAAAATTTTAGCTACATAGCAGGCACTATTACTAGATTATTAATAATTCAGTAATACAATTAATTTCAGAATGTTAATGGGGAGCAAGATTATGGCAGAAGCAAAGAAAAATCCAATCGTTACATTAAACGCTCAAGCTAAAGAATTTGACTTCAGTAAATTAAGAGCTGCAGAGGATAATAAAGAAGCAAACTCTGGCGAAACAATGTACTTAGATTTCCACAGGATGAATTTCGTTATTAATGAAAAAAAAATAGATAAAAGTCTTATTATTGCGCTGAAAGAAGGAGCGAAGGACTATGAGAGTAAGCTTCTTAGTGAGAATGATATTTATAGTGATTCTCTAGTTGGTGAAAGAGAAATAGATACAGATCAGGGTAGAGTTTTTGTTGATTCAGTGTTAAAAGAGCTTAATCAGAATAGATTACCTAAAATTTGGGAGAACCACTTCAATAATCCTGAAACTACTGATCATCAGAAAACTGATTCATATAGAAAAGAGTTTGAAAGATTTTACAACATAGGAAAGGAGCATAATCACCTACTACTAAGAAAGGGAGATAAAAATTACCGCCCAATTGCAAAAGAAATTTTTAAGGAAATGTTTGGATATGCTGGAGCAGAAGTTCCAAGTGACCCCATTTTAGAAGAGCTAGTCACTAATTGTAATCAAGCAGGATATGGAGCTGGTATATTTAATGAGTATCACGCTGCGCTTAGCAGTTACAGCTTAACTCCACATGATCCTGAAAAAGCACTAAATATCTACTACATTGACCACAATCACATAAAAATTAAGTCTGATATGGCAATACCTATAACCACATTTGACAATCCAGAAGAAAAAATATGTGATCTATCCAGCTCATTAGAATTCACACTTGAGTCTCAAGATGGTAAAGATGGTGTAACATATAAAGACGGCAAATTGTTACTTACTGCTCCTGAAGAGCTAAAAAACTATCAAGAGGGTGATAAGAGTTTGTTTGACATTATTAAAGAATATTTCCAAAAATTTTGTGAAAAGTTAGGATTTAAGTTCGAAACAAAAACACAAATAGAGCATAATCTGAACAACTCACTGAAAGTAGGCAGTTGTTTGAAAAATGTAGAACCTTTTGCTCACAGCAATGGACATGTTCGTGGTAGTTAAGAATTACTAACCCTTCTAACATTAGACTTCTTGCATAACCATATAACGAACTTTTATTGGGAATAGAGACGAAAAAACTTACTTGACACCCTTCGCCAGTCCCCTTATCATGAGACTGAAGCTATTTATTTATCTTCGCAATCTGTGCAGGTTAATGACAAAAAACTTAGGGTATTTGGCGTCTCATGTTTAATTTTTCGCACTACGTGCATCGCATGTCTTTAAAAATTTCTGGGTTTTTACCTATATAAGCCGAAACGCGCTTACAAAGCGTTTAAGACAGCAAAAAACGTCAAATTGACAAGGGAGAATTTGAATGCTAGCTACTACGGGGTTTCTTTGCCTTTTTTCCTGCTTAGTAAATTTCTTAAACACTTGCGGTGTAGGTTAGTTGCAAGTTAAAAGTAACTAAATCGCTCTTAATCAAGCGTTTTAGAATAAAAAAACGCCGATATTTTAGTACATAGTAAATAGCCAACCACCAACGGGGTTTCTTTTGCCTTTTTTTTTGTTTGGTAAATTTCTTAATGTTTATAGCTAAACGACAACCGTCATCCCGCTACTTGTTAGCGGGATCTAGAGATACCGCGAATGAATCGCGGGATGACGGTTCGCGGTGGCATCTCGTCATCCCGCTGCTTGTTAGCGGGATCTATGCCGAGATACCGCGAATGAATCGCGGTATGACGGTTCGTGGCGGCATGATGATAAGCTCGTCATCCCGCTGCTTGTTAGCGGATGAGATACCGCGGCGGTATGATGGTTCGTGGCGGTATGACGAGGGAAACCTGACTTGCATTAGCTATATCAAGCTTAAAATGTTGATAATCTTAAATTTCTTTACTAAATTATAATAATAACATAGTTTGGCCTATCAACCAAAAAGAATTAAAAGTATACCTAAGCTAATTATTATCCAAACTAATCGTCGGTTGTGCATCTTGCTCAGAGATTAGGGCAACCAACAAATTATTTATCAATTGAACTTTTTGCTTGCCATCTAATTGTAGGCTTTTGTTTTTTTCAAAATGAGCTATTACTTCCTCGACAATTCCTATTGCATTTTGCACTATATGCCTTCTTGCCGAAGTGATAGCATGTGCTTGTTGACGCCTTAACATTGCTTGTGCAATCTCGGATGAGTATGCTAAATGTGATATTCTTGCTTCTGTAATCTCAATTCCTGCAATATCTAATCTTTGTTGTAACATTGACTGCAATTCACTCGAAATTTTATCAGAATTTTTACGTAAAGATTCCTCATCGCTTTCGCTGTCATACGGATAGTTACTAGCTAATTCTCTTATTACTGAGTCACTTTGTACAAAAACAAATTCGTGATAGTTGTTAACATTATAATACGCCTTTGCAGGGCTGTTTACTCTCCAAACAATCACTGCTGAAATCTCTATTGGACTTCCGTTTGCATCATTCACTTTTATTTTTTCTGTGTTAATATTTTGAAATTTTAGAGAAATGATATGTTTGTTTGCAAATGGGATTGTGATAAACATTCCGGATTTAAAATAAGTTCCAATATAATGACCAAGAAATTCTATCACTCTTGCTTCATTAGGATGATTGATAAAAAACCCTGTAGGTAAAATTATGAATAGGATCACGAATAGGATCACAAATGGGATTATTAATACTAAAGCAGTACCATCCATTGAAACCAGGCTATTGTGTATTAAAGCCAGAGTATCATACACCGCAAGTAGTGATAACGGTATTGCCATTAGTATTATCACTAGTATTAATGCAGGAAAAAACCGAATTTGACTCAAATTTCTATCGTTTATCGTATTCTTATCCATATTGTCTTTAAACTTCTTTTTCACTTGAACCCTCCTTGTTAATCGTTTTATCTATCTTGCTTACAAATAGTTTAAACTCCTTTAATTCATGATCAAGCAACCTTACTTCGTTTTTATGCGCTATCGTAAGCGGATCAATGTGTTTGCCGTTATATATAACTTCGTAATGTAAATGGGGTCCTGTTGCAACACCAGTGCTACCAACATAGGCAATAACCTGCCCCTGCTTTACTTTAGAGCCTAACTTTATATCGCCACTAAATCTACTTACATGCGCGTAACAGGTTGAATATTCATTTTTGTGTTTTATTTTGATGTAATTTCCATAGCCACCATTCTTTCCTATATATTCTACCACACCCTCTGCAGCAGCGTATATGGGAGTGCCAAGTTTAGCTGCATAATCCACTCCTTTGTGAAAAGCAATTTTACCGCGAATAGGATGCTTTCTATTGCCAAATTTTGAGGATATGCGATAATCTCCATTTAAAGGATTTGCAAAAATTTCGCCATTTTTTAAGCTTATTCCTTCATTATTAAAATACCTTTCTTTGCCGTCTTGCGATTTATAATGATATAAACTAATAGCTTTCTTGTTTATTGTCAGTGAAGAATATAAAATTTTTTCTTCAGTCTTCTGATTATTAGGCAATCTCTCAAAAAGAACCTCCAATTTACTCTTCGGCACAATGTCTTTTTTAAAATCAACACCGAAATCTTTATATATGTTGATCAATTTCACCACTGTATTTGGCGCCAACCCTTGCTCAATTCCCGTGGCAAAAAAGGAAGATTTTATGGTGCTGGATATGAATAATAATTTTCTATCATGTACTAAGTTTCCTACGTTGCTTTCCTCCATCAAAGTAATATCTTTTTTTTTCCTGATTCCTTGCTGAAGTGACACTGGAGAGTGGGTCAGGTTGCTTTCTGTCATGCAAGTAGCTGACACTGGAATCCAGTTTTTTAATCGAAAATGTTGTATAGTGTGCTGTTTACAATCAATTTTGCTGGATCCCAGTGTCTGGGCACTGGGATGACAAGAAAAAGAGGCACTGGCTGCATACTGCGCAAGATCTGTTGATGTTTCAGCGGTATATAACGGTAAGATAAAGAGCAGCATAAATACAATCAGCTTCATCATTTAAACAGCATCAACAAAAGTAAAATTACCTTCCACATACTGTACATCATCATTATCTTCTAGCTCTTCAACCAATGCAGATAATTTATCAATCAACTCTTTATCGCTAATTTCAATCAGATCTTTTGGCTGCCATGAAAGACGAGCAAGTTCTGGTTCTCCGAATTTTGCATAAAAGGCATCGCGTACTTTACCAAAATCTTTTATTTCACAAGTTATAACGTGTAACCCTTCTTTGTCATTTTCTTCAACATTCAATACTTCTAATTCGATTCCATGACTGAATAAATCGTCAAAATTCACACCCTCTGCTTTATAGACAATTAAACCTACATGATCAAAAAGATAACTAACGCTTCCTGTTTCTCCTAAATTTCCACCTTTGCGAGAAAAAATATAACGCACCTCAGAAGCAGTGCGGTTGCGGTTATTAGTCAAGGCATGGACAATGAGTGCAGTGCCAGAAGGCCCATGACCTTCATATTGGATTTCCTCATAATTTTCTCCAGCAACGTTACCAGTTGCATTTTTTATTGCTGTTTCTATTTTATCTTTTGGTAGATTTTCCTTGCGTGCAGCAAATATAGCAGAGCGAAGGCGCGGGTTGAGTTCGTGATCGGGTAGCCCTTGCTTTGCAGCAACTGTTATTTCTCTAATCAGCTTCGTAAATTTTTGAGAGCGCTTTGCATCCTGAGCACCTTTTCGGTGTTTGATATTTGAAAATTGTGAATGACCAGCCATATTCAAATAGTTAAAAACCTAATTATATATCAAAGCATAGAAAAAACTAAAGCAAATTTTCAAGCCTCCGGCTTGGCATCTTGCAGGTTTTCTGCTAATAACATACTTTCATACTGCTTAGCTTCTAAGTCAAGGCCAATAGCTGAATGGGCTGCTATTAAATGGTTAATAGACTTAGAAAAATATTTAGAATCCTTATAGCTTGCCATATTCTGGAAACGCTTAATTGCTGCCAAATATTCACCACGCCTCAGATAAAATTTACCGATAAAATACTCTTTTGTTGATATATGCTCTGTGATTAGCTTTGCTTTTTCCTTTATCTCGTCTACATATTCGCTGCCTGGAAAGAGATTAATGTACTCTGTAGCCAGCTCTAAAGTTTTATATGCAGTTTGCTGTCCAAGTTGCACTTTATTAATTTGCATGTAATAAGATAATACTCTTAAGTAGTATACATATGGTAAATCTTCACCATTTGAATAAACATATATATAATCATCCATATCACTTGCAGCACTGCTATAGTTACCCATATTATAGTGAGAAACCCCAGATAATAATTTCGCTTTCATTGCCCAATAAGACAAAGGATACAAATCCTCTATCTTATGAAATGCCCTAATAGCTTGTTTATATTTTTTCTGGTCAAAAAGTTTAACTGCTTCTTCATATAGTTCAGTTTCAGTTTTTTCAAGATCATTCGCATACGATTGTGTAAAGGAGCAAATTAGGAAAATAAAGCACGTGATTAAAGTCTTATACATAAGATTTTTTTCGATCAAAATAAAGTATAGACCTAAATATTACTTAAATAAATAAATTTCTTAGGCAATAGCCGGCCCTTCTTCTTTATAACTACGGTCAGAACTACCTGCATTTCTTGATTCACCTCGTCCTTCCACTTTTGGATCTTTCAGCGTCTTGCTGTAGGAACGTATAGTTAATATCTGTACAACCATAAAAAGTGCAATACCTATCAAGCCTAAAGTAGGCCCAACAGCAGGATTTAAGGACGATGCTAATGCCATTAACATTATCCTTCTTATTAAAAATATAGAAGAACCAGCAAGCGCCAATCCGGCTACAGACATATTGCTAGTTTTCTTGCTAGATTTTTCATCAAGATTAGATTTTTCTGTTTCCTTTTTCTTATTTTTTTCATGCTTATCAATATAAGAAACAATAGTTACAAGAAGAGCAATTGCATTGGCAAGAAATAAAATTGCATCCTCTGCTGCTTCAAGTGAAGATGTTTCACCCATTATCATACCTACAATAACCAGTGCAGTTGTTATAGCCTCAATATAGATCAAACACTGACCTATATCAGAAATATTGTGCTCTTTTTCCTTTACTTCCTCTTCATTTTCAATATTTTTCAACTCTCGTTCTTTTTGTGCTATTTTCCTATTATTGTAAATTAAATATAGTGTACAAATAAGAGATAGGACCATGAAAGGTAATATAGTGTGGCTTAGCGCGCCACTTATCACGCCAAGTAATACCTGATCGCTACATATTTTTTCCAGTTCAATAGCCATAAATAATGCAAATGGAACCATTGTTACCAATGATGCACATTGTCTATATAGCTCTCTTTTTTTTAGTGTTAATAGCTCTTGTTCTAGCCTTTCTCTTTTGACTTCTTTATCAACTGTTGGCCAAAAATCCCAAAAAAACTCTTCTAATGGTTCAAAATCTCTTTTTTTCTTATTCTTTCCTGGAACCTTTTTGGTAGAAGAAAATTTGCCACTAGGTATTTTCATAATATTAACCTAATTAGTTGTAAGTTAATACAATTATACACCTTTTTGCTTTCTGAGTCAATATCACTAAGATATTAACTACTCTTGTCTATTAACTATTTCCTAGGAGATTTAATCAATCTATTTGATGCCGGCTAGGATATAATTATAGCCTGACCACACAGTTATAATAGCTGCAACCCATAAACAAATCGCACCTGTATATTGAATCATATAATAATCGTTCATTATTAGCGCTACTACAGCAACCATCTGTAGAAATGTTTTAATTTTTCCAGCTTTGCTTACAGGTAGACTAACATTTGTAGCTATCAGAAACTCCCGTAAACCCGAGACTAATATCTCCCGACAGATGATGATAATTGACGGTACTATTGTAAAATCATTTATCTTTTGCTTATAAATTAGCATAATTATCGTTGAAACCACTATTAATTTATCAGCAATTGGATCAAATAGCTTGCCAAACTTTGATTGGACTTTCCACGCACGCGCCAGGTAACCATCAAAAAAATCCGTAATGCACGCAAACACAAAGATTGATATTGTTATCAGGCCTGCATATTTATTTTCTATATAAAAACTTAATATTATTGCTGGTATTGCAAGTGCACGAGAAATTGTAAGCAAATTAGGCACGTTTTTCTTAAGCATGTAATATCATCTTACGTAATAGGTAAACTTATACAGAAGTACAACAGAGTTCACAAGCTAATAGTTTACAATTGAACATTTATAAAAACTCCATATACTTAAAAAATACAAGCTTAAAATATAAGGATGTAATGATGAATGATGATTTAGATAGTACCACAAAACAAGAAGCACTTAAGTATCACAGTAGAGGTGGTAACCCTGGTAAAATTTCAATTATGCCAACAAAACCTTTATCTACCCAGTATGATTTGTCACTTGCTTATTCTCCTGGCGTTGCAGCTCCGTGTCTTGAAATAGCTAAAAATCCTGAGGTTGTTTATGATTATACGGCAAAAAGCAACTGTGTTGCTGTCATTTCAAATGGCACTGCAGTGCTTGGACTTGGTAATATCGGTCCTCTTGCTTCAAAACCGGTCATGGAAGGCAAAGCTGTTTTATTTAAGCGTTTTGCTGATATTGATGCAGTTGATATAGAAGTTGATACAGAAAATATAGAAGATTTCATCAATGCAGTAAGGTATCTTGGGCCAAGTTGGGGGGGGATAAATTTAGAAGATATAAGATCTCCCGATTGTTTTATAATAGAGAAACGTCTGAATGAACTGATGGATATTCCAGTGTTCCATGATGACCAGCATGGAACTGCGGTGGTTGTTGCAGCTGGCATAGAAAATGCTCTTGATATTGTTGAAAAGAAATTAGAGGACGTTAAGATCATTATGAATGGTGCTGGAGCAGCCGGTATTGCATGTTTAGAAATACTAAAGTCCATGGGCGCTAAAAATATAGTGCTGTGCGATAAGCAAGGAGTAATATACAAAGGTAGAAACGAGGACATGAATGAGTGGAAGGAAAAGTATGCAATTGATACTTCCGAACGTTCTCTACTTGATACAATAAAAGGCGCTGATGTATTCATCGGACTATCTGCAAAAGATGTGTTAAATGAAGAGATGTTAAAGAGTATGGGCAAAGACCCGATTATTTTCGCTCTCGCTAACCCCGATCCAGAAGTAAGGCCTGAGTTTGCAAAATCTGTGAGGCCAGATGCAATAATCGCAACTGGTAGGTCAGATTACAACAACCAAGTCAACAACGTAATGGGTTTTCCTTATATATTTAGAGGGGCGCTTGATGTATATGCAACAACAATAAATGATGAAATGAAAATTGCAGCTGCAGATGCAATAGCAAAGCTTGCCCGTGAGCCAGTACCAGGTGAGATATCTGCAGCCTATGGCGGTCGTAAAATGAGCTATGGACGTGAATATATAATACCTACTCCATTTGACCCAAGATTAATTTCTATAGTATCTCCTGCTGTTGCAAAAGCTGCAGTTTACTCAGGTGTTGCAAGAAAGGCAATACAAGATTGGAGCAAATATGAAAATCAATTAAAATCTCGCCTTGCTAGTGCTCTTAACATGCTGAATTTACTGTCTTCACGATATTAGTAACTATACAATCAATAATTCAATTGTGCTCAATCGTTTTAGATTTATAATAAAAGTATTGTAATTTAAAGTAAATCAATGGTTATTGCAATTCATGAACTAGAAAGAATCGTCAAACAATCGTTCCCCGATGCTGATATAAAGATTCATGATCTTGCTGGAGATAATGATCATTATTATTTAAAAATAACCTCCAAGCGCTTTCTCGGAAAGACAAAAATAGAACAGCATAAAATGGTATATAAAGCACTAGAAGGTCAGTCTATACATGCCTTGCAGCTAGAAACTAATACTTAAAAATAAGGTGAATTTATGAACAATTTTGAACAAATAAAAAAAAATATAGCAGAAAATGATGTGGTATTGTATATGAAAGGCACTTCTGATTTTCCTCAATGCGGATTCTCTGGACTCGTCGTGTCAATCCTAAAAAAATTGAATGTGAAGTTTAAGTGTATTAACGTGTTGGAGAATGATGAAATACGTGAATCTATAAAAAAGTTTTCTGATTGGCCAACAATTCCACAATTATATATAAAGGAAGAGTTTATCGGTGGTTGCGACATCACTCGCGAGATGTACGAAAAAGGCGAACTGCAAAGTTTATTGAAGGAAAAAAAAATTATTGCGGAATAAGTACCAAGAAACCAGTGCCCAGACGCTGGAATTGGTATAACGTAGTATAGCTATGAAAAAGGATCTTGTATCTTGAAAAAAGCATCTAGTGTTTTTAAGCTTAAGCATTAGGTGGAGCAGTTGTGTTAAAAGTCAATAGAAAAATTGATGTAGCTGTGAATAAGTACTTAAAATTTGTGTGGGTGTACTTATTCACAGCTACGCTATTATTATATAGAAGCAGTCTTAGGACTATATTCCTCAGTAAACAGTCTACCGTCTCTTACTAAAGAGTTAGTGATCTTACCCAGAAAAAGTGGAGAGAAAGTTAAGACAATTTTGTCATGAAAATGATGAATCAAAAAGTTCAGGAATGCAATAGTTAGAGCTTATCCGCAAACGAAAAAAAGTATAGTATATGAGTTTTAAAAATGGGGTTAGAAATGAGAAAAAAGTATCCTACAGATCTTAGTGAAAGAGAGTGGTCGGCTAATAGAGAAACACTTTAGAGTATCATACAAGAAAGGAGGAAGGCCGCTAAAACATAGCAAAAGAGAAGTATTATCGGCAATTTTTTATGTACTACGTACAGGATGTCAATGGCGCTATTTACCGCACGCCATGGAAGAAAGTATATGAACAATTTAGGAGGTGGAAAAAGCAAGGAATTTTCGAAAAAATGAACTACGATATCACTAAATATAGTAGGTCAAAAATGGGAAGAAACGAGGAGCCAAGTGCTTGCATAGTAATCTGTAAAAACGACAGAAAAAGGGGGGTCAAAGGTTATGATGGGGGTAAAAAAGTAAAAGGTAGAAAAAGGTACATAATCTCAGGGTTTTATATTAGGCTGTTATGTGGGTGCTGCTAGTGAAAATGACAGAGATGGTAGCATTGGATAATATGAGGAAAAAATATACTAACGTTAAGAAAATGTGGGCTGATATGGGGTATCAAGGAAGAAATTTAAAGGAGTACATAGAAAAAGAGTACGGAATAGACATTGAAATTGTTAAAAGGCCTCCATGTAGGTTTTGGGTACACAAAGACACACCACCTGAACTACTACCAATTAGGGAACAGGGGTTTAAAGTACAGTCAAGAAGATGGGTTGTAGAAAGGACTTTTGCTTGAGGAATAGAAGGCTATCAAAGGAATATTTACAACATCCACTGAAAATTTCATATACCTGGCTATGAGTAGGGTTATGTTAAGGAGGGAATATGCTTGAGTTTACCAGTTTCCGGACAAGCTCTTAAAGGATTATCATAGCCTTTTAGAAAAAAACACAAAAAAAACGTTATTAGAAAAGGTAAAATCCGATCTAGAAGAAATACGTAATTTGAAAATAGAAACTCCAGAGAACGTTGATGGTGTTAATAAGCGTAGTTTTTGGGGAATGTTCAAAAAAGTGTGTCAAACCGAAAAAAAAGTAATAAATTGATATAAAAAAATGGAGGTTTGACAATGAGTCAGAAAGTAGTAAACAGAACTACCGGATTGGTAGATTATAAAAAATTAGAAACCTGTCGTCTATACGAGAAGGAAGGCCGCTGACAGGAAGGGACGGAGCATTAACACCATTTATAAAAAAGCTGCTGGAGGCAAGTTTGGAAGGTGAAATAGAAAATCACTTATTAGCTGAAAGTGAAGAGAATAATCGAAGAAATGGGAGAAATGGAAAGACTTTACGTACCAGTGCAGGCTCATTTGAGCTATTAACACCAAGAGATAGGGAGGGAAGTTTCGAACCACAAATATCAAAAAAAGGCAAACAAGCCTACATCCAGAGCTTGAAACAAAGATTTTGAGCACATTTGCCAGTGGTATGAGCTATAGAGATATAGCATCACATGTAGAAGAAATTTACGATCACAAAATATCGGTGGCAGAGATATCAAGTATTACTGACAAACTGCTACCGGTAATCAACGAATGGCGTAGTCGCCCGCTGCAATCTGTATATCCAATAGTGTTCATGGATGGCATGTTTTTTAAGGTTAAGGAAGACCGGCATTGCGTGAGTAAATGTATGTACAACATATTAGGAATAGACCAAAATGGCAGAAAAGAAGTCTTGGGCTTTTATTTGGCTGAAAGTGAAGGAGCTAACTTTTGGTTGGGAGTGCTAAATGACCTCAAAGAAAGAGGAGTAGAAGATATTCTGATTGCATGTGTAGATGGGCTAAAAAGCTTTCCTGCAGCTATAAATAGTGCGTTTCCTAAAGCAGAAGTACAGCTATGTATAGTGCATCAGATAAGAAATTCACTAAAATATGTATCCAGCAAAGATGTGAAAGTTTTCATGAATGATTTGAAAAAAATATATCGTGCTACAAGTAAAGAAATTGCTGAAAATTACTTGCTTGAACTGGAAGAAAAATGGGGAGAAAAGTATCCTTTGGTTATAAAATTGTGGCAGAACAATTGGGAAAATTTATCTGGTTATTTCAAGTATTCTAGCCCAGTTAGGAGGGACCACAAATCCAATTGAGGGGCTGCACAGACAGATCAGAAAATTCACTAAAACCAAGGGCTCATTTACCAGCACAAATGCCTTGTATAAACAGGTATATTGTGCTATAAAAAAAGTAGAGCAAAAATGGACTATGGCTCTGCCTAATTGGGCTTTAACTATGTCTCAACTTGATATTTTCTTTCCAGATAGATTGAAAATTGAGTTGAACTAAAAATGCGGTTTGACACACTTTTTTGAACATTCCCAGTTTTTGTCCTAGTCACTAATCAATTCCTCCCACCCAAGCATTCACTTGCCTTAGCATTTCAATAGAAGGCAAGTCTTCTGTGCTGAGTGGTAACCGGACAGTTTTGTGTTCTATGAGCCCAATATCATGCAAAAGTGCTATTCTTAGACGTTTTTCGTCTTTACTATGCATTCCTTTTACGCCTTTTATAAACTCTAAAACTTGTTTCCAATTCCTTTCTTTTTTATAATATTCCATTCGGTAGTTTCTCCATTTTTATATCTATTAGGTTAAACTACCACTTTTTTTCTTCCCTCCCTTATTTTTTGTCCGCAGAGCCTAGAACTTCTTGAACAATAAGCTCTCTCTTAATACACAATTGTACGAACGTTGTAATATTTAAGAGTAATTTTCGCCAAGAAGGATGACCTTTACAGGATGACACAGACGCCATACTGTGCTTATTTTCGATATCTCTGGATTTCGCTAATAAGTGGCGAATCGTTGGTAAAACTAAGTCACTTTAGCTATAGAATGACAAAAAAGGTTTGCATTGGCTAAATTTTTAGTTGAAGTAGCATAAGAGGTTAAAGGAAAAGCTTTGTGTTAATGGATTCATTTCAGGTATAGTATAGATAATACCACAATACTTATAAAATGGATCATGTTGTTAATGCGTATAATAGACTTGACACTCCTATAGTCAGGGGAGAAGGGGTATATCTTTTTGATAGAGGTGGTAAAAAATATTTAGATTTTGCTGCAGGTATTTCTACAACTTCTTTAGGGCATTGTCATCCATACATTACAGATAAGCTGAAAGAGCAATTGAGCTCATTATGGCACTGCTCTAACATTTTCACTATTCCCGAGCAAGAAAGGCTTGCCGAGCGTTTAACAACCCTTACTTTTGCAGATAAAGTTTTTTTCTGCTCAAGTGGGCTTGAAGCAACAGAAGCTGCAATTAAGTTTATTCGTCGTTACTTTTATTCAAAGGGGCAAGCAAAACGTAATCGTATTATTACAATTGAAGGAGGGTTTCATGGCCGCAGTATTGCTGCAATTTCTGCTGGAGGCAATGAAAAATCACGCGAAGGTTTTGCTCCGCTCCTTTCTGGTTTTGATAAAGTTCCAAGAAATGACATTAAAGCATTAGAAGAAAAAATCAATAATGAAACATCTGCTGTGTTTTTAGAGCCCATACAAAGCGAAGGTGGAGTATATCCACTAGACGTAAAATATCTTCAAAAAGTAAGGGAAATAACAAAAGCTCAAGGGATAATTTTGTGCTTTGATGAAGTGCAATGCGGATATGGACGCATCGGTTCTTTATTTTATTATCAAAATGTCGGCATTGAACCTGATATGCTAACCTGTGCAAAAGCTATGGGTAACGGTTTTCCTCTAGCTGCATGTTTAGTAAAAGATTACATAGCAGAAGCAATCACTCCAGGAACTCATGGATCAACCTATGGTGGCAATCCACTTGCCATGACTGTTGGTAATGCGGTACTCGATATAATGCTAAAAGAAGGCTTTTTTGACCATGTTAAGAGAATTAGTAAATATTTAAAAGAAAAGCTGTTGCCTTTAGCTAAAGAATTTCCTGAGATGATTTCAGAAGTTCGTGGAGAAGGGTTACTAATGGGAATAGAACTAGCAACTCCTGTAGCCGATAAAATTATTAGTCGATCTCTTGATAAAGGTTTAATAATAACTAGGGTTTTAAACAACAAAGTAGTAAGGATAACCCCACCACTTATCATTGAGGATGAGCATGTGAACGCAGCGTGTAATATGCTTTATGATTTATTTTTTAAGATTAAAGATATATAAAATTCGGCAATATAAATTCAAGCTTGCAAATGCCTTTCATAACATGTAAAATTAACTTTGTTTTTTATCACAATAACATCGTACTTTAATGGATTGGTTATTGGTCTTAGTATCATCAGCAATTTTTATTTTGTTAATTTTATCGTTTTTGTTCTCAGGAGCAGAAATAGGCTTAACCTCAATTAGCCGTTCTCGAGTTAATAAGCTAAAGCTAGACGGTAACAAAAGAGCCAGGATAATAGACCGCTTATTAAATAAGAAAGAATTGACAATAGGAACGGTATTGCTCGGCAATACAATTATTAATATTACTTGCTCTGCTTTATTTACAGCAATATTTATCAATCTTTTTGGAAATGAGGGCATTCTCCTATCAACAATTATAATGACATTTTGTATTTTATTGTTCTGCGAAGTTCTACCAAAAACTTATGCTATTCAAAATCCTGAAAAATTTGCATCATTTTCTGCTTATTTTGTATTGTTTTTTGTAAAGATTTTTTCTCCATTGACGCTAGGTATTCAATTTATTGTTAACCTCATCCTGAAATTATGTGGGCTGCATAAAGATAAGGAAGTGATATCTGCAGCGGATGCAATGCGTAATATGATTACTCTTCACCGCAGTGAAGGAACTATGTTACAACAGGATTTAGATATGCTAAGCAGCATACTTGATTTGGCTGAGACAGAAATATCACAAATTATGACCCATAGAAGAAACCTATTTTCTCTTGATATAGATCGGAATAAAGAAGAGTTAATAAGAGAGATTTTAACCAGTAGTCACAGTAGAGTACCTTTATGGCAGAAGGAACCAGATAACATTGTCGGGGTGATTCACGTGAAAAATCTAATAAACGCCTTGCGTGAAAAGGATAATAAAACAGAAGAAGTTGACATTGCCCAAGTTATGTCAAAGCCTTGGTTTATACCAGAAAGTACGCCGCTCAGCATACAACTTCACAACTTTCGTAAGAATAGGAAACACTTTGCACTTGTTGTCGATGAATATGGAGCATTGCAGGGGATTGTAACCCTTGAGGATATACTGGAAGAAATAGTTGGAGAAATTTCTGATGAGCATGATTTGATTACGGAGAATTTTATAAAGAAAATATCTGATAATGTGTACTACATAGAAGGGGAATCCACGATTAGAGATATTAACAGACAGTTACACTGGAATCTTCCTAATGAAGAAGCTACAACTTTAGCAGGTATGATTGTGAATGAAATAGAGCGCATTCCTGACGAAGGCGAGGAGTTTTCCATGTATGGTTTTCGCTTTAAGATTTTAAAAAAAGATAAAAATATTATTACTGTTGTTGAAGTGCAAGTAAAAACTGGTAATACTAGTAGCAATTAATTAGTGGAGTTTCATGGAAGATACAGTAAAAATAACGGCTGAAGAGTTGAAGGGTTACATAGAGAGAGTCGAAAAACTTGAACAAGAAAAGAGGGATGTGCAAGATCACATTCGTGATGTATATGCAAAAGCCGCAGATGAAGGTTGGGATACAAAAGTGATGAAACAAATTATTAGGCTGAGGAAGATGGATGATGATGACAGAGAGGAACAGGAAATATTGCTTGATACCTATAAACGTGCATTGGGAATGAGCTACGAAGAAGAGTTAAGTGAATAGCAGAATTGTAATTGGAATAAGTGGAGCATCTGGTTCTATTTACGGTGTACGTATTTTAGAGGCGTTAAGAAATATTAATAGATCTCTTATCCGAGTAGCTGACACTGGGATCCAGAAAAAGTGTATAGATTCCAATGTCAGCTACTCAAATGGCACCAAACCTGGTTATGAAACTCATTTAGTGATAAGCCGTGCTGGGAAAATAACTCTAGCTCATGAGATTAAAGAAAAACTTGAAGATATTACATCACTTGCAGATTTTTACTATTCTGAAGAAAAAATAGGAGAAAAAATAGCAAGCGGCTCATTTAAAACTTCAGGAATGATTGTAGCACCATGCTCTATGAAGACAATGTCTGAAATCGCATCAGGTGTTACTTCCAATCTATTGACAAGAGCTGCAGATGTAACACTAAAAGAAAGAAGAAAGTTAGTTCTTATGGTGCGAGAGTCACCACTGCATCTTGGGCATTTACAAAATATGTTAAAATTAACGGAGATGGGAGCGATTATTGCTCCACCAGTGCCTGCTTTTTATATTAAACCGAAATCGTTGGATGATATTATTAATCATTCTGTTGGCAAAGTATTGGATTTATTTGATATCAAATTACCTGACTTTAAGGAGTGGCAAGGAAGTGACAATTATTATTGATGGTAAAAAAATAGCGAATGACCTGTGTGAGAGGCTATCACAAAAGATTTATGCCCTAAAGAGGGAGCATAATATTTTTCCTTGCCTAAAAGTAATTCTCGTTGGTAGCAATCCAGCAAGTCAGGTTTATGTTCGCAACAAACAGAAAAAAGCAGAATCAATAGGCATAAGTTCTGAAACAATTCTTTTATCTTGTGAGACATCAGAAGATGAGTTAATTGGAAAAATTAATGAATTAAATGAAGATCCATCTGTGCATGGCATTTTAGTACAGTTGCCTTTACCAAATCATATTAGTGCAAGCAGAGTAATTAACGCAGTAAGTATTGAAAAAGATGTAGATGGCTTCCATGATGAAAACGTTGGCAAATTAGTTAAAGGTGAAAAAAACTGCCTTATACCTTGCACTCCTAAAGGTTCTTTGCATTTAATTAAATCAATTGAAGAGAACCTTTCCGGTAAAAACGCAGTGGTAATTGGTAGGTCAAATATCGTGGGTAAACCAATGTTTCACCTGCTATTGCAAGAAAACTGCACTGTTACCATCTTGCATTCACAAAGCAAGGATTTAGCTGAATATTGCTCTAAAGCGGATATAGTAGTTGCAGCAGTCGGAAAGCCAAATTTTGTTCAAGCAGACTGGATAAAGAAAGGTGCAATAGTGATCGATGTTGGCATAAATAGCGTTAACGTAGGAGAGCTTGTAGGTGATGTTGACTTTGAGGGAATAAAAGGGAAAGCCAAAGCTATTACTCCAGTACCCGGGGGCGTTGGCCCAATGACCATTGCATTTCTAATGATGAACACTGCCATTGCTGCTTGCTTACAGAAGGGAGTTGATGCTTCTAATTTTATTAGTTGAGGTATGAAGAGGAAAGCTGTATGAAGATAGACATCTCACAATTAATAAAAAATTGAGATTTTTGAAATTCCTCAGTAGTCAAATTTATTAAATATTTAGGATCATCATCTATTCTTTTTTCTCTACAAGCAGTTAGTGGAATCGCAAAGTTTCTAGGCACAAAAAGCTTTGAACCTAATATATGAGCTAAACTTGATTTTTCAACCGTGGATACACCTGTAATAAAAATAATAGTCTTCATTTATGAATTTACTTGCTATATGAACCATCGGAGAAATTTTTTTATAGTTTATAGTATCTATATTTTGCCATATACAACCATCAGAATCTTTTCCATCAGATTCTCGCTTTATTTCTCCTATGATTTCAATTTTGTATAAAACTGCTATATGTTTTAGACATTTATTTACATTGTCTTCATTATAATGATATAGGCTAGTAACTGTTTGGACTTGGTCGTATTGTTTCACTAAACAACCTGTTTCTTCTCTAATTTCTCTTACAAGCGCCTCTTCAAGCGTTTCAGCAATTTCTACCTGGTAAATCAAACAACCCTTTATAAGGACCTCGACTTTTTTTCACCAAAACTATACTTTTAGGTTTTAAAATTAAACCATATACGCCTAAGTGAGAGTGATAAATAATATTATCTTTCATTAAACCAAAAACATTAGAGTTAATATAATAATTTAAAAAATTAATTATACAAAATAATGTATTATAAATACAATTACTCAATATAAAAATTCCACTTAACAAATTTATAAATTTGCAAGGAACTAAAAGTGAACATTAATAAAGCTATTTAACTGTATCAGTTTAGAATGATTTTAGAGGTTGTCCGAAAACTAGTAAATTCAAGAATATCATTGGGATTAGCCCCCTTATCCAACAAGCATCGAACTATTGGTACACAAACGTTATTTTTTCTGCATAGAATGGCAATGTGCAGTAGCGTTGTTTCTCTAATTGGACTACAATCAGTTAGCCTGAACCTAAAATTTATATCAAATCCGCTTCTTTCCCATTCTTCATATACTGCCTTAAGTTCTTCTTGCAACTGCAACCTATGCTTTACTTCATCAATAAATTTAGTTGGGTCGCCCTGACCGGAGTCAATACTATCACTTACTTTTGCAAGCATATTATTGAATTTTCCAAGCTGAAACATATCTTGTGGTGGCATACTACTAACCTCTAGAATGAAACCCTTTAAGTATACAGTAAAGCTAAAGGAAATCAAGGGTTCTTGCTTTCAACACTTATGTCTATCATCAGGACCTATAGCTTCGAAAAAGGTTTAGTGTTAAATTATTAGAAAATTACTTATAAAAATAAATCTTATGGAAAGTAGAACTAAGGCTTGGTTCATTTGGCTGATTAGTAACTTGGTTGTTATATTCAGCAACATGCAGATAATCTACACCTTTATAAGTGTGCATCTTGAAAAAGAACTTGGGCTCACAATCACGCAAGTTGCACTGGCTAATTCAGCATATACTTGGACTTTTGCCATCTTACAATTTTTTAGTGGGGCAATGTTTAATGTTTTTTCCAGTAAAAAAATTTATTCTTTCTCATTATCAACTATAATCCTCGGGTTTCTTGTCCTTGTTAACGGTAACAATTTTTCCCATTTAATTTTATCTCAAGTGTTTATTGCAACTGGAGCATCATTTGGTTTTATTGGTGCTGCTCATACAAGTAGCATATGTTTTCCTGTTGCCCAATTTGGATTGATGTTTTCACTAGTGCAAACGATTTCAAGTCTTTCTGCACTGATAATTCAAATATTGTTCTCTAGCTTGCTTGCTGAAGGTGCAGATTGGAAGAATCTGATTGTATGCATAATACTGTTTGGTGTGTTGATATTTGTACTTACGCTTTTTTATCCAAACACACTTCCAGAAAGCAGCTCAGAAAAGTGCACAATAAAAAGCTCTATAAGAACAGTAATGTGCTCTGTACTAACGGTGCTAAAATTAAGAGATATCTGGATAACTTCAGTGGTGGGTGCTATTACTTTTGGAACATTTTTAGCACTTAATACCTTGTGGGCTCCAAGGTTACTGAGCAACTCAGAACTCAATGCAATGGAGTCAGGTATAGCAACCGCAATACTATGGCTTGGTCTTGCAGTTGGTGCTCCAATTGCAGATCGAATCTCAAACTTATTTAAAAATAGGAAACATGTAATTTCTGCTTTTGCTTTATTGCAAGGCGTCTCAATTATTATTTTACTATGCAGCCATTTAACAGTCCACGTTGTGTACTTTTGTATGTTAATGTTCGGGTTTTTTGCGGGAGGACATATGCTTAATTTTACTGTCGGCAGCGAGATTGTGAAACGAAAATACATTAGCACATCATCATCCATTATCAATGGATTTATGTTTATTGGCAGTGGAGTTATAGTGTCAATGTTAGCACTTTTTACAGATTATCAAATGGCGCTTTTTGCAATATTCGTAACGTTGGCAACTGCCAGTATTTTAAATTATGCTACAAAAGAGACATACCCTAAAAAATAAAGTAGCTGAACCTTAAGTCAGTTGCTATATTGTGTTTACATATTGCAATACTTACTCAATTATGGATCACGTTACAACAAAAGACACAACAGTAACTAAGGCAATGATAGCTGAAAATATAAACCAAGAAATAGGATTATCAAAGGAAGACTCTGCTTCGATAATAGACGATATATTGGACGAAATGAAGACGAGCTTGGCAAAGGATGGAATAGTGAAAATATCGTCATTTGGAACATTCTTGGTCAAAAAAAAGAAGGAAAGACCAGGAAATATACCAAATACATCAGAGAAAGTGATGATTCAAGCAAGAAACTCAGTTTCTTTTAGGCCTTCAAAAACTATAAAAAAATCAATAAATAATTAATGAATAAGGAAAAATTATTTTATACGATTAGGGAAGTAGCTGAAGAGCTACATTTGGAACAGCATGTTTTGAGATTCTGGGAAGGTCAATTTCATCAAATTAAGCCTACAAAGCGTAAAGGAAGAAGGCTATATGATCGTAAGTGTATAGAGGCCATAAAGAAAGTAAAATACATGCTATATGATAAAGGATATACAATAAAAGGAGTGCAAAAAGAATTTGGTAATGATATAAAAGTCACAAAGAATTTGTTGCAAGAACTTACCGATTTGAGGGACTATTTAACTAGTAAAATAAATAACGAGGAAAGTAACGAACAGGCGTGAAACACTACGTCTCGCTAAAATTTTGGAGTTTTGTGAGAGTTGATATATCTAAAATGTGGCATATAGCCTCATTTCTTATGTTATTAGCAATATTAATAGGCTGTGGCCTGCAAAAACCTGCACCTGTGCTGCTTAAAGGCGAAGGATTTTACGGAAAAAGAGAGCTGGAATATACAAGAGAGTACCATTTAACTAGGGAGCCTTCAGTGCAAAAAGAAAGTAGAAAAGCCATCATAAACAGGATATACAAAGATAACAATAATGCACAAAACGTGGAAATTAATGGGGTAAATTGTAAATTTGTAATGCCAGTTAAAGGTACAGTTATTTCAGCTACCTCTTCTGATGAAATGTGTAAGGATGGCATAAAAATTGCTGCTCAAAATGGAACGAACGTAGTTGCCTCTGCACCCGGCAAAGTGGTATATGTAGGCAAAGGGCTGAGATGGTATGGGAATTTAATTATAGTGGAACACAAAGATAATTACATGACTGTGTACTCCTATTTAAAAAACATACATGTTGAAATTGGCGATAAAGTAAAGCAAGGTCAAGTAATTGGATCTGCAGGTAAATCAAGCACACAAGATAAAGATCCACAGATGTGTTTCACAATACGGCATAATGGCCAAGCGGTTGATCCTTTGATGCATGTGAACTGTAATTGAATTTGGATTTATATGAAATATGATTTTAAAAGTGTTGAAAAATTTTATCAAGATAAATGGGATTTTTCTGTAAGCAAGAATAGTAAACAAAAAAAGTGTTACGTGTTGGAAATGTTTCCATATCCATCTGGTAAAATTCATATGGGACACTTACGTAACTATGCAATAGGGGATGTGATAGCACGTTACAAGAGAGCTAATGGATTTGAGGTTTTGCATCCAATTGGCTGGGATGCGTTTGGATTACCAGCTGAAAATGCAGCAAGGGACAACAATATTAGCCCTGAAACATGGACAAAAGAGAATATAGATAATATGCGTACACAGTTGAAATCTATAGGCCTTTCTTATAATTGGGAGCGTGAACTCTCCACATGTGAGCCTGATTATTACAAACACGAACAAAAATTTTTCCTGGATTTTTTAAAGCATGGGCTTGCCTATCGAAAAGAGTCATGGGTTAACTGGGATCCAGTGGACCAAACAGTGCTTGCAAATGAACAGGTGGTTGATGGAAAAGGATGGCGATCAGGTGCAGTTGTTGAAAAACGTAAGTTGTCCCAATGGTTTTTAAAGATTACTGATTTCGCTGAAGATTTACTCAAGTGCCTGCAAAGTTTGAAAAATTGGCCAGAAAAAGTCAAAACAATGCAGGAGCGTTGGATAGGAAAATCTGAAGGAGCAACTATAGAGTTTGAAATCGTTGGCCTGAATAAGAAATTAAAAGTTTTTACGACTTATCCTCATACTTTGTTTGGGGCTTCTTTTTGTGCAGTGGCAGCAGAGCACCCTATTGTGCAAGATATCAGGCTTCCAAATGCTCCTGAAGTTTTGTCATCCCAGTGCTTGACTACTTGGATCCAGGAAATAGAATCGAAGAGAGGGAGTGACGAAAAAATAGGAGTTTACACCGGATTAAACGTAAAACATCCATTTCTTGATAAGGAATTGCCACTTTACATAGCGAATTTTGTGTTGATGGAATATGGAGAAGGCGCGATTTTTGGTTGCCCTGCACACGATCAGCGTGATTTTGAATTTGCGCAGAGGTACAATTTGCCGATTATTCCCGTTATTTCTTCAGCCCACTTAGGTGTCATTCCAGCGCGTGACGCTGGAATCCAGAATTCTTACAATGGATCCCAGTGTCGAAGCACTGGGATGACAAAGGAGGCGTATACTGGCGATGGGGTAATGTTCAATTCTGAATTCTTAAACGGATTAACGGTAAGTAGAGCAAAGGAAGTAATCATTAAAAAGCTCAAAGAAAAAGGGATAGGTGAGAAAACAACAAACTATCGTTTGCACGATTGGGGAGTTTCAAGACAGCGTTATTGGGGATGCCCTATACCTATCATATATTGCAAAGACTGTGGTACTGTTCCAGTACCAGAAAAAGACCTTCCTGTAGTTCTACCAACAGATGTGGAATTTGCAAGTGGTGGTAATCCGCTTGATAAACACCCAACTTGGAAATTTGTTGACTGCCCAAAATGCGGAAAGCAAGCAGAGCGTGAAACTGATACATTCGACACCTTTTTTGAGTCTTCCTGGTATTTTGCTGCATTCTGTAGTGAAGATAAATCAATAGACAAAGATGCATGTAATCGTTTTATGCCTGTTGATTATTATATAGGTGGAATAGAACATGCAATTTTGCATTTGCTTTATTCAAGATTTTTCTGCCGTGCTTTAACCAAATGTGGCTATTTTGCTATTAAAGAGCCTTTCTCTACTTTAATCACTCAAGGAATGGTCTGCCATATAACTTACAAAGACGAGAATGGCAAATGGCTGTTTCCCGAAGAAGCAAAAGAGTTGATTGCACAAGGAGCTAAGGTTCAGGTTGGAAAAGTCGAGAAAATGAGCAAATCGAAAAAGAACACAATTGACCCAAACTTTATCATAGGAAAGTATGGTGCTGATACTGCTCGCTTGTTTGTGTTATCCGACACTCCTCCAGAAAAAGATATGGAATGGTCCGATGATGGCGTGGAAGGCTGTTCTCGCTATATAAACAAATTGTGGCGTATGGTAATGCAGCTGAGACCTGTAAATATACACTATGATAATGAAAGTGTTACGGGTGGACTTCTAGAGTACAGAAAAAAAATTCATAAACTCTTACACGGACTGACAGATGACTTGGAAAACTGCAGATTAAACTGTGTAGTGGCAAAATTTCGCGAAATGACGAATTTAATAGCTGAAATAGACGTAGAAGCTGGAAAATCTCTTATTGATGAAGGTATATGCATACTAATCAGAGTAATCGAACCATTCATACCACATCTAGCTGAAAGCCTATGGCAAGAAATAGGAGGTCAACCTTGGCCAAAAGCTGATGAATCATTATTAGTTGACGATACGGTAACTATAGCAGTGCAAATCAATGGAAAATTACGTACAACAATAAAGGTGGCAATTAACTTACCTCAAGAAGAATTGAAGAAAATAGCGATAGACTCTGTGTCCAGTAAGATCGATCAAAGCAAAGTTCGCACTGTATATGCTGTACCAAATAAGATAGTAAATATAGTTATATAAAAAATCCGAGTGTATCTGTTCAGGGGCATCGCAAATATTGAAGCAAAAGTGGTCAGTGCTTGACACACAGCTGTACGAACATTGCAATTTGCAGGTAATTTGCGTAGTAAGTGGTGTCATGAAAGTAGCTGACACTGGAATGGCTTTGTTGCATAGCAACGTAAGTTTTTTCCAGAGTAAATAATTTTATGCGACTATTTCAAATTTAGGCATACCAATTGCAGTAAATTTGTTCATTAAGTAGCATTTAATAAGTAGTTCCTTCTCTCTATTTGTCTCAGATTTATTCTTAAAACTAAACCCAAATATTCGCTTCAACCTTGAGAAAAATTCTTCAATATACGATCTTTTTCCGTAATTTACTTCTTCTTTCCATCTTTTTATACCATTCTCACCATGTAATTTCATTAACTGAATAGCGGCATTTCTATCAAGCATATAATCCAATTTTGGATGCTCTGCTGCGTTGTTTTTCGGAGGAATTTTCGTTTTTATGCCATATTGATTACACAGCTTATAGAGCTTTTTTCTATCATATGCCCTATCTGCATATAGTGCTTTTATAGCATATTTAACATCAAATTTCCCCAATGCTCCATAGTGATCAGAGTAAACGCCATTACTGTATTTTGTAGCTATGACTTGTTTGCTCAACATTATGTGCAATTGTTCTTACTTGTTTATAGCCGCGGTACTCTCTATCTTTGCTATTTTCTTTGCTGTGTGTTGTTGTATATACTAATTCCTGTACTGTCTATAGCAATTTCGATATCTTCCATGTTATTTTCTGCAATCATTGATCTTAATATCAAGTTTCTTTTGATGCTTGTGAATAGCTGCAAATCTCTTCCTATTTGTTGCAAATATCCTTTTATAAACCCGACTGTTTGTCTTAAACCAATTCTAAAGAGACTGACGATTATGTGCACCAAAATTACAACTTTATCACTATAAATATAGTTGCCACCCTGCATTTTTGGCCCAATTTCATACCAATTTTCGATAGCTTTATCGATGTAATGAAAAATATTTCCTCTTTCCTGGAGAAATTTGTTATATTCATTTTGGTTACTGACTTTCATTTTTTGTGGCATATTTTTCCTTTGTCGGTTAAATAGCTGTTTTATAATGAATTCTGTCAGTAACTGCAAGATTTTTTCAGTTGCTATGCAACAAAGCCCACTGGGATCCAGGAAACTTAATTGCAAGTAATGCATTGGGTTTGGTGAGTATGGGTTTTGCGTTATAGAATGAAGCACTTTTGGTGAATTTGTAAAGAAAACTGGATTCCAGCATCAAGTGCTGGAATGACATCATAGGGGCACTGGGATGGCTTTGTTGCATCGCTACCTATGAAAGGCTAACATAGTTAGGATTGTAAGCAACCTATAGAAAATCTTGTTTTTTTGCAATCAATCTGATCAAATTTAAGAATAGTAATTTGTTATTTGTATTAATAAACTTAATTCTATTGAAAATAGCTAAAGCATTGAAATTCTTGAATTTTAGCCGGATTAGTGAGTGGTAGTGAAATTTCTTTTACTCAAATTTAGGTATTCACTGACCGTTCTTGTTATAAATACCAGAATAATAAGCTACTGATATTCTCTATCTTTTTTATCTTTAATCCATCATAGCTAGCGATGCAACAAAGCCCACTGGAATCCAGCCTTTCTGCAATCTCATCGAAAACGTTGTAACCACTTTCTATGCTAGTTTGCTTGTGAGCAAGCAAACTTTCCTGGATCCAAGTAGTCAAGGCACTGGGATGACACCCTACTAGCGGAAGTTACTCTCAAATGTTTGTTCATGTTAGCTACAAACATTAAGAAATTTACCAAACGAAAAAAAAGGCAAAAGAAGCCCTAGTCATTGTCTATTTTCAGTATTGGCGTTTTTTAAGTCTTAAATACTGCAATTTAGCTGCTTTTAAATGCAACTCACCTTTGTTTAAATGTTTAAGAAATTTACTAAGCAGAAAAAAAGGCAAAAGAAACCCCGTGGTAATTAGTGTTCACTCTCTAATCCTTCAAATTGGCGTACTATACTGTCTTAAACGACTTATAAGCGCGTTTCAGCTTATATGGGTAAAAACCCAGAAATATTGTGAAGACATAAGGTGCACATAGTGCGAAAAATTAAAAATAAGACGCCAAGTACGTTGTTTTTTTGCTGTTTAATCTGCACAGATGAAGATAACTGAATACCTTCAGTACCATGATAAGGGCGCTGGCGGAGTTTGTCAAGTAGGTTTTGCATTTAATCCGTTTCTATGAGCTACTTGCCATATATTCCAAGGAGTTCTTCTTGTAGATATTATACCAACAATCCACTATTTTTTTTATGTCTTGTGGTTTAGTTTCTGGACCTATGCTGATTCTAATTGAACACTCTGCTTGCTCTTTTGTTGCCCCCATTGCAAGCAAAACATGGGAAGGCTCAACTTTTCCAGAAGAACATGCAGAACCATTACTAACTGCAATATGATTCAAGTCAAAATGCATGAGCTGCACATCACTCTTTACTCCTGGCATATAAATAAAACTTGTGTTTGGCAGCCTCTTAGAGTTTTTACCGAAGATTCTTATATCACTGGCAAGATTTAATAATTCACACTCTAATTGATCGCGTAGCTCCTTTACTTCATCCATTTTTGATAGAAGATCTGGAATATTTTGCAGTGCAGCAGAAAGGCCTGCAATTGCAACAATATTTTCCGTACCACCACGAAATCCCTTCTCTTGTCCACCACCTATTATAATAGGTTCTATCACAAGTTCTTTATTGAATATTAAAACTCCACTGCCTGCTACACCGCCAAATTTATGGGCGGATAAAGTGAGTAAATCCACTCCTAAATCTTCCATATTAACTTTAATTTTCCCAACACTTTGAGCAGTGTCAGTGTGGCAAATTGCTCCAAATTTGTGTGCTATTTCAGCTATTTCCTCAATAGGTTGAATAACTCCGGTTTCGTTATTTGCCATCATAACTGAAACTATTGCTTTGTTTCCTTTAAGTTCGCTTAGAATTTTTTCTAGCTCTAAAAAGTCAACAATGCCCTCCTGATTAACGGGTATTATATATGGATTACATGCAGAATTAAGAATTGAAGGATGCTCTATAGCTGAAATTACATGCAGGTAGCCTGCTATTCCTCTCATAACAAGGTTATTCGCTTCAGTTGCACCAGACGTAAAAACTATTTCTTTATCACTTGAGACGCCAATAGCACCACGTACGTTATCTCTTGCCTCCTGAAGAATCTTCCTCGCTTCTTGTCCTCTTTTATGTAGTGATGATGGATTGAGCGTTTGTTTTAACAAGACCTCAAATATACTTTTTTTTACATTTTCACTAATTGGAGCAGTTGCATTGTAATCAGCATATACGCAACCACTATTTTCTAAAGAGAATGGACTCATCTGTCACTTAAATAAGTTTACCATCAACTATAACCATAACTATGTACGTTAGCTTTAATACGATAAAAAATTTATTGCAAAAACAGCGAAATTAATACATAATTAATAACTCACGTCATCAATACCTGTCAAGCAGGTTCTTATTAGGGGTTACCATGGTTGAAGTTTTTTTGAATAATGCAACAAAAAAGATAGAAGGTGAATACCACCAAAGCAAAGATGCCAACGCGCCGGTTGTGCTGGTTTTACATCATCATCCTCAATATGGTGGTAATATGGATAGTAAAATTGTACATAGTACATATACGTCTTTTATCGATAACAATTTTTCTGCATTGAAAATTAACTTTCGGGGTGTGGGAAAATCTACTGGAACTTTTGATAAGGGTATAGGAGAGTTAACTGACGCTGCGGTAGCTATTGATTGGCTTCAGGAACATAATTCTAGCAACGTTCCAATTTGGATCGCTGGTTTTTCTTTTGGAGCATGGGTGGCTATGCAGCTAACAATGCGCCGCCCTGAGATAGTGGGTTTTATTGCTCTTTCTCTTCCGGTAACTAAGTACGATTTTTCTTTTCTTTCTCCCTGTCCAGTTTCTGGGCTTATAATACAAAGCAGTAATGATACAATCTCAGAAGAAAGCGATGTAACAGAATTAGCAAAAAGGTTGATAAATTCAGTAAAAAGTGATCACATGAAATACCATATAATAGATGAGACTAATCACTTTCTAAGGGATAAAGAAGAGGAAGTGACTCAAATCGTAGACGATTATATAAAACTGCGCTTGAATAGTGCAACTATTTCTTCTCAAAAGGTCAAAAAAGAGGTAAGGGTAAAAGAATATGCCTAATCTTTACAAACAAGAGAAATGAGTGTAGTAATATAAATGAAAAGGTTTTGTTATGTTTAAAAAGCTATTATTTTTTGTTTTAGCTGTGTTTATGTTATCGGGGTGTTCCCTAAGTAAACAGCGTAAGTTAAAAAGTCCGTGTATAAAAAGCAATGAAAGCATTTCATGCGAGTTGTACTCTGTTAATGATCATTGGTTAGATAAGTATAAGGCATAGGTAGTTTTAAATTGTGCTATTTTTCCTATTCACAACTTCACTAATGATCGATCTCTCAATTGGAAAATGCAGTCTGCCTTTTCTGCAAGGAGATGATTGTGCGTTACTATAAGCATAGAGCTGTTATTTTCCTTTACGTATGAATGTAGCAGTAAAAACACGTTAAAAGAATTTGTTGGATCTAAATTTCCTGTTGGCTCATCTGCAAGTAAAAGCTTTGGAGAATTTACAATGCTTCTTGCAATTGCAACTCTCTGCCTTTCCCCACCTGAAACTTCAGATATCATACTACTTGCTTTGTTTTCCAGACCAAATTTTTCCAATGTTGCTTGCGAATTTTTTTTTGCTTCAGCTTTGCTTTTTCCTGCAATGAGTTGAGGAAGCATAATATTTTCCAACACCGATAACTCTTGTAACAAATAGTGAAATTGATAAACAAAACTAAGAAAATTTCTTCTTACATGGGTTTTATGCTTATTACTGGCTTGTGTGCAATTTATTCCATCTATCGTAACTATACCTGAAGTTGGCTTATCCAACAAGCCTGCGATTTGCAATATAGTTGTTTTCCCTGCACCTGAATCGCCAATCAGCGCTACTACTTGCCCTCTTGTGACACTTAGATTGATGTCTTTTACAACAGCAGAATTGTCCTTGAAGCTTTTATCTACAGAAGTTAGTTCTAGTGCTACATTACCACCCATGTTTAAAAGACCCAGAAGGCATCTAAGTTTTGGAAACCGAAAAACTGTTACCACAACCACATTGAGACTTAGCAAGGGTATTCTTTATTTGAAAACCAGAACCACTGAGATTCTCAGTATAATCTATAACTGAGTTATTTAAAAATTTTGCTGAACAATTATCAACCATTAATACAGGATTGCCATTTTCATCATTAATTACTATATCTTTACCTTTTTCGCTAAAACTGGAGTGGCTTCTATAGTCCTCGCTTTCTTCATAATCATCATCTTCGTCTTCGTCATCAAACTCATCATCGTAATCATCATCTTCATCATCCAAAGATAGATTTTTATTCATTTGATCCATAAGAAAATTGTATTTGAAGCCAGAACATCCACCACCTGAAACTGCAACCCGCAAAATGGAACTCTTATCCCCTTCCTGCTCTGCAAGAGAGTGGATTTTTTTTAGTGCATTATCAGTTAAGTTGATGTTGTAATTTGTTGACATAGTAACCACCGTTTATTATTGATAACTTATTATAGTAGAAATTTTACATGTCAAACAATAATTTTCTATTAAATTATGCATGCTTTCCAAGCAAAACAAAAGGGAGATACTTCAAAGAGCCAGAAGATGAGAATCGCAGCTGCTTTCAGCGTGATAGGGACCGTATCATTCACTCTAATGCGTTTAGAAAATTGGAGTACAAAACACAAGTTTTTATCAATTATGAGCACGACTACTATCGCACTCGGCTTACTCATAGCCTTGAAGTTGCACAAATTGCAAGGTCCATTGCGCGTAGACTTGGCTTAAATGAGGATATCACTGAATGCATAGCGCTCGCACATGATCTTGGTCATCCTCCATTTGGTCATGCAGGTGAAGATGCTCTAAAGAAATCAGTTCAAGATTTGAATCTTGATAACGAGAAGTATGAGTTTGATCATAATGTTCAAGCTATAAGGATTTTAACTTACCTCGAACAAAAACACGCTGACTTTGATGGTATGAATCTAAGTTGGGAGGTGATTGAAGGGGTTGCAAAACATAACGGTCCCTTACTTGGTCAGAATGCAGTATCTCACACAAATAATCAGCTATTGCTAGAATACAACAAAAAATATGATCTAAAACTTGAGGAATTTTCAAGCATTGAAGCGCAAGTTGCCTCAATTGCCGATGATATTGCTTACAGTGTTCACGATCTTGATGATGCACTCAGGGCAAATTTAGTAACCATCGAAGATTTGCTGAATGTCCCTTTAATTGGAAAAATGTTTAAAGACGTAAGGAGCGGATATTCAGAATTGCCTCAGAGCAAACTCATACATGAATCACTGAGTGGAACTATAGGAACTATGATAAGCGATGTTGTTTCTCAGACTGAAAGAAATATTGAAGATCACAAAATAAAAAGCGTAGAAGACGTAAGAAGTCTAAATAAAATGCTAGTCACATTTTCACCAGAAGTTGCGAATGCTACAAAAGAAATGAAAAGATTCAACATGGAGAAAATATACAGAAGCTATAAACTGAGTAGAACGATGAACAAAGCAAAACGCATAATACAGGAACTTTTTCAATGTTTTTATGAAAACCCAGGATTACTTCCCACAGAGTGGAGCAAACTCGCTTGTGAATCTCAGCGTTCAGTAATAATATGTGACTATATCTCGGGTATGACAGATAGATTTGCCATACACGAGCACAGAAGAATTTTTGATACCTCATATGAAATGACTTCTTTCTAATGACTGATGATCATTTCATGTCAATTGCATTAAGACTTGCAGAAAAAAATCTTGGAAATGTTGCACCAAATCCTGCTGTCGGGTGTGTTATTGTAAAGGATGGTACAATTATTAGTGAGGGATATACAGGGATCGGTGGGCGTCCGCATGCGGAGGTAGTCGCTTTGCAAAACGCGAAAGGTTCAACTCAAGATGCAACTATGTATATCACGCTCGAGCCATGTTGCCACTTTGGAGTTACAGAACCTTGCACCGCAGGAATTATAAGAGCTGGAATAAAAAGGGTAGTAATTGCAACTATTGACCCAGATAGTAGAGTTTTAGGTGGAGGCATTAAAGCTCTAAAAGAAGCAGGAATTGAGATTGAGCAAGGTATTATGCAAAAAGAGGCAGAAGAACTGAATGTCGGTTTTTTCACCACTAAAGAATTACATAGACCATTTATAGCTTGCAAAATCGCAACAACTCTTGACGGAAAAATTGCAACATTTACAGGCGATAGCAGATGGATAACAAGTGAAGATACGAGAAACTGGGTACATGAGCTTAGAGCAAAATATGATGCAATTATGATCGGCAGCAATACTCTTATTAATGACGATCCACTCTTAACTTGCAGATTACCAGAACTCGGAAGTAGATCGCCAATAAGGCTGATTATAGATAGCCAAGCAAAATTGAAGGAAGAGCACAATATTGCAAAGACTGCAGATAAAGTAACAACTTGGGTGATTACAAACGACGAAGTAAAGAAAAAAATAAAAAACATTAACTATTTGATAGTTAATTCAAACAACGCAGGTAAGGTTTGCCTAAAAGACATGGCATCAAAACTTGTTTCAGAAGTTGGTATAACAAGATTATTAGTTGAAGGCGGAGGAGTGTTAATCACAGAACTATTAAAGTGCAATTTAATCGATAGGTTGATAATCTGCCGCAGTGGTAAAATTTTAGGTAATGACGCCACTCCTTTTATAGGAAATTTAGGAATTCAATCTATTAACAAATGTTACCAGTTCAAAAAAACAGAGATAATAGAGTTTAGTGAGGATGTAGCTGAGGTGTGGGATAGATTGCCTTAACCTTTACATATTCAAATGAAAGGAAAAAGAAAGAGGTAGAAAATCTACCTCTGGTTATGCTAATTTATTTAATTAGTTTGAAATATTAAGCGCAGTCTTAAATTGCTGTTTAACATCATCATCACTAAGTCCATCAAGTAATGTTTTTACAACGTTATCTTTATCACCTTCAGGTCCTTTTTCACCTTGAGGTCCTTTAGTAGCATTCATTTGCTGATATGAACAGTAAGCTGCTGCGGCAAAATATGCAGCTGCAATAAATAGAACTGCAATTCCAGCAGGGCTAGCAACAAGTGCTAAAGATGCAGGTCCAGCAATTACTTTAGTAGCAATTAATATTGCTGTTATTGCTCCCGCTAAAGATGCAACTGCAACTAAACCTTCAATACTCATTTTTGTTATATGTGCAGTATTTTCCCACTTCAATATGTTTTTTATAGTCATAATAGTCCTCTTAAAGTAAAGTTAATAAAAGGATTAAGTATGTGTTAATAATGCATGTTAGTCAAGCTATTTTTTACATAAAGTATATATTTCAAGCTAAACTGTTACCAATTGTATATAATTAACTATGAAACATGGTTGGCTGAATCTCGATAAACCAATAGGAATTAGCTCTGCACAGGCTGTAGCCCAAGTCAAAGGGATTTTTGGGATAAAAAAAGCTGGTCATCTGGGAACACTTGATCCTTTAGCTTCAGGTGTGTTGCCAATTGCTCTTGGCGAAGCAACAAAAACTATACCGTATTTATCTTGCGACTTAAAGGCATACGATTTCACAATAAAATGGGGTGAACAAAGAACAACGGATGATTTGGGTGGTGATATTATTAGAACTAGCACTATAGAACCTCAATATAGTCAAATAAATTGTGCAATTAAAAATTTTATTGGTGAGATTAAGCAGACACCTCCTCAATTTTCAGCAATAAAAATTAAAGGGGCAAGGGCGTATAAATTGGCAAGAAGTGGGCAAAAGGTGAATATAAAGCCCCGACAAGTCAAAATACATGAACTGAAATTGATATCTGTGGACACCATAAATAATAGTGCAAATTTTTCTATGATGTGCGGTAGTGGTGTACATGTGAGATCAATTGCTCGTGATCTTGGAATTGCATTAAATTGTTTTGGACACATTACAAAATTAAGAAGAACTATGGTAGGTGACTTTAGAGAAAATGAATCAGTGACAATTGAGCAACTTATTGAAAAAACTCGCTTTTTGGTGTCATTCCAGCGCGTGACGCTGGAATCCAAAAAAAAAGAACCAGTGTCAGCTACTCAGATGACACCCTTCCCTGGTGGACTCAAATCACAATGTCCGTACACTCAATGGCGTCAACTTAAGGAAAAATATAAGCGATAGTGTGTAAAATTTCTCTCTAAATTTTTTATCATAAAATTATCCAAAGAGTGAAAAAAAACGCTGTTGTTTCTATAAAAAAGTTTAAAATGTGTCCTTTCTATAAGGAGACATGCAGAAAGGAAAAAATCTTATTTTACAAATTAAAAATACAATATACTCAAAAACTTTTCAGAAGATCCATAGGAGGGTTTGCTAATGAGGACTCTTAAGTTGACGCCATTGGCTGAACGGATACCAGTTGTGGACGTCAAGCCTATCCTAGTGCTGCATATCAAGCTCATACTCAGTATGTAAATCTTTGACTAAAGCTACAGCGCATTCTTTTTGAACAATTATACTGATTTTGATTTCAGATGTTGTGATAGCAAGTATTTCTATCTTTTTTTCGCTTAAAACCTTGAGTGTGCGGTGCATCACTTCAGTGTTAGACATAACACCAATACCAATTATTGAAATTTTAGCTACATTACCATTTATAGCATAATTTTCATTCTTATTCAGTAACTTTTCCATTAAATCAATATCAAATTTGGAGATAACAAAACTTGACCCATGTATCATATCGATTTTAACGTTTGCCCCTGCTATATCTCTTAAAGTACGCAAGTTATTTGTAAGGTTAGTGAAAGTTACAAAAGCTTCATTAGTGCTATAAGTTATTCCAGTAATTAAATATCTCTCTAGTACATCCCTTTTGTGTAGTACTGCGGTGCCTTCTACTTCCTTAAAAGTGGATAGCACTTGCACTTTAATGTTATGTTTCATTGCAAGTTGTACTGAACGATTATGCAGTATTTTAGCACCAGATGACGACATTTCCAACATTTCATCGTAAGAGATAAATTTGAGCTTGCGTGCCTTTGGAACAATTTTCGGGTCTGCTGTATATATTCCATCAATATCAGTAAAAATTTCGCAAGCTCTAACACCAAAGGCTATCGCGAAGGCAACTGCTGATATATCAGAGCCTCCTCTTCCAAAAGTAGTGATTCTATCATCATTTATACCCTGAAAACCAGCGATGATCGCAGCAGTATAACCCTCAGCAAAAGATCTTTTCACACGGTCAATCTTTATTGTTTTTATTTTAGACTCAGAATAAAAATCATCAGTTACAATTGGTAACTGCCAGGCAAGCCACGATTTAGCATTAACTCCGATCGATTGGAGAGTGATAGCTAATAGACCGCAAGAGATTTGTTCTCCTGCTGAAAGCATAACGTCATACTCTGATAACTCTTGTCTGCAACTTAAATTTGAGATTTTTCTAGCCTGAAAAGCCATTTGGTCAGTAAATCCTGCAACAGCAGATACAACAACGATTACATTACAACCTTTCTCAATATCGTTTTTTATCAAATTTGCAACTCGGTTTAAATCAGTTAGCGAAGTCCCACCAAATTTTTTTATGATTATTTTGTCCATAGTTACAATATAGCTCTCTTCTGAAGAAAAATATAGTTTTTGTAGAGATAGCAGCTTGCAAGCCATTCAGAAAAGGGAAGACAAAGCTATAGCTATACCGCCGCGGCGTTAACTAGTAGCGGAATGACGAGTTTCACACTTATCAAATTGTAGGTAAATCTAAGTCAGTTTAGCTATATAGCACGAATCAAACCACTAAGCAGCAGGAGACCTTGCATGACCTCCAAAAAATTCTTTTACTCTTTCAAGATAAGTAGGTGGTTCTGCAGGGATTTCTATATTATACATTGAATAATACACTGCTTCCTTTATACTATCATCTGTAACTAATTCCCTTAATTTTTGCTTTATGGCACCTCTTTGAATACTTTTTCCATACTCTTCGTAAAATTTTATGTAAAGCTCTTTAAAGACAAATTCTCTTATTTCTATTATTGATTGGTTAATGTTGCTCTTCACCTCATCGCTTATATTATTTTTATCCGCATAATCTTCGGAGTAAAAATCTTCAAACTTGTCTACCAAAATTTTTAATTTTTTATAATTGCAATATTCTTTTAAAAATCTTTCAGTAAATTTAGGTGTTAATACGTTCACTGCTCCATTTATTTGAACCAAGAAATTATTTTTCGTTTCAAGACAACTAAGCGAATAAATAATACGATCGAACATTCCCAGAGGACATAAACCAAGTCCATCCTTTAAATTCATTAATAATAGTGAATTCACATCTGATTTTTGATTCTCAGCAGCAGCTGAAAGAAACTAAGTTTGCAGCTTGTGTGAGAGTTAGGCCAGTTTTTGATTCTCGCCAATTTGCTATATTAGAATTATTAAAGTTAAGATAATTCTGCAATTGATTTCTTTGTTCAGCTGTTAACTCATCTGAGTTGTTTATATAATCTTCATACTTTTTATTGAGTGCATTTGACTGAGTTCCAAATTTCTGTTTTAGCTCCTCAGCACACTTTATAACACTTTCCTCAAAACTTCTAGTATGAACACTTTGACTGCCAGTGCCCACATCACTTACATTAAACAAAAAGCTTAGCTGCTTTACATTCAAACCCAAAGGTGAGAAAAGCCTCACTAATGGATACTTTATCAATTCAAGAAGTGCTACTGGAATTAATAATACAGCATTTATAAGCACAAGAAATATGTGATTACTTGGTATTTCTCTTCTAGTACTCAGTAGCAGCCACCCATTAAGGGCAGATATTTTCGATGCACAGTACAAAAATGGTAATTGAATGTAATATATTAAATATATAGAGAAAAATAGAATCTTATCTTTCAACCCTATTGTTGGGTCGTTATATACTTCAGAAAAAATACTATCATCACTGTTTTTATTTTTGAAAGACTGATAGTTGCTTGTAATTTTTTCTGTAAAGATAGAACAGAGCTTATGTATGCCATAGCATGCAACACAGGCAGCAAGAGAAATTGCAAGTGTTCCAAAAGCAGCTAATACCTCACTTGAAGTTTTGGCAAGAAGGAATGCATAAAGCGCATTAATAAAGATCTTAAGCAGAGAATCATGATAAAATAATGTTCCAATAGCAGCACCAATTAATAAAACATACCCACAAACAACCAAAAATGTTTTTAACCTCGGATTCATAGCCTTCTCCTAATAATCTATTTCATTATATGCATAAATTAAAAAAATGCAAGTTTTTATAAAGATCGATTGAAATTTCTGAGCTTCAGTTATATCGTTAGTCTATTTAGATAAAAATTATTGTGTCAAATAAAATAGGTTTTTGGGCTATTTTTGCCTTAGTGATTAGTAGCCAAATTGGCTCTGGAATTTTTATGCTTCCAATTAGCCTTGCTCCATATGGCATGTACAGCCTTGTAAGCTGGGTGATATCAGGGCTTGGTGCTATATCTCTTGCTTTGGTTTTTGCCTTACTCTGTGCAAAATTTCCGGAAACGGGTGGTCCTCACGTTTATGTAAAGCATGCTTTTGGCCCTGCTGCAGCTTTCTTTGTTGGTTGGACATATTGGGTAATTTCATGGGTTAGCACGACAGCAGTAATCGTTGCAAGTATTGGCTATCTTACTTCGCTTTTTCATGGAGATATTCAAAATATACGCTTATTTTTAGAAATACTATTATTTACGATCATTACACTAATAAATTTAAGAGGTGTCACTGCTGCTGGATGTGTTGAGCTTTTATTGATGACTGTCAAAATTACCGCACTGCTTGCTATACCGGTAACAGCGTTGTTTTTCTTTGATAGGAATAATTTTATCATAAGTGAGGAAATATCAAGCCTCACGATGTCTCAAGTCCTTGCTCGCTCTACACTACTCACTCTATGGTGTTTTATTGGACTTGAATCAGCAACAGCACCTGCAGGATCAGTCAACGATCCAGCCAAGACTATACCAAGAGCCATAGTGCTTGGCACAATCTCTGTTGCAGTTATATATTTCATTAATAGCCTTGCAATCATGGGATTGATAAACGGCAATGATCTAGTTAATTCAAAAGCGCCGTATGTTGACGCAATAAAAATTATGTTTCCAGGTAATTGGCATTTGATCATTTCTATTGTTGCTTTTATTGTTTGTGTTGGCAGTTTAAATGCTTGGGTACTAGCTAGTGGACAAGTGGCCCTTGGCCTTGCAGAAGATAAACTGATGCCACAGTTCTTTGCTAAAAGAAATAAGCACGGTTCTCCTTTCTGGGGCATAATAATCAGCTCTGTTGGCACTTCAGTTCTACTAATTCTCACTTCAAGCAACAATTTTGCTAAACAGATCACATCAATTATCGACTTTTCTGTAGTTTCATTTTTATTTGTTTACCTTGCATGCAGCCTTGCTTTTCTCAAAGTTATTGTGCAAGAAAAGAGTTGTTACAAATTTTTAATTGGCAGTATAGCAACAACCTTTTGCTGCTGGGTAATATTTGAAACTTCTGTGAATACTTTGCTGATCGCAAGCTTATTCACCGCAAGTGGCGTACCTCTTTATTTATTTTGGTATCGCAGAGCTCCTGCACAATAAAATAGAGTTTAAGGCCTTTTATTTAATAACGACTTTTCTTATTGTCCACTTGTTCGACATTACCCTTCTCAAGTTTACTATCTACTTCTTTTGCGTGTTCATCATCTATACTAGTCTCATCTTTTATCTTACTGGAGTGACCTGCTTGCGATTTTTCATATGCTTCCATGTTGTCATATATAGGGTTACTGATGATTTCTATTTTTTCAGGTGTGAAAATCCTTGCTAAAAATCTCCCTATTATTGGTATTGATCTTAAGAAATCTCTTAGCTTTGAAGGTTCTTGTCTTTTATTTAGGAACTGTTGGTCTATTTTAAGGTTTTTTACACCATACTTTTTATCATCAAAATTTATTGCAGGCTTTCTTTTTTTCGAAAGAACATTTTGAGCCTTTAATCCATTGGTTCTTTCAGGCTCTTGAGGTGTAGACATTGCAGGTTTAACCTTAGTTTCATCGTATTCTTTACTCATCTTTCATTTTATTATGTAATATTACTAATATTGCATAATAATAGCTAAATTACAATTAATTGCAAGGTGAAAATATTAAAACAATTGTAAATTTTGTCAGTAAAAATATAATATAACTTTAAAGTTAGAGGTTTATCTATATGAGATACAAAATTGCTGTTATTGGAGCAACCGGAAGAGTAGGGCGTGAGGTGTTAAGCACGCTTGCTGAGTTTCAAGATGAGGCGATAGATTCTGTTATTGCACTTGCGTCGAAAAAATCAGAAGGGAAGAAGGTGAGTTTTGGTGACAAAGAGTTAACAGTTTTATGCCTTGAGGATTATGACTTCATTGGAACTAATGTAGCCATTTTCTGTGCCGGATCTCATGTTTCTGAGAAACACGTACCGACTGCAATTAAGGCTGGGTGCATCGTAATAGATAACACTTCCCATTTTAGAATGAAAGAAGGTGTGCCGCTCATTATTCCAGAGATTAATAAAGAAAAAATTATGGAATATAAAAACCACAACATAATATCCAACCCAAACTGTACTACAATACAGATGTTGCTAGTACTACATCTATTACACCAGAAAGCAAAAATAAAGAGAATCGTTGCTTCAACTTATCAATCAACTTCTGGTGCAGGTAAAGCAGCAATGGATGAACTTTATAATCAGACAAAAAAAATCTTCATGAATGAGACTAAAAAGCCTGAGATATTCCCTAAGCAAATAGCGTTTAATTGCATTCCCCATGTAGGAGAATTCATGGAGAATGGTTCTACAGAAGAGGAATGGAAAATGCAAGAGGAGACAAAAAAAATTTTAGAGGAAGATATAAAAGTTACTGCAACTTGTGTAAGGGTACCCGTCTTTATCGGCCACGCTATGGCAGTAAATGTGGAATTTGGTCAACATATCACTGAAGAACAAGCTCGTGAAGTGCTAAGTGAAGCCGAAGATAGTGGAGTTTTAGTATACAACAGGCGTGAAGACAGTGAATACATAACTCAAATTGATGTTGTACAGGAGAATGCTGTATATGTATCGCGTATTAGACGAGACAATACTGTTGAGCACGGATTAAATATGTGGATAGTGGCTGATAACCTGCGCAAAGGTGCAGCACTAAATATAGTGCAGATTCTTGAGATTTTGATAAGAGAGCATTTGTCAATCAAGTGCATATAGAGTGCACGTACGTTGTAATTCGAAGGAAATTTGTATACCACATGGCAGCGCGTAACGTTAGAATCTAAGTCATAAAAACTTGCTTGACACCCTTCGCCAGCCCCCGTATCATGAAACTGAAGGTATTCAGTTATCTTCATCTGTGCAGATTAAACAGCAAGAAAACAACGTAGTTGGCGTCTTATTTTTAATTTTTTGCACTATGTGCACCTTATGTCTTCACAACATTTCTGGGTTTTTACCTATATAAGCTGAAACGCGCTTATAAGTCGTTTAAGACAGTATAGTACGCCAATTTGAAGGATTAGAGAGTGAACACTAATTACCACGGGGTTTCTTTTGCCTTTTTTTCTGCTTAGTAAATTTCTTAAACATTTAAACAAAGGTGAGTTGCATTTAAAAGCAGCTAAATTGCAGTGTTTAAGACTTAAAAAACGCCAATACTGAAAATAGACAATGACTAGGGTTTCTTTTGCCTTTTTTTTCGTTTGGTAAATTTCTTAAATATTTGTGGCTAAACGACAACCGTCATCCCGCTGCTTGTTAGCGGGATCTAGAGATACCGTGACGAGGGAGAACAGTTGCTACTTGTTAGCGCCGCGGCGGTATGACGTAGGACTGCTGTGATACCATTATAGAGTGAACCAGTGTCAGCTACTTGGATGACAGGAGAATGATGTCATACAAGTAGCTTGACGCTCGCATCCAGTTTTCTTTATAATTTCCTTTGTGAAAGAACAAAAGTGCTTATTTGTAACCATAGCTGGCTTACCAAATGCTGGGAAGTCTACATTAATTAACAGCATCATAGGCAAGAAGATTGCAATTGTCACCCCTAAAGTGCAAACAACAAGGACGCAAATAAGGGGTATTGCAACATGCAACAACACACAAATTGTCTTTACTGACTCCCCAGGAATTTTCTCAGCAGAAACAAAACTTGAAAAAGCTTTAGTCAAGTCTGCATGGTCAGCAATCAAGGGTGATGACATCACTTTGTTGCTTGTTGATGTAAGCAATTATTTGAAAAATATAGAAAGAATTAAGACTATATTTGCACGACTGCAGCGCACAAAAGGCAGATGCATTTTGGTTATCAATAAAACTGATTTGGTAAAAAGGCCTGAATTAAAGATGGCGCATGAGCATCTGAATTTGCTTTATAAATTTGAAAAGGTTTTTACAATATCCGCATTAAAGAATGATGGACTTTCTGATTTGGTGAATTACTTATCTGAAGTTGCACCGGTGAGCCCTTGGTTTTATGAAGAAGATCAAATAACCGATTCCTCGACAAATTTTTTATCAGCAGAAATTACGAGAGAAAAATTATTCTTGAACTTGCGTGAAGAATTGCCATACTCTACAGCTGTTATAACTGAACAATTTGAGGAAAAAAAAGATAAGAGTTTAGTCATAAAACAGATCATATTCGTGTTGAAAGATAGTCATAAAAAAATAGTGCTAGGAAAAGATGGCAGTAATATTAAAAAAATTAATATCGAAGCGCGTGCTGAACTAGAAAAATTATTTGAGTGCAAGGTACACCTCTTTTTATTTGTGAAAGTGCGACCTTGGATCGACCGTCCTGAGGAGTATATAGGCAATGCTTAATTCTTTATTGGTATTTGATATTGAAACTATACCAGATGTAAATTCCTGCAAAAATTTACTCAATATTAGTGATGATAGTAGTGTAGAAGAGAAGAGGGATGCATTAACAAAATATCATCTTGAAATAACAAACGGGCAAAACTCTTTTTTGCGTCAGCCCTTCCACCAAATTGTAGTTATTAGTTTTTTACTTTGCAATATAAGCTACCAGAGCGGTTATGAGGTGTTCACACTGCAAGAAATAAGATCTGGAGGCACACTAAATTCCAGTGAAAAGGAGCTAGTGAAAGGATTTTTTAACTACATATCAGAGAAAAAGCCAAGATTAGTTTCGTTCAACGGACGCACTTTTGATATACCGGTACTGAAGTATCGTGCTATGGTCCATGGCATTCAAGCAGAATATTTTCATAAAGCTGGCGATAAGTGGAATAGTTACAATCAGAGATATAGCAGTGATTGGCATTGTGATTTGCTTGAAACCCTCTCTGATTTTGGAGCTTCTGCGAGAGTAAAAATGAACGAAGTTTGTGCAGCATTTAATCTTCCTGGCAAGATTGGAGTTGATGGGTCACAAGTTATGGGCTTATACGATAGCGGCAAGATACAAGAGATTCGAGATTATTGTGAAACAGATGTAATTAACACTTATTTAATTTACTTAAGGTTCATGCATCATCAGGGAAGGATTACTACTGAAAGCTACAACAAAAGTGTGGAAGAGCTGCTTTTAGAGTGCGAAAAAAAAGAACATCTAAAAAAATTTAAAGAAGAGTGTATCTGTTCAGAGGAGTGGCTAATGTGCAAATATTGAAGCAAAGTGCGTGACACACAGCTGTACGAACATTTGTTTGCAAAGGTAATTTGCACAACAAATGGTGTCATTCCAGTGCTTGACACTGGAATCCAGATACGATTTCATCATATAAATCTTTCCATTCTTGATTTGTTTTTTCAATTAAGTTTATTTTCCATTTTCTCTGCCAGCTTTTTAGAAGCTTTTCTTTACTAATTGCTAAATTTATGTCTTGAAACTCCTCAAAGTAGACTAATTTACTAACATTGTACTTTGACGTGAAACCGGAAATGGCTTTGCTTTTATGCTCCCAAATTCGTTTGATTAAATTTGATGTTATACCTATATACAGGGTTCCATTTCGTTCACTTGCAAGTATATAAACATAATAATTTTTCATATATAGTAACCTGGATCCCAGTGTCTGGGCACTGGGATGACACCATTTATTGTAAGGACTTACCTCACATTTACTCTATGATTATCTTTTTAGATCACCTTGTCTACCTATTTTGCCACTCTGCTGAACGGATACAGAAGAGTGGCAAATAACTTGTGGTGGAAAGTTTTGTATTGAATTTAAATGAACAGATATTATGGAGCAATCTAACAATTGCTCCATAATAGTAGCTATCCACCTATTGCTGGGAAACTTTCATGTGCTATCTGCTCAACTTCTACTTGTTCAACCTGAGAAGAACTTTTTAATTTATTATCTTGATATTCCTTTTTTACTTTCTCAAAAAAATTTGATTCGCCAAAAATATAATTTTGGAAATTGGCAAAATAATGTTGAGCATTACCTCCAAGCACACAGCTAATTCGACTTAATGCTCTAGCAGGATAGTAAAAGAGAGATACGTTATTATTTGACTTGAAATCACTTTCATCCATCATCTTAATAGCTTCATGATAACCATCTATTCCATGAAAATAATCTATACCAGAATATCCTTCTGGTGTTGGTACTCTTAATTGTGCACCTACGTGAGCATAACCAAACGAACCAGGTAATACTGCTGGCACTGGATCTTGCCTGTGGTGAGTGACCCTTATGGTTTTTTCCTGAAGAGCGTCATTATAAATTTCACTAGCAGTAAGGTCAAAAACCCTTGGATCAGCAAAAGTTGCAACATGAACATCTTCAGCGCCTTCTTTTTTGTTGAGGCATAAAGCAGCTATCTTAGCAATAGCTCCTCCCATGCTATGACCTGTGAGATTAATTCTAAAATCTTTTATTTCTGATTTTTGTTTTTCAGCATGAGATTTCAAAATGCCATAAAGATTAGGCCATGAATCTTGAAACGAATTATTAAAGCCACGATGCATTCTTCCACCTTCAGGTAAAAGTTCTGAGGGAGTAAAAAACAAATTGAGATCAGTGATTCCATCGTTTAAGCCCGATAAGCCATATTCTAATGGATTTTTCAAACGAGTACCATGGTAAGCTATTGTTATTTCTTTATCTTTTATAAAAACATGACCAGCATCTTTTTCGAATCCATTACCAAATGGAATAATTTCATAACCTTCACTAATAAGTTCAGCTCTAGTTTTATACATTTTTTCAGTGGATGGAATAATTTCAAAATCTTCTACAACTTTAAATTCAGTTTTGTATACTCCTTCAGCTAAGTTGTGACATCTTTTTTCACTTAGCTTATTGTCGTCATCGCCATAGCTTATTTTACAGAAATTACTCATTTCCAATAATTTCTCTTTATTAAATCCTGCAATTTCTGCAATACTTTCATCTATTTGGTAAGAAGAAGGTAAAGAATGTGGTTCATTTGGGTCAGCAGGATTTATAAATTCATAATCTTCAATGATCTCAAACTCATCATCCACCTTATATTTGCCGTTATCTGCTAAGATGGAGCTTGATTGTTCAACATCACCTAATTGTGAATCTATACTACTTGCACTAGTACCTGTGGTGCTAAACCAATTGCGTAAAAAACTAAAATCCATAACTACCTTAATCTACTATCAGCTAAACAATTTATTTAACTATAATGTAGATTGATATTATTGTCAATAGTATTTTCTATAATCTTTCTATTGCTAGAATAAAAAAATTTTACTTCCATAGAATAAATATAGAGTTATAATGCACTAACAAGCGAACCTCTGTACTAAATTTTGGTTAATATACACGTTGAGCGTATTAAGAAAGTTGCTTTTAAGGTATTGCATTTTACTTTTATTTTCGTTATAAGGTTGCTTTAAGTTGAATTTTCAACATTTTTATACTATTTACATTTAAGATATGATTTCGAAATTTTTTGGGGGCACTTCATGAAAAAATCTATTTATACTAGAACTGCTCTAGCTTCTCTATTAACTTTATATTCTTTCAGCGGCTTTGCAGCTGACTTTCCTGATGAGAGTATGAAGGAAATAAAAAAGCAAGAGAGCACAAAAACTTCTGGAAAAACAGAAGTTATGAAAACATCAAATAAAAAACTGAAAGAAAAGATGGACAGAATATGTAATGCTGATCCAAGAAAAAAAGCTGAAGAGCTTAAGAAAAAGGAGGAGATGAGATTAGCAGCCGAGCAGAAGAAAAAAGAGGAGATCAGGCTAGCAAATGAGAAAAAAGCAAAGCTTATAGAGGATTCAAAAGCGAAAGCTCTAAGCGCTAAGAATTCTAATATAGAAAAAGGTAAAGTTTCAAAAACTAAGCGTTCTAAAACTAAGAATGCTAAAGTTGAAGCTAAAGATGTAAAGAAGGATGTAAAAGTTGTTAATCAAAATACAGAGAAAAAAGGTAAGGTAAGTCCTGTTGTTTCAGTTGGTGGAGTTGATGTTATCGATACCAACCAAGGGCAAAGTAATTTAAGAATAACTTTTGGCGGTGTTGTTGATGCTCAAGGTTATGGTAAAGCTGGGCCAAGTGGTAAAGAGTATGAACGTTATAACATTATGCCAAACAGATCTACAGAGTATTATAATGCCACTCCAGATATAGCAAAAGGAGCAAATCCAATATTCTATGAAGGAATAGGAAATATTGGTGATTACAGCAACGATATGGGTATGATTGCTGACGCGATATTGCACCTCAGAGCAGAAAATAAGAATGAAGATTTAGGTCTTCTTTATGGTGCTGACGTGCAGTTTCATGTTCCAGTGACCGAAGGTAAGGGAGCTTCACAGGGTGTTTATGCTGCAAAAGGCAGAAGTGCGCATGTGTTTGTTAACTCAAAATATGGTGACGTGAAGCTTGGTTACCAATTTGGTCCTGAGGCTCTAATGAGACTTGATGCAACAAGAATTGCAACTGTTGACGGAGCTGCAGATAGTGACTGGTTCAGAAAAGTGAACTTAGAAGGAAGCGCTGCTAGCTTTCCATTTTATGTAACACCACGTCTTTACACTGAAAGTTTTTCGAGTGAAAGTGAAAAATTCTCTTTCCGTATGGCAGGGAAATATAACAAAGGCGTTATGACTACACTGCCGTTTAGAGTTGCTTACTACTCACCAAATTATATGGGCGCAAGGTTTGGTGTTAGCTATTCACCTCGCTATGATAGTAGTTTATTTGTTATAAAGGATGGTGATGACATAAAACATGTCGGTCCAGATTATGAGCATATAGTAAGTGCTGGTGCATCATATGAATATGACTTTGATAAATATAATGTAAAAGTTAAAACTTCTGCAGTTGGTGAGTATGGTCAAGCGAAAAAACCAAATAAAGATAAGCATGTTTATGATGAATATGTAGAGTACAATGACCTTATGGGTGTTAATTTGGGTGTAAGCGCTGATTATAAGATTAATGAAGACCAAGGCGTAAAATTTGCTGCTTCTTTTGCATACTTGGGCAAATCTGGTCAACCAAAAGGTATTAAAGAACTAGAAATAGATGCTGACGATAAAATTGTAGAATATAAACCGCTTCCTGATACTGACAAAAGAGTGAAAGGGCTGGAAGCTCAATTTGGTAAAGATAGTATAAACACCATGTATTGGACTGTAGGAGCTGGTTATCAACATGAGAATATCTACACAAGTTTGACGTACTTTGGTAGCAGAATGAATGATGGAGATATGCTTCATGATGGTGCACTTGGCGTTCAATATGATCTATCTCCTGCATGCAGTAAGAGCAAATTTGTTCCTTACGCAGCTCTTCATTATTTTATGACTGATGAAAAAGGTGCGCTGAAAGATCAAAATAATGTTGATGTACCTTTTAACCAAGGAGTTCTTTTGCTCACTGGTGTGAAGTTTTCTTTCTAACCAGCTAGTACACACCACAGTTTAATGTGGTGTGTATTTCCAGATGAAAATTATTTATATTGAAAAAATTTCCAATATATGGTATAATAGCTTAAAGTAGAAGTAACAATATCATGGATATAACAGTAAATCTTGATGGAGAATTTGAGAAAATAGTACAGTCTCATTCCATGTTACAAAATCGTTCCGTACCACAACAAATCGAGCATTGGGCTAAAGTTGGTCAAGTTGTTGAAGATAACCCTGAGCTAAGCTATAACATCATTAAAGAAATCCTTTCAGGCATCGAAGATGCAAAATCAGGTGATGTTGAGGAGTATAAATCTACAAAATTTTGAAGGTTCTTCTTACCAACACTTTTAAGCGGTCAATGAAAAAGCTGCATAACAATCAACTACCTAAACTTGAAGAAGCTATCAAGCAAGTCCAAGGAAATCCACATATTGGAGAGCTCAAATCAGGCGACCTTGCAAATGTTCGTGTGTATAAATTTTCCATTTTTAATCAACTTACTTTGTTGGCTTATCTTTATAATGAACAAAATAATGAATTGACACTTCTTGCCCTTGCTCCACATGAGAATTTTTATAGGGATTTGAAGAAACGAATATAGACGAGATTTATTAGCGATTATTGTAGCTATTACTTATCTTTCTCTATCATTATTTATAGGAGGCCCCTATGCAAACCACACTAAAAAATCATTTAGCTGGAGAATTACTTACCACCGCTACGTGCTGGAAATTAAAGCTCGCAGGTGGAGAAGTAATGGGATTCACTGACTATGATGAAGATTTAAATATTGATAATATACTCTATAAATCTTCAAGTGGATTTACAGCCAGTAGTATAATATTAAACAGCGATTTAAAAACTGATAATCTAGAAATTGAAGGGATATTAAATAGTGTTGATATTAAAGAAGAAGATGTTTTATCAGGAAAGTACGACTTTGCAAATATTGAGATATTTCTTGTGAATTATAAAGACTTGACCCAGGGGACAATGAATCTACATTCAGGAACTTTTGGTAAAGTGACATTAAGTAGTGGAAGATTTATTGTTGAAATTAGAGGTCTCTCAGCAAAGCTTGAGAGAAGTATAGCAGAATTATACTCTCCTGCATGCAGAGCACAATTTTGCGATGATAAATGTAAAGCCAATACTAAAAAATTTAGTAAAATAAGTACAATCACTAAAGTAATAGATGAAAGAAGATTTGAAGACACGAATTTAACTGAGAGTGATGAATATTATAAGCACGGAGTAGTGAAATTCTTTGGCTCAACAGCGTTTGAAGGTATAGTAAAAGAATATAAAAATAAAGTAGTTACATTGTTTACTTCGCCTTCATACCAAATTTTTGCTGGAGATAAATATTCAATACTTGCAGGTTGCGATAAAACATTTCCAACTTGCAGAAGCAAGTTTAACAATACTGTAAATTTTCGTGGTGAACCCTATATACCAGGTTTTTATATTGTTTAGCAGTACAATTTTCAATATTATGAATAAGCATGGAAAGGTGGCTGAGTGGTCTAAAGCACACGCTTGGAAAGCGTGCACATATGAAAATATGTCGGGGGTTCGAATCCCCCCTTTTCCGTATATTACTTCTAGAATGGTATAAAACCCTCGGTCGCGCGCGCAACTCTATTCCTATAGTGAGTAGCTCCCTATTATCTCATTTATATCATATTTTTAACTTACCCAATAACATAAATTACTTTAGCTATGCTATAGCTAAAGTGACTTAGGTTTACCTACAATTTGAAAAACAACAAATTCGTCATTCCGCTACTAGTTAGCGGCTGAGATACCGCGAATGAATCGCGGTATGACGTAGGGAAACCTTTCTTGGGCTAGCTATATCAATAGCATTGCTTTAAAAAGAGTGCCCATATTTTCAGTCAACCTTAGGAATTCACTAAAGATCCTATTCCTTTGTTCATCACTTGCGCTTTTCATTAAAGCCTGGGTTCTTTCTTTTATGCCAAAAAGATATAAAAATTCCCTTTGAGTTAAAATCTCGCAATCTACGTGTTTTAATGAATCTTTTAATGCTTGAAAATTTACAAGTGCGGTAATATCACTATTACCAACATTCTCAAGAAAATTAGCATACTTATGTTGTTTTATCGATTGCAAAGTGCTCTTATACGCGGGGTATACATAACCGTAATCTATAATCAAAGCAGCTCCTTTATGATTATATATCTTCTTCTCAAGTTTTTTTAATATTTCAACCCCAGTTGAACATATTTCCACCACTGCACCATCGAAACCCCCTGTCATGCAAGTAGCTGACACTGGAATCCATGATTCTTTTTTTCTGGATTCCAGTGTCACGCACTGGCATGACACCAAGAGACTGCCATCATCTTGTTTTGTCACCCTATTTTCATACCACCCCTCATTACGATATACAAACTGATCTATCGGAAGAGCGTCAAAGAACTCATTTGCTAAAAAAATGGTTGGTTGTTCTGGTAGGTTGTCAATATTTTTGTGCCAATTAACATCTAAGCCTTTTAATTTTTCCTTTTGTATCTTCCGTAAAGTAGGGCTTATTTCAACTAAGTGGATCAACATTGAATTAAAAAAGCTGCTGTATTTTTTAGTGACTCTTATTATATCGTGAATGAGTGTTCCTTTGCCTGGTCCAAGTTCAACTAGAGAAAATTTTGATGGCTTTCCTAATTTTTCCCATGTATGCATTATCCAAACTGCAATTACTTCACCAAATAATTGGCTGATCTCAGGTGCGGTAGTAAAATCACCATCCTTACCAAGTGGTAATTTATTCGTATAATAGCCGTATTTTTCATGGTACAAAACGGCATTCATGAAATCACTGATGGATATTGATCCTTGACTTTTGTCAATTAATTCGTGTATATAAGTGAGCATGTTATTAATAAATGTTTAACTATAGTGTGCCATAATATAAAATAGTAGAGTATTTATATATATAGTATAAACTTAAGTTTGTGAGTAATAGTGCTTCAGTTATGGACGACAAAAACACCGATTATGTTGCCCTTATACCTCAAGATGATAGTATTGAATACAAATTTGAAGAAGCTGTCAATTTTATAGAAAACAAGGTTATAAATGCTGACGGGTTAACTTTAGCAGAGGTATTTCAAGTGCTAGTTCAAATGCTAAATGGTGATCTAGAATTGGTAAAAAAAGTACTAGCATATGCTAATATTATGGCAAAGCATGGAATGAAGGTAGCAAAAGAGTCGCAATTAAGCATAGCTGATGTTCGCCGAGCTTTGGAAGGTAAAGAAAGTGTTGTCAATAGACAAGATTTTATAAAGAAACCACCTCTTCCACCTGCTATAAAATCGACCAAAAAGAAAAGTAGAGGTCTTTAGATGGCTGAATCTATAAAAAAATTTACTGTACAATGTGACTTCAAAGGGCAAAGTTCACCTTTTGCAATATATATAGGAAATCCAAAAAGTGATGCTCATCCAATTCATCATCAAGATTCCTGGCTTGTAAAAGAACGTGGAGGGAATATCCCTAATAAAGTAAAAGAAAGTCTACAAAAATTATATAAATTATCTCAAGAAAATGGAGTCTCTTTCTCAGAGCTATGCGCGTATGCCATTACTGTGGTTAGTAATAATGATAAAAAAAGTGACGACAAGCAGTGAGATAGTTTAATCCCTCAATATTTCATTTATAGAGACTTTCGATCTCGTCTTTTCATCCACTTTTTTTACTATGACTGCACAATAGGTTGAAATGTTATTTTTAGATGGAATAGACCCTGGTATCACTACAGAATAAGGCGGCACTTCGCCATAAAATACCTTGCTAGTTTCTCTATCAATAATTTTTGTTGATGCCCCAATAAACACACCCATGCCAAGGACTGATCCTTCTCTCACTACCACACCCTCGGCCACCTCGCTACGTGCTCCAATAAAGCAATTATCTTCTATAATGACAGGTGAAGCTTGAATAGGCTCTAAAACTCCACCTATTCCCACTCCACCGGAAATATGGCAGTTTTTTCCTATTTGCGCACAGCTACCAATCGTTGACCAGGTATCTATCATTGTTCCTGAATCAACATATGCACCAACGTTAATAAAACTTGGCATTAGAACAACATTTGTACCTATATAAGCAGATCGGCGAACAAAACACCCAGGAACTGCTCTAATTTTTAACCGGCGAAATTTTTCCTCATTCCATTCACTAAACTTGTTACCGATCTTGTCAAACCAGCAATTGGTATTGTCTATTATTTTGCTTTCTTCAGTGAGAAAATGTAATAATATTGCCTGCTTTATCCACTTATGTACTACCCATTCTCCACTTGATAGCTTTTCTGCTACTCTAATTTTGCCACTATCAAGGAGCTCAATTACCTCTTTAATTGCTATTCTTGCTGTTTTCTTTAGATTACAGTCATTAAATTTTTCTCTATTTTTCCAAATATCTTTTATCTCACTCTGTGTTTTTTTTAGTTGCAAACCTTCCATTTGTTATATATATATTGATATTAAATTTATAGCTCGTATCATTTGGGCTTGTTACTACTTATATGTAAGTGCTATGAAAATACAATGTAATAGTTGTACTAAAACTTACTTAGTATCTCCTAAGCAAATTGGCGCGTCTGGAAGGAAGGTAAAATGTACGAACTGCAATCACATATGGCATGAATATCTAGAAGAAGTGTCAAACAAATCGCACTCTGCTAATATACAGGAAAAAAAAGTTAGTGGAAGGAATTTTTTACAAAATCTAGCATTTACCACTCTAGCTTTTGCAACAGCTACGGGGTTATGCGTCGTAATTGCTAATGGCATCTTTCCTAGAGAGATGAACAAAGCATACAAAACGATCAGTTCATATAAGGATTCAATAGGCTATAAATTAGGGTACAAAAAAGAACAAACAGAAAGTCCAAATGTAAAAAAACTTGCTGTAAATAAGTTTTATCAAGACTACCTTTTTTTATCTAATTTAAGATCTAGTTAAATAGGCATACCGATATCGGTATCCAGTTCCTCTAGTTATTCAGATGGTGCTTAGGGTGACAGAGTTTTAAAAATAAGTTATTTTTTAGCAAAAAAGGCAGCTCATGAGTATTAAAATTGCACCTTCTATACTTTCAGCAGACTTTGCAAAATTAGGAGAAGAAGTAAGAAAAATTAGCGATTTAGGTGTAGATTACATACACATAGACGTTATGGATGGGAATTTCGTTCCAAATATTACAATTGGTCCTAGCGTTGTCTCTGCAATACGTAAATATAGCAATCTTCCTTTTGATGTGCATTTAATGGTCAAATCTCCTGGTAACCACATTGAAAGCTTTATAAATGCTGGTGCTGATATTATCACTGTACATGCAGAAGCAGAGATACATCTTGAGAGGTTGATAAGAAAGATAAAGTCATACAAAAATGTAAACGATGCAAAAAAACCGATTCAAGTTGGAGTTTCAATTGTTCCTTCAACTTCCCCAAGTGTGCTTGAATACATAATACATGAGCTAGATATTGTACTGATTATGACAGTCAACCCTGGCTTTGGAGGGCAGGAATTTATTCATTCACAGTTGAACAAGATATCTACTATAAAAAAAATGATACAGGAGCATAATCTTAAAACACAAATTTCAGTAGATGGTGGAATTAACTTTTCTAACGCAGCTGATATAATAAAAGCAGGTGCAGATATTTTAGTTGCGGGATCGGCGATATTCAAGGCTGAAGATATTAAGAAGGCCGTAAACGATCTTAAAAATCCATCGTTGTGACCCTATATAGCTAGCTACGTCATACCGCCGCGGCGCATAAGTGTTGAAAGTGCAATCACACAAGGTGATTAATGGTATGTAAATCTCCTCTTGATATCAACCTTCGTTGTTGGGAAAGCAGATAAACCACGTCGAAAATTCGCTTAAACCTTCTAACCACAGGCAAAAAGGCGCTTTTTTAATTTATTTTATTACCATTGAAATTTATGCCGTTAACCACCTTATATAATGCCACTTATAGCACTTTTAACACTTATGCGCCGCGGCGCTAACACGTAGCGGAATGTTGGCAAACCTAAGATCTTTAGCTAGTTAACACAAACCATTTCTGTATCCGTTCAGCAGAGTGGCAAAATAGGTAGACAAGGTGATCTAAAAAGATAATCATAGAGTAAATGTGAGTTACAATAAATGGTGTCATCCCAGTGCCCAGACACTGGGATGGCTTTGTTGCATAGCAACCGAAAAAATCTGGTGGCTACTGACAAAATTCATTATAAATAACCATTTAACTGTTGAAGAAAAAATATGCCACAGAAAATGAAAGTCAGTAACCAAAACGAATATAACAAATTCCTTGAAAAAAGGGGAAATATTTTTCGTTACATCGATGAAGCTATCGAAAATTGGTATGAAAATAGTCCAAAAATGCAGGGCGGCAACAATATTTACAGTGATAAAGTCGTAATTTTGGTGCATATAATTGTCAATCTTTTTAGAATTGGTTTAAGACAAACGGTGGGGTTTATAAAAGGATATCTGCAACAAATAGGAAAAAATTTGGCAGTTATCAGCTATTCACAAGCATCAAGAAGGTTTAAAAAACTTAATATTAAGATAAATGATTGCAGGGTTGATAAAAGCAACATGGAAAATATTGAAATTATCATAGATAGCACAAGTATCAGCATTTACAGTAACACTCCTGGCCACAGTAAGGAAAACAGTGCAGATAGAAAGTACCGAAGCTACGAGCAAGTAAGAAAGTTACATGTTATGTTAAGTGTGAATAGTAAAAAAGCTATAGCTGCAAGATACAGTAATGGCGTCTACTCTGACCACTATGGAGCTTGCGATTTGCTTGAAGAAGTTAATTTTCAGCACAAAATAAAAGCATTATATGCAGATAGGGCATACGATAGGCACAAACTTTATAAATTGTGTAAGAAATACGATATAAAGACAAAAGTTCTACCAAAAAAGGATGCAGCAGAACATTCAAAAATAGATTATATGTCTGACAGAAATGCTGCTATTAGGTTAATAAAATTATATGGACAAGATGGTGTAAAAGAGTGGAAAAAGGAAGCAATTTATGGAAAGAGATCTTACATAGAAGGATTTTTCTCAAGGTTGAAGCAAGTATTTGGATTTAGCTTTAGGAATAAATCTGAAGTAAATCGTGAAAAAGAATTACTAATTAAGTGCTATTTGCTCAACAAATTCACTGATATTGGTATGGCTAAATTTGAAATCATTACATAAATTTGTCGTAAACCATCACTGCTTAAGGTGCTATGCAACAAAGCCATCCCAGTGTCAAGCACTGGGATGACAAGAAAGGGAGCACTGGAATTTTTGCTTCAATATTTGCACATTAGCCACTTCCCTGAACAGATACTCAATATTTGCACATTAGCCACTCCCCTGAACAGATACCCATTTCTATTATCTACCAATTTGAAAAAGTCTCTGGTCCAAGTAGTCAAGCTACTTGGATGACGAGAGGTAACGCAAGAAGTTTACTCTTAATAAAAACCTGATGATGAATCATTATTACCAAATTTCGGCCTGTTTCTGTTGCTGAAACCAGAACGAGGACGAGGAGGCCTCTTATGGTGACTTCCTCCAGGTTTTCTATTAAATGAATTATTGTAATAATTATCCCTGTCATTTGGACCATCTTTCCTTTCCTCGTTGTAAAGCTCACCTTCAAAAAACTCTCCCGTCTCTTGATCAACCCGACGTCTTGACAACTTTGGACATCCACCTTTTTCGAAGTCAATTACTAGTGCTTTGAAAGTATCATCTTGTTTAAGTATGCTCTCTATAGAATCTATGTGTTCATTAGCTACTTCACTTATGTGCATTTTTCCTTTTCTGCCATTAAGAAATTCAAGCTCTACAATAGACTTCTCTATTCTTACAACCTTGACATCAACTATAGAACCTTGTTCTAGTTCTGTTATTGAATCAATCATCATACTCTTTGCAATTTCAGCTTCAGTGCCACTCGTGGCAAAAACAGAAACTTTACCATCATCTCCTATTTCAATTTTTGCATTACTTCTTTCACACACACTGCGTATATTTTTTCCTTTAGCACCAATAGCTGCAGAAATTTTATCTTTATCTATGTAAAATGATAACATTCTTGGTGCATGGTCTTTGACATCATCACTGTGTTCTGAAATCACTGCATTCATTTTTTCTAAAATATGTAATCTTCCAGCTTTTGCCTGTTCTAAAGATTTTTCAACAATTTCAAAGCTTATACCAGAAATTTTCATATCCATTTGTAGTGCCGTAACCCCTTCACTAGTTCCTGCTACTTTAAAGTCCATATCACCAAGATAATCTTCATCACCCAATATATCGGAAAGTATCACATACTCGTCTTTATCTTTAATAAGGCCCATAGCAACTCCAGCAACAGGGGCCTTTATTGGCACACCCGTATCCATTAAAGCAAGAGAAGTCCCACAAACTGTTGCCATAGAAGAAGAACCATCAGACTCCAAAATTTCGGACACTACTCTTATTGTATAAGGAAATTCAGATTTATCGGGTAAAACAGGATGAATTGCTTTCCAAGCAAGTTTACCGTGACCAATTTCTCTTCTTCCAGGTGGACGTCCAGTAGAAATTTCTCCAACAGAAAAAGGAGGAAAATTATAATGTAACATAAAGTGCTCACGTCTATCCCCTTCAATATCATCCACGATTTGCTCATCTTGCGTAGTGCCAAGAGCAGTAACAACCAGCGCCTGAGTGTTACCTCTGGTAAACAACGCAGAACCGTGAGTCTTGGATAGAACATCAACTTCAATTTCTATCTGACGTATTTCATCATGCTTACGACCGTCTATCCTTACACCTTTCTTTCTAATTATTTCACGTACTAAAGATCTTTCAAAGTTTTTTACTGCATACGTAATTAACTTTTCGTCTTTTCCAGCTTCCTTAAGAGCATTCAATATATTATCTCTGATCGCTTCTAGAGCTTGAACTCGCTCTTGTTTTACTGTTTGTGAATATGCTTTCTCAAAATCTTTACCGTGTTTTTCAAGCTCTTGTGTTATATCTGATATATCAACAGGAGCAAAGCTTTCAGGTTTATTGCCAACTGTATCAGCAAACTCTTTTATGAGCTCAATGACAGGCTTAAGGTGTTCATGGCCAAATTTTATTGCATTAAAAACATTTTCTTCAGAGAGCTCTTTCACTTCTGATTCAACCATTAAAATTGAATTTTCATCACCAGACAAAAATAGATCCAAGCTGCTTGCTTTCATCTCTTGAACAGAAGGGTTGAGTATATAGTTATTATTTTCATCACAACCAACCATCACTCCAGCTATAGTAAAGTAAAAAGGAACACCAGAAATTGCAAGAGCTGCAACAGTACCAATCAATGCTGGCACTTCAGGAGGATTGACTGTATCATAAGTTAATAGATTGCACACCACACTAACTTCATCATTAAATCCTTCTGGAAATAGTGGTCTTATACTTCTATCTATTACTCTTGAGATTAAAGTTTCTCTATCAGATGGCTTGCCTTCTCTTTTAAAAAAGCCACCAGGGATCTTACCCATGGCATAGCTTTTTGCGATAAACTGTACATTTAAAGGTAGGAAATCAACATTTTCTTCCTTCTTCTTACTTACAACGGTTACTAAAACAGAAGTATCACCGTAATTTACAACTACTGAACCATGAGCTTGGCGTGCTATTTTTCCTGTTTCTAAAGATAAGGCACGACCACCCCACTCTATAGATTTTTTTATAATTTTAAACATACTAAATTCCTCGATTATTTTCTAATGCCTAACTTCTTTATTAATTCCTGATAGGCTTCATTACCAAATTTACGCTTTATATAATTTAAGTGCTTGCGTCTTCTACCTATCAATATAAGTAAACCACGCTTAGAGTGATGGTCATGCTTGTGCACTTTAAAATGCTCAGTTAAATTACTGATCCTCTCGGTCAAAATTGCACATTGTACAAAAGATGAACCTGTATCATCTTCTTTAATTGCATATATATTTATCAAACTCTTTTTCTTTTCGGATGTTATCGACATCTAAACCTCATTTTAAATATTAAAAACACGAATAGGTTTCACACAACCATAAATAAAACTGCAGATTGCAATAGGTACACTACCCACTATCGTATAACAAGTATCATAATTCTTTAAATTACGCAAGTTATTTAATACAATTTCCTGACCTTTTCTGATTTTCCCCGCATCTTCTAGGGAAATTTCAACTTTGAACATCGATTTTAAAGCCGATTCAAGGGGGATAACGAAACTTTTTGCACTACTCCCTGTCACTCTCTTACCTTCTATTACTCCAGTATCACCTTTTGTCATCGAAGTAGCTTGAATACTTGGATCCAGCTAAGTTGGTGAGCATAAAAGTATAGCTAATGCGAGCTCTACGTCATCCCGTCACGGTATCTCTAGATCCCGCTAACACAGCAGCGGGATGATGATTGTCAACTTCCCCTGTCATCCCAGTAGCTCCTTCGGTGTCATTCCAGTGCTTGACACTGGAATCTAGTTTTCTTTACAAATTCATCAAAAGTGCTTCATTCTATAACGCAAAACCCATACTCACCAAACCCAATGCATTACTTGCAATTAAGTTTCCTGGATCCCAGTGTCTGGGCACTGGGATGACACCCTTCCTGGCGGAGATTGTTCTCAAATCACAATGTTCGTACAGTTGTGGATTCATTCGCGGTATCTCAGCCGCTAACACGTAGGGGAATGACGGTTGTCGTTTAGCTATAAACATTAAGAAATTTACCAAACGAAAAAAAAGGCAAAAGAAGCCCCGATTACTATCTATTTTCAGTATTGGCGTTTTTTAAGTCTTAAACACTGCAATTTAGCTGCTTTTAAATGCAACTCACCTTAGCTTAAATGTTTAAGAAATTTACTAAGCAGAAAAAAAGGCAAAGAAATCCCGTGGTAATTAGTGTTCACTCTCTAATCCTTCAAATTGGCGTACTATACTGTCTTAAACGCTTTATAAGCGCGTTTCGGCTTGTATAGGTAGAAACCTAAAAGTTTTATAAAGACATAAGGTGCACATAGTGCGAAAAATTAAAAATAAGACGCCAAGTACGTTGTTTTTTTTGCTGTTTAATCTGCACAGATGAAGATAACTGAATACCTTCAGTTTCATGATAAGGGGGCTGGCGGAGTTTGTCAAGGAATCTTTGACGAAATGATTTTGAAAGTAAAGAGCGGGAGAAGGGGTTCGAACCCTCGACCTCAACCTTGGCAAGGTTGCGCTCTACCAACTGAGCTACTCCCGCAATTAAATTAACCTAAATTTACTTAATTATAGGCATATACAGCGATTTGTAAACCCCGTGTACACGAAAAATGTGAGAGCCCATAAATTTGTGTGGTTCCTTCTATGATCTTTTCGTATACTTAAGGCTCATTTTTGATTATCATAGGTTTTCAATTGTGCCAAAAAATGTATTAATTTTATGGGAATATTTTTATATAAAGACGACTTGCCAGCTAGTTCAATACCAGATGATGTAAGGTCTATAGCTGTTGATACCGAGGCAATGGGGCTACTTCATAGCAGAGATAGATTATGCCTTGTGCAGCTCTCTTTTAATGATGGCAACGCTCACTTAGTTCAACTCAAGAACGATTATACAGCGCCAAATTTGAGAAAAATATTAGAGGATAAAAATATAACTAAAATATTTCACTTCGCGCGATTTGATGTAAGCATAATACGTCATTACTTGGAAACTTGGGCACTTCCGTGCTATTGCACAAAAATAGCTTCACGTTTGGTTCGCACTTACACAGATAATCATAGCTTAAAAGAGTTGTGCTTAGAGCTGCTTGATACCAAACTAAATAAGCAGCAGCAATCTTCTGATTGGGGAAATGAAAATTTGACAGACAAACAAAAAAGTTATGCTGCATCTGATGTTTTGTATCTTCATAAGATAAAGGAAAAGCTAGACTTAATGCTGGAACGTGAAAATAGAAAAGAATTGGCCCAAAAGTGTTTTGAATTTCTTCCTACTCGTATTGAGTTGGATTTAATGGGGTGGGAAAACGTGGATATCTTTAACCACCAGATGTAATCATTTGTGAGAAGTTTTTTGTTTGTGCAAAACACTTTAGGGCAATTTTTCAGGCTCTGCGGTAAGAATTTAGTTGATTAGTTGCTAATTGATGCGCTATATTTTACAAAAATTTAGGTATTTTATGAGTGATGATATTACATCGGTAAATGATCAAAATTTCAAATCTGAAGTCATTGACTATAAAGGGTTCGTGCTGGTAGATTTTTGGGCAGAATGGTGCGGGCCATGCAAAAGTCTAATGCCACGTATCGAACAATTGGCTAAGGATAGAAAAGGCAAGATCAAGATCTGCAAATTCGATATAGATGGAGAAACTGAAGTGCCAAGTAAGTATGGAGTGCAATCTATACCCACTTTAATCATATTTCAAGATGGTAAGGAAATTGCACGCAAAATTGGTGCAACAAATGATTTGCTAAGTTGGGTTGATAGTGAAATAAGCTAATAGACAAATTTGCTTTTGTGTGTATTATAAATATTGATAAAAGGGATTGTAGCTCAGTCGGTTAGAGCAGTTCGCTCATAACGAATTGGTCGTAGGTTCGAGTCCTACCAATCCCACCGTTGTATTGATCTTAGCATGATCGTAACAATGAGAAAACTATAATATATGAACTATATGTTGATATAATAGAGGAAATAATGGAATTTACTAAATCTTTGAATAATAAGTTAGATGAGTTGCACTTACTAAATCATCCATTCTACCAATCATGGAATACAGGAAGCTTAAGCTTGCAAGCTTTACAAACCTATGCTAAAGAATATTATCACCACGTTGCTGCGTTTCCTCGTTATATCAGTGGTATACATTTTTTGTGCCCAGATCTAAAAATGCGACAGGTTTTGCTTGGTAATTTGATAGAAGAAGAACAAGGTGATGAAAATCATCCAGAGTTATGGCAGCGTTTTGCTGAAGGACTAGGAGTAGCACGATCTGAACTTCTTGAAGATGCACAGATTAAGGAGACGCAAGAATTAGTTGACGGTTACTTTGACATTGTAAGATCAGGTTTTGCGGCAGGTCTTGGAGCCTTGTACGCTTACGAACGTCAAACTCCAGAGGTTTCTAAGTCTAAAATTGAAGGTTTAAAAAAACACTATTCAATAAGTGATGAGCGTTCTCTTCAATTTTTTACGGTTCATATGCATGCTGATGAATGGCATTCTGAGGAGTGTGCAAATCTTATTGAAGATCTAGATGAAAAAGAGCAAGATAAAGTTATGCAGGGTGCTCAAAAGGGAGCAAAACTCTTATGGAGTTTTCTTGATGGAATGATGAATGCTAGCGTGTGTTAGTAGTTGTAAGTAGCTTGAAAATTAAAACTTAGTGGTGTTGGAATGCAATGTCTGCATGTAATCTTCTTATATCTGACTTACGGCTTTGGGTTCATTTAGGCTATAGTGTAGAAGAGAAGTCTCATTCCCAATTAGTTAGTATTGATGTTGATTTTATTTTTAAATCTCCTCCTTTAGGGCTTATGACTGACCGACTTGAAGATACTGTCTGCTATCTAGAGATAGTACAAAATATTCAATCTCTTGTTCAGAGCAAGCAATTCAATTTAATCGAGCACTTAACCCATGATATATACAGAGCCATTAATAATCTTTTGGTGCAAAAAAAACATACTATTTCTTCCATAAGAGTGACTACTCACAAAGTTGCACCACCCGTTCCTAATGTGCATGGAGGCGTCTTTTTTACCTATTGTAATGCACTGCAAGAACAGGAAGATAACTAATGATCTATATTTCTATTGGCTCAAATATGGGAAATCGCTTTTCCCATTTACAAAAGGCTGCTCAGTTACTGAAGGAGCGCTATTTTAAAAATTTAAAATCTTCAATTGTTCTGGAGACTAAGGCTATTTTACCAAATGATGCTCCACCTGGGTGGGACAAGCCATTTCTAAATATGGTTGTGTATGGAAGTTGTTCTTCTTCTCCTGAAGAGCTGTTAAAGGGCCTTAAACAAATTGAATGTGACATTGGCCGCCTGCAGGTCTATGGAAAATGGGCACCTCGCGTTATTGATTTGGATATTTTGTTATGGGATGACCTGACACTTGATACATCCTACCTTAAGATTCCTCACTCAGAATTGATAAACAGACCATTTTTGCTTCACTTGATGGCAATGCTGAGCCCCATGGCAGTAGTTAACAAAACGTTTGGTACTGTTAACCCTAACATTAAGGATTGCTTTTTAAGGAGTTTTACGCTTTCACCAGAGCTTGTAGGTATTGTCAATATTACTCCTGATTCATTTTCAGATGGTGGTCTTTATTATGATGCAGATCAAGCAACCAAACAGTCACTGCGGCTGTTATCAGATGGTGCAAGCATAGTTGAACTTGGTGCTCAATCAACAAGACCTGGCTCCTCAATACAAACTCCAAAAGCAGAATATGCACGCTTAAAACCAGTGCTTGATAATCTTAGTCATTATATGGAAGCTGGTGATATTAAAGTCAGCATCGATAGTTTCTGGCCAGATGTTATTTTGAACGTTTTGGAGCACTACAACATTGCCTGGGTAAACGATCAGAAGGGAGATCTAGATGATAATACCTTAAAAGCAATCGCTAGCAGTGGATGTGGCATCGTTATTATGCACTCACTCTCCATACCACCACATAGAGACAACATTATCCCAAGTGACACTGATCCAATTGATACCATAAATAATTGGGCAGAGAAGAGCATTAGCAGGTTATTTGCCCTAAGTTTTGATAAAAATTCAATAATTATTGACCCTGGTATTGGTTTTGGAAAATCTATGTACCAGAATATCCAGATTTTACGCAATATAGAAGCATTGCAAAGTTTTGGCTGCAAAGTTCTGGTTGGTCATTCTAGAAAGTCATTTATTTCTTCTTTTTCTACAGAACCTGTCTTTAACCGAGATTTAGAAACAATTGCTTTATCATCTGCATTGCACAACAAGGTTGATTTCCTTCGAGTGCATAATGTGCGTGATCACATGCGATTTTTTGTAGCTCAAGCTGCTTTACAGGGATGATAGTTATCGGAATTATGGCTGTTGATCCCAAGGGGGTAATTGGAATAAATAATGGATTGCCCTGGCATTATCCAAGTGAGTTAGATCATTTTCGTCAGGTAACTGACAAACAAGTTATTGTTATGGGAAGAAAAACGTTTGAGATAATACCCCAAAACATATTAAAGCCTATTGTTTTTTCTCGTAACAAATTAAGTCCTTGTTTTAATAAAGGCATAAAATGCACTATTGTTTCTTCTATGCAAGAGTTTTTGTCAATCCAAAGTAGTTCTAAAGTCTTCATGATTGGTGGAGCACAAATAGCGCACCTTTTTTTAGAATATAATCTAATCTCAGAGTTTATTATGACTGAAATTTACAAAACTTATAAGGGTGATACATATTTCAACTTAACACTTCTTAGTGGATGGAATAAAACTATTCTCACCAAAACAAAAGATTATACTATATGTAGATTAACACGTGATAAAGATGGAAGAAAAAATTGTGAAGCTCATTAAGTCTCTTAACTATAAATTATGCCAACTAAAACAACAGGTAAGAGGGCTTTTATGAGAAACTTTTTGATGTAATAGTATGTATGTTAAAGCAATTTATACCCACCGCATTGAATGTGGAGAAGTATTAGAGCAGGTTCTTGATCGCTATGTTTCAGAGCTGCTAAGAGAGGAAGTTGTTCTTGCTATCACATCAAAAATCATTTCTGTTTGTCAAAAACAGGTGGTTTGCAAAACTGCTTGTTCTAAAGAAGAGCTAATCAAAAGAGAAGCTGATGCAATTGTTGATGTGGACCACAATCCTCATAGTATCTGTTTAACGATTAAAGATAATATCTTAATTCCATCTGCTGGTATTGATGAATCAAATGGTAATGAGGTGTATATTCTATATCCAAAAGATGTTCAGAAAACAGCTCTGTCGATATGGAACTATCTCAAGACAAAACACTGCATAAAACATCTTGGTATTTTGATTACAGATAGTAATGTAACACCTATGCGTCGTGGAGTTACGGGCGTTGCTCTTGGTTGGTGTGGATTTGAACCACTTTATTCCTATATAGGCAAGCCAGATCTTTATAATCAACCACTGCAAGTAACACAAGTCAATCTTCTTGATGCACTGGCAACATCTGCTGTTTTAGTTATGGGAGAAGGGGCAGAGCAAACACCAATGGCAATAATTAGTGGTGCACCAAAGGTTCACTTTCTTACTCGTCCGCCAACTACAGAAAAAGAAAAAAGTGTTAAGATATCTATGGAAGAAGATCTTTACTCTCCTCTCCTCATGGAAGCCTATTGGTTAAAGAGTTAAAGAGAAACTTAAAATTTGCTATTAGACTTCTTGCATAACCATATAACATTGGGAATAGAAACGAAAAACTTACTTGACACCCTTCGCCAGCCCCCTTATCATGATACTGAAGGTATTCATTTATCTTCAATCTGTGCAGATTAAACGACAACAGTATTACGTAATTGGCGTCTTATTTTTAATTTTTTGCACTATGCGCACCCTACGTCTTCACAACATTTCTGGGTTTTTACCTATATAAGCTGAAACGCGCTTATAAAGCGTTTAAGACAGTATAGCACGCCAATTTGCAGGATTAGAGAGTGACAACTAGCTAATACGGGATATCTTTTGCCTTTTTTTCTGCTTAGTAAATTTCTTAAACATTCAAACTAAGGTGAGTTGCATTTAAAAGCAGCTAAATTGCAGTGTTTAAGACTTAAAAAACGCCAATGTTCTAAAATAGATATTAATCGGGGCTTCTTTTGCCTTTTTTTTCATTTGGTAAATTTCTTAATACTTGTAGCTAAAAGAGCCCGTGAAGGGTAGTGAAGGGTGTCATCCCAGTGCTTGACACTGGGATGGCTTTGTTGCATCGCTACTTATGAAAGGCTAACTATAGTTAGGATTATAAGCAACCTATTGAAAATCTTGTTTTTTTGCAATCAATCTGATCAAATTTAAGAATAGTAATTTATTATTTATATTAATAAATTTAATTCTATTGAAAATAGCTAAAGCATTGAAATTCTTGAATTTTAGCCGGATTAGTGAGTGGTAGTGAAATTTCTTTTACTCAAATTTAGGTATTCACTGACCGTTCTTGTTATAAATACCAGAATAATAAGCTACTGATATTCTCTATCTTTTTTATCTTTAATCCATCATAGCTAGCGATACAACAAAGCCCACTGGGATCCAGTTTTCCATATAATCTCATCGAAAACGTTGTAACCACTTTCTATGCTAGTTTGCTTGTGAGCAAGCAAACTTTCCTGGATTCCAGTGTCAAGCACTGGAATGACACCCACTGGTGAGTCAAGCCGAAAACGTTTGTACAGCTATGTGTCAAGGCACTGGGATGACACCCTGACAACCGTCATCCCGCTACGTGTTAGCGCCGCGGCGGTATGACGTAGGACTGCTGTCATCCCGCTGCTTGTTAGCGGCTGAGATACCGTGGCGGCATGACGTAGAAGCTATACTTTTATACTCACCAAATCAGTTTGCTTGCTCATAAGCAAACTTTCCTGGATTCCAGTGGGCTTTGTTGCATCGCTAGCTATGATGGATTAAAGATAAAAAAGATGGAGAATATCAGTAGCTTATTATTCTGGTATTTATAACAAGAACGGTCAGTGAATACCTAAATTTGAGTAAAAGAAATTTCACTACCACTCACTAATCCGGCTAAAATTCAAGAATTTCAATGCTTTAGCTATTTTCAATAGAATTAAGTTTATTAATATAAATAATAAATTACTATTCTTAAATTTGATCAGATTGATTGCAAAAAAACAAGATTTTCAATAGGTTGCTTATAATCCTAGCTATAGTTAGCCTTTCATAAGTAGCGATGCAACAAAGCCATTCCAGTGTCAAGCACTGGAATGACATCATCCTTGTACCTTTTTTCTACTTAGTTTGGGTTATGCAAGAAGTCTATTCCTTCATAAGGAGAAGTAGTTAAAGGAATTTACTCTATTTCTCCCTCTTTTTTTATTATTTTTAATCTATAGTTAACGTAAAAGAGATATGCAAAAACTCTATTGATCCATAGTCTGCAAATTATTAATAACACTTACTTTAAAGAACCTCACTTTACGCTGATCTTTGAGCGCTCTTCTGTGGTATTTTGTAAGAGTATAACTTGTGAAATCGTCTTCCCTATAGATTAAAGAGTTACACTGCTTTATATGTGATGCTATCCACTCTGCATAGTCCTGATGATCGGTTGCAATGAATATTTCCCCTGTTATAAGTATTTTTTTTGCTAATAAATTTAAAAATTCCGTATTAATTAATCGTCTTTTATTGTGACTTCTTTTTGGCCATGGATCTGGAAAGAGAATAAAGAGTCTTTCAACACTGTTGTCCGGAAAATTTGCAATCAATTCTCTTGCATCTTCTGTCCATATTAAAATGTTTTTTATGTTTTGTATTTCTATGTTTGTTAGCAAGCGAGAAACCCCCTTTAAGTAGGGCTCACATCCTATAAACAATAGATCAGGTTCATTGAGCATCTGGTGAAGCATATTTTCACCGTTGCCAAAGCCTATTTCTACCCATATTCTTTTTTGTGAATTTACAATCTTCTCTATAGATTCCTTGCTGTTTTGAATAGAATATCTTTCCAATATTTCATCAACATCCGGTTTTAGCCTGGACCTTCTGGAGAACGATCTAATCCACTTGCTATTCTTAAATAGCATATTCTTGATACATATATAATTTTCTCACTATATTTTACATAGCTTAAACAATTCTCGAAATGAATTAATGAAAAATTACTTGTCAATAATTATTAATATTATATAATATATGAGTTCTAATAAAGTTTAAATTAAAGGTATGAATAATAATAATCCAGTTGTAAATCTACCGGTTACTATCAGAAAGCTATCATCAAACAAGTTTATAGAAGAGATATGTCAAGGCCAATTTGAGGATCAAGATAATGCCTTGTTTGAAGATTCTTTTGTTAACAAAATTAAAGAAGGAGATGTGGTAGAAGGTGTAATTACAAGAATAAACCCTAACGACGTTGTGGTTGATATTGGTTTAAAGTCTGACGGGAGAATTCTGATCAAGGAACTCGGTTGTAATGATGAGGTCATTATTGGCTCGAAAATTAGAGTTTATGTGGAAAGAATTGAAGATTATCATGGTAATGTTGTTCTTAGCCGTGAAAAAGCAATTAGGGACGAAAAATGGAATAAGTTGGAAGAAGATACAGTTACAAGAGCTGAAGTAAACGGAGTTATTAAACGCTCAATTAAATGTGGTTTTATTGTTGATCTTGGTGACGGAATAAGCGCTTTTTTACCGCTGAGTCATGTGGATTTGAAGCAAGTAAAAGATGCGAAGCACCTTATTGAAACTGAACAAAAGTTCATCGTACTTAAAATGGATAAGAAGCAAGGTAATATTGTAGTATCAAGAAAGCTGGTGTTAGAAAAATTGCACGCTGGTGAAAAAATTAAATTTTTAGAATCTTTAAATGAAGGCGATATAATAGAAGGAAAAATAAAAAGCATCACTCATTACGGTGTATTTGTCGGTATTCATGAATCAGATGCAGTGGGAGTTATAGATGGGTTGCTACATATTACAGATATCTCTTGGAGTAGAGTAAGTCATCCATCTGCAGTTTTTGCTTATGGCCAGGCTATAAAAGTTAAAATTATAAAAATAGATAAGGAAAATGCGAAAGTTTCCTTAGGTGTAAAGCAGCTAGAAGATAGCCCTTGGCAAGATGCAGAGTCAAAATATCCGGTTGATAGTGTGCATAAGGGTCATGTAACAAGTATAGAAGATTATGGATTGTTTGTTGAGCTTAGACCTGGGATTGAAGGTTTAGTGCACTCATCGGAAATAACTTGGGTTAAGAGCAATTTACCAGTTAGTAGTCTCATAACAAGGGGACAAGAAGTATATGTAAAAATTCTCAGTATTGACATTGCTAAGAATAGGATGAGTTTAAGCATGAAAAGGTGTATAGATAATCCTTGGCAAGTATTTGTCAATAAGTATCCTCCTGGTTCTATTGTTTCTGGTGAGGTTAAGAATAATACCGGCTCATATATATCTGTTGCTTTCAATGGTTCTGAAATAGATGAGAACGTAGAAGGGACAATATATGTGAAAGATTTAAGTTGGTCTAAAAATAGCTCAGATGAGATAAAGAAGTATAATGTAGGTGATAAAATAGAAGCAAAAGTGATAAGGGCTAACGTGAATCGGGCGAGAATTTATCTTGGAATAAAACAAATAGAGTATGATCCTCTTGAAGAACTGATAAAGAAAGTTAAGGTAGGCGATAAAATACAGGTTATTGTAGGTAAGAGAGAAGATAATGGACTAGTCGTTGAAGTTGAGAACGATGTAACCCTTCTAATAGATCAAGAACATTTACCGGAAAATAAAAAGTTCTCTATATCAGAAAAAATAGAAGTTGAAGTATTGGGTGTTGAAGAATATAACATAGTATTATCTGCTAAGTGATAAGGTTTACTTATTTTGGCTTCATATAAATGGCAACAAAGTCTGATATAATAGCGAGGGTAGCAAAAAGACATCCTTTTTTAGATAAGATTGTTATAGCAGCTATAGTTGATAGATTTTTTGGGATACTTTCAAACACATTGAAACATCATAATAGAGTTGAAATTAGGGGATTTGGTTCTTTTTCAGTTAGAAGTTATAACTTGAAAGAAACAAGCCATTTAATGTTACAGAAGTTTACAAAGAATCAATACTTTAAAACATATTTTCGTAGCAGTAAAAAATTATCTGATTTGATAAATGAATAAAAATTTATACCATAAATAAGATGAAAGTAGGGGTTTGAGTTTATACTGTACGATAGAAATTTTTAGCACCATATGCAAGTAGTAGAAATAGTTATACGTAATAACACATACAAAATATCTTGCGAAAGTGGGAAGAAGAGCCATTTATTACGCCTTGCTAATAGTTTTGACAAGCTAGTTGGTTCTGTATCTCAAAAAACTGGAGGTAAGGGTTCGGATGCATTAAATTTCTTACTTGCAGCACTAATTCTTGAGGATAAAATTTTAGAATTAACAAAGCGGTTGGATGAAGCAAATCAAGAGCGCGAAAAGTATAGAAACGAGAAAAGAATAGAATATACTGAGGTACTAGATAAGGTAAATAAGATTATCACTAATCTTGAGTGCATAAAGGATTAGCTTCAATAAAGCAAGCAATTAAATTGACTATCTGACTATTTAAGCCAGGAGGGAGGTTTGTCTTACGAGTTATGTAACAATATAATTCGTAATCATCAAGATCAACTATTTTTTCGTATTCGATTAGTTCGCTTAAGGAAAATTTATCAAGATATTTCAATGCGAAATGCCCTAAAAGTATATCGGTTTCTTTGCAACCCCTATGCCAGCTTCTATACATTAATTTTCTTCTGAGTAGTGAGGTATCTGTCATTACAATTAAACTTTTTTTAATTTAAAAGTTAAACTAAATACTTGTCAAGCGAGGCGCGTTTTAATATACTTAACATTTGTATAAGATCTAAATACACAGGTGGAGTTAATTTCAAATTTCATTCATCAGTTTGGCAATGGAATATATTGTTTTTTGTCATTTGCCTTAATCATTTCTGTTATAGTGTTTGTGCATGAATATGGGCATTATATTGTTGCTAAAGCATGCAAAGTTAAAGTTGAATCTTTTTCTATAGGCTTTGGTCCTGAAATTTTTGGTTTTAACGATAAATCTGGAACTAGATGGAGATTAAGTGCTGTTCCACTGGGTGGCTACGTTAAAATGCTAGGGGATACTAATGCAGCAAGCGTTCCAGCTGATCAGCAAAAATTGACTAACGAAGAAAGATTATATTCATTCCATACAAAGCCGCGTCATCAAAAGGCAGCAGTGGTTTTTGCAGGACCATTTGCAAATATGGTACTCGCTGTTATCGCTTTTACAATGTTTTTCAGCATTAAAGGCTATTATCACACTCCACCGATTATCGGAAATGTAGTCGAAGGCAGTGCAGCCAAGCAAGCTGGTTTGTTGCCAGGTGACACTATTACACAAATCAATGAGCATAAAATAAAATACTTTGAAGATATTTCACGTGTGATAATGTCAAACCCTAAGACAAAAATGGAAATTGAGTATACTAGAAATAATGCAGAGCACAGAACTAGCCTCACTCCGTTAATAATAGAGGGTAAGGACGATTTTGGTAACAAAGTAGAAAGAGAAATGATAGGGATTACTTCAGTCAATACATTAAAGCAGTCGTCTTTTCTTGGGGCTGTGAGCTTATCAGTAAGTGAAACTTACCACACTATGTGCTTAACGATCAAAGCTCTCTTTCAAATTATTGTTGGTAAAAGGAGTATCAATGAAATAGGTGGGCCAATAAAAATCGCAAAGTATTCAGGGCAATCAGCTAAAAAGGGGGTCATTATGGTTGTGTATTTCATGGCAATTATTTCAGCTAATTTAGCTGCAATTAACTTGCTGCCAATTCCACTATTGGATGGTGGGCATTTATTTCACTATATTATAGAAGCAGTTATACGCAGGGATTTAAGTTTGAAATATCAAAAATATGCAGCTACTTTTGGTGCTTCCGTATTGTTTTTGCTTATGGCAATTGCAATTTCGAATGATATTAGGAGTCTTTTTTAAAATAAACATGAAAAAGCTACTTTACATATTATTAATAGTAATTTTTCCCGCTCTACTTGTTGCTTTAGAAAATAAGGAAAAAGTGCAGGTGAAAGATGTCAAATGTATTGGTAATGAGAGGGTAAGCAACCAGACAATAGGTTTTTATATAAAACTAAAACCTGGCGATTATGTAAACGACGATGATATAGACTCAATTATAAAAGATCTATATAAAACAAAGTTGTTTGCTAGCGTTAACGCTTATGTTGATGATGAAAAAAATTTAGTAGTAAAAATTCAAGAGAATCCACTAATTAACAAGATAATATTAAAGGGTAATAAGTTATTTAATAGCAAAGAGTTACTAAATAATGTGATTCAGTCAAAATCGCTAACTATTTTCACTGAAACAAAATTGCAAAGCGATTTAATGAATTTAGTTACTACTTATAGAAATAATGGCAAAGTCGGCGTTAAAATTGAATATGAGTTGGAGAAGCTCGATGGTAATAGGGTCAATCTAATTTTCAAAATAAAAGAAGGTAAAACCTCTAAAATTAAGGATATAAGATTTATAGGTAACAAAAACTTTTCTGAAACCGAGCTAGAGCAAGCTATTAAAGTGCATAGTAATGACATATTTAGTAAGTTATTTAGAGCCATTTTTAAGGGCGGAACTCGTTATTCACCACAATATTTATTGATTAACACAGAATTGCTCGATCGTTTTTATTCATCTAAAGGATATATTCAAAATAATATTCAACCGATTGTTGAGGTTGATAATAACAATCAGATAGAGTTGACTTTTTTGATTGACGAAGGACAGCAATATTTGTTTGGAAATAATGAGGTTAATATTGAAACTGAAATTCAGGATTTAAGCCTAAAAGAAGAAATATTGGACTTTATAACAGAGGAAAACGATAAGATATTTAATAGAGTTAAAATTAATAATACAGTAGAAAAAATAAACAAGTATTTAAATGAGAAAGGATATATATTTGCAAAAGTTAATCCAGAGTATGTACAACGTGACAATGTTGTAGATGTGACCTACAGAGTGCTGCCGGGTAAAAAGATTTATATAAATCAAATTACAATTGATGGTAACGATCGCACTTTAGATAAGGTGATCAGAAGTAAGCTAAGTATAGCAGAAGGTGATGCGTACAATATATCTGAGATTCAAAAATCACGTAAAAAACTAATGAGTAGTGATTTTTTTGAAACAGTAAAAGTAAATAGTTACGCAGTTAATGACAATGCAGTAAATCTTGACTTAAATGTTAAAGAAAAAAGAACTGCTTCATTATCTTTAGCAGGAGGTATGTCCTTTCCTGGTGGAGCATTTGTAAAAACTGATTTCACAGATCGTAATTTATTTGGTAGTGGTAAAGAGCTCTCTTTTGCTCTTGAGAAAAATCAATATTCACTTTCTACTAATGTAGAGGTTGTTGAAAATAATTTTAACGATTCTGATACATCACTAGGTGTGGGCGTATTTTATGAAAAACAAGATAAACCACACACTAGCTTCGACAGTTGTGACATGGGATTTTCAACAAAATTATCATACAAAGTTATAGAAAACTTAACTAATTCCATTCGCTACTCTTACAAGTATAACCGTATACATATGGATAATAAGGATGGAAAAGACAATGACATCTCTGATATAATAAAGGGGCAAGAAGGTGAACATCAGATTTCATCAGTAGGATACACATTAGCGTATAATAAACTGGATAACCTCTATACTCCAAAAGAAGGGTATTTACTGCGCTTAAGTCAGGATATTTCAGGATTGGGAGGGAATGTAAACTTCCTAAAATCTGAGTTCTTGTCTTTTTACACGCATCCTATATTAAGTAAAATTGACGATAGCATAATACTACGCTTTAAGATGGCAGCAGGTCATATTTTTTCTTATACCGATGAAGATCTAAACATTGGCCAGCACTTTTTTAAAGGTGGTAATGAAATTAGAGGATTTGACCTTTCCGGTATTGGACCAAGAACAGAAAACAAAAATAAAAGCTCACTAGGAGGCAAAACTTATTTTAATTTAACACAGCAAGTAGATTTTCCACTACCAAAACTATATGACTATGCTGGTATCAAAGGCTCATTATTTGTTGACTATGCAGCACTTTTCGGCTTAGATGATAAAAATGGGAAATATAAAGATCCATATAATGATAGTAAGCTTATAAGAGTGTCACCAGGTTTTGGCTTTTCAATGCCTTCTCCTTTTGGTAGACTTAGATTAGATTTTGGGTTTCCTTTAGTAAAGGAATCTTATGATATAATACCATCACCAAATGTTAAATTTTCTATTGAAGCGGGGATTTGAATGAAATATATACAGTTATTTATATCAGTTATTGCCTTAATTATTTCCTTATTTGTGGGGTATAAGTTTATAGAATATCGGCCTCAGAACACAAAAGCTGCAATTATTGATAGTGACAAAGTCATCAATGAATCTCTTGCTCTGCAAAACATACAACAACAAATAAAGGAGCAGAATTCTAGATTACAACAAGAATTTGAAAGTGAGTTAGAAAAACTTAAGCCATCAAAAGAAGAATTTGAACTTTTGTCAGAAGAAGCAAAAAAGGAAAAGACAGAACAGTTTAATAAGCATACTGTAAATGCTAGAGATGCTTACGCTGAAAAAATGTTGTATTTAGAAGAAAGTTATAGAGATGCAGTAGAGAGTGTTTTTAACAAGATAAAAGAAGTTGCTAAAAAAACGGCAGAAAAAAACAACATAGATTTGGTACTATTTATTTCAAAAAAGAACCAAGTTTTATACTCTATGGATGAAGTTGATTTATCGGATATGGTATTAAACAATATAAACAAGGAAATACCTGAATTTGCTTTAAAAGGCATTGAGTAGGCTTATGCAATTTAATATCAGTGATATTATAAAAATACTACCACATTCTTATCCGTTTCTCTTAGTAGATAGGGTTATAGAGTGTGATCCTGGTAAAAGTATAAAAGCAATCAAAAATGTGACTTTCAATGAGCCATTTTTTATTGGCCATTTCCCTGGTCATCCAATAATGCCCGGAGTCTTGATAATTGAATCTCTAGCTCAAGCATCTGCTATATGTGTTCTTGGTAAAGAAAGTCAAGGTACAATAGAAAACAAAGCTATTTACTTTATGTCTATTGAAAATGCAAAATTCAGAAAGCCAGTCACTCCAGGGGACACACTGATTCTTCAAGCTAATGTTAAAAACGCACGTTTAAGTGCATGTAAATTTGAGTGTATTGCGTATGTTGGTGAAGAAAAGGTTGCAGAGGCAACGATTTTAGCTATGCTACAAAATACGTAATATACAAAAGACAGTGTGCATACTGTATAATGCAGCTTAATATCTCATTTTCTAGTCTATATACTCGCAGTGGATTAATAAAATTGGATGAGACATTTTTGAATTATATTAAATCATGTGATGAAAGCTTGTTTTGTTCATTAATTGAAGCAAGGAAAAATCAGATTGGTGATAGCCAGTTAATAATAGACCTCTCATATTTATTTGACGAGTTTATTGCAAAACTTTTCAACATTGAAAAAGAAATAGAAGAGCTAAAGAAAAAACACAATGACTTTGCTGTAATATATAAATGTAAAAGGTTATTTGTCCAACGCTACGCATTGAAGAAATACACTAATGTGGCGAATATAGATATTACTAACAGACTAAGTCATTTTCTCACTTTGCCAACAACAGAAAAAAATTTTGCTGAGCAGGTGATGCATTGGTTTCAAGATAAAGAAAATCACAAAGAAGAAATAGAACTTGCGGCACAATATGCAGTGTGGAGAGTAAAAAATAAACGGAGTATACTCTTTAGTATCCATAGGAAAATTGACCATGAAAATCTCATACCATTTTCTAAAAAAGAAGTAGACAAAGTTGAAGTGCTGTATTCAAATGAAGTAAAAAGACGATATGGTTTTGATCTAACAAGCAAAAAGGTGAGTTTAAATAAAGCATTAGATAACGCTCACTACTGCATATTCTGTCATAAGCAAAATAAGGACAGCTGCTCAAAGGGGCTAATTAATAACGACAATACTTTTAAACAATCCCCACTAAAAGTTGAGCTGCATGGCTGCCCACTAGAACAGAAAATATCAGAAATGAATCTGGTGAAAAGCGAAGGCTACAGCATAGCAAGCCTTGCAATTGTGATGATAGATAACCCATTATGTGCGGCTACTGGGCACAGAATATGCAATGACTGCATGAACTCGTGCATATATCAGAAACAAGAACCCGTGAATGTGCCAATGATTGAAACAAGGATTTTGGATGATGTGCTTAGTTTACCGTACGGATTTGAAATATATTCTCTGCTCAGCCGTTGGAATCCTTTAAATTTTCAGCGTTCATTGCCAAGAGAAAACACCGGAAAAAACGTTCTAGTTGTAGGCCTTGGTCCTGCTGGTTTTAATTTAGCTCATCATTTGTTGAATGATGGGCATAACGTTATCGCCATTGATGGACTAAAGATTGAACCTTTGATCGATAATTTCCAGCTAATTAAAGATTTCAAACACGAAAAATTGAGTGAACGCACGGCAGGTGGGTTTGGTGGGGTGGCAGAATATGGCATTACTTCTCGGTGGGATAAAAATTACTTAAAAATTATCAGGTTATTACTAGAAAGACGTGAAAATTTTGCAATTTATGGCGGCATTCGTTTTGGTGGCACAATTACCGTGAAAGATAGCTTCAATCTAGGTTTTGATCACATCGCCTTGGCGCTTGGCTCAGGTAAGCCTCGAATGATAAAAATAAAGAATATGCTAGCTCGTGGGGTGCGCATGGCATCTGACTTTCTTATGTTGTTACAACTGACTGGCGCTCTTAAATTTGATTCTATAGCAAATCTGCAAGTTCGTATGCCGATAGTTGTCATAGGTGCGGGGCTTACTGCGATTGACACTGCCACTGAAGCTTTAGCGTATTATCCAATTCAAGTAGAAAAATTTCTTCTTCGTTACGAGGTATTGGTTGGTAAATATGGAAAAGACTATGTTGAAAAAGATTGGACAGAAGAAGAACATGAAATTGCGAATGAATTTATATCGCACGCAAAGTTGATCCAAGCAGAGCAAGAGTTAGCAAAAAAGGAGAGTAGAGAAATAAAAATATTAGAGTTAATGCAGAGTCTTGGGGGAGTGAAAGTTGTATATAGAAAAGAGCTGAAAGACTCGCCAAGTTATCGATTAAATAGCGAAGAGGTGCAAAACGCATTATCAGAAGGGATTTACTTTATTGAAAACTTAGAGCCAGTTGAAGTTGTGACGGATAAATATAACCATGCTGAATCAATAAAACTGATAGACACAAAATCCGGCGAAATCAAATGCATGAAAGCACGTTCTATCTTTATAGCAGCAGGTACTGAGCCAAATACGGTTATTGCAACAGAAGATAAAAAGCATTTTAAATTAAGTAATGGGTATTTTACTCATTTGAATTCATCAGGAAAAGAAATAGATCCAATATTTTCTCCTAAAATGCAAAATAAAGATAGAATATTAGTGTATAAGCAAGGCAATAAAACAATTAGCTTTTTTGGTGATCTTCATCCTTCGTATAGCGGCAGCGTCGTGAAAGCTATGGCAAGTGCTAAGAACGGCTACCCTATTATTTCCCAGCTTTTGAATAGAGTTAATAGCTTCGTTTCTGTCACTCCAGCTAGAATCTCGGAGTCATATGCACAATTGTATGAATGTTGTAATGTAAGAGTAACTTTTACCAAAAAAGATGTCATCCAAGTAGCTGACACTGAGATCCAGAAAAAAAATGCGTGGTCAAGCGTTGAAGATCTGGCTAACAAAGAATTTTTCAATAAAATCAAAGAGCAATTCACTGCAAAGGTTATAAAAGTTCAATATTTAACAGACAAAGTTGTGGAAATAGTGATCAAAGCACCACTTGCGGCAAAGAATTTTAAACCTGGACAATTCTTTAGGTTGCAAAATTTTGAAACCAATAGCAAAAAAACTAACCTCGCTATGGAAGGTATAGCTGTAACTGGCACTGAAGTAGACAAAAAAAAAGGAATTATTTCCACTATTGTGCTGGAAATCGGCGGTTCCACTGGTTTATGCAGACACTTAAGAGAAGGCGAGCAAATAATTCTTATGGGCCCAACTGGATGCCCTACTGAGGTTTACTAAGTCTGGATATTAAAGTGATGCCAAATTTTATTTCAAAAAGTAAATAATTTACTAACGCTCGTGCACAAATTAAAAATAAATTATGCACGAGTGTAGCATTATGAATTAAGAATGCTACATTAAAGCTTACCTCACTATTAAAGCTATCGGTCAGATTAGATTAAAAACCTAATCTGACCGGTTTCTCTATAACCCTCTAAACTCTGATATAATTATATGATAATTAGTTTAATTAGTGGTTAATATGCAAATTGATTTTATTCATATATTGAGATAGCATAAACCATATTGGTTTAAATTATTGTGCAACTTTGTAAATCGTCACTGTTACTCCTACTGACTATATTAATAGTTATAGTCCTAAAATTACCTGAAAATTTGAGCATTGCAGTAAATTGGTCTCTCCCAATTCTAGATTTTGATTTATCTTTTCGTATCATACTAATATCTTTTTTATCAGTTGCATTTTTAGCTGTTCTACCAGCACAAAATTTGACTTTTTCAGAGATGCTATCTTTTGCTGCTTACACTATTAGTTCACTTTATGCAGTTTTATCTGAACATATGATATTGGTTATAATATTCTGTGAATTAATGACCGTCAGTGCATTTTTTACTATCGCAGCTGGCTGTAGAGATAGTGGACCTGCAATAAGGTACGCCTGTGTACACTTTTTCGTTGGAGTTATATTAATAGCAGGATTGGCACTTCAAAGCACTAACCTGATAATTTTAGGTTTATTGATAAACTGCGCTTGTTTTCCTTTTTCGTTTTGGGTTGTTGATGCATATCCTGCTGCATCGCTACATGGCACTACATATCTCTCTTTATTTACCACTAAAGTCTCTTTTTTAGTGATGCTTTTACACACTTATGGTTTATGGCAGAATCATGCTGAAACATTAGCATTATTGGGCTCTATCACTGCGATTTACAGCATTATATTTGCTTCTCTTGAGCAAAATATTCGCAGATTTTTATGCTATAACGTTGTAGGACAAATGGGCTTGCTGATTATTGCAGGAGGTTTACTTAGCCCTTCGGAAAAGGCAATACCAATTTTGATACTGCATATAATCTTCTCTCTTGTTTATCAATCATTATTGTTTGTGGTCAGCAATTCGATTATTTCACGAACAAAAACAATTAGTTTTAATGGAGTAGGTAAACTGATGTCAGTGGAAGGCATGTGTGCTATAATCGCAATACTTACAATGGCTGCATTTCCTGGAACCGCTGGATTTATCAGTAAATCATATATCACAGCTGAAATTGAAATGAACACTGTTGCCTTAAAAGGGTATAAAAATTTATATAAGGTTCTAAATTTGCTGCTTCATTTAAGCGTGGGGCTAAAGTTTCTTTATTACTTATTTATTGCAAAAAGTAAGTCAAAACCGTTAGCAGAGAGGGGGGGCAAAATGACTATGATCATTTTAGCATTTATATGCGTAATCGCTGGCAATCCTTACTTACCTATTTACAATAAACCTTCGATTTTCGATTTTGTGTACAACACAAAAAATATTTTGTCGCAATTTAATTTGTTACTATGTACCACTTTATTGTTTATTCCTTTACGCAAGTTATTTTACCCGAGAGTAAATTTTAAAATGGATGTTGATTGGATTTTTAGAGCTTTCATATCCTATATTATCTTGCTGTTCAATCAGTTAGTCTCTAAAACTAGAGAAATATTTGCCAGCGTAGTGCAAAACTTGACTAATTCACTTACTAGTTTATACTTTAATAATATTACTAAACTTAAAGAAGTGCTGGGTTATAACTCAGTGAGTTTTGTTTCAGCTTCTTCTCTCTTTTTAATGAGTATTCTACTAACGCTATTATGTTTAAATCGTTAACTGAAAGTTTAAATTCTGTATTTAGTAAACTAAGAGGAAAGTCGATCATTTCTGAAGATGATTTTAATCTTGCCATGCGTGAAATACGCATAGCCTTAATTGAAGCTGACGTTTCACTTGAAGTTGCAAAAAAATTCATCAACGACATTAAAGATAAAGTGATTGGGGAAAAAGTCATAAAAAGTGTTTCTCCAGCACAAATGATAATTAAAATTGTGCAGGATAATTTAGTTGCAGTTCTCGGATCAGAGAAAAGTGACTTAAATCTAGCAGTTAAACCCCCTGCTGTGATTATGATGGTGGGCTTACAAGGTGCAGGTAAAACAACTACCTCAGGAAAGCTTGCTTTCAAGCTAAAAAAGCAAAAGAAAAAAGTGATGCTTGCCTCTTTAGACATTTATAGGCCGGCTGCCCAAAAACAACTTGAGGTGCTGGGTAAACAGATAGACGTACAAACTTTACCTACAGTAATAAATGAGGGGCCTATTGCAATTACAAAAAGGGCACTGGCAGCAGCAAAGAACGATAATTATGATGTATTAATACTAGACACCGCAGGCAGGCTTCATATTGACAATAATATGATGAATGAGTTGAAAGCCGTAAAGGAAATAGCTTCACCTGCAGAAGTTATTTTAGTAGCCGACGCAATGATAGGCCAGGATGCGGTCAACATTGCCAAATCATTCAATGAGGTAATAGGTGTAACCGGTATTATTCTCACCCGCGTTGATGGTGATGCACGTGGTGGTGCTGCTCTTTCTATGAAAATGATCACCGATTGTCCAATTAAATTTATTGCTTGTGGTGAAAAATTAAGTGACCTCGATGATTTTTATCCCGATAGAATTGCAAAAAGGATACTTAGCATGGGTGATGTTGTATCATTGGTTGAAAAAGCTGCTGAGATTGTTGGTCAGGAAGAAATTGATAAGTTACAAAAGAAAGTAAAAAAGGGTAAATTCGACCTAAATGACCTAGTGGGAATGTTAAAAACTCTCAATAAAATGGATGGTATTAGCAACATAATGAAATTCATTCCTAGTTCATTCACAAAAAAGCTAAGCAGCGGTGTGCCAGATGACAATAAAGTGAAAAAATATATAGCCATCATAAACTCAATGACTGAAAAGGAAAGGCAAAATCCAGATATTTTAAATGGCAAAAGAAGACTTAGAATTTCTAAGGGGTCCGGAACAAGTGTAACTGACGTTAATCTTCTAATTAAGCAGTATAATCAAATGAGCTCTATAGTGAATAAGTTCAGTAAAGTTGACCATAGTAAACTCAAAGAATCTGATTTGATGGATATGCTAAGCAGAAAGTAAGTCAGCAGGTAGTGGAATGAGACGATTGTCAGTAAACCTTTAGCTATATCAAAAGCGGCTTAGGTCTCGCAAAAAAATTTACAGCTTCTTGCTAGCCAAGAAATTTATTATTAATTTTAGGAAATACTATACTTTCCAACCTGTTTGCACTCCTAATCTTTTCTTATTGATTTACAGCAGGTTCTTTGTTACAGTTCGTAGTTATGCAAAGAAACCTAAAGCCTTATGAGTTTATTTACAGCCAGTGATTTACATAATTTGGAACTGTATAGCTGAGTATTGTACATGATAATATTGATAACAAACGATGATGGCTTTGGAAGTGAAGGAATAAAATTACTCAAAGAGATTGCACGGAATTTTGCATCAGAAATATGGATAGTGGCACCAGATACTGATAGAAGCGGGGCTGCAAGATCTCTTGATTATCCAGTGAAACAATCTATTGGAATAAAACAACATAGTGAAAGGGAATTTAGTGTGTCTGGTACTCCTGCAGATTGTGTCATTATTGCGCTAAATAAAGTTATGAATAAAAAACCAGACTTAATATTGTCCGGAGTAAATATTGGATCAAATGTCGGGGACGATATTTGTTATTCAGGAACAATTGGTGCTGTAATGGAAGGTGCTGCAAGGTCTATACCTTCTATTGCGCTGAGCCAAGTTTATCATGATAAAATAGACTGGCACAATACAAAGGTTTTTGCACCAAAGGTTATTGCCAAGCTAGTTAAGGTTGGTTGGCCTAAAAACATAGTGATGAGTGTAAATTTTCCTGCTACGGAAAAAGTAAAAGGAGTAGAATTTGCTGAACAAGGTGAATATAACATTGATGGGGATTTAACTTTTACTGAAAATTCGAATGGCTCTTTTAGCTTAAATTGGTCTCGAGAGCACTCAGGCAGTGGTAGTGTAAATAAAATAAAAGAAGGATTTATTACTATCACACCAGTAAAATTAGATTTTACAGATTATGATACATTGAATGCTATGAAAAATTCTTGTGCAGACGAATTTTCTTCTATAGCTGACTGAGAAAAACATTTGCATTGCTCCTAATTAGATGTTTTCTATTGTGTTATCGCGAGCAATTATTTTTTCTTCACCTGTATCCATGTTTTTAATCTTTAAAGTTTTACTACTCAATTCTTCATTACCAAAAATTAAGGCAGCTTTAGCATTTGCTTGATTTGCTTTTTTCATTCGGGTTTTAAGCGCTCCGCTATATTCATAGATTACATATAAACCATTTCTGCGCAATTCATTTGCAAGTGTTAGAGCATGTTCATCAGCCTCTCTGCCGATCGGAATTAGGTAAATAGGTCGCTCTTCTTTCGGAGAATAATTGATTAACTCCATTATGCGTTCAATACCTCCTGCAAATCCTATTGCTGGAGTGTGTTTTCCACCTACTGAAGATACTAGATTATCGTATCTTCCACCGGCAAAAACTGCCCCTTGTGCACCTAAATCTTCTGTGACAAACTCAAACACTGTGTGGCAATAATAATCCAAACCTCGAACTAGTTTATTGTTTACGGTATAAGGTATATCAAGAATTGTTAATCCATTTAGTATTTGTTCAAAGAAATCTGAGGACTCTTTCGTATAATAATTGCTGATTTTAGGTGCACCAGAGATTATTAATCTATCTTTCTCATCCTTAGAATCTAGTATTCTGAGTGGATTTTTGATCAACCTATTTTTGCTATCTTCTGATAGATCATTTTGGTACTTTGTAAAGTATAAGATCAAAGCTTCTCTATATTTAGTTATTGTTTCACCATCACCTAAAGAGTTGATTTCCAGCTTTACATTTTTATTGATGCCAAATTTAGTTAGTAAGTGCTGAGCGAGTGATATCAATTCAATATCAGCTTTTGGATCTTCTATGCCAAAAATCTCAAAATTTATCTGATGAAATTGCCTTTGTCTTCCCTTTTGAGGTCTTTCATAGCGAAATGCAGGTCCTGTTGAGAATAATTTTATCGGTGTTTGCAGTTTTTTTTCAATGAGTAGCCTGACAATCGCTGCAGTGAACTCAGGACGTAAAGTTATGCTCTTTCCTCCTTTATCATTAAAGGTGTACATCTCTTTATTGATGATGTCTGAGCTATCACCTAAAGTCTTTGTGAAAACTTCCGTATATTCAAATATCGGAGTTTGAGCAGGCAAAAAGCCATATAGACTTGAGATTCTGCTTGCTATTTGCTCTATGTGTTTAAACTTGTACCATTCATCAAACAGGAGATCTTTTGTTCCTCTAACCGTTTGATTAGTCATAGTGTGGTCTCTATACCTGCAACCTCTGGTATGTGGTAGCTCAGCATATTCTGCACTCCTTGCTTGAGGGTAATTGCAGCACTTGGGCATCCAGAGCAAGCTCCTTGTAACTCAACATAAACTATTCCATCTTTATAGCCACGAAATTTGATATCGCCACCATCTTGAGCAACTGCAGGTTTGATGTAACTTTCCATCAATTCTTTTATTCTATTTACAATTTCTATATCACTTTCATCAAAAAATTCTTCATCTGGATCATTCACTCCTTCTTTATCTAGCGCTTTTCCACCTGAAGTAAAGTGATCCATGATTGTAGTTAAAATTTCTACTTTTAATGTATCCCAATTAATTCCACCCAATTTTGTTACTGAAATAAAATCATGACCAAAAAACACTCTTACCACATGTTCTATTTGAAAAAGATTTGCTGCTAACTTGGAGTTTTTTATTTCATCTGCATTTGAAAAATCAGCCGTTTCTTCTTCGTTTAGAATTGCAAATCCAGGAAGAAATTTCAGTGTGTTTGGATTAGGTGTTTCTTCAATCTGAATGAACATGTTATTTACCATGACGATTATAATTGTTACTATTTAATCATAAAATGATAAAAAAATATACATGTCATTCATCTTTTTCCTTTTTCTGATATTCATAGTGATTACATTTATTCTGCCTAGTGTTTTTGTATTTTTTCTCTTCCTGACAAAAAAAAATAACGTAAGTTTCATGATGAACTCTATATTGAGTAAGTTTTTGAACGAATTTAATAGCAGTAGAAGTTGTACTGAAAATTACACCGGTGATAACATGTCCAAAGATGAAGCATTAAAGATACTGGGGCTGAATCCTGAGGCCAGTCAAAATGAAATCAATAAAGCATATCAAAATTTAATGAAGTTAGTTCATCCAGATAAAGGAGGCTCGGAATATTTTGCGCAAAAATTAAACGCAGCACGTGATAGGTTGCTGAAGAAGTAGTAATTAGTATTACTTTAAACTTTTTATTGTGCGTAGAGGATAAGCTGCTACAATAAAATGAGTTAAAGATAGCAATATTCAAAAAACTTTAAGTTATGCAGGAAGATAACAAAAAAGAAACAATAAAAGAAGAAAAAGGCATATTAGGGTGGATAGAATATAGACTGCCTATATTTTCTTTTCTAAGACACACTGCTTCTTACCAAGTGCCAAAAAACTTAAATTATGCTTGGAACTTTGGCTCTTTGGCTGGTATAGCGCTGATTTTACAAATAATAACAGGCATATTTCTTGCTATGCACTACACTCCGCATGTTGATTATGCGTTTAATAGTGTAGAGCGCATAATGCGAGATGTAAATTACGGGTGGTTAATACGCTACACTCACGCTGTTGGAGCATCGCTCTTCTTTATGGTAGTCTATGTTCATATAATGCGTGGGTTATATTACGGATCTTACAAGAGGCCACGAGAGATGGTGTGGTTTGTTGGTATATTTATATTTTTTGCAATGATGGCAACTGCCTTTATGGGATATGTATTGCCTTGGGGACAAATGAGTTTCTGGGGCGCAACAGTTATAACCAACTTATTTTCTGCTATACCTTTAATTGGCAATAAAATAGTTATATGGTTATGGGGTGGTTTTTCAGTGGATAACCCAACACTTAACCGTTTTTTCGCTCTGCATTATCTTCTGCCTTTTGTTATTATTGCTTTAGCTATGCTTCATGTGATAGCTCTGCATAGGTTTGGCTCTGGTAACCCAAGTGGAGTGGAGGTAAAATCAGATAAGGATACCATTCCTCTCTATCCTTATTATATAGTCAAGGATTGCATAACTTTTGGTCTGTTTTTTGTAGCTTTGTTTGCATTTGTTTTTTATGCTCCCAATTATCTTGGGCATCCAGACAATTATATAGAAGCTGACTCTATGGTAACTCCGGTACATATAGTGCCAGAGTGGTATTTTTTACCTTTTTATGCAATGCTACGTTCAATTCCAGATAAACTTACTGGTGTGCTTACTATGTTTGCATCTATTTTAGTTTGGTTTCTGTTACCTTGGCTTGATAGATCAAAAGTTAAAAGTGGTGCTTACCGCCCGGTATTCAAGAAATTTTTTTGGGTTTTTGCAATAAATTTTGCACTTCTTGCCTGGCTTGGAGGACAAGAGGTGAAAGAGCCTTACATCACTATGAGTAGGCTATCCACTCTTTATTATTTTGCATACTTTGTAATAATTTTACCACTGCTTAGTAAATATGAAAAGCCAGAAGAACCACCAAAAACCTTAAGTGATTCTGTGCCGGAGATGAAATAATGCTGGTTAAAAATATATTGGCTGTGTTTTGTGCATTATTCCTTACTAATTTTGTGTATGCAGAAGATTTTAAACCATCACCAAATAAAAAAATGGACTGGAAATGTGATGGAATTACTGGGTCTTTCGATAGAGAATCAATTCAACGTGGCTACAAGGTATATAAGGAAGTCTGTGCTGCTTGTCATTCAATGAATAGAGTAGCATTTCGTAATTTGCAAGACATCGGTTTTTCTGAAGAAGATGTAAAACAGATTGCGGCTTCTTACCAAGTTAAAGATGGCCCAAATGATATGGGTGAAATGTTTGACAGACCTGGAGTACCTTCAGACTATTTTATTGCGCCTTTTGATTCAAAAGAAGCAGCTGCAGCAAGCAATAATGGTGCTGTTCCACCAGACTTATCGTTAATTATTAAAGCAAGGCATGATGGTGCAAATTATGTCTATTCACTGTTAACAGGCTATCAAAACGGCGAACACGATGAAAATGATTTATATTTTAATTCGTATTTTCCAACAGGCAGATTAGCTATGGCGCCACCACTTTCTGAAGGAATGGTGGAATATGATGGTGCAAGACAAGCCACAGTTGAAAATATGGCATATGACGTGGTAAATTTTTTACAATGGGCAGGAGAGCCAGAATTAGAGCGCAGGCATAAACTTGGATTAAAAGTAGTGGCGTATTTTATAATTTTAACAGTGTTTTTTGTATTAACTAACAATAAAGTTTGGAGCAAACTCTATAAAAGGAAAAAATAGAATTTCTTACATCTATTTACATTCACTTTCATACCTTATTTACACTAGCAAGTGTATTATACAATAATAAACACATTATGAAAACATAGTAGGTAGAACTCATGGAATTTCAAATCACTACACATTTTCAACCAGATGGAGATCAACCACAAGCAATCGATGGCTTAATTGCAGGGCTAAATAGCAATAAAAGAGATCAGGTTTTGCTTGGAGTTACTGGTTCTGGGAAAACTTTTACTATGGCAAATGTTATTGCAAGAACAAATAGGCCTGCATTAATTATGGCACACAATAAAACTTTAGCAGCACAGCTTTATGAGGAAATGAAAGGATTGTTTCCCAATAATGCTGTTGGATACTTCATTTCTTATTATGATTACTACCAGCCCGAAGCCTATTTGCCACAAACTGATACTTATATCGAAAAAGACTCCGCAATCAACGAAAGAATTGACATGCTGCGTTATTCTGCCGTTTGCTCCCTTTTGGAGCGCAGGGATACGATCGTAGTTGCCAGTGTTTCCTGTATATACGGTCTTGGCTCGCCTGAAAGCTACCTCAGCATGACCATAACGCTTAGTGTTGGAAATGAAATTCGTATTAATGATTTCCTGAGCAACTTAACTGATCTCCAATACAAGCGCTCTGATGCCAGGTTTGAGAGAGGATATTTTAGAGTGCGCGGCGATATTGTTGATATATTTCCTTCCCATTATGAAAGTAAAGCTTGGCGTTTATCGTTATTTGGCGATGAAGTAGAAGAAATTTTTGAAATTGATGCTATGACCGGCAATGTTATCAAACGCATAGATAAAATCACCATTTTTCCAAATAGCTATCACATTACATCACGTGAGACCTTGTTGCAGGCAGCTCAGCTAATCAAAAAAGAGCTGCATGAACGCTTGGATTATTACTACTCGCAAAACAAGATTATTGAAGCAAAGCGCCTCGAGCAACGCACTGATTTTGATATCGAAATGATGAGAACAACAGGAATATGTAAAGGTATTGAAAATTATTCGCGTTATCTCTATGGAATGGAAGCTGGGGATCCACCGCCTACTTTGTTTGAATATTTACCCAAAGACGTAATTTTATTTGTTGATGAGAGTCATGTCACCGTTCCTCAGGTTGGTGCGATGTACAGTGGTAATGAGGCGCGTAAAAAGAAATTGATTGACTATGGCTTCAGGCTCCCTTCCGCTTTTGATAATCGTCCATTAAAATTTGAAGAGTGGGAGGAAGTTAGGCCGCAGACTATTTACATTTCAGCCACTCCCGGAAAGTATGAGTTAGCAAAGACCAATAATGTATTTATAGAGCAAGTTATCCGTCCAACAGGGCTTACAGACCCAATCTGCATTGTGAAACCAATAGAGAGTCAAATTGATGATGTAATTCATGAGGCACAAGTGACAATAGGGAAGGGATTTTGTGTTTTGATCACTACATTGACGAAAAAAATGGCTGAAAATTTGGCTGAATATATGAGTGAATTGAATATGAGAGTGAGTTATTTGCATTCTGATATTGGTGCGCTGGAGAGAATAGAAATTATATGTAAATTAAGATCTAAAGAAATCGATGTTCTAGTAGGTGTTAACTTACTGAGGGAAGGTCTTGATATTCCAGAGTGTGGGTTGGTTGCAATTTTGGATGCTGATAAAGAAGGATTTTTGCGATCGGCAACTTCATTAATTCAAACGATCGGTCGTGCTGCACGTAATGCTGAAGGTAGAGTAATTTTATATGCAGATAAAATCACTGGTTCTTTAGATCGTGCATTAAGAGAGACCGAAAGAAGAAGAAAAAAACAAGAAGAACATAATATATTGCACAATATTGTCCCAAAGACTATAATAAAACCTATATCAAACACCTTACAGGAGAGGGCAATAGCAGAACCAAAAGTAAATACTAATAAGGATGACTTGAGAAAGCAAATGATAGAGCATGCTGAAAATTTAGAGTTTGAAGAAGCAGCAAGAATAAAAAAATTATTGTAAGGTTAAGTAATATATGATGCTATGGGCATAGCATGAAAGTGTAAACAACCTGCTATTCTCCTTCTTACTTTAACTCATCTTTTTGAGCCTTTTGACAATATTTTAGAACTGAAGAAGGAAAGGTGTATTTTTTTATTGACTTATCTATATATTACAGTAATCACTGAAGAATTAGTGAGTAATGGTTATAGAATATGCATGGTGGGGTACCAAACAAGGAATTAAATGAAGAATTACGTAACATTTTAAATGAGTTGGCAAGCAATAGAGGTCTATTAGATAGTTCCGATAATATTAAATATATAATTTCTCTTCTAGAAGCAGGAGCTGATCCAAATATACAGAACCAAAATGGAAAAACTCTGTTACATTACGTTGCTGAACGTAACGATATTGACGGTATAGGGTATTTTTTAGAAGTAATAAAAGCTAATCCAAATATGCGAGATCAAAGTGGAAAGACTCCATTTGAATATGTTACTGAACATGAGTGCCGTCAAGCTTTGAAGGATTTGGGTTATGATTTAGATGATTCTTATGAAAATGAAGGGAATCCGGCAACACCTGATAGTTCGGTAGGTGAAAGAAACGATTGTTCAAATAGCTCTGGTGATGATAGTCAGATAGAGTCTGTTAAATTGAGTGATTGTAACACAGAAGAGGATTCGGACTATTATTCAGATGATTCTCGTGAAAATGAAGGGAATTCAACAACACCTGATGGGTTCGGTAGATGATTGTTCAAATAGCTCCGGTGACGATAATAAAACAATTTCTACTGAACCGAGTGATTGTGACCCAGAAGACGAGGATTCGAGCTGTAGTTCAAGTGATTATCTTTTTCTAGAAGACTCACTGTTAGCGAAGCTAGAAATACCATTAACTACAGATGAACAGGAGCTAATTGATAAGTTTTGTGAGGAGATAAGAGGTATGACAGCACAAAATAAACAAGAATCTGAAGAAAATATTCTAGAAAGTATTGAGAAAATAGTAGATGAGTACTTGAAGGAAGGAATAAGGTTAAATTCAAGTTGTAGTGATGACAATGAAAAAGATGATAAAGAAACTGTAACAAATTTAATATTTAAAGAAATAGACGATGTTCTTAGTAGTAATAATTTGAAACTACGCGATGAAACTGGAGCGCGTGAAAGGCAGTCTGATGGTATCTCCGACCAAGACGATGACAATGAAGATAAAGTTTCAGGCATCATAGAAAGCATCACTAACAAGTTATTGTTAAAAGGTGGAAAAGCAAGACAAGAATTTTTCTTCGGTAATACCGATCTAGCACAAGATTATGGATGGCTTTGTTGCATAGCACCTTAAGCAGTGATGGTTTACGACAAATTTATGTAATGATTTCAAATTTAGCCATACCAATATCAGTGAATTTGTTGAGCAAATAGCACTTAATTAGTAATTCTTTTTCACGATTTACTTCAGATTTATTCCTAAAGCTAAATCCAAATACTTGCTTCAACCTTGAGAAAAATCCTTCTATGTAAGATCTCTTTCCATAAATTGCTTCCTTTTTCCACTCTTTTACACCATCTTGTCCATATAATTTTATTAACCTAATAGCAGCATTTCTGTCAGACATATAATCTATTTTTGAATGTTCTGCTGCATCCTTTTTTGGTAGAACTTTTGTCTTTATATCGTATTTCTTACACAATTTATAAAGTTTGTGCCTATCGTATGCCCTATCTGCATATAATGCTTTTATTTTGTGCTGAAAATTAACTTCTTCAAGCAAATCGCAAGCTCCATAGTGGTCAGAGTAGACGCCATTACTGTATCTTGCAGCTATAGCTTTTTTACTATTCACACTTAACATAACATGTAACTTTCTTACTTGCTCGTAGCTTCGGTACTTTCTATCTGCACTGTTTTCCTTACTGTGGCCAGGAGTGTTACTGTAAATGCTGATACTTGTGCTATCTATGATAATTTCAATATTTTCCATGTTGCTTTTATCAACCCTGCAATCATTTATCTTAATATTAAGTTTTTTAAACCTTCTTGATGCTTGTGAATAGCTGATAACTGCCAAATTTTTTCCTATTTGTTGCAGATATCCTTTTATAAACCCCACCGTTTGTCTTAAACCAATTCTAAAAAGATTGACAATTATATGCACCAAAATTACGACTTTATCACTGTAAATATTGTTGCCGCCCTGCATTTTTGGACTATTTTCATACCAATTTTCGATAGCTTCATCGATGTAACGAAAAATATTTCCCCTTTTTTCAAGGAATTTGTTATATTCGTTTTGGTTACTGACTTTCATTTTCTGTGGCATATTTTTTCTTCAACAGTTAAATGGTTATTTATAATGAATTTTGTCAGTAGCCACCAGATTTTTTCGGTTGCTATGCAACAAAGCCGACTCGATTCCGGAAGAAAACTTCTTTATGCTGCTTATGATAATTGCAAACTCTTGCTGTGTCTCTTTCTGATCTTTCATCCTTTCTTTTTCCTCTTCCACTTCTTTTAAGTGTCCTTTCATTTCTGTGATTCTTGACTCAAATTCCTCTCGATTTATGTACTCGTTAGTATAACTATCAATCAGCCTTGAAATGCCTCGTTTTAATTTGCTTTCTTGCCTCTCAAGATCTTGCTCCAATGGTGACTCTTTGCCTCCCTCCAGTCTTTGTTGGTATTCATTCATCATCCCTTCCGGCTCATTCAATATGCTTTTTACTTTTTCCCATATAGCCATCTCTAATACATCTGCATGGACCGGTTTACTGTTACATATTCCCCTAACACTACTGCTAAAAGCATATATGGTGCTACAACGATAATAGTAGTTAATCCCTCCTTTTTTTTTACTCCCACCACGCACACCGCAATAAGCATATCTACAGTGTTGACACACAATTAAACCTTGTAGCAGGTACGCTGCTTTCCTTTTCTGTATTCTCGCTCTTTCTCTATTTTCAGCCAGTTGTTCTTCCACTGCATTAAATAATGCCTCATCTACTATCCTTGGTATTGGAATGTAAATCCAATTCTCTTTACTTGGATAAGTAAGAGAACACCTTTGCTGGCTGCCAGCATTTCTTTGTGGTCTTACTCTTGGTTTTGCTGGATTTGACTTAGTTTTACCAAATGCTGCTTGCCCTTTATACGCAGGATTTTTTAATATCTGCTGGATGGTGCTTCGGTTCCACATCTCTCTTCCTTTTTGTGTCCTTACTGACCTTTCTTTTAGCCTACGTATTGTTTCATTAATGCTTACTCTTTCTTCACCTATCCACATGAACAGTTTTTTTACTATTCTCGCCTCTTCTTCATTAATTTCAAATCTCCTTTCTTCACCTGTTGTGCCACTCTTTATGTATCGATAACCATAAGGCGCTACAGCCATTACACTTACACAGCCTTTTCTTGCTGCATGCAGTCTTCCTCGGCGATTCCTCTCCATAATCTTTGCTCGTTCATACTCTGCTATTGCTCCTTGCATTTGTAGTAGTAAATTAGATTCTGGACTATTACCAACCTGATGGTTTAAAAAGATCACCTCTGCTCCTGCTTTTTGAAATTCTTCCAGCAATATCATCTGATGTACGTAATTACGTGATAACCTATCTGGTGAGTGAATATAAATTTTATCAATTTTTCCTTCTGCTACTTTATCACGTAATTCATCTAAACCAGGGCGCTCTAATTTTGATCCACTATACCCATTATCTATGAATTTATGCTCATTTAGTAGCTCGTGCTTATCCTCATTAATTCTACTTGCCAACTCAGCTACTTGACTTTCTATTGTTCCTTCTTGTGCTTGCCTCTTCGATGAAACTCTTGCATATAAGCTCACTACTTTCATTTGTCCCTTTCTTTCCTCCTTTAACTTCTCACACTAGACTCATAACAGCTTTTGACGGTTTGTTGTTCTTACAGTTAGGAGCTTTTCTGTGAAAAACTGACTATTCTAATTCTGTCTTACAATTTTTCCTACAAATGCAACTTTTGTTTTCCCCATCTACTATATCAATTCTTTTTTATTGACCTTGCCTATTTCTATCATAAATTGCTGCGCCGTACTCGCTTTTTGGTCGTGCAATTCTTTCTCTGATAGCTTGTATATCTTGATTTTGTTTATTTTGGGTAACAAATTCTTTTATTCGAAATACTAGAGTTATATTATCAACGTTAATCTCTATTCTCTCAATTAACTTCCTTACTACACTACGTTTATCTAACCAATCCAATTGATCTAGCTCTAATTTTATCCCAGAATAAAACTCCTTTATGTTACCTATTATATTAGTCAACTCTTCCTGTACCTCTTTCTTATCTTTTATCCTTTTCTTTTCCTCTTCCTTTTCTTTTAAACGCTGTTTCATTCCTTTGATTCTTAACTCGAATTCCTCTTGATTTATATACCCACTTGCATAACTATCAATCAGCCCAGAAATACCTCGTTTTAATTTGCTTTCTTCCCTCTCAAGACCTTCCTCCAATAGCAACTCTTTACTTCCTAGCAGGTGCCGTTGATATTTATTTATCAACCTTTCTGGTTTCTTCAATATACCTTTTACTTTTTTCCATATAGTTGTTTCTAATGCATCTGCTTGCACCGGTCTATTGCCGCATGCTTCCTTATAACTTGGAGCAATACAACGATAATAATAATGATAGTAGGTTCCCCTCCTATTTATAGTAGATGCACCGCAATAAGCATATCTACAGCGTTGACACACAGTTAAACCTTGTAGCAGGTACGCTGCTCTCCTTTTCTGTCTTTTCACTCTTTCTCCATTTTCAGCCAGTTGTTCTTGTACTGCATTAAACAATCCTTCATCAACTATTCTTGGTACTGCAATATAAATCCAATTCTCTTTATCTTGAGAGTACATAGAATAACTTTTCTGCCTACCAGCATTCCGTTGTGGCCTTACTTTTGGTTTTACTTGGCCTACCTTAGTCCTGCCATACACTGCTTGCCCTTTGTATACAGGATTTTTTAATATCTGCTGGATGGTGCTTCGGTTCCACCTCTCTTTTCCTGTTTGTGTTCTTATTGACCTTTCTTTTAGTCTACATATTGCCTCTATAGTTCTTATTCTTTCTTCCCCTACCCACATGAACAATTCTCTCACTACTTTTGCTTCCTCTTCATTAATTTCAAATTTCCCTTCTTCGCCTATTCCACCCTTTTTTATGTACCGATAACCATAAGATGCTTTGCCTATTACACTGACACTGCCTTTTTTTGCCGTACTGATCCTCCCTCGTCTATACCGTTCTATCATCTTCGCTCGTTCATATTCCGCTATTGCTCCTTGCATTTGTAATAGTAGGCTTGACTCTGGGCTCTTATCTGTCCTGTGATTTAAAAAGATCACCTCTACTTCTGTTTTCTCAAACTCTTCCAGCAGTATCATCTGGTATACATAGTTACGTGATAACCTATCTGGTGAATGAATATAAATTTTATCAATTTCTCCTTTTCCTATTTTATCGCGTAACCTATCTAAACCGGGACGCTCTAAATCTGATCCACTATACCCATTGTCTATGAATCTATACTCATTTAGTAGCTTGTGCTCATCTTCACTAATTCTACGCTCCAACTCCGCTATTTGACTCTCTATTGTTCCCTTCTGTGCTTGCTTTTCTGATGATACTCTCGCATATAAACTCACTACTTTCATTTGTTTCTTTCTCTCTATTTTCTTTTTTTCTCTTTATTAATCTCTCTATCAGTTGCCCGTATACATCCGATAAGCGTTTATCTGCTAACTCATCAGGCTCATATCGACAGGTCACAGTTAACGTTCTTTTTCTCATAGTTTCTCCTGTAAATGTTTTTGTAGTTCAGGAGCCTGACCACTCCCTTTTTCCATAAATCCATTTATCAGCTACTCTTGCGAAAAAGACGCAACTGTTAACCTTCGTTTTGTTTTACTTTTATGCAAAATTTTAGAAACACATAGCTGCACTCCGCTATCTTTCATCAATTAAGCACTCTCCCAAATTATCAAGCTTCTTTTTTACATCCATAAGCTCTTTCTTGTGCCTTTTCCCTCAAACAACTCCTTCCATATTTTCCTCAGTTCTACCAACTTTTTTCCCTCCAATGATAAAACTTCCCTTTTTCCCATAATTACCTCTTTCTTAGCCACAGCCCTTCTAAATTTTTTCATCCACAAGCTCTTCCTTTGCCACTATCACACCTGCTGCCGTACTTTCCGATACAACCCTTATTCTTTCTATAAACTCCCTCTGTTTATTTGCGATTTTTACGTTCTCTAACACTTCTTTTATCTCTTTATTATTTCTCGCATAATCCATTGGGGTCTTGCCAAATTTATCCTTTTGCTCTACATTTGCTCCGGCTTTTACTAGCTCTTCTACTATTTTTATCTTTGCTACCATGCACGCAAGGTGTAACGGGGCAAATTTGCTATTTCGTTCCACTGCGTTTACATCGACTCCTGCCTTTATCAGCTCTTTTGTATTTTCTAGACGTTGCCCCATGACTGCTAGGTGTAGTGGTCTATATTTCCCGGCATCTGCTGCATCTACATCTGCTCCCTTTTTGATTAATAACCTCACTTTTTTTGGATCTAAAATTCCCACTGCATAATGCAATATTGTTTTTCCCTTCTTGTCTTTTTTATTAATATTTTCAAATGAGCTCTCTAATAATTCTTTCCACCAATTACTAAATTCTTCTCTTTCTTTCTTACTAAATTTTACCATAACGTTCCTCAGCTATTAATGTAATATAAAGTGGCTCCAATTTGGCTCACTTCAGCGCTTAGCAAATCTTGTTTGTTTACTAGCTACTTTTTCACTTAGGGCTGTTTTAGCATAAAAAGCAAGTTTTTTTTTACAAAATATACACATTTTTTCCGCATATTATATTAAGATATGAATCTATATCTTTAATTTGTTAAATAACAGCTCTTTTATTATCTCCTCAGTCTTTGCCATATATGCTAGATCTATTGGTGTATATCCTTTTTGGTCTCTCGCATTTACATCTCCTCCCGCTTCTAATATTGCCCTCACGTTCCCTATTTCCCTCATAAATACTGCTTCATGTAGGGGGGTCCTTCCTATGCAGTTCCCAGTATTAACATTTGACCCTCCTTTTATTAGCTCCCTTACCGTCTCTTCATATCCCATTAGGCTTGCATAATGTAATGCCGTATTTCTTTTTCCGTTTCTAGCATTTACATCTGCTCCTTCTTCCAACAGTACTTTTACATTCCCTACCTTTCCATAAAATGCAGCTAGGTGTAATGGCGTTTCTCCGCTATTGTTTTCTATATTTGTTTTTGCTCCCTTTTCTATCAGTAACTTTATTACTTCTGGGTCTGACACTTGTGCTGCTCGGTGCAATATTGTGCAACCTGCTGCGTCTTTTTCATTTATTCCACAAAATGAATTCTCCTTTAATTTTTCTAGTCTTTTGTTTAAATTGAACAGCATATGTACCTCACAAAATTAGCTTTTTTAGCGCAAGATAAATTTCTTATGTTTACCTGCTACTATTTAAGTTATGCGTGTTTTAGTATAAAAAGGCAAGTCTTTTTTGTTTATTTCACATATTTTAACCTAATATTAATGTATTATGTGAAGATATAAATATATGTATTTAACTCATTAAACATATAACTTGTTTTTCTTCCCAAGACCTGTTCAAGTGACGATGTTCGTGCCATGTTAGTACACCTGGGTAAAACACTAAAATGTACCTTTCTAACTCATGTATTGAATCCTTTTGCTCTGAATCTAAATCGCTTTCAAAATGAACATTGTGTTCTGCTAAACCAAATCTTATAACTTTCTGGTTGGTAAAATCTTCTACCTTGTAGTGGTGAGTAACGCTAAACCTTTCTAAAATTGGCTTGTATTTTAAATTCCACAGTTGTTCAGATAGTTTGCTACTTCCCAATAAAAATTTATCCCCTTCCTCTTCTATACTAGTAACCGGAAAACATGCGTTTATTTCTCCTAAACTCCAACTGTCCGATAATACTATCTGCGCTTTAGCAAACTTAATTGCCGGTAATAAGCTCTGTGGTAGCGGATATAGCGCTTTGAAGTTATACCACAAATGATTCCTTTCATAAATACCGTTATAGTTCTTAGTATGAGGCTCTGTTTCTCCAAGTATTGCTACATCCAAGCGATATATGTCATTGCTTAAAGCTCGTTCATAATGATCGCGTAGATAGTTTTCTACAATCCTAATAACTGGACCATGAGACCTGAAAAAATTTACTCTCCCAAATGATAACACTGGTCCATCTTTTTCGATCTTTGTACCAGAGTAGTCTGATAATAAGCTGCCAAAAAAACTCTCATCTAAAATGAACCTGCCAATATTGTAGTGATCGTTAAAAATCCTCATTAGCCTCGATCTTGCAGGTAGTGATAGTTTTGCTAGTTCTACTACTGCATCTACGAAGAAGTCGTTCGGAACATCTTTTATCCCTATCTGTAATTCAAAAAAGTGTTCTCCAGGTGGCTCTTCAATAATTGTAATATCTTCTATATTTGCCCATTTTAATGCTATTTTCAGTGACGCTGGTGTTCCTCTTAAACGCTGAAATTTTATTCCTTCTCTTATCGCCTTTCCTTTGTCTTTTACCCAACGCAGAATTTCCCCCAATCCATATTCTTCTATTATCCACGGTAGTATTTCATCTTTAGAATTAAACTTAAATCCTCTTATCCTGCTTGGATCAACTTTGTAATCGATAGCCTCTACTATGGCTCTTTCTTCTTTTGTGCTATTAGGTGGAAGTAACATTAGCTTTTGCCCATTAATTCGATTTCTAGCTTGCCTAAACAAACGCACTCATTCCCCAGTACCACAACATCTTTTCTTGGCTCTATTAATTCCACGTTTTCCACTCCTTCTATAAATAGATTTGCTATAATCCACGACCTTGTTACACTCCATCCCAATCTTTTCGTTGATTCAAATTTTTCTATAAATTTCTTCTTCACTGTTTCAATAATGTCTGGTCTTTTAATACTAATTCTGCTGTGAATATCTATTTCAATAATATTGCAACCAACTACTGTTATCGTATCTGTTAATACCCTTATATCATCCCTGGTGACTTGCTTTCCTACAATATTAAGTAGTTCTTCAGACGCTATGCCATTTGTGGATAACTCTGTGGATAAAATTGAAATCTCTACACTCCCTGGCACTTTTGATTCAACTAGCGCATCCTTTACTCTTCTATCTGCTGACAGTGCTTGAAACCTATAATGCTCTTTACTTCCTCCTGTGCTCCATCCTATAATTTTCGCTTCAATTCTTTTCCTAAAACTTTCATCCCTTTCCTCGTTCTCCCTCTCTGCTCCATAAAACTCAGCTAAATTATCAAGTTCTTCTCCCCTTGCAAACTTCAGTAAGTTGCTCCTTGCTGCTTCGTTTATTCTTTCTCTGAGCAAAAGTTCTCGCCATGCTGCTATTTCTAAGATCTTTATCGCTGGATCGCTTTCAATAAGAGCAGTAAAGCTTGGGTCACGAAGAACTAACTCTTCCTTCATTCTCGAGAATATTTCTTCATAGCTCAGTTTTTCAATTATCTCTGGCTGCTGCATTTTTAAACAACTACTCCATTAATATTTATGAACTTACCTTCTGAAAGATAGACACCTTCTAAATCCAATGTTACTCTCCCTTCTTTTACGTCTGTTATCTTCACTTTCTCTAATTTAAACCTTCTCTCCCATTTTTGTAAAGCTTCTGCTGTGGCCGAGAAAATTTCCAGCGTAAAATCCCTATTGATTGGCTTGTCAACTAATTCGAACAACCTCGACCCATAATTTCTCCGCATTATTCTGCTATTAATAGGAGTAGTTAAAATATTAACTATTGATTGCTTTAAATGTTCTATTCCTTCTAGCTCTTTTCCAGTTTTATTGCTCATCCCACGCATTTTTAGCTCGCAAACACGTTTTCACTTCCACTTACTACCTTAAAACCACAAGATACTGAATCCCCAACTCTTCCTATACCATGACTATTAGCAAACACTGTTTTTGACCCTTGTGCCATTACCTTACCTTCTGTAAAACTATCTCCTTGCCGACAAACTGGTCTTCCGTTTACAAATATATCTCTGCTTCCACTTATACAAAAATGCGGCAACGCTTCCCCGCAGTGATCTCCTAGACATATAACTGATTTATTCATTCCTTTTCCTAATTTAGATTTATTCTTTGTGCCTTAAGTTTTATTCCTTCCTTTGTCATTTCTATACTTGATTCCCCAACTTTTAGCGTTATTTTATCTACTACATCTATCTCTAAATGATGTTTATCTTTATCGTATGTAAACTTTGTTCCATCTTGAAATTTTACACTATTTATTTCCTTTTTATTCTCCGGAGGCGGATATTTCTCCTGATATATTGCCGGTAACACCACCCCTAATGACAACTCTCCATATGGCGATAATACTATTACTTGCTCATCAATATTCGGCGCAAACCAACTTCTATCTTCTCCTGCTCTTGCCGTTACCCACGGAAGCCAATCGGTTAAAAATTCTCCTACCTTTACCCGCACTCTCGCTTTTTCATAGTCTGCTTCTTTAACTAGACCTATACGAATAATGTTCGCTAGCCTTCTATTTAGCTCTGCAATCGCAAAATTATGGTCCAACATTTATATTTCCCACGTTTATTCTATGTGCCTTAATTTTTCCCTTTTCCCAAATAGATTTACCAAGATGCAACTCATGCACCCAGTCCACCATCCACACTAAATACGCATCCAACTCTGGCCTAAAATCATCTCCTCCTGCTGATATAAATTCACCTGCTGAAACATTTTCCACGTCCCAAGTATTTTTATTCACAACTCTTGCAACTTCTGTTGCTAATTCTCTCACAACTATCGAGGAATCCTCGACTGTTCCATCAACTACCACTCTCGCCTCAAATCTTGCCCTCAGTGCTAATTCCTCTGTCCCAGGGTCTTTTCCTGGTTCTAAACTTGCAAGCTCTACAAACACTGCTGGCGCTATTATTTCCCGACGTTCTGCTCTATACACTTCACATGTCTGTATCGCTTGTATCTCTTCCTTTAGCGTTGTGCAAATCTTCTGATGTAGATCTCTCCAAAACATACGTTATGATCCTCTTAAAATAAAATTAAGTTCATGGTCGAAATACTTCTCAAATACTCTTTCTACTTCATTATCAACTAACTCTTTCATTGTTTCCCGAGCATGGGTATTTATTTTAATTTCATCTATTGGCAAAGACGTGGTATACCTTCTTTTGAATATTCCTATATGACCATTTTTCATTGTTGCTATAAATGCTCCTTCATACGTACGGCTTCCTACCTTTGCTCCTATCTTTGTCTGTTTTATACTCCCAAGTTTTGCTACTCCTATCCACTGCGAACTAAGCTTTATTATAGACCACAAACGCTTTCTATTTGCTTTATCCACACTTAACTTTTTTCTCATTGCTTTTTTTGGTATTTGTTTTTCTTCGCTAACTTGTTTGACAGTTTGTGACCTTACCCATAGTGCTGTTTTGTTTAATGCCCTCACCGTCGCTTTTTCCACTTTCGCTTTCTCTGCATCTATGCTTTGCATAACTTTTTCTATGCTACCGGTCACTTCGATGTTAATACGCATCTACATCCCTGATGCTTGAATTTTCCACAATATTCCTGAATTATCCCTAAGTGGTGGTGAATATACTTTGTACTTACGCTTACCAATAATAAAGATATCTCCTACTACTGGCTGCAATACATCGAATATACTCACCTCAAGAAAAACCATCTCCCCGACAAATTGTCCTTCACCAATCTCGTATAATTTATCTGGCTGTTGCTTTAATATCTGTACCTTGTATGACTTATCCTTTGATTCATACAACGCTTGCTCTCCCAGATGTGCAAAACAATCTTTCAATAACCTTTTAATATTTTCTTGCATCTTTTGCTTTTATGCACTAACCTCTACATGCACGCTAAGAAGGGGCATACTGGTAGAGCAGTCTCATACTTTGTAGTTGCTCTACCAGTATTGTTATGCTGCAACGACTTTGATTAATATTCCTGGACGGTGACACATCGGCAAAGGGTTTGATTGGGTATGAAGGTCAGTTCCTCTATCAAATCTCCTTGGCTCTTGTTTTGCATATAACGGTTGCCCTAGTGTATTTACTGTTTCATTGAAGTCCGCTGGGGCAAAGTAAGTAGTAAATGTGCTTGCTGTACCAAGTGGAAAACAGTGTCCCGTATCTTTTTCTATAAATCTTCTCACAATTCCTTCAGGGTCGGTTGCTTGCCCTCTATACTCCTCAAATGTTATTCCACAGAACGTAAATCCTGATCTCATGTCGTTCCTTAATGCTGCTCCTTCTTGCCATCTCTCGTATGCTTCTTTTACCTTGGTATGAGAAGTTAATGCATCGAAAAACTCAGGACTGACCAGCGCATGAATCCCCGTCATATATTCACCACTTAAGTTGTCCTCAACATGCCTCAATACTTCCAGACACTTACGCTTTACATCGGTGGTTGCTGTTCCCAGCGCAAAATTTACTACTTTTGGTGTAATTTCAAATTCGTTATAAAGATTCAATAATTCACTGCCATCAGCGTCCAAAATAATCCCTTTCAATGCTCCCATCCGCAAATGTTCTAACGTTATCGCGTGTTTGTTTCTCATCAACTCCAGGTGATCTGTTACTACACTCGCCAGTGCTGTAAGTTCGCTTTCTGACCCAAATGCCCTTATCCCTTGCACTTCCTCGGGTAACACTACGTCATCATGGGGAATATGTGGTATCGTAAATGTTCTTATTTTTCGTTTTCCACGTTTTCCCACTGTTGCAGGCGCTCCCGGAACTTGCGTTGGTAATAAACTCAATACTCCGTTTTGCTCTTCTATCGTAATATGTCGAAATCTTACTGATCTACTTGGAAATAAATTTAAGCTTTCTGTTCGACCATAATTTATCGGCAATATGTTTATTGCTTTAGTTAATTCCGTCATACTAAATGCTGGATTTGTAAATGGATTTTGCATGTTTTTCCCCTTGTTTTCCCTATTAATTTAAGTTGAGTTGAAGTTTAGACACCTTTGCGGATGATGATACCCCGTGCGTCAAGTTGCTTTATTGCTGCAGCTTTTTGCTCCTCAGTGATATTTGCTGGCCACACAACCGCATGATCTGCTAGCATCGCTATACGTGTAATGATTACTGCTTTGGTATTTTCTTTCGCGTTTACATCACTTGTTATTACACCTATCGCTGTTTGCGTGCCATCTGTGGCCGTTGCATTTATAATTTTAATTAGATCATCTTTATCACGACCAACAACCGTACCAAGCTTTAGGTTTTGCCCCTTTGCTACTGTTATTTGGTCTCTTGAATATAGATTTGATGCCTCATACTTTAATAGGTCACCAAGGTTATTTTGTTCGGTTATACAACTCATAAATTTTTCTCCTTTATTTTCTACTTTCGCCACTTTTGTTAACGGGCGATATAGCCTGTTTACCGCGGCGTTTATGATTCCGCGGTAAAAAATAGATTGCTCTATTCTGGCGTGTTTTAGCTATTTTGTTTACCGCCGCGTATGTTAGCGTTATATACGGCGGTTATAAAAAACAAAATTTAGGTGCCAGATTTTGCTCGAGCTTTCGCTACCTGCATCATCAAGTCTTCCGGTGTACTTTGTGGTATTGTACTCAAAATCTCTGTCTTCTTCGTTCTCTCTGCTAGTATCGACATTAATATCTCTTGGGCTTGTTTTGCATTGACATCCTGTTCGATAAATTCTCCTATCTTCTCTGGCATCTTTGATAAATTACATAATCTTATCACCTCTAATACTTCTTTACGGCAGCTCTCGTACCCTAAACATCTTCCTTGCTCATCAATATCTATTGCTTGTTCTTTTATCTCAGTTTTAGTCATATTATTTCTCCTATAATTATCTATAAATTCAGAAAACGTTGTGATTCCATCAGCAAGTCCAATCTCTATTGCTTTCTCACCAAAATATAGCCCTGCTTCCGTTGATTTGATTTTTTCCGTGGACAAATTTCTGTTTCGTGCTATAAGCTGGACAAACATCTCATATAGGCGGTCTACTTCCTCTTGTAAGCTTTCCAGACTTTCAGACGTTATTGGCTCATGCGGATTTAAATCGTTCTTTCGACTTCCAGCAAAAACAGTTGTATATTTTATCCCTTGCTTTTCATCAAATCCACTTTGATCTATATGACTTGCTATTACTCCTATGCTTCCTACTCCTGATGTTCTCGTTACCAATACTTCTTCAGCACTTGACGCTATCGCATACGCTGCAGAATATGCATCATCATTTGCTATCGCTATTATCCTCTTTTTTCCTCTTGCACTGTAGATAAAATCAGCAAGGTCAAATAAACCGTTTACTTCTCCTCCAGGGCTGTCTATATCCAAAATTATTGTTTCTACTTCTTCATCTATTAAAGCTTTTTCTATCTCTTCACGTATCTTCTCATATGATGTCATTCCTAAAATATCGTCAAAAACCTCTGACTTTTTCGTCAAGATTCCATTTATCGGTATTACTGCTATTTTTTCTACGTCGTTCTTTACAGAGTGTTTTATGTTTTTAAACGTAGGGTGTTTTGCTGCATGTAATGACAGTAATTCAAAACTTCTCGCCTCTATCATCATTGGCTTGTTCAGCAAAGTCATTTGTGTTGTCATATTACTTCGGTATTAGAATTTACATCAGAATCAAAACTTAAGCCCAATTCACTCGCACGCCTTTGATCCTCAGCAATTTCCTGGTCGATTTCTTCTACATCATAACCAAGTTCCGAAACCACCTCTGACCTGCTCTTAAACCCATTCCTTACTGCCATTTGCTGTGCTTGCTGGTCTTTTAGTGGATCTACGTAAGCACACCCTTGCGGTATCCATTTTACCTCTTTTGCTGTTTCTTTTGCCCAATTTTCACCTATGTCCAGTTCTCCAGAGAGTAGTGCTAATTCTAGCCACCTATCCCATACTGGCCGGCAAAGCTGAAATACTACCACGTTATGCTGTAACATCGCGCACCTCCTACGAAACTCTATTAACCCAGCTCTTATTGATGAATAATTGACACCACTTAGATCTCCTGTTAGCTGCTCGTAAGTTATTCCCATGCCTACTGCTATTGCTCTGAGCTGCTGTTTCATGAATGCTTCATAACTTCCCCCAACATCTGATGGTTCTGAAAATTTTATATCCTCTCCCGGGTCTAAAAGTTGCATAGTCCCAGGTTCAAGACCAGATAATGCTACCCCTTGTTCATTACTCTCTCCTTCTCCCATGATGTTCGCTTCAGGATCAAGTCTCGTAATAAACCCTGCAAACATCGCTGCTGTTTTCTTTCTTACCAGCTCTGCATCATCATATTGATCAAGTTCATAGAGCTTTAGAAGATGAAATAGCAGACCGTAGTGATCTTGATTACATTGTCTCAACACTACCTCAAGAATGGCAAGTTCTATGCAGACAGCTAGAAATCTTCAGTGTTCCAGAAGTAGCTGAAATACGTGGAATAGCAAGGACAACAGTCTATGACATTCTCAGAAGAATAAGACGACATACAAAAAAAGTTTTCTAGAACCTCCGACAACAGAGAACCATTCCGGTATATAAAACATAGGGGGAGATTATGACTCTAAAAATAATAAGTAACGAAGAAAGAGTAAAAACAGTAACAGGTGTAAAAATGGTAATCTTTGGACCTTATGGAATCGGCAAAACTAGTCTACTTAAAACTCTCGATGAGTCGACAACACTCTGTCTTGATTTTGAAGCAGGACTTTTAGCTGTGCAAGACTGGAAAGGAGATTCAATCAATATGCGCACTTGGAATGAGGCAAGAGATATAGCTTGTCTTATTGGTGGGCCAAATCCTGCACTGAAGTCTGATCAAGCATATAGTCAAAGGCACTATGAGCATGTGTCTGGCAAGTACAAAGATCTTTCTTCGGAGTTTTTTAAATATCATTGCATTTTTATCGATAGTATCACTGTAGCATCACGTTTATGTCTTTCATGGGCAAGGATGCAACCTGAAGCTTTTTCTGATAGATCAGGAAGAGAAGACAAAAGAGCTGCCTACGGATTACTTGCTCAGGAGATGATGGCTTGGCTCAATCAGTTTCAGCATATTCGGGATAAAGACATCATCATAGTTGGTACATTAGGTCAGTATCTTGATGATTGCAATCGTTCGACCTGGCTGCCTCAATGTGAAGGAGCAAAAACTGCCAGTGAAATTCCTGGAATTGTTGATGAAGTAATCAGCATGGTTGGGATCAAAAAAGATAATGGTACAGAAGTACGTTCATTTGTCTGTCAGACGATTAATTCCTGGGGATACCCTGCATAAGTGTTGAAAGTGCAATCACACAAGGTGATTAATGGTATGTAAATCTCCTCTTGATATCAACCTTCGTTGTTGGGAAAGCAGATAAACCACGTCGAAAATTCGCTTAAACCTTCTAACCACAGGCAAAAAGGCGCTTTTTTAATTTATTTTATTACCATTGAAATTTATGCCGTTAACCACCTTATATAATGCCACTTATAGCACTTTCAACACTTATGGGATACCCTGCTAAAGATCGAAGTGGATGCCTTGATATGGTTGAAGAGCCGCATCTGGGAAAATTACTTACGAAAATTAAAGCCAAAGCCTTTTCTACTGCTGCTTAATGGAGAATAACTATGCTACAAAACATTTTCACTATTGGTCAAAAAGTCCCTTTTTTCAGCGTAAAAGAGTATTTAAGTGACCCAACACCAATCCCAGAAGACATCATCTACCCAAGGATATTAACTCCAAGGGGTTTGTTGGTATTTGGCGGGCCACCTAAAATTGGTAAAAGCGATTTTCTAATTTCGTGGTTAATGCACATGGCGGCTGGCGTTTCATTTCTGGGTATGATTCCCAGTCAGCCTATGAAAGTTCTCTGTCTGCAGACTGAAATTGATGATGGATATTTAAAAGAGCGTCTACAGGAGTTAAAACTTGATAAAGAGCTTTTGGATATTGGTGCAAACAACTTCATGATCACGCCAAGAGTACAACTATCGTTTAGTAGTGAAGAGATAGATGAAATAAAAAACTCTCTGGAGGAAAAAAGTTTCAAGCCAGATATTATCGCCATAGATCCTCTACGAAATATCTTTAATTCAGGTGAATATGGTAATGAGAACGATAACAGCGCTATGTTGTTCTTTCTACAAAAAACACTTGAAAAACTGAGAAACGTTATCAATCCAGATTCTGGAATAATTTTGACCCATCATACGAAAAAATTACCTAGGAAAATGCTAGAAGAGGATCCATTTCAAGGTTTAAGCGGTGCTGGGTCTTTAAGAGGGTTTTACACCACAGGAATGGTGATGTTCCGAAAGGATGAAGAAAACAGAGAAGAAAACGGAAAAGAACAAACCGCATGTCAAATAGTTTTTGAGTTACGTAATGGAAAACATATTCTGCGCAAGACTGTCGATAAGATAGATGGTCGCTGGCAGTTTGTGGACCAATGGAATAGCTGATTCTTTTTCAATTTTATTATGGGGACATTTATGTTACAGGATTTAACTGATTTTAACACTGCAAAGTCGCAAAGTAATTTAATACCTAAAGGTACAACTGCAAAAGTAAAAATGGCCATTAAACCTGGGGGTTATGAATGCTGGCTCACTAAAAGTCCCACTACTGGTAGTATCTATTTAAACGCAGAATTTACCGTCATTGAAGGGCCATATGCAAGGCAAAAGATTTATCAAGCAATTGGGATAAAAAGCGGCAAAGCAAACGTTGAAAGAGAAGATGTCTGGGGAGAAATGGGTCGTTCTATGATTCGAAGCATTTTGGAGTCAGCACGCAATATTCATCCACATGATAATTCAGAAAAGGCAACTCTTGCTCGTAAGCTGAACTCTATTGCAGATTTAAACGGGTTAGAATTCAGAGCAAAGGTAGGTATTGAAGCTGATCGGTATGGAGAAAAGAACAAGATTGCTACAGTTATTACTTCAGAAAATACTGAAAATGATTGGGTACCGTTTTGAAGTACGACGAGGAGAAGCTCTGGATTGCTGTCATTAAGAGAGCTATCAAAGATGCAGCAGGAAAAAATGCAGAGCTAAAGAAAGAAGCAATTGAATGGTTCAATTCGGAGTCTTTTGAAACTGTTTGTGAGCTAGCTAATCTCAGCTCTAAACGTATGAAAAACATGTTGTTAGGTTATGGAGGTTTTATGTCTAGAAAGGAAATAAAGGTGTCATTAATTGATAATATTAAGGAATGTGTGTCTTATCTAATTCCAGATGGTAAATTTCATCAGGAGAAGACTTATGTTGGCAGCTTAAATGGAGATACCATTATGGTTAAAATAGTAGGTAAAAAAGCCGGTAATTGGCGTAATTTTACCACAGGGACTAGTGGTGACATTATTGATCTTTGGACTTTAATTAAAGGTAATATAGATTCTGCCAAGGAGTGGTTAAATACTAAAAATACTGAGAAATTACAAAATAAAGAAGCAAAGGGGGCAATAAAAAAAGGGGAAAAGGCGTTTTCTGTAGGACAGTATTTAAGCGACCAATCTCCAATGCCGAAAGATGTCATAGGCCCAAGAATTCTAACACCAGGTGGGCTTTTAGTTATAGGTGGTACTCCAAAGGTTGGAAAAAGTAGTTTTCTGCTTTCTTTATTAGCACATATGGCAGCAGGAGTATCATTTCTTAAGATGACACCTACAAAACCGCTTAGGATACTCTATCTACAGGACGAAATGGGATATGACGACATGAGAAGGCGCTTACAGCAACTCAAAATCGACCAAAAGCTTATAGATTTAATGAAAGAAAACTTGGTTATTGCTTCAGAAGCAAAAATAACGTTGAATGATGAAGGAGTGGAGAGGATCAAAGACATCATCGTGAAAGACTTTGGTACAAAGATGGTTGATCTTATTGCAATAGACTCTCTTACGACGCATCTGATGCCACTTTCTCTTTTACGTAGTGGGATTGAAAAATTACGCTCTATCGGCATTGGAATAATCATGACCCATCACACTAAGAAAGTATCCACAGCTACACTGGAAAAAAATCCATTTCAGGCTCTGGTTGGAGCTAATGCACTCAGAAGTTTCTATACGTCTGGTATAGTAATGTTTCAACCCAGTAGAAGCAAAAATATTCTGCAGGTAGTGTATGAGCTTGGGAACAGAAAACCTATACCAGCAAAATTCATTAGCAGAGCTAACGGATGTTGGAAAGCTTCTAAGGTTAGCTTGATTACTTTGTCAACACAAGTGTGAAGGGATTAAGGCGATAACCATGTTCCTTACAAATTAATTCTGGCCAACCAATGGTTTGAATAACATCATCACGTTCGATGCTCAATCCTGATTGGTTAGCCAGTTTTTCTTTTATTTGTCTTTGCATTTTATTCAGAGGATATCTTATTTGTTGTTCTAAATCTGTAATTTCTGAATGAAAAATTAAACTGTCTGCTATTTTTTCGGTGCTAAGAGGTACATGATGTTTTAATGGTATACCATTTTCAAAATCATCGAGAAATTGTTTGAGTAAAACGCGAAAGATACTAATACACAATATAGCTCTTTTATTTACTACTTCAATGTCATTTACGTAGACCGCACCATGTGAGAACCCAAGTTGTAGAGTTTTCTTTGGTGATTTAGGTTTAACTTGTTTTAATGAAATAACAGGGAAAATTTGTGTAGAGACATTAGCAATTAATTCTGGTATAGCTACTTCAAGAAGTATTTCACGTAAACTCCTATTCTCACAAAAAAGATCAGACATTTTTACGATGGGCAAAACAATTGGCAAGTCCGGTATATTCTCTCTTACGGTAATTAAAACAGTGGGCTGGATTCTAAGCTTATCTATGGTTAAATATACTGCATCAGAGCAAAGATCAAGAATGATTATGCTAACAATACTGCCTTGGCTACTTATGTGATAAACTCCTTCTGCTGCTTTTTGCCAGATGAACTTTGAGTTGTTCAATAGACTCTCAAACCAATGTGCAATTTTTTCTAGGTTAAGATTGGTTGATAGTAGGTGAAATCGTTGCTTTTGATGAGTATTGGGTAGAATGTAGCGACAACAATCTTCACAAAGCATGTCATCACATTCTTCATCAAAGTCTGGACTAATAGGAATTTCATTAGTGCAATCTGGATCAAATACGTGAGGCCAATCCAAATGATCCTCTTTACGAGAACAAATAACAAAATCAACTGCTTTTAGCTTAATAAAGCCAAGACTAGATAAATAGATTGCAGTTTTCAAGTAAGCTTTGCTCGGGTCAATACAGGGTTCATTGGATTCCAGAACATCTGCAATAGTTTGCTTTTGGTAGGATTGTAAGTCCATAGTTCTCCTTCATTAATGACTTGAAATCTTCACGCTCTTTTTTATTGAGTACATGCTCTGAGTAATAAATAATGGTATAATGCTGATTTCTTTTAAAAAATAAAGTTACTTTTTTATTCTGAAACAAAACGCGAATGGACTCAACAACAGAATTATCTTGTGTTAATTTTAACATCTGTAATTCGCGAGCAAGTGAGTTAAATGGATTAGTGGCTACAACTAAGTATGTATCTTTCTTGAGCTGAGTTGAACGGAACCTTATTTCAAAAGGGCAAATATGAGGGTCAGCCCCTTCTATGGAAGACTTTAAGAATGCTGCAACAAGAAGTGTACAATTTTGGTCTTGCATATCGATAAATAAGCATTCACGTTGAAAGTAACGACTTAAGATACTATTTGCTATTTTTAGACTTTCATCAGAGTTTTTGGCAGAAAGATTTAATTGATTACCATGTAGAGAAAAATCGAGAATAATCCGATCTGGTCTATATCCATGGATAATACGGTTTGAATTAAAGAGTAAGTCCTTATCGCTAGCACGACGTATAAACACGTATATACGATCATGATGATAGAAAAAACATTGTAGTTGAGTTTCAAAGCCATCATTTTTTGCAGCATCATATTTTTGCAGTAGTTCGTGAACAATTTGCTTTGATAAAAAGTTTTTAAAAGGAGTTTTCATCTGTCTAGGGGAATTTTGTAGAATAAAGGGAGAAAACCCTCTCTTTTGTACTCTGTCAAAATGGTAAACATACTTGATTAACTCTGGATTATGATGAAACATAACAAAGATCAAGGACTTTTTATCATATTTATTGCTCTTACATAAAAACTGAGCAATGAGCGCTTTGTCCAAGGTGGATTTTGCTACTTCAACAACAGCAGACTGAAATTTAGAATAGTTAAAACAACTAAGTAGATAATAGTTGAGCAAAGAATCTGAACAATCCGTGAGAATGGCACGTTTTTGTTGAATTGGAATATCATCGTTATGCTTAAAAAGTTGCAGAAAAATGACATTTAATTGTCTACCTGAGAGGGAAGAAAGCCAATTTTTACGTATTTTCTCATTTTGAAAGCTAGGTAACCAATGATCTATTGGCATCTCTAAATCACTCTCCCAGAAATCTCTGCTGGGATAAAGATCAACCATATAATGTGTATAATATAATGAGCTATATTTTACATAAGTAAAAAATTAATCAACAAAAAAACTTCAATAAAAATATTTTTCAAAATAGCCTGAACAAATTTCTACAAAAAATGTATATCTTAAATAGGGGGAGTAGAAAACATGTCAATCCTAACGCAAACAGGAAGAGCAGCAATAGCAGCAAGCATAAAAGAGCAACCGATACATCTTGCTTGGGGCAGTGGTGATGGAAACTCTGGGAGTAGCCATCAGGTCGAAAAAGTTTTTGTTGAGGGTGAAATAGCCCTAGATCACCACACTATTAAAGATGTAAGGGTTTTTACAGGACAAACAGTGTATCAGTCAAGTATTGACTATATAGTTGATAGAGGCGTCATTCAGCGCACAGAAAATAGCTCTATCACGGCAAATAATGCAGTTACTGTAGAGTATACTCAAAATACACCACCAGAGTCCATTACGTCTGAAAAACTGCTCAATGAACTTGGTAGACGTACCGCTGATGAGGCTCTTTTCTGCACAGGTGATGAAAACGGTGAACTTTTGACCCCTTCTGGGAGGTTTAAATCTTCCGACGTACCAACCAATAACTTGTACCTTAAATTTACTTTCGATTTCACGGATGCAGCAAATCAAGTAATAAGGGAACTAGGGGTTATGGTTGGTACAAGGGTAAAGGCGCCAGGACAGAGATATTTTGAACCACAAGATATAGAAGACCCGGGAATTTTGTTAGTTTTAGAACACACGGTACCACTTATCAGAACTGCAGCAACCCGTGAAACCTTTGCCTTTGTGGTTACATTTTAGCAAAAGGGGAAAAAGATGACGTTAAATAGCTATTATAATCGCTCTGACAAAGAATACGAGAAAAGTTTATTCCTAGCAGGAAGAGGTTTGCAGTCAGCAGAATTAAATGAGATTCAAGATTATGCTCTTTTGAGGCTCAAAGGCATAGGTGATGCGATATTCCGCGATGGTGACGTTATAACGGGAAGCGATTGTATCATAGACGGGGAAAAAGTTACACTTGAAGCAGGAAAAATCTATCTTCGTGGAGCAGTTAGAAAAGTCGAAAAAGAAAAATTTACTATTCCACTTAATACTATAGTTCGTATAGGTGTTTATTATGTAGAATCAACCATTACAGAACTTGAGGATGAAAATCTTCGTGATCCTGCAGTTGGTACGCGTAATTATCAAGAAGTAGGGGCAGCAAGACTTAAAGTTTCCACCATTTGGGGTTATCAAGCAGAGAGTGTTACTGTTAACTCTGCAAATGGGGAATTTTATCCAATTTACAATATTGAAAATGGAGTATTAATAGAACATTCACTGCCACCACAAGCAAACATAGTAACCACTGCACTTGCTCGTTATGACAAGGAGGCAAATGGTTCCTACGTCGTAAATGGCTTAGAAGTAATGTTTTTACAGAGAGACGGAGAAGGCAAACAAGTATTTGTGGTTAATGGTGGTAAAGCTCGTGTTGATGGCTACGAAATTGAATTATCCCACGGTATTCGTGTTTATTTTGATGAAGATCCAGACATAAAAACAGTTAAATCAGAATTTCACACCTTTCAGCCAAATAACCAAAGAGTAATGGAGCTTAAAGTTCATGATTTTCCGGTTAGTGAGATAAAAAGGATAGATATAACTGTTCAGAAGACAATTACCGTTACTCATGGTTCATACTCTGGAGTTGTTGATCCGATACCTGACTCTGCAGTTCAGGAGATTATTCAAGTTAAGCAAGGTGATGTCATCTATGAAAATAGTGCAGATTACAAGCTCAGTGGAGGAAATGTTGATTGGTCATTACCCGGCAAAGAGCCAGCGCCAGGAAGCAGCTACCTGATAACCTATCGTTGTCGCACTCATGTGAGCCCTGAAGATGTGGATGAACAAGGGTGTAAAATAAGAGGAGCAGTGGATGGCAGTTTAGTTTCAGTTGATTACACCTGGAAAATGCCCCGCTTTGATTTAATCACTCTAGATGCAAAAGGAGTGGTAAGGAGAATAAAGGGAATTGCTCATCCATGGCGACCATCAATGCCTAAAGCCCCTAGCGGACAATTGCTGCTTTGCTATATTCATCAGACGTGGAAAAAAGGGGAAGAGGGGAAAATAAAGATAGTGAATAATGCTATCCATGCTGTACCGATGAACGAATTGGAAGCAATGAAAAAAGGAATAAATGATCTTTATGCGCTAGTTGCCGAAGAACGTCTGCGTAATGATGCAAATTCAAGGGATCCGACAGCCAAAAAAGGAGTATTTGTCGATCCCTTCTTTGATGATGATATGCGTGATCAGGGAATAGGACAATCTGCAGCAATAGTAAATAAGGAACTAATTTTACCGATAGACGTGGAAATTATTGATGTTGAAAGAGGCAAAGAACCTTATTTATTGCCGTATGAACTTGAGCCGGTATTGGAACAGCTTTTACAGACTAAAAGTGAAAAGATTAATCCTTATCAAGCTTTCGATCCAGTACCGGCAAAAGTTACCATGAACAAAAACATCGATCACTGGACCGAGATAAAGACCAATTGGTCAAGTCCAGTGACAAGAGAATTTAATACTAGAGAAACAACAGAGCTTCTGTCAAGTAGTACGTATGAAGCTGAATTTATGAGAGAAGCAGTACAAGATTTTGAGATCGAAGGTTTTTCGGTTGGTGAGAAACTTAAAGAAATAAAATTCGATGGAATCAGCATTCAACCTACAGCGTAAAAAAGATGTTAACAGCTAATAATCAAGGGCGAGTAAGTGGAAAAATAAAAATCCCAGCAAATATTCCAGCCGGTACTAAATTAGTGCAATTTTACGGAGATAAGGGAAGTTACGGAGAAGTAACGTATACTGGTAAAAAAACTATTACCATAGAAGAGCGAAGAAGAGTTTTTTCCAGCAAACGTGTTGATCCTTTAGCACAGACATTTACCTTGGATGAAAGTAGGCATATAGGAGGTATAGACTTATGGTTTACAAATAGCGGCAAAAGACGTGTTGTTGTGCAGATTCGTGAAACAACAGTTGGAGTGCCCTCGCAAACAGTTATCGCTGAAAATTCCATCGAGCCAACCAAGATCAATACCAATGGCACAGCAACACGTATAACTTGGTCACCTGTGTTTTGTCATGCAGGGCAAGAGTATGCAATAGTTTTACTTACCGATGACGGGGAAAATGCGGTCAAAGTAGCAGAACTTGGCAAATACGATGCAGTAAACAGCCGTTGGGTAACCAGTCAACCTTATCAAGTAGGGGTATTACTCTCATCAAGCAATGCAAGTACGTGGACACCGCATCAAAATTTAGACCTAACTTTTAGGCTTTTAGCAGCAAAATTTACCGAAAGTTCTCACGTTATTGATCTTGGTAAAGTTACTGCAAATAATACATCAGACTTAATCGCTCTAACCAACATAGAAAAAGTAGGTTTTGATACTAATGTGGAATTTATCTTAACAGATGAGAAAGGAGAAGAAAATTTTCTATCTGATAATCTGCCGTTAGCACTGCGCGCAAGAATAAGTGGGGAATTAACGGTAAAAGTAGCGCTCAAAGGATCGGGGGAAAAAAGTCCAGTTCTCTACCCTGGGTTGCAGCTAGTTATGGGGAATATTTCAGCGTCCGGAGATTATGTCACGAGGAGCATTACAGCAGGATCCAACACTAAGATAACAATTACCTATGATGCATTGATACCTGGTACTGCAGATGTTAAAGCATATGTGCAGAAAAGCGTGGAAGGGGAATGGCAATTAGTAGATTTAACAGCGGGAAAACCAATCGGAGAAAATTGGGTAGAGAGAGTCCACGTGCTGACGAACTTTAATGCAAATGAGACGAGGGTAAAATTAGTCTTGAGTGGAACGGTTGTCTATCGTCCAAAGGTGAAGAATTTAAGAATTATTGTGACGTAAAAGTTTATTGTAATTTAACTTATCAGCATATATACTTTTAATAAAGTAGTGGGTGATGTATGGAAAAGGATATTGAAAAAGCTATCAGTATTATCGCAAGTAGACCAAAAATTGGGGAAGTCAACACAATAAGAGCTATTTTAGAGAAAAACCCTGATATTGCTTACGTTAGAATTAGTAACCAAACATTCGAATCAATGGGACAATTTAGTATAGTTGGACCAACCCGTGATAAGATAACTTTGCTTCATTTTGCTGCTATGCTGAACTGTGTAGAAGTTGCTAAGTTGTTAATTGAGGAAGGTGCCAATGTTAATGCTGTAAGCGGTGATGTATTTAAGGATACGCCACTTCATCAGGCTGCATTTAAGGGTAACAAAGAAGTTGCTGAGTTACTCTTAGAATGTAATGCTAATATAAACAGTAAAGATTACTATGGCAATACACCACTTCATCATGCTTCCAGCCTTGGAAAAGAAGAAGTTGTAAAACTATTGTTAGAAAGGGGTGCTGATGTTAATGCTGTAACTAGCGATTATACTGGTCATAGGAAAACGCCACTACATGAAGCTATTACTAGCAGCCATATCAATAAGTACCTAAGGATTGTCAAGATGCTTTTGGATTATGGTGCTAACACTGAAATTGAAGATCGGGATAATGGTACGCCACTTTATATAGCTGCTGGATCTGGACAAGTAGAAGCTATAAAGCTCCTGTTAGAAGCAAAGGCTAATGTTAACGCTATAAATAAAAGAGGAGAAACACCACTTCATGTAGTTGTTAACGGTGGACTGAAAAGTGCTTCAGAAGAAGGATGTGAAGCTGCAGAACTTCTTTTGAAACATGGTGCTGATGTAAATGCTAAAGATAAAAATGGCAATACACCACTTCATAGGGCTGCTTTGCAACGTGGTGAAAGAGTTGTCAAATTACTTTTAGAGTACAGTGCTAACATTAATGAGACAAATAATTATGGAGCAACAACACTTGAAAGGATTGCTTGTTGTGGAGAATTGTGTGATTCTATTAATGAAAAAGTTGACCCTGAACCAACAGTCAACACTCTTATTGGACAGACACTTAAAAACGATCCTTCTGTAGAGAAACCTGAGTTTATAAAAGAAAGGGCAAAATATTCAGAATATTGGGATAAATGTCAGTTGGGAGCCCAACATTAAAAATCTTAACTTTTTGTAATTAATTTGATCAAGTTTAAAAATAGCAATTTATTACCTGCTTTAGATAAAGCTGATTATGTTTGAAATAGCTAACCTATTGAAAATATTATATTTTACTTAATTAGTGAGTAGTCTTGGAGTGCTTACCGCTTATAGTCATTTTCATCATAAATGCTAATTTGAGGGTTCTAATTCAGATCAAAAGCGGCCCAAGGCTAAAAATTTACAACCAAGAGAAATGCCAAAGCACCAAACCAAAAGGGGATATCCCCATAAGTGTTGAAAGTGCTATAAGTGGCATTATATAAGGTGGTTAACGGCATAAATTTCAATGGTAATAAAATAAATTAAAAAAGCGCCTTTTTGCCTGTGGTTAGAAGGTTTAAGCGAATTTTCGACGTGGTTTATCTGCTTTCCCAACAACGAAGGTTGATATCAAGAGGAGATTTACATACCATTAATCACCTTGTGTGATTGCACTTTCAACACTTATGGGGATATCCCCTGCCACATCCAGAAAACATTGCGGTGGAAGATGTAGTACGTATTCGAAGAGCTATAGAAAAAATAGATGAGGATATGAGCGAGAGGGAAAATGATCTTCAAAAAGCATTTGAACGACTGAATTTTGAAACTTTTTTGAATTTTTGGGGCAATAAATGAGCATTACTAAAGAAGTAATAGATGCTTTAAACCAAAGGATCAAAGATTTAGCAGCAGGTAGCACACCTGATCAATTGGCATATCTTGCTAAAGCATTGGAGTCAATAGTAGATAAGAGTGCAGTGTCTGAAATTGTGCAGATGACAGATGGAAAGTTAAATGAGCTTCTGAGTGCTGCAAGATCGCACTTGAATGATATAAACACCAACAAGACAAATTCACTATCTGCAATAACTACAGCAAAAACAAATTCTTTAACTGAGATAAACACACTTAAGACTGAATCTTTAAATGCCTTAAAAACCTCATCAGACTCACATATATCGTTACTTGATACTCGTAAAAATACCAATATTGCAGAAATTAATAGTACTGGAGCAGATCAGCTAAATAATTTAAAGGGTTTGGTAAGCAATTTTGAATCCATAAATAATGTACCAACTGGCTCATCAATTATAGGAGAAATAGAAACTCGAGATGAACAATTAAAAGCATCTCTGATAAATGAGATAAAAACTCGAGATGAACAATTAAAAAATACTTTTGAAATTATTAGTGACCCAGAAATATTATTAAAAACCATAAACGACAATAATCTAGAAACTTGGCTGAGTAACACTGATAATCAAAGAAAGTTTAATAAAATGCTAAGTAATGCAAATGCCGTGCTGAATATAACAGGCCACTCTTCAACATTAGATAAATTAGTCGGGAGTTCACTAGCAATACAGGCATTAATAAAAAGTAACGTTGCACTAAATATCATAGCCAACACAATTGCCATTTATGCATTGGCAAAATCAGGAGAAGCAATGCAAGTGATAGTGAGTTCTCCATCTATTGCGTCACAAGCTATAAAGATGATAGCAAATAGCAGTGCTGCATTAGACTTGATTGTTAAGTCAGAAACAGCTGTAAATGCGATAGCGAGCAGTGGTATAGCATTAAATACGATTATTAAGTTAGAGTCAGCGTGCAGAGCAATCGAAGCTAATATTCAGAGTCGAAGATCAATAGTAGTCAACACTTTAGAAGCTTCTTCACAGCTATTTAGAAAACAAACTGGAATAAAAGTGGGAGATGGTGCAACAAGCACTAGGGAAAGTGGTAGAGATAGTGCTACAATTTATGTTCCAAATTCCTGCCTAGATGATAATGACACGGATTTTAGTGTGAATTCATTACTTACAGGAAATAGGCTTGCTTATATTGCTAGGCACAGCGGTGAAACAAGCGTCAGTTCTGGAATTGCTTTACGAGGTGTTCAGGTTAGTGGAACAAATGGATCAGTAGGTGAAGTTACTTTTGACGTCTACACAGCTATGTAAAAAACTTATGGAGAAAAATTTATGCCAATTTACATACGATTTGAGAACAACAAACAAATTGAAGTAACGGAGCTTGAAAGTAAGCCAACTGGGAATGATTGGTATGAAGCACCAAAGAGTTTTGACTGGCAAAAAAGTTATTGTCTTACTGAAGGAGGGAAAATTGTTGAAAGGAGCAAAGAAGATATTGAGCTGGAATTATTGCAAAATGCGAAATTTTCTGCATTTTCTAGTCTTCGTGCTTATTATGATAACTATACTCACGAATACACAGGATATTCTCATCAGAAGTCTAAGTCGTACGAAATACAAGCAAAAGCCGCAGAGAACGTTTTAGCAGCACCAGAATCTATAAATGAAAAGGATAAAGAAATTATAGAGCCATTAGCAAAAGTCCGTGATATTACGGTTATTGAAATGGCAAGAATAATTCAGGAAAAAGCAAAAAAAGCAGTAAAAGCAATAATCAAATGTGAAGAGCTTGAAGACTTAGCTAAGAAGAAAATTAAGGAAATCAAAGATAGAGAAGAGTTACAGAGTTTTCTTAACGACTTTAAAGAACAAGTGAAGAATTCTTTAGCAAATTTATAGCAGCTATTAACATAGCAAACTTTTAACAAAATTCTTTAATCAATTATATGACAGAACAATTTTTACATGGAGTAAATGTTATTGAGATTACCTCTGGAGCAAGGACAGTACGCACAGCTAAATCATCAGTAATAGGAGTAATTGGTACTGCTCCGGAAGCTGACGAGCAAAAGTTTCCACTGAATAAACCAGTATTAATAGCAGGAAGCTTAAAAGAGGCAGCAAAACTTGGAAAAAGAGGAACTCTGCCTTCTGCAGTAAATGGAATATTTTCCCAGGTTGGTGCAACAGTAGTAGTTATTCGAGTTGAAGAAAGCAAAAACAGTGAACCAGAATTAAAAGAAGAAGAAACAGCAGCAAATATTATTGGAGGAGTTGATGAAGAAACTGGGGAATATCAAGGCATTCAAGCATTCTTAAGCAGTGAAAGTATAGTCCATGTTGCCCCAAGAATACTAATTGCACCTCAGTTTACTCATCAATTGCCTGAAGATGCTGGAAACCCAGTGGTCAGCGCTTTAATTCCTATAGCAGAAAAGCTAAGAGCAATAATAGTAGCAGATGGTCCAAATACCAATGATGAAGAAGCAATAAAATGGAGAAAAAGTGTAGGCAGCTCAAGAGTTTACGTAGTTGATCCTTGGGTGAAGGTGTTTGAAGGGAAGGAAAAACCACCAAGTCCATTTGTAGCCGGTTTAATAGCTAAAGTAGATAGTGAACAAGGATTTTGGCATTCGCCTTCAAATAAAGAGATAAACGGTATCGTTGGAACAAGCAGAGCTATTGATTTTACCTTAGGTGATACAAGCTGTAGAGCAAATTACTTAAATGAAAATGAAGTAACAACGATAATTCACCAAAATGGCTACAAGCTCTGGGGAAACAGAACATGTTCAGATGATCCAAAATGGGCTTTTCTATCAGTGAGGCGTACTGCAGATCTAATCAATGATAGTCTACTTCGGGCTCACTTATGGGCAGTTGATCGAAACATTACCAAAACTTATATAGATGATGTGATAGAGAGTGTTAATTCCTACCTAGCAAGTTTAAAAGCACAAGGAGCGATTATCAGCGGAAAATGTTATGCAACGCCAGAGCTCAATACACCGGCAAATATTGCAAGCGGCAAAGTGTATTTTGACTTTGAGTTTACACCACCATATCCGGCTGAACAGATTACTTTCAGATCTCATTTAGTGAACAACCAAATACTTTAAAAGGCAACCTGCCTTCTAAACAAAATTCAACAAATAAACGAGGAGAAAAATGCTGCCAAAAATCTTAAAGAATTTTAACGTATTCGTAGATGGCAAAGGTTATGCAGGAAAAATAGATGAAGTAACTTTGCCAAAACTTACCATAAAAACTGAAGAATATAGAGCTGGTGGTATGGATATTCCAATAAATATTGATATGGGGATGGAGAAACTTGAAGCTGATTTTACTTTTGCCGAATATGATTCAGAGCTTTTTAGGCTATTTGGCCTCATAGATGGGAATTCGGTTTCTTTGACGCTAAGGGGCGGATTACAAGGCAGTGGAAGTAATGATATTGAAGGAGTAATTATCAACCTTAGGGGCATATTCAGAGAATTTGATTTTGGCAGTTGGAAACCGGCTGAAAAAGCGACGCTGAAGTGTACAGTAGCTGCGCATTATTACAAACTTACTATCGGTGCTAGAGAACTTATCGAAATCGATGCTGAGAATATGATTCGCAAGATTAATGGTGTTGATCAAATGGCCTTGCTACAAACGATTTTAGGGATTTAATTTATTTATAGGAGAAAAAAATATGAAAACAGTAAAACTTGATAACCCAATAACAGTAGAAGGAATTGAGGTTTCGGAATTAACTTTTAGACCAGTCAAAGTAAGAGATTGCTTAACAATGGAACGTGCCGGTAGTAGTGATTTTGAAAAAGAAGTTGGATTAATAGCAAACCTTGCATCTGTAACAAAAGAAACAATTTGGGAGTTATATTTTGCAGACTACATGAAAATACAGGAAGCGTTGAAAGATTTTTTTCCATCGGTTACACAAAGGACTTAAGGCTAAATGTACTAATGCTCTGTTCTGTCGTAGGTGGCGGAATTGAGCAGGTACTTGAAATGGAAATAAACGAATTTATTCTATGGTGTAAAGCAGCGGAGAAGGTAAAATGTCAACATTATCAGTAAAAATAGGTGCCATACTAGATGGTAGCTTTAATAGCGCAATGGCAGGAAGTAGTGCTCAACTTTCCCGTCTTGGGGGTACAATAAGGCAACTTGATACGTCGATGAAATCTGTATCCAAGTTTAAGGAATTAAGCAGTGGTGTTTCAGTTGCTGGGCAGTCCTGGAGAAAGTTAGAAAGGCGAGTAAAGGCCTTGGCTCAAGAGATGAAAAAAACGGAGAAGCCAAGCAAAGATTTAAAGGCTAAGTTTGATAAAGCTAGTGCGTCAGTAGTAAGGGCAAGGACAGATTACTTAAAGAAGAAAGGAGTTCTACGTTCATTCAGTGAAGAATTAAGGAAAAGTGGAAGAGATATTAAGTCTCTAATAAGAGATCAAGATAAACTTGGTGCTTCTGCAGAAAAGCTGAGAAGTCAATATAGTAAGTTAAACTCCGCCATCAAAAAACGGGACATGTTTTTGGGAAGAAAAGCGTACTTTAAATCGCAAATGTTGGAAACGGCTGGGCTTGCACTAACACTTGCAGCTCCGGTTAAAGTTGTAATTGATTTTGAAAGTGCTATAGCTGATATTAAGGCAGTGATAAAACTTTCTGATAACAAGGAAGATAATGATAGAGAATTCATGGAACTTGGCAAAATGTTGAAAGAGTTATCCCGACAAATACCGCTATCGGCTGTAGAGTTAGCACAGATAACTACAAGTGGTGCTCGACTTGGTATTAAAGAAAAAAAAGATCTTTTAGAATTTACAGAAATAGTATCAAAAATGGCAGTAAATTTTGGTATGAGTGTAGAACAAATAGGAAGTGATGTTAGTAGTTTTTATAACATTTATAAAATGAGCCTAAAAGATCTAAGAAACTTGGGAGACCTAGTAAACCACCTTGCAAGCAATACTTCTGTTGAACCAAAAGATTTAATGGCAGGAATAAATATAGCCAGTGGTGCGGCAAGACAATTTGGTTTGAAAATTGAGCAGATAGCTGGCTTAGTAAATGCCTTCGTTATGTTAGGGAAACAACCTAAAAAAGCAGCAGAAATGATAGCCGGTGTGCTAGTTAAACTTCAAACGGCAAGAGGGCAAGGAGATGAATTTATAGGAACACTAGAAGAAATCGGGATAGATATAGAAGAGCTTGAGGAAAATATCAAGAAAAATCCTCACAAAGCGCTACTGGATTTTTTTGAAACTTTGAAAAAAATAGATAAATATGAGCGTCCTGATATTCTGTTAAAGCTCTTTGGACAGGGGTCTGAAGATGATATAGCACTATTACTTGAAAACTCAAAAGTATATGGAGAGGTGCTGGATCTATTAGCCGATAAGGGAAAACGCGCAAACTCGTTGGAAGAAGAATTTAATGGCCGTGTGAGTACAACAGCTAACCAATTGCGATTGCTGAAAAATTCAATAGCAGAAGTAGGAATGAATCTGGGTTCAGTGATGTTGCCTGTTTTAAAACCTATAGCTGAGAAGTTAAAATGGGCAAGTGAAAATATAGCTTCATTTGCAGAAGAATATCCAACTGTAACTAAAGTATTGACTCCTGCAACAATGTTGCAATAAACTTTGGTCCGCTTTTCCACTGTGTGTGAAAGAGTCTGGCAGCTCTTTTACTCGAAACACGATATGCACGTCTTCATGGTTAATCTCAATTCGCTTAACTAATGTTCTAATGATATCACGTCTAGTTAGCCAATCTGCGTTATCAAGACTTGAGTTAACGCTAGAAGAAAACTCTTCTAAAGTAGTCACCACTAGAGTTAAGTCTTGTTCAAGTCTTTTTTGATCAAATATCTTTTTCTTTTGCTCTCCGATCATTTGTAAGGTTTGTTTCATTGCTTTAATTCTTGGTTTAAACTCTTCTTCATTGATGTATCCTTGAGTATAGCCATCAATAAGCCTTGCAATGCCACAGTTTAATTGATCTTCTTTTTTCTCAAGAAAGTCACTTTTTTGATCTAATGGTGATTTTTTAATCTCTGAAAGTCTACGCTTGTATTCTTCTAATATCCGAGTAGGATTTTTCAATAGGTATTTTACCTCTTCCCATACAGCCACGTCTAATACATCTGTACGAATCATTCTATTATTACACATTTTATTGCCACCAAAGTGACCTCGCTCCGTACCAGTACAACGATAATATGTTCGACGAGCGCTAGAGCAAGTGCTAATACCATGATATCCATAATGACAAAGCTGACATACTGTTAAACCTTGCAACAAGTAATTTGCTCCCATTCGTCTTGTCCTAGCTATTCTTTTATTTTCAGTTAGCTGTTCTTGAACTATATCAAATAAATCTTCGTTTATAATATTAGGTACAGGAATATAAATCCAATTTTCTTTATCAGTACGAAAAGTAGAATAATTGTCTTTCGGTTGCTCACAAGAGCGTTTCTGTGGTCTTACGTGTTTTAATTTTACTCCTAGCTTTTTTTTACCGAATGCTGCTTGTCCTTTATAAGCAGGATTTTGTAATAGACGACAGACTACACTCCTATCCCAATACCTTTTTCCTGTTCGTGTTACGATGGACATAGCTCTTAATCTATGACATACTTCTCCAATGCTTACTCTTCCCCTTCCCACCCAAAAAAACATTTTACGAATGACTTCAGCTTCCTCTTCATTAATTTCAAAAAAGGCTTGTCCTCCTCCTATATGCTTATTTATATAACGATAGCCATAAGGAGCTCCACTCATTACATTTATACTGCCTTTATTGGCTGCGTGAATCTTGCCTCTACGACTTCGTTCCATAATTTTTGCACGTTCATATTCTGCTATCATACCCTGTATTTGTAATAGTAATTGAGATTCTGGATTATCGTCAATTTGACAATTCAAGAAAACTGTTTCTACACCCAATTTCTTAAATTCATCAACTAATAACATTTGATGTACATATTTGCGAGCCAAACGATCAGGAGAATGAATATAAACCTTATTAATATTACCTTCTGCTGTTTGATCTCTTAATTTTTCTAAACTAGGACGTATTATATCAGAGCCACTATAACCATTATCAATAAATTTATATTCACTTAGTAATTTATGTCCATCAGCACTAATCTTATTCTCTATAGCAGTAATTTGGCTTGCTATTGTATCTCCTTGCACTTGTTTTCCTGAAGAAACTCTCGCGTACAGACTAACAGTTATCATTGCTTCCCCTTAAATTGATTCTATTGTTACATTCAAAAATTTTCTCCTTTTGGCTCCCATTTACTTGTTTATTTAATGCTAGTTTTTTATATGCATCTAATAAGTACAATTCTGCTAACCGATTAGGTTCATAACTATAGCTAACACGAACAGTCAGTTTCTTTTTTCCCATGAGCTTTCCTTGAAAATATATAAATATGTTCATATATCACTCATCGAAACAGATGGTCAGTTGATCGTTGGTTCTATAAGTGAAAACAACTCCTCGTTCTTTGAGTAGAAGCTGCCGGGAAATTATTTTTTTTAGTTTTATGTTTGTTGCAACATTGTTGCAGGGGTATATACTCTCGCTCCAACCTCCAACCTCCAACTTTTTACTTTTTGTCCTACTTTGTAGTCTAAAGAATTGGGGTTGCTACTCTTTTTCACAGCCTGCCACTTTGCCCATTCGTATACTAATGTCTTCTACTAGAATTGTTGCTTAAATAATTTCTCCCTTTCGCTTATTATTTGGTCGCTTTTGTCCTCAACCCCTCTCATCTCTCTTTCTCGTTCCTCTATAATAAACTTCATAACCTCATCTGAATATTTGCTCTTTCCACTTGCTAGTTCTGATTTTAACCTTCTTACTTTATATTCCAATTCTACAAACCTTTCTTGTCTCATTAGCAGTTCTATCATCTGATTTACTTGTAAGCGTAATTCCCCTTCTTCTAGAGCTCCTGCTATTTTGATCAGTAATAACTCATCTATTTTATAATTTACTTCAGATTGGGCTATAAATAAGTTAATCATTGCTCGTACATCAACAGGCTCGGCTACTAATATGTTAACATTGCTACACACAAAACGTTTTAAACTTATATTTTTTTCTAGATAATTTTTCATATCCTGCGATAATTTTTCCTTTAATTCTTCATATGCTCCTGACAGCAACATCTCTAATTCTTTAAAAAATTCAATCTCAATATCACCCGACACAAGAATCATTAGCAGATGTTTTACTAACTCTCTATCATCTGATTTGATTGCCTGATAAATTGCTTTTTCTCTATTCTCTTTCAAATCATAAAGTTCTGATGAATCACTAAGGCTAAATAAATAGTTTGTAGCTTCTCCAGAAGCATAGGCAATATTAATTTCTCTTAGTGGATGACCATCATTAAACTTTTCTAGTAACTTACTATCAATAGTTTCTTCTATCGCAACAGCCACTTTACTCAACTTCTTTAGCTGATCTATACCGTCTCTTGAATCTCTAGGTGTATTTTTAACTTCATTTAGCACCTTGCTATAAAGACTTTGCTTTTCCTCACTGCTTAATAATGCACAATGCTCCTTTAGCTGCTTGGAAGCTTTAGATAGAAGTTGTACTAACATATCTGCCTACGTTTTGTTGAAAATGCTCATGCTATATTATAGAATTTTTAATTGAAAGTAAACTTGTAGACTCGTATCTAAAATAGGTATCTTTGAGACTGCTAAACTCATTACATTCATTTGCTGGGCTTTAAAGGCACTTTATAGAAGAGTTGATAAAAAGATGTGAAAAAACTACATTTAAAGTATGAAATGCGATTCTAAGCCCACCTCTGAAGGTCATTTTTTTCTCGAAGCTTAAAAAAACAAGATTTCAATATAAAAACGTTGAATATTTCTTCAGAATTGTGTATAATTATTAATGCTTTTTAGGTTAATTTCTCATGGCTCTTTCAAAATTTCTCAATGTGCGAAATGATTATGCATTTAAGAGAATATTTGGTACTGAAAAGAACAAAGACATTCTTATTCACTTTCTTAATGATATATTAGATCTTACTGATGACAACCAGATTAAAGATGTCTCCTTTCTCAGTCCCATTCAAGACCCTGTTATTGCCTCTCAAAAGCAAAGTATTGTTGATGTTCTCTGTGTTGATTCTACAGGGGTCAAAACCATCATTGAGATGCAAGTCGCTAAAACAAGGGGCTTTGAAAAACGTGCCCAATACTACGCTGCCAAAGCTTATTCAAGTCAAGCTGATGTAGGTGACCAGTATCATGATCTTAAAGGGGTTATCTTTATTGCTATTGCTGATTTTATCCTATTTCCTAATAAGCTGGCTTATAAGTCTGATCACGTTACTTTTGATAAGATGACCTTTGAACATGATCTCAAAGACTTTAGTTTCACTTTCGTAGAGCTACCAAAGTTTAATAAGACAAAAGAAGATCAATTAGAAAATATTGTTGAAAAATGGATCTATTTTTTTAAGCACGCAGATGAAACGAGCGAAGAGGATCTAAAAAAAATAATAGGTAGTGATGTAATTATTGGTAGGGCTTATGATGAGTTAAATCAATATAATTGGAGTAAAGAAGAACGTTTTGCATATGATCAAGCTAAGAAACGTACCGATGATTATTTATCTACCCTTGAAGAAAAACTTCATGAAGGCATCCTCATAGGCAAAGAAAAAGGCATCCTAATCGGACATGAAAAAGGCAGAAAAGCAGAGAAAATTGAGGTCGCAAAGAATCTACTAAAAGCAGGTGTTTCTATTGATATTATAGCTCAAACTACTGGTCTTACAGCTAATGAAATTAAAGACTTAAGCTGATTCTATCTTTGGATGTTTAGATGAACATCTTTGTACTAGATGAAAACCCAGAGATTGCGGCAAAAATGTTATGTGATAAGCATATAGTAAAAATGCCATTAGAAACTGCTCAGTTATTAAGTAATGTTTTTTCAATAGCATTAAAAGTGCCAAATCCTTTAGTCAGCATCACAGACCAGAATATAGAAGTTCCATATAAACTTACTCACAAAAACCACCCTTGTTCTCTATGGGCTAGACACTCAAAAGGAAACTTTAATTGGTTGATAAAGCATGGAAAAGAATTGTGCATAGAGTATAGCTTGCGATACAAAAGAACGCATAAATCCGAAGAAGTTATAGATTGGTGTGATAATAATAAGGATTTGCTAATTTTTCAATCAGCTGATATACAAATTTTTACACAAGCGTTACCTGATCGATATAAATGTAGTAATCCAATAGAAGCCTATAGAGAATATTACCTAAAAGAAAAGATGAGGTTTGCTAAGTGGGAAAAAGGTAGAGAAGCACCAGGTTGGATAATCTGCTACACAATACCACAGCTAATATAGCTCATAAATAAAGAAGCCATCCAAATCGGACATGAAAAAAGCAGGGAAGAGGGCGAAAAACAGGCTAAAATAGCTGTGGCTAAAAATTCACTCAAGGCGGGTGTTTCTATTGATGTTATTGCTGAAATAACAGGGTTTTCTGTTGATTATATTGAGAAAATTCAAGAAAAGAAGTTTTAGCCATAACGTTTTTTTTATTAAACCCTCTATTCTAGTAATTTTAATATTGCAATCCATTCTAATGTCTGTACAATGCCTTTTTTATATAAATACTTAATAGGAGGGGTTAATGCCAACACAGAAAGAGCTTCGGGCTACGATGTCCAAAAAATTACAGGAAGCTATTAAACATCCAGATCCAACAGTTGCTGCCGGGAGGAAGTCAGCTATCAAGAGATGGGTGGGAGTCCTTCAAGATAACTTTATGGAGCACATAAAATACTTTAAGGGTGATAAGTTGAAGTTTTTGCACAATGTATTCCAAGATGAAGGTTGCTGGTCAGGTGTAAGGTTGGATAATGCTGCTTTAGGTCAAAGGTTTACTGAAGAGAAAATAGGTGGAATAGATAATCCACTTCGCAAATATGAGATGGCTTGTAGTTACTGTGTAGTAGATAAAATTCATCCACTCTTTCAAAAAAGATTTGAATCTTATAGGAACAATTTTCCTCCTGGTGCATTTGATGGTAAAACTGAAACTGAAATTGGCAAATACGTACGAAACTCGTTACTAGATAGCATAAAGAGGAAAGGTCCTGTGTTTGATTTCTGGATCGATAGAGAATCTGGGGGATTAAAGCAACCAAGTAACGCGTCAGAAGGTTTTGACAGTGCTGTAAAACTTAAGTGGAGCGAAGGAGTAGAGTATTTTTATAATCATTTAAAAGAAGAAGATAAGGAAAAGAAACTTACAGAAGCTGTTATTGCTCTGTCTCGCGTTCAATCTGTTGAGAAAGACGCTCCTATTTTAGATTTTTGTGTAAGGAATATAGCTGACAAAGATACTCTTTTACAGAAATTATCGCAGAAAGATAAAGGAGTATATTCCCTTTTTGCTGAATTAATAGATTCGTATTTTTTTGATACAGTGCATGATTTAGTACAGTGCTGGTGTTATAAAGGAGTTTCAGAACGTGGAGGCGGAGATCATTCAGAGAAAATATTCTCATATGAAGAATATAAACTTCTTTTTTCCTCACTTTCAAATGTTATGTTGGAAAATCCTGAGTTTAATGCTCAAGCTAGATCTCTTATTATGGAAATGTGGAGATGTGGTCGCTTTTATAAACACAAGGAGGCTGCTGTCGATACTTCTAACTTCCAAGTTCCTATAGAAAATGCACTTGCAGGGTTAGTGGTTAATTGGGAACGATCTGGTCGTAAGTCTGATGAAAAAAAAGAAATATTAGAGATAATGTTATTTGCCAAGGATCGCTTTCCTGAAAAGTTTGAGTCCTTCAAAGAAGTTATTATAGAAGACCTTAGATTATGTGGTAGGAAAGGCAAGAAAGTAAATGTAGATTATGGTCTATTTGCAGAAGAGTTATTCTCTGAATTAGAGAAAACAACTTTACCTCCTGGTCCTGGAGGTGATGGCCCTAGGTATGATTTACGGACACGATCTCAAGCTTATGGTAGTAAGAAAACATCTTTGCTACTTGATGATGGTCCGCAGTCTAAGTTTGAAGCTCCTAGTGTGAGCGGTGTTTCTAGCCGTAGAAAATAGAGGGGTATCTTATATGAATAATCGTGATGGGCTTATTAGGAGTTTAGTAGATGGAGATCTTGAAGATTTCAGACAAAGATTTGAATCTTTTTTAGATCAATGTTCATCTTTCTTGTATCATGTGAGTGCAGGTCGTTTCCTTCCTGTATTCTTTTTTAGTATGTTCTCTACTGCACATGATGCTGATATCTTGGATGCAAATGAGAGAGTCTATTTTCGTTTTGATAACCATGGTGTTAATCCACGTAATGGTGAAAATCGAAATACGGGAAACCTAAAAGTCGCTGTTTATCGTGACGGACAGCAAGTTGTCAGATGTTATAGTATTTCTGATCGTCCTAATAGTGATGGGTTAAGGTTCAGTACAAGGGAGAGAAATGCTCTAGTGCAAGAGATTAGACGGCAAAATCCAAATTTAAGGGAAGAAGACCTAAATTTTGAGCAATACAAAGTATGTATGCATGGAAAGGGCAAGAGTCAGGGAGAGGCAATTGCAACAGTATTCGAGGTAATTCGTGAAAAAGATCGTAAAGGTAGGGATAAATTTGCCAAATATTCAGCATCTGAAATCAATCTTATTAGACGGCTCTTAGGAGATCACAGACTAACAATTAAGGAAATAGAAGGAAGACAACTCAATCAAAATCAGCGTAGACAACTTGGTAGGTTGGTCAATTTTGTGCAAATTGCACCAGGTCAACAAAGAATTGATAACTTTGCGGAAATGTTAAGAAGTGGAGTTGTACGAACTTTACGAAACAATAGCACAGTAATTTTTAGATATATAACTCGAATCTATCGTAATTACGCAGGCACATTAGAAAATGATATTCAAGATCGCAATCAAAAGTTTGAGAGTCATGGGTTTTTATTAGGTTTTTTAGCGAATTTTAGTCATCTTTGCACAATAGATATTGACCTTGACTTATCTCCTAGAAACTCACATGTTGCATTTCTTGTACGTCATCAAGCAGAAAGAGAAAATATTCCTATTGTTATTAATCTTGCTATATTTGACACACCGTCAGATGTTGCATTAAACTGTGCCATAGGCTACGCTGGAAGGTTACACACTTCTTCATTTATACCTATTCATACCACATCAGAACATACTGTTTGTGTTGGATTAAATTTTAATTTAAATCTAGATCCTTTTAGTGTTGATACAGTAGGGCTTCAACAGGATAGATTTCCTTTAGTACAAAGATTGTTTGAGTATATAGAAGATGAAGAGGTTGGAGAGAATATTAGAGATTTCTTGCTTCAACATCTTCCTGGTGAAATACCAAGAAATGCAGATAATTATAACAGAGTATTTGATTGTATAACTGGTTTTACTTTTGGAAGTAGTGCTTTTGATAGGCACCCTTTAGAACTAGAAGAGGAAGACGAAGCACCTATAACAAAATACATATTTAGACATGGTGATGAGGGTTTAAGATGTTTAACTATGGTCTTTCATGCTGAAGGTTCTGATATAGTTATACTTCATATTAGAGCTCACGATGCGCAACAACAAGGAGCAATCAATTTAGAAAATCTTAATATTAATGGAAATAATGTTCATGTATGGGAAGTTTCATGCACACTTAATGACCAATTTGAGCTAGATATTGATCAACCAAATGACCTTGGTTTATATCACGATTACCAAAATAATAATGCAAATAATTTTCTTGATGGTGATCTTATACAAGTGCCTAATGTTGAAAATGTACATGGTATTTCAGAAAGAGTTATGGATGATGGCTGGCAAGATGTAGGTCAGCATGGAGAGCTGTTTCAAGAGATCTCTGGAATATTGATGCCACTTAGGGACGCAATAAATGTTAATAGTGAGGATAAGTTTCGTTCTATACTACATGGTACATTTTATGCTAGTGATAATCCTTATAAAGTGCTTGCTATGTATAAAGTTGGTCAAACATATAGTTTGAAAAGGGGTCAGGAAGAAGAAGGAGAAAGGGTAATACTCACAAGAATTACAGAACAGAGATTAGACCTTTTATTATTAAGGCAACCTACAGAGAATGATCTAGATACTCATCCGATTGTATATGTATTAGGATTTGCTAATAATGCAGAAGAAGTAGCACAAAAGGAGAATAACGCAAAAGATCGAATAAAAGAACTTATGAACAAGCAAAGAGGATATTTGCTTATTACTTCTGGAAATGAGGTGGTTTTATTTCCTCTTATATTTAATGCAGGTGCAGGGAGAGTAGAAGGTCTTATATCTATTCCAGAAGGAATAGGAAGAGAAGAGTATGTACATAGACTTGATCGTGGTGGTCGTGACTCAAGACCAGGAGTATTAGTGGGACCTGAAAGTGTTATTGATGAAAATCCACCAGAGGGTCTATTATCAGATCAGACTCGTGAAAATTTAATAAATTATATTCGAGAAAATCCCGGACGGAACCGGATTTTACCGTTTGATCTAGGTGATAATCGATGTGTTAGTATTATTACCTTCGAAGGTAGTATACAACAACTCCTAGAAATACTAAGGTCAAGAATAAGGGGAGGTGATAATTCCATTCCTACAGCACAAGAGATAAGAAGACAAATAAGAGATATTCTTAGAAATCAAGGGATAGAAGTAAATGATCTACTTACACTAGAATTTGCGACGAGAAATGGACATTATGATTACTGGCTTCAACAAATTGATATAGCTCACGCTGGAAGATTGCGATATCAGCTTCGTACTGAAGGTAATCACACTTTTGAAGTAGCTAATTTGGCAAGGAATGACGGTAACGAGCACATTGTTAGAGTATTAAATCAATTTAGGGAAAATGAAGAACAACAGCGTTTAACTTTAATCATTACTTTAAATAATACTCATTGGGTTACACTAGTGATTGAACGTCAAAATGGGAACTATGTTGGGTACTATGCTGATTCAACTGCTACTGCTGTTCCAGGTGGTATTACTGATATCATTCAAAATAACTTAGGAAATAATATCAGGATTAATAATGTTTCTGTTAGTCAGCAAACAGATGGTTGGAATTGTGGTTTATGGGCATTAGAAAATGCTAGTGATATTAATCGAGTTCTAAACGAAAATCCTGTTGGGCAAGTGCAGAATATCATAAATATAATACGCGATTTTCTTGGAAGAGGCCACCCAAACAGAGATAGAAATTACTTTCAGAACATAAGAGTGGGCATTTCACAATTATTCAGGAATGATCCGGGATTTCAAGATGTGCAATTGCAAGCATACATTCAAAATAGAGAACAAATTGATCCATTACTACGTACTTATCTAGAATTAGGATATCACAGAGTAGGAGGAGGGTATGGATTAGTAGAAGCACCTATATCGCTTGGTGTTAGTGATTCCAGTAATTTTGGTGACCTGCCACAGTCGAGTTTAGAAGGTCCTGAAGCTAGTCGTGTTTCTGACCTTAGCAAAGGTAAAGGCGGTAAGTAGAGGTAATCGGTAGATGAAAGGAGTGTAACAAAAACCTTATGCATCAAGTAAAGATTGTGAGCAAATTTAAAGAAGTTAAGGTGGGTAACCTGTTTTTTTCTACTTGCAGCAATGTTTCAAAAAGTATATGTGTCGAGTTGGGTAAAGTTGAAGGATGTTCTTAAATGAGCAACTATTAATTTGGTAGTGTATAACATTAATAAATTTAAATGATGCAACCATTTCCAGCAACAAAAATCAGCTAGCGTGAGAAGATTTTTTCTTGGAATCGCGTGGTCTAGAGTTAAGATCTTGGATGTTTTGGAGCATCTTTAGTGAATAAGCATTTCCTCCATTTTCAAGTTTTCGGATCGAGGTTTAGAGAGTTTTTTACTATTTGTATTGCTCTGCCTCTGTTGCTCTGATAGTTTCTCCTTCTGAATATAATATGTTGAAAATATTATGCCAGAGAGTATAATAAAATCTATATCAAATACTTTACAAGAAAAAGTGGTGGTAGAGGCAAAAGTGAACACTAATAAGAACCAATTTAAGGAAAGCGCATGCTAGAGTTTGAAAAAGCAGCAAGAATATTATTGAAAGGTTAAATGGCGTATGATATAATATATATAGTGTAAAGATGTCAATAATTTTATTGACATCTTTACATTAATAGTTCTTAAATGTTTAGTGCTGTAAAATTAAATTATTAAGTTTTGTGAAGGGAGTAAAAATGGTAGAAAGCTTTCTAAGTAAGAACAAAGGCAGTAATTTTATTGAGGGGACAAAAATAATGAAAAATTTTTCAGATAATAACAAAAACGGTAGCTCAATTTTCCAAGGAAAAATCAGGGAGCAAGATTTCTCTGCGGAGCAGAAGTTAAATGAACTAAAAGCAGCCATAGAGGAGCTTGCCAGACAAGATTTGCTTAGAAGGCTCGAGTGTGAGCGTCAGGCCTCTAGTTGTATCGATGAAATATCATCTCAAGCAGAATTACATACCGAAGGAGATGATGAGGGTGACTTCACTGGTGAAAGAGCGCTGGGAGATTTCTGGAACTTCTTTGAATCTCTCTTCAACCTCTTTGAAGTAAATGTAGATGATCCGAAAATCTACCAAATGCTCAAGGAGAAGAAAGAAAAAAATTGGCTTCTTTCGATAATTAAGTTTTTGCGTGATAAGCTTAAGGAGTTAATCAAGAAGATTTTTGCACGCGATTTAAGTTTCGATCAGAGGTTGGACAAAGAGATAAAAGAATTGCAGGAGAAATTAAACAGTGGTGAGTTATCAGAAGAAGAGTTTGCAAGGGTGTTAGAGAGGCTCGAGGCTCTACAAAATCTTAAATTAAAGTTACAGCTCGCCGTTACCGGATGGATTGTTACAATATTCGCAGAGATGTTTGGAGTTGAGCTAGCAGCTATACTAGAGGCATCTAAAGAAAAAGAAGATAAAAAAGCAGAAAAAACATCATTAAAGGAAGAAGCAATTAAAGAAGTTCATAAAGACGTAGAAATCAAGGTAGATGAAAGAGAAAAACCTAAAGTGCCAGTTTCCCTTTTTGATTCTTCATCTGGGTTTGTAAGGCCGGTTGTTTTGAGCAAACCAGAACTTGATCTTTTACCGCAACCTCTAAAAATTCCGATGGACCTTTCACATAAACAAGCTATAAATAATGAGGATAGTAAGGTACAAAAACCAAAAATGGAAGAAAGGAAGCCTGAACCGAAGAAAGAGGTGTGTCCACCGAAGAAGCCTGCAACGGAGACGGGGCAGGAACAAATAAAGCATAGTTATGGATGCAAGAGTAATTGGGGAAGAAAGGGAAGTTATAAGGAAGCTTCAAGTCAACCTGCTCAAAGCTCTGTTTCTAACGGGCAGCCTAACCAAACCAGTGAAAATACTCTGGGGAAATCTGCTCAGGAATCTGCTTCTGACAAAAGAGCTCCGAAGCAATCCGTTAAAAGTTCTGTTGCTGACTGTGAGTGCAATTTTCCAATTGGTCCTTGGAATGGTGCTGAGAATGAAGGTTTTGTGAATAATGCTCAACCACCAAAAGGATTGACTGATAATGTAAAAGTTGAAAAATGTGTAGGAGGTCCGTCAGTAGGGAAGACATAATCATGAAAATAGTTAGATCCCAGTGTCCCTTTCTTGTCATTCCAGTGCGTGACACTGGAATGGCTTTGTTGCATCGCTAGCTATGATGGATTAAAGATAAAAAAGATGGAGAATATCAGTAGCTTATTATTCTGGTATTTATAACAAGAACGGTCAGTGAATACCTAAATTTGAGTAAAAGAAATTTCACTACCACTCACTAATCCGGCTAAAATTCAAGAATTTCAATGCTTTAGCTATTTTCAATAGAATTAAGTTTATTAATATAAATAATAAATTACTATTCTTAAATTTGATCAGATTGATTGCAAAAAAACAAGATTTTCAATAGGTTGCTTATAATCCTAGCTATAGTTAGCCTTTTATAAGTAGCGATGCAACAAAGCCCACTGGAATCCAGGATGTACATTAGGTTTGATAAGTGTATGGTTTTATGTTAGAAGGGAGTGTTTTTGATGGAAAAAAGACTAGATCCCAGTGTCTGGGCACTGGGATGACAAGAAGAGGGCACTGGGATGACACCCTTCCTAGTTGGGATGACAAGAAAAAGAGGTACTGGTATGACATTAAAAGAGTAGGAGTTGATGGTAAAAAGAAACACAGGCGTCATTCAGCGTCTTTTTTTGTCATTCCAGTGCGTGACACTGGAATCCAGGGGCATATAGACAGATGTCGACAGTTCGTCATTCCGCTACGTGTTAGCGGAATCTAGAAAATTGAATTTTATGAAAAAGAGTGAATAAAATTTTTTGAAAAAAAATATAAAAAAGTGCTTGCACTTAATTTTATTTTTAGTATATTAATTACATAATATTTTTACTGGAGGGCAATATGCCAAATGATAATGGTAAGGAAAGGTTCAAGGGAGAAAAAGAATGGAATGAGCGGAATAAGGGACCAGGTGGTGGAATAGTAATGCACGCTAAAGGAGCAAGATATGATGACCATAGTCATACAGCCAGGAAGCTAATGGAAATAGAGAAGCGACGTCAGTCCGAGCAAAAAAATAATCCCGGTAGTTCTATGAAACGTTAAGTAAAGGGTAGTTGTCGTAATTTAAAAATGGGGAGGTTGTTATGCCTAATACAAGAGAAACAGTAAGAGCATTGGTTAGCGCTTTTAATGTACATAATTATGCTCGTGATACAGTTAAAACTAATTTTACGCTACAAAGCGAGGGCAAGAAGGACTATATTGTAGTCTCATTTGATAAGGGTATGAAGGATTATCAGTGTAGCAGGTATCTGGACAGTATAAAAAGGAAGATAATACGTGAATTCTATGGCATTGAAGAAAGTAATGATAAAGAAATATTGGATACAGCCAAGAAAGATTTTGATGTTACGTCTTTTCCATTTAACTATATCTATAAAGGGGACTGGTCCGTAGATAAGCAAGGTAGAATTGAGTTTGTAACACCTATAGATCAGGGCGTGATTTTTAATTTAAAGTCTCATTTGGCTGCTTCACTTGCAAAGGGTGTTCTAGAAGATATGCGAGTTAGTAGCACAGCCGTACCATTCAACAAGAAAAAGTATTTATGGTGTGGTGAATTTGATAATAAACAATTACGTGAGGAATTTGAGCGTGAGTTTTTGTCAAGGATGGAGAATAGATATGGGTATAGGAATGGTTTTAAGAACCCTCTGAAGGTTAAAGGCAATAGTGTATATATCAGGGACGTTTTTGATGACGCTCGTTTTATTGATAGTGTAACGCGATATATTGCATGGCTTGTAGGCATCGATCTTGGAGTTAGCAATGATGTTGATCATAGTGTGATGTTGCTTAAAGACTCAATAATAAACTCTTTTTATCAATCAACGAAAACAATAGTAGCTGGGTTTATGTGTGTGTCTCCTTTAAATAGAGAAGAAGCCTCAATTCTTATACCTATTATGCAAGATTGTAGGGGAGCTAGGTTTTTAACAAAGGAGGAAGCACGTGATATAAATCATGCATTTAATAATGTTGTACTTGATGATGTTAGTGATAAAACTCAAGCAACATTCAAAGTAAATGGAAGCAGTGCGATATATGGCATAGACTTTTCTAATAAAGAAATTTCTCACTGTGTGGTAACCAAAATAATAGAAAGCTCTGTAATCAACAAAGACCATGAACTGGCCATTGACCCTGAGCGAGCATTGTCGCCTGCACAGTCGCCATTCAATTCTCCTACGCATGCAGAACCACCAAGAACACCGCCCAACCAAAGGAAAGCAGACACAGATAGTGGTTATGATAGTAATTCACCTCCGAAACCTAAGGATTCTGGTTCTTCAAGTGGTGGTCCAGGGCCATCGACTGAACTGTCAGATATGGAATGGGAGTCTCCCACGCGGAGTCAGGATGGAGCATTAGAGGATTCTCCCAGGCGAGGGTCAGAGCAAGGATCAGAAACGGAAAAAGAAGGACGGCTGCTGCACAATCATGTAAATTCAGCTGGAACGAGTAAAGGATCTTGGTCATCGACACAATTGAGTTTTCCTACAGTTAGTCAGGGTGTTCCAGGGCCATCTAAAGGGGGAAATCTAGGTGCTGCAGCAGCTAGTGGTAGTATCCCAGGATCCTCGTTATGGTCACAGAGTGGAGCTTCATCATCGAAAGGTGCTAATCCAGTAGGGACTAACCCTTGGGCTCAGCAAACGAACCCTTGTTTATCACAAGGCACGTCCGAAAATAAATGGATATCGTCAATGCAATTTACTAAACCAGGACCTAGTGGTTTATCATGGTCACAGAGTGGAGCTTCATCATCGAAAGATGCTAATAAAGGTATGTCAACATGGACTAGTCAGCCAATGAACCATTGGTCATCACCGGCTTCAAGTGCAGGATTATGGTCATTGTCACAGAGTGGAGCTTCATCATCGAGAGGCGCTGGTAAAAATATGCTAACAGGGAGTAGTTCTTGGTGTTTGCCACCATCGACTTCTTCTCTTACGACAAGGAATGATCCAATATCCTCAAATCTTGGGATTTTTGCAGATCCTCCAGAAGATACGGAGAACATTTGTAGCATGAAAGAAAAACAGCAAGTTACTAAGGAAAAGGAAGAAGAAAAGTTGTCTAAAGCATTGCTTTATACATTCAACCTAATGAATTATACTCTTGATGGTGTTTATACTAACTTTTTTGCAAAAGATGGGAAAATTGTTAGTTTACTCCATGATAATGTTGATAGAGAGGAATATTTACAGGTGGTAATAGATTATGTAGTAGAAGAGTATTATGAAACTGAGAAAGAAGCAAGAGAATCTTGCGATTTTGATGAGTTTCCATTTAAATTTCTTCCTGATCCTGATTATGAAAAAAATCAAAATGATTGTGAGAAAAATTCAAGAAAGACAGTTGTTGCTAATATAAGTAGTGGTGCTTTATCTAACTTAGAAAAACTTTTTAGGCAGAAGTTTGGGAAAAACGTAGGTGCTATCGACATTAATTGGGTCAAAAAGGTAGAGAAACGTGAAAAGGACGAATGGGTAGATCGCCAGCGATCTTATGGCGATTCTCTTGAAGAAGCATGTAAGGGTTGTTTTCCTGATGAAGGGCCAATGAAAATAATTCCAATTGCACTTGAAGGAGATGAATACGTGCTTGACCGTAGTCGTGAAGAGTGTGAAGTAAAATTGTTGCTCAGAGAGCAAAAACTACGGCTTAGAGGTACATTAGTTAACGAGGAAGAAAAAGAGTTGTTTAAAGCATTGCTTTATGCGTTTAACTACAGTAATAATAATTTCGACCTTCCTGATACTAACTTTATTGTAAAAAATGGGAAGATTGCTAGTTTAATTCCTGATAGTGTTAATGTAGAAGAATATTTACAGGAGGTAATAGATAAGACGAAAGAAGAGTATTGTGAAGATAAGAAAGAAGCCTATGATCTAGATGAGTTTCCATTTGAACTTAATTGTGAGAAAAACCAAGAAACAACAGTTGTTGCTAATATAAGTCGTGGTGCCTTATTTAACTTAAAAAAACTTTTTATTTATGGGTATAAGAAAAAAGCGGAAACAGGAGATATCGACATTAAAATAGGAGATATCGACATTAACACTGTCGAAGAGGCAGTGAAATCTAAAAAGGACGAATTGGTAAATTCCAAGGTGAAAGGAATAGAAAGAGAAGGAGGATATTACAGTAGGATAAAACCTGACGAAGCAGCTACAGCCTCTTATCCCGATGGAAACGCATTAGAAGGTATTCCAATTATAAAAGGCAAAGGTGGATACTGCCTTGACCGTACTTTTAACGATTGGGAAACAAAGTTGTTTGTGGAAGATTCAGAGTATACTAAAGGTACATCAAAAGCTAAAAAGATGAAGTCCGAAGATAATAAAGACAGCGGTATCTCTTCAGGGGAGGCGACTGATGCTGAAAACGTAAGCTCTAAAGCTGAGGGGAAAACAAGTGGAACAAGTGGTTATGAGTCTATGGATTGTGAGAATACTAGAGGAGGATCGCCAAAACATACTCTAGAATTAAGTGTGGAAAATTTGAGAATATCCACAAAACTGGATGCTACTAAGGCCGAGCAGCACTCTCCCATAAAAAAATTTAGAAGCAATTGATCTAATCCACTGCTCTCAGCCACCTAAGCGTTTTATTAGGGTTGGGGCCAAAGCCCCTGACCCTGGGGATGCTGTCGGTGGTTTTTCTTGTCCATTGTAAATATTGTACTGTACTGTCCACCTGATCATCATAACGGGCTTCTGGGAACATTAAAATCTCATACTCAAAATCATTGAGCCATACCGCTTGCTGTGGCAGAAAAACCCTGCCAGACTCTATCACCGGAACAATTTGATAAAATCGAGTGAGTTTGTCATTGTGTGGCACTATTTCAATAATCGGTAGATCGCTATTTGCCTTTAGCTCTTGTGTTAATTGTTGACCACTTGTTTTTGCTTCGATCAAAATTGCGTGTGGCGTCCATCTTGCAGCTAGTGACAGAACTTGCTCTTTAAGCTTTGGATACTCAAGCTTTGCCCGATATACATCAAGTAAATAGAATTTATTATCTATTTTTGCCCAGGTGGTGCAGACGCTAAAGTCGCTGGAATCGTTTGTTGAAACTGCAGTGTCCCAGCTTTGAGTTACATGTGAGAGATTATCAGGGAAATTTTTATAGCGCTTTAGCCACTCTTGTTTTATTATACCACTTGAAAGCGGCAGGGGGTTTTGTTGATATTGAGCAGCAAAAGCGTAACTCCCGAGTTCAACTTTTATCATCTCAACTTCTTCTCTTCCTCCCTCCAGGGGATATAATAACTCATTCTCTTCTCTTGAGTATAATACTCTTGCAGGTAGTGTCATTCCAGCACTTGATGCTGGAATCCAGTCTTTTGCGGTTGAATTTTCTGGATCCCAGTGTCTGGGCACTGGGATGACAGGAGGGGGGGTTGGAATGACACCAGTATGGTTATTAATTGAATAAATAACCTCCTTATTTTCAGAAATCATTGGCAAACAAATGTGATGCCATATGTTTTTTGGCTTGGATAAGAGGTGCCCTGTTAAGTCTTCCAGGTGGAGCCTATGCATCACAAGCACAATTACTCCTTTTTTTCTATCGTTGAGCCTCGTTACCAAAGTCTGATCGAACCAATTTGTAACACGCTTTCTAAACGTTTCACTCAAAGCTTGGGCAGGGTTAAGCGGATCATCCACGATGATGAAATCTCCACCTTCACCGGTTAACGTCCCTCCAACTGATGTTGCGATTCTAAATCCTCTCTGCACTGTTTGGAATTTATATTTAGTGTTCTGGTCTTTGGATAATTTTACCTCTGGAAATAGTTCTTTATACCAATCAGATTGCATTATGCACCTCGTATCGAGCGAATGTTTTTCGCTAAGCAACTTAGAATAACTTGCAACTATTATTCTTGCAGATGGCTGATTTCCCAGTATCCACGCGGGCCACGCAACACTAGCACATATGGACTTCATTGAACGCGGAGGCATATTGAATATTATGCGCCTTACTTCGCCAGCATTCGCTGCTTTCAGCCTGTCTTCTATGACTTTTATGTACTGATAATCATTATACTCACATCCCGGCACCACCGTTTGAAAGCACAGTTCAATGAATTTTAGAAAGTTGATTTTATTCATGAGGATTGACTCTTTTAAAGATTTTATGTATTATGAAATTGATGTAGTGAGAGTTAAGACGTGAAAGAAACAAGAGAAATTAAAATACAAACTAAGGAAGAGTTTGTAAGAACTCAAAATGGGATGAAAATCCAAAAGATAATAATGCCTAGTAAAGATGTAGATCAACGGAATGGAAAGCATCTAGTCTATTTTGTAGGTGGAGGGAATCGTATTGTAAAATCCAAAGAGTTGGATTTGCAAAATTGGCAATGGGCAACAGACCGAGGAATTACTGTACATCTCTTTAACTATCCTGGCTTGGGCAAGAGCAAAAACTCTTTTACGTTTCGTAACGATAGAGTTGAATCAGGCATTGTAGTTGTCACTGATTTGTTAAAAAATGGTATAAAGCCGGATAATATAATATTATTTGGGGATTGCTTTGGCGGACATGTAGCTGCAGAGGTTCATAAAAATTTTAAAAATAATGATATACATTTGAGGTGTGTTGTTAGCAACGCTGCTAGTTCACTCAAACAAGCCTCTCTTAGTTCACTCAAACAAGCCTCTCTTTACTACTTTGGTTTTATAGCAAAATTAAAAATTCTTCTTGCTCCGATAATCAAATTAGTACTAAAGATTTTTGGTTGTCATTGGAAGACACATAAAATCATAAATTCAATTACTCCTTATACGATGTACTTTAATCGCGAAGGAGATAAGACAATCAAACAATCAGCGCAACTTGCAACAAAAATAGAAAGAATAGAAAAAAATGGTAGAAAGAAAAATTACCAAAAAAAAGAAGTCTTCGAAGGTTTTGAAGAGAATGAGAAATTTTTCAAGCAACATACAATGTTAATAAAAAATAATGAATGTATTGATCCTAAAAGGACTAACAAGGGCATTCATGGCTTGCCTATTAAGTGTTTAAAATCTTCCAACAAAGTTAGTTACACTTTTCCTGAATTAATCAGTTTATATATTCAAAAGACAGATTCATACTTTGCTGAATGTGGCTCACTAAACAGCGAAGAGAAAGTTGAAGAGTTTAGAAAAAGTAAATTTTATGAAGATTTTTCTGGCTGTACAAGTTCAATGTCGAAAGTAAATATTACGGCAGCAAACCGACACCCTGCAGGTAGCTATGAGTCAACTATTTCTTCAACTTTATCGAAGTAAAGAATTGATTTCCATTGCGGTAAATAAGCAACATTATTGAATCTTTACCGTTTTTCTTTACTGCTGAATCAACTTGTTTTTGAAAATCATTAATATTTTCTATATCGGTTCCATCTAATTGGATAATGATGTCCCCTTTTTTAATACCACGCAGCGTGGCATTACTGTTACTATCTACATTAGTAACTATCACACCTTTTGTAGGATTACTTTCTTTTGATTCTTTTGGCAGGTTTGAAACAGTTAAACCAGTTATGTAATCGGATGTTGATTTATTTTCTTCTTGATTATTACCTTGACCATCATTTGCAGATTCTTCAATCACAACCTTAATATTGACCTCTTTGCCCTTTCTAAGTAACTTAATTTGTACTTTTTTTCCAGGTTCAGTTCTTGAAACCATTTGAGGCAATTGTGTCATTCTATCAATTTTTTTATCATCAAATTCTAATAATATGTCACCCACCTTAATTCCACCTTTTTCTGCAGGGCTATCCTTTACTATACTTGCAACCAGTGCACCTTTTGTATCTTTTAAACCCAAAGACTCAGCAAATTCTTTCGTTATAGGCTGAACTTGCACACCAAGCCAACCATGTTTTATTTTTTTGCCACTTTTTAATGTGTCAATAATTGACATAGCTAAATTAGATGGTATAGCAAAGCCTATACCCACGTTACCGCCAGACTCAGATGGGGAATAGATAGCGGTGTTAATGCCTATAACTTTTCCATTTAAATCAAATAATGGCCCTCCAGAGTTGCCTCTATTAATTGCAGCATCAGTTTGAATAAATTCATTCATAGTGCCGATACTAATGTCTCTGGACCTTGCAGATATAATTCCTGTGCTTACAGAGCCACCCAAACCAAATGGGTTACCTATTGCCATAACCGTATCACCAACCCTTGCTTTATCAGAATCACCAAATGCAACAGAAGAAAGATCTTTATCAGAATTAATCTTAAGCACAGCAAGATCAGTTCTTGCATCATAGCCTAAAACTTCTGCTTTGAAATAAGTATTATCGTTCATAGTAACTGTGATATCTTTGGCATTTTTAATAACGTGATAATTGGTTACTATAGTTCCACCTTTATCTATAATAAACCCAGAACCAAGCAACACCACCTCTCTGTTAACACTAGGGCCCCTATCCATAAAAAACTGATCAAAGTGCTCAAAAAACTCTCTAAAATCATCAAAAAAATTATTTCCTGGCATAGATGGAACTCTAGTTCTGCTGTTATTTTCTTGTTTGATGATTTGTTCGCTTGAAATATTTACAACCGCAGGAATGAGTTCTTCCACTAAATCGGCAAGTCCTTGATTACAGTTGCATGCAGTAGTGCTAGCATCAACGACCTTTTTTGCATTCCAATCAAACATATTAGCATGCGAAGAAAACGCAATTAGAAAATATGCAAATATAGATAAAATAAATGCCTTACTTTTCATAAATTATTTCCATCCTTTATTTAAAATATCTAAAAAGGTATTGTTTGGTGAAAGTACAAATTTAGTATTATTTTCGGCAAATGATTTACTGTAAGCGCTCATGGAGCGATAAAAGTTAAAGAACTCTTCATCAATCTTAAATGCCTCATTATAAATTCTAGTTGCTTCAGCATAACCACGGCCCCTTGTTTCATATGATTCTTTTACTGCACTGGAGATAATTTCCCTTTTTAATTTATCAGCTTTTGATCTAATTTCCTGCCCCGCTTGCTCTCCTTCTGCTCTAATTTCTTTTGCTTCTTTTTCCCTTTCAGTTTGCATACGGCGAAATATTGCAGAACTATTTTCTTCTGGTAAATCTGCTCTCTTAATTCTTACATCTATTATTTCTATGCCAAATTTTTCAGCTTCAGAGTAAACTCCGTGCTGAATTAACTGCATGACTTCTGACCTTTTTTCATTCAGCAAACTAATCAACGAAAATCTGCCTATATTTTCTCTTATGTGTGCTTCTATAACCGGATATAATCTTCTAACCAGCCCTGATTCATTCCTCACAGCCTGGTAAAAAGTAACAGGATTCGTTATTTTATATTTTGCATACGCATCTACTATAATACGTTTTTGATCCGCTGTTATCACTTCCCTTGGGGTTTTATCAGGACTTAGATCTAAAACTCTTTTATCAAGAAACTCTACACTATTTATGAATGGTAACTTAAAATATAAGCCACTTTCCCTAACATCCCTTACAACTTTACCCAGTTGTATAACTATAGCTTGCTTTGTTTCTTGTACAACAAATATTGAATTAGATAAAACAATCAATAAAACAACAAATACAGAAACAAAAATGATTTTAATATTACTACTCATGGTTATTTCCCTAAATTTGTAAGAGGTAAATAAGAAAACATACCTTTCAGATCATCAGTTACAACAACTTTGTCTACCTTACTGAAAATATTTTCCATAGTTTCAAGATAAATACGATTCTTAACGAGAGAAGGATTCTGTCTATATTCCTCATAAAGAGATAAAAAGCGATTTGCATTACCTTTTGCTTCATTTATTACTTCATTCTCATATGCCTCTGCATCTAATTTTATCTTTATCGCTTCACCTTTTGCTCGAGGTATGATATCATTACTATAAGAATATGCTTCGTTTATAGTACGCTCTTTATCTGCACGAGCACTTTGCACATCTCTAAATGAGCTAATTACTTTTTCTGGTGGATCGATTTTTTTCATTTGAACAGATAAAATCTCTATGCCCATTTGGTATCCATCAAGAATCTGCTGCAATAGAATTCTAGTATCTCTGGAAATTTCGGCTCTCCCTTGACCTTCCAGTGCAAAAGAAATTGTATTCTTACCTATTATCTCCCTCATAGCACTTTCAGCAGCGTTTTTAACGCTTAAACCAGGTTGATGATCCCGCACTTTGAATAAATAGTCCTTAGCATCTCTAACGCGCCACTGAATTTCGAAGTTAACGTTGACTATATTTTCATCTCCAGTTAGCATCACACCTTCACCACGATCTGTATCTCGTCCATAAGAACCGCTTACACCAATTTCTTCACGATTTACTTCCTTAACGTTTACTTTAAAAACCTTACCAATAGGATAGGGGAAGTGATAGCGCAAACCGGACATCTCTGTGTTAGAGTATTTACCAAAGGTAAGTTCTATGCCTTCTTCACTGGGGTGAACAATATAAAAGCCAGTGCAAGCATAGAACAGCAAAATAATGAAAATGATAAAATAAGGTTTTTTGCCCCTGTTTCTGGTTAATCCATTAAGAAAGAACCTTATATCAGATACAGCTTTACTTAAAATATCTTCATTATTAGGAGTTTTGTTCCCTATCGATTTCTTTCCCGGATTCCAAGGATTATTCTCATCAAACATAATGATTGATTCTATAATTAATACGCTAATATTACTCATCTTATAAGAAAATGCAAAACTATTTTATTTATAAATTAATTATCAGGATGGAAAACATGATCATACACTTCCTTTTCTCTATGTAATATGGTCGATTCTATGGAATTTTCTGGCTTTTTTTTGAATTCTTTATTGTCACTCTTTAAGTGCACTACGTCTTCGTGAAGGTGAGAACAATAATGAGATAACAAAACCATTATTATTAAAACTGCAATAATTAAAAGGGTGGGTATCCTTTTTGTGCACCTCATAAATACTCTAGCTCGAAGAGCCCTTAACCTAATTTTCTACGCTTCCGAAAAACATGTCAAGCAGAATTATTCAAAGACAAATAAATACTGGCAGCCAAATTAACACTAACTTAAGAATCGAAGGTGTACAATATAATATATTTAATTAATAGTGAGGTTTAAAATGTTACCTGATAAACAAACAAATTTAGTTTCTAAGGGGAAGCAACAAAGTATATTTGCTGGAACTTTTAGTAAGTTATTTGAGAATAAAGAGAGCAACATGTTTGATAGATTCTCTTCTGATTTGTCTTCAAAGGAAAAAATATTAGCAGTAAGTGTAGCAGGTGCGATATTTGCTTCAGCACTTCCAATTGTGGCAGTTGCCTTACCACTTGCTGTACCAGGTGCAATAGTTGCCCTAACTCTATTTTTTGCTTATAAAGCAGTTGAATACACATTCAAAGGGCTCAAATGGTCAGCAGGAAAAACAGTTGAAGGGGTGAAAGATATTGGAAGAGAAATTAGAGGTGGTGCTGTGCATGCTAGGGACTCAGTAAAAGAAGCTGTAAGTTCTGTGGGACAGGCAACAAGAGAGGGAACTAGTTCTGCATTAAGAGCAATGGGGGATGGCGTTCAAAAATTTGGGAGAAAGATGAGTAATGGTGGTGCGAGCATGTCTAGTTTGGATGCCATCCCATATTCAATAGGTAACGAAGGTCAAACTGTTGTTTTGAAAACAGAAGAAAAAACAAGGAATTTCAATAGTGTAAAGGAGATGTTTATTAAGGAAGTTCTTGAAGACAAAGCCGTGAATAACTCTGCTTTAACTAAGGAAATATTTTCTAAGTTGGGAGAAAAAATATTAGAGAAAGCTTATTCTGTTGATGGTCAACAAAGTGTCAAAAAGGACCAGTTGATCAACCGGTTGAAACAGCAAGTAGATTTTGTCAATAAATTGGACGCTAAGAAGTTGCAAAATTTATTATCTAAAGATAATAACAATCTTTATGAAATTTTCTCTGAACATCACGATAAAATTAAGAGGATTATTGGAGAATGTAAAAGAGAATACGAATTTTATCAATCTGTGGGGCGTAACAACGCAAAAGACGCAGAAGAAAGAAAAGCTAGTAAGTCTTCTTCATTCTCACCAGTCTTTTCACTGGGAAGAAAAGACTCTACACAATCAACTAGCAGCTTGTCAAAAAGCAGTTCACTAGACTCTGTAAGAACTGAAAGTACTGCTAGCAGCGAAGCGGAATTGTTAAATCCTGCGGAGCATAAAGAAGTAAAAGCACCTTCTTCATTTAGAGAAAAAATGCCATCATGGCTTGGGGGTAAAAAAGCACCGAAAGAAACTACTGACGTTAAATATCAAGTTCTTTCTGAATCAGACACGTTATCTGTTGCTCAACCGAAGCTACCAAGAAGCAATTCACTAAATTCTATAGGAACTGAAAGTACTGCTACTGTCTCTGATTCAGATTCTCAGGACTTTGTAACAGTAGATCCTAATCGTCTTAGAAGAAGCAGTTCATCTAGTAGCTTAGGTGGTAGTTCTTCTAAGCTTACTCCAGTTGATCCACCAAAGGTGCCTGGAATTCCCTCTCTGAACTCTTTAAATGATGGAGTGGTGGCAGCAATGGAGAAAAACTTAGAAGAATTTAGTTCAAGTGCTAAAACTGAATCTACACAGAGTTCTTTGAGTAATCGTAATGGTTCTGATAGTGGATTCAATTCACCAACTTTCTCTCCAACACACACAATGTTTACTAACGAAGATGGCAAGGCAAAAACCCAAGCTGACTTAAAAAAGACAGGTTATCTGAATAAACTGGTGGGACAGCCTTCTACGAAAGTAGGTGAAAATAGCGTTCATCATCCTGCAAGTGTGAAAACGAAATAAATAAAACTACTTACTTTCTCTAAAAGGATGTTACTCAACGAGTAACATCCTTTTTTGTTTTTTCTAACTGAAGGTTTGACCATAGAAATTTTCTATAGCTAGTACAGCTCTACGTCATACCGCCGCGGTATCTCGGCATAGATTCTGCTAACTATAGTAGTTTCTAAAATGAATGATAAATTTCCATTATGGTATTACCAACTAAAAGCTGCAAGTCTGTATAGTGGTGCATTAGAGGTCTGAGGCGACTTTTGATGGTATGCCAATAGTATTCTATAGGATTCAAATCTGGTAAATATGCTGGAAGGTACAACAAATGACAGCCAAAAGACTCTATTAATGACTTTGTTTTAGGAGTCTTATGAAATATAGCATTATCCATAACTATAGTTGTACCACGCTTTAACTGTGGCAGTAATATCTCACGCATTAAATACTTCTTTCTCCCGTGAAAGTTATTGGTGCAATGAACTTCTCATCCGCCTATTATACTTACTCTCTCTCGCTTTTTTCCAGAGCATATATTTTTTCTCCTTTTGGAGCTCGTCCATATTCTCGGTATAATCTATTATCAACTCCTGCTTCATCTATATATAAAATGCTAGAGTGGTCTATTTTTGAGATTTTATCGGTAAAGCGCTGCCTATCTTCTTGACTACGTTCTGTGACTTTTTTTTAAGGTTATTTTTAGCTGTTTTAACCTATACCAAATTGAATTTATTCCAAATCCTAGATTTTGTTTCATTTCTGCTAGCTGGGTGTTTTTTGACATATTCTTTGAGTACTTCTGGATCTATTTTTCGAATAAAACTTCCATTCTTTCCTGCCTCCAGGCTTTCACCGTTTCCTTTCTTTTTCAGCCATCTGTACAAGGTTGCAATTCCTATTTCTAGAAGATCTGCTACTTCAGATTTTGACTTCCCTCTTTCCACCAAAGAGATAGCTTTCTCCCTTAAGTCTACACTGTATGCCATTACTTACCTCATATTTCATTAATTCCATATTATACCTTTATCATTTGTTTTAGGAAATACTATAGTAGCGGAATGACGAATTTGTCGTTTTTCAAATTGTCGGTAAATCTAAGTCAGTTTAGCTATAGAATGAAACAAAGATGGTATGAATTCCTCTATGGCCATTTTGATATAGGTTTGAGAGCTCTTTTTTTGGTGATATATAACAATAGAGTCGAGCAAGCCTGAAGGGTATTTGCAGAGTGTTCAGCCAGTTTCTTTTTCTTTAAAAGATGTAGTAGAAACGTTCAAAGAAGAACCTTTGAAGTGGTTGACTAAAATAGACTATTCGCTAGACTCTGTGGACAAAATTTTAGAGAAGCCAAATGAGAGCCTACACGAAATTTAAAAAGCCCATAAAAACTTCAGAGGTTTTGTCAAAGCGAGAGAAAAGACTTTTAAGCCTCTTATGAGTAACTATTTATCACGCAGTTGATCTATGGATATAATACTACCGTTTGATAATTTTTCAGTACATTTTTCACTTTTGTATTCTTTATCAGAATCGATACTGATTTTGTCAAATATTAAAACATCTCCTGAAATTTTATCACGAAACTCACTAATAGCAAAAAACGGTATAGTAATTCGCTCTTGTTTTCCTTGAAAACTCAAACTGACGCTAAATTTATCCTCAGAAACTTTTAAATCATAGAATTGATGCTGTAATATAATAAGCATTTGAGTGGGGTATGACTTTTTCAAACGATCTGGCATGGTCACACCATTAAAATATGTGAAAAATAATATTTCTAAATGAGGGATAAAACCATTACCTGATATAACATCTAAAGTCTTTTTGATAACTTGAAACTTGGCAGAATTAAGCAATTTTTTGTAATCTGTTTGCTCCATATAACTTCCACATACGTAAATTTTTGGGGAACTTCTGTTACCCGGCGTTCCCTAAACCGTGCTTATAGCAATGAAGTTATAGTGCTTAAATTAAGCAGCTATTGCAACATCGTCTTCAGCAGCAAAATTATCGTTTGCATTTAAATTATGAACTCTTAGCGGTGGTGTCTAACCGAGCAAAGCTACCATCTTTACTATGCATGTCGATCCTTATTCGCCCCCATATAAATTAAAAAACATGGTGGAGGCGCCGAGTACTGCCCTCGGGTCCAATACACCTATTACAAGGTAATTTTATTGCTATAGTACACAAAATATACATAGCTATTATATAGCAACATTAAATAAATGTCAAGATATTATGACCTTAAGTTGATTTATTGCTAAAACAAAATTAAGATTTCCAGTAAAAAATTCTGTGACCTTACCCAGAAGGTATGAATTAGGTATTGCTTGGTTGGAAGCAAGAGAAGATAATCACTTTTCAGAGTGGATAGGTGGCAGGTTGGCACTTTTTCTGAGTGTTCTTGTATAAAGTATATGAAAGAAGACCTCGTTACTCAGATTCTGCCACCGGTGAGGCTCACAAAATGTGATGACCTCGTATAGGAGTTTGGACCAACCAGTACTCTGATATATTGAAATGTGCAATTGGAGGAAAAATATGCGTCACATAGGCATTATACCAATAGTTTTACTGTTTGTTACTTGCAAGAAGGAAAATCGGAGTATATTCAAACGTTTCGCTTAAAAGACTTAAATAATTTTATCAGAAATCTTCAAGAAACAGATGAAATAGCTAACAGGCAATAGCTGTTTTTTTTATGACGCAGTGTCACCTTATGTTAAGAGCGTGGTCTCCTGGACAGTTTGAAGTTGTTCGTTGCTCTGTGAACAAAACGGACAAGCAAGATGCGCGAGCTATTGCTTTTTTTCTAAGCAAAGGTATGTTGCCTGAAGCAAAGCAAACAATGCAAGCAGTTAGCTTCTCTTCTTCAAACAAGAGACCAGTTACGGGTATCTTTAATCAATAAAATGCATGGTCTTTTTAATTACCATGGGATAAAAATTAAAAAGGAAGCACTTACAACTAAGGTGGGTGCTATTGGAAAGTATACTTGGGATCCTTTAGAAAAGGTTGAAATTGAAGTAATTAGCTATCATTTGGAAGCTATTCGGGAAATCTTAAAAAACTTGAGAAGGAAATTATAGCTTTTGCCAAACAGCTTCCTGAACCTTATCAGCATAAAAGGAATTGGCCCAATTTCTGCAGCTATTTTTATTGCAACAATTGGAGACATTAATGATTTTCATAGGCCTGAGAAACTTACTGCATATTTTGGAATTGTGCCACGAGTTTCTCAATCTAATCAACAGTGCACGATCGGAACAAACGTGATATTCTTTAGTGCAGTGTACTTGAGTTGCTATACGCTTATCTGAACAGCTTATGTAAAAAAAAAGCGTGGTTCTGCTAAGGCTATTATTGCTACTGCCAGGAAATTTCTTACAACTATTTTCTATACTCTTAAAAATGACTGGGTTTTTAAAGATTTCACAAAATTTGAATTTTTTATTGGACAACAATCATAGGAGAAAAAGTAGAGAGAAAGTTAAGAAAATTTTTTACAAAAAGAACGATGAATCAAAATGTTCAGGAATGCAATAATTAATAGCAGAATGCCTACGCTATTTATTGTAAAAATTTCTATGTATTCAAATATGGCAGTTCTAGTTTGTTGAGCGAGAAGTATCAATAAGCAGCTCCCTTTTTAGTGAGCTTTTCTGCAACAATAACAACAACCTTTATGACTCATGCTAGATACAATATTCTTTATACCCAGTAGATATTGATAATTCTTTGAAGTATATTGTGAGCCTTGATCGCTATGTAACAGTAGATTTTCAGGGGGTTTGCGTTTGTTAACAGCCATAAGCAAAGAATTCACAATTAATTATTGTATTACTCATTAACTACCATGCGTGAGAATTATTGCTGCCAACAGCCTCCCTTGGTTTTTATGTAAGTAATCCCACACTTTATTTGGCTGATCAGTAGTGAATTTTTGATCCAATATGTTCGGAGCTATAACTCTATTGTCTGTTTGCCGTTTTTTAACCTTAAACCTTCGTCTAAGTTGGGCTTGAATACCATTTTCCTGCATAACACTTTCCACTGTTTTGATGTTATAATTTTTGCCTAAAGCTTTTATGTATTTTAGACGCTAACTATGGATTAGAAAAATAGTAAGAGAGGAGGGAAAAAGAGGGTAAACTCCAGTATTTTAGCGATAATAGGAGGTTACCCAATGAATAAGAATATAACACTGTTTTGTAGATGATTATTGTAAAATAATAGATGAAAATTTTGCAAGCAGACTACTGCCAAGTGGCAAAAAACCTACCAGAGTGCCAGAAATAACGTATTCTGAAATTATAACAATAATTCTACTATATCAGCAATCTAGATATGAAAATTTTAAATCATTTTATCAATACTATCTAAAGTTATTACATAAGTCAGACTTTCCAACACTGCCTTCATATGATAGGTTCATTGCGTTAAAGCCGCGAGTTTTATGGTATTTAGCGATTTTGCTGCAATGGTTAAGCAAAAGAGACAGTATATCGATTCAACACCTATCGCAACATGTTATAGGAAACGAATCTCAAAAAACAAAGTTTTTTCCGGAATTGCTGAAATAGGAAAAAGCACTTATGGTTGGTTTTATGGTTTTAAATTACATATGGTAATCAATGAAAAAGGTAAGGGGTTACTTTGACAAAAGGTAATGTTGACGATAGGAAACCAGTTCCAGACCTGACTAAAAAATTAGCGGGTTTATTATTTGGAGATAAAGACTATATTAAAAAAGATCTATTTTTTTGATAGAAATCTCAAGCTTGTGACCAAGATAAAAAAAGGTATGAAAAATGTATTAATCTCGCTAAATGAGAAGATTTTTCTGAGAAAAAGATCTATCATTGAAACCGTCTTTGGTTACCTAAAAAACAGATTAGATACCCGCCATAGATCTCCTGTTAATTTTTTAGTTCACATTTTTTCCACCCTTATTTCATATTCTTTAAAACGGAAAAAACCTTCTATTTCCAACACTTTCTTCATCAGCTAATCCATAGTTAGCGTCTTGACTACTTGGATCCAGAAAAATTGATTGTGCACTATACAACATTTTCGATCAAAAGCTGGATTCCAGTGGGCTTTGTTGCATAGCACCTTAAGCAGTGATGGTTTACGACAAATTTATGTAATGATTTCAAATTTAGCCATACCAATATCAGTGAATTTGTTGAGCAAATAGCACTTAATTAGTAATTCTTTTTCACGATTTACTTCAGATTTATTCCTAAAGCTAAATCCAAATACTTGCTTCAACCTTGAGAAAAATCCTTCTATGTAAGATCTCTTTCCATAAATTGCTTCCTTTTTCCACTCTTTTACACCATCTTGTCCATATAATTTTATTAACCTAATAGCAGCATTTCTGTCAGACATATAATCTATTTTTGAATGTTCTGCTGCATCCTTTTTTGGTAGAACTTTTGTCTTTATATCGTATTTCTTACACAATTTATAAAGTTTGTGCCTATCGTATGCCCTATCTGCATATAATGCTTTTATTTTGTGCTGAAAATTAACTTCTTCAAGCAAATCGCAAGCTCCATAGTGGTCAGAGTAGACGCCATTACTGTATCTTGCAGCTATAGCTTTTTTACTATTCACACTTAACATAACATGTAACTTTCTTACTTGCTCGTAGCTTCGGTACTTTCTATCTGCACTGTTTTCCTTACTGTGGCCAGGAGTGTTACTGTAAATGCTGATACTTGTGCTATCTATGATAATTTCAATATTTTCCATGTTGCTTTTATCAACCCTGCAATCATTTATCTTAATATTAAGTTTTTTAAACCTTCTTGATGCTTGTGAATAGCTGATAACTGCCAAATTTTTTCCTATTTGTTGCAGATATCCTTTTATAAACCCCACCGTTTGTCTTAAACCAATTCTAAAAAGATTGACAATTATATGCACCAAAATTACGACTTTATCACTGTAAATATAGTTGCCGCCCTGCATTTTTGGACTATTTTCATACCAATTTTCGATAGCTTCATCGATGTAACGAAAAATATTTCCCCTTTTTTCAAGGAATTTGTTATATTCGTTTTGGTTACTGACTTTCATTTTCTGTGGCATATTTTTTCTTCAACAGTTAAATGGTTATTTATAATGAATTTTGTCAGTAGCCACCAGATTTTTTCGGTTGCTATGCAACAAAGCCATTCCAGTGTCAAGCACTGGAATCTGCCACGTAAATTGCCCGCAAATTGCAATGTTCGTACAGTTATGTGTCACGCACTGGGATGACAAAAGAAGGGGCTACTCGGATGACACCACTTTTGCTTCAATATTTGCGATGCTCCTGAACAGACAATGGCGTCAACTTAAGGGAAAATATCAGTGATTGTGTGTAAAATTTCTCTCTAAATTTTTTATCATTAAATTATCCAAAGAGTGCAAGAAACAGCACTTTTGTTTCTATTTTATTTCAACAAAAAAGTTTAAAATGTGTCCTTTTTAGACGAGACGTGCAGAAAGGAAAAAATCTTATTTTACAAATTAAAAATACAATATACTCAAAAACTTTTCAGAAAATCCATAGGAGGGTTTGCTAATGAAGGCTCTTAAGTTGACGCCATTGCCTGAACAGATACCAGCAAAGAAAATAGCAAAGATAGAGAGTATCGCGGCTATAAACAAGTAAGAACAATTGCACATAATGTTGAGCAAACAAGTCATAGCTACAAAATACAGTAATGGCGTTTACTCTGATCACTATGGAGCATTGGGGAAATTTGATGTTAAATATGCTATAAAAGCACTATATGCAGATAGGGCATATGATAGAAAAAAGCTCTATAAGCTGTGTAATCAATATGGCATAAAAACGAAAATTCCTCCGAAAAACAACGCAGCAGAGCATCCAAAATTGGATTATATGCTTGATAGAAATGCCGCTATTCAGTTAATGAAATTACATGGTGAGAATGGTATAAAAAGATGGAAAGAAGAAGTAAATTACGGAAAAAGATCGTATATTGAAGGATTTTTCTCAAGGTTGAAGCGAATATTTGGGTTTAGTTTTCAGAATAAATCTGAGACAAATAGAGAGAAGGAACTACTTATTAAATGCTACTTAATGAACAAATTTACTGCAATTGGTATGCCTAAATTTGAAATAGTCGCATAAAATTATTTACTCTGGAAAAAACTTACGTTGCTATGCAACAAAGCCATCCCAGTGTCGGCTACTTTCATGACACCACTTACTACGCAAATTACCTGCAAATTGCAATGTTCGTACAGCTGTGTGTCAAGCACTGGGGTGACATCTTACTGGTGGACTCAAATTGCAATGTTTGTACAGTTGTGGGTTTAGGCTACCTATAAATTCTAAACTGTTGTTACGTATTAGGACCACCAACCCAGGACCCAAAGTCAGTTTAGCTATATCAGAAAACAGGTTATGTGGAAATCTTAAAATACTTCTTGTTCGCCAAGCAAAATAAATACATTCCTATAAACAAGCAGATGCTCAATACTGACACATAAGAAAACTTAAAAATTAAATCTCTAATATATATTGATAAGCATTTACCTGCAGAAAATTTGTATAGTAATCCAACACATACAACGGCACTATCAACAACTGATGCTATAATTAAAGTAATGAAATTTGCCATATGAAAATTCAACTTGGACTTCAATTTTTCAAAAATAATTATGCTTGAGAGAAGAGAGACTAAAATTGCAGTATATGAAATCAATATCATCAAATTAAAACTTTGCCATTTAAAAACACAACATAGCGCTGTACACACTATTAAGCTGTACGTAGCTTTGCTTTTGCCATAAAATTCAACCATTGAATTTACAACTAAAGCAGCTCCCACAAATAAGGCAGCACATATCATCAATTTATTTGAAGTGTTGAGTAAAGAAAGACTGATAAGCAAGAGTATCGATAAAATAGACATAATCAAATTTAATAACATACATTTATTTTAAGTAAATATTGCACATAGTGAAAGAGTTATTTAGCATAATCAAAAAAAATATTTTAAACTGACATGCTATAGCTAACCCAAGAAAGGTTTTCCTACGTCATACCGCCGCGGTATCTCTAGATCCCGCTAACAAGCAGCGGGATGACGAATTTGTCGTTTATCAAATCGTCTGTAAACCTAAGTCACTTTAGCTATATAATAACTATTTCCCAAATCTTTCAGATTTACTTTTAAAACATCCTTTATGTTTAGCACCTTTTTCTCTGTTACTTTGCCAATACATGAATAAACCGCACCTTCAAACAATGCTTCAAACCTCTTCCGATTTTGTGGTGCAATAGTAACCAAAATTCTACTTTGCGATTCAGAAAACATTGTTATCTTGTTTATTATACCTGTATTTTGTATTTTTCCTATTGGCACTAGTGAAAGATCGATTTCAGCACCAAGGTCTCCTGCAATTAGCGATTTTGCCAGAGCAATAATTAATCCGCCCAAGTTTGGTGCAATTGCAGAGGCAATTATGCCATCTTTTATTGCCTGGTTGTAACATTCATACAACTTTCTAGCACTTTGTGCATCAACTTTTGGTACGTTGTTATTACCTATTCCACTATATAACTGATATTCAGATCTACCAAGCTCATCGTGGGTTGTACCAAGCACATATATCAAGTCCCCCGGCATTTTCACATCAAGCGATACCGCACTTTCAATATTCTCTATAACTCCAATTGCTGAGATGAGTAATGAAGGTGGTGCAGATATCATCACTTTCTCGCCATTTTCGTCATATCCCTTAAAGTCGTTAAACATACTATCTTTTCCGGATATGAATGGTGTTTTAAATGCAGTTGCAAAGTCGTAACAAGCCTCTGCAGCTCTCTTTAGTTGCCACAGCCTTTCTGGATTATAAGCATCACACCAGCAAAAATTGTCGAGCAACGCTAGATGATTTATATTTCCTCCTGCGGCTACATAGTTGCGTATCGCGGTGTCAATTGCACATGCTGCCATGTGGTAGGTGTCAATTTCTCCATAACTCGAGCCAAACCCCTGTGATTTCACAACACCTTTGTTTGAAGAAAAGATTGGCCTTGAAACAATAGCTTCACTGCACACTCTTCCCTTGCCCTGCAATGGTTTTAGCACTGACGATCCTTGAACTTCATGGTCATATTGCACCACTATAAACTCTTTGCTGCATATGTTTGGTCTGCTCAGCATTTCTTTTAGCTCGACTTCTAAAGATGCTGGATTTGTTGTCATTCCAGTGCATGGCGCTAGAAGCCCCTTAGACCACGGCTTTGTCTGTAAATGCACTTTGGGATTACCATCATGCAGAAATTCAGTTTCGATGTCCATTATTGGTGGAGCAGAAGAGAGTTGAACCTTAGCCCTCTTGCTATCACTGAACTCTCCAATCACACAAACCTCCACATCATGTTTTTTCATGATTTGCTTAAACACAGGAAGATTTTCTTCTGGCACTGCTAAGGTCATTCTCTCTTGTGATTCTGATATCCATATTTCCCACGGAGCCATACCATCGTTTTTAAGGAGAACCTTGCTCAAATCAACTTCAAATCCGTCTTTTCCCATTTCACCAATAGACGATGATAGACCGCCTGCTCCATTATCCGTTATTGCATTGTAAAGATCAAGATCTCTTGCTTCCAAGGCGGCATTGGATAATTTTTTTTGTGTTATAGGGTCACCAATTTGCACAATTGTTGAAGGGCTGTTTCCCGACAAAGCCTCTGAAGAAAATGTCGCACCGTGAATTCCATCTCTTCCAACTCTTCCACCAATAATTACAATCTTATCGCCGTTTTTAGGTCCTTTTATGTGTGAAGGTGCATTATTTATACTGCGCGGAATAATTCCGACACTTCCAACAAAGACCAGCGGCTTCCCACAAAATCTATCGTCAAAATATACCGACCCAAGTTGTGTTGGAATACCAGAGCAATTACCAGCAACATTAACGCCATGAATCACTTCTTTCATTATATATTTCGGCGGTAAGATCTCATCAGTGTGCTCTTTATCCCTATAAAATTTGCCTTTTGCTTCTTTGGCAAAGCAAAAGTAATAGGTATTCATTATAGGCTCCGCGCCTTTCCCGAAACCCACTATATCACGATTAACTCCAAGCACTCCGGTCATTGCTCCACCAAATGGATCAAGAGCTGAAGGGCTATTGTGAGTTTCAACTTTATCTACAATCAAGTAATCGTCATCAAAAATTATTCCCCCTGCGTTGTCGGAGAAAACTGACACGCATATGTCAGAATTTATCTCACGCGTTGCACGCTTAATATAATGAGCATATAGACCGTCTTTTATTTCATCAATAGGAGAGCAAAAAATATTGTGTTTACAATGTTCGGACCAAGTTTGTGCTAGGGACTCAAGTTCAATATCATATGGATTTCTATTAAGTTTTTTAAAGTAATCCTTTATAGCTTTCATTGCTGCCAGAGAGAGCCCTAAAGTACCATTGCCATCGATTCCATCTCTACTAATTTTTTCAAGCTCTTGGTCACTTACATTGAGGTCAACAGACTTAGCCCCATTACTACTTGATGTCATCCCAGTACTCTCTTTTGTCATCCCAGCCCCTTCTTTTGTCATTCCAGTGCTTGACACTGGAATCCAGTTTTCATTATACAATTGCTTGAAGTTTCCTGGATCCAAGTACTGGATGACACCAGGTGAGGCATTCGATTTACCATAATACTTCCAACGGCAATTGCTGTTTTCTTTATAAACAAGAATGCAATACTCAGTGATAGGGTTGAATTCTTGTTTTATATCATCTTCAGTTGCTTGACTTAGAATCAATTTTGAACTTCTTGCTTTGATATAAACATTTTCATCAATGTAGTTCTTGTTTATTAAATATTCTCTAACAATTTGTTTCACTGTGTTGCCTACATTATCGGTCATGCCAGGTAAAAAGCTTATCTCCAAGCCCCACTTTGCTTGTGGCTCTATAAAATCATATTGAACTTCTTCAAGGTTTTCATTGTAGGAATAATAACGGCAGTCTTGTATGACTTTATTATAAAATAGCCCGCAAATTTCTTCATATAATTTTGGTGGTAATTCTTTGTGTATATAAATCGAGTAAACGTTGACTAACCATCTGTTACCAACTTGTTCACATTTATTTAAAACTTCTATTCTAATGTTTGTCATATAAAAGATTTTAATATATAATAGCATACAAGCACATTTATATTTTAAATAATTTCTATACAATAAAATATTGTATTAATTGTTACTGTTAGTGGGAAGAGTTTTTACTGTTAATGTGGATGAATCCCTTTTTGATGTGCTGGTTCAGCACATATTTTCTGAATATGAAAGAGAAAAAATTCCTGAAGTAAAGATCATACTTCCTTGCAAAAGGGATGTAATAGCGCTGCTGAGTGCGTTCAAGAATTACAACGCTAAAAAATGCATAATTTTGCCAGAGATAGTTTCGCTAGAGAACATCGATGAGGAGGATTTAATATTAAATCTTGATAGAGTTAAAGTTATCAATCCAACAAAGAGGACGCTGCTACTCATTCAATTCATATTGGAGTGGAATAGAAAAAATAATGATAATTTCCCCATTGATTTAGCTTATAGCCTGCCATCATTGCTTGATAAAATTCAATCTACCCAAACAACGGATTGTTATCAATTCGATGAACATTCAAAAAAAATAGAGAATTTCATAAGCTTACTCATTGAGAGTTGGAATAAAATTTTAAAAGATTTAGGAGTAGTAGATATATTAGAACATAAGAGTGATTACATAAACAATATGATAATCTCTTTACAAAAAGACCAACATATAATCTTTGTTGGAATTGGAAAGGATAAGTCGTTAATTAAGGCTATATATGACCTGCCGTTTGGAAAAATAATTTTGCCTAACCTGAATTTGAAAATTAAAGAGAAAGACTGGAAATTGCTTGATAAAAAACACTATCAATATTGTTTGAAAGATTTGTTGGATTATTTAAATGTAGATAGAAGGGATGTGAGTTTTCTGCCAGAAGCGTGTTCTGGTGTCATCCCAGTGCTCCGACACTGGGATCCAGAAAACTTAACTTTAAATGAGCGCACCAGGTGGCTGTATAATGAAAACTGGATCCCAGTGTCAAGCACTGGGATGACAGAAGAAAGGGCTGGGATAACAGGAAGTCCTGAGGAATATCTAGATTACGTCTTTGATACAACTGCCGATCTAAGCAAAGTTAGTAATGGACATATTGGCAATATTGAAGTCATCACTTGTGATTCCAGAGAGGAAGAAGCACAAGTGACATCATTAATTATAGAGAATGAAGGTTATGAAAACGTTTCTTTGGTTGTCTTTGATAAATTACTTGCAGCTCGTATAGCATGTTTATCAAGGCAACACAGTGCCATACCGGAAAATTATCCTTATATAATGCTTCTGCTTTATAGTATCGAAGTTTTGACCTCAAATTGGAGCAGTGTGTCATTACTTTCGCTCCTTAAACATAGGCTAGTGACTTTTGGTTACACTCAAGAAGAGTACTCTCGGATTTTATCTGAATTTGAAATAGAGATATTACGCAACTTTAGTACAAATGGCCTGAGCGATATTATAAATGCTATCAATGCCCATAAAAAGCTAAAATATAAAGAGAATATATTGCTTATTATCAATAGGTTAGAGGTTATATTTAATCTTTTATTTAATTCTATAAATTGCCCTATTTCTGATGTGGTGGCAACTCATTTGCAGTGTATTAATATGCTATCTGGTATAAATTTTTCAGAGCTAAATAGTGAAATAGGTAATTTTACCTGTAATTTCTCAAATGCATGTGAGGGTATAGAAATTAAGTGCTCCTTAGAGTTATATAGCCAAATTCTGACTTTATTTTTAGAGAAAGAGTTTTTCTCTGTAGCAAGTGACTTGAATAAATTCAGCTTATATCACAACAAAGTTGTAATACTTGCTGGATTTAATGAAGCGCCAAGCTTTCAAAGTCCGCTTTTGAATGCACTTACGAGAGAAAAATTTAATCTTCCTTCTGCGCAAGAAGAGCAGGGGTATTTTTTTTATACTTTACACAATTTGTTTTGCGCAAGTAAGGTTTATATTACAAGATCGCTAAGCCATAGAAAACCAATTCTATTGCAGCGTTTGGAAATTCTGCTCAAGGAGGGGAAACAGCCGTATCGTGATTGGCTGAGGGTATTAAATACGCCTGAATGTACTGTTCCATGTACTCAACCTATGCCAAAACCTCAAACCGAAGTTAGAAAAGAAAAAATGCAGGTGATGTCTTGCAGTGCAATAGAAAAGCTAATTCGTAATCCTTATTCATTTTACGTTGAATATATACTGGGCCTTAAACAATTAAGAGACTTGAATTTTAAGCCATCGATATTGGAATTTGGCACTATGGTACACAACATTCTTGCAAGATATTTACGCAACAAAAAATCGCTGATGAGCATTGCACGAGAAGCATTCTCGACTAGTCAGTTTAATTTTTCAAATATGTGGTGGGTAAGACTGCAAAGGATTTTTGTCGAATTTGATGAGACTCGAAGCAATTATGTTGAGTTGGAAAAGAGTTTTACCTGTCCGATATTTCATATTCCAGCGCGTGACGCTGGTTCTTGTGATCAGTATGAAACTGCTGGGATGACAAATAGGCCACAAGAAGTTTCACTGACAGCAAGATGTGATAGAGTTGAGTATCTACCAAGTGGGCAAGTAGCAATTATAGACTATAAACTTGGTTCACCACCTTCCAATGAAGAAGTTATGTCGGGGTTTTTTCCGCAATTAATTTTGCAAGCTTTAGCGGTAGAGTATGTGACCGGAAGGGAAGTCTCAGAACTTGCTTATTGGAAACTTGATTATGATAAAATAAAAGTTATTTCTTTACGAGATTATAGACAAAAAATGCAAGAATTTCAGAATGATCTGCCAGATTTTTTATCTAATTATTTAAGAGATACTATTCCCTTTATTGCCTCTCCATATTTTGATAAATTCCTGAGATTTAACAGCTATAAACAGCTAGAAAGGGTAGGGGAGTGGTTGTAAATGGTGTCATGTAAGTAGCTGACACTGGTTCACTCTATAATGGTGTCATCCCAGTGCCCAGAGGTGTCATCTCAGTGCTCCTTTTTTTGTCATCCCAGTGCCCAGACACTGGGATCCAGAAGACTTGATTCTAACCAAGTGGCTGCATAATAAAGACTGGATGCCAGTGTCAGCTACTTGCATGACAGCAGTCCTACGTCATGCCGCCGCGAACCGTCATACCGTCACGGTATCTCAGCCGCTAACAAGTAGCGGAATGACAGCAGTCCTACGTCATGCCACCGCGAACCGTCATACCGCCGCGGTATCTCTTAGCCGCTAACAAGTAGCGGAATGACAGCAGTCCTACGTCATGCCGCCGCAGACCGTCATACCGTTACGGTATCTCTTAGCCGCTAACAAGTAGCGGAATGACAGCAGTCCTACGTCATACCGCCGCGAACCGTCATACCGCGATTCATTCGCGGTATCTCTAGATCCCGCTAACAAGTAGCGGGATGACGAGATGCCACCGCGAACCGTCATACCGCCGCGGTATCTTAGCCGCTAACAAGTAGCGGGATGACGAGATGCCACCGCGAACCGTCATACCGCCGCGGTATCTCTTAGCCGCTAACAAGTAGCGGGATGACAGCAGTCCTACGTCATACCGTCACAGTATCTCTAGATCCCGCTAACACGTAGCGGGATGACGATTGTCAGGCTAGCTGTCATCCCAGTTTGGAATCCAGGAAAAAGAATGGTGTCATCCCAGTGCCCAGACACTGGGATGGCTTTGTTGCATAGCACCTTAAGCAGTGATGGTTTACGACAAATTTATGTAATGATTTCAAATTTAGCCATACCAATATCAGTGAATTTGTTGAGCAAATAGCACTTAATTAGTAATTCTTTTTCACGATTTACTTCAGATTTATTCCTAAAGCTAAATCCAAATACTTGCTTCAACCTTGAGAAAAATCCTTCTATGTAAGATCTCTTTCCATAAATTGCTTCCTTTTTCCACTCTTTTACACCATCTTGTCCATATAATTTTATTAACCTAATAGCAGCATTTCTGTCAGACATATAATCTATTTTTGAATGTTCTGCTGCATCCTTTTTTGGTAGAACTTTTGTCTTTATATCGTATTTCTTACACAATTTATAAAGTTTGTGCCTATCGTATGCCCTATCTGCATATAATGCTTTTATTTTGTGCTGAAAATTAACTTCTTCAAGCAAATCGCAAGCTCCATAGTGGTCAGAGTAGACGCCATTACTGTATCTTGCAGCTATAGCTTTTTTACTATTCACACTTAACATAACATGTAACTTTCTTACTTGCTCGTAGCTTCGGTACTTTCTATCTGCACTGTTTTCCTTACTGTGGCCAGGAGTGTTACTGTAAATGCTGATACTTGTGCTATCTATGATAATTTCAATATTTTCCATGTTGCTTTTATCAACCCTGCAATCATTTATCTTAATATTAAGTTTTTTAAACCTTCTTGATGCTTGTGAATAGCTGATAACTGCCAAATTTTTTCCTATTTGTTGCAGATATCCTTTTATAAACCCCACCGTTTGTCTTAAACCAATTCTAAAAAGATTGACAATTATATGCACCAAAATTACGACTTTATCACTGTAAATATAGTTGCCGCCCTGCATTTTTGGACTATTTTCATACCAATTTTCGATAGCTTCATCGATGTAACGAAAAATATTTCCCCTTTTTTCAAGGAATTTGTTATATTCGTTTTGGTTACTGACTTTCATTTTCTGTGGCATATTTTTTCTTCAACAGTTAAATGGTTATTTATAATGAATTTTGTCAGTAGCCACCAGATTTTTTCGGTTGCTATGCAACAAAGCCCACTGGGATCCAGGAAAGTTTGCTTGTAAACAAGAAAACTAGCATAGAAAGTGGTTACAACGTTTTCGATGAGATTATATGGAAAACTGGATTCCAGTGGGCTTTGTTGCATCGCTACTTATGAAAGGCTAACTATAGCTAGGATTATAAGCAACCTATTGAAAATCTTGTTTTTTTGCAATCAATCTGATCAAATTTAAGAATAGTAATTTATTATTTATATTAATAAACTTAATTCTATTGAAAATAGCTAAAGCATTGAAATTCTTGAATTTTAGCCGGATTAGTGAGTGGTAGTGAAATTTCTTTTACTCAAATTTAGGTATTCACTGACCGTTCTTGTTATAAATACCAGAATAATAAGCTACTGATATTCTCCATCTTTTTTATCTTTAATCCATCATAGCTAGCGATGCAACAAAGCCATTCCAGTGTCAAGCACTGGAATGACATCACAGGGGCACTGGAATGACACCTCTCTTGGGCTCTTTTAGCTATAAACATTAAGAAATTTACCAAATGAAAAAAAAGGCAAAAGAAGCCCTAGTCATTGTCTATTTTCAGTATTGGCGTTTTTTAAAGTCTTAAACACTGCAATTTAGCTGCTTTTAAATGCAACTCACCTTAGTTTAAATGTTTAAGAAATTTACTAAGCAGAAAAAAAGGCAAAAAAAATCCCGTGTTAGCTAGTTGTCACTCTCTAATCCTGCAAATTGGCATACTATACTGTCTTAAACGACTTATAAGCGCGTTTCAGCTTATATAGGTAAAAACCTAGAAATATTGTGAAGACATAAGGTGCACATAGTGCAAAAAATTAAAAATAAGACGCCAACTACGTTGTTTTCTTGCTGTTTAATCTGCACAGATGAAGATAACTGAATACCTTCAGTTTCATGATAAGGGGGCTGGCGGAGGGTGTCAAGCAAGTTTTTGTTTCTATTCTCTTCTATTTGCCATATTTTGAAAAAACGTTTTATTTTACTCCAAAAACGTCTTAACTTTCTCTCTACTTTTTCTGAATAAGGTCACTATTGGCATGACAAACATTCATCGTAGTCAATATCTGTTTTTTGTTGCAATATTTCACTTTTTTTGAATATGTCATGCGAGACCTTATCGGCTCTCTGCATTGATTGTGATCTGCAGTAATATAAGCTCTTCAATCCTTTTTTCCAAGCAAGCATGTGTATTTTGTGCAAGTAACGTTTATGTACGTTGGCAGGTAAGAACAGATTTACTGATTGAGACTGGCAAATATACGAAGTTCTATCACTTGCATGTTCTATAATCCATCTTTGGTCAAGCTCGTACGCTGTTTTAAATGTCAATTTTTCATGCTCACTAAGAAAATCTAAATGCTGAACGGAACCCTCATTTGTTGAAATTGAAGACCATACTTTATCATTGTCTTGATTTTTTTCTGCTAATAGTTTTTGCAAGAATTTATTTCGCACTACAAATGAGCCTGTAAGTGTCTTTTGTATGAATACGTTTGCTGCATATGGTTCTATTCCAGGAGAGGTATTGCCTGCAATAATGGAGATCGAGGCAGTAGGAGCAATAGCGAGCTTGTGTGTAAACCTTTCCATTAGATCAACTTCTTTGGCATCAGGACATGCCCCCTTTTCTTCTGCCAATTTTTTAGAAACTATATCTGCTTGCTCGCGTAAATACTTAAATATTTTTTTATTCCATTGTTGTGCTGTTACTGATTCAAAAGGAACCATTTTGCTTTGTAAAAATGAATGAAAACCCATCACACCAAGACCAATACTGCGTTCTCTGGCTGCAGAATATTTTGCTCGCTGCATTTCATTCGGTGCTTTATTTATAAAATCTTCCAATACATTATCAAGGAAACGCATTATATCTTCTATGAAGAGTTTATTGTCTTTCCATTCTTCGTAGTACTCAAGATTTACGGATGATAGACAACACACAGCAGTGCGTGACTTATTCAGGTGATCATAACCTGTGGTTAAAGTTATTTCACTGCATAGATTTGACATCTTGATGTCTAAGTTGAGCTTTTTGTAAGATTCTGGCTTATTGTTATTTGTTGCATCAAGGAAAATAATGTAAGGTTCTCCAGTTTCAACTCTTGCTGTTAGTATTTTGATCCATATATCCCGCGCTTTTACAGTTGAAATAACCTTATTGTTGTGAGGGCTTATTAAATTCCATTCTTGATCATTCTCAACAGCCTGCATAAATTTATCTGTTACTATTACAGCATGATGTATATTTAACGCTTTGCGATTTGGGTCACCGCCTGTTGGCTTACGTAAATCCAGAAACTCTTCTATCTCCGGATGGAATACAGGAAGATAAACTGCTGAACTTCCTCGCCTTAAGGATCCCTGACTAATTGCAAGCGTTAGAGCATTTTGCACTACAATAAATGGAACAATTCCTGATGTTTTACCACTGCCTTTTACACTCTCACCAATTGAACGTAAATTTCCCCAATAACTACCTATGCCTCCTCCACGTGCAGCAAGCCAAACATTTTCATTCCATAAGTCAACTATTCCCTGCAAGCTGTCTTCGGTTTCATTAAGAAAGCAAGAGATAGGTAACCCTCTCTTAGTGCCACCATTGCTGAGTATTGGTGTTGAAGGCATGAACCACAAGTTGCTCATGTAGTCATAAAGACGCTGCGCATGTTCTTTATTATCAGAGTAGTAATTGGCAATACGTATGAAGAGGTCTTGATAACTTTCATTTTCTATTAAATACCTGTCTGATAGAACTGCTTTTCCAAAATCGGTTAATTTGCTATCCTTTGCGTAATTAATAGTAATGTTATTCATAAAATTCCTTTTATTCTTTTATTATATATAGATACTTAAAAGCCACTTTGAGCGATTTTTAAGTTAGGTTTTTCGGATTTTCTTGTTGATGCTGTAATGCAAACAAGATACCGTCAACCTGACTGCCATATATTTTACAGTAACTCATATAACTTATTTGCATATTTATTTCTTTTGCAACATGTTGAACATAACTTTCTGAATGACGAAAATAGTCTCCTTTGTTTACAAAGTCAATACCTTCACCTTCCTTTCTTCTTATTAAACATACAATAACTCCTTTTTTGCTCGTAGATCTTTTTGCTAATTCCAACTCTTCTTGAAAGTCATGTAGATAATGTAGCACTTCAGCAAAGATAATTACATCATACTGCTGGTTTTTCTCTTGTTTAAGAAACTCTTTCATTTCCATATGTATTAATTCATTGTAAACAGGCTTACCTTTTATAAAGCATCCTCTTGCAATATTTAGCATTCTACTTGAAATGTCAATTCCTGTTATGTGGTTTCCAATACTATTTATTTTCAAGAAATGACCACATATTCCAGTTCCACAACCAAGGTCAAGTATATTGAGCTCAGAAGTGGAGTTGTTGAAGATTTTTGTAATTATCATGTGTACAAGTTCATGCCCTTTATACTGTTTAGCAATCAACCAATGCTCAACAAAATATTCACCTGTATAATCAAAATATTGTCTTATGAGGTTTTTTGGCAATTCTGTAATAGGCGCTGAGTTTGTCATTTTTTTTATATAGTAAGACGCCTCCTCGTGGTCACTATCTAATTTTAGTGTCTTTGTTAAATAATTATAAGCTTTGTTAGTATTTCCTACCGCAAAATGACACCTTCCGATGTTATACCAGACTATAGGTAGATGGGGGTAAAATATGCTAATTAACCAAAATCGTAACTTTGCATCTGATATGCTGCCTTTATAAAAGTGATATAAACCGATTTCAATGTTGGTATTTAACAGGTTTTTAGATTTTTCAAGAAGCACTGTCATTTCTTTATGAAGAGTATTATATTTGTTCACAATGAAGTGTTTTACTTTCTTAATATTTAATACGCCAATGAGCTTAGACATACAATTTAAAGCAACGTTTTTTATAAAAGAGAGATTACTTTTCATACATTAGAAATACTCCGAATGTTCATTATCATTTTTAGGCAATTGATTTTAACACATTTTATCTTACAAAATATCTTTTTCATTAATTTTTACTGTATATATAAGTTTACCGCATATTTCTCAGATTGTACTGTTTAGGATTGCTAGTATATTGTTGTTGATAATATAAGTAAATGTTTTGTGCAAAAAGGCGTTGACATATTATTTGTTAGGTTATAATATATAAAAGATTAATTTAGTTTTTAGATGTTTGACAAGTTTTATGGTAGAGATTAATTTAATCTCAATTCAATTTTAATAATATTTAACTCTGCATATTCTACATATAGTCGGATAAATAAATTATTAAGAGCACTTGATGGATGCCTTGGCGTTAAGAGGCGATGAAGGACGTGGCAGGCTGCGATAAGCTGTGGGGAATTGTCAACAAATTTTGATCCGCAGATTTCCGAATGGGGAAACCCAACTAGCTAAGCTAGTTATTACATACTAAGTATGTAAAGCAAACTTGGTGAACTGAAATATCTAAGTAGCCAAAGGAAAAGAAATCAACCGAGATTCTGTTAGTAGTGACGAGCGAAAGCGGAAAAGGCTAGTGATTTAAGAATAAGAATTAGAATACTCTGGAAATAGTAACCATAGAAGGTGATAGTCCTGTATAAGTAGAAAGTTTTTAAATCCTTGAGTAGAGCGGGGCACGTGAAATCCTGTTTGAATATGGGGGGACCATCCTCCAAGCCTAAATACTCCTTAACGACCGATAGTGAACAAGTACCGTGAGGGAAAGGTGAAAAGAACCCCGGGAGGGGAGTGAAATAGAATCTGAAATCAAGTGCTTACAAACAGTTGGAGCTCTATATCAATTTATTGATATTTAGAGTGACAGCGTACCTTTTGCATAATGGGTCAGCGAGTTAATCTATGAAGCAAGCTTAAGCCGTTAGGTGTAGGCGTAGCGAAAGCAAGTCTGAATAGGGCGTTTTAGTTTTATGGATTAGACCCGAAACCAAGTGATCTAGTCATGACCAGATTGAAGGTGTGGTAAAACACACTGGAGGATCGAACCAGTTAATGTTGCAACATTATTGGATGAGTTGTGATTAGGGGTGAAAGGCCAATCAAACTTGGAAATAGCTGGTTCTCCGCAAAATCTATTTAGGTAGAGCGTTGTATGTATGTTGTTGGGGGTAGAGCACTGGATAGACTAGGGGGATTCACCGTCTTACCAAATCTAACTAAACTCCGAATACCAACAATTAATTATACAGCAGGCACACTACGGGTGCTAAGTCCGTGGTGGAAAGGGAAACAACCCAGATCACTATCTAAGGTCCCAAAATTACAGCTAAGTGGGGAAGGAAGTAGAAAAACCATTACAGCTAGGAGGTTGGCTTGGAAGCAGCCATCCTTTAAAGAAAGCGTAACAGCTCACTTGTCTAAATAAGTTTTTCTGCGCCGAAAATGTACCGGGGCTAAAGCTGTATACCGAAGATGTGAGTGCTTATTGATTTCGATCAATAGGCGCGGTAGCGGAGCGTTCCGTAAGTCTGTGAAGGTGGTTTGTGAAAACTGCTGGAGATATCGGAAGTGAGAATGCTGACATAAGTAGCGTAAAAGAGTGTGAAAAACACTCTCACCAAAAATCTAAGGGTTCCTACGTTAAGTTAATCTGCGTAGGGTTAGTCGGTTCCTAAGGCGAGTCCGTAAAGGAGTAGTCGATGGCAATTAGGTTAATATTCCTAAACCTCTTAAGTGTGACGGGTTTCGTATTTGTATAGATCTTATTGGATTGATCTATGCTTAAAAGAAGCTCCAGGAAATAGCACTTATATTTATGAGGCCGTACCGCAAACCGACACTGGTGGATGAGTAGAGTATACTAAGGTGTTGAAAGAATGATGTTGAAGGAACTCGGCAAATTATACCTGTAACTTCGGAAGAAGGGTAACCTGCTTTTAGGTAACTATGAGTAGGTGGCACAAAATAGGGAGTAGCGACTGTTTACTAAAAACACAGGACTCTGCAAACACGTAAGTGGAAGTATAGGGTCTGACGCCTGCCCGGTGCTGGAAGGTTAATAGGAAGGGTGCAAGCTCCGAATTGAAGCCCCAGTAAACGGCGGCCGTAACACTGACGGTCCTAAGGTAGCGAAATTCCTTGTCGGGTAAGTTCCGACCCGCACGAATGGCGTAACGATTTCTCCACTGTCTCCAACATCACTTCAGCGAAATTGAATTCCCCGTGCAGATGCGGGGTACCCGCGGTTAGACGAAGAGACCCCGTGCACCTTTACTATAGCTTTACATTGCTATTAAAAGTGTGATGTGCAGGATAGGTGGGAGACTTTGAAGTTATGGCGCTAGCTATAATGGAGTCAACCTTGAGATACCACCCTTTACACTTTTGATATCTAACTATGTTTCATTATCTGGAACTAGGACATTGTATGGTGGGTAGTTTGACTGGGGCGGTCGCCTCCTAAAAAGTAACGGAGGCGTGCGAAGGTAAGCTAGAGTTGGTCGGAAATCAGCTTGATAGTATAATGGCATAAGCTTGCCTGACTGCGAGGCTGACAAGCCAAGCAGAGACGAAAGTCGGTCATAGTGATCCGGTGATTCTGTATGGAAGGGTCATCGCTCAACGGATAAAAGGTACGCCGGGGATAACAGGCTGATGGTGTTCGAGCGTTCATAGCGACGACACCGTTTGGCACCTCGATGTCGACTCATCACATCCTGGGGCTGAAGAAGGTCCCAAGGGTTCGGCTGTTCGCCGATTAAAGTGATACGTGAGTTGGGTTTAGAACGTCGTGAGACAGTTCGGTTTCTATCTGCCGTGGGTGAAGGAAATTTGAGAAGGTCTGACTCTAGTACGAGAGGACCGAGATGGATATACCTCTGGTGTACCAGCTGTTATGCCAATAGCATCGCTGGGTGGCTATGTATAGATGGGATAATTGCTGAAAGCATATAAGCAAGAAACCCTCTTCAAAAAGATTTCCCAATTAAGGCCGTGGAAGACTACCACGTTGATAGGCTAGGTGTGGAAGCATGGTAACATGTGAAGCTAACTAGTACTAATAGCCTGATTGATTTATTTGCTTTCTATATGTGTGTATGCAGTGTTAAATATTAAGTTAAAATTGTTAAGTTAGAAATTTTTATTGACTTGGTGGCTATAGCAAAAATGAACCACCCGATCTCATCCCGAACTCGGAAGTGAAACTTTTTAGCGCTGATGGTACTTGAAAAGGGAGAGTAGGTCGCCGCCAAGTTTATAAAAATTTCTTTTTACCGTCTTTTAATAATTCTTTTATTACGAGAAGTCGCTTCTATGTTCAAATCTAATAATTGCGGTCTAGGCTTATTCTTATTATGCTCTAAATATTGACTTTGCTCAAATGCTAATTCCCATTGTGTACGATAACTAGATTCTTTATATTCATAAAAATCTTCTTTAACATTATTTGTATTTATATTGAGATTTTTATCTTGTTCTTTTCTACTTTCTACCATTAAACACCCACACCCATTAATTTATTTTAAAAATTTTACTTATGTTATCATAAAAAATATAGTTGTAAATACCTTAATTGAAATTTTTTTTTATTTTATCTTTTTTAAGCAAATAGTTAGATCTTTTTGTAAGTTTTTATAACTTGCTTGCATAATGTTTCTATGAGTTAGTATTATGTAGTAGTGCCCTATATTGCTTATATTTAAAATGCTAATTTTAGCAAGTATTCGTAGTTGCCTTTTTATTTTATTTCTTTTTGCTGCTTTTCCGGCTTTTTTACTGATAGCCAGACCTACTCTAATAGTATGAATGTACTTTTCAGGTTCTCTTTCTTTTATAGCATACAGTGATATATAAAGCCCACGATAAAAAAGACTGCTGAGTGCTAACTTATTTTTGAAAGCAAAGGAAAAATCTTTTTTTTTATACTTACTATGCGCATAATTTGTTACACCCTAATGAACGGCGCCTATTAAGGATTTTTCTTCCAGCTCTTGTTGCCATACGTGAACGAAATCCATGTCTGCGCTTTCTTATCAAATTTTTTGGTTGAAATGTTCTCTTCATTGTTTTTATATTAATATAATTATTTATTTTAAATTGTTTTACTTTATTGTCAAATGATGGTGAACTTGTATGACATTTTTGTAGAATAAAATTTGATGCATGGGAAAATGAATTCGGTGATAGTCATACCTGTCCTACTAATCCTTTTATTTTGTCTTAGTAGGTTTCAAGAGGTAAATAAGGTTAAATCTTATCTATATCTTAGTTGTGTATGGATGCTAACTTGGTTGTTAGTACTCTATAATAATTGTTTTGTAACTTTTATTTCTATAGCGTTACTTTTTTTCATGCTTGCTTTTATCTTTAAAAATAAAAGAAATAAGATAATAAAACTTTTGTTATTTGTGGCTTTGGCCATATCATTTTTTATCACTTTATTTATAATGCTATCTATTTTTATTCAATCCATTAATTTTTTTAATAAAGTAGCTATTTCAGAATTCTTGTTTTGCTTGAAATGGGGCCACAATGTAGTCACTATCAATGAAGAGAAGGTAGGATGTTTTGGTATAGCGCCGCTTTTAGTAGGTACATTACTTATAACTATTATAGCAATGTTAGTTGTCGTTCCGCTTGGTTTATTTTCTGCAATATATATTAGTGAATATGCGAGTGAGAAAGTGCGTTATATTGTTAATACAACTTTGCAAGTTTTGTCTGCTATTCCTACGGTTGTATATGGATATTTCGCGGTTGTGTTTTTGTCTTTCTTTATAAAGCAGGTAGCAAATTTTTTTGGTTTAAGTATACACTCAGAAAGTGCCTTAGTTGCCGGTTTATCGATTGGGATAATGATTCTTCCTTTTATTATTTCTTTACTCGAAGATGCCATAAGATCTGTTCCAAAAAGCTTGCGTTATGGCTTCATGGCACTTGGCGCAACTCCAGCGGAAACTATATGGCATATAACAATACCTTATGCAATGCCTACAATTTTAAGTGCAATTTTATTGTCAATTTCAAGAGTGATAGGTGAAACAATGATTGTGCTAATGGCTGTGGGAATCAACGCAAATTTGACTTTTAACCCTCTTAATTCAGTTACTACCATTACCGTGCAGATCGCTACATTATTTACCGGAGATCAGGATTTCAATAGTGTACAAACTCTTGCTGCTTATGCGCTTAGCTTAGTATTGTTTATTATTACTTGGCTATTAAATGCATTTGCATTGTTTGTAATGAAGCGTAACTAGTAAGCGTTTTAATGTTGCAAAATTTCTATTAATAATATAAGATTTATTTTCTTTAGAAGTTCTTTTATGGAATTATAGTGTTAGGTGATAAAAGTAAAGAGATGAATATAGGTAGAGCGATTAAGGTAACTCAAGCAGTTGTTGATATAAAATTTGAAGGTGAATTGCCTAAAATATTTAATGCTTTAAAAAGCAAACTAAAATATAAGGATAAGGAGCTGGTTTTAGAAGTTTCGCAGCATATAGGTGACAATATAGTTCGTTGTATTGCTATGGATAGCACAGATGGCATGTCAAGGGGGGATGAATTTTTTGATACAGGTGCACCAATATCTGTGCCAATTGGGCGTTCAACTTTAGGAAGGATTTTTAATGTTGTTGGAGAGCTTATAGATGAGTGTGGTCCACTGAAGGGAAAATATAACTTAGAGTCTATACACAGAGCACCTCCAAGTTTTACTGAACAGAGAATACAGGAAGAAGTTTTAGTTACGGGAATAAAAGTTATAGATCTTCTTGCACCTTATCTTAAAGGAGGAAAAATTGGCTTATTTGGTGGAGCCGGTGTTGGTAAAACAGTCCTGATAATGGAATTAATTAATAATATAGCAAAAGCTCATAAAGGATTTTCTGTGTTTGCCGGGGTAGGGGAGAGAACACGTGAAGGTAACGATCTTTATCACGAGATGATCACTTCAAATGTAATAAATATAAATGAGCATGAAAAATCTCAAGCTGTTTTGGTTTATGGTCAGATGAATGAGCCTCCTGGAGCAAGGGCTAGAGTTGCTTTAACAGCACTTACTATGGCAGAGTATTTTCGTGACCGTGAAAACCAAGATGTTCTGTTTTTTGTGGATAATATCTTCCGTTTTACACAAGCTGGTTCTGAAATTTCTGCTTTACTTGGAAGAATACCGTCAGCTGTTGGTTATCAGCCAACCCTTGCAACTGATATGGGTGCAATGCAAGAAAGAATAGCTTCAACAACTTCTGGCTCTATTACTTCTGTGCAAGCTATATATGTTCCTGCGGACGATTTAACTGATCCAGCCCCAGCAACTACATTCTCTCATCTTGATGCCACCACAGTGTTGTCAAGGCAAATAGCTGAAATGGGAATATACCCTGCTGTTGATCCACTTGATTCAACTTCTCAGTCTTTATCTGCTGAAATCATTGGTGAAGAACATTATAAGGTAGCTTCTGAGGTGAAACGTATATTGCAAACTTATAAATCACTGCAAGATATTATCGCAATACTTGGTATGGATGAGCTATCTGATGAAGATAAAATTATTGTTGATAGGGCTCGTAAGATTCAGAAATTTCTTTCTCAACCTTTTCACGTTGCAGAAATATTTACTGGTATGCCTGGTAAATTTGTTTCACTTTCTGATACTGTTTCCAGTTTTAAAGAGATTGTTGAAGGTAAATATGATCACTTACCAGAGGCTGCTTTTTATATGGTGGGGAATGTAGATGAAGCAATAAAAAAGGCTGAATTAATACAAGCTGAAGCTAAATAAAAGTTAAAGATTATGAATACTTTTAAAGCGCAATTTTTCTCTCCTGACGATCAAATTTCATTCAGTGGAGTGGTTTCTCTTTCAGTAACTGGGCTCGAAGGGGAGCTTATGATTTTAGCTCACCATGCTCCTTACTTAATTTATTTATTGCCTGGTATGATTACTGTTAAAATGAGTAACCAAACAGGAAAGAAGGTTGTAATTGATAGTGGCGTATTAGAAGTTGCAAATAATAATTGTAGCATTATAACAAGTCAAATTCAGGTTTTTGATCGTGCAATTCATGATGAGAAATCGTTTAAAAATAAGAGAATTAGTATATATTTAAGTTATCTTGATGAGAAGTTTCTTTCTTAGTTGTTTTAGGCAAAAAGTCGGTTATCACTTTCTTGTCATCCAAGTAGCCCAACTTTTGTCATCCAAGTGCTTTTTTTTCTGTCATCCAGTATTCTCTTCCCTGTCATTCCAGTGCTCACCTTTGTCATCCCAGTGCGTGACACTGGGATCCAGATATAAAAATATTTGCAAATCATGCAATTGGCAGGGGATTCTAGGAACATATGTCAAAAACAATTTCTATGATGAAATAGGCTGGATTCCAGTGTCAAGCACTGGAATGACACCTTGTCTTACTGAACGTTCGTACAGTTCTGTAGCGGACACTGGGATAACACCATTTTTGTACTTTTGCCTTCAAAGATGACAATGTTTTGTAAAGATAGTTTTTTAATAGGAGGTTAATATGGAAATTTTTCTTGATAGCGTTGATTTAAATGAAATTAAAGAACTAAAGGAGTTCATTGACGGCATAACAACTAATCCTTCTTTAATAGCAAAGTCCGGGCGTAAAGATAAATACGAGGATTTAGTGCGTGAAATATGCTCTATTATAAAAGGGCCTGTTAGTGTTGAAGTTGTCGCTGACAAGCATGAAGAGATGATCAAAGAAGGTCTTAACTTAGCTAAAATAGCTGATAATGTTGTGGTAAAATTGCCCCTTACATATGAAGGATTAATTTCTTGTAAAAAATTGTGGACAGAGCATAAAATACCTGTTAACATCACATTATGTTTTTCTCCTGGACAAGCACTGCTTGCCGCTAAGGCCGGTGCTTGTTTTATTTCTCCCTTTGTTGGTCGCCTTGATGATATAAGCTATGATGGCTTATCGCTAATAGAAGATATATGTACTATATATTCTAATTACGGTTTTGATACTAAAGTTCTTGTTGCATCAGTGAGAAGCCCAGCACATGTAATAGAAGCTGCAAGGCTTGGTGCTGATTCAATTACTGTGCCAGCAAAAGTACTTAGACAATTAATTAATCACCCACTTACTGACCAAGGGCTAGCAATATTTGAAAAAGACTGGGGTGCAAAATAATAAACGGTCACTACTCTGAATCGGTTGACAAATTGGACGTTTGATAAGCGTAATTTGGAGCTTCTTGTGTAATGACTACATCATGAGCATGACTCTCTCTTAATCCTGATGCAGTAATAGTCACAAATTTGCAGTTTTTCTTCATTTCTTCTATATTCCTGTTACCGGTATATCCCATTGCAGCTTGCAATCCGCCAATCAACTGATGGATTACTCCTGAAGCCGGACCTTTGAATGGAACTCTTCCTTCCACTCCTTGTGGAACTAATTTGAGTTTTGAATCTTTATCTTGAAAATAACGGCTAGCTGAACCTCGTTTCATTGCACTAATAGATCCCATTCCTCGATAGCCTTTATATGCTCTGCCCTTATACATGATAATCTCACCTGGGCTTTCGTCAGTGCCAGCAAAAATCGAACCAATCATCACAGAGTCAGCACCAACTGCAATAGCTTTTGCAACATCTCCTGAGTATTTTACCCCACCATCAGCAATTAGTCTGACGTTTCTTGCTCTACACGCCTCTGCAACATTCTTGATTGCAGAGAATTGTGGCACACCAACACCTGTAACTATTCTGGTTGTACAGATTGATCCTGGTCCTATTCCAACCTTCACTGCATCAACACCCGCATCAATCAACGCTTCAGCAGCCTCCTTTGTTGCAATGTTTCCGCCAATTAATTGCGTATTAGGATACATCTTTTTTATTTCCCTAATGGTATTGATAACGTTTTCGGAATGACCGTGAGCAGTATCCACAACTACTACATCAACTTCTTCTCCGATCAAAGCTTCACATCTTTCTATACCATCTTTTTTACCAGTGCCAATTGCAGCGGCAACTCTGAGCCGCCTTTTACTGTCTTTACATGAATTTGGGTATCTATTGTATTTTTCAATGTCTTTAACCGTAATTAAACCTATACAACAAGAATTTTCATCTACGACCAAAAGCTTTTCTATTCTATTTTCATGCAACAATTTCATTGCTGAGGCACTATTTACTCCCTGCTCCCGCACTGTCACTAACTTATCTTTTGTCATCACTTCGGAAACTTTTACATTCATGTTCTGGTCTTCAATAAACCTCACATCTCGGTTAGTTAAAATTCCAACTAACTTGCGTTGATCGACTACAGGAATGCCAGAATAATTGTGCTCTCTCATTAATGAAATTGCTTCCGCAACTGTTTTATCCGGTGAAATCGTAATTGGGTTATATACGATCCAACTTTCATATTTTTTCACCTTTCTCACTTCTAAAACTTGTTCATCTATTGATAAATTCTTATGTATGCAACCTATCCCTCCATGTTGGGCAATAGCTATTGCAAAGCCCGATTCAGTAACAGTATCCATTGCAGAGGATATGAGAGGGATATTTAGTTCTATACTATTTGTTAAATAAGTTTTTGTATCTGCATCGTAAGGTAATATATCAGAATAGGCTGGCAAAAGAAGTATATCGTCAAACGAATAACAAGCTTCCATTTTTTTCATAGGCTTTATTTAAAGCTTATACGCCAATTAATTAAATTGCAATAGGGCTTTTGCAAAATTAGCTACAGCTTTAGATTAGTAATTATAGGTGATCCCTTAAGTTGTCATTCCAGTGTCAAGCACTGGAATGACACCGTCATAAAGGAACCAGTGTCAGCTACTTTCATGACACCATTCTTTTTTCTGGATCCAAGTAGTCTGGGCACTGGGATGACAGGAGAAAGAGGCTACTGGAATGACAGGGAGAGGGGCTACTTGGATGACAGCAGATCACCTCTTCACAAAAATTTTATCAGTAATACGCATATCAATAATACTCCAATTGCTGAAAGTAAAATCAGTTGTATTTTGCAAGTGGTTTAAATAGTCCCATGCACTATAAGGGTTATCTTCAGGCAGTTTCACTGTGGAATCGTTATCAAGTATGATATTCCATCTTCTATTCCCTATATAAGCAAAAGAAGAAATGTGGTCACTTAATTGAGCTTTACTCTCTAACACATCTTTAACAAATTCTAGGTTTGATAACGAGTTTTGTCCTGTAATTACAACAAGATCATCTATTGGATAGTCATCTATGATCACTTTGCCTTCGAAATCAATTACCGAAGTTTTGTTATTATCTTTCCAGAGAGCGAACGGTTTATGCTCATCTATATTAATGTGTAGAGTATTGGGCAAAATTCTGTGAACTCTTACGTATTTTATCCATCTGCTTACGGATTGTATGTTACCGGCAAGTTTTGAAAGTGATATATACAGGATAGGTTGCATTCTATCTGTCAAACTTAGAATATCCTTTTTGTTTGTAAATTTATTGCCGCTCACGACTACTTCGTCGATTGAAAATCCACTACTGAGTAATAAACTGGATAGGCAGTCATTATACCAAGTAAAGTAGTAATTAAATCGATTTATTATTTTATCAAGTGAGCTGTAGAGTATTAGCGTAAGAAAAAGTGCTGTGATAATAACCAAGGCACACTTACGCAAAAAACTCCTTTGGCTTCTAGTAACATTGCTCAACATTTACTTAATCTCTAACATTTTTGTGCTGCTTCAACAATAATTTTAACTAATTCATTAAAATCGATTCCTTTTGTCAATTTTGCAATTTCTGGCACTAATGATAACTCAGTAAAGCCAGGATGTGTATTAATCTCAAGCATTTTTAAAGTGTTATTTTTGGGATTATAACGGAAATCTGAGCGGGAAATAGTTTTGCATCCTAAAAATTGATGAACTTTCAATGCGTGTTCCAAGGTCATTTTATATATATTGTCAGGAACTTCAGCAGGAAATATATGTTCTGCAGATCCATCTGTATACTTTGCTTCATAATCATAGAATTTATTTTTTGGTCGTATTTCCATAGTGCCAATTGCTTCATCTAGCAATACAGCAGTATGTAACTCTATGCCCGGTATGTATTCTTCTACGATCATCAAATCTCTTGTCATCCAAGTAGCTCCTTCCTTGTTATCCAAGTAGCTAGACACTGGTCCTTTTCCCTGGTCACGCGCTGGAAGCATGTTTTTTAGTTTCTCATGCGAGAAAATTATGTGCACTCCGATGCTAGAGCCTTCATTAATTGGTTTTAAGACGTACGGATAATCGATTTTAATATTATTTTTTAGTAGATCTTCTCGGCTAATTACATAACCTTTTGGAGTGTCAATACTAAGGGATCGAAATATATGCTTTGACATCACTTTATTCATAGCAACAGCAGAAGCCATAACTCCTGAGTGTGTATATTTTATACCTAAGATTTCCAATAAACCTTGAATGCAGCCATCTTCACCATAAGGTCCATGCAGAGCTATAAAAGCAAGGCCCGGATTAATTTTTCTAAGCTTTTCAGCAATGTTGCTATCAACATCTATTTCTATTGCATTATATGAAAGGCTATCAAGCGCCTTCTTTACTGCTTTTCCGCTCATAAGCGACACTTCTCTCTCACAAGAAAATCCACCACTTAAAATTGCTATAGTTGGAACCATGGGCACTCTTAGAAGAACCTTATTAATTATAACTACATATATGAACCTTGTAAACAGAAGGGAAAGTTAGCTTGGAGGTTTATAATCTACTGCCACTGTCTTTGCAATTTTATCATGAAGAAACTGCTTGCGTTGGTCAAATATTGCACATATGAAAATTAGTATTGTGGTCATAAAGATTAAGCCTAATAAAGGATCAAACCACCATTCAGAGGTATACTTATCAAAAAATTTCCTTCTCGTGATGAATATGGGGAAGCAAATAACTTCAAATGAAATATGCCTAACTATTGCTTGCACTAGAGTAACATTTTCAAGTGTATTTGCATCTTTGATATTAATACCGCATAACAATTGTCCTGGAGTACCACCAAATCTTCTTATCATGAATACTCCGAATACTATCGATAGCAAAAAAGATAAGCAAATACGTATAATTAATAATTTAGGTCTAGCAATGTGAAAAACCACTCTTACAAGAATCAAACAGAATAAAGGAATTCCCTTAATAATAAGACTGTCAATAATATGCGCTAACACACGCCTAGTTATTCCCACATATACATAGTTTAATTTTGGGTAGCATGCTTCAGACCTATAATCCATTACTACTGTTTTTGTAATTTTGTCGTAGAAAAGCTGCTTGCGCTTATCAAATATTGCAAACATTAGAACCAATATTGGTAAAATAAAAAACCACTCAGAAATGTAGGTGGGTACCCACAAAAGTGCCTTGAGAGTGCTTCTCATCACTACTTGCATTAAAGCAGCGTTTTTAAGTGTGTTTGCATCTTTTATGTATATACCAAGTAGCAACTTTCCTGGAGTCCAACCAAGTCTTGTTATCATTAATACTTCCAATGCTATATATACTAAATCTTTCAATAATATATCTAAGTCTTCTAATATTTCATATCGCTCTGATATAAGGTCACTATTAGTGTCAATATCAGGAAAGACATAATTAAAAACATCGGCAAGGGGCTCTCCTGATAATATGAATAAAATTAATAAATAAAATAATGAATAACAGACTAGGAATATAATTTGGTCAACTATATAAGCTGCAGCACGCTTAGTTATTCCCGCATATTTTACTTTAATATCCATTTTATACCCCATATGATCCGTCTAATGTACCTATTAACAGTTAAATAGCAGTAAAATTGCTGTATTACTATTTGTATTCTCAAGTAAACTAGTTATGCTATCAAGGACATAAACAATACAGCCACTTTCAGCAATGCAAAACAATAATTGTGAGATACAAGAGAAATTTTCTTTTTCCTTCAGCAGTATTATTCTAAATTTTCGTCAAAATAAGCTGTTTTATCCTTTTTTTCCTTATACTCTTCTGCAGTATAGAGAGGTTGCTTTTTAGCCGTGATATTTGGCCACTTTTGTGAGTATTCTACATTTATATCGTAAAATAACTTGAAAGTTTTTTGTTCGCTGCTCAGCAACTCTTCATCTAGTTCTAAAATATCTTTTATGGAATCATCAGTTACAATTGCATCTACTGGACACTCAGGTATGCACACTCCGCAATCAATACATTCATCTGGGTTAATCACGAGCATGTTTTTACCTTCATAGAAGCAGTCAACGGGACATACTTCCACACAGTCCGTATATTTACATTTTATGCATTTATCTGTAACAAAATGCGTCATAAAACACTGTATATTTGCATTATCTTGGGTACACTAAATTGATAAGAAATTCAAGCCTTTTATGAAGATAAATAAATTGAACAACAAAGAATTAGAAGTATGGTTAAGCTTGGCTAGAACTATAGGACCAATAAAGTTTTTTAGTATACTAAGAACATATGGATCGCTAGATGAGGTGTTGAAATATCTCAATAGGGTGGCTAATAATAAGGTGTATGGCATTCAAGATGCACGAGAAGAAATCAATAATGCAGAAAGAATTGGAGCTAAAATTATACCCGCATGTGACCCAGATTACCCTGATCTTTTAAGAAATATCTCTAGTTGTCCTCCTGTAATAACTGCACTTGGTGATATATCATTATTAAGCCGTGAGATAATTGCAATAATCGGTGGGCGTAACTCTTCAATGAATGGAAGAAATTTTGCCAATAAGTTGGCACTTGATTTAAGCGAAGCTGGTTTTGTTATCGTTTCTGGACTTGCAAAAGGAATCGATACCGCAGCAAACAGTGTAATATACAAAAATCACCCCACTATTGCTGTTACAGCAAGCGGAATTGATGTGGTGTATCCAAAAGAGAATTTTGATCTATACAAAAAAATCACTGAAAATGGCGGATTAGTAATTACTGAGCTTCCATTTGCTACTAAACCAAAGCCTCAATATTTTCCTCAAAGGAATCGAATTATATCTGGCCTATCGCTGGGTGTTGCAGTGATTGAAGCATCGAAACGTTCTGGCTCTCTAATAACAGCAGATTTTGCTTTAAATCAAGGGAGAGAGGTGTTTGCAGTTTCTGGTTTCCCTTTAGATTCACGCTGTAGTGGTAGTAATCATTTGATTAAAAACGGTGCTAAGCTTATCGAATCCGCTGATGACATAATAGAGAGTGTTAGGTTTAGTTTACCTCCGCAGCAAAAAAACCTATTTGATGTTGAGCACCATTCTGTTAACCAAAAACAAGAAAAATTACAACAGGCAAAATCTGTTATAGTTGATCATATTAACTCTGTACCTGTTGATATAGATGAACTTATATTAGCAAGCGGACTTTCTACCAACATAGCTCTAATGGCTCTTTTAGAACTAGAGTTGGAAAACAGAATAGAGCGTTCACCGGGGAATAAAATATCGTTAATTTTCTAGATTACTTTAGCTATAAGCCCACAACCGTACGAACATTATGATTTGAGTTCACCAAGAAAGATGTCATTCCAGCGCGTGACGCTGGAATGGCTTTGTTGCATCGCTAGCTATGATGGATTAAAGATAAAAAAGATGGAGAATATCAGTAGCTTATTATTCTGGTATTTATAACAAGAACGGTCAGTGAATACCTAAATTTGAGTAAAAGAAATTTCACTACCACTCACTAATCCGGCTAAAATTCAAGAATTTCAATGCTTTAGCTATTTTCAATAGAATTAAGTTTATTAATATAAATAATAAATTACTATTCTTAAATTTGATCAGATTGATTGCAAAAAAACAAGATTTTCAATAGGTTGCTTATAATCCTAGCTATAGTTAGCCTTTCATAAGTAGCGATGCAACAAAGCCCGCTGGAATCCAGACTTTATTATGCAGCCAATTGGTTGAAATTAAGTCTTCTGGATCCCAGTGTCTGGGCACTGGGATGACACCGTCTTGGATAGAAATCAGTATCAGCTACTTAGATGACACCACTTTTGTATGGAAACCAGTGTCACTATGACAACCTTCATCTCGCTACGTGTTAGCGGATACCGTGACAGTATGACTAGGGAGTACGCGTTAGCGGAATCTACTGAGACGCCCGTGATAGCCCTATTTCTATAGTGAGTAATTCCCTCTTATCTACTTTTAGAATTGATAAGAGAAAACTTTTTTTCAACTTGTTGTATAATTTTATAAAAGTGATCGAAATCTAAGCTTGCACTGCCAATTAAAACTCCTGATAAATTTGAGATACTGAGCAAATTTTCTATATTTTCTGAACTGACTGAACCACCATATATAATGTGTTTTTTACCAGTACACAATTTTACTACCTCTATCACCTCAGCAATTGCATCATTATTTGGCACATGACCTGTGCCTATTGCCCATATTGGCTCATATGCTACGGTATATTCACCGTGTGTTGGCAAACGGTTTTTGCATTGATATTCTATTACTTCTTTTGTTTTTTCATTCTTATAATCTTCTGAATTTTCACCTACACAGATAATTGGGTGTAAGCCTGATTCTATTGCTATTTCTGACTTAAGTTTTATTTCACTATCTTTTTCATTGGCCCTTTCAGAATGCCCAAGTATTACGTAAGTACACCCTAGTTCTTTTAACATTTCTGCGCTAATTTCACCTGTGTAAGAACCGAACTTTTTATGATGGCAATTCTGTGCTCCTATATTAATATTATTGTTCAACTCTATACTGCTTGGAAATGATGTAAAAGGAGGGCAAATTACTAATTTAGAGGTAATTTCGTTGCTCTTGTTGTTAAGTTTGCCTATAAAGTCAACAAATGAAGAACGCATTCCATTCATTTTCCAATTTGCTACTATTAAAAAGGACATCAACTTTACTTATATGGGCGAGAGTGCCGGCTGTCGGACTTGAACTGACAACCTACTGATTACAAGTCAGTTGCTCTACCAATTGAGCTAAGCCGGCGTTAAACACATTAATAATATACAATTATCAATGGATTTTAGTCAACTGATTTTTAAAATACTGTATAATGAAAATAATATGAGAAAATTTTTACTGAAGCCAAAAAAGAGTCTAGGGCAAAATTTTATTTTATCGAGTGAGATAACAAAAAAAATCGTCGCTTTAGCTGATAGTCTGGAAAATTTTAATGTCATTGAAATTGGTCCTGGATATGGTGCATTAACAAGAGAAATATTGGTGCATAATCCAAAGTCTCTACTTTCTATAGAAAAAGATAGAGATTTAGTAAAACACCATGACCAACTGCTAAATGAGCATCAAGGAAAGTATAGAATTATAGAAGCGGATGCACTGCATGTTATAGAAGAAGAGCTGATAGAGCGCCCAGTCAAAGTTATTGCTAACTTGCCTTACAATATCTCGGTAGTGTTATTTTTAAAGTGGTTAAATAATATAAAATTTTTTACGAGTTTGACATTAATGTTTCAAAAAGAGGTAGCAGATCGCATTACGGCAAGACCCAATTCTAAAGATTATGGTTCCTTATCAGTGCTAAGCCAGTTGCTATGTGATATAAAAAAGGAATTTGATATTGAACCTAAAGAGTTTTTTCCAAGACCAAAAATACATTCTTCAGTAATTACAGTAAATCCTTTGCCTACCCCAAAGTTTGCAGTAAATTTGGAAACCTTAACAAGATTAACACGTGTCGTTTTTTCTCAAAGAAGAAAGATGCTGAGAAATAGCTTGCAAAATATAACGAACCACGCTGAAACTGTCCTTGAAAACGCTAAATTGAGTGGAAACGAACGTCCAGAAAACTTAACTATTGAGCAGTTTTGTTTGCTGGCAAATAATGTAGAATGCTTATTTTGCAATAAAATATATTAGCAACCATATAGCCTTTCTATCCCCTAAAAACAGTTAGAGCTATACGACAGAACGTATCCGTTCAGGCAATGGCGTCAACTTAAGGAAAAATATAAGCGATAGTGTGTAAAATTTCTCTCTAAATTTTTTACCATTAAATTATCCAGAAGCCGCAGGAAACAGCACTTTTGTTTCTATTTTATTTCAACAAAGAAGTTTAAAATGTGTCCTTTTTAGGTGAAACATGCAAAAAGGAAAAAATTTTATTCTACAAATTAAAAATATAATATACTCGAAAGCTTTTCAGAGAATCCATTGTGTTGAGTTTCACGCGAACAAGAAAACTCCCTTTTACGACAGTATTTTCTATGATTTTAAAGTTAGTTAAAAAAAGTTTGGGAATAGAATGTGAACTTATGGATCCACTAACTTGTAAAGTTCCACCCTCAAAGCAAGCTTTTTCTAAAGCAAGATATAAGATTTATCATACAGGTTTTAAAGAGTTATTGGAGCTAAGCATCCAAACAGCCTATCAAGATGAACCTGAGCTGGAGAGGCTATAGACTTATTGCAGCAGATGGTTCTGGTATGAGATTACCCAGCTCTGAGGAAATTGTATCCGAGTTTGGCCGTTTTAAACCAAATGGAACAACAGGCACAATGCCACCATTGGCAATTTGTTTGTTGATTTATGTACTTCACTGATTTGCAGTGCTCGCCTTGCGGCTTGGAATATAGGCGAACAAACGTTGGCGGAAGAGCAATTACCCGAAGTTATCACTCAAATGCGTTCATTAAATCAAAAGAAATTATTATTTATCTATGATCGTGGTTATCCTTCAGTAAAATTCATTCAGCAGCATTATGATTTGGAAGTAGATTTTATTTTTCGCTTGCAAAAAGAAATTATAGCAAGCTATGGGAACGAATTGCATCTGGCGAATTAGATTTCGATTTTATATTAGAAAATGAAAAGCTAAAAAATAAAATGAAAGGACAGAAAGTAAGAGTTATAGTGCTGACATTAGCCAACGGAGAAACAGAGGACTTCACTTTTTGATCGAGAAAAATTTACTTTGGAAGATATCAGTAAAGCTTATGTATTAAGGTGGCACATAGAGGAGTGCTATAAACGACTCAAAGTAGGAGCAGAGTTAGAGAATTTTTCTGGGGTGAATTTAGAGGCTGTATTACAAGAATTTTGGGCAAACTTGGTCATGTGCAATATATTATCGCTTCATATGTGTGATGCACAAGGGCCTTGGAACCCAGATCAAATTGCTGAGTATCGTTTAAATTTTTCAGTTTTATTTGGTGTGATGAGACAGAAACTTTATCAAGTGCTTGTTGGAAATTGTTCGCCAAAAAACTTTCAAGCCCTTTTTGATAGAGCAAGTATACGTGCTAAAGTTAAGATCCGACCAGGGCGATTATATAGCCGCAACAAGGTAGATAAGCCCAAACGCCATCATGTCTTTAGGAGAGTTTGCTAATGAAAGCTCTTAAGTTGACGCCATTGGCTGAACGGATACCCGCGATTAGCATTAACTGATAATTGTGATTTAAGTCCGTCACAGTGCCCTTTTTTTGTCATTCTATAGCTATACCGCCGCGGCGCTAACGGGTAGCGGAATGACGAATTACTATACCGCCACGAACCGTCATACCGTCACGGTATCTCTAGATCCCGCTAACAAGTAGCGGGATACTTAACCATCATCTACACCGTCATACCGCGATTCATTCGCGGTATCTCAAAGCATAGATCCCGCTAACACGTAGCGGGATGACGGTTGTCGTTTAGCCATAAATGTTTAAGAAATTTACCAAATGAAAAAAAAGGCAAAAGAAGCCCTAGTCATTGTCTATTTTCAGTATTGGCGTTTTTTAAGCCTTAAACGCTGCAATTTAGCTGCTTTTAAGTGCAACTAACCTTAGCTAAAATGTTTAAGAAATTTACTAAGCAGAAAAAAAGGCAAAGAAACTCCGTGGTAATTAGTGTTCACTCTCTAATCCTGCAAATTGGCGTACTATACTGTCTTAAACGACTTATAAGCGCGTTTCAGCTTATATAGGTAAAAACCTAGAAATATTGTGAAGACATAAGGTGCACATAGTGCAAAAAATTAAAAATAAGACGCCAACTACGTTGTTTTCTTGCTGTTTAATCTGCACAGATGAAGATAACTGAATACCTTCAGTTTCATGATAAGGGGGCTGGCAAAGGGTGTCAAGTAAGTTTTTCGTTTCTATGGGTCAGTTGGTACGCGCTTTGCCTTTTAACAGATGTGAAAGCACAATTATTACGAACAACATTCCACCAATAACTGATATAGCGCCACCTATAATGAAGCACGTGCGTGCTAACATTGATGAAATACTTGGCAGATCTGCAACTTTTCTTAAGGCACCATATCCACCAAGCCATACAAGTCCAGTAATATGGAGAAAATGTCCCACACTGTACGCATAAATCTGCAATTTTACGATAGAGTTTTTTACCTCTTTAAAGTTTAATTTAGGTAACAGCCAATAAATGAAATTCATAAAAGCTATAGTGATCCCAACTACAGAACCATGATAATGAGCGGGAATCGTGACATTTCCTTCAATAGTCAGCACTCCAAGCACATCTCCATAAGTGAACAACAAAAATGAATGTAATAAATAGTTGCTTTTATCATTAATAAAAGTTCTGATGTTGCAGCACACTAATATTATCAAAAAGCACGGCAAAACTGCTCCAGCAATCCTCATATGCCAAGTAAAAAACTGTATTAACTTGGCACTATCAACTGGATAAACAAAATATACAAACAGTGCACCCATAGCCAAAATTGTGTTTATAAATAGTGGTAAAATAGTAATTTTACTGTTTGAAGCTAAACTAACATCACTGAAACTCAGCATCATTAAATACACTAAAAACATTGCTTGAGCAAAAGCAAATTGCAGCAAATGTCCGCCTCCCCAAAAGAGATATTCGTAAAACAAATTCTTATCCGAGTGATATAGACCTGGAGGCATATTTTGATACGCTAAAACAAAGCAAAGAAATGATGAAACAAGTATAATAACCAGTCCAATTTGCCCAACAGAGAGAAATGAAACCTCTTTTTTTGATGTGTATGCTAGCATTGCATTTACTAATATACTGGTGGTAAACAAACCAAGACCAAATAAGAATAATTTGTTTTGTAATACGGGAATATAATTGCTTTTAATAACTTCAGTATTTGGAACGAATGCGGATATAAACATCAGCAGCATCGAAAGGGTTGATAGAACCCATGAAAAGTTAAACCAACTATTGGTATTTTGTAGGTTTATGATAAGAAGTAGAGATATTATAGAGCACATCCACACCAAAATTGACAGGTTTACGTGTATCACCAGCGCATTATCAAAAATATATTGTGCAGAAGGAATGAGAGAGGAGATAAAAGGCAGTCGTAAAAAAATAACAATTATTGACAGTAACCCAGAGCAAGCAAGGGCACATACTGCCAAGAACATCCATTTTCTACAGAGCGGAGCGTTGTCTTGTATGTTAAGCACAATCTTTTTTCTCAATTTTGTTCAATACAATGTATAACACTGCAATAATACCTAAAACATAGCAATAGTATACATGTGGCACGACTGCCAAAGGTGAAACTCCAGCAATAGTGCTAGCCAAAAGCAATTGAGCGCCATACGGTATTAATCCTTGAAATACACAAGAAAATATGCCTAGCCATGCTGCACTATAGTGAGGCGGTATTTCATATTTCTTAGCAATATCTCTAGCAATTTCACCGCTAAAAATTATAGCGATGGTATTATTTGCAAGTAAAATGTCAGATATACTGACTATTTTTGCAATAAATAACTGCGCAGTTTTTTGTCCACCACGTTGTATCATAACCCAAGATGAAAGTTTATCTGAAAACTCCTTAGAATTTTTACCTACCAGTCCTGAAAGTCCGCCAACCATCAATGACAGTAGCATAATTTCATGCATACTCATAAACCCTTTGGTGATGTTTTGGCTTAAAAACAATAAACCATAATTGTTGTTATTTATAAATCCAATAATTCCAGCAAAAGTTATGCTTAAAACCAATGCCGTAAATACATTGATTCCAAAGTTTGCAAGCAATATAAGTATGATGTAAGGAGCCACAAGCAATAAAGAATACTCCTTAACTGCAATAGCAGCACTATTGCTTGAGCTATAAAATAATATAATTATTGTGAATATAGAAGCAATTAGTGCCACTTTTGCATTCAGTTTTAATTTTTTCTTTATATCAGCCTTTTGAGACATCACAGATGCAATTGTAGTATCAGAGATATAGATAAATTGTCGCCAAACATTGCTCCTCCTACAACAGTTGCAACTCCTAAGGAAGGAGAAATCCCAGCTTGTGTCAGTTCAACTGCAATAGGAGCAATTGTTGCAATGGTGCCCATTGATGTACCAATAGCAGTGGAGATGAAAGCTGCTACAAAAAATAATCCTATGAGTAAAAATTGTGTTGGTATAAATGAAAGAGCCAAATTAACTGTGGCATCAGCACTACCGATTGCTTTAGTTACTTCACTAAATGCACCTGCAAGTAAAAAAATGATGCACATAGTGATAATATTACGATCTCTTACCCCATCTAGAAAGGCATACATTTTTTCTTCAGTATTGCCCTTGTATAAAACCCAGCCCAGAGCTATGGCAGGAGCAATGGCTACCAGTGGAGATAACTGATAAAAAGCATTTGACACGCCAAGAACAGTAAAATATATACCACTCCCTACAAAAAGAAATAGGAACAGTAAAATAGGCAAAAAATTTATAAAATAAAACATACTTCTATTCCAGCTCTGATAAGCACAAATTAACTGTGACATGATTTATATTATTATAAACCACAGTTGGCACCTTGACCAATGTTTTTCTAGAAAGCAATCTACCAGAAAAGGTTTCCATGAAAAGGACTATTATAATATGATTGTTATCATCTACTTGAATTAAACTGGGAGATAGAATAAGTAAAAAATATGAATGACATAACAACAAAGCAAGTCATATCCTTCATCCTGAAAACGCTACGTCCATTCCCATTTCCCATTATTATAGTGTTATTAGCAGCATTAGTCTGGGCTATTGATGTTTCCTTTAGTCCATATTTAATAAAAGTCATTATAGATCGTATCAGCCACAAACAATCTTCTCAAGATATAGCAAATCCTGCCATATCCTATGTACTAATATTACTTTTACTTGAGTGTATTGCCAGGTTATACAACTACTTCGTTGAAATAAAAATGATTGCCCAATCTTCGTAAAAATATTGCCGAATCAAGCCTTGCCATGTTATTAAATCAGGATAATAGCTATTACCAAAATAACTTCTCCGGCAGCCTTGCCAACAAGGTTAATGATTTGACAAATTATATTCCGGATATTGTACAAATTACGGTTGATAGGTTCATAAGCCGCTCATTAGCGCTTGGTATTGGGATTTATTTTTTATGGCAAGTGAATATTTACTTTGCCTTGTTGATGTTAACTTGGTCGGCATTATTTGTTTTGTCTTCCTTGTTTCTTGCAAAAAAGATAACACATCTTGCAGGTGTATGGTCAGAGCTTGGTTCAAGCATTACTGGTAAAATGGTAGATATATTCTCAAACATCATGTCTGTAAGGTTATTTGCAAGCCAATACCAGGAGAAATTATCTTTGCAATCCACTCATAGTGAAGCTGTTAAAGCAGAGCAAAAACTTCAGTGGGTATATACATGGATTTTCACTTTCTATGGTTTCTCATTTGTAATCATGCAAATGCTTAATTTATATTTCTTAGTTAAAGGAAGAGAACAAGAATTAATTACTGCTGGAGATTTTGCTTTTGTTATGACTATTAATATAGCAATAGCTAATTTTCTTTGGATGATAGCCAAAGACTTCTCACAATTCTCTAAATCATGGGGAAAGATTACTCAGGCTTTGAGAACAATTACTTCAATCCCTGAAATCCAAGATCAGCCAAACGTAGCAGATCTGGTCGTTAAAAAGGGGAAAATGAGTTTTGATAAAGTTCATTTTCATTATAAAGATGCAGAACCAATATTTGAAAACAAATCCATAACAATTGAATCTGGTCAAAAAGTAGGACTCGTTGGTTATTCAGGTGCTGGTAAATCAACATTTGTAAACCTGATTCTTAGGCTTTATGACGTACAATCTGGAAAAATTTCAATTGACGGGCAAGATATTCGCAATGTAACCCAGGATTCTTTACACAAAAATATTGGCATGATTCCGCAGGATCCATCGCTTTTTCATAGGACTTTGATGGAGAATATTCGCTATGGAAAAACAGATGCTAGCGATGATGAAGTAATTGAAGCGGCAAAAAAAGCACATGCTCATGAGTTTATTTCAAAATTACCCCAAGGTTATGAGTCACTTGTTGGAGAAAGAGGTGTAAAACTTTCAGGAGGACAGAGGCAGCGTATTGCAATCGCAAGAGCTATTTTAAAAAATGCTCCTATATTAATTCTGGATGAAGCAACTTCACAACTTGATTCTGTGACTGAAAGTAATATTCAAGAATCTCTATGGGAGTTAATGCAAGATAAAACTACAATAGTAATAGCCCACCGCCTATCTACGCTTTTGCATATGGATCGTATTTTGGTTCTTGATCAAGGCAAGATTGTGGAAGATGGCATGCATCAGGAACTTCTTGATAAAAACGGAATGTATAAGACCCTATGGAATGCGCAAGTTGGTGGATTTTTGCCGGATAAAAGAGAAATGGAGATTGTATAATATCTTCTTAATCTAATGCTTCAATGTTTCCGACATAGGAAAAGTATCATCTTTATTTTCTATAGAGGAAGGCACACTATTTTGATTATCATCACCATCAATTGGAGTAGTAGGGTGCATTAAAGCAACTTTCATAACTTCATCAATATTCTTAGCAAAAACTACGTTGATCCCCTCTTTGATGCTTGCAGGAATCTCTTGCATATCTTTCTCATTTTCACTTGGTATAATCACAGTTTTGATTGATCCTCTGAGCGCTGCAAGCAATTTTTCTCTCAAGCCCCCGATAGCTAAAACTCTACCACGCAATGTCACTTCGCCTGTCATAGCAACATTTTTGTTAACTGGTATATTTGTCATAAGAGAAACAATAGACGTACATACCGCGCCGCCAGCAGAAGGGCCATCTTTTGGTACAGCACCCTCAGGTACATGCAAATGTATATCATTATTTTGGAATTTTTCGGGCTTTATACCAAAAAATAAACAATTTGATCGAATATAACTATACGCAGCTTTTATAGATTCTTGCATAACCTCTCCAAGCTTTCCTGTGTATTTTATTTCTCCCTTGCCCGGAATTAGGACTGATTCTATCATCAAAATATCACCACCTGTTTCAGTATAGGCAAGCCCAGTTACTATTCCCACCAAACTCTCATTTTCTGCAATACCAAAGGTATATTTACGTACCCCTAAATAATCTTGTAAATTGTCAACTCCTACGGATATTTTCTTATTTTTATCAGTCAATATTTCTTTAACTGCCTTTCTCATGAGCTTTGCAAGCTCCCTTTCCATACTCCGCACACCACTTTCACGTGTATATAAACGTATCAACTCGTATAACGCCTCATTAGTTATGTCCCATTCCTTCTGATACAAACCATGCTCCTTCTTTAACTTCGGAATAAGGTGGTGTGTAGCAATACTGATTTTTTCATCTTCAGTATACCCGGACAATTGTATAATTTCCATCCTATCACGCAAAGGATGTGGCAAATTTAAGCTGTTTGCCGTAGCTACAAACATTACACTTGAAAGATCAAACTCAACTTCCAAGTAATGATCCGTAAAGTGTTTATTGTGCTCAGTATCTAAAACCTCAAGTAATGCAGATGCAGGATCGCCACGCGAATCAGAACCCATCTTATCTATTTCATCAAGCAGAAAAAGCGGGTTGCATGAATTAGCTTTTTTCATGTGTTGAATGATTTTACCAGGCATTGAGCCAATATAAGTTTTCCTATGCCCTCGTATCTCGGACTCATCACGCACACCACCAAGAGCTATGCGAACAAAATCTCTTCCTACTGCTCTTGCCATAGACTTAGCTAAAGAAGTTTTACCAACACCTGGCGGTCCAACTAAGCAAAGTATAGGACCTTTTATCTCTTTTACTCTTTTTAATACTGCTAAAAATTCTATTATTCTATCTTTTACTTTCTCTATGCCATAATGATTTTCATCTAAGATTTTTTTAGCTGCATTTAAGTTAATTTTTGCATCTTTGTACTTTCCCCACGGCAAATCAAGTAACCAATGCAAGTAACTAGATATAACTGTAGCTTCAGGAGAAATGGGATTCATTTTCTTGTATCTCTTCAAATCAGTTATAGCTTTCTCTCTTGCTTCCTGAGAAAGCTTTGTTTCATTTATCTTTTTTTCAAATTCATTGAGTATATTCCCTTCATCACCATTCTCAAATTCGCCTAATTCTTTCTGTATAGCTTTCAATTGCTCGTTAAGGTAGTAAACTTTCTGAGTGCTTTCAACTTGCGATTTAATTGTCTTATATAAACGGTTTTGTGCGTTCAAAATACTTATTTCTCTCTCAATAAAAGCAAAAGCTTTTTTAAAACGCTCTTTTGGGTCATAAGCCTCAAGTATGCTTTGTTTATCCGATACTTTTATATTTAAATGTGAAGCTACCGTGTCTACAAGTTGATCAACTTCTTTGATTTGATCAATGGGGTTAATGGCAACTTCAGGCTGATTTTTCTTGTTTAGCTTACACCAGCTATCGAACGCGTCTATAACAGATCGCCTTAAAGCTTCTAAGTCAATATTGTCTTCATCTTCTTTATAATGATTGTCTAACTCTACCCTGGCTTGTAATAAAGTATGAGAGCTAATATATTCTACAACTCTTCCCCTTCTTATCCCCCGGATTATAACTTTTACTGCATTGTCAGGCAATTTTATTAATGGTTGTATAATGTTTGCTAACACACCTACTTCATAAAGATCTTCTGGCTCTGGATTATCAACAGAGCCATCTTTCTGTGCTACAAGAAAAATCTCATTTTGGTGACTACTACTACTTATTGCATACTCTAGTGCATTAACAGATTTTTCTCTGCCTATGAATAAAGGCACCATTATATTTGGAAAAATTACTACATCTCTTAAAGGTAATACTGACAATGCAGCAAAACCAGAGCTCACAGCACGTTCAATGTTCATAATATATGCCTCAAATTAATCATTAACCGTTATAACATTGCCATTATTATTATGATTAACCGTTGCTTTTCCTAACTCTACCATTTTCTTAGTGATTACTATAGTGCTACCTTCAAAGCCTCCGTTTCCAGATGTATACATAATGTCAAGCAAAAGTGACTCTAAAATAGCACGTAACATTCTTGCACCTGTTTTATAACTTATAGCCTTTTTAGCAATAGCTGATATTGCTTCATCTGAAAACTCGAGGTTTACTTTGCTAAACGCAAGCAATGCTTTGTACTGTTTTATTAGCGCATTTCTTGGTTCTGTCAAAACATGTATTAAATCTTCATGATCCAGCTCATCTAAAACAGCAGTTATTGGAACCCGCCCTACAAATTCGGGTATTAAACCGAATTTGATTAAATCTTCAGGTTGAACATCATGTAAAGCATTTTTTTTCTTTTGCTCTTTAGACTGACTTATATCTGCTCCAAAGCCAACTGATGTTCCCTTTTTTCTCGCTTCAATAATTTTATCGAGGCCTTCAAAAGCTCCTCCACAAATAAACAGTATGTTACTAGTATCCACTTGTATAAACTCTTGTTGTGGATGTTTTCGCCCTCCTTGTGGCGGAACATAAGCAACTGTACCCTCCATAATCTTAAGCAGAGCTTGCTGGACCCCCTCACCTGAAACGTCACGGGTTATTGAAGTGCTTTCAGATTTTCTTGTGATCTTGTCTATTTCATCTATAAACACTATACCACGCTGTGCTTTTGCAACGTCATAATTTGCAGCTTGTAATAAACGCGACAACACGCTTTCTACATCATCACCCACATAACCTGCCTCAGTTAAAGTTGTCGCATCAGCCATAGCAAATGGCACATCTGAAACTTTAGCAAGTGTTTTGGCCAGCAAAGTCTTACCAGAACCAGTGGGACCAATAAGCATTATATTTGACTTCTCGATTTCGATATCACTTATAGCATGAAATTGTGCCATGGATTGACAATGGTTATACATAGCTACAGATAAGACATGTTGCGCATGTTCTTGACCTACAACATGCTTGCTAAGAAAATTTTTTATATCCTCAGGTTTCTTTAGTAATAGCTTCATATCAGATATACGATCTGAATTAAAAGATCTATCTTTCTTTTGACTTATTGCTTTATGGGATAATTCTATGCACTCATTACAAATAAACACCTTTAAACCATCCGAAGAGTTAGTAATCAATTTATCTACTTCATCTTGCGCCTTGTTGCAAAAAGAACAGTAGTGTAAATCATTATTGTTATCCATTAACCCACCTTTTGTTTAACTTTAGTATTTTCAATTTCAATATCTGTACGCTCAGCTATCACCTTGTCAATTAAGCCAATTTTCCTTGCTTCTTCAGGATCCATGAACTTATCTCTTTCCATCATTCCTTCAATTTTCTTCAGTGAATTTCCAGTATGTTTTTCATAAATTTGATTTAGTTTTTTCTTAACTCGCAAAATCTCATTAGCATGTATTTCTATATCAGTTGCTTGACCATGATAACCACCAGATGGCTGATGTATCATAATTCTTGAATGAGGTAGAGAGTAGCGCTTACCTTTTGTACCAGCTGCAAGCAATAAAGAACCCATAGATGCAGCTTGACCTATACATAAAGTTGAAACGTCTGGGTTTATATACTGCATTGTATCGTAGATCGACAAACCAGCAGTTACAACACCACCTGGTGAGTTGATGTACATACAAATGTCTTTATCGGGATTTTCCGATTCTAAAAATAAAAGCTGTGCTACTATTACGCTAGCCATGTTGTCCTCAATAGGACCTGTTACGAAAATTATTCTTTCTTTCACTAGTCTTGAATATATGTCATAAGCGCGCTCACCGCGACTAGTTTGTTCAACTACAATTGGTATAAGAGTCATACCTTTTCCTATTAAATATTACCAAACAATTCCTTTAATTCTTTCACAGAAATAATCTGCTCTTCTTTACTAACTTTTTCTATTATATAATCTGTCACTTTATACTCAAGCGCTTGCCCTCTAACTAATTCTTGAAATTGTTTATTTGATTCAAAATGCTTAAGTACTCTGTCAAACGGTACATCCTTACTGACATATTGATTTACAATAACATTCAAAACATCATTTTGAGTTAATGATATTTTATGTTCTGCACTAAATTTCATAAATAACATAGCAAGCTTTACACGTTTTTCAGCTTCTTTACGAGAATCATTTTGAGCACCCAGTTCTCCTTCCATTCTTTGTTGCTCCTGTTTTACTATGTCTGTGGGTAAATCAAAACTATAATTAGCATCCAAATAATCAAACAGCTCCTTTTTAATTAAGAGATTTCTCATTTCGGTACACTGATCACCAATCATTTTTTTTGCATGATTTATTAGCAAAGAATAATCTTTAAAACCAATACTCTTAGCTATTTCATCATCATTTTCAAAATCTTTGGCAATTTGAATCTCATTAACTCGCACAGAAAAATCAGCTTCCTGTCCTGCAAGGGAAATGGCTTGGTAATTTTCAGGAAATTTCAACTTAAAGTCCTTTGTTTCTCCCTTTTTCATACCAGTTAATTGATCTTCAAAACCATTAATAAATGTGCCAGACCCTAAATTAACGGCAAAATTTTTGCTACTTCCACCTTGAAAGAGCTTATTCCTAATCCGCCCTTCAAAATCAATTATCAATTTATCCCCATCTTTCGCTTGATAAGAAGCATCATCAACAGAGGCAAAATTGGGGAATTTTGTTTTGATAGAATCAATAAATTCTTTTATATCTTCCTCTTCAATCTTTGCCTCAATTTTCTTTAAGTTTATTTTGTCAAGATCTATCGCCGGTACTTCAGGCATCGACTCAAAAGATAGCTTGTATACAAAATTGCCCTCCTCATTTTCTTTGCCCAGATCTGGTAATGATATAACATCAACCTTAGGATAAATGTGAGACTTGACTTCAATTTTTTTCATCAAATCACTTGAGCAATAATCAATTGTATTATTTATCACATATTCCAAAGCTTCGTTTTTATAATTTGCAACAACAAGGTCATAGGGCATCTTTCCAGCCCTAAATCCAGGTAATTTTGCATTTTCTGCTATCTCCTGCAACCTGGAATCTACCTTTTGTTTTATATAATCACTACTAACTGTGATTTCATACTCATGCTTTAGTTTATCTATACTAAGCTCTTTGTAGGTATATACGCTACTTACTTCGACTGTATTTTGAGGTATATTATTAGACATCATAATTCATTTATTAATATTTTAATTCATATCTTAATAGAGTCATTTTACCAGAATTTAAGTTAAACACAATCCTTAAGAACAGGTTTTTATACAAATAAAAGTGTATTTAGTGATTATAAATTTTCCCTTAAAACCTAAGTTACATGACTTTAAAGTGCGGATAGAGGGACTTGAACCCCCACGAGCAAGCTCACCAGGACCTAAACCTGGCACGTCTACCAATTCCGCCATATCCGCAAGAAATTTTCAGTACCCTATTATAGGTATTCCATTAAAAATATTCAAGGTTTAAAGTCTTACTTAATTTATGGTGTTTACACAATCAAAAAAGCTTATTAACATTTCTTAATGAAAGCTCTAAACCCTAAAAATCAATAATGAGATTAATAACAAGCTTCTTACTCGCAATTTTTTTGATTACACAAAGTGGTTGCACAACCCTTATAATAGGTGGTGTGGTGGCTACAGCGACAGCAACAGCAATAACAATGCAGGATAAATCCTTGGGAAATATCATTGATGATACGACTATGGTCATCAGAATTAATAAGGGACTCTTAAAGCATGGACTATTTTCATCCATAAAGGTTAAAGTAAGTGAAGGAAGAGTATTGCTCATTGGAAGTGTTGACACTCCTGAAAAACAACTTACAGCAGAAAAAATAGCTTGGCAGCAAAAAGAAATTAAAGAAGTGATAAATGAAATAAGAGTAATACCAATTCAAATGGCTTCCATGCTAGACACCACTGTAGATGGCATGATAACAGCGGAAATAAGAACAAGACTTCTGGGAAAAAGAAATATTAAGTCAATTAATTATAGCGTTAATACGGTTGATAGAGTTGTTTATTTGATGGGTATAGCCCAAAATAAAGCAGAATTAAAAGCTGTAATAGCAATTGCAAGAAAAGTAAAGGGAGTAAAACAAGTTGTAAGTTATGTACGATATAGGTACAGTAAATTACGCCATTAGGCAAAAATCGCCTTCAAATTATAACATTTGTACAGTTGTGACAATAGGTAGAGAACATAAATGAAAGTTGCCTTTCAGATGGATAAAAATATAAATTTTGAAACTGACACTACATTTACATTGATAAAAGAAGCACAAAGGAGGGGGCATGAAGTTTTTGTCTATGCTCCTAACAATTTAGCACTAAAGCTAAACCATCCAATTGCTTTAGCCCAGAAAGTTACAGTTGATAATTGTGGATTCATTTCTAAAGAAGATATGGCAATCAACTTGAATGAAATGAACATCGTATTTATCAGACAGGATCCACCCTTTGATATGCGTTATATTACAACAACATATATCTTAGAAAAAACTAGCGCATTGGTAATTAACAATCCAACAGAAATAAGAAATTGTCCTGAAAAATTGATAACTTCATTATTTCCAGAGTTAATTCCGCCGACTTTGATTACTGAAAATATATCAATGATTAGAGATTTTTACCGCAACTATAAAGATATTATTCTGAAGCCATTGTATAGTTATGGAGGAAACGATGTGATAAGAATACAAGACGAGAATAGTATTCAAGTAGTAGTGGATCTCATGATAGCAAAATATGAATGTCCTGTAATTGCGCAATCATTTTGTAAAAACATAGATAAAGATAAAAGAATATTGCTACTTTATGGTCAACCAATTGGTGTAATGAAACGAGTTCCAAAGATTAGTGGAGAGATTAGGACAAATGTGCGGCTCGGAGCAAGTTTTGAGCCCGCTCAAATGAACGATAGGGACAATGAAATATGTAACAAAATTGGTCCTGAATTAAAGAAAAGAGGGCTAATATTTGTTGGTATTGATATTATAGATGACTTCCTGCTCGAAATTAACACAACTTCACCCACGGGAGTAGTTCATATCAATAAATTGTATAATATATCGCTAGAAAAAGATTTTTGGGACGTGTTTGAAGAAAAAGCAAGCAGCCATCAACTAAACTTGTGAACAATTACCTTAACAAACTCAGTAGTCCCATTCTTTATCCCTGTTTTTTTTGTATTATTGGTCATATCACGCAATTTTTGAGAATTACTGAGTAGATCAAATAGTAACTCTGTTAGATTTTTTTTTGCTTCACTATTTTGCTCAACTATTACAGCTGCTCCCGAATCTTCAATATATTTTGCGTTATAAAATTGGTGATTATCTTTTGAGTAAGGGTAAGGAATATATATAGCAGAACGCCTAGCAAGAGTGATCTCTGCTATTGAAGTTGCCCCTGCTCTGCTAATTACCAAGTGAGCATTGGCCAGTCTATTTTCCATATCATCAAAAAATTCACTTAATTCACAATCGATCTTTTCACTTTTGTATAGACTCTTGACCTTGTTTACATTTTTCTTCGTACATTGCTGCGTCACTCTAATTTTCTTTTTCATTTTAATAGGCAAATTACAAATTACGCTGCTTACCACATCATCAAAAAAATTTGCACCTTGGCTGCCTGCTATGACCAATATGTTTAGGACTTTCTCAGTGCTAGAATGGCTCTGTGCTTTTATATCAACAAAATTTCCTGTAAAAATACATTTATTGCCCTCTGCATATTTAGTCTCCGGAAAGCTGGTTGCAATTAATTTTGCACTCTTGAAAAAGAATCTATTTACTCTCCCTAAAACTGTGTTTTGTTCATGTAAAATTATAGGTATAGAAAGAACTCTTGCTGCAAGAAGAGTTGGAAAAGAAGCATAGCTACCAAAACCAATTACTAATCTTGGCTTCAATTTTCTGATTTTATATATTGCTAGCACACAACTATACATTAATAAAAGGAAAAACTTAAATTTGTTGCTGCTCGGTTTACGTAATGGTAAGGTGTAGTTTTCTATGTCGGTATTTTTATTTGTTTTTTTATCAGTGAATAATATGCAATTGTATCCTTGTGCCTTTAGTGCTCTTGCTAAAGTTATAGCTGGAAAAATGTGTCCGCCTGTGCCACCTGTTGCTAAAATAATATCCATCTGTAAATAATGAATCCTAGATTGTTAAATGTTATTTAATAATTTGCACGTAGAATTTTATTAAGCTTTATGATAGTTGAGTTAAAAATGCCTAAAAGTAGTAACAGTAAAAAAGAATCTAACGTGAAAAATAAGCCTCAAGAACAAAGAGAAGGCAGAAGCGGAGGTTTTTTAGAACTGCTAAAAAATATAATAAAAATTCTTTTCAATTCGGTTGTTGACCTACCTGAGCACGAGCAGCATAATAAAATGAAAAGCACTAATCTACAACAAGGTTTGGATACTAAAGGAAAAGGCCCAGAAGATCTTCATCCAAAGGCAAAGCTTAAAGTTAAAGAAGCAGCTAAGGGATTGAAAGAAGAGTTACAGAATTCTAATGCTGGTGGTAATCAATCTATTGAAACTAAAGTGCCTAATCAAACTACTACTCAAGACATTGACAACTCTAAAACGATGGAACGTTAGTTCAACTATTTAACATCTGCAGCAAGCACTGATTCATGTATCATCTCTGAAATGGTTGGATGAGGAAAAATCGTAGATTTTATGTCGAAGTCTGTTCCTTCTAGTTGCTTTGCAAGAGCAAAATTGCTAATTAACTCCGTTACTTCTGCACCTATCATGTGGCTACCCAGAATTTCTCCGGTTTTTTTATCTATAATCGTTTTCACTAACCCTTCAGTTTCACTGAGTGCAACAGACTTACCATTAAAGTTAGAGTGAAATTTTCCTATTTTTATATCATACCCACCTTTTATTGCCTGTTCCTCAGTAAGGCCGATGCTCGCTATTTGTGGATGAGAATAAGTGCAATTTGGTATGCATTCTTTTTTTAACGCATGAGCACTTTTACCAGCAATCTTTTCAACGCAGATCACAGCTTCATGGCTCGCTTTATGTGCTAAACATGGTGGGCCAGCTACATCACCTATTGCATACACATTTGATTCACTAGTTTCATACCATTCATTCATTTCAATAAAACCAGAAGGGCTTAATTTAATTTTTGTATTTTCTAAACCTATATTTTCAATATTTGCTTGAATTCCAACCGCAACAATCACCCTATCAAATTCTTTGCTCTCGCCACTACTTAGTAGCACTTGAGCAGAGTCTTTACTTTTAGTAAGAGCTTTTACGCTACTGTTTGTATATATTTTTATCCCCTGTTTTGTGAATATTTCTTGTGCTAAATCTGAAATGTCTTTATCCTCCAGCGGCAAAATAGTGCTCTTTATCTCTATGATTGTTACATCAACCCCCAAAGTACTATAAAAACTTGCAAATTCTATTCCAATTGCGCCAGACCCTATAATTAGTAGTGATTTTGGTAATTTGCCCGGCATCATAGCATGCTGCGCATTCCATATTAAATCTCCATCTGCCTCTATTCCAGGCAGATTCCGTGCCCTCACGCCTGTTGCTAAAATGATATGCTTGGAAACAATTTCTTGTTCTTCCTTATCGCTAACAACTTTTATAGTACTATTGCCTGCAAGTTTACCAAAGCCTTGATGAACTTTGATGTTATTCTTCTTCATCAAATATGCAACGCCACTTGATAATTTATCAACAACGCTTCTTGAATATTTCACTATTGATTGTATATCAAAACTCGCTCCTTTTACTTCTATACCAAACTCTTTTGATCTTTTTATTAGCCTATAAACCTCAGATGCTCTAAGCAGTGATTTTGTTGGTATACATCCCCAATTTAAGCATATACCGCCTAAATTTTTTTCTTTTTCCACAATTGCAGTTTTAAACCCAAGCTGTGCCGCTCTAATTGCTGCTATATAACCACCAGGACCGCTACCTATAACCGTAATATCATACTCATTCATCAGTTTTCTTCGTATTCAAAAAGATTATATATAACAGATGGAACCCGTATGATCAATATTCAGGTAGCTGACAACATAGAAACGAAAAAACTTACTTGACAAACTCCGCCAGCCCCCTTATCATGAGACTGAAGCTATTGTATTTGCTTTCGCCAATCTGCAGATTAAAAGGTAAGGATTACTTAATGTATCGGCGTCTTATGTTTAATTTTTTGCAGTATATAGATACTGTATGTCTTTACAAAACTTCATCTACATCTAGATTTTTATCTAAATAAGCTGAACGCGCTTATAAAGCGTTACAAGACATCAAAAAATGCCAATACTCGACAGAGATAGTAAAAGACTAGCTAACTCGGGGATTCTTTGTCTTTTTTTCTGCTTGGTAAATTTCTTAAACATTTGTAGCGTAGGTTAGTTGCAATTAAAAGCAGCTGAATTTCGCTTGTCAAGCGTTTAAAACATAAAAAACGCCAATATTTTAAAGCGGATAATAACCACGGGGCTTCTTTTGCCTTTTTTTTCATTTGGTAAATTTCTTAATATTTATAGCAACATGAACAAACATTTGAGAGTAACTTCCGCTAGTAGGGTGTCATCCCAGTGCGTGACACTGGGATGGCTTTGTTGCATAGCAACCGAAAAAATCTGGTGGCTACTGACAAAATTCATTATAAATAACCATTTAACTGTTGAAGAAAAAATATGCCACAGAAAATGAAAGTCAGTAACCAAAACGAATATAACAAATTCCTTGAAAAAAGGGGAAATATTTTTCGTTACATCGATGAAGCTATCGAAAATTGGTATGAAAATAGTCCAAAAATGCAGGGCGGCAACTATATTTACAGTGATAAAGTCGTAATTTTGGTGCATATAATTGTCAATCTTTTTAGAATTGGTTTAAGACAAACGGTGGGGTTTATAAAAGGATATCTGCAACAAATAGGAAAAAATTTGGCAGTTATCAGCTATTCACAAGCATCAAGAAGGTTTAAAAAACTTAATATTAAGATAAATGATTGCAGGGTTGATAAAAGCAACATGGAAAATATTGAAATTATCATAGATAGCACAAGTATCAGCATTTACAGTAACACTCCTGGCCACAGTAAGGAAAACAGTGCAGATAGAAAGTACCGAAGCTACGAGCAAGTAAGAAAGTTACATGTTATGTTAAGTGTGAATAGTAAAAAAGCTATAGCTGCAAGATACAGTAATGGCGTCTACTCTGACCACTATGGAGCTTGCGATTTGCTTGAAGAAGTTAATTTTCAGCACAAAATAAAAGCATTATATGCAGATAGGGCATACGATAGGCACAAACTTTATAAATTGTGTAAGAAATACGATATAAAGACAAAAGTTCTACCAAAAAAGGATGCAGCAGAACATTCAAAAATAGATTATATGTCTGACAGAAATGCTGCTATTAGGTTAATAAAATTATATGGACAAGATGGTGTAAAAGAGTGGAAAAAGGAAGCAATTTATGGAAAGAGATCTTACATAGAAGGATTTTTCTCAAGGTTGAAGCAAGTATTTGGATTTAGCTTTAGGAATAAATCTGAAGTAAATCGTGAAAAAGAATTACTAATTAAGTGCTATTTGCTCAACAAATTCACTGATATTGGTATGGCTAAATTTGAAATCATTACATAAATTTGTCGTAAACCATCACTGCTTAAGGTGCTATGCAACAAAGCCATCCCAGTGTCTGGGCACTGGGATGACAAGAAAGGAGCACTGGGATGACAGGAGAAGGGGCTACTCGGATGACAACGAAGAGCTACTCGGATGACAAAAAGGGGCACTGAAATGACACCGTCATAAAGGAATCAGTGTCAGCTACTTGAATGACACAGTTCTTGCTTAAACCCGTAACGTTCGTACATTTTGCTAAAAGTTCAAATATCAACATCATGCACGTTGAGTGCATTGCTATTAATAAAATCACGGCGTGGTTCAACTATATCACCCATTAGTATTGAAAATATGGAATCAGCTTCTTCACAATCTTTTATTTCAACCTTCAATAAAGTTCTAGCCTCAGGATTTAACGTAGTATCCCATAGCTGATCAGCATTCATTTCACCAAGACCTTTAAATCTCTGCAGAGTTAAACCCTTTTTACCATAGTCCATTATTATTTTTGCAAGTGCACTTGGAGAAGTGATTCTTATTTCAGTTTCTTGTGATTTTAAAAATGAATCGCCATTAAATAAGTTACTTATACCATCAAGCAAACTTAATATGTTTTGCATATCTTTGCCTTCAAGCATACTAAGTGCAAATATATATTTGTCTGCCAATCCTTGAAATAATTTAGAGATGTGAATTTCTTTTTCTTCATCTTTTATTTCTACTTCCCAAGTGTATTCGCTATACATTAACTTCAAATATTTTAATATTTCATTAGCCGATGATAGAGCATTCTTTTTGCTTAAAATTAGCAATGACTCTAAGAGATTTTGTGGTATTTCTCTATCATAATTTTTGCTAATATTAGAAATGCTAACACATTTATTCAAAATAAGGCGCAAGTCGTTAAATTCTGTAGTTGTACCACTTAGTGTTAATCTTTTAACTGCTGAGTTTATTATATACTCTTCAAAAGTTTCGTCATCTTTAATATAAGTGTCTTTAGCATTCTTTGTAACTTTATAGAGGGGTGGCTGTGCTATATATAAATATCCCTTATCAATTACTTCACGCATATGTCGAAAGAAAAAGGTTAGAATCAAAGTCCTGATATGTGATCCATCAACGTCTGCATCTGTCATAATGATAATCTTATGATATCTAACTTTCTCAACATTAAAATGCTCACTTCCTATTCCAGCACCAATTGCAGTAATTAAAGAGCCTATTTCTGCAGATGAAAAAATACGATCTAAACTTACACGTTCCACATTCAGGATTTTTCCTTTTAAAGCAAGTACAGCTTGTGTTTTTCGATTACGACCTTGTTTTGCAGAACCACCTGCTGAATTACCTTCTACTATAAATAATTCTGACAATTCGGGAGCTTTTTCCTGGCAATCAGCAAGTTTTCCTGGCAGAGTTGCAATATCAATACTGTTCTTATTCTTAACTAGTTCACGTGCCTTTCGAGCAGCTTCTCTTCCTTTTGCTGACCTAATTGCTCTTTCTACTATGCTTGCCGCCAATTTGGGATCAGTTTCAAGGATTGTGCTCAATTTATCAGAAACTATACTTTCTACAACTGCACGTGCTTCAGAACTAACTAGCTTGTCTTTTGTTTGTGAAGAAAATTTAGGATCAGGCATCTTAAGAGATAAAACACAAGTTAAACCTTCTCTAACGTCCTCTCCAGTTAAATTTACTTTTGCTTTCTTTAAGAACCCTTCATTAGTTGCATAGGTATTGATGCACCTAGTTAAGGCGGACCTAAACCCTGCCAAATGCGTACCACCATCTCGTTGCCTTATATTATTCGTGAAGCATAACATATGTTCATAGTAGGAATCATTCCATTCCATCGATATTTCCAAGCTGATGCCAAGATCTTCTGCATCTCCTTTCATACTGGCAATTTTAGTTACATGTGTCTTATTCTTATCTAAATACTGCACAAAATTTGCTGTACCAAAATTGTCTTTAGATTGATTGCTCTGATTGAAATGAGATTCTGTATATGGTTCATTGCGCAAATCACGTAAAGTAATGTCGATATTTGAATTTAAAAATGCTAATTCTCTTATACGACTTTCAAGCGTTGAGTAACTGAAATTAATGCCATTAAAAGTCTCTGTTGATGGCATGAACGTGACTTTAGTTCCTCTTTTGTTTGTATTTTCGTTGACTACCTTTAAAGGTTCAATAGACTCACCATCTTCAAAACGCATAAAGTGTTCTTTCTTATTGCGCCAAATAATTAATTCCAACCAGCTTGATAATGCATTCACAACTGAGATTCCAACACCATGTAATCCCCCAGAAACTTTATAGGTATTATTGTCAAATTTACCACCAGCATGGAGTTGAGTCATTATTACCTCTGCTGCTGATATTCCTTCTTCTTCATGAATGTCAGTTGGAATGCCACGGCCATTGTCGGTTACTGATACTGAACCATCTTTATTTATACTAACTTCAATTTTATCACAATATCCAGCTAAAGATTCATCTATTGCGTTGTCAATAACCTCATATACCATGTGGTGCAAGCCAGATCCATCGTCAGTGTCACCAATGTACATACCTGGACGTTTCCTTACAGCATCAAGACCCCTTAAGATTTTTATTGCATCGGCATTATAACTATTTTCCATGGTATTGCTTCGTTTATGAATGTTAATTAATATTACATTCATATATGCTGATTAGCAACATTTTTAAACTGATAACCCATATTAAAAGCACAACTTTACGAGTATCTGTTCAGACGCATGGCTAATGTACAAATACTGAAACAAAAATTCCAGTGCTCCCTTTCTTGTCATCCCAGTGCTTGACACTGGGATGGCTTTGTTGCATAGCACCTTAAGCAGTGATGGTTTACGACAAATTTATGTAATGATTTCAAATTTAGCCATACCAATATCAGTGAATTTGTTGAGCAAATAGCACTTAATTAGTAATTCTTTTTCACGATTTACTTCAGATTTATTCCTAAAGCTAAATCCAAATACTTGCTTCAACCTTGAGAAAAATCCTTCTATGTAAGATCTCTTTCCATAAATTGCTTCCTTTTTCCACTCTTTTACACCATCTTGTCCATATAATTTTATTAACCTAATAGCAGCATTTCTGTCAGACATATAATCTATTTTTGAATGTTCTGCTGCATCCTTTTTTGGTAGAACTTTTGTCTTTATATCGTATTTCTTACACAATTTATAAAGTTTGTGCCTATCGTATGCCCTATCTGCATATAATGCTTTTATTTTGTGCTGAAAATTAACTTCTTCAAGCAAATCGCAAGCTCCATAGTGGTCAGAGTAGACGCCATTACTGTATCTTGCAGCTATAGCTTTTTTACTATTCACACTTAACATAACATGTAACTTTCTTACTTGCTCGTAGCTTCGGTACTTTCTATCTGCACTGTTTTCCTTACTGTGGCCAGGAGTGTTACTGTAAATGCTGATACTTGTGCTATCTATGATAATTTCAATATTTTCCATGTTGCTTTTATCAACCCTGCAATCATTTATCTTAATATTAAGTTTTTTAAACCTTCTTGATGCTTGTGAATAGCTGATAACTGCCAAATTTTTTCCTATTTGTTGCAGATATCCTTTTATAAACCCCACCGTTTGTCTTAAACCAATTCTAAAAAGATTGACAATTATATGCACCAAAATTACGACTTTATCACTGTAAATATAGTTGCCGCCCTGCATTTTTGGACTATTTTCATACCAATTTTCGATAGCTTCATCGATGTAACGAAAAATATTTCCCCTTTTTTCAAGGAATTTGTTATATTCGTTTTGGTTACTGACTTTCATTTTCTGTGGCATATTTTTTCTTCAACAGTTAAATGGTTATTTATAATGAATTTTGTCAGTAGCCACCAGATTTTTTCGGTTGCTATGCAACAAAGCCATCCCAGTGTCACGCACTGGGATGACACCCTCCTGATGGGCCAAAATCACAATGTTCGTACAGTTGTGTGTCAAGCACTGGAATGACATCATCTGTTGTGCAATTTACCTTCAAAAATGAATGTTCGTACAGTTATGGAGACGCATTGGAATGACACTATTTGCTGTCTTCAAAAATAAACGTTCGTAAAGGTATCTGTTCAGCAGAGTGGCAAAATAAGGTAGGCGAGAAAAGACAACTATAGGAACAAATGGGTGTCATGCCAGTGCGTGACACTGGCATCCAGTCCTTTTGCACAGTTTCATCAAAAACGTTGTAAAGGATTAACCGCTTTCGTGTTTACCAACTTAGTGCCCAATCTGGATTCCAGCGGGCTTTGTTGCATAGCAACCGAAAAAATCTGGTGGCTACTGACAAAATTCATTATAAATAACCATTTAACTGTTGAAGAAAAAATATGCCACAGAAAATGAAAGTCAGTAACCAAAACGAATATAACAAATTCCTTGAAAAAAGGGGAAATATTTTTCGTTACATCGATGAAGCTATCGAAAATTGGTATGAAAATAGTCCAAAAATGCAGGGCGGCAACTATATTTACAGTGATAAAGTCGTAATTTTGGTGCATATAATTGTCAATCTTTTTAGAATTGGTTTAAGACAAACGGTGGGGTTTATAAAAGGATATCTGCAACAAATAGGAAAAAATTTGGCAGTTATCAGCTATTCACAAGCATCAAGAAGGTTTAAAAAACTTAATATTAAGATAAATGATTGCAGGGTTGATAAAAGCAACATGGAAAATATTGAAATTATCATAGATAGCACAAGTATCAGCATTTACAGTAACACTCCTGGCCACAGTAAGGAAAACAGTGCAGATAGAAAGTACCGAAGCTACGAGCAAGTAAGAAAGTTACATGTTATGTTAAGTGTGAATAGTAAAAAAGCTATAGCTGCAAGATACAGTAATGGCGTCTACTCTGACCACTATGGAGCTTGCGATTTGCTTGAAGAAGTTAATTTTCAGCACAAAATAAAAGCATTATATGCAGATAGGGCATACGATAGGCACAAACTTTATAAATTGTGTAAGAAATACGATATAAAGACAAAAGTTCTACCAAAAAAGGATGCAGCAGAACATTCAAAAATAGATTATATGTCTGACAGAAATGCTGCTATTAGGTTAATAAAATTATATGGACAAGATGGTGTAAAAGAGTGGAAAAAGGAAGCAATTTATGGAAAGAGATCTTACATAGAAGGATTTTTCTCAAGGTTGAAGCAAGTATTTGGATTTAGCTTTAGGAATAAATCTGAAGTAAATCGTGAAAAAGAATTACTAATTAAGTGCTATTTGCTCAACAAATTCACTGATATTGGTATGGCTAAATTTGAAATCATTACATAAATTTGTCGTAAACCATCACTGCTTAAGGTGCTATGCAACAAAGCCCACTGGGATCCAGGAATTTTATTAAGTTGGCAAGCATAAAAATAGCTGTTTTATGTTAAAACACAACGTTTTAATGATTATGGAAAGGCTGGATCCCAGTGTCTGGGCACTGGCCCACTGGTGGGAATTGCTCCCAAACTACAACGTTCGTACAGTTGTGTGTGTCTTCCCATGGAGATTGCTCTCAAATCATAATGCTCATGCAGTTGCGTGCTCGACTAATTAACAGAAAAATCTATAATTCAGTTTACGTATTTTTTTATCTCAGCCAAAATCTTATCAGATTGACTTTCGTCTGAATTTAAATCAGCTGCAAAGTGTGTAACATATTTTCCTCCAGGGCCAATAAGATATATTATCGAAGAATGGTTGATTTCCTCTTCTCCACCAACTTTGCTAGCGTATACTTTATACTTTGCAATTACTTCGTCTATTTTTTCTCTTTCACCAGTTAACATTTGTATTCTATGGTCAAATTGCTGCTGAAATTCTTTAAGTCTTTCCGTGCTATCGCGCTCAGGATCAACTGTAATAAAAAATGTTTTTAGCTTGTTGTTAGTTTTCTCATCTAACTTTGCAAGTGTTTCTGAAATTATCCCAAGGTTCATAGGGCAAATTCTTTTGCATGAGGAAAACCCAAAGAAAATCATCATGTATTTATCTTTAAAATCACTACTGCGTAAGATCTGTCCGTCCTGATTAATTAAAGAAAAATCTCCGCCTATCTTAACTTCTGTGTTGTGAATCGCTACTGGGGCAAATATGCCTTTTTTGGTGAAATAACAATAACCTAAAAAAACAACTGCTAATGCTACTAGCATATTAGATAACAATCTTATAAACCTTACCATTAGGGTGCTCTCAGTAAAATTAAATTGTATCTTTATTAGTTGACCTATTCAATATATTTATTCCAAAGTGTATTGTTAATTTTGTCTAACAGTTTCTTATGTTCATCAATTTCTTCACTATTTGGTGAATGTTCTCTGGGAGTTAGATTACGCACTTTATGCTGGACGAATGTAGAGTTACTGTCCTGATTGCATTCATTATCAAACAGAAAGGTTTGTAACCCTCCTGTAAGTTCAACATATACCTTTGCAAGCAATTGAGCATCAACTAGTGCTCCGTGCAATTCTCTATTCTCTAGCGATATATCAAAACGCTTACATAATGCATTCAAAGAAGCAGGTGATCCTGCGAATTTTTTCCTCGCAAGAGGTAATGTATCTAGCACTCTATCTGAGGAAATTAACCCAGCATTCAGCTTGCTTAACTCCATGTTAAGGAACTTAACATCGAATTCAGCGTTGTGAATTACCAAAATATCATTAGATATAAAGTCAAGAAATTCAAGTGCAACATCTGAGAATAATGGTTTATCTTCTAAAAATTCTTCACTAACACCGTGAATCTTAAACGAATGATAAGGTATATCTCTTTCTGGGTTAAGGTACCGATGGAATACTTTACCTGTTGGAATACGATTAATTAATTCCACACACCCTATTTCGATAATTCGATGACCAGATTTAGTGTCAAGACCTGTCGTTTCAGTGTCAAGTACTATTTCGCGTAGCTTGCTTTCCATGGTTAACTCTAAATAAAACTAATCTTACTTGTCATTTGTCTTATCGTTACTTATCTTTATTATAGTGAATAGAAACAAGCAACCAGCTTGGGTCTGATGAATTAACATTTTTTTTGAATTGCCATACATCCTCAACTTTATTAATGGTGGATGTACTACCTGATATGATATCCCCTTCATTGTTCTTAACGAAGTTAATTTGCTCTGAAAGGAAATATACTGCAATAAACACTGTGTTTTTTACTAGCTTTATTTCTAAAATCTTTTGTGAAACGATAGAAACAATTATAGACTCGTGCATCTCTTTACGATGTTTAATCTTTTTTGCGAAGTTGTTATATAAATCTTTATCCAAGAGAGATTCTAACTGGGACAGATTTCCTTGATTGAAATACTTTATTATTAATTCAAAAGCTATGCTTGAACCTTCTATAAAGTGGGAAATAGAAAAATCTTTGTTTTTTTTTAATATTTGTTCATAAGTAACTTTTATTGAATTTTTATCATTGCTATCAATGTAATCCTCAATGTTTTCTACTACATCTTCTTTACTTCGACTTACATCCAATACATTAGTTAGCTTTTTTAGGTTGAGATTGGCTGACCTTCCTAAAGAATTATACAAACGTGAAAAAATGAACGCCGCTAATAAAGCATATATTACAAGCTCTATCATAGTAACTCAACTCCTTGGCATATAAAGTATCCGAACATTATTAATTATTAATGAAAATATGTTTTTCATATCAACTTATAATCAGGTTTGCTATTCATTTGTAAATGAATATATTATATAAGAAAGTATTAAATATCTCAACTTAATTAAAGGAGACGTAAGAAATGCCACAACAAAAAATGAGAATTCACGGTCAATATGTTAAAGATCTATCATTTGAGAATCCGAATTCGCCATTCCTTTCTTCTAGTAAAGCTCCAGATATTAATGTAATGGTTAATATCAATTCAGCAAAATTAGAAGGAATGGAAAACAAAGAAGGAGTAAATGAAGAAAAATCTTTCCATGAAGTTACTTTGCATATAGAAGTCAGAGCAACGATAAAAGATGCAGATATAAAAGATGGCGTAGCTTTCATTTGTGAGACGAAATATTGTGGCATTTTTTCAATAGAAAATTTAAAAGAGTTGAGTGAGGAAGAGGTAAGACAAGCTTTGTTTATTGGCGGACCTACTTTTCTTTTCCCTTTTGCAAGAGAAATAATTGCAAGAGTTACAAGTAGTGGTGGATTTCCCCCACTGATGCTGGATCCTATAGATTTCGAAACTATGTACGAGCAGCAAAGTCAACAACAAAAAAGTAACGGTAGTAATTCCAATTTTAACTAATATAGTGTGATAGGATGAACAATTCTTTAAATGCAAAAACGACTTTAAACATTGACGGGAAGTCATACAACTATTTTAGCCTAAGTAGTGCTAGTGAATTTTTAGGAATAGATGTGACTAAATTGCCTTGCTCACTTAAGGTTCTGCTTGAAAATTTATTGCGCAATGAAGATGGAGTAAACGTAAAGCTAGATGACATAAGAGTACTAGCAGACTGCGTCAATAAACACACTAATCATGAGATTAGCTACAAACCAGCAAGGGTGTTGATGCAAGATTTTACAGGGGTTCCTGCTGTTGTTGATCTAGCTTCAATGCGGAGCTATGTTAAGAAAAATGGAGGAAACCCGAGCAACATAAATCCATCTGTACCGGTTGATCTTGTGATTGACCATTCTGTTCAAGTAGATAGTTATGGAAGTGTTTCCGCATTCAGTAAGAATGTTGAGCTAGAAGTAAAAAGAAATTTGGAGAGATATCAATTCTTAAAGTGGGGGGAATCGTCCTTCACAAATTTTAGAGTAGTACCGCCAGGTACTGGAATTTGCCACCAAGTGAATCTTGAATATTTAGCGCAAGTTGTATGTAATAAGGATGGGGTTTTGTATCCTGACACTTTAGTTGGTACTGACAGCCATACTACAATGGTTAACGGGTTATCAGTCCTTGGTTGGGGTGTTGGAGGCATAGAAGCTGAGTCTGTGATGCTTGGTCAACCAATTAGTATGGTGATTCCAGAAGTAGTTGGATTTAAATTAATTGGCAGACTGCCGGAAGGAGTAACTGCGACTGATTTAGTGCTGACGGTTACCAATATCCTAAGAACGAAAGGTGTTGTTGGTAAATTTGTAGAGTTTTATGGTGATGGTTTAGATTATTTATCTTTGGCAGATAGAGCCACTATAGCAAACATGGCCCCAGAGTATGGTGCAACTTGTGGATTTTTTCCAATTGATCAGAAAACGCTAGATTATTTAAACTTGACCGGAAGGCCAAAAGAGCTGATTAAATTAGTTGAGGCTTATGCGAAAGAGCAAGGACTGTGGCGTAGCAGTGACGAGTTAGCGTTTTTTGACACACTAGAGCTTGATTTATCAAGCGTGAAGCCAGTAATGGCTGGTCCCAAAAGACCACAAGATAAGGTTTTTCTTTCACAAGTGGCAGAGTCTTTTTCTAAATCATTTTCAGTTAATGAGTCAAAGGAAAGCGATAAACTCCAAGATGGAAGTGTAGTTATTGCAGCAATAACAAGCTGCACTAACACCTCAAATCCAAGTGTGATGATTGCTGCAGGTCTTGTAGCTCGTAATGCAATTAAACTTGGATTAAAATCAAAGCCTTGGGTTAAAACTTCTCTTGCTCCAGGGTCACAAGTTGTAACAGAATATTTAGAAAAGTCAGGGTTGCAGGTAGATCTGAATGCTTTGGGCTTTAATTTAGTTGGATATGGTTGCACAACTTGCATTGGGAATTCTGGTCCACTTAATAAAGATATAGAAGATGGCATTAAAAACAAAAACTTAACCGTTGCTGCAGTTTTATCTGGCAATCGTAACTTTGAAGGAAGAATTCATCCGTTAGTCAAAGCTAATTACTTGGCATCTCCGCCACTTATTGTTGCATATGCACTTGCAGGCACTGTGCAAATTGATTTGACAAAAGATTCAATTTGCAAAGATAAGAATGGAAATGATGTCTATCTCAAAGATATATGGCCAACAAACAATGAAATCGAAGATTGTGTTAAAAGTGTGGTAACACGTGAGATGTTCATACAAAAGTATAAGGATGTTTTTTCTGGTGATGAACATTGGCGAAAGATAAAGTGTGAAAAAAGTGAAATCTATAATTGGGATGCAAACAGCACTTACATACAAAATCCGCCTTATTTTGATAATTTATCACCTAAAAATAATAAAATCGATATAAAAGGTGCACAAATATTGGCAATGTTTGGCGATAGCATAACCACTGATCACATTTCCCCTGCTGGAAATATTGCCTCAAGTAGTCCTGCAGGTATATATTTAAAAAATCTTGGAATTGAGCCACAGGACTTTAATTCGTATGGGTCTCGTCGTGGTAACCACAATGTAATGATGCGTGGGACTTTTGCTAACATTAGAATAAAAAATGAAATGGTAAGCATCGAAGGCGGCTATACAAAATATATTCCTTCTCAAGAAACTATGTCGATTTTTGATGCAGCAATGCGCTACAAGGAAACTCTCATCATTGTGGCAGGAAAGGAGTATGGCACAGGTTCAAGTAGGGATTGGGCAGCAAAGGGTACTTTATTGTTGGGGATTAAAGTTGTAATTGCAGAAAGCTTTGAGCGTATACATAGGTCCAACTTGGTCGGCATGGGTGTTCTTCCACTTATATTCCAAAATGGAATAACCAGAAAGATATTTGATGGTAGTGAGGTAATAAGCATAAAAGGTGAAATAGTGCCAGGTGGAAATCTAGAATGTATCATCAAAAGAAAGGATAATTCAAAGCAATCAATTCAACTCAAATGCTGTGTACAAACCGCAACTGAGATTAAATACTTAATGCATGGCGGAGTGTTAAGCTACATACTTGCACAATCCTTTTAAAGTTATTGCATGGACTTCTTTTAGCCAGCCCTGATCCCTTTATAAATAACAATTTGCTCTGTGCAAAGTTATGATATAATTTTACCTTACATATAGTAAAGGTGTTTTATAAATAATTATGATTACCTCTATACAAGAACCTAACGAATTGAGAAAACGTTTACAAGGATTTTATCGTGCTGATGAGAAAAGTTATGTACGCCGCCTTATAGAAAAAACAGAGCTTTCGGCTGATTCAAAAAATAGAATTTATAATATAGCAAAACAAGTTATTGAAAAGATTAAAGGCAACAAATTAGATGTCATAGATTCTTTCATGCAGCAATACTCGCTTTCCAACGACGAAGGAATAGCGCTTATGTGTCTTGCTGAGTCACTACTTAGGATACCAGATGATTATACAATAGATGAGCTAATCAAAGATAAAATTGCCAATCAAGAATGGAGTAAATATTTAGGACATTCTTCTTCATTGTTCGTCAATGCTTCCACGTGGAGTTTAATGATAGGAAGTAGTATATTAAGAGATAATGAAGGCGATTCGAAGTTCTATTACGCAATTTCTAAATTACTTAAAAATTTAGGAGAGCCGATTATTCGCAAAGCAGTAAAACAAGCAATGTCTATGCTTGGTAATCATTTTGTTGTTGGAGAAACCATAGAAGAAGCTTTAAGATATGCAAAACTAGATGACAATAGTAAGTTTTTATACTCTTTTGATATGCTTGGTGAAGCTGCTCACACAGCTGAGGATGCGGAAGAGTATTTTAATTCATATATGCATTCAATAAAAGCTATAGGTGAATCCACTGATATAAGTGATTGTTTTAAATCGCATGGAATTTCAATCAAATTGTCTGCGTTACATCCACGTTATGAATTCAGCCAATTCGATAATATAGCTGAAGAGTTGAGAGCTAAACTGCTAGAGCTTTGTCATGAAGCAAAAAAGTACAATATTTCATTATGCATAGATGCAGAAGAATCAGAAAGACTTGAGATGTCATTAGTTTTATTCGAGCAATTGCGTCTTGATGACTCACTTTCTGAGTGGGAAGGGCTCGGCTTGGCTGTACAAGCATATCAAAAGCGCGCTTTATCTGTTCTTGACTTTGTTGAAGATGTTGCTATCCGATCAAAGCACAAAATTATGGTGAGGCTTGTAAAAGGTGCATATTGGGATTCAGAGATCAAGCGTACGCAAGAATTGGGATTAAATGATTACTCAGTATTTACAAGAAAAAGCTATACTGACGTATCTTACCTCGCGTGCGCACAGAAACTTTTGAGTAAACCAAACAGCTTTTACCCATGCTTTGGAACTCATAACGCCTATACTTTTGCTTCTATCATGGAACTTGCTGATAAAAACCACCCTGGATTTGAATTTCAACGCTTACATGGAATGGCAAAAGACTTATATGATTATGCAATGTCAGAACTTGCAACAAGCATCAGTTGCCGTATATATGCACCAGTTGGTAAACGTAGTGATTTATTACCATACCTTGTTAGACGTCTTCTTGAAAATGGAGCTAATAGTTCGTTCGTCAATCAAATAAATGATCCTAACGTTAAAATTGAAGAATTAGTTTCGGATCCATCAGAAAAAGCTAAAAGCTTGGAGCATGAACCTCATCCAAATATTCCATTGCCACAAGATATTTTGAAAGAAGAAAGAAAAAATTCCTTAGGAATGGATATTAGTGATTCTGTGATAGTCTCACAATTTGCAGATGATATAAAGGGTTTTAGTGAAAAGAAATGGCAAGTTGGACCAATAATTGACGGACAGTCACTTTTTGATGATGCCAAATTTACTGAAGTGGTGAATCCTGCACATTTGGAGCATGTAATAGGAGAAGTGTCGAACGCAACAAGTGATCAAGCTTTAAATGCTCTTGAAGTAGCCCATAATGCGTTTTCTGCATGGCAGAGCACTCCAGCGGAAGAACGTGCTAAACACTTGAAAAAAGCTGCTGACTTACTTGAAGAAAGAATGAAAGAGTTAATTTACATTCTGATTGTGGAAGCAGGAAAAATTTTATCTGATGCAATAGCAGAAGTACGAGAAGCAGTCGACTTTCTGCGTTATTATGCAATGATAGCAAAGAATGAACTGAGCGACTGGAAAAAATTGCCAGGTCCAACAGGTGAAGATAACTTCATCTTTTTTGAAGGCAGGGGAGTTTTCCTGTGTATATCACCATGGAATTTTCCACTTGCTATTTTTCTTGGGCAGGTCTCAGCTGCACTTGCAGCAGGTAATGCAGTGCTGGCAAAACCGGCAGAGCAAACGCCGATTATTGCTTACGAAGCTGTTAAGATACTACATGAAGCTGGGATACCAAAGAATGTGTTACACCTCATTCCTGGGGATGGTGGATATTTAGGCAAAATATTAGTTCCAGATAATAGAATTGCCGGAGTAGCTTTTACTGGCTCAACGCAAACCGCTCAAATAATCAATAAAATGCTTGCAAATAGGGATGGTCCTATTGTGCCATTTATTGCTGAAACTGGCGGATTAAATGCTATGATTGTTGATAGCTCTGCTCTCTTAGAGCAAGTGACTACGGATGTTTTGCTTTCTGCGTTTCGCAGCGCTGGCCAACGCTGTTCTGCGCTTAGAGTGCTATTTATTCAAGAAGATATAGCAGAAAAACAGATAAGAATGATATGTGGTGCAGCGCAAGAACTAAAGATTGGTGACCCAATACAACTTAGTACTGATATTGGTCCAATAATTGATAAAGCATCTATCGATATGCTCACTCAACATACGCAAAAAATGTCAGAGGATAAAGATTCAAATCTGTTATTTAAAGTACCCATGGATACAAATTCTCATAATAGTTATTTCTTTCCTCCATATATTTATGAGATACAAAAAATTTCGCAATTAAAGCAAGAAGTATTTGGTCCTGTTTTACATATCATACGTTTTAATAAGTCAAATTTGAATGAAGTTATAAATGATATAAACAATACAGGATATGGGCTCACGTTTTCTTTGCAGAGTCGGATACAAAGTCAAATTGACACTATAAGTAAAAAAATATCAGTTGGAAATGTCTACATCAACCGTAACCAGATAGGTGCAGCAGTTGGGATACAACCATTTGGTGGTAGAGGACTATCTGGCACTGGGCCAAAAGCTGGTGGTCCTCATTATTTACAGCGTTTTTCTACAGAAAAAGTTGTAAGTGTTAACACTACAGCATTCGGTGGTAACACTACACTTATGTGTTTGGATTAATTTGCGGGCCCTAATTTTTCTCCTATCTTACCCCTAAACTAGACGTTCGTGCAGTTATGCACGGTATCTCAACCGCTAACACGTAGCGGACCGTCATACCTTAACATAGATCCCGCTAACAAGTAGCGGGATGACGGTTGTCAGGGTGTCATCCGAGTAGCCCCTTTCTCGTCATGCCGCCGCGAACCGTCATACCGCCGCGGTATCTCTAGATCCCGCTAACAAGCAGTGGTATGACGAACTTATCGTCATACCGCCACGGTATCTCTTAGCCGCTAACAAGTAGCGGGATACTTAATCGTCATACCGCCGCGGTATCTCAGCCGCTAATACGTAGGGGAATGACGGTTGTCGTTTAGCTATAAACATTAAGAAATTTACCAAATGAAAAAAAAGGCAAAAGAAGCCCCGTGGTTGGCTAATTACTTACATTATACTTTCAAGTATGGCGTTTTTTTATTCTAAACGCTTAATAACCGCGATTCAGCTGCTTTTAAACCGCAACTAATCTAAATTATAAACGTTAAGAAATTTACTAAACAGAAAAAAAGGCAAAAGAAACCCTAGGGTAGCTAGTTATTCACTATCCATTTTTTAAGTTGGCGTTTTTTGATGTTTTAAATGCTTTATAAGCGTATTTCAGCTTGTGTAGGTAAAAACCTAGAAATTTGATAAAGACATAAGGTGCACATAGTGCAAAAAATTAAACATGAGACGCCAAATACGTTGAGTTTTTTTGTCATTTAATCTGTACAGAGAAGATAAATAAATAGCTTCATTTTCATGATAAGGGGGCTGGCGAAGCTTGTAAAGTAATTTTTTCGTTTCTATTCCCAATAAAAGTTTGTTATATGGTTATGCAAGAAGTCTATTGTGAATGAAATGAATGTGAAAAATATCTTATTAGCGTTTTTAGTACAAACGGTATTCAGTTTGCCGCTATTTGCAGCTGATCCTGTTTTGCTTAACTGCATTGAAACTCCAGAGATTTATGATCTTGATGCAAGGCCAAAAAATTTTAGCTCTTCAAACAATTTAAGAAGGAAACCTGGTTCTCCAAATAGTGCAACAGGAGAATTAATACACATAGTGGGTAGAATTACTGATATAAACTGTTTACCAATACAAAATGCTGTAGTTTCTATATGGCACGCAAATTCACGCGGCGTGAACCATTACGATAAGAATATAGAGGATAATCAACTCGATCCGAATTTTGCTGGATCAGGAAGGTTTGTAGTGAATAACCTTGGCTATTATAATTTTATTACGATAGCACCTGGCAAAATTGGTGATAGAGCTCCACATATCAACTTTCTAGTTCAACATCCAGATTTTCCAGAATTCACAACGCAAATGTTTTTTGCTGACCATAATTGCGATAATTGTGCTGATCCTGTTCTTGGAGATTTTGTTAGTAATGGGCTTGCAAGCCTTCTCATAACACCATTTACTTACAGTGATCAGGTCATAAAAACCTATACGTTTAACATTACCTTGGGCGGATATAATAAGTTCTCTAATAAAAGATAAAAAACCCTTGCATGTAAGGGAGTCCATAGTAAACTTGAGTGTTATTGTACTTAGGTATATATGAAAAATATCTTACTGATGTTTTTGCTATGTTTTATGTACAGTTTACAATTATTTGCAACGGAGATGCCAGCAATGAAAATAACAATTTCTAAAATTTCGCCCGATTTTAAAACAATAGTAACGGGTTTATTTGAGGACAACGAAACCGTAAATGATGGCGGAGTTTTGCAAAGAAAACAGATCATAGATAATATAAAGCAATTTAGCGATTTCAATGGAAGTTTTGGTGAATTTTTCTCTACTACTTTGCCAGAAGAAAAAAATGTCATAGTTGTTGGACTTGGTAAGAAGGATGAATGGAATGAAAATAAAGAATTAAATATTGGTGGTAAAATATATTGTGAGCTAAGCAGATTAAAAATTAAGAAAGCAGCGATTTTAATCGAAGGTAGTGCAGCAAATGTTGCATATGGTGCGTTTCTGCGTAGTTTTAAGTTTGATAAGTATAAAACTAAAAAGGATGAGAAAATTACAGAGGTAGAGGAAATTACCGTATTAGTAAAAGATGAGCAATTAAGTAATGCTGAAAGATCATTTGAGCACTTAAGGCAAGAAGGTGAGAGTATATTCCTTGCGCGCTCTTTTATAACAGAGCCTCCTAACATTCTATATCCAGAATCCTATGCTGATCATATAAAAAAAGAACTTACTAAGCTTGGCCTTGAAATCGAAGTGCTTGATAAAAAGCAGATGGAAGAGAAAAAAATGGGAGCCTTGCTTGGAGTCGCACAAGGAAGTAGTAAAGAACCAAAATTAGTAGTGATAAAATGGAATGGGGCTGCTAAAGAACAAAAGCCAATAGCTTTTGTTGGTAAAGGTATAACGTTTGACACTGGTGGAGTATCACTCAAACCTTCACGTGGTATGGAGTCAATGAAATATGACATGGCAGGCTCTGCTACTGTGGTTGGGGTGATGCATGCTTTAGCAGGACGAAAAGCAAAAGTAAATGCAATCGGCGTGGTCGCACTTGCAGAAAATGCAGTGGGTGGTAATGCTCAAAGACCGAGTGATGTAGTAACTTCAATGTCTGGACAGACAATAGAAGTGTTGAACACCGATGCAGAAGGAAGGCTCATACTTGCAGATGCTTTATGGTATACGCAAGACAGATTCTCACCAAAATTTATGATTGATCTTGCAACTTTAACTGGTGCTATAGTGGTTGCACTTGGAAATAACGAATATGCTGGTCTTTTTGCAAATAATGATGAATTAGCAAACCGTCTGATTGATGCAGGAAATGAAGTAAGTGAGAAGTTATGGCGTTTTCCTATGAATGAAACTTATGACAAAATTATTGATTCACCGATTGCTGATGTTCAAAACATCGCTCCTGCAGGCTCTGGTGGAGATAGCATAATGGCTGCACAGTTTTTACAGCGTTTTGTGAATGAAACTTGCTGGGCACATTTAGATATCGCAGGCACTGCTTGGCACGAAAAAGGTACTGACATTTGTCCAAGAGGAGCAGTAGGTTTTGGTGTAAGGTTACTTAATAAGTTGGTTGAGAAGTACTATGAAGCCAATGATTAAAGGTCTTTATACTGGATTTATGGCTTGACTCACAGCTACATGAACATTTATTTTCGAGGCGCAGCAAATGAAAGTAGCTGATACATATTTCTTTTTTTCTGGTCAAGCACTGGAATGATATCAAGGAGTAACTTTTTATTTAAACAATGATTATAATAAGAGATCTATTGAAATTTTAAAGTTATTAAATATTGACGCTATATACTTAAGTGTTAAAATAGAATGAAAAGTTTTTAGGAGTTTATATGGCAGTAGGTGGGAAAGCAAAGACAGCTAGTAAAAATAACCCTACTCAGCGTAAGAAAGCCGAGCAAAAAATGTATAAAGATAAACCGGTAAAACCTGTTAGATATATAGATCGTGACTCGCGCATGAATTATATGTCTGCTCAATATGACAACGGCAATCTGGTTGAAGATGAGGTAAGCGGCAATCCTATAAAGTGGGAAGCTGTACAATAGTTGTGGTTAAAGTTACTATTAATTCTAAGGAATGTGAAGTAGAGCATGGGCTCACTATAATTCAAGCTTGTGAAATTGTGGGCGTTGAAATTCCACGTTTTTGTTATCATGAGCGTTTAGCAATTGCTGGTAACTGCAGAATGTGTTTGGTTGAAGTGGAGGGTGGACCTCCAAAACCAGTAGCCTCTTGTGCAATGCCAGTTGCAGAAGGGATGGTTATTCACACTGATACCCCTAAGGTTAAAAAAGCACGTGAAGGTGTGCTTGAGTTTTTGCTAATTAACCACCCGCTTGATTGCCCAATTTGCGATCAAGGTGGTGAATGCGATTTGCAAGATATCACGATGGCTTATGGGAAAGGAAACAGCAGACTTGATGAGCATAAGAGGGCTGTGCCAAAAAAACACTTCGGACCACTGATTGAGACTGCGATGAATCGATGCATTCATTGCACTCGGTGTGTTAGATTTTTGTCTGATGTTGCAGGTACAAATGAACTTGGAGGAATCGGAAGGGGAGAAAATGTAGAGATTAGCACTTACATAAAAAGGCATATTAGTTCTGAATTATCTGGAAATATCATAGATCTCTGCCCGGTAGGGGCTTTAACTTCAAAGCCTTACTCCTTTACAGCGCGTCCATGGGAGCTATCACATTGTGAGACTATAGATGTGCTAGATGCTGTGGGAAGTAGCATTAGAGTTGATTATCGTGGCCTGGAAGTTATGCGAATATTACCAAGACTGAGCGAAGAGGTAAATGAAGAATGGATATCAGATAAAACCCGCTTTGCCTATGATGGACTAAAAGTTCAGCGTCTCGATCGACCTTATGTAAAAAAAGATGGTAAATTAGCCCCAGTTGATTGGAATGAAGCATTGACTATTGCTGCAAAAAAATTAAAGAATACAAAATCAAATAAAATAGCTGCAATTGCAGGTGATTTAGCAGATTGTGAGTCTATGCTTCTACTCAAAGAAGTGATGCAGAAGCTCGGCTCGGGAAATATAGACTGCAGGCAAGATGGTGCAAAGCTTATACCAAGTAATCGTGGGTCATATGTGTTCAATACCACTATTGAAGGTATAGAAAATGCAGATTTATGTCTGCTTATAAATACAAATCCAAGGATAGAAGCACCGATCATTAACGTAAGATTGAGAAAGAGATATTTACAGGGCAACTTTCCTGTTGCAAGTGTTGGTCCTAACATTGAATATTTATATCATGTTGAGAAATTGGGCGATAATCCTGATATTTTGAGTGAAATAGCAAATGGAAATCATAAGTTCTGTGAGCTGCTGGTAGCTGCTCAAAACCCTATGCTGATTATCGGTCAAGATGCGTTGATAAGAGACGATTCTGAATCAGTTCTAGTTCTAGCTGGCAAAATTGCAGAAAAATTTAACATGGTCAGAGACGACTGGAATGGCTTTAATGTGCTGCATAAAGCTGCAGCAAGAGTTGGTGGGCTAGATATTGGGTTTGCTTCTAAAAAAGGCGAAAGGGATATTAATCAAATATTGGAACATGCAGAAAGTGGTGAAATAGAAGTGGTTTATCTTCTTGGTGCAGATGAAATTGATACATCAAAATTAGAAAATACATTTGTAATTTATCAAGGTCATCATGGTGATAAAAGTGCACATGTAGCAGATGTTATCTTGCCTGGTGCTGCATATACAGAAAAATATGCAACTTATGTAAACACTGAAGGTCGAGCGCAAAGAACAAATTTAGCTGTATTTCCTCCAGGTGAAGCAAAGGAGGATTGGTTAATTATTAAAAATCTCTCGCAATATTTGGATCTCTCCTTACCATATGATAGTTTATTTGACGTGAGAAAAAAATTAGATACTATCGGTCCACAGTTTAGAAATGCTGATCAAGTGATAAAAAATAAATGGATTCCAATCAGCAGCGGTGAAATAAGCTTAAGTAATACACCTTTTACTTTAAAGGAGTGTAATTTTTATATGACGGATTCAATAAGTCGCGCTTCAAAAATAATGGCGGATTGTACTAAGGCTTTTTATGAACACGCTAGTTAATATTTTATTTGTTTTAGTACCGCTACTACTTTCAGTTGCATACTTGGTATACTTTGAGCGTAAGGTTATTGCTGCAATTCAACTAAGGCACGGCCCAAGTGTAGTCGGGCCATTTGGGTTATTGCAGCCGTTCGCAGATGCTATCAAATTGATAATTAAAGAGCCGATAATACCATTTAGAGCGAGCACTATACTGTTCATTATGGCTCCAATGCTTACCTTTATTTTGGCATTAATTGCCTGGGCAGTTATACCGTTTGGTGCTGAAGTAATTGTAGAAAATGGCCAGCAAGTAGTTATTCCTAAGGTTATAGCAAATATTAATGTTGGAGTGCTTTATGTGCTAGCTATATCGTCGCTGGGAGTATACGGCGTAATTATTGCAGGCTGGTCAAGCAATTCTAATTATGCATTTCTTGGCGCTATACGGTCGGCTGCTCAGATGATTTCATATGAAGTTTCAATAGGCTTAATAGTTGCTACAGTCGTTATTACCACTGGAACATTAAATCTTGGAGAAATGGTAGTGGCAAAACATAATATGCCATTTTGGGTTGATTTACTACTAATGCCTATAGGAATAATATTTTTTATTTCTTTGCTTGCAGAAACTAATCGTCACCCATTTGATTTACCAGAAGCTGAAGCAGAGCTTGTCTCTGGATATAACGTTGAATATTCATCCATGCCTTTTGCTCTCTTTTTTCTTGGAGAATATGCAAATATGATTCTAGCAAGTGCTATGATGACGATATTCTTTCTAGGAGGGTGGTATCCTCCATTAGAACTTGGTTTGCTTTATAAAATTCCAGGTTTAATTTGGTTCGTTTTGAAGATAGTTATACTTTTGTTCGTATTTATTTGGATTAGAGCAACAATACCTCGCTATCGATATGATCAACTAATGCGCCTTGGTTGGAAAGTGTTTTTACCAATATCGGTGCTTTGGGTGATACTCATTTCAGGGGTGTTGCTCTTTACTGGGAATTTGCCTGGATCCAATGTTTAATTTTCCAAACACACGGTTAAGGCGCAGGCGCTCGAGCAAATGGGTTCGCAATTTAACAAGTGAAAATAGTTTATCAGTAAATGATCTGGTTCTTCCTCTGTTTGTTCATGACAGAGAAGAAACAACTGAACCAATTTCTGGCTTACCAGGCGTAAAGTGTTATTCAATAGATGGATTAGTGTCCATAGTTAAGGAAGCTAAAGATTTAGGAATTAATGCTGTTGCAATTTTTCCTGTAGTTGGTAGTAAACTAAAATCTGAAAACGCTGAGGAAGCGTATAATTCTGACAATTTAATCTGCAAAGCAATTTGTGCTGTAAAATTAAAGGTACCGGAAATTGGTGTTATTGCAGATGTTGCACTGGATCCATACACTATTCATGGCCATGACGGCATTTTAAAAGATAATCAGGTGGATGTAGAAAACGATGAAACTATATCAGTACTGTGTAAGCAAGCACTTGCTTTAGCGAAGGCAGGATGTGATATAGTTGCTCCTTCTGACATGATGGATGGTAGAATAGGAAGAATCAGAAAATCATTAGATGATAACAACTTTCAAGACGTATTAATATTATCTTATGCGGTGAAATACTGCTCTAGCTTCTATGCTCCATTCAGGCAAGTCGTTGGTTCATGTGGGCTATCACATTCTATAGACAAAAGTGGTTATCAAATGGATTATAAAAATGCGCGCGAAGCAATGTGCGAAATTGAAATGGATATAAATGAAGGTGCAGATTTTATTATGATTAAACCAGGTATGCCATATTTAGATATTATCAAAACAGCAAGTGATAAGTTTAATTTTCCGATTTTTGCTTACCAAGTAAGCGGTGAGTACGCAATGATAAAAGCTGCTGCAAATAATGGCTGGCTAGATTATGACAAGGTGATTTATGAGTCTTTGATTGGTTTCAAACGTGCGGGTGCAAGTGCAATATTCACTTACGCTGCACTTGATATTGCAAAAAATTTAAGTGCACAAGCCCTATAAAATTACTAAATTTTTGGCGCATGTTCTTCTACTGTTGCTGCATATTACTTAAAATTTTCCAATACATGTTTTAAGTTATTGATAAGTCCGTTACAATACAGTATTATAAATAATATAAACCAAGTGTTACTTAGGGCATGGGGATTTTTTTTGAATTTTTGGGAAAGATGCTGGGCAAGGTTTTTCCTGCCAAAACAGTAAGCTCTTTTTTGGGAATAGGATATTTACCAGGTTGGCAGAACTATTGGTCTTCTTTTTTAATATTATTTATTGTCGATGTTATATTGATTTTTACATATGGAGGCGAATATTTACTATATAAAATGCCAAATTCAGGAATAGTTGTAGCTGCTATTTTTACAAAATTGGCAATAGTTATGTTAGTAATGCAATTAATTGGAATATTTATTTTTCATGCTCAGGATCCTTCAGCAAACAGTGGTGAAGACATAGTAATACAAATAGCGTCAGGGCAAGTACTGACTGTAGCACTTTCAATGCCAGCAATAATGTCAATTTATTATGCTGTAAGTAAACTCTATGGGAGTATATGTAAGCAGATGTTTCAATGCCCATTTTGGTTTAATGATTTTATGCACTTTTTCTTTTTTCTTATGATACCTTACGTATTTTTTAATGTCGTAGAAGTGATAAAACCATGGCCAATAAGTTCAATACAGCTCAGCTATAATAATGCAATGTCAATTACATTTGAGGGGATTTTTCACACATTTTATGCGGTGATTTTACTGTATTTAACAGCATTTATATTCTGCGATTTAACTATGCATGATGCAATTGTCCTAAATAAAAGCATAATTCAGTATGTGAGGGAAAGTTCAGCAGTTTTAGGTGATTATTTACATAGTGCTGCAAAAAAAATAAATATTGAATAGTACTTATTTATTTATATATTTAGTATAAAAAGTGTGCAATTTGTGTGAACTTACAAAGTATAATAAAAAAGTTACAAGATTTTTGGGCTAGTGAAGGATGTGTTATACTTCACTCATACACATCTGAAGTTGGTGCTGGCACATTACATCCTGCAACAATTATGTCTGCAATTGATACAAAACCGACAAAAATTGCATATCTACAACCAGTAATTAGGCCAGCAGATGGTCGCTATGGCGATAACCCTAATCGCTTGTATCAACATCATCAATACCAAGTTATAATAAAACCGTCTGGTAATAATTTACAAGACGTCTATTTAGATAGCTTAAAAGCTCTTGGCATATCTACAGAAAAATATGATATTAAGTTTGTTGAAGATGATTGGGAAAATCCAAGTGTTGGTGCATCAGGACTTGGATGGGAAGTTACATGCAATGGAATGGAAGTAACACAGCTTACTTATATACAGCAAGTTGGAGGGATTGACTGCAAGATGATTCCTGGTGAGGTGGCATATGGGTTGGAACGTTTAGCAATGTGCATACAAGGTGTAGATAATGTTTACGATATAATTTGGAACGATAATGGTGTAACTTACGGAGATATTTTTAAACAAAGAGAATATGAATTTTCTTATCTAGCGTTAGATTATTATGATACTAAAGTGGTACAGCAGCAATTCGAAGATACGGAAAAATTGTGTAAGTTCCTTATTGAAAAGGAGCTACCAATGGCAGCTTATGACCAATGTATTAAAACTAGTCACCTACTTAATCTGCTTGATGCAAGAGGTGTGCTTGGTGTAAATGAACGTACAGCGCATATTGGTAGAGTTAGAGAGCTGACAAAAAAATGTTGTGAATTGTACATGAGTAAATAGCGTATGTCGTTGCAGTTATTATTTGAGTGCCTTTCAGAAGAAATACCACCGAGAATGCAGAATTCAGCTGCAGTTCAAGTTAAGAGTTATATTACCAGTGCTTTTAATAAAAACAATTTAAGATTTGCATCTATAGAGGTTTTTGTAACGGCACGTCGCATTACCCTATTTGTCGACAACATAAATGCTTTGGAGCTAAAGGATTCCAATAACGAAGTTAAGGGACCAAACATTAACGCACCAAAAAGTGCTATCGAAGGTTTTTTAAGAAAATATCAGAAAAATGAAGAAGATTTGCTCGTTCGAAAAGTAAATAATGAGGATTTTTACTTCATTAAAAGAGAAAGCTGCTCATTTAACATTCAAGAGTTTCTTAAAAATCAACTAGGAGAAATATTAAAAAATTTCTCTTGGCCAAAAAGTATGAGATGGGGCGAAGGAAAAGAAAGGTGGGTTAGGCCAATTAAAAACATTTTATGCATTTTAAATGATGAAATAATACCTGTGTCTTTTGCAGGGATCACAGCATCTAACACAACATATGGCCATCGATTTCTCTCAAGTGGTACAGCGTTAACTGTTAAAGCACCTAAAGACTATTTTGAATTGCTAGAAAAAAACAGTGTAATTCTCCAAATGGACAAAAGAAAGCAATTTATACTAGATCAGATTAATAAATTCACAAAAGAGCAGAATTTACAACTTGAGAAAAATGATTATTTACTAAATGAATTGACAGGGCTTATAGAGTGGCCAATCGTACTGTTTGGTGAAGTGAATCAAGAAAAGTCATTTGGATTACCGAAGGAAGTAATTCTTAGTATAATTAATACGCAGCAAAAATACCTTGCTTTAAGTAATGGAAAGAGAATTTCACACTTTGTCACTGTTGTCAACGTCAACAATGGTGAAGTTGTTAAAGGGCACGAAAGAATATTAGAAGCACGTCTTGCTGATGCCCAATTTTTAATATCTCAAGATAAAAAGGAAAATCTAGATTATTACGTCAAAAAATTAGGTTCGATATTATTTCATGCTTCACTTGGCAGCGTGGGGGAAAAGGTGAAGCGCATTATAGCTCTATCAAGATATATAGCTACATTTATTCCGCATGCTTCATTAATTAAGGTTGAGCGTGCCGCATATTTAGCAAAGGCAGATCTTGCAACATCAATAGTAAGAGAGTTTCCAGAACTGCAAGGAGCAATGGGTGGATATTACGCTTCTTATTTTCACGAAGATAAAGAAATAGTGGAAGCTATAACTGAACACTATAAGCCAATCAGATCGGAGCAAGAATGCCCTAAATCTCCCACTGCGATTGCTGTGGCTATTGCTGATAAAGTAGATAGTTTAGTTGGTTTAGTTGCAGCAGGAGAAAAGATCTCAGGTTCATATGATCAGTTTGGTTTGCGGAGAATGGCAATTGGCATAATTAGAATAATACTTGAAAATAATTTGCATGTTCCAATCAGGCTATTGATAGACAAGTCAGTATCTTTATATTCGAAACTCACATTTACTAAAGACACAACACCAGCTAGCAACCCTCTCAGACTACTGATAGATAAGTCAGTATCTTTATATTCAAGACTTGCGTTTACTAAAGACACAACATCAGCTAGCAATCCTCATAAACAGACTAGAAGATGCATTGCAAGTCTAGTGTACATGTTCTGCACAGAAAGATTCAAGGTTATTTTAAGAAATAAAGGTGTAAGCCAAGGTATTGTAGATTCAATATCATGGACTGATATGAACGATCTGCTGACAGCAGAAAAGCGAGCTGTTATATTGGATTGTTATCTTAGTACGCCAAAAGGTGAACAGATTCTAAGCACTTACAAAAGAGTCAGCAACATGGTTAACAAAGTAAGGAAAAATGATGACACTGCTTATGGCATATTTTACAATACGTGGCTTCTGATTGAAAAGGAAGAAGTTGCACTATCAAGTTATGCTACATTTTTTTATAAGAGCATTAAACAAGCAATGAAAAGTGGGGATTTAAACGCAGCGCTTGATAAGCTTACTTGCCTTACTCCATTTATCAATAAATTTATGGATAGTGTAAAGATCAACTGCGATTCTGATAAGCTAAGGAGAAATAGATTATCTTTGCTTAAAAATGTAGTTTTCATCTTTCATTTAGTAGCAGATTTTAACCTCATACAAGTCAAGTAATGGATAAATGTTCAAGCAATATAAAGAACAGATAAAATTATCTCCACAGTCCTGTGGCGTGTATAAGATGGTTGGAGATAAGAATAAGATTTTATACATTGGTAAAGCAAAAAACTTGAAGTCGAGGTTATCCGACTACCTTCAATTCGAAAACCTTTCTGAACGAATTAGAGTTATGCTCTCACAGGTTATTAAGGTTGAAATATTCATCACTGAGAATGAAATCGAAGCACTGCTTCTTGAAGCACAGTTAATAAAATCGTTGAAGCCACCTTATAATATTGTGCTTAAGGATGGAAAATATTATCCTTATATAACAATTTCCAAGCACGATTATCCAAGAATAGCGAAATATAGAGGCAAATTTAAGAAGAATGAGTTTCATTATTATGGTCCCTTTACATCTGCCGCTGCTGTTAAGCAAACTATATTATCATTGCAAAGAGCTTTTCTCTTGAGAGTATGTTCAGATCAATACTTTTCCTCAACAAAAAGACCATGTATTGAGTATCAAATTAAGCGCTGCTCAGCACCATGCATAAACAAAATCACAAAAGACGACTACTGCCAATCAGTAAAACAGGCACGAAATACATTGCTTGGAAGAAATAAGGAAGTGAAAGAACAGTTACTTTTCACAATGAGAAAGTGCAGCAGTGAAGAAAACTATGAGCTTGCTGCTATATATAGAGATCGGGTAAAGTTTCTTGAGCAAATTCAAATACAGCACACGGATTTTTCTTTTGAAAAAGATGCAGATTTCTTCAGTATTGTACGTGAAGAGGATCTAGCATGTATTAGTGTGTTATCGTTCAGAAATAAAGACAACTACGGCAGCACTCCTTACTTTGCCGAGAACTGTGGTGATCACTCAAATGATGAAATTTTATCCACCTTTTTGGTCAATTTTTATAATTCAGCTAACATACCTCCAATACAAATTTACGTTCCAGATTCTATTGTGGATAAGGAAATTATAGAACAAGCACTATATAAGGTTGCTCAAAAGCCAGTAAAAGTTCTGCATGCAAAGAATAAAAAAGAGCGTGATTTATTGAAATTTGTTTATGATAACTCTCAGCATAGCTTAGAGCAGAAGCTTATCGATTATAGAAATAACCTAGAAAAGCTTGAAGAGCTTAGCAAAATCTTCTTGTTACCAAACATTCCAAAGCGTATTGAGGTTTATGACAATAGCCATATATTTGGAAACCAACAAATTGGTGTAATGGTTGTTGCAGGGCAGGAGGGTTTTTTAAAAAGTGAGTACAGAAAATTTACTATAAAGGAAAAATTTTCAGGCGATGACTATAAAATGATGAGGGAAGTGCTAACCAGACGTTTCTCCGGCAATATAAAAGGCATAATACCTGATTTTTTACTGATTGATGGTGGACCAGGACATGTTTCCATAGTACAGAATGTACTGGAAGTATTGAATATAAACGTTCCTTTTGCTTGTATGGCAAAAGGTCCTGATCGTAACGCAGGAAATGAAAGATTTTATATGCTGGGCAGGGAAGAATTCAGTCTGGTAAATGACAGCAAAGTCATGCTTTACTTACAATCGCTGCGTAATGAAGCCCACCGCTTTGCGATAACTTCACATAGAAAAAAACGCGATAAACAGTTTATAGTTTCACAATTAAGCAAAATACCCGGCATTGGCAACAAAAGAAAAAAAGCGTTGATGTCTTATTTTGGTTCAGTGAAAAATATAAGCAAAGCTTCTCTGGCTGAAATTCAAAACGTACATGGAATTAGTAAAGGTTTAGCAGAAGTCATTCTTAAATACGTGAATTATAAGAGAGGAGTACTGGAATGACACCAAACCCGTTTTATTGTTAAAGCAGATATTCATACACTTTTCCTCAGAATCTCTTCATTGAGAAGCTACTCTGTTAAAACGTAACCGTTCACGCAATGGCGTCAACTTAAGGAAAAATATAAGCGATAGTGTGTAAAATTTCTCTCTAAATTTTTTCGCATTAAATTATCTAAAGAGTGAAAAAAAACGCTGTTGTTTCTATAAAAAAGTTTAAAATGTGTCCTTTTTAGACGAAACATGCAGAAAGGAAAAAATCTTATTCTACAAATTAAAAATATAATATACTCGAAAGCTTTTCAGAGAATCCATTGTGTTGAGTTTCACACGAACAAGAAAACTTCCTTTTACGACAGTATTTTCTATGATTTTAAAGTTATAGCATATCTCATAATAGTCCGAACGTATCATAGGAAAGCAGAATCAACAGCATGACGAAAAGATTTGAATAGAGGAATGTTTTTCCTAGCTCTGTTTTTTATAGCAAACCAATGATGCTCAATTTTGTTGAAATCTGGAGAATACGGCGGCAGATACAGAATTTCTGCACCAACTCCTCTAGCAAGCTCGATAATCTTACCAGACTTATGAAAAGTAGCATTGTCAAGAATGACAGTCTGTCCAGGTTCCAAGATCGGTGTCAAAAATTGCTCAAACCATCCATTAAAAACATCCATATTACAGTGGCCTTCAAAGGTTCACTATCTTTCTTCTACTTAAGGCTGCAACCATACTGATTCGTTGAGTTTTCTTTCCAGATTTTAGGGCATAAAACCGCTGTCCTTTCTGGATATGGATAGTCCTCTGTGTTATCAATGCCAGACTCATCTATATAAACTAAGTTTTCTGGTTCTTTTGTTGCTATAATTTTTAAGAATTCAGCACGTTTTTCTTCGTTCCTTTCCTTGTATCCATATGTCTTTTTTTGCGCGTAAATCCAATTTTTCTGAGAGCTCGGTGGATCGTTTGGATACTAACGTTGCCCCAAAGTCTAGCCATTTCCGACAGAGTCTTTCCTCCGTTTTCTCTAGCAAATTTAGCAAAGGCATCCCAGTCGGTAATTTTGTGATTGTAACCTCCATTTCCAAGTTTTTTTGATTGAAAGTCTCCTGTTTCTTTTCTTCTTTGCTGCCACTCCCATAAAGTAGTTCGTCCAATTTTAAATCTTGCTGCCACTGTTTCTCTGCTTTCTCCCTCGTCTAGCGCTTCCATTGCTTTTTTCCTTAAGTCATAACTATATGCTGCTGGCACTCAACCTCCTTATCATCATCTATCCTTATCTTATCACATCCGGACTTCTATGAAAAGAGCTATAACTATTGCATTCCTGAACTTTTTGATTCATCATTCTTTTTATAAAAAAACATTCTCAACTTTCTCTCCACTTTTTCTGGGTAAGGTCACTTGGCTGACAACCGTCATTCCGCTACTCGTTAGTGGCTGCGGCGGTATGACGTCTTAGCTATAGTTAACAATAGAAGCAAAAACTCATCCTTTTGGAAGAGGAGGAGATTTTTCCGAAACCTCAGCAGGGATTGATTTTGGATCTGATAATTCTGTATTTACCTTGATTGGCTCTAATGGAGTTTTCTGCTCTTCCGGTTTATCGTCTGGAATTGGAACAGGCCAATCCATAATGTTTTGCGGTATAGCTTCTGCTTCTTTAGCCTCTCTTTGGTCTGTTGAAGATGATGCATCAACTCCTGCATTTTTAGTAACTTCTTGTTTTAGTTGTTTATTTTCTTCTTGTAATTGCTTTAAATTTTTCTTTAACTCGTCAATCTCTCTTATTTTTTGTTTTAATTGTTCAGATATAGTTAGTTTGTCTCTAGTCAATTTTTTGTTTTCTTGTCTTAACCCACTAGCTGTTCTGCTTGAGTTGTTGTTTACAGCTTGTATACCTTGGTCTTGCTGCTGCATGCTTGTTCCTCTACTTTCATATTCAACTTCAGTTTGAGTTGCCTGACCTTTTTCCTGCTGTAATATGTTCTGTAGTTGCTCTAGACTCTCTTTAACAGACTTCAACTCTTCTTGTAACATGTCTTCCTTTTCTTTATAACTCTCTTCAAATTCCGCAAGTGTGGATTTTAAGGAGTCACGTTCTAATCTTAGATCCTCAAACTGCTTTGCCTGCGCTGCAAAATATTGAGCAAATGTTTCTTTTCCTTCCTTTAATTCCTCAATTTCGTTTATAATTTCATCTACTTTATCTTTTAATCCTTCTTGCTCATACTCTTCTTCATCACCAGACATATCATCCTCAAATATTTCATCTTCATCACTAAATTCACTGCTAGTGGATATAGAACTTCTACGTGAAGAAGGTGTTCTAGGAGAGGAATACCCACTGCTGCTTGGTGTAGGTGACTGTGGTGATATATGTGGATCTTTTGTAAATGTTTCTTTCTCAGGTATTTGCTGATCGTCCACACTCTTAGTAAAAGCTTGATGCAGAGTTTTTCCATTGATAAAAACTTCTTTATTCTGCTCAACTAATTTTAATATTTTATCTTTTGTTTCCTCTGGTGTGAACTTTAAATCACCAAATTTTGGCTTACCAATAACACTCTGTATACCACCAGAATCCAATTTTACGGTCATGCTACAGTCTATGCTGTTACCTTCAGAATCCTTAGCCTGCCAATTAATGGTCATTTCACATGAGCTTGAACCAGTAAAATCATAGTGCCTCTCATTGCCATTTTTCTTGCTTGCGGTTATTTGACTACCTTCCCCCAAAGATATGTTATAAACCTTACCTTCACTGCTGGCCCTTAAAATATTGCTAATTTCTATTGGTTTTTCTTCATTTTCAAATCTAATTTTGAAGTCATTATCTTTTGTTGAATACACTAAGAAATTTTGATTTGGTAAAGATGCTTCAAATTCTCTATGTGTTTCATTTATTGATTGCTCAAATTTTTGGAACTCCTTTTCCCACTTTAAATTTATCTGTCCTGTAATGTTCTCATCTTTGCGTAAAGGGCCAATAAAATACCAGATTAAATTTTTTTCCTCCAATTGTTTTATAGTCTCTTGAAAGCTGCTACAAGATTCAATCACATCTAAAATATCCTTTTTCTGCTGTTCATCTACATTTAAACTTTGACCCTCAGCTATAAATACATTTTCGTTCTCCCATGGCATAATTTTACATTTTTAGAAAATATACTATAATACTAACAATTTTAATTAAAAAATCAACTAATTATGTGGGTAAATAAAGAAGAAATTTGAACACTTGTCCATTATGTTATATAGTAGTTACTCCTTAAGCAGTGCAGTATGGACAATACCATTATAAGAAAATACGATATTAGAGGTATAGTAGGCAAAGATTTGCAGATTAATGATGGGTACGAGATAGGTAGAAAGTTTGGCCAAACCGTAGCTAGTGTTTGTGTCGGCTACGACAGCAGAATAGATTCACCAGGTATAGAAAGAGAATTAATTAGGGGCTTAACTTTATCCGGTGCAAATGTTATACGCGTTGGACTATGCTCTTCACCTATGCTCTACGCTGCAACACAAATCACGCAGGCGGATCTTGGTATCATAATAACTGCCTCTCATAACCCCAGCGAATATAATGGCTTTAAATTTTTTAGTAATAAAAAAGTCTTCTCAGATCAAGAAATGAAGGAAATTATAAGCAGTCCAATTAAAAACAGTACAAGAATTGGAAGCTTAATTAACATAAATATATATGGTGAGTACATTCGCATATTAAAAGGTGCAGTGAAGAATAATGCTACACAGAAATTAAAAATAGCCTGGGATTGTGGAAATAGTCCAGCAAGTGGAATTATAAGGTATATTGAAAAGATCTTGCCTGGTCATACGCATATCGTAACCAATAACTCTATAGATGGGGCATTTCCACTGCATGATCCAGATCCCATAGAGGAAAAAAATCTCGCTCAATTAATTGACATTGTGAAGGAATATGGATGTGATCTTGGCATTGCGCTAGATGGCGATAGCGATAGGGTGCGCTTAATTGATAATAAAGGCAACGTTGTTTCCAATGACCATTTATTTATAATTTTTGCACGTGAAGTGTTGGAGGAATATCCAGAAAGCAAAGTTATTGCCAACGTAAAAATGAGTATGAAAGTGCATGATTTTGTTAGTAAGTTAGGAGGGCAAGTTATTACCTGCGCTACTGGACACTCACTAGTTAAGAAGAAGATGGTAGAGGAAGAGGCAAAGTTTGCTGGTGAATTAAGCGGGCACTTCTTCTTTTCTGAGCTAGGTTTTGATGATGGGCTATATTCTGCTGTTAAAGCAGTTGACATTTTGCTTAAGAAAAACCAAAGCCTATCTCAAGTAATTGAGGATTTACCGAAGTTATATATCACTCATGAAGTAAAGATTATAGTGAAAGATGAGAAAAAATTTCAAATAATTGAATCAATAAAGAAAACACTGGAGCAGCAAAATATTGTATTTTCAGATCTTGATGGTGTTAAGGTAACCGATAATAAAGGTTGGTGGCTTCTTAGGGTATCAAATACGCAAAACTGCATTACAGCAAGATGCGAAGGAGAGACTTTAGAAGGTTTTGAACTTACTAAAAAGGTTTTGTTCCATTACATTGATGAAGCAAGGTCTTTAAATTGTAGCTACTCATAGAAAAATTGACCCTATCTCTTAAATAAAGAGCCATAAAAAAATTTTTAAATGTATCTTTATATTATATATTCTTATTGATAATAATTTGTCATCTTTTTTGTTAACTTTACTGATGTTGCCAGAAGGAACGTTGTTGCCAAATTTTGTAAAATTTATTATCCTAAGGTTTCAAGTCCTCACAGGTTTATTGGAACTATATGTACAATGTGTTTATCAGTGAAAATCCGGAGAAAATGATGGGGGAAAAGTTAATACATTACTTCAGCCAGAACAAGTGCGAAGGCAATGCAGAAATGAAAAATCTGCTGGGAGGGAAGGGAGCAAATTTAGCAGAAATGTGCAATGTTGGCATTCCTGTTCCACCTGGTTTCACAATTTCCACCTCTGTTTGTCAGACTTACTGTCAGGATAATGAATTGTCTAACGACCTACGTAACGAGATCAAAAACTACATGACGATGCTCGAAAATGACATCGGTTGTAAATTAGGGGATTTAAATAACCCCTTATTAGTTTCCATACGCTCTGGTAGTGTCAACTCAATGCCGGGCATGCTTGATACTATTTTAAATGTTGGTCTAAATGATGAAACCGTTGTTGGGCTTGCAAAAAAAAGTGGCGAACGTTTTGCTTATGATAGCTACTGCCGTTTCATTATGATGTACTCCAATGTTGTACTACAGCTTGACCATCACCTATTTCAAGATGTTGTTGATAATGAACAGCAAAAGAGTGGAGCAAAAAGCTTAGCTGATCTTGATGTTGATGTTTTAAAGAGAATTGTTAGCAATTTCAAAAGGATAGTACATGAAAGAACAGGAAAACATTTTCCGCAGAACGTTGAAGAGCAATTGTTAAACTCAGTTAATGCAGTATTTGCCTCTTGGAAAAATGATAGGGCTGTTTCCTATAGAAGAATACATAATATTTCTGAAAACCTTGGAACAGCAGTCAACGTGCAAGCAATGGTTTTTGGTAATTTAAATGATAATTCTGCAACTGGTGTGATATTTACACGAAACCCTTCAACTGGAGAAAAAAAGCTTTTTGGTGAGTTTTTGGTTAATGCTCAGGGTGAGGATGTGGTTTCTGGTGTTTATACTCCTATGCCAATTGACGGAGAGCAAAAAAACACCATGGAGAAGTTGCTGCCAAGTGTCTACCGAGAATTATGCGTGGTATGTGAAAAACTTGAAAGGCATTATAAAGACATGCAGGATATCGAATTTACTGTACAGGACGGTAAGTTATGGATTTTGCAGACTAGGTCTGGCAAGCGCACGGCTGAAGCTGCTATTCGCATAATAGTTGATATGGTAAACGAAGGAACGATTACAAAAGAAGAAGGAATATTGAGAATTGATCCAAAAACTTTTGACAATTTATTGCATCCAGTTCTTGATGTTAAGAGTGACCAGAAAGTAATAGGGAAGGGACTGCCGGCTTCTCCAGGGGTTGCTTCCGGATATGTAGTGTTTAGTGCAAGTGATGCTGAAAAAGCTGCAGAGCAGGGCAAAAAAGTGATTTTAGTAAGGTCAGAAACGAGTCCTGAAGATATTAATGGAATGAATGCTGCAAGTGGCATAGTAACAGCACGTGGAGGGATGACCTCGCATGCTGCTGTTGTAACCCGTGGAATGGGTAAGCCATGCATTTGCAGTGTGAGTGGACTTTATATCGATAAAGATGGAACTTTCTTTTCTGTAGGGGATACAAAAGTAAATAAAGGTGAACCAATTACCATCAACGGAGGAACAGGGGAGGTTATGCTTGGCATTCTCCCTACAATTTTACCTGAATTATCGCAAGAATTCAAAACGATAATTAACTGGATAGATGAAATCAAAACGATCAAAGTGAGAGCGAACGCTGATACTCCAAAAGATGCAAAAATTGCAAAAGAATTCGGTGCAGAAGGTATAGGCTTATGTCGCACAGAACATATGTTTTTCGCTAGTGATAGAATCGAATTCATTCAAAAGTTGATAATAGCTGACGATGAAAATGAAAGGGCAGATGCGCTCATTAAACTGGAAGGAATGCAAAAGTCTGATTTCAAAGAAATATTTTCTATTATGGAGGGCAGGGAGGTCACTATACGGTTGCTTGATCCGCCTTTGCATGAATTTTTACCCAATAATCAGTCTACTATAGAAAAAATCGCCAAATCACTTAGTAAGTCAGTTGAGTCAGTAAAAAATAAAATAGCACAGTTATCAGAAAAGAACCCAATGCTTGGCCATCGAGGTTGTAGACTTGCCATTTCTCATCCTGAAATATATAGCATGCAGATTAGGGCAATACTTAGTGCTGCAAGTGAATTAAAGAAAGAAAAGAAGATAGAAGTGGAGCCTGAAATCATGATTCCTTTTATCATGAGTGAGAAAGAGTTTGTTCTGATATACGAGCTAGCAAAGAAAGAATCCTCTGTCATCTCAGCTGGGATCCAGATGCAGATTCCAGCGTCACGCGCTGGAATGACATCAGACAAGGCTTATTCAATCGGCACTATGATAGAACTGCCACGAGCGGCACTGATTGCTGATAAGTTAGCAAAACATGCAGAGTTTTTTAGTTTTGGCACTAATGATTTAACGCAAACAACCATGGGACTTTCAAGAGATGATTCAGTTAATTTCCTCGATTCTTATAAGGAAAGCAACATATTCGAAAACGACCCGTTTGAAGTGCTGGACATCGAAGGGGTAGGGGAGTTAATCAAGATAGCCATTGAAAGAGGCAAAAAAACCCGAAAAGAAATAAAACTGGGTATATGTGGAGAGCATGGAGCAGATCCAAGATCTATAGAGTTTCTCATCGAATCAGGGGTGGATTATGTTTCATGCTCACCCTATAGAGTACCGGTTGCAAAGTTGGTGGCAGCACAATTTAGCATAAAATCTAAGTTTGTTGGGTAAATTATAGCTAAAGTAATTTAGGTTTACCTACAATTTGATAAGTGTGAAACTCGTCATTCCGCTACTTGTTAGCGGAATCTATCCGCGGCGGTATGACGTAGGGCTGTGCTAGCTATAGATCCCAGTGTCAGCTACTCGGATGACATCCTGCTTGGCAAAGATTTCTCTTAAATCACACCTTTTGTATACCTGAACTCACGTGTTCAACTTTATTTTCTTCCATTTCTCTATAACTTGGTAACGTAGAACTTTTTATATGCCACCCGGTAACTATTGCAACTAAAGCAGCTACAATACCGCAAACCACTGCACCAGCTACAAATGGAACCATCACAGCAGCAGTAATGAATAATCCTGTAATAACAACTCCAACAACATCTTTTGTCAATGAGGTGTAAAAATTTTCCTTATATTTAGTTTCTTTTTCATTTGGCATAGAAAATTGAGCATCTACAAAGCCGTTAGCTTTATTATCATTATTTGGTGTGGCAGTTTGCTTAGTATTTGTTTCCTCTGGTATTACAGGCGTTTTATTTTTGTTATTATGATTTGATTGGCCATTAACACTACTTGACACAGGTTGGTTAGCATTTGCTTCTGTTACTATAGGAGGTGCTGGTACTATATTTTCTTCTGCATTGGGTGTTTCTGGTGTAATAAAGTTTAAAAGTACCTGAGTAATTTCTTCTTGTGTATTATTCATAGCCAACTCTAAAGCTGCTTGTCTGCTTTCAGCATTTACATAACCTAAAAATGCCCCAACTTCTTGGACATTACCTTGAACAATAGCAGAATTCAAGGCATGCAATTTTTCTTCTTCATTAAATTTGCCACTATCCAAAAGTACCTTAACAACGTCAGCTTGTTTTGTTATTGCAGCTATATCCAATATAGTCCTGGAAGCAGTATCTGTAAGATGGATTACAGCATCTAAATCTGTAAACAATTTTACAACATCTAGAAATACGCTACGATCGCCGGTAATATTGGACTCTCTTACAGCATTTGCAAACGAGTCAAAAATTGCCGGATTTGTTTCTCTCCCTTGTATTAGTTGCTCATAAAGTACTTCAGCAGTCATACCAGGGTTTATGAAGTCACTAGAATCTACTTCATTGCTGTCTGCTTTATTTTCTTCTACATTAGGTACCTCTTCTTCCTCATTTATCGCTGCAGCTATTTGTTCTTGTTGAGAAAGCTTGAACCCATTTCTAAGAAAAAGATCCTTAACGCGTGGGTTGTTATTTTCGGTTGCATGTTTTAGAAGTAAGTCTCCTAATGAATTGTCTCCTTCACACTTACTTTGAAAATCAATTTCTTTCCACTTTGGTTCCTTTTGCAAGTCTTTAAGACTAGCAGTTCCCTTATCATCATATTTTACAATTGTAGCTATCTTTCGATACAACTCTCTAATATCATCATTACTATATACCATAACTAAACCTATTACTATATGTTAGTTTATTATAGCAACTCTCTCGCAATGGGTCAAGGTATATTGCAGTTTCAAGCAGCATGATATATATTGAATGCTTTATTTATGGTTCTTAAAGCAAATGATGGAAGATTTAGCCTATAAATTAGTGAAAGTGACCGAAGCTGCAGCGCTTGCTGCATATAAACTAGCAGGCTTCGGCGATGAAAAAAAGGCTGATCAGGTTGCAGTTGATGCAATGCGAACAGTGTTAAATTCTATGGAAATAAATGGTACTATCGTAATTGGTGAAGGTGAGAGAGATGAAGCGCCGATGCTATATATTGGCGAGAAGGTTGGCACTGGAAATGGTCCTGAAATCGACATTGCTGTTGACCCACTTGAGGGTACCACAATTTGCGCTCACTACAAACAGGGGGCAATGTCCGTTCTTGCTGCAACGAAAAAAGGTAATTTTTTACATGCACCTGATGTTTATATGGAAAAGATAGCAGTAGGAAAAAATCTTCCAGAGGGTGTAGTCTCACTAAAAAATAGCATTGAAAAGAATCTAGACAATTTAGCCAAGGCAAAAAAATGCAAAGTAAATGATCTCGTGGTAACTGTACTTAAACGTGAAAGGCATGATGAATTAATATCGAAAATCAGGAAGTTAGGAGCAAAAGTTAAACTAATAGATGATGGTGATGTTGCGGCCGTAGTTTCACTAGTAAATGGCAATCACGATATGTATATCGGTATAGGAGGAGCACCAGAAGGGGTGCTTGCGGCTGCAGCGCTAAGCTCAATCGGCGGACAGATGGAGGGAAGGTTAATATTTGACACGGATCAGTTAAGAGAAAGAGCAAAAAATTTGAACATTCACGATCCAGAAAAAATCTACACCATAAAAGATATGGCAAGAGGTGAATCAGTGTTCATTGCAACTGGAGTAACAAACGGAGAACTTGTGGATGGAGTTGATAACTTCTGTTCAACTAGTTCTTTAATAATTCTACCTAACAAGCTGATAAAGCTGCAAGTTATACAAAAGTTAGGTTAATTATTTTTCAATATATTATGTAAGAGTTAAAGGGAGTGTTAAAATGTTAGATTCATTTTCTCAAGAGAAACTAATTGTACAAGAAGTTCCTCAAGATGGACATAAAAAGAAGGCTGAACCCTTTTCAAAACCTCTTATCTATTGTTTCTTAAACCACTCTGCTGAACGGAGACAGTTTAGGCTGTTATGCCTGGCGGCTTTGTTGGAATAAGTTTTTCAACACTGCTAACAATAAAATTGATTGTATCGTCAGCTACCTTATCGAATTTATCATTTATCTTTTTTCCTATTTCTTCATTTTTAACATATTCGTGTAGAGCTAAAGCAGTTATAGCTGCACATGCTGCAATTAAGCCAGTTTTTGCTATAATGAGCATTGATAATCCTCCTGCAAATATAAATGTTAATCCAATAGCTAGGTTTATAATTTTACTTTGTGTTGTTTGTTGTGCTGCCTGATTCTGATCTACTTTTTCTTTTTCAAGAACGTTTGATATTGTTTTTGAGAAAATTTTTACCACGATTGTTGCAATTGCGATCATAGCTAATCCTATGGCTATTTTTGCTAAGAGAAAAAATGATGGGAACACCATTGCAAAGAATAGTAAGCCAGCTCCTACAATTAGTAACTTATTTTTAGGTTGGATTTCATTTGACATAATAAACCTCCATTTCATAACTGCCGGAGTATACCTAATATAAAATACGGAGATAGTCAACATATTTTATGAAAGGGCGCGTTAAAAATTTTTTTCATATTGTTCTTCGCCGCCTCGTGGTTAAATTTGGAATTTTAGAAAGAGTTACGTATTATTTAAAATTCTTGTATACTATTTTGAATCAGTTAAATAGATAATGAAGTGCAGGACGCAGTTTTAATTTTACAAGATGGCAAGTGCTTTTGGGGAAAATCAGTAGGTAAAAAAGGCAAGTGCATAGGTGAGGTCTGTTTTACCACTGGTATGACCGGTTATCAGCATACTATAACTGATCCTTCTTTTGCTGATCAAATTATAACGTTCACTTTTCCTCATATTGGTAACATTGGAATAAACCATAAAGATAATGAAGGAAAGAAAATTTTTGCAAGTGGTGTGGTTATGCGTGAACTTTCTTCTATGTCCCACCCTTCTTCATATATCAGTTTAAATGATTGGTTAGAGAAAAATAACGTGATTGGGATATCAGGAGTTGATACTAGAGCTTTAACGAGACATTTGAGAGAACATGGATCTCAAAATGGAATGATATGCCCGTCAAGCGAGACGTATGTGTTGGATGAATTGAAGAAATACAAACCTGTAAATGGGATGGAAATAACCAATAAAGTTAGCTTGCATAGTAATTTTAAAAGTGACCTTAATGCAAAATATAGGGTTGTAATCGTTGATTTTGGCGTAAAAATCAGTATAGTTTCACGCTTAATAGAACTTGGTTGTACAGTTGAATTAATCAGACCAAGCACAGGTTTTGCTCAAAAAGTGTTGAGTATGAATCCAGATGGTATAGTGCTTTCAAATGGTCCTGGTGATCCGCAAGAAATAGGAGAAAGTGTAGTTTCAGAAATAGACATTATTATAAAATCTAAAATACCAATTTTTGGCATATGCATGGGCCATCAATTACTTGCGATTACTTTGGGGGCAAAGACCATCAAGATGGATATTGGTCACCGAGGGAGTAACCATCCAGTTTATGATGTAAGTAGTGGAAAAGTTGAGATCACTAGCCAAAATCATGGTTTCGTTGTTGATTCAGCTTCTCTTCCAAGTAATGTTGAAATTACTCACATTTCTCTATTTGATAATAGTGTAGAGGGAATAATGATGAAGGATTACCTAGTCTTTTCTGTGCAATACCATCCAGAAGAAGCGCCAGGTACGCATGATTCGCATTATTTGTTTAGACGTTTTATTGGCAATATTGTGTTGTATAAAATGAAATCTGCATGATTTTAATCAGGGTGGGTTTTATTGCTTGATTTTTTAATTTTAGGTGTTTAGTATTAAATACAATAAAAGCTTGAGTTAAGGTACTAAAATAGCGTTCTCTTAACAAATTTTTGTGGAGGAGTGACCGAGTGGTTAAAGGTAACAGACTGTAAATCTGTCCGCATTGCGTACGTAGGTTCGAATCCTACCTCCTCCATTGTGCGGGTATAGCTCAATGGTAGAGCTCTAGCCTTCCAAGCTAGTGACGTGGGTTCGATTCCCACTATCCGCTCTTTTTTTTGTTGTATTTTTATAAAATCAACATATTATTTATTGATGTATTTGTATTTTAGGTAGAAAAGTTTAAATTATGACAGCAGTAGTGGAAGCATTTGGAAAGCCGCATGTAAATGTGGGAACAATAGGACATGTGGATCATGGGAAGACAACGTTAACAGCGGCGATAACAAAGCATTATGGAAATTTTGTAGCGTACGATCAGATAGATAAAGCGCCAGAAGAAAGGAAGAGGGGGATAACGATAGCAACAGCGCATGTTGAGTATCAGACGGAAAAAAGGCATTATGCACACGTTGATTGTCCTGGACATGCTGACTATGTAAAGAATATGATAGTAGGTGCAGCACAGATGGATGCAGCGATATTGGTAGTGTCGGGAGTTGATGGGCCAATGCCACAAACGAGAGAGCATATATTGCTGGCGAAGCAGGTGGGTGTTGGATATATCGTGGTGTATATAAATAAAGCTGATATTGCTGATGCTGATATGATAGATTTAGTAGAAATGGAAGTGAGGGAATTGCTGAGTAAATACGGATTTCCAGGGGATGAAGTGCCTGTGGTAGTTGGGTCAGCACTCAAGGCGCTGGAGGATGACAGCGGCGAATATGGAAAGAAATCAATAGACAAATTGATGGAAAAGTTAGATGAATATGTGGCGGTTCCACCAAGGCCTGTGGATTTACCATTTTTATTGCCAATCGAAGATGTATTTTCGATATCGGGGCGAGGGACGGTGGTAACAGGAAGAATAGAGAAGGGAGAGATAAAGACGGGAGAAGAGATAGAGATAATAGGTCTGAAGGAGACGCAAAAGACGATATGCACAGGTGTAGAAATGTTTAAGAAGTTGCTGGATAAGGGAAGTGCAGGACTCAATGTAGGAATATTGTTAAGAGGAACAAAAAGAGAAGAAGTGGAGAGAGGGCAAGTATTAGCAAAACCGGGGACGATAACGCCGCATAGAAAGTTTAAGGCGGAGGTTTATATATTAAAGAAAGAGGAAGGAGGAAGGCATACACCATTTTTTGCGAATTACCAGCCACAGTTTTATTTAAGGACAACGGATGTAACTGGGAGCATAAAATTGCTAGATGGGAAGGAGATGGTAATGCCAGGAGATAATGTGAGTGTAGAAGTAGAATTGCAAGTACCGATAGCAATGGATAAGGGATTGCGTTTTGCGATAAGAGAAGGCGGTAGAACTGTTGGTTCTGGTGTTGTTTCTGAGATTTTGGAGTGAGTGTAGTAACTAAGATGAAGCAAGATATATATATTAACATTAAGGCTTTCGATTGTTCTTTATTGGAGGAGTGTGTTCGAAAATTTGTTGATGAATTAAAGCGGTCCAGTGCAAAATTATCTGGTCCGATTGCGTTGCCAAGAAAAGATTCTAAATTTATTGTTAATAGATCTCCTCATGTTGATAAAAAATCTCGTGAACAGTTTGAAATAAGAACTTCTAGGCGTTTGATTGTTTTACATGATCTTACTCCTACTATGATGCAGATGCTTACAGGTTTATCTTTTTCTGCTGGCGTAGAAGTGGATTTAAAAGTCAAGGAAGTTAAGGTTTAGGAGAAGGAAATGAAGAGAATAAATTCGCTGAGGAGAATTGGTTTACTAATGATGAATATTGGTCATACTGCTATGTATTCTGACAATAGTCGCATGGCTGTAACTTTATTGCATCTCAGCGAAACTTATATTATTGATATAAAAGGACAAGATAAATGTGGCTATAATTCAGTCATTTTAGGCACAGGAGATTTTAAAAATATAGCAAAACCTCAGTTGGAATATTTAAAGAAAAAGGGTATAAATAATAAATGTAAGTTATACGAAAGTAGATTAAATGACCTGTCGGGAATAGAATGTGGTAAAAAAGTGGGAATCAATCATTTTGTGGTTGGTCAATATCTTGATATTACGGGTTATTCTATAGGTAAAGGATTTGCTGGTGTGATGAAGCGGCATAACTTCAGTGGGCTTAGGGCATCTCATGGTGTTTCTATTGCTCACAGATCACAAGGTTCTACTGGTCAATGTCAGGATCCTGGTAGAGTATTTAAAGGAAAGAAAATGGCTGGTCATTTAGGTAACAGCAGAATAACTGCACAAAATATGAAGATATTATCCATTGATCATGAAAATAGTATAATTGCTGTGAAGGGTAATAATGTTCCTGGGTTTAAAAATTCCTATGTTTTTGTAAGAGATGCAGTTAAAAAATCTTTACATAAAGATGTTCCTTTTCCGATAGGTCTACTGTTAGATGTAAATGATGATGCTAGTAATTTGGTAAGTTAGTTATGGAATGTAATTTAGTTAATCTATCTAATAATAATGTAGGTACTGCTCAGCTCAATCCTTTGATATTTTCTGCTAAGCAAAAATTGAGTATTTTGCATGATATAGTGAGATGGCAATTAGCGAAGAGAAGAGCTGGTACTCATAAAACAAAAGGTATCAGTGATGTCTCTGGTACAACAGCTAAACCTTATGGTCAAAAACGTACCGGTAGGGCAAGACAAGGGAGCTTGCGATCTCCTCAATTTAGAGGTGGTGGGATTATTTTCGGCCCTGTTGTGAGGAGTCATAGTTATTCTCTTAATAAGAAGGTACGCAAATTTGGTTTAAAAATTGCTTTATCTCTAAAGTATTTAAATAATCAAGTGATTATTCTGGATAATTTAAATATTGATGTGAAGAAAACGTCTGAAATGTGTAAATGTATTAAAAATTTTAAATTTTCTTCCTTTTTGATAGTTGGTGATTATGGAGATGATTTGTTGCGTGCTGTTAGAAACTTGCATTATGTAGACTTAATCAAACCTATTGGGTTAAATGTCTTTGATATATTGAATCACGAATGCGTGATGTTGACAAAGGATACTTTAAAGCATCTTGAAGGTAGATTGTTATGATCAAATATAATGATATAATAAAATCTCCTATAATTACAGAAAAGGCCTCTTTTTTGAGGGAGAAGTTTAATAAATATTCTTTGTATGTTTTTGTAAATGTAAATAAGCGTCAAATAAAGTTGGCAATAGAGTCTCTATTTGATGTTAAAATTTCTTCTATAAATGTTGTTAGAATTAAGCCTAAATATAGGCGTTTCAGGGGTGTGATTGGTTGTGAAAAACAGAAAAAGAAAGTTTATTTTTCTTTGATAGATGGTCAAAAATTAGATATAATGAGCGTTTAATATGGGTATGAAATTTTTTAATCCTGTTACTCCGTCTTCTCGTGGGACTGTGTTAGTAAGTAAAGTTGGTTTATCAAAAGATGAGCCAGAAAAGTCTCTTACATCCGGTAAAAAGTCCAGTGGTGGAAGAAATAATTATGGTAGAATTACAACTCGTCATAGGGGTGGTGGTCACAAAAAGAAGTATAGAGTTATAGATTTTAAGCGTAATAGAAGTGGTCAGGGTATAGTTGAAAAAATAGAGTATGATCCAAATAGAAGTGGGTTTTTAGCGTTAATATCATATAAGGAAGATGATATTAAGTCTTATATATTAGCTCCTCAAGGTATGAAGCCTGGTGATGTTGTTACAGCTGGAAATGATGCTGATATTTTACCAGGGAATTGTTTGCTACTCAAGTATATACCTGTTGGTTCTTTCGTTCATAATGTTGAGCTGAAACCAGGTAATGGTGCTGCGATTGCTAGAGCTGCTGGTTGTTATGCGCAAATCGTTGGTCGTGATGGCCAATATGTTTTATTACGACTCAGGTCTGGTCAAATTAGGTTGATTTTATCTTCTTGCAAGGCTACTATTGGTGTAGTATCTAACCCTGACCATAAGAATAGAAAGCTGGGTAAAGCTGGAAGAAGTAGGTGGCTTGGAATTAGACCTACTGTGCGTGGGGTTGCGATGAATCCGGTTGACCATCCTCATGGAGGTGGGGAAGGAAAAACCTCTGGTGGTCGTCATCCTGTTACTCCTTGGGGTGTTGCAACAAAAGGAAAGAAAACTCGGAGGAAAAATAAATCTAGTGATAAGTATATAAAACAATTGAAAGGTTAGTTTATGAGTAGATCTGCGTGGAAGCCTCCTTTTTGTCATCCTTCTATATTAAAGTCGGTGAATAATGCTTTAAACAAGGGGTTTGTTAACATGGCTATAAAAGTTCATTCCAGGGCTTCTGTAATTCTTCCTAATTGTTTAGGTTTAAAGTTTGCTGTTTATAATGGTAAGGATTACATTCCTGTTAATGTTAATGATCAGAATATGATAGGTCATAAATTTGGTGAATTTTCGCCCACTCGTAAATTTACTGGGCATAGTGGTGATAAAAAGGCGACAAGAAGGTAATTGATATGAAAAACAGAGATGTAATAGTTAAAGCTGGTTCTAGGGTTTTAAAATCAACTCCTCGTAAATTGAATTTGGTTGCTGGTTTAGTACGTAATAAAAAAGTTTCTTTTGCCACTGTGCAATTAAGATTTTGTGAAAAGAAAGCTGCGGGTCTTATAAGGAAGGTATTAAATTCTGCGATTGCTAATGCTCAATATAATTATGGATTGGATATCGATAATTTATATATAAAAGAAATTTTAATAGGTAAGTCTCTTACTTTGCGTAGGGTATGTCCAAAAGCTATGGGTAGAGCTAATAGAGTTAGTAAACGTTATAGTAATATAACTGTAAAATTGGGGGAAATTATATGATTCATAAAAATAGAAAATTAATAAGGAAAGTGCAAAAGTATGGGAAACGTTAATCCTAAAGGATTTAGGTTAAAAATAATTAATACTTGGTCATCTATTTGGTATGCTGAGAAGGGTTATAAACAAGGGTTGCATCAAGATTTATCTATTCGCAGTTATATAAATGAATCTTTTAAGCATGCTGGTGTTTCTAAAGTAATTATAGAGCGTACGATCGATTTGGTGTCTGTAATAATACATTCTTCTAGACCTGGAGTGATAATAGGTAAGAAAGGCTCAGATATTGAGAAGATAAAGCAAAAAATAGCTGAAAAAGTAAAAAATAATGTAGAAGTGAATGTAGTAGGGGTTAAAAGGTCTGAAATAGATGCAGTTTTAATATCAAGCAGCATTGCACAACAGTTAGAAAAAAGGGTTTCATTTAGAAGAGCGATGAAAAAAGCTATTCAAAGTTGTTTGAGGATGGGTGCTAGAGGTATTAAAGTAAGTTGTTCTGGGCGCCTTGGCGGAGCTGAGATAGCTCGTACTGAATGGTATAAAGAAGGTCGTTTGCCTTTGCATACTTTACGTGCTAATATAGATTATGCTTTTTGTGAAGCAAAAACTATATATGGCATCATAGGAGTTAAGGTCTGGGTTTATATTGGTAACTAATTAGGTATATTGAAATGTTTGTTCCCAAAAAAAGTAAATATAAAAAAGTATTTAAAGGACGAATTAAGGGTAACACGAAAGGTGGTAGTACGCTATCTTTTGGAGATTATGGTCTAAAGGCTATGGAAGCTGGTAGGGTTCAGTCTAAGCATATTGAAACTGCAAGGCGTGTAATATCTAGAACATTAAAACGCTCTGGTAAAGTGTGGATAAGAATTTTTCCTGATACCCCTGTTAGTAAAAAGCCGGCAGATGTGCGTATGGGTAAAGGGAAAGGTAGTGTTGAATTTTGGGTATTTAAAGCTAAGCCCGGTAGAATGTTGTTTGAAATTAGCAGTGATGTTCCCATGCATTTAGCAAAATTGGCGCTTGAAAAGGCAACCGCTAAGCTTCCTATGAAGTGTAAATTTGTATCTAATCATAATTAAATGGAGTTGCAATGGATATAGCTGACATTAGGTCAAAATCCTCACAAGAATTGCATGAAATTCTTGTAAATTTGAGAAAAGAGTTTGTTAATTTGGTTTTTCAAAAAAAGTTAGGCCAGTGCAACAATATTTCGCGTTTTGGTTTGATAAAAAAGAGCATAGCTCGTATTCTAACTGCATTAAATGAAAGAAAAGGAGAGGAAAAGAATGCCTAAGAAGGTTTTTTGTGGTACTGTAATTAAGACTAAATGTGATAAAACTGTAAAGGTTTCGGTATTACAAGTGTATAAGGATGAGCTGTATAAAAAGGTTATAAAAAAATACAAGAAGTATACAGCACATGATGAGAATAATAGTTGTAAAGAAGGGGACAAGGTTTTAATACAAGAACACAAGCCTATTTCTATTACTAAAAAATGGGTTGTTGTTAATAGCTCACATTGAATAGGATATTTATATGATTCAAAAAAATACATTGTTGGAAGTAGCTGATAATTCTGGTGCGCGTGCAGTGCTTTGTATTGGTTTATTGGGTGGTAGAAAGTCTGCATCTATAGGTGACACAGTTATTGTATCTACTAAATCTATTACTCCAAGAGGGAAGGTTGAGAAGGGAAAAGTATATAGAGCAGTTGTGGTGAGGGTGAAAAGCCCTATTAGAAAATCTGATGGTTCTGTAATTCGTTTTTCTAGCAATGCTGTAGTTTTGATTAACGATCAAGGTGAACCACTTGGCACTCGGGTATTTGGTCCGGTAAAAAAGTTATCATCTGGTTCTTTTATGAAGATAATGTCATTAGCTGTTGAGGTTTTATAATGAGTGCTAAAATAAAAAGTGGTGACGACGTTATAGTTTTAACTGGTAGAGATAAGGGAAAAATTGGTAAAGTGATTAAAGTTGTGGCATGTGATGCTAAAAGAAAGGTAATTGTTTCTGGGGTAAATGTACATAAGAGACACACTAAACCAAAAGCTGGTAGTAGTGGTGGTATATTAAATAAAGAGTCAGCTATTGATATATCCAACGTTGCAACATTGGACCCTAAATATAAAACTCCAACTAGAGTGGGGTTTAAGGTTATAGACGGTAGAAAAGTGCGTTTTGCAAAAGTTTCTGGAGAAGTGATAGATTAGGTTGATATGTTTAAAGAATTGTATAAAGATAGCATAGTAAAGTCCTTAAAGGATAAGTTTAATTACGGCAATATAATGCAAGTGCCTAAACTTGTCAAGGTGTGTATCAATATGGGCGTTGGAGATGCTGCTACAGATAGTAAAGCAATAAATGAACCACTTGATAGCCTATATTTGATTGCTGGGCAGAAGCCTTTATCAACTTTTGCAAAAAAATCTATTTCTGGCTTCAAGATCAGAAAAGGTGCTACAGTAGGTTGCAAAGTAACTTTGCGTAGAGATAAAATGTATGAGTTTTTAGAAAGATTGATATATATTGCTTTGCCAAGGGAAAAAGATTTTAGAGGATTTAGTGTGAAGCAATTTGACGGTAATGGTAATTTTTCCTTTGGTATAAAGGAACATATCTCGTTTTTAGAAATAGACTATGATAAAATAAGTAAAATTAGAGGTATGGATATTAATATTATAACAAGTGCAGTTAGTGATAAGGAAGCAAAGGAATTATTACTGGCTCTTAAATTTCCTTTTTTTGATTAATTGAGAGGAGAAATATATGGCAAAAAAATCTATGATAGAAAGAAATCTTCGCAGAATAAAGCTGTGCGATCAATATAAAGAAAAAAGAGAAAAATTGAAATCTATAATAAATGATAAGAATTTGTCTATTGTAGAAAGGTTTACAGCTCAAAATAAATTAATTAAAAAATTGCCTAGAAATTCTTCTAAAACCAAAATTAGAAATAGGTGTGCTTTAACTGGGAGACCAAGAGGAGTATATAGAAAATTTGGTTTATGTAGAATTGTTTTGCGTGATTTATGTTCTTTTGGGCAAGTTCCAGGAGTTACAAAGTCTAGTTGGTGAATATAATATAAGGAGTATATTGTGGCGTTATCTGATAGTATTGGTGATTTTTTAACAAGGATACGTAATGCTCAATTAGCAATGCATAGAACAACAAGAGTGTTGTTTTCTAAAGTGAATTCTTCTATACTGAAGATTTTAAAAGATGAAGGGTATATCCTTGATTATGAAAAGCAAGTTGTAGATAATTTACCTTCTTTCATTGTAAAATTGAAGTATTATGAGAAGTCACCTGTAATTAGTGACATAGTTAGGGTGTCAAAGCCTGGTTGTCGTCGTTATTCTAAGTATAAGGACATTTCTAAAGCATATAATGGTCTTGGTGTTTTTATTATATCGACACCCAAAGGAGTGATGACTGATTATAATGCACATAAGTTAAAGGTTGGTGGAGAAGTTTTGTGTCGTGTGTTTTAAATAATAGGAGAAATTCATGTCTCGTATAGGTGCTGCTCCTATCAATATTCCTGCTGGTGTTTCAGTTGAATATAATAATGGTAGTGTGTTAATAAAGAGCGCTAAGGCTGAAAAAGAAGTTAGCTTAATCAGTGATGTTGTGTGCCGGATTGTTGATAATCAGCTATTGCTTTCTGTTGATCAAGATAAAGATGATTATGATGAAATAAAGCCTATGTGGGGCACTTATAGGAGTAATATTAATAATATCATTAACGGCATGATTGATGGTTTTTCTGTTAATCTTGAGATTAACGGTGTTGGATATAAGGCAGAGTGTGATGGTAAGTATTTGACTTTGTATCTTGGTTATAGCCATAATGTTAAATATAAAGTGCCTAAAGATGTTGAGATTAAGTGTATAAAGCCAACTCACTTAGTAGTTAGTGGTATGGATAAGCAGAAGGTCTATATGGTGGCGTCTGATATATGCAAAATTAGAAAATATGATCCTTATAAAGGTAAGGGTGTTGTAATAAAGGGTAAATTTATGTTGCGTAAAGTTGTAAGTAAAAAGAAGTAATTAAGATGAGAAGGTTATATAATTTTTTAAGTAATGCTGAAAAAAGGAAGTTGCGTAATAGAGCGAAGCTTGACAAGAGCGCTGAACGTTTGCGTATATCCATATTTAAATCTAATAGGCATTTTTATGTCCAGTTAATTAATGATGTAAAAGGAGTAACTCTCACTTCAGCTTCTACTTTGGATGCTAAAATTAAGGATGTATGTAAAGGGAAAGTCAACGCTGAAACTATAAAACAGGTTTCTTCTTTAATGATTGAGCGCTTATCTGGTCTGAAATTAGAACAAGAGCTAGTGTTTGATCGTGGAGCGTATAAATATACAGGATTAGTTTCTCAATTTGCTGAGGCTTTAAGAAGTTCTGGATTTGAATTTTAGAAGGGTTTGAATATGGCTATAAAGAATTTACAAAATAATAATGATTTATCAGAGCTTTTAGTTTCGGTACGAAGAGTAACAACGGTTACCAAAGGTGGTAGAAGATTTTCATTTTCAATTTTGGTTGTTGTTGGCGATGAGAAGGGTAGGGTAGGATGTGGAATAGGTAAGCACGCAGAAGTTGCTGAAGCAAGAGTCAAAGCTGTAAATGCTGCAAAGAAATCGATGATTAGAGTGTACTTGCGTGAAGGTAGAACTTTGCATCATGATATTAAAGCTAAATTTTGTTCTGGTGAGATAGTTTTAAGAACCGCAAGAGCCGGAACAGGTATTATTGCTGGTGGAGCGGTTAGGTCAGTTTTTGAGGTGTTAGGTATAAAGGATGTGGTAGCTAAATCTACTAGATCAAATAATCCTCATAACGTTATATGTGCGGTGTTTAAGGCTTTTGATAGTATGTTGTCTCCTCGTCAGGTGGCAAGCAAAAGAGGCAAAAAGATTAGCGAGATAGTTGGAAACAGGTAAAGTATGAATAATGCTGTAAAATTAAACTCTATATTTACTAAATTATCTAAGAAAAAGAAGCCTAAGTTGCTGGGTAGAGGTATCGGTTGTGGTAAAGGTAAAACATCCGGTAGAGGGCATAAAGGGCAAAAGGCTAGAAGTGGAGTTTCCATAAATGGTTTTGAGGGTGGACAACAGTCTATATATACTCGTTTGCCTAAAAGAGGTTTTAAGCCTATACGTAGGAACATATACTCTATAATTAATGTTGGCGATATACAGCGCTTAATGGAAGCTAAAAAAATAGTGAAAGACTCTGTTATAGATAAGGAGAGGCTGTATAAATTAGGTTTTATAAAGTCTATTAAGAATAAAATTAAACTTCTTAATAAAGGTAAGTTGAGCGAAAAATTTGTGTTTCATGTTGATTTTGCGTCAGAAGCTGCAAAAAAATCTGTAGCTTCAGTTGGTGGTAGTGTGGAAATACTATCGTAAATCATGGGCAATAAATCCGCATTTAATAGCTTGGATCCTACGTTGTTATATAAAGGCGATTTATTAAAACGTATATTTTTTACGCTAATAGCTTTAATTTGCTATCGCTTGGGTACTTATGTGCCTATCCCTGGAATTAATCTTGATGTAATTAATGATATATTTCCCAAAGAGGGCTCAGGCGTTTTTGGAGTATTTAATTTATTTTCTGGTGGTGCATTGGCTAGAATGACAATTCTAGCATTGAACGTTATGCCATATATAATGGCTTCTATCATTATTCAGTTGCTTTCTTCTGCGATTAAAGGAATGAAGGAAGTTAAGAATGATGGAGAGTCAGGCCGTAGAAAGATGAATTCTTATATACGCTACCTGACCATAGTAATTTGTGTATTTCAATCAATTCCAATTTTGGTTGGATTGGAAGGGATGAATAGGGAAGGGGTATTGGTTGTAATCGAACCTGGTGTTATGTTTCGTACAATAGGTGTTTTTAGCCTTTTAGGTGGAACTATGCTTTTAATATGGCTTGGTGAACGAATCAGCGCTAGCGGTATAGGCAATGGTATCTCATTAATCATTTTCACGGGCATAATATCAGAGTTACACAGCGCTTTGTCATCTTTGTTAACGTTAAATAAAAACGGTAGCGTATCGTTATTTATTATCCTTTTTGTTTTGATATTGTTTTTTTTACTGCTACTCTTAGTCATTTTTGTAGAGTCTTCTTATAGAAAGGTTATTGTTCAACATCCTAAAAAGCAATTTAAAAGATTACATAATGACGATTTTACTTATATTCCATTGAAGATTAATTTATCTGGTGTAGTACCAACCATTTTTGCTAATGCAATTTTATTGACACCTATTTCAATTGCAAATTTCTATAAGGGGCACGCTTTTTCCGATTTTATTTTGAATTACTTTATGGCAAATAAAGTAGTATATATTGTAGCCTATTTGGTGCTGATAGTATTTTTTAATTTTTTCTATACCAATTTTATATTTAATCCAGAGGAAAACGCAGATTTTCTTAAAAAAAATGGTGGTTTTATACCTGGTAGAAGGCCTGGGAAACATACTTCTGATTACCTTCAAGATATAGTTTTTAAGTTGACATTCATTGGCTCTGCGTATTTGGTAGTTATATGTACCGTACCTGAAGTTATGAGATATTATTATGATATACCATTTATTTTTGGTGGAACGAGCTTGCTGATTATAGTGAACGTTATTACTGATACTATTGTGCAAATACAATCTTATATTTTTTCGAATAGGTACGACAGCTGGATAAAGAAATATGAGTCTAAAACGAGGAAAGTAAGATGATCATTACGATTTTTGGTCCTCCAGGTTCTGGTAAAGGTACTCAGTCAAGCTTGTTAATAGCAAAATATAATTTAAAATTAATTTCAGTAGGGGATTTATTAAGGAATATTATATCTAGCAGTAGTGAGTTAGGTGAAAAAATAAAGGGTACCGTAGAATCTGGTAATTTAATTCAAGATGAAATTATATGTGGATTATTGCGTGACCAGCTTGCATCAATGGATGGTAATTGCTTGTTAGACGGGTTTCCGAGAAATTTAAACCAAGCTCATTTCTTGACTCAAATTTTGCAGGAGAAATATAGTACAGATGTTGATATTGTAATTGAGCTGCAGCTTGACGATAATATTGCAATCGATAGATTAAAAAATCGTCTTGCGTGTTTGGACTGTAAAAGTATATATAGTATATCTTCTTTTAAGAGTACTACTTGTGCTAAGTGTAAAAGTACGAAGTTAGAGAAAAGAATTGATGATGCTGATATGTCTGCAATTAATAAGAGAATAAGTGAATATCACCTTCAAATGAAAGGTTTACGCGAGTATTATAAAGGCAAATTATTAACAATTGACGCTAATTTGAGTGTTGATGAGGTAACGCAAGAGATTGAAAGTAAAATTTCTTGTAATTTGGTTTGACTCTGAGTTGTTTTATGGTATAAATTAAGAGTTGTTATTAATAAAGTATCGAGGTACCAGTGGCACGTATTGCAGGCATAAATATTCCAGTGAGGAAATGTGTTCCTTTTGCATTAACTTATATATATGGTATAGGTATTGCTACTGCGAATGTAATTTGTCACGCTTGCGAAGTTGATAAGCGCAAACGTGTTTCAGAATTACGAGATGAAGATATAGAAAAGATCAGCAGTTTCATTAGACAAAATTATGTTATAGAAGGTGAGCTCAGAAAAGAAGTGGCTATGAACATAAAATCTTTAGTGGAAATGGGATGCTATAGAGGAGTGAGACATAGAAAAGGTTTACCTGTGAGAGGGCAAAGGACTCATACTAATGCTAAGACTCGTAAAGGTAGATCTCGGTTGCCTATTGCTGGGAAAAAATAAAATTTATTATTATTGTGAGTTTTAATGAAAAAAGTCAAAACGGTTGGTAAGAGTACAAAAGAGTTTATTACTGGTGTTGTTCATATTCGTGCAACTTTTAATAATACTTTTGTAAATGTAACTGATGTTCATGGTAATACGCTATGTCAAACTTCTGTGGGTGCATGTGGTTTTTCAGGTTCGAGAAAATCCACACCTTATGCTGCAGGTAAGGCTGCGGAGGCTGCTGCGAAGAAGGCAATGGAGAGATTTGGTATGAAGGTTGTCTCTGTAATAATTCGTGGTCCTGGCTTTGGTACCGAAGCTGCGGTTAAAGCACTTCAGAGCTGTGGGTTGACTGTGACTTCAATTGCAGATAAAACCGCAATTCCTCATAATGGGTGCAGGTTAAGAAAAAAAAGAAGAGTATAGGATATTTGAAAAGGTTGTTTTATGTATTATAATAATGATGTTTCTCTCTGTAGCAATTTAGATAAATTGATTAAACCTAGTTCAGTTAAGGTAATATCAGATGATTCCAGTGAAAAAAGTGATATAGTGCTAGAACCGTTGGAAAGTGGTTTTGCTTTAACATTAGGTAATGCATTAAGACGTGTAATGTTATCTTCTCTTAAAGGTAGTGCTGTTTATGGAATAAAAATTGAAGGTGTAACTCATGAGTTTACTTCAGTTCAAGGGGTGAGAGAAGACGTAACTGATATAGTATTAAATATGGGCATGTTGAGGTGTAAATTAAATGGTGCTTCTAATAAATGCTTAAATTTAAACGCTAAAGGGCCTTGCCAGGTATTAGCTGGGATGATAGAAACTGATGATCAATGCTCTATTGTTAATAAAGATTTATTAATATGTACGCTGGGGCAAAATGTAGAGCTTAACATGACCATATATGTGGCTAGCGGAAAAGGTTATCTTCCTGTAATTAAGTATAAAGAAAATGAACTTTTGAAGCTTATGAGTGAACAGGATTTAATTGGATTTATTCCAGTTAATGCTTTGTATAGCCCTGTCAACAGGGTTTCGTACAGGGTAGAGAACAGTCGTGTTGGCCAAGTGACTGATAAGGATAAGCTGATATTGTCAATTGAAACTGATGGTACAATCTCTCCGAGTCAAGCTGTTGACTCTGCTGCAAGAATATTGCAGGAGCAACTTCAGCCCTTTATTAGTTCTGATGTAAGTTATAAAAAATCGCAGGTTTCTTCGTCTAGTGGTGCTAAAGATTTGGGTTATGACCCTGTCTTATTGCGTAAGGTAGATGAAATGGAATTATCTGTCAGATCTCATAACTGTCTGAAAAACGAAAATATCACTTATATAGGTGATCTTGTGCAAAAGACAGAAGGTGAAATGTTAAGAACTGCTAATTTTGGCAGAAAGTCTTTGAATGAGATTAAGGCAGTTTTGGCTAATTTTGGCTTGTCTTTGGGTATGAATGTGCTAAATTGGCCGCCTAAGGATATAGATGAGTTGGCTAAACAACATACTGATGAAGATTAGGTGATATATGAAACATGGAATAAAAAAACGTAAACTATCTCGTTGCACTGAACATAGATTATCGACGTTAAAGAATCTATCTATCTCATTAATTAACCATGAGCAGATTGTAACTACTTTACCAAAAGCTAAGGAACTTCGTCCATATGTCGAAAAGTTTATTACAATTGCTAAGAATAAGAATACTTTACATGGTAGAAGACTTTTGCTTTCACGCCTTCATAATAGTAAGTTAGCAGTTGATAAGTTATTAAACGTCTTAGCCAGCCGTTATCAAGATCGTAAAGGTGGGTATTCTAGAATAATAAAATTTAGCACTCGAAAGGGTGATTGCGCTTCAATGGCAGTGATAGAACTGGTTGATAGGGATATTGCAGCAAGAGGTAAGGTTTATAGTAAAAATAAAGAAGGAGGCAAAGTAGTTACACAAAGTTAATTGTTATCATAATTGTTCTTCTTATGGTAAGTAGGTTACGCTACTTTGTAGGTTACTTTGGCGAGTTATTAGTTTTAGTATATTTAAAACTGAAATGGTATAATGTTATAAAACGCCGTTACCGTTGTAAGTTCGGTGAAATTGACTTAATTGTATCTAAAAAAAAGGAGCTGATTTTTATAGAAGTTAAAACAAGTTTACTTGGAAAAGAAATACCGATATCTCATCTTCAATGTCATTCTATTATAAATTCTTCTAAGTATTTCTTAAGTAAAAACCTTAGTTTTTTAGATTATTCAGTCAGATATGATTTATATTTTCTTTCCTTAAAGAGAAGACCTGTTTATATAAAAAATGCTTGGATTGAAGAATGAAAGATTTGTAGCTGAATTAATTTAGATTTACTGGATTTAATATGAAAAAGACCCAATACAATAATTTAGTTTCATCTTACGCTAGAGTGCTGTTTCATGTCTCAGGAAGCAGGTTAGGTATTATAAGGAAAGAAGTAGAATTTTTGTTGGCTTTTTTTAAGGATCAACGTGATGTTTTTGTGTACCTATCTCATCCTATGATTTCTTTTGCACACAAAAAAGAAGTGATGCTTTCTATAAATGAGCACTTGAGTGAGAATTTAGTAAAATTTATTATGGTTATATTTGCAAATAAACGCTCTAGTTTATTGATCCTTATATTAGAAAAATTCTTAAGTCTTGCAAGAGAAAATGAAAATGAATTCGAGATTACTATAAAGTCAGCAGAAACTTTAAAGGAATCTGATATAAAAATAATTACTGAATCTTTGAGCTTTCTTGGTAAAATAATAAAAGTAAGCAATGTGGTTGACCCTTCTATACTAGGTGGCTTCGTAGTTAGGTATGGTTTTAATTTGATCGATGCTTCGCTAAAAAGTTGCTTGGATAGGTTAGTTGAATTAAGTAAAATGGAAATATTAAAAGTAAGGAATTTTGTATGAAGAACAGTATGAATGTTTCTGAGATAGCAAGTATAATAAGAGAAAAGGTTGAGACGTTTGATAATCCTATAAAGCGGGAAAATATAGGTGAAGTAATTTCAGTAACAGATGGTATCGCATTGGTTTATGGACTGGAAAAAGCAAAATTCGGTGAAAAGGTATTTTTTGCAAGCGGTGTAGAAGGAATAGTTCTTGATTTAGATCATGATACGGCTGGAATAGTTGTACTTGGTAATGACCGTGATGTGAAAGAAGGGGACGTTGTAAAATGTAGTGGTGATGTTGTGCAGGTGCCTATAGGGCATGAATTGTTAGGGAGAGTTGTAAATGCGTTGGGCCATCCTATAGACGACGGTGGGGAAATTAGAGCCAAAAACAGAATGGATATAGAATCTAAAGCGCCAGGCATTATTGATCGTAAGTCTGTGCATGAGCCACTGCAAACAGGAATTAAAATTATAGATTTGCTAATTCCAATAGGTAGAGGGCAGCGTGAATTAATTATTGGTGATAGACAAATTGGTAAAACTACTATTGCGCTTGATACTATTATCAATCAGAAAAAGATTAACGATGAGGTAAACGAAAATCAAAAAGTTTACTGTGTTTATGTTGCTATTGGACAAAAAATTTCAACAGTAGCAAAAGTGGTAAATAAGCTGAAAGAAAGCGGAGCATTAGAGTATACAACTGTAGTTGTGGCTAGTGCATCTGACTGCGCACCTATGCAATTTTTAGCACCTTATGCTGGTTGCACTATTGGGGAATTTTTCCGTGACAATGGAATGCATTGTTTGATTGTATATGATGATTTATCTAAGCATGCTGTGGCATATAGGCAGATGTCTTTATTGCTCAGACGTCCTCCTGGTCGTGAAGCTTACCCTGGAGATATATTCTATGTACATTCTCGCTTGCTTGAAAGAGCTGCTAAAATGTCTGATAAAAAAGGGCAGGGGTCTTTAACTGCTTTGCCAATTGTCGAAACTCAAGCTGGTGATGTATCTGCATATGTGCCAACAAATGTTATTTCAATTACCGATGGGCAGATCTTTCTTGAGTCTGAATTATTTTATAAAGGATTTCGACCTGCAGTAAATATAGGTTTGTCAGTTTCACGGGTTGGTTCTGCTGCACAACTAAAGTCTGTGAAGAAAGTTGCTGGTTCTATAAAGCTAAGCTTAGCTCAGTATAGAGAATTAGAAGATTTCGCAAAATTTGGTTCTGATCTTGATGCTAGTGTTCAATTATCCTTGAATAAGGGTAAATATCTTGTCGAGTTATTAAAGCAAAAACAACATTTACCTATGTCAATAGAAGAGCAAGTAGTGCTGATGTATATTTTTTCTAACCTGTATAATCAGTTAAGTAAAATACAAATAAGTTACATTAATAAATTTGAACATGATCTTATTAATTATTTTCATACTGTGCATCCTGGGGTTTTAAAAAAGTTGTCAAATGACATGAGTGATGATATAAAAGGTGATATTTTTAACATTGTGAGTAATTTCGTTACTCAATTTAATTGCGTTTAGGTGGTGATTATGGCTTCATCCATTATTAATAAATTTCCTATAACGAGTAAAGGTTTTGAGAATATGCAAGCCGAACTTGAAAAATTAAAGGAAGAAAAACCTTCTGTGATACAGGCTATTTCTGATGCTCGTGATCAAGGTGATTTGTCTGAAAACGCAGAGTATCATGCAGCACGGGAAAGGTTAGGTTTTATTGAAGGCCGTATAATGGAGATAGAAAGTAAGCTCTCACATGCGGAAGTAATAGAAGTAAAAAATTTGTCTGGTGATTCAGTAATGTTTGGTGCAACTGTGACATTAAGCATGTTAAGTGATAATAACGGTGAAGTGGAATATGTTTATAAGGTTGTAGGCGAATATGAAGCTGATGTTTCAAAGCAGTTAATATCTACTAGTTCACCACTCGGGAGTGCCTTAATCGGCAAAAAAGTCGGCGAGTATGTGGAAGTGACAGTGCCAAATGGAGAGAAATTGTATAAAATAGTTAAGATTGAATTTAAGTAAATTATTATGGTACAGGCCACTTATGCTTCAATGAGTCTACCCGGTATTTCTTCTGTGGAAGATGTATTAGAGGATGCTCGTTCCGGTAAATTATTCATTTTAGTTGATGATGAAAGTAGAGAGAATGAAGGTGATTTGGTTGTCTTAGCTGAAAAAGTAAAACCAGAACATATGGCTTTTATGGTTAGGTACGGTACTGGCATTGTGTTTTTAGCTATGACAAAGCTTCATATGAATAAACTAAATCTTGAGTTTATGAGAAGAAGTAATGTGGATGAAAAGCTTACTCCTCATACTGCATTTACTACGTCAATTGATGCGCGTTATGGCATTACAACAGGTGTTTCTGCTCATGATAGAACGCATACGATACTTACCGCTATTGATGAAAAGAGTACTAAAGATGATATTATTACTCCTGGGCATGTTTTTCCTATTATTGCAAATGATGGTGGGGTTTTAGCACGCAATGGTCATACTGAAGCAAGTGTTGAAATAGCAAAGTTAGTTGGCTTTAATCATGCAGCTGTAGGGTGTGAATTAGTGAATGATGATGGCTCTATGATGCGCTTACCTGAGCTGCTTGAATTTGCTGAACATCATAAAATTAAGTTAACCACCATCGACAAACTTATCAGTTACGTCAAAAAATCAAACTAGCGTTTATAAATTTGTATAATTTAAGTGTTAAAATATAAAATTCCTGTAAGTTGTACAAATACAGAATTTTCATGTTTAAAATTGCTAAGTTTTTGACTTTATTGTTCTTTTTTGCATATTATAATAATGCTTACTCTATTAACATTATTAGAGATAGTGAAGTGGAAGCAATAGTGAAAGAGCTAGCGCAACCTTTATTTTCTGCTGCGGATGTTGATAGTGACCGAATGAAGGTTTTTATAATTAATGATAATTCGATTAACGCTTTCGTAATTAACAATAACAGTATCTTCATTCATTTAGGGCTTTTACGATATTCGGCTAAACCTTATGTCCTGCTTGGTATATTAGCACATGAGATTGCTCACATATCTGCTGGTCATATATTGCAAATGAGTAGTGCTATGGGTTATTTTCAATCGATAGCAATGATTAGTTATATGGTAGGATTAGTTTCTAGTATTATCATTAACCCTCAGGTTGCTGGTGCAATTTTGCTTAGTGGTGTAGCGCTCAGTTCAAGGCTATTTTTTAACTATTCTCAAGAGCAAGAAAGTGTAGCAGATAGCTATGCTTTAAGATACCTTGATGAGTCTTGCTATGATAATTCAGGTATGAAAGAGATTTTTGATTATTTTAAAAGTATTGAGCATGAGAACACCGAGGAATATTTTCGCACTCACCCACTTAGTGAAAAACGCGTATTTGCTGTACAAAATTATAAGGTTAAAAACAACGTAAAACCAATTTTTGCGGATAAGTTACTAAAGTTTGAGCGTGTGGTTGCAAAGCTAGACTCTTTCTTTACTCCTATTCATGTGTTATCTAATAAATATGAAAATAATTCTGAGTATGTAAATGCTATAGTTTGCTATAGGCAAGGAAAGATAGAAGAGGCTATTACTAAAGTTAATTCATTGATTCAAGAGTCATGCAATGACCCATACCTATATGAATTAAAAGCAGAAATGCTATACAAGGCCGGAAATTTAAGTGAAGCAATAAAAATGTATGAAGAATCGCTTAGGTATTTATCTGAGAAGAATAGTTATTTAGTAAAACTCGCATTATCTCATATTTTATTATTACACAGTGATGCAAAAAAGGCAATTTTTTACCTAGAGCAGATTTTGAATGTAGAACCAAATAACGCTTTTGTCTGGAAATATTTAAGCATTGCATATAAATGTGACGCTGATGCGGCAATGTATTATTTTGCTTTGACAAAAAAGGCTTGTATTGAAGGTGATTTAAAGCAATTTACAAAATATGCTGAGCTAGCTGTTAAAACTTTACTAAAAGATAGCCCTTATTTGTTGCAAGTTGAAGATATGAAGCGGTTTAATGGATAACAAAAAAGCATTTCTGTACTTTTATGGGTTATTTCTTTCCACACTTTTCCAACATAATTTTTGCTTCATCGCTTACGTTGGGCATAATTTTCGTTATGATAGTTTTAGCGCCAAAAAATACACCACAGAACATGCCAAGAGCAAAGAGGGCTGGCCACGGCATCCTGCCAAATATTGCAAGCAAAGCTGCACCAATTATTACTACCGTCATAAGTGGACCGCCTATCCCCCAAACATAACCAATAATATTGCATATTACTTTAGTTGTGTCATCCATATCAGGATCAGTGGTAGCTGCATAACCTGAGAAAGAGAAAAGTAATACTATACAAAAAATACTAAAAAATTCCATTATAGAGCTCATTTTTTTGCCTCTAAATAATAAATTAACGCAAACCTAAACCTACACATATTTTTATTTTAAAGTAAAAATTATAATTTGTCCATACATAAGTGTTGCTACATAAATAACCCACCATTAATGTTAAGCACATGCCCTGTTATATATTTTGCTTCATCACTTGCTAAAAATAAGACCCCTGCTGCTATTTCTTCCCCTGTTCCCATTCTTTTCATTGGAATATTATCTAATATTTTTCCCTTTTGTACTTCATTTAAAACTTCAGTCATTTTAGTATCTATAAACCCAGGAGCAATACAATTTACTGTTATATTACGACTTGCAACTTCTTTTGCTATAGATTTGCTCATAGCTATTATTCCAGCTTTAGACGCTGCATAATTTGCTTGCCCGGCGTTTCCTGTCAGCCCTATTATTGAGGAAATATTTATAATTCTTCCCCAATTATTCTTAATTAGTTTCCTGCATGCTTCTCTACTCAGCTTAAATGTAGAGCTCAAGTTAATATCAATTACTTTTTGCCATGCTTCATCTGTCATCCTCAATAATAAACTGTCTCGCGTAATGCCCGCATTGCATACAAGCCCGTCAAAGCCTTCCATCAACTCACTTGCTCTATTTACTAGTTGATTTACTTCCTCAGCATTTGATAAGTCACAAGGGAGTACGTGCATATTTTTTTCATATTGTTTAGCAACTTCTTCGAGTACTTCTTTTTTTGTGCCAGAAATACATAAAGTTGCTCCGGCTTTGTGCATAATTTTTACAATTGCTTGCCCTATTCCGCCTGATGCGCCAGTAATCAGGAATTTTCTGCCTTTCAATCCAAACATAATAACTTTATATTATCTTAACTCCTAACAGAATATTGACTGGTTGGCAATAGATTTCTTACATAATATAAGTAACTCAGATATTCACAAAATAAAGAAAAAGTTATAATAAAGTTAAACGTCAAAAAATTTTAAAAACATAGTTGCAGGAATTGTTACTAAATAGTTTATTCTGGTGCTCTACAGTCTAAATGGAATGCTTAAATTATAGATTCTTTGTTTTTGTGTGTTATCTTGAGTTAACACAAATTCACAGTAGTATTATGATAAGTAAGTTAAAAAAGCTTGGCGCTGGATTTTCTTTGACAGGCTTGATTGGCCATAGTGATAATATAAATATGCAAGGAGCAAAAAATAAAAAGAAGAAGTACCCAAAATTTTTGGATAAGACGTTTGCATTGATTGATGCAGTGATAAATTTTATTTTAAAACGCGAAAGTAATAACGTAAATGAAGTCCTGAAAGTAACATGGGGGCCACTATCTTTTGGTCTGATAGTGATACTCATCTTTTTTGGAATAGGCGGTATTTGGTCGGCTATAGCTCCAATTGACGGTGCGGTGCATGCAAGTGGAGAAGTTATTGTATCTTCAAATAGGAAAATAGTTCAACACTTGGGCGGAGGAATAATAAGCAAAATTTTAGTAAAAGAGAGCCAAGCAGTTAAAAAAGATGAGCCTCTAGTTTTGTTGAGTGATGTTAACGAGAAGGCGAATTTAAGTATTATCAAAGAGAAGCTCTTATCATTTTTAGCAACAGAAGCAAGGCTTCTTGCAATCAGAGTAGATTTGGACACGCTCGAGTTTCCTGATGAGGTTAAAAAATTATCTCACGATGAACTTGTAAATAAAGCGATAAAGAATCAAGTAAAGTTGTTCAACTCTCAGAGAAAGAGCATATTGGGAAAAACAGACATACTGCAACAACGTATAAAGCAGTTAAATGATGAATTAGCGGGGCTAAACTTTCAACTAAATGCAGCTCATAAGCAATATGACTTGATAACTGAGGAGTTGGAAACAAAAAGACAATTACTTGATAGTGGCCATATAAGCAAACCATACATTTTAGCTTTAGAAAAACAGTTTGCTGAAATTGAAGGCAGAGTTGGACATTACCGTTCTGCAATATCTCAAGTGCAGCAAAAAATTGGAGAGAATGAATTAGAAATTATAAACGTAAAAAATGATTCTCAAGAAAGAGCAAACGCTGAACTTAAGGAAGTTAGTACGTCTATTGCAGACTTGAAAGAGAGGCTGATGGTTGCTGAAGATTCACTGGCACGTACAATAATTAAATCCCCTCAAGATGGGATAGTTACAGATATAAGATACCATACTGAAGGTGGTGTTATACAATCTGGAGTTCCGATCATGAGCGTAGTGCCATCGGATGATGACTTAATAATAGATGCTAAAATTCAGACCAGAAACATAGAAGAGGTACTGTCAGCACAAAAGAAAGATAGCAACATAGTCTCTATTGATGGGCTAGAAGGACTAAAGGTTAAAGTCCGGTTAAGTGCTTACAGTGCACGTCGTTTAAGTTTAATTAGTGGTATAGTAAGCCATATTTCTCCTGACGCTCTTGATGATCCAAGACTAGGGCGTTATTATTCAGTGCGCGTGGTGATACCAAAGTCAGAGCTTGCTCAGTTTAAAAATGTATACCTATACCCTGGTATGCCAGCAGAAGTGTACATAGTTACTCAATCCCGTACTCTTTTATCATTCTTGTTTACGCCTATAATTGCAACAGTCGATAGGTCTTTTATAGAAAGGTAGCTCATTCGTTAAAGTAGTAGTGAAAGTGCCGTAATAAAATTTAGGTATATAGTTAGACAATAGGCTTCTTGCACTACCTCCCAGTGTCATTCAATAGAAACGAAAAATTGCTTTACAAACTCCGCCAGCCCCCTTATCATGAAACTGAAGCTATTTATTTATCTTCGCAATCTGTGCAGGTTAATGACAAAAAACTTAGGGTATTTGGCGTCTCATGTTTAATTTTTCGCACTACGTGCATCGCATGTCTTTAAAAATTTTTAGGTTTTTACCTATATAAGCCGAAACGCGCTTACAAAGCGTTTAAGACAGCAAAAAACGTCAAATTGACAAGGGAGAATTTGAATGCTAGCTACTACGGGGTTTCTTTGCCTTTTTTCCTGCTTAGTAAATTTCTTAAACACTTGCGGTGTAGGTTAGTTGCAAGTTAAAAGCAGCTAAATCGCTCTTAATCAAGCGTTTTAGAATAAAAAAAACGCCGATATTTTAGTACATGGTAAATAGCCAACCACCATGGGGCTTCTTTTGCCTTTTTTTTCGTTTGGTAAATTTCTTAAATATTTATGACTAAAGTAATTTAGGCTTACCGACAACCGTCATCCCGCTACGTGTTAGCTGGATCTATGCTAAGAGATACCGCGAATGAATCGCGGCATGACGTAGATCCCGCTACTTGTTAGCGGCTAAGATACCGCAGCGGCATGACGTAGAAGCTATACTTTTATACTCACCAACTCAGCTGGATCCAAGTAGTCAAAGCACTGGAATGACAATGTGGAGTGTCTGCTTCTGTCATCCTATGATAGGATCCAGTCTAAAAAAAAAGACCTGGATTCCAGTGGGCTTTGTTGCATAGCACCTTAAGCAGTGATGGTTTACGACAAATTTATGTAATGATTTCAAATTTAGCCATACCAATATCAGTGAATTTGTTGAGCAAATAGCACTTAATTAGTAATTCTTTTTCACGATTTACTTCAGATTTATTCCTAAAGCTAAATCCAAATACTTGCTTCAACCTTGAGAAAAATCCTTCTATGTAAGATCTCTTTCCATAAATTGCTTCCTTTTTCCACTCTTTTACACCATCTTGTCCATATAATTTTATTAACCTAATAGCAGCATTTCTGTCAGACATATAATCTATTTTTGAATGTTCTGCTGCATCCTTTTTTGGTAGAACTTTTGTCTTTATATCGTATTTCTTACACAATTTATAAAGTTTGTGCCTATCGTATGCCCTATCTGCATATAATGCTTTTATTTTGTGCTGAAAATTAACTTCTTCAAGCAAATCGCAAGCTCCATAGTGGTCAGAGTAGACGCCATTACTGTATCTTGCAGCTATAGCTTTTTTACTATTCACACTTAACATAACATGTAACTTTCTTACTTGCTCGTAGCTTCGGTACTTTCTATCTGCACTGTTTTCCTTACTGTGGCCAGGAGTGTTACTGTAAATGCTGATACTTGTGCTATCTATGATAATTTCAATATTTTCCATGTTGCTTTTATCAACCCTGCAATCATTTATCTTAATATTAAGTTTTTTAAACCTTCTTGATGCTTGTGAATAGCTGATAACTGCCAAATTTTTTCCTATTTGTTGCAGATATCCTTTTATAAACCCCACCGTTTGTCTTAAACCAATTCTAAAAAGATTGACAATTATATGCACCAAAATTACGACTTTATCACTGTAAATATAGTTGCCGCCCTGCATTTTTGGACTATTTTCATACCAATTTTCGATAGCTTCATCGATGTAACGAAAAATATTTCCCCTTTTTTCAAGGAATTTGTTATATTCGTTTTGGTTACTGACTTTCATTTTCTGTGGCATATTTTTTCTTCAACAGTTAAATGGTTATTTATAATGAATTTTGTCAGTAGCCACCAGATTTTTTCGGTTGCTATGCAACAAAGCCATTCCAGTGTCAAGCACTGGGATGACACCCTTCTGGTGGGCCCAAATCACAATGTTCGTACAGTTGTGGAATGAATCACGGTATGACGGTTCGCGGTGGCATGACGATAAGCCTCGTCACCCCGCTACGTGTTAGCGCCGCGGCGCATAAGTGTTGAAAGTATCAAAAATAACGTGATATGAGATGATCAACGGCATGTAAATTACCTCCCGACAGTAAAACAATCGAACGTATAAAAGAGTCATTTAGATCCAATGTGAATTGCAGTAATGCTATTTTGAACCCATGTAGATTATTTTTGATTTTATAAACAAGAAATAACAAAGCCGATCATGTAAATATACACCTTCATGCCATTCATAGTATGGCTTAAAAAGTGCTTATATCCAAGATTTTGCTTTATAAATTTAAAGAACACTTCTATATCCCATCTGCGCCTATATAGCTCTGTTACTTCATAAGCTGGCATTTCAAACAAGTTTGTCAAAAACCATATTTCATCTCCAATTTTATTTCTGATTTTTATTAGCCGTAGATCATGCTTTTCTGCCACTTTACCTCGTGCACGATAAAGATTAACTATTATATCTTCTAAAATCTCTGATCCATCCGATTTTTGTTCTCTTATAACTTTGTTCCTGCTTATAACATCATGTTTTCTTCCTACTTTAACTCTTGTGATAAATTTGTACTCCTTTTCATCAAATTCGGCAAAAGTTCCAACTTTTCTGATTCCTCTATCAAATAATAAAATATCCTCTTTTTCAACTTTAGCTTCATTAATTGCTCTCACTAATGCTATATCTTCACTACTTTCTTCTTGTCCTTTACAAAATCTTATACTTGTCGGCAATTGATCCTTTAATCCTACACTCACTTTAACTTGACTGTCGTTACTTTTACCGCCTATTTTTAGCCCATCTTTTATGAGATATCCCGATAAATTTATGATCGTCGAATCAAACTTATGTAAGTTATTTGATGTTTTTTGGGGTAATAGCTTTTTAATCTTGCTCATCAAATCAATATATACTCCCTTAAAATATTCTGGATTTATAACTTTTAACCTTTTTGACAAACCACTGTATGTTACTGTACTTTTATCGCTATTCTTATCCATTATACACCTGTTTATTACCATTTCTAGCGCTCTTAGGCTTGTTTTTTGCCCCATTAATATTAACTTCATTAGACCTTTAAATATAATCTTGCCCAACAATTTAGTATTACATTTATCTACTTCACTTAATTTTCCTAGCCTTTCTAAATCCTCATCTTTTATTAAATTTAGTACTCTTTCTATTTGATCCATTATTGCCTCCATTTTCTTGCAATAATAGTTCTTTATGTCTTTTTTGTGTTACTTTCAACACTTATGCGCCGCGGCGGTATGACGGTTCGTGGTGGCATGACGATAACTTCGTCATCCCGCTACTTGTTAGCGGGATCTATGCTAAGATTTTGGGTGAAATCAGGAATTTTAGCGTATTTTGCCTTGTTTTGGCGAAAGACCTTCATGAAACTTTGCCCATTTGGCTTCTCTAAAGATTTCGTTTACAAAATCTAGTAACTCAGCTATGCAGAATGAAAAAAGTTTGTATGGTATACAAATAGTGTGTTTTTTTTATAATTATTTTCTATAATGCATAAACCTTTGGTCCAGTAAATGCTACCATAGGCATTAAAAGTTAATTAACAAACTGCAATGTATAATGAGATAAAGACACTTGTAAGATTTTGATCTTACAGATTATAAACTTGTCATAAAGTTTAATAGTGTCTGTTACTGCTTTTAGGTGTGAGGCTAGAGGGTTATTAGCAGTAACAGACACTATTAAACTTATTATAGAATTTACTTAAAGTAAATACTTAATTTAAAATATTATAATATTTTTACTTACAATAGATTTATGTAAATGCTTTTTTCCTCAAATTAGTATTGTACTATTATACTTGTTGAATGCTAAAAAATTATTAACCATCACTAATCTCTATTTGCATAGTAAGTTTATATATACTATTATACAGTATATCATTTAGTTTTATAGCAAACAAACAAAAGATATGGTGAAGTTACTTGCACTATTGATAATATTTTACTCAAATATATCTGTTGCCTCTGCTCCTACTTCCTGGCAATTTGGATTTCCTGCTCCTGCAACTGAAGTAATGGAGGCTGTAGTTAGGTCACATTCGTTTGTGATGGTTGTGATGGTTGCAATAATGCTTTTTGTGTGGGCGCTGCTTGCTTATATAGCGTTTCGCTTTCGTAAAAGCAAAGTAACAAACATAAGTAAAACTACCCATAGTGTTCCTTTAGAAATTATTTGGTTTGTTATACCAACTATCATTGTTGGAATATTAGCCTTTGAAAACGCTAAATTACTGAAGCTACAGGAAGAAATACCGAAGGCTGACATAACACTAAAAGTTATTGGCCATCAATGGTATTGGAGCTACCAATATCCAGAATATCAAGGCGTGTCGTTTGATAGTTATATTAAGGGAGAAAAAGACTTTATCGAAGGAGATTTAAAGCTATTCTCTGTTGATAATAACATCGTTTTACCCGTTAATGCTAACGTTCGTTTACAAGTTACAGCAGGAGATGTGATACACAGCTGGGGAGTACCAGCTTTCGGTGTAAAAATTGATGCGATACCAGGTAGGCTGAATGAGGCGTGGTTTAATGTCAAAAAGCCAGGTGTTTATTATGGGCAGTGCTACGAATTGTGTGGTCCAGGCCATGGATTTATGCCAATTGTTGTTGAAGCAGTAAGCAAAGAAGATTTTAATAAGTGGATCGAAAATAGAAAATTAGTGAGTTAAATTTGGAGTATAGATATGAGTGATGTACCAAAGGGCATAAAGCGTTGGTTGTTTTCCACTAATCATAAAGACATAGGGACACTGTACATTATTTTTTCCATATTAGCTGGAATTATTGGTGGATTATTATCGGTGATTATTCGCACTCAGCTAATGCACATTAATATACTTAACAATAATTATCAATTATATAACGTAATGGTTACAGGGCATGCGTTGATAATGGTGTTTTTTATGATAATGCCAGCCCTCATGGGAGGATTTGGTAACTGGTTTGTACCTCTCATGATTGGCGCACCAGATATGGCATTTCCTCGTATGAATAATTTAAGTTTTTGGTTATTAGTGTCATCTTTTATTTTGCTCATTCTCTCAGTGTTTATTGGTGAAGGTCCAGGTACAGGTTGGACTTTATATCCACCTTTATCACAGGTAATGTTCCATCCAAGTGCAGGAGTTGACCTTGCTATACTTGCACTTCATGTTGCTGGTATGTCGTCAATTGTTGGGGCGATCAACTTTATAGTTACTATATTTAACATGCGCGCAAAAGGAATGTCATTAACTAAGATGCCACTGTTTGTTTGGTCTGTCTTGTTAACAGCATTTATGTTGATTGTTGCCTTACCAGTGCTTGCCGGTGCTATAACTATGCTTCTTACTGATCGCAATGTTGGTACTTCCTTTTTTGATCCTGCCGGTGGTGGCGATCCTGTGTTATTTCAACATCTATTTTGGTTTTTTGGTCATCCAGAAGTTTACGTAATTATTTTTCCTGCATTTGGCATCATAAGTCAGGTTGTATCAACTTTTTCTCACAGACCTGTATTTGGTTACATAGGGATGGTTTATGCAATGATAGGTATAGCAGTATTTGGCTTTATGGTTTGGGCTCATCATATGTTCACTGTTGGGCTTAGTGCTGACGCTGCTGCATTTTTTAGTACTACCACAATTTTTATCGGTGTTATAACTGGTGTAAAAGTCTTTAGCTGGATTGCAACTATGTGGGGCGGAGCGATTGAGTTTAAAACCCCTATGCTATTTGCACTAGGTTTTATTTTTATGTTTGTTGGCGGTGGCATAACGGGAATAATTCTCTCTCATGGTGGAATAGATAAGCTCCTGCACGACACCTATTATGTTGTTGCTCACTTCCATTATGTCATGTCACTTGCTGCATTGTTTGGAACTTTTGCTGGCTTTTATTATTGGATTGGTAAAATGTCGGGTAGGCAATATAATGAGCGCTTAGGTCAAATCCACTTTTGGCTTACTTTTATTAGCACCAATATCACTTTTTTACCTCAACATTTCTTAGGATTAGCTGGTATGCCAAGGCGTATACCTGATTATCCTGATGCGTTTATCCCTTGGAATTATATATCCTCAATTGGCTCATATATGTCCTTTGTTTCAGTTATGTTTTTTGTGTTTATAGTTATACATCTCTTTAAATGGGGCAAGAAAGCTGGAGATAATCCTTGGGAAGGTGACACCTTGGAATGGACGGTATCTTCACCACCGCCTTTTCATACTTTCGAAAAACCACCAGTGGTAAAATAGAATGTACACAAGTGTTTTGCTAAATGTTGAATCAACAATACTGGATTTTTGGCGTTTGCTGAAGCCAAGGATAATGTATCTTGTGGTATTTACTGCAGTTGCTGGTATGGTTACTGCACCAGGTAGTATGCACCCTTTTCTAGCACTAATATCTCTTATATGTGTTGCTCTTGGCTCAGGATCTGCAGGTGCTATAAATATGTGGTATGACAGAGACATAGATCTGCTCATGGAAAGGACAAAAAACCGCCCTATACCCTCAGGTAGAATTTCTGCAGAAAGCGCGCTTGAATTTGGTATAACTCTTGGAATATTATCAGTATTTATCATGGCAATAGCAGTAAACTATATTTCTGCTGCTTTGCTTGCAGTTAGCATATTATTTTACGTTTTCATATATACAATTTGGCTAAAAAGGCGCACTCCGCAGAATATCGTTATCGGTGGTGCAGCAGGTGCTTTTCCTCCAATGATTGGCTGGGCAGCTGTGACTAATTCTGTCAGTTGGGAAAGTTTCATTTTATTTTTAGTAATTTTTATGTGGACTCCACCACACTTTTGGGCCCTATCTTTAAATAAGTCTGAAGACTATGCAAAGGCATCAATTCCAATGTTCAATATTGTTTATGGTCCGGAAAAAACAAGAAAATATATATTAATTTATAGTGTTTTGCTGGTGCTAACTAGCTTGCTTCCGGCTCTATTTTTGAAAAAGGCTTTACTTTATCTAAGCATGGCAACCTTTGAAGGTTGCGTTTTTATTTGGTACGCTGTATCTGTTATGAAGTTCAAGAATCACAGCTCACAGAAAAAAATGTTTTCTTATTCAATTTCTTATCTATTTTCCCTATTCGCCAGTATTATTTTTTGTTCTATTGATTTATTTTAGTTATGAAAGAACGGCAGAAGCATAAAAACTATTTTTTACTTTTCCTTTTGGTAATGCTCGTTGTCACACTTTTTTTTGTTTCTATAATAAAATTTAAAGGTGCAGCTTAAACTACCTTTAGAAATTGTGCTTTCATAAAAGCAACTATATACTTTATTAATTCATTACAGTTAAAGATGAGTAAAAAAGAAGTGATAATACACACGGATGGGGCGTGTTCTGGTAATCCTGGAGCGGGAGGATGGGCAGCTATCATATTATTTCAAGATTATAGAAAAGACATTTATGGTAGAGAAGAAAATACCACAAACAATAAAATGGAGTTAACAGCGGTGATCAATGGGCTGAAAGTATTGAAATTTTCTTGTAATATTAATTTATATACGGATAGTCTTTATGTTAAGCATGGCATAACAGAATGGATAAATAAGTGGAAAATGAATGGCTGGAAAACAAGTAATAAAAAATCAGTAAAAAATATGGAATTGTGGAAAGAGCTAGACAACGTTGCTTCACAACACGAAATTGATTGGAAGTGGGTTAAAGCACACAGTGGCGATAAGTATAATGAGGAGGCTGATAGTTTAGCAAGAAAAGCAATAATCGATGCTTAAAAAAATTACTATATTATTTTCCGTAGCTTTATTATTCATATTGTGCTTCTTTATTTTTTTTAAGCCTTTAGAAATCAATATTAATTATATTGATTTTTATGTTAAACATAAAATATCAAAAATATTTGTTGGCTCAAGCGTTAATATGGAGAATACCTCAGTTGTTTGGCAGAAAGATGGCAAAGATCCGTATTTAGTCATTACGGATTTGGCAATAGCAAACCCTAATTTTACTATAAAAGTTCCTGAGCTTTTTGTACATTTTAAGTTAAGTTCCTTATTTAAAGCTAGCACAAATCTCTCTCAGGTTTCAGCTGATAATGTGCATGTATATATCAAGAGAGAAGAAACTAATGTTAATCCGCAAAACTCATTAGACCTTTTGGATAATCATTATTTAAGTAATAACCGCCTTCCTTCGGTGTCATTCCAGCGCGTGACGCTGGAATCTAGAAAAAAAGAAACAAGTGGTCAAGCTACTTGGATGACAACTGGGATGACAGGGAAGAATTTCAAGATGACAGAAAGTAGTGCAAAAAATCTATTAAAAACAATAAGGGAATTTTTTTTTGACTTAAATGCGGATTCAAAAATTGAATTTACTAACATTGCTATTGATAAAAGCACAGAAGATGAATTTTTTATTGATAAATTATATATAGGGAAGGGGGAAGATTTTAATGTTTTAGATATTCATGTGAATACAAAAGATGGAAAGGGATTTTTGGATGATTTATCAATTACGATAAAAAATCGCAACAATTTGCTAAATGTGTACGGGACATTTTATGACCTAAAATTGGGACTATTGAGCGAGTTTTCTACATTAGTTAAAAGCTACAATTTGGACAAAAATATAGGATTCAAAGGAAGCTTCTCAGTGAAAATTAATAAAAAGGATGAAATCGTAGATGGAAATATATACGTATTGAATACAGAAAATTATTTGGACAAAAATTTGGCCTTAACTAATGTAAATATAAATTTAACATATAGTGATGGAATTATTAGTGTAAAAAACTTCCATTTTAAGTTAAATGGTATGTATCTTTCTTTAATAGGCAAAATGAACTTTAGTACAAGCCATGCTTTGCTTAGAATTAATATTAGTAAGTTTGCTGCAAAGGATTTATGTACTTATGTACCAGATAGTGTAGTAAATAGTAAATTTAAAAGCTGGTATTGTGATAATATTGATGGGGATGTTTTAAATACCATTGTAAGTTTCAATGGCAAAATTAAAAATTTGGTTGATGACGATCTGTCAGACATTGTAATTGTTGCTGATATAGAAAACGGTAGCGTAAAATTTGATGAAGATTTTGAGCAAGCAAGGGAATTAAACGGTGACTTAACCTTCAAGAATAACAATCTCAAAATTACTGCAAATAGCGCTAAGTTTCAGAATTTCACTATTAATGGCGGTGATATTGAAATGAAATCTCTCAATAAGGAAAATTCAGTTCTAACCATTAATGGCCAAGCTGTAAGTGATGCTTATGGTTTATATGAGCCTATAAAATTTAAGCTGGATGATGTGGTGAAGGTTGAAAGGGATAAAGTAAGTGGAATGGCAAAATCTGTATTTAATTTTCGCATTTTTAATCTAAATGCTGATGACAAAAAAGTAGACTTCTCAGCAAATTTTCATTCTGAAATTGACAATTTGGCCGTCTATAATGCAAGTCTTGGTAAATATGACATTAAGCTTAGTTTTGGCAGTGACTTTATAGATTTAAATGGTAGTGGTATGGTGAATAACACACAGCTATTATTTGACCTGAAAAGTAGCAATAGGAATGAAAGTTTTGCCTGGAATTTGACCGGAGATTTACCCGCTCAAATACTTAATTTTGATAAAAATATAGGTGGCTATGTCAATACAAATATAGAATCGGTGATAAATCAAGATAAGACGGGGCATGTTAATGGTAATATGGATTTATCAGAGCTTGAATCACGTTCAAGTTATTTTGGGTGGAAAAATCGTTTTGAAGATCACAATAAAGTTTTGTTCTCTGTAAAGTTAAAAGGTGCCGATGAATTGTTAGTAGATAAATTAGACATTGTAGGAAGTGATTTAGATGTAAAATTCAGCGGAAGAGTAGGAAATGGAAATTTATATTTAAATTCTAGTAGCTTTAAATTGCCTGATAATGATTTTAGTATAGAAATTGAATCAGGTAAGGAAAAAAATGCCATAACTATTTATGGTGAGAAAATTAATTTGAGTGATATTTTAGGCTTGCTTGGCAAAAACAGTAATGGATTAAACAAAGATATAGAAATTAGTATGAATGTTGACAATGTAATTATGAAAGAAGGCATTGTTATAAAAGATGCTAAGCTGAATGTAACCTGCACTAAAGGAGATTGCGGTGGAAGTCAATTTACAGGACAGTTTCTAGAAGATAGCAGCAACATACTAGCGGAATACAGTGGAATAGGGCTCGAAATATATGCAGATAATGCAGGTATACTTTCGCGTTCCTTAGGCATTAGTAAATCAGTCAAAAATGGTAAATTTTCTCTTTATCTATCTCCTCAGAGAGAAAATGAAGAACATTATGGCATGTTATCTATTAGTAATTTTTATATCAAAGATGCTCCACTACTCACTACTTTATTATCGATGTCTTCGCTTCCTGGTATTGTGAATGCTATAAAGGATGAAGGTGTATACTTTTATAAATGTAATGTACCTTTCTCATACAAAGATGGCTCTGTCGAAATTGAAGAATCTTGGCTTGAAGGGGCGGAATTAGGCATTAGCACTAGCGGTAAGCTCGACATTAGAAATTATAAATTCCAAGTTGAAGGACAGGTAATACCAGCATATTCAATTAATAAATCTTTGTTAAAAATTCCTATAATTGGGAAACTTCTTACTGGCGGGAAAAGTAGGGGAATCATTTCAATAGACTATAAAGCGAGTGGTGATGACAAAAACAATAACGTATCTGTTGATCTTATCTCTTCGCTAACTCCAAACCTATTAAAGAGGTTATTGGGAGTGTTTGACCGCATTATGACAAAAAAACTGACGAAAGTGGCTTAAAAGGTGGTGTGAAAAAGAAATTTGGTTCGATATGACCAAAAGGGAAGTTGTTTAACAAAATTATATAGCTAAAGTGACTTAGATTTACCGACAATTTGAAAAACCGTCATTCCGCTACTAGTTAGCGCCGCGACGGTATGATGTGTTGCTTGGGTCAGCTATAGACAGAAAATGCAAGAATTTCAGAATGATCTGCCTAATTTTTCATCTAATTATTTAAGTGATGCCACTCCCTTTAGCCTCTCTATATTTGCTGAGGCTATACAGTTAGAAAGGGTAGGGGAGTGGCTATAAAACAGTCACACTACATGAACTCATCAGGTGAGTGATAATAATCTGATAAGTGATCTCTAACATCGTGACCTAACTCATCCACATCAGGTTTAAGCAAAGAAAGATTGTCATCGGATTGCTCTTCCTCTTTAGACCCAAATAACCATGAAAAGAGTGATGAGATAGAACCAATAACGAATTTAATTGTTGAAAAAATATTGGATAAGAAATTACTGGGTTGCTGAGTATCTTGCTGGCTACTTTTTTCTTCTTCTACATTACTTTGTTCTACTTCATTTGATTTTTCCACATCTTGTTCAGGTTTACTTCTGCTTATATCCTCTTTGGGTTCTTTTCCTGATTCTGGTTCAGGCTCTTTATCTGTATCATCCACATCTTGTTCAGGCTTACTTCTGCTTATGAGTGTCTTATCTAGCTGCTTGAATATATTTTTGTCGGAGTTTTGAAAATACATTTGACTTATCTCCTTATTTTCATCAACGTGAATCGATAAAACTGTATTCTCATTCCCCAATCCATCACATTCACTAACGAGCGATTCATGAGAGTTCTTAATGTCTTTGATAAATTGAAATTTTTCTTCTTCTGAAAAGTCCTTGCATCTTACGTTATAAGTGGTGCCTTTGTATTTAAAACTAAATATCCATCCATGGTCTTTATATTCATCTACTAGTTCATGAATATTCTTGACATTTTGTATAGCTTTAAATTTTTCATCTTCTGAAAAGTCCTTGTATCTTACGTTATAAGTGGTGCCTTTGTATTTAAAACTAAATATCCATCCACGGTCTTCATATTCATCTAGTCCAGAATTCTTGACACGTTGTATAATTTGAAATTTCTCTGCTTCTGAAAGATCCTTGAGGTATATACTACTAGTTGTATCTTTATATTTAAATTTAAACATCGATCCACGATCTTCATATTCATCTAGTCCAGAATTCTTGACACGTTGTATAATTTGAAATTTCTCTGCTTCTGAAAGGTCCTTGCGGTATATACTACCAGTTGTACCTTTGTATTTAAATTTAAACATCCATCCACGGTCTTCATATTCATCTACACCCATCTGCTTGCAAATAGCTTTATAATTTTTTTCTTCTACCTCAAGTCCAATTGCATTTGCCATCAGCTGATTATTTATACGGTCTAACTCCTCTACTTTTGCTTCAGAAAGCCTCATTTGAAATACATGACCAAATTCATGGGCTAAAACGTTGTCCGTATAAACATCTTTATAGAGTAATACGCTTTCTCCATTTGTCATCCCACCAGAAATATTGAACGAAGATTGACTCCATGAAAACTTAGGAACCAAAGTGCCATATCCCCTATAATCATCTCTATTATTAAAAACATAGGTATGCACAGTCACTTGAGTATCACTATCCATACAAAACTTTGCTTTATATGCCTCATAGGCATTTTGAATATCAAGCTTCATTTGCTCCTGCTCTTGTTGCGATACATTGTCATAATGTATTACGCAATTCAACTTTCCGTATTCAAAATTAAATTGATTAGGCAGCACATCTTGTAATACTACGTATTTTGTATTCTCACTAAAGTTTTTTGATTGTGCAGTTTTATATAAATTATTACGATATGTAATAGAGTTTCCATTAGGCAGCTTAGGTATCTGCGCAATCACTGTTCCATTACTATCATAGAAGAAAATATCAGAATCACCAATCCTAAAATCCGTTATAGCTTGCCCACAAGTGCCATCGTTTGCACAATCGTGATTATCTTTCTTATAAAACCATGCGTTAGTGTATTTTCCCATTTTGATACCTCACTACCAAACCTTACTATACTATTATCTTGGTAAAAATCATAATAATTCGTTAACTTGTATTTTAAATCTGTATATCAAATGTACTTTTCTCGTAAGGTGCCAATTGTGAAGCTAATGAACTTTGTTTGTTTAAAATTTTGCTGAAATAGCTCTTTTTATACTATGTTTTATATAGCTAAACTGACTTAGATTTACCGATAATTTGAAAAATGACAAATTCGTCATTCCGCTACTTGTTAGCGCCGCGGCGGTATGACGTAGGAAAACCTTTCTTGGGTTAGCTATAGAGAGAAAAATAGCAAAGTTATACCAATTCTCATTATTAGTGAATCAAATAAGAGGGATTGCAGAGTTTTTTAATTATGGAGTGAGAAAGAGAGGCAATGGTATGGCTTTTTTTCCATTCTTGTCTATCCGTTTGTTGTGCAGTGGGAATTGGTATTAGCTGAACGGACACTATTGTTATACTATATCTTATATACAATTGTACAATATGGATGATGGCAGTAAATTTACTAGTGAAATTCAGTGACTTATAGTTAATAATTAAAGTTCTTAATTAGAAGTTTAACTTTAAATGGACTACTCAACCGTGACAGACTTAGCTAAATTTCTCGGACAATCCACGTCTAACCCTTTTTTTGCTGCAGTAAAGTAAGCAAGGAATTGCATAGCAACACTGTAGATGATTGGAGAGATAAAATTATCAGCGTCTGGAAGTTGCACCACATCTATGCAAACTTCCCTTAGGAATGGCGCTCCTTGCTTATCACTGAAGGCAATTACTTTGCCTTTTCTTGCAATAATCTCTTGTATATTAGATAGCGTTTTAAAGAATAAACTATCATAAGGGATAATTGCTATAACAAGCACAGTAGAGTCTATTAAAGCAATAGAACCGTGCTTCATTTCTCCCGCTGCAATACCAATTGTATTGATGTATGAAAGCTCTTTTATCTTCAATGCACCTTCCATTGCAACTCCGTATGAACTTCCTCTGCCAATTAAAATAACGTTATTGTGCTCTAATATACTACCTGATATATGTTGTATTTTCATCACATTTAAAACATGCTCAATATACTTGGGGATAGAGTTGATAGCACTGCTTAGCTGCTTTATTCTCTCTCCACCCAGTATACCTTTTATTTTTCCAAGCTCCACGGCAAAGCATGCTAAAGTTGCAAGTTGCGCAGAGAAGGTTTTTGTTGAAGCAACACCAATTTCTGGCCCAGCAAGAGTATGTAACACAATATCTGAGATCTTTTCGATGCTGCTGCTAAATGTGTTAGTTATACTAATGATTGTTTGCTTCTGTGATTTCGCATAACGCAGCGCTTCTATGGTATCTGCAGTTTCGCCAGATTGGGAGATGAATAACCCAATACTGCCTTCTTCCAGCTTGACGTTGCTATACCTAAATTCTGATGAGATTTCTAGATATACTCGAACTTGAGCAATACTTTCCAGCCAATACTTCGCTATTAGCCCAGCAAAATAAGATGATCCGCATCCAACTATAGTAATGTGATTCAGTTCAGAGAAGAGTTTTTTGTTGACCTCTTTATATTGCTTGTAAAATTGATTTATTGTTTTGTTTAATGCACGCGGTTGCTCAAAAATCTCTTTTAACATGAAGCTAGGGTAACCATTTTTGCTAATTAGAAAATCACTTGGACTACTATTTTCTATACTGCGTTTAACTTGTGTACCATTGTTGTATATACTAACTCCACTAGATTTTATCACTGCAATGTCATCATCTTCTAAATGCGATATTCTTTCCACAAATGCACTTAAAGCATTAGAGTCAGATGCAGCAAACACTGTGTTACAGTTATAGCCTATTGCTAAAGGCAAATTTCTCTTCGCAACAAATAAGGCGTCTGGATATTCTGCAAATAATAAGACCAAGGCAAATGAGCCATGTAAGTTGTTTAAACACTTAAATAGAGAATCAACTGGCGACAATCCTTCATCAAGATATAAGGTTAGCATATTTGGTATGATCTCTGTGTCAGTGTCAGTATGGAACGATATTCCCCTTTCTTCTAGACCCTTTTTTAGCAGATTGTAATTCTCAATTATGCCATTATGAGCAACAACAACATTATTTGTACGAATGGGATGAGCATTTTTAAGGCCTGGGACTCCATGTGTAGCCCAGCGAGTATGTGCTATACCAACTGTACTGTGAGACATCTTGCTGTCATCAACAACTTCACATAACCTTTCGACTTTACCTTCTGATTTTTTGACTTCTATCTTACCTTCGTTATTTATGATTGCTATACCCGAAGAGTCATATCCCCTATATTCCAATTTTTGCAACCCAGTTAGTAAAGTTGGTATTACTGAATCACCGCTACTTACTACACCAAATATTCCGCACACAAATGGATCACCAAATGAACTTTCTTTTAAAGTTATGCAGCATTTTTGCCTTTATCATCTTTTCCCTTTTTACTTTCCTCTGGTGGTTGATTTTTATTCTTTTTATCACTCTTTTCGATTTTGCCTTTTTCAATTGGTTTAGCTGCTACTTTCTGAGCTTCTTTGTTTAAAACTTCAGATATAGCGGACTTTAGGACTTTTATCTCAACTTTTGGTGCTATTTCTATTATAAATTGTGCATTTGCTCCATCAACTTTGTTAACTTCACCTATTATCCCGCCAGAAGTAACGACTGTATCACCACGCTTTATTTGATCTATAATTTTTCTATGTTCTTTTAGTTTTTTTTGTTGTGGGCGAATTATAAGAAAATAAATTACTGCAGATATTAAAATCAATGGAATAAAACTAGTAAAAGATGCGCCGATACTTGATGCATTGTTAGTTGCATCTGCTGCAAAAACTTCAGAAATGAACATATTTAATCCTAATTGTTAATGATAAAAATAAACCTATTTAAGTATTAATTACAATACCATACCATGTCAAGTTTGGTGAAAGCGTTTCTAAATACCGGTTGCGGATTTTAGGTCATGCTAAAACTAATATGGCGGGAGTGATGAGACTTGAACTCACGACCTCATGCGTGACAGGCATGCGCTCTAACCAACTGAGCTACACCCCCCTAATTTCTTTTTAGCGTTTTCGAGCTTCGACTTTAAAGCTAATAAACATGTTGCCCTTTGTCAATATTTTTTGTTTGCACTTTGCTGTCTTTTCTATTACTATGTAAATAATTTAATTTCACACATGGCTTGTACAAGTAGTCCCATTAGGGTTATGCCATGGAAGATAAACTATTTGGAGGAATGATATATGACAAATTTGCCTGAAGTCACTGTACGTGATTTAGCCGAATCTGGTGTACATTTTGGTCACAAAATTAGTCGCTGGAACGCAAAAATGGCTCCATACATATATGGAGTGCATCAAGAAAATCGTATACATATAATTGACTTGCGAAAAACATTACCATTGCTACAGGTGGCCATGAAGGCTTTATATGACGTTGCATCTCAAGGTGGTCGCATTCTATTTGTTGGTACAAAGTTTCAAGCTTTTGATATTATTGCAAGTGAAGCGATTCGTTGTGGTCAATATTATGTGAATCATCGATGGCTCGGTGGTATGCTTACTAATTGGGGCACTGTTTCTTCTTCGATAAAAACCTTGATGCAATATGAGAAAATATTAAATGATGAAGATAGCATTTTAACAAAGAAAGAATTGGGGAACATTGAAAAGAAAAAGCAAAAGCTTGATAAGGTGTTAGGCGGTATTAGAGAAATGGGAGCAATTCCTGATATATTATTCATCATTGATACTAATAAAGAGCATATAGCGGTTAAGGAAGCTAAGAAGTTAGGAATTCCAATAGTTGCAATACTTGATACTAATTCTGATCCAGATGGTATTACTTATCTAATACCTGGAAATGATGACTCAAGAAAATCAATAGAGCTCTATTGTAAATTAGCTACCGACTCTATATTAGCTGGAATAGAGTCTAGTCTAGCAAGATCTGGAGTTAAGATTGATGATATAAGGGGTGATGAGTTTATTCAAGAAAAAGAAGATGGTATTGTGCAAACTAAAAGGAGACGTAGTAAAGTTTACAAAGAAGAAGAAAGGGAGGTAGTAACAAATGAAGATGAATCCAGATGATATAAGAGAATTACGTGATAGAACAGGGCTTGGCTTAAGTGACTGTAAAAAAGCATTAGAAGAATGTGATGGTGACATTAAGAAAGCCGTTAATAAGTTACGTACAATAGGGCTTGCTAAAGCTGACAAAAAATCTGATAGAGTAGCTTCAGATGGGCTCGTTGCTATGTGTTTGACTGAAAATTATGGTGCATTGGTTGAACTCAATTGCGAAACAGATTTTGTTGCAAGAAATGAGAAATTTATAGAGTTAGTTTCAAATTTAGCATCAATTGCTCATCAAGAACGCTGTACTAGCGTTGATGAGTTAAAAAATGCCAAGTATGAAAGCATTGGCACAGTGCAGGAAGCTATTATGAATGGTACATCAGTTCTTGGTGAGAAGCTAGAGTTAAGCAAGCTTTGTTACTTAGAAGCTAAGGATGGAGTTATTGCTGGCTACGTACATGGTGATGTGTGTGGCTTAGGTAAGATTGGTGCTTTAATTGCATTGCAATCATCTGGTGATAAGGCGAAGCTACAAGAGATTGGGAAACAAATAGCTATGCATGTAGTTGCTATGAAGCCTGAAGCTTTGTCTATAGATGATTTAGATCAAATGAAGTTGAAAAATGAACGTTCTATAATTGAAGAGCAAGTAAGGAGCTTAAATAAACCTGAAGAAGTAGCAAAAAAAATAGTAGATGGACGAATGGCTAAGTACTATGAAGAAGTTGTTTTGCTAGAACAAAAGTTCATAAAGGATGATAAAATGAAGGTTTCTGATTTTATAAAATCAAGCGAGGTGAGTGCTATTAAATTATCTAATTACAAGTTACTTGTTTTGGGTGGTGCAAACTAAATGGTAAAAAATGTTTCCCTCAACAAATGAAAAAAGCGAAATAAAATATTCCAGAGTGTTATTTAAAATCTCTGGTGAAGCTTTAATGGGGTCACAGTCTTTTGGCTATGATATGGGAATAATAAGCCAATTATGCAAAGATATAGCTGATATTAACAGGCTTGGGGTTCAGGTATGTATTGTTGTTGGTGGTGGTAATATCTTTCGTGGCACATCTGCGTCTTTAAGTGGTTGTGAAAGAGCAAGCAGTGATTATATTGGAATGCTTGCAACTATAATCAATGCTTTAATTTTACAAAACTTTTTAGAAAAAAATTTAGTAGCTTCTAGGGTATTATCTGCAATACCCATGGCCACTGTATGTGAACCTTACATAAGAAGGAAAGCTATTCGTCATTTAGAAAAAGGTAGAGTGGTAATTTTTGCAGCAGGCACAGGCAATCCATTTTTTACTACAGATACAGCTGCAGCTTTACGTGCTGTTGAAATGAATTGTGATGTTATTCTAAAGGGTACGCAAGTAAATGGTGTATACTCCGCTGATCCGAAAAAAAATGAGGATGCTGTAATGTATGATAGGCTTTCTTACACGGATTTATTGACTCGTGATTTAAAAGTTATGGATGCATCAGCAATTTCACTTGCTCGTGAGAATTCTATTCCAATTATAGTTTTTTCTTTGAAGGGAGAAAAAATAGTCAATATTATTAAGGGTCAAGGTACTTATACTATAGTTTCAGATTGTAAACATTAGGTAATTTATGTTAAATGAAATAAAAGCTAAAACAAAAGAAAGAATGCTAAAAACTATTCAGTCCTTTCATGATGATATTAAAGGCGTACGCACTGGTAGAGCTAGCGCATCGTTGCTTGATGGTATAGTTGTAAATATCTATGGTGGACATCAAAAGTTAAATCAGGTTGCAGGCGTTTCGGTTATAGATAACAAAACCCTATCAATTAAAGTTTGGGATATTAATGTTGTAGGTGAAGTGAAAAATGCTATATTAAATGCCAACTTGAATTTAAATCCTGTTGTTGAGGGCAATACCATACGTATAGCTCTTCCGGACTTAACACAAGAAACCCGTGAAAAATTAGTGAAGCTATTACACCAATTTGCTGAAAATGCACGAATTGCAATTCGGAATATACGCAGGGATATAATAGAAGAATTAAAAAATATGGAAAAAAATAAAGAAATTTCGGAAGATGATTACCATAACCTTCACGATGAAGTACAAAAAATTACTAATGATAATATAAAAAAGATTGATGGTGAATTGTCCATCAAAGAAAAGGATATATTGCATCACTAAGGTAATATGAAAGAAGCCTTCAGTAGTGAAAAAGAAAAAATTACATGCAAGGGTGCCATGGAGGTAGTCGACACACAGCTGTATGAACGTTGCAATATTGCACAGTATTATACAGTAAATGATGTCATTCCAGTGCCCTCTTTTTTGTCATCCCAGTGCCTTTTTTCCCTGTCATCCCAGTGCGTGACACTGGGATGGCTTTGTTGCATAGCACCTTAAGCAGTGATGGTTTACGACAAATTTATGTAATGATTTCAAATTTAGCCATACCAATATCAGTGAATTTGTTGAGCAAATAGCACTTAATTAGTAATTCTTTTTCACGATTTACTTCAGATTTATTCCTAAAGCTAAATCCAAATACTTGCTTCAACCTTGAGAAAAATCCTTCTATGTAAGATCTCTTTCCATAAATTGCTTCCTTTTTCCACTCTTTTACACCATCTTGTCCATATAATTTTATTAACCTAATAGCAGCATTTCTGTCAGACATATAATCTATTTTTGAATGTTCTGCTGCATCCTTTTTTGGTAGAACTTTTGTCTTTATATCGTATTTCTTACACAATTTATAAAGTTTGTGCCTATCGTATGCCCTATCTGCATATAATGCTTTTATTTTGTGCTGAAAATTAACTTCTTCAAGCAAATCGCAAGCTCCATAGTGGTCAGAGTAGACGCCATTACTGTATCTTGCAGCTATAGCTTTTTTACTATTCACACTTAACATAACATGTAACTTTCTTACTTGCTCGTAGCTTCGGTACTTTCTATCTGCACTGTTTTCCTTACTGTGGCCAGGAGTGTTACTGTAAATGCTGATACTTGTGCTATCTATGATAATTTCAATATTTTCCATGTTGCTTTTATCAACCCTGCAATCATTTATCTTAATATTAAGTTTTTTAAACCTTCTTGATGCTTGTGAATAGCTGATAACTGCCAAATTTTTTCCTATTTGTTGCAGATATCCTTTTATAAACCCCACCGTTTGTCTTAAACCAATTCTAAAAAGATTGACAATTATATGCACCAAAATTACGACTTTATCACTGTAAATATAGTTGCCGCCCTGCATTTTTGGACTATTTTCATACCAATTTTCGATAGCTTCATCGATGTAACGAAAAATATTTCCCCTTTTTTCAAGGAATTTGTTATATTCGTTTTGGTTACTGACTTTCATTTTCTGTGGCATATTTTTTCTTCAACAGTTAAATGGTTATTTATAATGAATTTTGTCAGTAGCCACCAGATTTTTTCGGTTGCTATGCAACAAAGCCCACTGGGATCCAGCTTTTCATACAATCTCGTCAAAAACGTTTGTTTTAGCATAAGACAGCTATTTTTATGCTTATCAGCTCAGTGTGCTCACTTGCAATCAAATTTCTGGATTCCAGTGTCGGGGCACTGGAATGACACCCTCCTGGTAGCACAATGTTCGTATAGCTGTGTGTCAGTTACTTTTATGACATCGGGTGAACTTTAAATGTTGAATCAAGAATCTTTACCGAAACATTTAGCAATTATTATGGATGGTAATGGTAGATGGGCAAACAATCAAGGAAGAGTAAAAATTGATGGTTATAAAAAGGGCAGTGAAGTTGCATACGATATTGCCAAGTATTGTACGGACCTAACCATACCCTACTTAACTTTGTATGCATTCTCTATGGAGAATTGGCTTAGACCCAAAAACGAAACTGACTGTCTATTTGATTTATTTTACTCCGTTTTAACTAATGAAGATAAAGTCAATTTCATTTGCAACTGTAACATTAAGTTGAATTTTATTGGCAATTTAAGTCTGTTATCCAGTAAAATATTGGATCAAATTAAAAAAGCAGAAGAAATGACACATAAGAACGATGGTTTATTACTCACTGTGGCAGTCAGTTACGGAGCAAAGCAAGAAATTACACAAGCTATAAGCAATATTATAAAAGAAAATATTGCTTATGTATCAGAAGAGGAATTTGAAAAATTTCTGTATACTAAAGATCTGCCAAAATTGGATTTATTAATTCGCACTGGCGGCGAAAAAAGGTTAAGCAACTTTTTATTATGGCAAGCAGCTTATGCTGAATTGTATTTTTGTGATACTTTATGGCCTGATTTTTCTTGTCAAGATTTGAGTAAAGCATTAGAAGATTATACAAAAAGAGAGAAAAAATATGGTAGATAATAATTTTATAATTAGAATGTTGTCCTCAATAGTAATATTATTCATATTTTCCTTTGCTACATATTTCAGTGATTTATCGTTTTACCTATTGATTTTTTCAATAGCAGTTTTATCTTCTTTTGAATGGTATAATCTAACCCAAGGAAACAAAATTTTATACATTTTTGCATTATTATTGATTGCACTACCAAGCGCCTCATTAATATATTTATATAATCTACCACAGGGAAAATACGCATTAGTATGGTTCGTCTTAACCATTTGGGGAATTGACATTACTGCCTACCTATTTGGTAAGAATTTTGGTGGAGCTAAAATTTGCCCAATTCTTAGCCCTGGAAAAACTTGGACAGGACTTCTTGGTGCGATTTTAGCTGGAGTAGTGTGCACAATTTTTGGATCAATATTTTTTGGTCTATTTTCAATTTTTTATTCTCCAATCATTGGCCTTGCAATTGCTATTCTAGCGCAACTTGGCGATTTCACTGAGTCACTTGTTAAAAGAGCTTACGGTGTTAAAGATAGTGGAAGTATGATACCTGGCCATGGGGGAGTGCTCGATCGTATGGATAGTTTCATTTTTACTGCCCCTCTTATTGCTATTTACATAGGCTAAGTCTGCAGAAGAAATAAAGTGCCATTAGAGTTCATCCCTAGTCAGCTTCCCAACCGCTTCTACAGTACAGTCATGGACAAACGTCTTTTCACAATAAGGGCAGGCTATTTCCTCTTCTTCTCCCATATCTAAATATATTAATGGATGGCCAGAACCCTCATCATTCTCATCACCATGACAACAAACTTTTCTTTTATTAACCCTCACTTTTGACATGCTACTCCTTTAGCTTATAACATTTTCTATATTAAATATACCCATTTATAAATAAAAAACAACACACGCTATTCTCCATTTTTTATCCTATTCAGGTTAATCAATTCGTTTTGAACGCCTTTTGATACAAATTTGCTAACATCTTCTCCTAATCTTGCTATTTCCTTTACAAAACTTGATGAGATAAATTGAGTATCTTCAGAAGCAGGAAGAAATATGGTTTCGATTTCAGGAAGAAGTTTATAATTTACCCAACTCATTTGAAACTCGTAATCAAAATCCGATACTGCTCTTAATCCTCTAATAATAACAGAAGCATTTTGCTCTTTGGCAAACTTCACTAGCAACCCATTAAAAGATATAACATCTGCATCAATTCCTAGTCCTTTAATTTCATTTTCAGCCATGCTTGTGCGTAGCTTTGTGTCAAAGGCAATATGCTTATTAACGTTCTCTGCAACTCCTATTATTAATTTATCGACTAGTTTACACGCTCTTTTGATTATGTCAATATGCCCAAAAGTTATAGGGTCAAATGTGCCAGGGTAGATTCCTATTTTGTCATTAATGTTCATCCTTTATTTTTATAAACTACTTTAAAAACTTTTGATAGACATAATAACATTTTTTATCTAAAAATGAAAGTATACAGTTGGCCTGATAGCTCAGTTGGTAGAGCAAAGGACTGAAAATCCTTGTGTCGCTGGTTCGATTCCTGCTCAGGCCACCTTCTCTTTCTTACCAAATTTACCTTTTTGTTGTAAAACGTTCTATAATATGTTATGATATTGATATAAGTGTTGAGAGGGTAAACTATATGTATAGATATTATAGCAGAATATTTAATATCTTATTAATTATAGTTCTATTATTAAGCAATATTACTTATGCTGGCGTTAGTGAAAAACCGGCATCTCAACATGTAACCAGAAAAGAAGAACCAGCGTCAACTGTCTTGACGGCAGAAAATACAGTAAATAATGACATAGTTGTTGGTTTGTTGAAAACGGAAGAAGCATATGAGCTTGGGCTATCTCAAAATATCTACGAGATGTTTAATAACTTTGGAGTTAAGACTGTACTGATTGATTATAATAAGATAATTAGCCTTAAAAAAATTCAGACAGAGTCACTTAATCTCGCAAAACAAGATGAAACATTGGCAAAGAAGCTGACATTAGACCGAATAAAAGTTGAGGTTGCACAATTTATTGAAGAGCACAAAATAAATAGAATATTTATTCCAGATAATCTGCACTCAGAACCATTCTCACCTACTTCTTGCTGCCAGCTTGTTACTGAAGCAATTGCAAAAATAGTGGATGATAATCCCTCAATTCATTTGCTTGGCATATGCGGCGGTTTGCAAGGTATCATGAATGCAAAGGGAATTGAAGTAGTGAGTGATGAAGAGAAGCGAAGATCTCATTTAAAATCAGCACAGAAAGCTCTCCAACAGATAAAGATCGTTCCAAACAGCCGTTTAGCGGAATTAGTAGCTAAATTCTTAATACCTAATGAAAATGGCTGGTTTTCAACATGTTTTCCAGATGCTTATTCAGGGGCAGTAAGTAATACACCAGAAAATAGAAGAAAATTGGAGTTACTTGGATATAAAGTTGCAGCATTTTCGAGTGGTGGAATAATAGAGGCTATTGAAGATAAGCACGGTAATATTTACTTTCAAAGTCATCCAGAAGCCCTTGTTGTGAAGTCAGATAAAAACCTCTATTTATCAAATCACAAGGAACGTCAAGTGTCTACACTAGTTGCTATAGCGATTATAAATGATTTTCTTTATCGTACTTAATGGATATATACCTATGGCTAAAGTAGTTTAGGCTTACCGACGATTCGATAAACGACAAATTCGTCATCCCGCTGCTTGTTAGCGGCCGAGATACCGCGGTGGTATGACGGTTCGCGGCGGGATGACGATAAGCCTCGTCATCCCGCTACGTGTTAGCGGCTAAGAGATACCGCGAATGAATCGCGGTATGACGGTTCGTGGCGGTATGACGTACTGACTTGCATTAGCTATAAAGTGGTTTATATAAATCCCATAGCATGCCGAATGAAGCTTTTTTTGAGAAAATTTGAATTTTCAACTGCAATCAAGCCAAGATTTCTTAGTGCTTTAGCGCAGAACATTCTGTTGGAGAACATCCTATTTAATCCATCAGTTGCAAGCGCCATTGTAAAATTATCAAAGTATCTGTTACGTGAAATTTTCTTTAATAAATAACTACTGCCAACATCAATACCAGCCGCTTTTGCGGCAACTACGTGCTTTATAACACTTTCTACATCTCTAATTCCAAGATTAAGCCCTTGACCTGCAACAGGATGAATTGAATGTGCTGCATCGCCGATAAGCAAAACTCTACCCTTATATAACTTTTTTGCGAAAGCAAAACTTAAAGGATAAAGTTTTCTTTCACCCTCTAATTTTATCTCTCCTAAATAAGAACCAAATCTTTTTTTGAGCTCTATAATAAATTCTTCTTCAGACAGATCCATTAGCATTTTTGAAATTCCAGATTTTTCTGTCCAAACTATCGAAGAAGTATAGCCACCCTTCATCGGTAGAATTGCAAATGGACCGCCAGGAAAAAAACGCTCTACAGCTAAGTTTTGGTGATGCAGTTCATGCTTTACATTAAATACTATGCTACTTTGTTTATAATCAAATTTCACTGTCGGTATAGAAAATAACTCTGGTAATTTAGAGTTTTTGCCTTCAGCGCAGATAAGTAGCGATGATATTAATTCCTGGTTATTATCAAGAATAACTTCCACATATCCTGAATCACAAGCAATTGTTTTATAGGAATGTGGGGAGTATATATTTAGTTTATTCAGAAAATTATTGTTGATTGCATTCCATATAGTAGCATTGTTGATAACATAACCCATTGGCTCTTCGCTAACCATTTTATGATTGTAATGCACAGTAACCGCATCTAATATGCATATATCAAGTATTGGCTCAGCTTCACTCTCCACAAACTGCCAAATCCCTAACTTTTCCAATATTTTTTTCGAACCTTGAGAAATAGCAAATGCTCGGTTGTCATCTACTACACGTGGTAGACTATTTTTTTCAATTACAGCTACAGACACAGAGTCACAACTAAGGCCAATGGCAGTAATAAGACCAAGTAACCCACCACCTGAAATGATTACATCGTAATTCATTTTATTTATCTAAAATTATATTCTATCTATTTTAAAAATAGTTTAAACAAACTTTATATATAAATTAAATTTTTTAGATCCCAGTGTCAGCTACTTGGATGACATCTAAAGACACTCCACCTTGTCATTCCAGCACGTAACGAACAACTGTACGAACATTTTGCGAAGGCAGTGTGTTAAATGCTATGGCCGGTTTTGCCTCAAACACAAAGGTGTCATCCCAGTGCTTGACACTGGGATCCATTCTTCTTTTTTTCTGGATTCCAGCGGGCTTTGTTGCATAGCAACCGAAAAAATCTGGTGGCTACTGACAAAATTCATTATAAATAACCATTTAACTGTTGAAGAAAAAATATGCCACAGAAAATGAAAGTCAGTAACCAAAACGAATATAACAAATTCCTTGAAAAAAGGAGAAATATTTTTCGTTACATCGATGAAGCTATCGAAAATTGGTATGAAAATAGTCCAAAAATGCAGGGCGGCAACTATATTTACAGTGATAAAGTCGTAATTTTGGTGCATATAATTGTCAATCTTTTTAGAATTGGTTTAAGACAAACGGTGGGGTTTATAAAAGGATATCTGCAACAAATAGGAAAAAATTTGGCAGTTATCAGCTATTCACAAGCATCAAGAAGGTTTAAAAAACTTAATATTAAGATAAATGATTGCAGGGTTGATAAAAGCAACATGGAAAATATTGAAATTATCATAGATAGCACAAGTATCAGCATTTACAGTAACACTCCTGGCCACAGTAAGGAAAACAGTGCAGATAGAAAGTACCGAAGCTACGAGCAAGTAAGAAAGTTACATGTTATGTTAAGTGTGAATAGTAAAAAAGCTATAGCTGCAAGATACAGTAATGGCGTCTACTCTGACCACTATGGAGCTTGCGATTTGCTTGAAGAAGTTAATTTTCAGCACAAAATAAAAGCATTATATGCAGATAGGGCATACGATAGGCACAAACTTTATAAATTGTGTAAGAAATACGATATAAAGACAAAAGTTCTACCAAAAAAGGATGCAGCAGAACATTCAAAAATAGATTATATGTCTGACAGAAATGCTGCTATTAGGTTAATAAAATTATATGGACAAGATGGTGTAAAAGAGTGGAAAAAGGAAGCAATTTATGGAAAGAGATCTTACATAGAAGGATTTTTCTCAAGGTTGAAGCAAGTATTTGGATTTAGCTTTAGGAATAAATCTGAAGTAAATCGTGAAAAAGAATTACTAATTAAGTGCTATTTGCTCAACAAATTCACTGATATTGGTATGGCTAAATTTGAAATCATTACATAAATTTGTCGTAAACCATCACTGCTTAAGGTGCTATGCAACAAAGCCATTCCAGCGTCACGCGCTGGAATGACAAAAGCTGCTAATTTTTCATGTAAGTAATGGTTATGCAAGCAGTCTATTTTGTAACTAACAAAAGAGGACTTTGATTCGCATGTTTCTCACGCTTATTCTATTGTTTAACTATACTTTGAGCAATGTCTTCATAAATCTCTGCTAAATCTTCACTTAACATTAAAGGATTTCCACAATCAGAAGCATGACATATTTGTGGATCCAGAGGAATCCTGCCTAGGAGTTTGATGCCCAGCTCCTCAGACATTTTTTTTGCGCCGTCTTTTCCAAATATGTATATTTCTGAGTCATTTTGAATGAAATAACTCATATTTTCCACAATTCCAATAACCGGTACGCTGAGCTTTTTAAGCATATCATAAATTTTGCGAGCATCGATTAAAGAGAGCTCCTGTGGAGTTGAAACTATTATCGCCCCGGTTAAGTTAAAATTTTCCATCAGACTTAAATGCACATCGCCAGTTCCAGGTGGTGTATCAACTATCAAATACTCTATATCGGACCATTTTGTTCCCATGAGCAGATTATAAAGTGCTTTTGTGATCATAGGTCCGCGCCATATTGCTGCACGATCCTTGTCAACAAAATAGCCGATTGAAATAGTATGCAGTCCATACTTTTCTATAGGTATTGCTTTTCCACCCTGTATTTCTGGCTTTAATTTTTCAGTGCCAAGCATTTGAGGAATTGAAGGACCATATATATCTGCATCAACCAGCGCAACTTTATGTTTCAACTTTGCTAATGAGAGAGCAAGATTTAGCGCAACTGTGGACTTGCCCACACCGCCTTTACCAGAGGCCACAACGATTATATTTTTCACTCCTTCGATATGTAATTTAGCTTTTTGTTGCCCAGTTTGTTTTTGACCAGTAGCAACCACGATCACTTTTGTCACCCCCGGTATAGCTTTAACAGCTTGCTCACAATTTCTTCTTAATTCTTCGTTTGCTTGCGTGTTACCGGCAACTTCAAGCACAAAACCAATGTCCCCGCCTTTAATAATGATTGAGGATATTATGCCAAGAGCGATCACATCTTTACCGCTTTTTTGCTCTATGACTTTTTTTAAGTTCTCTCTTACAATTTCTTCGTTGATCATTAGCCTTTTAGGTGATTTCTTCCTGAAGTCGTTTAATCTCAGCTTGAGGAAGGCCGGTTGTCTGAGAGATAATATCAATAGAGATGTCAGCCTTAAGTAGGTTTTTTGCTACTTCAATCTTTCCTTCAATCTTTCCCTCATCAAATTTTTGGTTAAGGCAGGATAAATTATCATCTTCACGTTTCTTATCTTGACCGTACGTAAACCGCTCTTCTTCACTCCAATTATATTGATTCAACTCATTATAAGCTCTACCAATAATTACATCACTTCCTACTATTTTTTTTAGATCCTCTTCACTAGTCTCACTTGCATGCTTAAAGAAATAACACCATTTTTCAACTATATTCTCTAATTGATCCTCTTTTGTTTTTGGAAATTTCGGTAGTTCTATGAAAGTAAAACTAAAGTCCTTCAGGTCATGTTCGTAAGTGACCTTATCAAAAGTAACGTGATCGGACTTGTAGGCTACTTTATCAGGAAATAGAATAAAATCAGTGATAGCAATAAAGACAACTCCTTTAAGGTCTTGATATCGGGCACCTACGTCAGCTTGGCTTGAATAAGCTTTAGCAGCATAATATTGAGCACGTTTCTCAAAACCACTAGTCCTAGCAACTTGCATCTCGCAAATAAATTGAACACCCGTAAAATCTCTACATAATACATCAACAATACTTTCCTTTTTGGCAGCAATTTCAGGGTTTTGAATGGGACTTAGAAATTTTACATCTTTTATTTCAGCCTCACCAGTGAGACCTAGAATATCATTGAGAAAATGAACAAGAATGTCTTTATTTTTCTCAGTACCAAATATTCTCTTGAACGCGAAATTGTTTTTTGGATCGAGAAATTTTGAAAAGGCCATAATTAAATACAATTAGGAGACGAATAATTATACACTATTTTTCGCAAATATTCAACCTCTGATTACTCCTTATTCTTTGCCCTTCCTGCGCGCTTACGTTCATTTGGATCAAGGAATTTCTTGCGTAAACGTATAGATTTTGGAGTTACTTCCACCAATTCATCATCGTCTATATACGCTATCATATCCTCCAGTGTCATCATCTTTGGAGGAGTGAGTTTTATGGCTTCATCACTACCTGAAGCTCTTACGTTTGTTAATTGCTTACCTTTTAGCACATTTATCTCCAAATCATTGTCACGGCTATGCTGGCCGACAATCATGCCACAATATACCTTATCCTGTGGCTTAATAAACATAATTCCCCTGTCTTGCAAATTGAAAATTGCATACGCCACAGCCTCACCCTTATCTGTAGAAATTAAAACTCCATTGCGCCTTCCAGAAATTGGACCTTTATGTGGAGCATAACTGTGAAATAAACGGTTAATTATGCCTGTGCCCCGAGAATCAGTTAAAAACTCTCCTTGATAACCAATTAATCCTCTTGATGGCACTAAAAACGTTAATCTTGTCCTGCCATTACCAGAAGGTCTCATGTCAGTCACTTCACCTTTACGGAAGCTGAGTTTTTCCATGATGATTCCACTATATTCATCATCTACATCAATTACTACTTCTTCTATAGGTTCAAGTTTTTTACCGCCTTCTTCTTTAAATAACACGCGAGGGCGTGATACCGAAAGCTCAAAACCCTCCCTTCTCATATTTTCAATTAACACTCCAAGCTGCAACTCACCGCGTCCACCTACTTCAAACGCTTCACCGCTTGGTGCCAAAGTCACAGTAATTGCAACATTTGTTTCTGCCTCCGCGTATAAGCGATCCTTTATAGCAGTTGAAGTAAGCTTTGTACCTTCTTGTCCAGCAAAAGGCGAATCATTAACGCTCAGAGTAATCGCCATTGTTGGCGGATCAACTGGAGTTGAGCTTACTGCAGTTGTCATTTCTGGCACAGAAATGGTATCTGAAACCGAAGCTTTTTCAAGCCCTGCAATTGCAATTATGTCTCCCGCTACAGCCTGCTCTACTGGAATGCGTTTCAAGCCAGAAAATGAGAGCAATTTAGTTAATCTTCCTCGTTCAATTACTTTGCCATCGAGGTCAAGCACCTTAAGATCTGAATTGACTTTTGCAACACCCTGATAAACCTTTCCTGTCAATATTCTGCCAAGAAACTTATCAGACTCAAGTAGAGTGACCAACATAGCAAAAGGTGCATTTTGATCATAAACAGAAGGTTTTATATAATCTATAACCGTTGAAAATAATGGGCTTAAATCTTTTCTTTCATCAGAAAGCTCCTTAGCACACCAGCCATTTCTACCTGAAGCATACAACACTGGAAAATCTAGCTGCTCGTTGGTTGCATCAAGGTTAAAAAATAACTCATATATTTCATTTAATACTTCGTCAATTCTGCTGTCTGGTCGGTCGACCTTATTGATTATCACAATTGGCTTCAAATTTGCTTTTAGTGCTTTTGACAACACAAACTTAGTTTGTGGCATGGGACCTTCTGCAGCATCAACCAGCAGCAACACACCATCTGCCATGCACAATACCCTTTCTACTTCTCCACCAAAGTCCGCGTGCCCTGGCGTATCAATAATATTGATCTTTTCATCGCCCCACATTATTGATGTACATTTTGCAAGTATTGTAATTCCGCGTTCACGCTCTTGGTCACCACTATCCATCACTCGTTCTTGAACTTCTTGATTCTCGCGGAACGTGCCACTTTGTTTTAACATGTTATCAAGTAAAGTGGTTTTACCGTGGTCAACGTGTGCGATTATTGCTATATTTCGGATCGATTTAAATTCGTTCATTTTCTATCATTTCAAAATTAATTTAGTAATAAGTATACATAAAATACACTTAGAGTAAATAACTAAAGCTGTGTATAAATGCTGTGTTTCCAAGATATTATAGGATTACTTTGTTAAATATTCTCTACTCCCAGGTTTTGTTATGGGTAGTTGTTTTAATTCACTTGGAAGTTCTTCCTCGCTGTAGTTTTTGATGTTCAGTTCAATCAAAGATATGACAGGAAAAGGCAGTTTCGTTTCACTATTTCTCTTTATCAAAGAAGCTTCAGCAACAACTTTACCTCCTTTCCCTTCTGCACATTCCACTGCTTCAAGTGAAGATTTGCCTGTGGTTATTACATCCTCGATAAGTAATATTTTCTCACCCTTTTTGATCTTAAATCCACGGCGTAATTCAAACTTGCCGTTAACGCGCTCGCAAAACATTGTCTTTATTCCAAGCTGCCTGCCAATCTCATAACCCACAATTATTCCACCAATTGCAGGAGATAATATTAAATCTATGGAGCTATTTAATTCTTTTTTTATTTTATCTGCTAATAATGCGCAAACTTTCATGGCTCTGCTTGGATTTTCAAAAATCTTCGCACACTGTATGTATGTGTCACTATGCAGTCCGGATGATAAAACAAAATGCCCATGCAAAATTGCTTCTGCTTTTTTAAATTCTTTTATTATTAGATTATTTTCGTCTAATATCATTTTTTAAGTTTCACTATTACATTCTTTATTAATTATCTGAGTGATACAAATATCAGACCACACGTTTATTGCAGTTTCAAACATATCGATGATTGTATAAATAGGCAAAATCAGTCCCATAATATGCAGAGGAACATTCATCGACATGAGATAACTGGTTGCCATAAAATAGCACCCCATCGGCACTCCAGCATTGCCAATTGCAGCCCCTGTAGCTAAAAAAATCCATATAAACATTTCGCTCAAGGAAAATACGTATCCGTTCATTTCTGCAACAAACATTACAGTGATTAGTATAAATGCAGCACATGCATTCATATTAATTGTTGTGCATATTGGTAAAATAAAAGACGACAATTTCTTTGGCACCTTTAGCTTATTTTGCACACAATCTATGGTTGTGGGCAGCGTTGCACTGGATGACTTAGAGAAAAATGCGAGCGTCAACGCTGGCATAACCCCCCTTAGCGTTTGAATTGGTGATATGCCTTTATACCACATAAGTAGCGGTAAAATCAGAAATGCCTGCACAAAATTTGCAGACATTATGCAAACAAAATACCATAAAAGACTGTAGAACTCGCTACCACCTTTTAATTCGTGCAAAAAACATGTAATAAAAGACCACACAGCAAGCGGAATAAATCTCAATAACCCTTGAGCAATTTTAAGTAACGTATCGAAAAGTGCAGAGAATATTTGATGTAATATGTCCTGCTTTTCTTTTGAAAGTGAAACAATAGCTCCACCCATCAAAAAAGCGATTAATATGCTACCAATCATATTATTTTCAAGAAAAACTTGCACAAAATTCGAAGGAATGAGTGATTTTAAATATGAAAAATAACTGTGGTTATTGCTGTTAATACTCCCTATCGTATTACTTATGAAATTTTTTCTTGCTGGATCTATTAGCAGGTAAAACGATAATGCAACAAACGCAGCTATAATAGTTGTAAGCAGCGTATAAAATAGTGTTTTCTTAACTAAGGTTTTAATTTCAATTGAGTCTTTGAGTCCTGAAATTGTGGAAACTATTGATAGAAAAACTAAAGGTAAACTTATTAATTTCAAAAAACTAACAAATATGTCACTAAACAGCTTTGCTATTTCAAATATAATCTCACTGTTTAAATAGTAAGCAACTATTGCAAGCAGTATAGAAAAGAGTATTGCAAACTTGTGCATTGAAAATAAAACTTCAAAGTAACATTATACAACAATTTTGCTGTTTTGGAATCAGGTTGATATAAAAAATCTTGCAATTTAGGCAAAATGTTAATACTTAACTTGTAACTGAATATGGGGGTAAGTGCACGAAGAAATGTTATCTAAATTTGGTGATGGCTACTGTGGAGCAATTTTGTTTTTTTTGAGCTTCTGGGCTGCTAGCGCTGGAATCAGAGTTGGTCTTAGTGCATCTACAAATGCTATTTCGCCTGATGCAATGGTGTCAGGAGCTTTAATGCTAGGGGGGTATAGTACCAGTTATAAGCTTCTCTACAACGAATTATGTAATAATGCCTATAGCTGCGAAAGTAAATCACTGCATCATAGAACCGATAGTTGAAAAAGTAAGAGGATGCATTTATTCGAAGACAGTGGAATTGACTGAGATTTCTTAATTTAAATTTAGGTGCACTTAGCCCATTTTGGTGATAACAAATTGGGATGGATAAGATATGATAACTAACTTTTCTGTGAGTATATAGTTTTGCCAGACACAACAGTGCGTACTACGTGTCCTTTTACTTTGCGCCCATCGAAAGGGGAATTCTTTGATTTACTAGCAAAGTTGTCAATTTTAATTTCCCATTCATGATTGAGGTCAACTAAAATTAAGTCCGCGGCAAGGTTTTTCTGTATACGACCACGTGGTACGTGTATTATGTCTGCAGGCTTATATGTCAATTTTGCAAGCACATCAAGTAGACCCATTTGCCCACTGTGATAGAGTTCAAGTGAAAGGGGCAGCATTGTCTCAAGACCAACAATACCAAATGCAGCATTTTCAAGTGGAAGATCTTTAGAATTACGATCATGCGGAGCGTGGTCGGTTGCAATGCAATCAATCACACCTGTCTTTAAACCTTCAATCATAGCTAAACGATCTTCTTCAGTGCGAAGTGGCGGGTTCATTTTTGCAATTGCTCCATGTTGTTTTACTATATCTTCAGTCAAAGTGAAGTGATGAGGGGTTACTTCGCACGTAACATTTAATCCCAAGTCTTTTGCACGTTCAATAGCATCAAGTGAATCTTTTGAAGAGACATGTAGAATATGGTAGTGCACATTCTCCATATCTTTCATGAGCAGTATATCGCGACTTACCATAACCGATTCTGATGCACTCAAGATTCCCTTTACTCCCAATTCTTCAGAAATTTTACCTTCGTTGATTGCACCACCTGCTGATAAATTTAAATCTTCTGCATGTTGAGCAATAGGAACACCCAGCATACTTGAATAAAGCAGCGCCTGTCTCATAATCATTGGGTTCATAACTGGCATGCCATCATCAGTGAACCCAACCGCACCTGCTTCCTTTAAAAGTGCCATTTCAGTCAACTTTTCTTCCGAAGTGGTGATTTTAGCGTAAAATTCAACGTTTACATGTGAAGTTTCAAGTGCTCTATATTTCAAATATTTAGCCAAAACAACGCTATCAATTGCTGGAACAGTGTTTGGCTGACAAACTACAGTTGTAACGCCTCCCGCAGCTGCAGATTTGCTGCCTGTATATATAGTTTCTTTATGTTCTTGGCCTGGTTCACGAAAATGTACGTGAATGTCAATAAGGCCTGGCATTAGAACAAGCCCTTTACAGTCTATTGTTTCGTCGACCCCACTTGTTGAAAATAATGATTCACCAAAGTCGACAATTTTATCTCCTTCAGTCAATAATGAACCTTTTATATCAAGTTTAGTTTCCGGATCGATAATACGAGCATTAGTATACGCAATTTTATAGCCTTCCTTTTGCCCTGTTTGCAACAAATTCCAAGTTTGAGTCATTACATTTGAGTATTGATTATAAAATAAATCTAAAGTTTTTTTAATAAAACACAACCAAATTAGAACACAGACTAAAGTTGCGAGAGCTGTCTTGAGTTAAAATTGTCCCAAAAATTTGGCTCTTATAACCTAGTTAGCTCAGTTTTAACGTTAATGTGTGAAGCTCTTAGCTCTGTTGGAGGATTTTCCAGATGAATATCTAATTTATTCCACACGTTCACCAGACAAATCAAAGCTGAGTCAAAATTATCACCAGCCTGCTTTGTGCTGTGTTCTTTATGTACACTATTCATTATTTCCTGGAACTCTTTTACCTCAGGTAAATCTCTCATTTTTTGCGACATACTTTTGAATAGCTTGCTCACTGAGTTTAAGATTTTATAACTTTTTTCCTGATGTTCTGCGATTCTTCCTTGATATATATCAATCATTTTCTGGCATGATTTGCCCCTAAATGGATGTTCTTCTTTTTCCTTTATGCAAGAATTTTGGAAATTTTTACAGTTAAGGATTGCTTCTCTGTGTTTTTTTATGTCATTAATCGCGCTGACTATCGACTTATCTATTTTCTTCAAATTTTCTTCCCGTTCTTCTCTTTTAATTATACTTTTGGATTCATTTTTCATTTGGTTCATTTTGTCATACAGGTTTTTGCATTCTTTGTAAGATACCATTGGTTGTAATATTCCTTCTTCTACACCTTTATTGTAAAAATTCTTCAACTCATCACTTGATAGTATTGTTATAGCATCTTCCCTTTTACCTTGTGATTTAGGATACTTTTTATTCAATGAACTAACATGATTTAACAAGAAATCTTTAACTAGCCCTTCTTTTTTTACTTCGGATAATTTTTCTAGTGTTTCTATATATTTCAGAACTTCCGCAAAGAGCTGTCCACCAGAAGGAGCAAATCCTTGAAGTGGTTTACTCTGAGCTTTATAAAAATCGGTTTGTAAAAAATCTTCAGCTTGTTTTTTTATTACTGAAAGTTCACTAAAGGCTTTTTCTGGATTGATTTTCCTCAAAATACTAATAGCTTTTCTAATCGCTTTTTCTCTCTTTCTATTATCTTGCTTTTCATTTAATATCAGATGTTCAGTTTTGGTAAAAGCATTACCTTGATCACTTTTTGCAATGTTACAAACGATGTTTTTTACAACTTTTTCGGTTGCTGCATAATCTATTTCTTTTGCAAAGCAGTCAACAAATGATTGCCAAACTTTTTTATTAACAAGCTTACTTGTCTTATTTTCAAAATCTTCTATATCTTTGAATCCTAAAATAGTATAGAGATTTTTTTCGATTATTGGTTCGGCATGTTGTTTTGCCACTTTACCTTTTATATTAAATGGAAATTTACTAATCTTAGTTGTACCCACAATGTTACCTCAATATTAACGCTATCTATAAAAGTATAAAGATTTAATATTTAATTTTTAATTAATGCTGACATTGTTAGCGCAGCTAACTACGGGGGCATTATGCTAGCGTCAATTAACACTTTAACTTCTAACTTGTCATTAGTAATATTGTTTATATAAAAACTATAATTTTTTATGCCTGAATTTGGGAATATATTGCTATTGGTAGCCTGCTTATTGTCTTTGACATATTTGTTTTTACCGCTTAGTTCTTGTCGGTTTATTACCACTGCCATATTTTTTTGTGTATCAACATCAATGGCTATTTTGATTTACTGCCACATTACAAATGATTTCTCACTCGAAAACGTATATTACCACTCACACACAACAAAACCTCTGATCTATAAAATTTGTGGAGTTTGGGGAAATAAAGAAGGGTCCATGTTGCTTTGGACATTAGTGCTTACCTTTTACTTATTTCTGATGGGTATTTTTATTGATAACGGCAGTAAATTGAAGAAAGTATCCTTGATCACCCAAGGCTTGATTTGCTTTTGTTTTTTACTGTTCACTTTACTTGAATCCAGCCCCTTCACTAAAATGCCAAGCATTGAAACAGATGGATTGGGTTTTAATCCGATATTGCAAGATATAGGTCTTGCTATTCACCCACCAATATTATATTTGGGGTACCTTGGATTTAGTGTTCCTTTCTCACTCTCTATAGCTGGATTAATTGCAAATACTGAAGGAAATGTTTGGGCTAAAATTGTTAGGCCCTGGGTACTTATTTCTTGGTCGCTACTTACTTTGGGTATAAGCTTAGGTAGCTGGTGGGCATATCGCGAACTTGGGTGGGGTGGATTTTGGTTTTGGGATCCAGTGGAAAACGTTTCTTTGATGCCGTGGCTGATTGCAGTAGCGCTGACACATTTGTTGCTCGTGGTGCGAAATTTCAATATTTTAAGGAATTTTGCTATTTTACTTACGCTTACAACTTTTATCTTGAGTGTGACTGGAACATTTCTAGTTCGCTCAGGAATACTTACCTCAGTGCACACGTTTGCAGATGACCCAAGGTATGGACTGTATATATTAGCTCTACTTGGTGTAATGACAGTCAGTAGCTTAGTAATATTTGTAGTGTTTACGAGAAAGAATCACACATCTGCGATGTCATTCCAATGCTTGACACTAGAATCCAGAAAGAAACTTGCTACTCAAGTGACAGAGGGTAGAAGATTCTTTTCACGCTTTACGATGATGCTGATGAACAATTTATTATTCATCACTGCCTTTTTCATCGTGTTCATTGGCACTTTATACCCTACAGTGCTTGAGTATTTAACTGGTGAATTAATTTCAGTTGGAGCACCATATTACAATTCCTTATTTAATCCTATTGCACTCACTATTCTAGTGCTCACCATGATAGGGCAATACTGTAGTTGGCAGGGAAATAGTCTATTGCCAATATTCCGTGAATACAGATTCTCATTCTGTAGTGCTGCAGCTATTTTGCCGTTTATCTTTCACATGGAGCTAATAATTGTGCTATCAATTACTATCTCCATAGCATTATTAGTCTTTATTTTAGAAGCATATAGTAAAAGAATTTGTTTATTTAAGGTAGCATTTGGTGAATCAATTTTATTAGCAAGAAGAGTTTCTAAATCCTACTATGCAATGATGCTTGCTCATGCTGGAGTGGCAATTCTAGTGCTTGGTATAGCTTATTCAGTTGGTTGGCAGGAGAAAAAAGAAGATTACCTAAAAATTGGAGATAGCATAACAGTCAATAAATTTAAAGTTACTTTACGAAATATTGAATTGATAAAAAAGGAAAATTTCCATGCAGTGAGAGGAACAATGGATATCAGGAATTTGTTGAATAACAAGATATTAGGTGAGATAACCCCTGAATGTAGATTTTACCTTGTGGAAGGTCAGAAAAATGTTGAAAGCAGTATCTACCACAATTTATTTTCTGATATTTATGTTGTAATTGGAGAGATTGATAAGAGTAAGAGCAAAATCGCAGCCAAAGTGCACTATAAACCTGGAATGTCTATAATCTGGTTTGGATCCTTCCTCATCGCTTTTGGCTCGCTCCTTGCCGCTTTTTCTTTTAGTGGACGAACGAGACTAATCACAGAATAAACTAGTGAATTTTTTAAAAAGTATATAAAATCCAAGTGATTACTTCAGATAAAAAACATGGCAGTTAGACTCATTCCAGATAACCTCAATATCAAGTTTAGTAAATATAGGGATTTGACTGCATTAATTAGCATTATTCTTATCATCTTTTCAATGCTCATTGTTGTGCTGCGTGGAGTGAACTTAGGCATAGACTTTGCAGGTGGAATTTTGATAGAGATAAAATCTTCAGATGAGAATCACTCTATTCTCGATGCATTAAAAGGAAATGGTTTTACAGTGCAGAGTTCAAAAGCAGGTGATAATTTAGTCATGCGTTTTAAAGATGAAGGAGATGAAGATAAAATCAAAAAGATAAAAAGCATACTAGAAGAAAAGCTGGGGAGCTCAATAAGCTATCGTAAAATAGACTATGTTGGCCCACAAATAAGCTCAACACAAATATTTGAAGGAATGTTATCCATGTTGATCGCGATTGTTGGAATATTTTTTTACGTTTGGTTTAGATTTAATTGGCAATGTGGATTCAGTGGAATAACAGCACTGATTCATGACGTGATTTTAACTGTTGGTTTTATTAGCCTAACTGGCATTGAGTTTAATATTTCATCAGTTGCAGCTCTCCTCACTATCATTGGTTATTCAATCAATAACTCAGTAATTATATACGATCGGATTCGAGAGTATTGCAAGAGTGGTAAAAGTGGGCGGATGAGTGAGATAGTAGATGCAAGTATCAACGCTACATTATTTCGCACTATATTAACCTCGGGTACAACCCTTCTTGCTGCTCTTCCTTTGGCATTAATCTGCACAGATGCAGTGAGAGACTTCAGCTTGATCATTTTTTTTGGTATTTTGATTGGCACTTGTTCTGCAATATTTATTTCTGCTCCTATATTAACCTACAGAGCTTTGATAAGTAGATTGTAGAAGTGTTTAGTCGCGGTATAATATCAACTTATTATCTCTTATAGTGAAATGAAAATACCTTAAAAAGCTCATTCCAAGTAGTGAATGAGACATAGAATGAGTGTTAACGCTTGCCTGTACATCATTAATCAAAAAGTTTCCTATTTTAACTTGAGGTATTTGAACCACTCCAGCTTTTATTTGACCTTTCGCAGTTTCATATATTTTAAAATCCTGAACATTTTGTAAGTTAATACCAACATGTAATGCGTCTTTTTGTGATAGAACAATATCGGTTGCTCCGGTATCAAGCAAAAACGTTATATTGCGATCATTGACTTGAGCCTGAATATAAAAGTGTCCATCATATGACTTCGTAAATTCGATACTTCCACTATTCTGACCACTATTTTGAATTCTTCCTTTATATGGTAAAAAAGTACTGAGAAATCTGTCGCTTAATTTGTCCCTTTGTGAATCAATAAGCATTGCAGTAGCGGCTATTATTAGTAACCAAATAACTAGATTTTTTACCGCGTTCATATTATTAAAATTCGAAGCTATTAAAATAAATTTTAAAGATTAGCGTTAAAAGTTATTATTAAAAATAAGTAAATTTCATTGTTTTAGTACAATATTTAATATACACTTTAAGAAGATATGTTTGATTTAATTTCATGTCAGAAGCAAAAAGTTTAATTTTAGCAGCTATCCTTTCCATGTTGATCATGGTATCTTGGCGTATTATTTATGATAATTTTTTTAGTACAAACCAAAACCAGCCATTGATTGAAAATATTGAACATATCGAATCTTTTAACGACCTTGCTCCTATAATATACCAAAATCGTTCTGAAATTATTAATTCTACTCGAGAACAGAGGGTTAGTTTAACCAATAACATGATTAAAGGATCAATTTCTCTGAAAGGTGCAAGGTTTGATGACTTAATTTTAACTAATTACCACTTAGAACCGAATTCTTCTTCTCCACAAGTGGTGTTACTGTCACCTGCAGAATCAAAAGATGTATATTTCGCAGAATTTGGGTGGCTCGATCCGAATAAAAAGATTAAAGTTCCAGATTCTAAGACAGTCTGGCAAGCTGATGGGGCTGAACTGACTAATCAAAAAGTAGTTAATTTATTTTGGGACAATGAGAATGGCATTGTGTTTAAAATGAAAATTAGCCTTGACGATAACTACATGTTTAAAATTGAGCAGATTGTTGAAAATAACACAAAAGATAATGTAGTTTTGGTTCCTTATGGTAAAATTAACCGTAAACGTGACAATATCAACGAATCTTATTGGATGTCCCATGAAGGAGTACTGGGTGCATTTGATAATAAACTAGAGGAGTGGACATATAAGGATGTCTCTAAGAAACATTTAATAAAAGCAAGCACGAGTGAAAAAAATTGGTTTGGTTTTGCTGATAAATATTGGTTTACAGCTATCATACCTGAGAAATCCGATAAAATAAATGTAAGCATTAAACACACGAACGTTAATAATACTGATAAATTCCAAGTAGATTTTGTCAAACCTTACAAGAGCATACTTCCTGGTGCAAGCGTTTCTAATGTGAATTATTTTTTTGCTGGAGCAAAAAAGTTGAATTTACTGGATTCTTACAAGGATACTCTCAATATACCTTTATTTGATAAAGCTGTAGATTTTGGTGTTCTTTATTTTATAACCAAGCCAGTGTTTTTACTGCTTGAATATTTTAACTTCGTTTTAAAAAATTTTGGCTTAGCAATATTATTGCTGACTTTAGCAATCAAACTTTTGATGCTTCCCTTATCTACTAGATCACATATTTTGACACTTAAGATGAAAAGCCTGCAGCCTGAAGTAGCTCGTATAAAAGAGTTGTATAAAAATGATAGTTTAAAGCAGAATAAGGAAAGAATGGCGTTATACAAGAAAAATAATGTAAATACAATATCAAGCATTTTTCCTACGCTAATACAAATGCCGGTATTTCTTGCTTTATATAAAGTATTATTTGTTACTATAGAGATGAGACACGCCCCTTTTTATCTATGGATTAAGGATCTTTCAGCTCCTGACCCAACGAACATCTTTACATTATTTGGGTTGTTTAATTACAATTTCCCTATTTCTATAGGAATTTTGCCTATAATTTTTGGTATTACTGTGATAATTCAGCAGAAGCTAAGTGAAACCAGCAAAGATGACATTCAAGTAAATGCTATGAAGTTTTTACCTTACATTTCTGTCTTTATTTTTTCTTCTTTTCCTGCCGGCTTGGTAATATATTGGATATTTAATAATATTACAACTTCAATTCAACAATCATTAATAAAGTTGTTTTTAACGAAAAAAGTGGTAGTGAATGTCGAAAATACTAATAGTTAATTCAATTTATTATGCTGAAATAGCGAACCTTTTGCTTGAGGGTGCAATTGATAAATTCAAAGGAAATAATGTTGATTATGAGATAATTGAAGTCCCTGGTGCATTTGAGATACCAGCTACAATTCTTTTTGCGGTCAAAAACAAGAATGCTAATTATGATGGTTATTTAGCTCTTGGGTGCGTGATTCGCGGTGAAACTGATCATTATCAATATGTTTGTAAAGGAGTAATCGAAGGCTTAAATGAAGTTATTATGCATTATGTAATGCCCCTTGGTATGGGCGTAATTACCGCTGACAGCAAAGATAAAGCACTAGTTAGAGCTGACAAAAACAAAAAAAACTTTGGTGGCCATGCAGCCTCAACTGTTTTGCATATGATAGATTTATACAACAAATTAAAGTAATGGAGGAAAAACCGGTAGATAAAAAGTGGCGTATAAAAAGAAGTACGGCAAGGTTTCTTGCTGTACAAATTGCTTATTCAAATATTTTCGTAGGTTACAACAAAAGCACTTTTAAATTGGAAAATTGTGAGCTTAAGGACTACATAAGTAAGTTGAGAGATATATTTGAATGTGAAGAATTTGACCATCAGTTCTTAGAAAACTTGTTATATAAGGTTATAAAAAGCAGTGAAGAATATGATAAAATAATAGAGTCTTACTTACACCCAAGCTGGTCCCTCTCACGGTTAAATCTTATAAGCTTATCTATTTTGCGTGTTGCAATATGTGAGTTAGCTAATTGTGATACGCCAGTTCCAGTTGTTATTAATGAATACACTAACATTGCATCTGATTTACTTGATAAACCAAGCGAAATTGGTTTTATTAATGGGTTATTGGATAAGGCAAAAGATGCAGTTAAATTAAATAAAAATCCTTAGCAATTATAGCCAGTTTTACCTCAAGCACAGGGTGTCAGCTACTCGGATGACAAGAGAAGAGGGCAGTGGCATTCTTATCTGTTGCCTTGAGAATCGCAACATCTGTACAGTTATGCACGTGACACTAAAAATCAAAAAAAACAAAGAGGCAGACTTAATCTGCCTCTTTTATTTTAGCTGTCTAGCTTTTTGTTTTGTCTTCAGAAGCAGCTTGTTCAACAATAACTGAGCCTAAATAAGTGTTAACCTCTTTAGCACCATTTTTGTCCAAACCTAATGTTTTATTCCACTCTGTTTCATCTACTGTCTCGAACTTACCTTCTTTGTTTTTCACTTCTAGTGAATCTATCTTGAAGAGTAAAGTATTGCCCATCATCATATTATTGGTGGCTGATCATCAACAATAATACGGTAGTTCTTGCCTTCTAAGCTGAAATCTATATAATATTTACCCTCTTCCACCTTACCTTTTTCATCTTTAACTTGGTTATCCTTTTTCATTTCCTCATACACCTCTTTTGTTACTAGCAATGCTGCTTGTTTACTATCATTAACAATAATCTTCGGAGCTTTCAACTCAGATATTTCGTTATTTTTTATGATAGCAGATATTGCTAGACTAGTTAGCGCAATAGCAACAAATGCTAATACACCGATTCCAAGTGGTGTAGCTGCAAAAGCTGCAAGTGGAGCTAGCATGGAAGTTGAAGACACCCAATATGGTGATGAAAGTGCTACTGCTGCGCCTATGACATACAGAGAAGTAAATGCAACAAGTGCAGTGTTTGCTTTGTGGGATTGACCACGATGATTTTTAAAAGTTAGCATAAACGACCTCGTTTAATAAAATATTAATATGCTTAAGTTGTGTATAAAAAAACTGCCATAGTCAAGCTTTTTCGCAAATTACCTGCCACTTGAGCCAAAGCCCCCTGCATTGCGACCGGTTTTTTCTGCGCAGAATTCTTCTCTGTCATCCCAAATTACCTGAGATACAGGAGAAATAAGGATTTGTGCAATTCTATCTCCCCTTTTTATTTCGTATGGTTGATTACTTAGATTAATTAGGCAAATTTTAACCTCACCTCGATAATCAGAGTCTATAGTGCCCGGAGAATTTAAGACAGTGATTCCATGTTTTGCAGCAAGACCAGAACGTGGGCGGATTTGCCCCTCAAAACCGTTTGGTATTGCAATCACAATTCCAGTTGGAACAAGTAATCTTTCAAGTGGATTTAAAACAGCAGAGTCATTCAATGCAGCATAAAGATCCATACCAGCACTCTGCACAGTTGCATAACATGGAAGAGACAAGTCTTCTCCGTGTGATAATCTTTTTATTTCTACTTTAATTTTACTTCTTTGCACTCCAATTTACCAGCTTATGAAGACTCAATTATAGCATGTAAATTGTATCTGCAAAAGTAATAAATGTTACATCGTAAATGATGTCATTCCAGCGTGTGACGCTAGGCCATAAAATTCCTTGACATATTTCGCCAGCCCCCTTATCATGACAGTGAAGCTATTTATTTATCTTCGCAATCTCTGCAGTGGATTAATGACAAAAAAACTTAATGTATTTGGCGTAAATCATGCTTAATTTTTTGCACTATGTGCACCTCATGTCTTTATAAAACTTTTAGGTTTCTACCTATACAAGCCGAAACGCGCTTATAAAGCGTTTAAGACAGTAAAAGACGTCAAATAGACAAGGGAGAATTTGAATACTAGCTACCCTAGGTTTTCTTTGCCTTTTTTTCCACTTGGTAAATTTCTTAACGTTTATAATTTAGGTTAGTCGCATTTAAAAGCAGCTAAATTGCAGCGTTTAGAATAAAAAACGCCAATATTTTGAAGTACATATAAATAACTAGTTAACCATGGGGCTTCTTTTGCCTTTTTTTTCATTTGGTAAATTTCTTAAATATTTATAGCTAAACGACAACCGTCATCCCTGTAAAGGTCAAGTATCCCGCTACGCGTTAGCGGGATCTATGCTAAGAGATACCGTGACGGTATGACGGTTCGCGGCAGTATGACGATAACCTCGTCATCCCGCTACGCATTAGCGGCTAAGAGATACCGCGGCGGTATGACGGCGTTATTTTATGCTCACCAACTTAGCTGGATCCAAGTAGTCAAGGCACTGGCATCCCTGGTAGACAACATTCGTGTAGTTATAAATCACTCACAATTGATATACTCGAATTATTTTCAGTAAATAAATCAAGCATAATGTTAGGTATTCTACCATCAACTATGTGAACAACTCCAGCACATTCCTCTACCACTTTAGTATATGCCATGAGCCTTCCAATAAATTTTTCTCCTTGAATTTTGCCACAATCAATCGATGCATTTAAATTTTTAACAGATATCTTCCTGCCACCAATTTTATCTATTTCTTCATCTGTGTCACTCAAGATTATCATTTTAGATGCAGAAACTGCAATTGCGATTGCGCTTGCAGTACTATCGGCATCAATATGATATGTTTCCCCATCTTTTCCATGACCAATTGGTGCAATAACTGGTATAAAATCTGATTCTTCAATAAAAAATAATATATCAGGATTGATTTCAGTGGGTCTACCGATGAACCCCATGTCTAATATCTTTTCGATATTATTTGATCTATCTTCTCTAAGCGTAGCGGTTATTTTTTCGGCTTTAATTAAGTTGCCGTCTTTTCCACATAATCCAATAGCTGAACCACCAGCAGAATTTATATGCTGAACAATTTTTTTATTAACTGAACCACACAGTGCCATTTCAATGATTTTCATAGTGTCTTTGTCTGTAAGTCTGATACCATTCACAAACTTACTGTCCATACCCAGCATTTTTAACACTGAGTTAATTTCATATTCTCCGTCATGAACTATCACCGGATTTATACCAAGCTGCTTTAATAAGACAACATTATGCACAAAAGTATAGAATAGTCTTTCATCTGAGATCGTTATTCCGCCGCATTTAATGACAAAAGTTTCGCCCACAAAGCTAGGTATGTTAGATAACACTTCAAGTAATATTTCTGCTTTTTGTTCAAATGATACCTCACCCTTTAAAAATTCACTACTTTTCATTTTTTTATCTTGTAAACTTGAAAAACTCATCTCTTACCTTGGTTATTTTATGCTTAACACGGATGCTTATTTGATGAATTGACACATTCTCATTATTAATCCATTTTTGAATATCTTCTATAACAGCACCTAAGCTTTTTTGACTTACTTTATCTATTTTTGTTAGCACAACGTTAAAGTTAATATTATTATATATTAACCAATAAATGAAGTCTTTGTCTATTTCTTTTAATCCTACCTTGCTATCTATCAACACAAACACTCTTCTTAGATTTCTTCTTTGAATTAGATAATACTCAATTAAGTTTAAATATTGTATAATTTCCTCCTTACCTGCATGAGAATAACCATACCCTGGTAGGTCAACAAGCCTGAACTTATCATTGTACATAGAGTAAAAATTTATTTGTCTAGTGCATCCAGGTTTAGAGGAAACTCTGGCAGCTTTTTTGCTGTTTATCAGTAAGTTAATCAGACTGGATTTTCCTACATTTGATCTACCAGCAAACGCAATCTCTGGAGCTGATTCATCTGGTAATGATTTTATGTCCGAAGCTCCAAATATGAAATTGCAGTTTGATGTTATCTGTTTTGCCATTATATTCAACTAGAAGGTAGTAGGTATATTATAGTGTTATTGCTTGATATAAGAAATTTTTTATTTCAGTATATATTACTTAGCTAGATCTGTGCTATATGGATATGGAAAATAATTTACAAGACTTAAAGAAAAAATTTAATGATATAGAGAGGAATTTGGAAAATCCTACCAATTTAAGTCAAAAAGAATTCATTACCCTTTCAAAGGAATATTCTGAGCTCAGGCCAATAATCAAGATAATTGATGAATATAACACGCTGAAAGAGGAAATTTCAGACTTAGAAGAAATAATGAAAGATGAAAACAGCGAAGGTGATATAAAAGAGTTAGCAAAAGAAGAATTTTTCGAAAAGCACAAGGTATTATTGCCAAAAGTAAAAGCAAAACTAAAGTTAGCATTATTGCCCAAAGATGAAGATGACTCAAGAAATGCAATATTGGAAATCAGAGCAGGTACAGGAGGAGGAGAAGCAGCATTATTTGCAGCAATGTTATTTCGTATGTATCAAAAATATGCAGAAAGAAGAAATTGGAAGTTCGAGCCAATAAGCATTTCTAATACAGGTATAGGTGGCTATAAGGAAGCTTCTGCACTCATTAATGGAACAGAAGTTTTTGCAAGGTTGAAATTTGAATCAGGGGTGCACAGAGTACAGAGAGTGCCAGAAACTGAATCCTCAGGAAGGTTGCATACCTCTGCCGCTACTGTTGCGATATTACCTGAAGTAGAAGAGGTTGACTTTAAAATAGAAGAAAAAGACTTACGAATAGATGTTTATAGATCCAGTGGTCCTGGAGGGCAATCAGTGAATACAACTGACAGCGCAGTAAGGGTCACCCACTTGCCAACAGGGATAGTTGTGATACAGCAAGATGAAAAATCGCAGCACAAAAATAAAGCTAAAGCGCTCAAAGTATTGAGGGCAAGGCTATACGAAATTGAAAGACAAAAAAAAGAAATGGAAAGGTCAACAATGAGAAAAAGTCAGATTGGCTCTGGGGATCGCTCCGAGCGCATAAGAACATATAACTTTCCACAATCAAGAATAACAGATCATAGAATTAATCTAACTTCACATCGGCTAGAGCAGATTATAAAAGAAGGTGAACTAGATGAATTTATTGAGGCATTAATTTCACGTAATGAAGCAGAAAGATTGGCCGGAGAGAGTTAAAATTGATTAAACAATTCTGCAATTGTTTTTTAATCAAAACAGGCTTATACACGTACTCTGCTTGTAGTTCTTTTCACAGAGATTTCAAACCCCCTAATACTTAATGCTAAGACTAATCTATTTTTTTTAAATATTTCTATTGATTTCTTGATAAATACTAATATGGTATTAATGTACTAACTAATAATAGTAGTAAAGAAATGCATAATAGTCCTAATGATATAAGCGGTGAAGTAATTCAAGAATTGAACGATTCAGCGAGACGCGGGCGAATAAACAAATTTAGAGAGACATTTAATAGCCTCAGTAACTACCATAAACAGTGTTACCTTAACATAACAACACTGAAGGGTCATGCTAGAGCTATGTCTCTTATACTGAGAGTAGTGGCAAAAGATCAAGCTGTTGACATATTTGATGATCTACTCGAAAAGAATCAAGATTCTGCGTTCAGTATATTGAAAGCTACCTATCATTCTCAACGTGCTTCATATAAAACTCTATTTGATAAATTAAATTATCCGCAAAAAGAAGGCTATCGTGCATATTTAGACAAGGCATCGGCCAGAATTCGGTCTACCTCAAGGAAATTTTACTTAAACAATAAAGAGGGTTCAAGCAAGATAAGAACCGAAAACTCCAATACAGACAGTTTAGATAATGAATCGTTAGCGCAAAAAAGAAAGAGATCTTTTCAGGATGAATTTTCAACGTTAAATAATTCAATAAATTTCCTTCCAAATTCTGCTCCGTTAGAGGAGACAACTGATCAATATGGGTTGAATCCCAGAGGCGTCGTTCCAAAATCTACTCTTGCGGGCAATTGCGTCGTCGATTTGGATGGTATACTTTCAAAGTTAGGGGATCAATCATGCGATGAATTGATCTCCTGGGTGACTGGAGAACAGCCATCAAATAGTCTTCAACTCCCAATATTAGAAAAGTTTGATAGACTAGATAAGTTGGAAGAAATACGTATAGAACCAGCAGCAAAGCGCCAACGCATATTATAATAATAACTGAAAATGAGAAAATCTATATGGTGATTATAGATCTTCTCCAGACCTTGAAAACAATAAGTAGACAGTAAAAATAAGTTCTAGTACTATCGCGGATAAAACAAGAATAGCTACACTGATTGTTTGACCATTGTAAACGTAGCTTGTTAAGCCGATAAAAATAGCCATGATAAAAGCTCTAATAAAGGCTAATGCACAAGAGCTACTCAGGATATATGGGAGTTAACTCATTAGACTTTTTGCATAGCTTTTGGCAGCGCATTGGATGAAACGAAAAACTTCCTTGACAAACTCCGCCAGCCCCCTTATCATGAGACTGAAGCTATTTATTTATCTTCTCTGTACAGATTAAATGACAAAAAAACTCAACGTATTTGGCGTCTCATGTTTAATTTTTTGCACTATGTGCACCTTATGTCTTTATCAAATTTCTAGGTTTTTACCTACACAAGCTGAAATACGCTTATAAAGCATTTAAAACATCAAAAAACGCCAACTTAAAAAATGGATAGTGAATAACTAGCTACCCTAGGGTTTCTTTTGCCTTTTTTCTGTTTAGTAAATTTCTTAACGTTTATAATTTAGATTAGTTGCGGTTTAAAAGCAGCTGAATCGCGGTTATTAAACGTTTAGAATAAAAAAACGCCATACTTGAAAGTATAATGTAAGTAACTAGCCAACCACGGGGCTTCTTTTGCCTTTTTTTTCATTTGGTAAATTTCTTAATGTTTATAGCTAAACGACAACCGTCATCCCGCTACTTGTTAGCGGCTAAGAGATACCGTGGCGGTATGACGGTTCGTGGTGACATGACGATAAGCTCGTCATCCCGCTGCTTGTTAGCGGGATCTAGAGATACCGTGACGGTATGACGAGGAAGAACAGTTGCTACGTGTTAGCGCCGCGGCGGTATGACGTAGGGAAACCTTTCTTGGGTTAGCTATAAAACTAATCAGCATCTTGTTTAGCACATATAAATTAAGTTTCACAAATATAGTGTAAAACCTTGAAAATATGTTATAGCTACTTCTTCCAATTTAGTGGTGGGTTTTGGCAGTACACATGCTATTTTACCAGCTATCAACTCAAGTGTCACAGAAGTTACAATTATTGCATCTATATTCTGTGCTTTAACATCTACTCTACTTTCTATTAGAGGCTTTACCCCCCCTACATCATTACGTACAGCAGTATGATTTATTTCATTTTCAATTCCACTACTATGCTGCAACAAGATATCCCCATTAACTTTTATTTCAACATTTTTGTCACTACTACCATTGTTAAAATTTAATCCCTCATCTCTTTTACTTTGTCTTTTTTGTCTTTTTTCTTTTAATTTTAATTCAGTTTCTCTTTTATCAAGGGTAGGAAATGGGATGTGAGTTTTTTCCTGACCATCTTGATTTATAGCTCTTGTTGTATTGACAACTTCGTTGCTTTGACATGATATTGTATAAGTAAGTGGTGTGTAGATTTTTTCTTCACTATCTGGATATTTTATAGTTATTGTTGCATTAAGAATGTCTTTCAGAATATCATTTTCTCTAGCTATGTCTAAAATTTCTTGAATAACTTTGCGATCATGTAATGCGGCAAGTAACTTATCAGTTACTTTTTGATTATTTTTATGTTTTATGGTTATTGTTGTGTTAAGAATGTCTTTCAGAATACCGTTTTCTTTAGCTACTCTTAACATTTTCTCAACAGCTATACTATCTTTACGTAGTATAGCATAAGCAAGTGGTGTGCAAGTTTCTTCCTGACCATCTGGATATTTTATAGTTGTTGTTGCGTCAAGAATGTCTTTCAGAATACCGTTTTCTTTAGCTACTCTTAACATTTTCTCAACAGCCATACTATCTTTACGTAGTATAGCATAAGCAAGTGGTGTAACAGTTACTCTCCGACCATCTGGACATTTTATAGTTATTGTTGCGTTAAGAATATCTTTCAGAATACCGTTCTCCTTAGAGACTTTTAAAATTTCTTCAATAGCTATACTATTTTCACGCAGTATAGCATAAGCAAGTAGTGTGTAAGTCACTTCCCGGCTATCTGAATGTTTTATAGTTGTTGTTGCGTCAAGAATATCTTTCAGAATACCGTTTTCTTTAGAGACTTTTAAAATTTCTTCAATAGTTTTGCTATTTTTACATGATATGGCGTAAGTAAGCGGTGTGTAAATTTCTTCCTGACCATCTAGATATTTTATAGTTGTTGTTGCGTCAAGAATATCTTTCAGAATACCGTTTTCTTTAGAGACTTTTAAAATTTCTTCAATAGTTTTGCTATTTTTACATGATATGGCGTAAGTAAGCGGTGTGTAAATTTCTTCCTGACCATCCGGATATTTTATAGTTGTTGTTGCGTCAAGAATGTCTTTCAGAATATCGTTTTCTTTAGAGACTTTTAAAATTTCTTCAATAGTTTTGCTATTTTTACATGATATGGCGTAAGTAAGCGGTGTGTAAATTTCTTCTTGACCATCTAGATATTTTATAGTTGTTGTTGCGTCAAGAATATCTTTCAGAGTACTGTTCTCTTCAGCTGCTACTAGAATTTCTTTAATAATTTTGCCATCCTCCCAGAACATAGCATGAGCAAGTGGTGTGTAAGTCACTTCCCGGCTATCTAAATGTTTTATAGTTATTGTTGTGTCAAGAATATCTCTCAGAATACCGTTTTCTTTAGCTACTCTTAACACTTTCTCAACAGCTATACTATCTCTACGTAGTATAACATAAGCAAGTAGTGTGTAAGTCACTTCCCGTTCTAGATATTTCATGGTTGTTGTTGTGTTAAGAATATCTTTCAGAATACTGTTCTCTTCAGCTGCTACTAGAATTTCTTTAATAGCTTTGCTATCCTTCCAGAACATAGCATGAGCAAGTGGTGCGTAAGTCACTTCCTGGTTATCTGGATATCTTATAGTTGCTGTTGTGTTAAGAATATCTTTCAGAATACCGTTCTCCTTAGAAACTTTTAAAATTTCTTCAATAGCTATACTATCTCCACATAGTATAGCATAAGCAAGTGGTGTAACAGTTGCTCTCCGACCATCTAGATATTTTATAGTTATTGTTGCGTCAAGAATATCTTTCAGAATACCGTTCTCCTTAGAGACTTTTAAAATTTCTTTAATAGCTTTGCTATTTTTACATAATATGGCATAAGTAAGCGGTGTGTAAATTAATGAATCATCACTAATTATTTTTGCACTAAGAACACTCTTTAAAAGGTTGCTCAACTTGGCTTGTTGCAAAATATCCTTTACAGCTTGACTATTCTCGCAAAATGTAGCATGAGTAAGTAGTGTAAAAGTTGATTCTTTACCCCGATGTTTGCTTACTTCCGTAGTAAGAATCCTTTGTTTTTCCTTTTCAGATATTTTTTCTAGTTCTTCAGCAATGCTACTTTTTTTGCCTTTTATTTTTGATGCTAATTTTAAAATACTTTTTTCATCTTTCTCTTTCAATTTCGAATCATTTGCCTGATAAGTTATTTTTCTTCCCAAGATCTTTCTTAAACTAAACATAATATTTTCTCTCTTCTTTTTAAGGTTATAGTATTTGCTTTTATAAGTCAGTTGTGTTGACAATGTATTAATTGCATAGCTCAGACATTGTTTTATAGAGTAAAATTTTAGTAGACCACCTTACAAACCCCAGTTGCGAATTAGAAAGCAGTGAAAAAGCCAGGAAAATAGGGTAACCTCCGTAAATTATTCACAAAATAGAGAGGTTACCCATGAATAAAAATATAACAGAATTATTTTGCCTGATCGACGATTTTTGCAATTCAGTTGACAAAAATTTTGCAGAAAAACTTCTACCAAGTGGCAAAAAACCAACCAGGACGCCAGAGATTACGCATTCAGAGATTTTTACCATAATATTGCTATATCAAGTGCGACAATTTTAAAATTTTCTATGTGCATTATTTGAAATTATTATACGAAACAGCGTTTCCAAAATTGCCATCCTATAGTAGGTTTATTAGGCTAAAATCGCGGGTTTTATGGTATTTAGCGCTCTTAATGCAATGGTTTTGCGAACAGTCAAAAGTGACAGGGATTTCGTACATAGATGCAACATCTATCGCTGTTTGCCATCCAAAAAGGACCTCGAGAAACAAAGTTTTCAAAGGGTTGGCAAAGATTGGAAAGACTACCTATGGGTGGTTTTTCGGTACATCTAGTAATCAACGAAACTGGCAAAATTCAAGGGGTTACGGTGACAAAAGGCAACATTGATACCTGTGCCAAATTTAACTCAGAAATTGACTGGATTATTGTTTGGAGATAAAGGATATATCAAAAAAGATCTTTTTCACGAATTATTCGATAGAGGGTTAAAGCTTGTAACCAGTATAAAAAAGGGTATGAAAAACTCATTAATGGCGCTAAATGAGAAGATTTTGTTAAGAAAAAGATCGATTATTGAGACAGTTTTTGGCTCTCTGAAAAACAAATTTGAGATTGAGCATACTCGCCACAGATCACCGATAAATTTTTTGGTACACATTTTTTCTACGCTTGTTTCATATTCCATGCAGCCGCTGCATTTCTAAGCTTTACTTCGTTGGCTAATCCGCAACTGGGGTTTGAAGTCTGCTCGTTTTCACACGAATTAATGTTACAAATTCTATCCATTTCATTATAAAACGGCATTCGCTTTCTCCATTTTCCTTTACCTACACTACCATCAGCATTCCTTGCGGTTTGCTTGCCATATAGGCGAAAATACAGGCTTACCCTGTTCCTTCTGTCATACAACAGTGGGTTAGGTGGCTTCTCTATACCGGTGATTTGCGTACATCCAGAAATGAAGAATGCAACTTATCCACATTACCTTTTGGTCAGAGCTTATCAGCATCTTTAGCTCTTTAATCTTTACGATACTTATGAAGCTTTACTTACGTTCACCATACCACTTAGCCTAGCCCTCCAACCACATGATGCTTGTAGTTTATGCTATTCTCACGATTTAGCATCTTCTTTTTCAAGAGGAGGTTCATTGTCCGCATCGCTCGGCACCAATCGGTTGCCCGATTCGCACTGATGCGTAGACTCAGATGGCAAAACATCTGGTTCAATAAGTTTTAAAATCCTTTCAGTTTCTTTCTGAATGAATTCCTCTCCTTTTAAACAATATGACCGAAGACTTTCAGGTCGCACCATTTCGACTATTACTTGCACCCCATTTTCATCCCTGCAGAGTACATCAACGATACTTTGTTTTTTAGAGGCAATTTCAGCATCTTGAATAGTGCTGAGGAATTCTATTTCTTTTATTTCATCTTTGCCAGTGAACCCCAAAATATCATTGAGAAAGTGAATGAGGATGTCTTTATTTTTTTCAGTGCCAAAGATACGCCGGAACGCAACATCATTCTTGGGATCAAGAAATTTAGAAAGAGCCATAGTAAAAATACTGAGAAAAGATTAATAATTATACACACAATTATTCAACCATATTTTAAGCTTACAATTTTGAGCTTAATTTGACACATATGGTGGACTGTGTGGGCAACTCTTCACTTAAACAATAGTTATGTAAGAATTTCCTCTCAAGCCTTTAGCTCCTCAAACACCTCACTTGCTCTATTTAAAACAGAATCAGGAAAACCAGCAAGTTTTGCCACATGTATTCCATATGACTCATCTGCAATGCCTTCAATTACTTCATGTAGAAAGATAACCTCTCCGTTCCACTCTCTTATTTTTACACAAAAACATTTCACGTTCTTCAAGTATTTGCTTACTTTAGTTAATTCATGATAATGAGTTGCAAAAATGGCGCGGCACTTATTTACATTGTGAATATGTTCAATCACCGCCTGTGCAATAGATAATCCATCATACACCCCTGTGCCCCTACCAATTTCATCAAGTATCACCAAGGAACGGTCCGTTGCCTGATTTACTATCGTTGCTGTTTCGATCATCTCTACCATGAAGGTAGAATAACCAGCTGTTATATTATCTGTTGCACCAACCCTGCTGAATATCTTGTCAATCACTCCAATATGCGCACTCTCTGCTGGCACAAATGACCCCATGTGAGCTAAAACTGCAATGAGAGCGTTTTGCCTCAAGAAAGTGCTTTTTCCAGCCATATTAGGACCAGTAATTAGATGTATACCAGCTAAATTGATGCTATTTGCAATGAATTTATCGTTAATTTCAACCACTGGATGTCTTCCGCTACAGATATTGAACTCTTTGCTGTCATCAATAATGGGTTTTACGTAATTATTTTGCACTGCAAGCTCTGCAAACGCGGTTCTAATATCAAGTTTTGCCAAAGCATTTGCAGCAGAAGCAATTTTTTCAGATTCTTTAGCGACTTCACTACACAGTTCACTAAAAATTTTCATTTCTAAGCCGATTGCAGCATCACGTGCCGTAAGAATTTTATTTTCTAGTTCTTTCAATTCATTAGTAGTGTAGCGCATGCTATTTGCTAAGCTTTGCCTATGAATAAATATATCCAAAGTTATTTTGTGATTTGCCGACACTTCAACGTAATAACCGAGTATGTTGTTGTGTAATATTTTGAGTGCGGCAATGCCAGTTAGGTTGCGATAAGATTCACGGAGTTTGGTTATCAACTTGTTACTGTTATTTAATATGTAGGATAACTCAGATAATTCTGAGTTGTATTTTGAGTGAATAAACCCTCCTTCTTTCATGGAACTGAGGTTATTATCAAGTATAGCACTATTTAGCAGTTCAAATAGATCTTTATGATTGCCAAGGCTTTTATGTATTGTGTTTAGTTCACTCTCGTCACTACTTATCACCTGAGTAGTAGACACTGGTTCCTTTCCTCTGGTCAAGCACTGGAATGACATCTGAGAGTTAGTTGCTGATTTTTCACTTAAACAATAATTATGCAAGGTAGACAGAAACTCAGACAACTCTAAAGTTTTTCCGAGGCCTATTTTTAATAGGTTCATATCCTTTGGTGAACCACGCCCTAGTATTAAGCGCGATAAAGACCTCTCAATATCTGGAATGTTAGATAATATTTCTCGTATTTTTCTGCGTGGCTCATGATTATTTACAAAAAATTGAGCGGTGCTGAGCCTCAAATTGATTGCCTTGGAGCAAGCAAGTGGTGAAGCAAGCATTTGTTTTAACAGGCGTCCACCAGAGGCTGTAACTGTGTGATCAATAACTGAAATTAGTGAACCTTTCTTTTCACCAAATTGAGTTGAAAACAACTCAAGATTTCTCCTTGCTGAAGCATCAATAAGCATGAAATTTTGTTGCTTATAGGTTTTTGGGAATTCAAGCCTTGGAATAGAGCCCCTTTGTGTTACTCTGACATATTCAAGTAGTGCACCACACGCCATGATTTCTACTTTGCTGAAATTTCCTATACTCCCAAGTTCCCTGATTTTATAAAACTCGCATAATGTTCTGTGAGATTTACTATACTCAAAAAAGCTCTGTGCGTGTTGCGTAATTGATATTTTATAATTTTTTAAAACCGATCTAATTTTTTCGTCCTCAGTGAATTTTTCAGAAATTAATAATTCTCTTGGTGATATACGCAACAAATCACTATCTAGAGCTTTCAAACTCGTTAAAGTGTGAAAAAATTTTCCCGTTGATAATTCAAGCCAACTAATAGCATATTCGTCATTTTGTTCAACTATGGACGCGAGATAATTATTGCTTTTATCCTCTAATAGTGAATCTTCTATAATTGTACCTGGAGTTACAACTCGCACTACATCACGTTTTACTATGGATTTATAGCCCCTCTTTTTTGCTTCATCAGCAGTTTCTAATTGGTCACAGATTGCTACTTTGAATCCTAAATCTATTAGCTTGTGTAGGTAAGATTCACTACTGTGTGCTGGCACTCCACACATTGGTATTTCTTGCCCACACGAATTACCTCTCTTAGTGAGCACTATATTCAGCAATTTCGCAGCTTTAATAGCATCATCGAAAAACAACTCATAAAAATCTCCTAGCCTATAAAATAGCAGATGATCCTTGTATTGAGCTTTCAGGTTCAAATATTGCTCCATCACAGGAGTGTTTCTTTCTTTCACAAAGCTCATAATATTTTTTAATATATTGTATTGGTAATAAATTCAATGTTATTATAGATTATATTGCACATGTGAATAACATAAATTTTAAATAGGTGTATAGAGGGGAAAATTTAAAACAATTAAATTTCCTGGATCACGGTGTTAGCTACTTGGATGACATAAAGAGTAGGAGTATCAGTTGTCATTCCAGCGCGTGACGCTGGAATGGCTTTGTTGCATAGCACCTTAAGCAGTGATGGTTTACGACAAATTTATGTAATGATTTCAAATTTAGCCATACCAATATCAGTGAATTTGTTGAGCAAATAGCACTTAATTAGTAATTCTTTTTCACGATTTACTTCAGATTTATTCCTAAAGCTAAATCCAAATACTTGCTTCAACCTTGAGAAAAATCCTTCTATGTAAGATCTCTTTCCATAAATTGCTTCCTTTTTCCACTCTTTTACACCATCTTGTCCATATAATTTTATTAACCTAATAGCAGCATTTCTGTCAGACATATAATCTATTTTTGAATGTTCTGCTGCATCCTTTTTTGGTAGAACTTTTGTCTTTATATCGTATTTCTTACACAATTTATAAAGTTTGTGCCTATCGTATGCCCTATCTGCATATAATGCTTTTATTTTGTGCTGAAAATTAACTTCTTCAAGCAAATCGCAAGCTCCATAGTGGTCAGAGTAGACGCCATTACTGTATCTTGCAGCTATAGCTTTTTTACTATTCACACTTAACATAACATGTAACTTTCTTACTTGCTCGTAGCTTCGGTACTTTCTATCTGCACTGTTTTCCTTACTGTGGCCAGGAGTGTTACTGTAAATGCTGATACTTGTGCTATCTATGATAATTTCAATATTTTCCATGTTGCTTTTATCAACCCTGCAATCATTTATCTTAATATTAAGTTTTTTAAACCTTCTTGATGCTTGTGAATAGCTGATAACTGCCAAATTTTTTCCTATTTGTTGCAGATATCCTTTTATAAACCCCACCGTTTGTCTTAAACCAATTCTAAAAAGATTGACAATTATATGCACCAAAATTACGACTTTATCACTGTAAATATAGTTGCCGCCCTGCATTTTTGGACTATTTTCATACCAATTTTCGATAGCTTCATCGATGTAACGAAAAATATTTCCCCTTTTTTCAAGGAATTTGTTATATTCGTTTTGGTTACTGACTTTCATTTTCTGTGGCATATTTTTTCTTCAACAGTTAAATGGTTATTTATAATGAATTTTGTCAGTAGCCACCAGATTTTTTCGGTTGCTATGCAACAAAGCCCGCTGGAATCCAGAGTATCCTAATTACAAGGTTTATTATTTAGTTTGAAAAATACTATAGCTTTTTCTATAGCTAAGCTGACTTAGATTTACCGACAATTTGAAAAACCGTCATTCCGCTACTAGTTAGCGGAATCTATACCGCGAATGAATCCATAGCTGTACGAACATTCATTTTTGAAGGTAAATTGCACAGCAAATGGTGTCATTCCAGTGCTTGACACTGGAATCCAGCTTCTATGCAACCTCATCAAAAACATTCATTTAGTGTAAGATCAGCTACTTTCCATGCTAGTTTGCTTGTTCACAAGCAAACTTTTCTGGATCCCAGTGGGCTTTGTTGCATCGCTACTTATGAAAGGCTAACTATAGTTAGGATTATAAGCAACCTATTGAAAATCTTGTTTTTTTGCAATCAATCTGATCAAATTTAAGAATAGTAATTTATTATTTATATTAATAAACTTAATTCTATTGAAAATAGCTAAAGCATTGAAATTCTTGAATTTTAGCCGGATTAGTGAGTGGTAGTGAAATTTCTTTTACTCAAATTTAGGTATTCACTGACCGTTCTTGTTATAAATACCAGAATAATAAGCTACTGATATTCTCCATCTTTTTTATCTTTAATCCATCATAGCTAGCGATGCAACAAAGCCATCCCAGTGTCAAGCACTGGGATGACATCATAGGGGCGCTGGGCATAAGTGTTGAAAGTATCAAAAATAACGTGATATGAGATGATCAACGGCATGTAAATTACCTCCCGACAGTAAAACAATCGAACGTATAAAAGAGTCATTTAGATCCAATGTGAATTGCAGTAATGCTATTTTGAACCCATGTAGATTATTTTTGATTTTATAAACAAGAAATAACAAAGCCGATCATGTAAATATACACCTTCATGCCATTCATAGTATGGCTTAAAAAGTGCTTATATCCAAGATTTTGCTTTATAAATTTAAAGAACACTTCTATATCCCATCTGCGCCTATATAGCTCTGTTACTTCATAAGCTGGCATTTCAAACAAGTTTGTCAAAAACCATATTTCATCTCCAATTTTATTTCTGATTTTTATTAGCCGTAGATCATGCTTTTCTGCCACTTTACCTCGTGCACGATAAAGATTAACTATTATATCTTCTAAAATCTCTGATCCATCCGATTTTTGTTCTCTTATAACTTTGTTCCTGCTTATAACATCATGTTTTCTTCCTACTTTAACTCTTGTGATAAATTTGTACTCCTTTTCATCAAATTCGGCAAAAGTTCCAACTTTTCTGATTCCTCTATCAAATAATAAAATATCCTCTTTTTCAACTTTAGCTTCATTAATTGCTCTCACTAATGCTATATCTTCACTACTTTCTTCTTGTCCTTTACAAAATCTTATACTTGTCGGCAATTGATCCTTTAATCCTACACTCACTTTAACTTGACTGTCGTTACTTTTACCGCCTATTTTTAGCCCATCTTTTATGAGATATCCCGATAAATTTATGATCGTCGAATCAAACTTATGTAAGTTATTTGATGTTTTTTGGGGTAATAGCTTTTTAATCTTGCTCATCAAATCAATATATACTCCCTTAAAATATTCTGGATTTATAACTTTTAACCTTTTTGACAAACCACTGTATGTTACTGTACTTTTATCGCTATTCTTATCCATTATACACCTGTTTATTACCATTTCTAGCGCTCTTAGGCTTGTTTTTTGCCCCATTAATATTAACTTCATTAGACCTTTAAATATAATCTTGCCCAACAATTTAGTATTACATTTGTCTACTTCACTTAATTTTCCTAGCCTTTCTAAATCCTCATCTTTTATTAAATTTAGTACTCTTTCTATTTGATCCATTATTGCCTCCATTTTCTTGCAATAATAGTTCTTTATGTCTTTTTTGTGTTACTTTCAACACTTATGGGGCGCTGGGATGACACCCTCCTGCTAGACAATGTTCGTACAGTTGTAGAATGAATCGCGGTATACTTGGGTCAGCTATATGTAGGTTGTGGCCCTTCTTTATCATTTGCGGCAGTTGCATCATCAACAGATATTTCAGTGCTAACAGTGCTAATAGTTTTTTCTATCGCTTTAGCCTGTTCATAGTCTTGACTCAAAAAATACATGGCCAGCCCAACAGCTATACTAGCAACAAGAACAGGTGCTATCATTACACCTAGTATCATACCACCAGAAAGACTTACTGCAACACATACACCAGCTCCAAGTACAACACCAAGAAAACCACCAATCATTATGCCAGGCACCAAACTGCCTATCATAGCGCTTTCTTTTTTCGTATTAGCTTGTTTTTTCATACTTTTAATAAGCACTTCTTTTGTTTTTCCTTGAGCTAAATCTAAAGGAATTTTATTATCCGCGTTTTGTATCAAAGGATTTGCACTATATGTAACAAGAAGGGTGGTTATTTCTTCAGTTTTATTACCTATAACTGCATGATGTAGTAATGTACTTCCCTTTTCATCTTTAAAGTTTATATGAGTACGAAATTCTTCATCTAGATTTCTTATTGGGTTGTTTTTTGCATATATCCTAGGTTTTATTGCTCCATCTAAGTATTGTATTACTTGTTCTAGTGATTGCTCGCCAGGATTTTGTATAAAATGAAGCAGAATTTCGTGTACTATCGCTTCCTTTGTAGTTTGTGGGCAGCGTAAAGCACATGCAAATGTGTCTTTATTAATAGTTATTTCTTTTTCTTTTCCAAGAAAATCTCTTAACTTCTCAATTCTACTTATACTGTTATTTTCGCTAGTAATTATCGATTGTAAAGCTTTTCTGTTATCGTCACCAGTCATGCTATCCTCCTTGGTTTGATTGCATTACTCATTAATAAATAATATAATAAATCCTGCTAAAAGTCAAGCAATTAATTAATAAGTTAATATAATCCTCCAAAAGGAGCTCCTTACTTTTTGTTCAGCATGTCCATTGGATCAGACTCTTTAAGCTTGCTGTTTGCTGAATTTATTCATCACAATAGCTACAATGTGCTATCGAAGTTCTCTGTAATCTTAGTTGGTTCTTCTAGAATATTCAAAATATCAGTTGCACAATAAACCCGATCTCTCTTTCCTTGAGAAGTTTGTGAAACGATGCCTAAATCTTCAAGCTTTACGATTGCTCTTTGGGCTGTTGTAAATACGACACCTAAGTTTTCAACCACTTTCCTTATAGTAAAGTAAGGGTTTACAGCGAGATACCTTACAATACCACTCGCAACTCCCTCAGTTTTAGAACTAACTTCAGTTTGCCAATTTGCAATCAAAATGTTAATTCGTTCTGCTCTTGACAATGCATCCAATGATTGCAGTACTACACCATTTAAGAAATAAGAGAACCAATCATGCCACGTGCCTCTGTTGCTTATATTGTAAAGTTGGTCATAATACTCACTTCTTGTAGCTTCAAAAAATGCACTTAAGTATAACAGAGGTGATGGTAATAATTTTCTTTCGGTCAGAAGTAACGTTATTAATAAACGTCCAATACGTCCATTACCGTCCAAGAATGGGTGAATCGCTTCAAATTGATAATGACATAGAGCTATATGTATAAGTGGGGGTAATGTTCTATCATGTAGAAACTTTTCAAAAGAGTCCAAGCAACCCATCAGTTCACCTGGCATTGGTGGCACATATTTTGCTGTGTCTATTGTACATCCTGGGCTTCCAATCCAATTTTGCACTCGGCGAAATTCTCCTGGAGTTGCGTGAGAACCTCTTACACCTTGCATAAGTTTTCCGTGAATTTCTTTAACCAACTGAAGCGACAGTGGAAAAGATTGTAAACATTTTAGTCCATAATCGAGCGCTGATATATAATTGCGTACTTCTTGTAAATCATCGGGATTGCGATCTACATTAGCACCTGCTTCTTGAGCCAAAATTTCACCAAGAGTTGCTTGAGTTCCCTCGATTCTACTTGAAAGAACTGCTTCACGTGCTATAAAGGGTCGTATGAGAAGATGAGGGTTAGGCAATTTAGCTTCTTCCCTGGATAACATACCCAAAATATGATCTGCTCTGGAAAGACTATTAACTAAATCATTGTCCCATTCAAATTTTGGTGGCAAGGGGTTAGGTATAAATGCCTGATAACCAGCGAATACTTTGCCTGATGGTGATCCTTTAATATACATTCATTCAACCTAGCACACTATTTTTATAGTATATATTATTTTCAAATAAAGTCAAAAATGAAAATAAGAAACTCTCTTATTATTGATTTTGCTCAAAAACGAAAATAGAAGAAGCCTCTGAACTTTATATTACGTTTGCTTCAGTTATCCTGTTTTTCTAGAGAGCTGCTATAAAATTTCGTAGTGAAGTTACTTAATTTTTACACATCTATTGTAGAGTAAGAAGAGCTGAATTTGGGACAAAAATGCTAGCTGATGCTTGGACTTTACTGACACTTACACTACTTGAAACTATACTTAGTGTAGACAATTTAATCTTTATTTCTCTAGCAATAGATAAGGTACCAAATGCGCTGAGAGAAAGAGTGCGCCTTATGGGCCTTGGATTAGCACTATTAATGCGTTTTGTAATACTATTTTTTACATCATCTATATTGTCAATGCAAAAACCCATATTTCACACTGCATCGCTAAATATTTCAGCAAGGGATTTACTTATGATCGCAGGGGGATTATTCCTTATTGTTAAAAGCTCTATGGAGTTATGGGATGACATCTTTGTATGTAAGAAAAATAAAAAGAAAGCAAACGTTAAATCAAAATTTTTTTTAGTTGTGCTACAAATTATATTAATAGATTTAGTTTTTTCAGTTGATTCGATATTAACTGCTATAGCATTAACTTATAACATGGTAATAATTGCCACAGCGTTTACATTTTCCATGCTAGCAATGCTGTTTTTATCAAGTTATACCGCCCAGTTAATCAAATCTAACCCAGGCTTAAAAGTAATTGCTATCTTATTTATTTTACTTGTCGGTGTGTACCTCATACTTCATGGATTTCATGTAGAATTACCAAAAGAATATTTGTATTCTTCATTTATGTTTGCACTGCTTGTGGAAGTTATAAGCAAAATAAAGAAAATTAACCGTCATACCGCGATTCATTCGCGGTATCTCATCCGCTAGCACGTAGGGGAATGACGAATTACTACACCGTCACGGTATCTCTAGATCCCGCTAACAAGTAGCGGGATGACGAGGTTATCGTCATGTTGCCACGAACCGTCATACCGCGATTCATTCGCGGTATCTCGGCATAGATTCCGCTAACTAGTAGCGGAATGACGGTTGTCAGAGTGTCATCCTAGTGCCCCTACGATGTCATCCCAGTGCGTGACACTGGGATGGCTTTGTTGCATAGCAACCGAAAAAATCTGGTGGCTACTGACAAAATTCATTATAAATAACCATTTAACTGTTGAAGAAAAAATATGCCACAGAAAATGAAAGTCAGTAACCAAAACGAATATAACAAATTCCTTGAAAAAAGGGGAAATATTTTTCGTTACATCGATGAAGCTATCGAAAATTGGTATGAAAATAGTCCAAAAATGCAGGGCGGCAACTATATTTACAGTGATAAAGTCGTAATTTTGGTGCATATAATTGTCAATCTTTTTAGAATTGGTTTAAGACAAACGGTGGGGTTTATAAAAGGATATCTGCAACAAATAGGAAAAAATTTGGCAGTTATCAGCTATTCACAAGCATCAAGAAGGTTTAAAAAACTTAATATTAAGATAAATGATTGCAGGGTTGATAAAAGCAACATGGAAAATATTGAAATTATCATAGATAGCACAAGTATCAGCATTTACAGTAACACTCCTGGCCACAGTAAGGAAAACAGTGCAGATAGAAAGTACCGAAGCTACGAGCAAGTAAGAAAGTTACATGTTATGTTAAGTGTGAATAGTAAAAAAGCTATAGCTGCAAGATACAGTAATGGCGTCTACTCTGACCACTATGGAGCTTGCGATTTGCTTGAAGAAGTTAATTTTCAGCACAAAATAAAAGCATTATATGCAGATAGGGCATACGATAGGCACAAACTTTATAAATTGTGTAAGAAATACGATATAAAGACAAAAGTTCTACCAAAAAAGGATGCAGCAGAACATTCAAAAATAGATTATATGTCTGACAGAAATGCTGCTATTAGGTTAATAAAATTATATGGACAAGATGGTGTAAAAGAGTGGAAAAAGGAAGCAATTTATGGAAAGAGATCTTACATAGAAGGATTTTTCTCAAGGTTGAAGCAAGTATTTGGATTTAGCTTTAGGAATAAATCTGAAGTAAATCGTGAAAAAGAATTACTAATTAAGTGCTATTTGCTCAACAAATTCACTGATATTGGTATGGCTAAATTTGAAATCATTACATAAATTTGTCGTAAACCATCACTGCTTAAGGTGCTATGCAACAAAGCCCACTGGGATCCAGAAATAGTTTGCTTGTTCACAAGCAAACTAGCATGGAAAGTAGCTGATCTTACACTAAATGAATGTTTTTGATGAGGTTGCATAGAAGCTGGATTCCAGTGTCAAGCACTGGAATGACATCCTCCCTTGTGGAAATTGCTCTCAAATCACAATGTTCGTACAGCTATGCAAACACAAAGGTGTCATCCCAGTGTCTGGGCACTGGGATGACACCGTCATAAAGGAACCAGTGTCAGCTACTTTCATGACACCCTCCTGCAAATTGCAATGTGTGTACAGTTATGCGCGTGACGCTGGCTCATGATTACTCCCACTCAATAGTTGCAGGTGGCTTGGAAGTTATATCGTACACAACTCTATTTACTCCGGGAACATTATTAACAATTATACTGCCGACATTGCGTAAAAAATCCCAAAACACTAGCGAATGCTGATCCTTATCTTCAAATGGAAATGCATCAGCTGTCATACCATCAGATGATGTTACAGCCCTCAAAGCACAAACATATCCGTACGTACGACCATCTCCCATGACGCCTACAGTTTTTATTGGTAATAATACAGCAAAAGCTTGCCATATCTTATCGTATAGATCGTAATTTTTCATCGTATTAATATATATTTCATCTACTTCTTGCAATATTCGCACCTTTTCTTCATCGACTTCACTTATAATCCTCACTGCAAGTCCGGGTCCAGGAAATGGATGTTGAAATATTATCTCATCTGAAAGCCCAATTTCCTTTCCAAGTAGCCTTACCTCATCTTTAAAGAGGTAACGTAAAGGCTCCACTAGCTTCAGGTTCATCTTTTCTGGCAACCCACCAACATTATGGTGAGACTTAATTGTACTAGTGTTGTCTGAGGCATGCCCTGACTCAACTACATCAGAGTAGATGGTACCTTGCATCAAAAAATCCACATCACCTATTTTTTTTGCTTCTTCTTCAAACACTTCAATAAAAGTGTTACCGATAATTTTTCGCTTTTCTTCTGGATCAGTTATTCCCTTCAACCTACTCAAAAATAAATTTGATTTATCAACATAGTTTATCGGAATCTCTTTCAACATAGTAATGGTCTGGTTCTTGCGTAACAACCCAGTATCGATAAAAATACAGTTCAATTGTTTTCCTATAGCTTTATGTGTGAGAGCCGCTGCAACACTTGAATCAACCCCGCCACTTACTGCAGCGATTACTTTTTTCTCTCCTACTACATTTTTGATTTTTTCCTTCTGCTCCTCAATAAACGACTTCATTGTCCAGTCTCTTTCGCAATTTGCAATATCCAAGAAGTTAGAGAGCAATTTACTGCCATTTGTTGTGGGCCTCACTTCAGGATGGAATTGAGTACAGTAAATCTTCCGCTGTTCGTTGACAATCATTGCAATTGTTTGATTTATCACACCTGATGCGATAACAGTAAATCCCTGTGGTATAGTATCAACACTGTCTGCATGATTCATTAATACATCCACTTCAGAATTAACATCCCAGGTATCCTTTATAATAGGGGATTCTTTTAGTATCTTGATTTTAGTTCTGCCAAACTCCTGTTTGAAACTCTCTTTTACTTTTGCTCCAAAATAATGACAAATGAGTTGCTGTCCATAGCATATTCCAAGTATAGGAACGTTTGTTGCCTCATTAAGTTTTATAATTTCATGTACTACTCCACTTATTTCAGAACAATCATCATTTACAGATTGCGGTCCTCCAGAGAGAATAAACCCATTGAATTTTGATATTGTTTCAAAACCGATGTTGCTTGGAAATATTTCACAATAAACGCCCATTCCTCTTACTTGTCTTGCGATAAGCTGTGTAAACTGTGAACCAAAATCAATAATGGCAATTGCTGACAATTTGCTCCTCCATATTATTTTAAGCAATATCTGATAATAAAGAAAATAATGGAGCAAGTAAACTAAGACCTGTTTAAAACTTTGACGGACGGCGTGGGTTGGCTATGATCTATTTTTATCTAAGAAGAACTTTTTACGGTGGCACTTCAGGGGTTGCAGCCCTTCTTCATGGTCAAGACATAATTTCAATTCTTCCCAACCACTATAACTTCCACCACCAACCAATTTTATACACACTCTGGATAGAGACTTAGCCTCAATCACTTTTCCAGTTTTGTTGTCTACAAACTTTTCCACTCCCTCAACTTTAATTTCGTATTTTTGGCCACTCTCTGGGCGATTCCATACAAGTATTTTCCCTATAAATAGAGCTTTGATGACCTCTTTATTTTGCGCTCCATTATATTGATTCTCAGCTACCATAACTTTTTTAGGCTTATCTGTTTTGGGTTTATCTATTTGGAGCTCACCTATCGGTTTATTACCCACCATATTATTTAATACTTTGTTTGTTATATAAGTTGCTGCTTTGTCCTTAATTTCTTTTGCCTCTTCATCTACATATTTTTCTACTTCACTACGTACATGCCCTTTTAATTTTTCAAAAAAGTTCTGCAAGTCGAGTAAAGTTAATTCAGATGTTTCCATAAAACCCCCCAGTTTTATTATCACGTATCAATAATACATCTAGTATACTTAAAATACCTTTAAGAAAGGCGACTCTGACCCTCAGGTAGCTAATGTTAGCTACCGATATCGTACGTGAACCAAAATCAATAATGGCAATTGCTGACAACTTACCCCTCCATATTATTTTAAGCAATATCTGATAATAAAGAAAATAATGGAGCAAGTAAACCAAGACCTCTTTAAAAGCTTTAATGTGTGGCTTAAACGTTAGCTATGATCTACTTTTTATAGCTAAAGTGGCTTAGGTTTACCTACAATTTGAAAAACAACAAATTCGTCATTCCGCTACTCGTTAGCGCCGCGGCGCATAAGTGTTGAAAGTGCAATCACACAAGGTGATTAATGGTATGTAAATCTCCTCTTGATATCAACCTTCGTTGTTGGGAAAGCAGATAAACCACGTCGAAAATTCGCTTAAACCTTCTAACCACAGGCAAAAAGGCGCTTTTTTAATTTATTTTATTACCATTGAAATTTATGCCGTTAACCACCTTATATAATGCCACTTATAGCACTTTCAACACTTATGCGCCGCGGCGGTATGACGTAGGGAAACCTTTCTTGGGTTAGCTATACCTTAATCGTTTATAACCTTTGGCACTACGAAATACCCATGCTCAGGTTTTGTATTGGACAATATCTCTTCTTTAATGTTTTGAGAATTTATAACATCATCGCGTACATGAATGTCCTTGTCTATACTGCCATAATGCATAGGAGAAACACCTTCAGTATTAACTTGCAATAAAGTATCATGTATCCAATCCAGCATTGTCAGTTCTTTGGAGTAGTGATCAATCTCATCATTTGATAACTTAATCCTTACAAGCTGTGCAATTTTAAGCATTTCTTCTTTGGTAATTGTTATTTTTCTCTTATTTGCAAATTCTATTAGTGAAGTAATAACATCTTCTGTTGATCTAGTTGGCATCTTTACCTCCTTGGATGAAGTGAGTTAAAATATTTACGACCGAAACAACTTCTATTTTACCAGTTTTTTCAAGTTTGTGAAGTATGGTATCCGTAATCACTAATTTATCTAGAGAAGAGGAGGAAATTCTCTCAACTGCACTTCCTGAAAGCACGCCATGTGTGATGCATGAAATTACGGACTTTGCTCCGCGGCCTTTTAAAGCAAGAGCTGCATTACACAATGTTCCACCAGAGTCAACTATATCATCAACAATGACACAATTTTTATTCGCAACTTCTCCTATTATGTTCATTACTTGAGATGTGCCTGCTTTCTCCCTATGTTTATCTACTACAATAATCTTATCACTTAACCCTATCTTGCACTTTTCCTCTAAAGTCTTTGCAAAAGCACGTGCTCTGCCAATTGCTCCAACATCAGGTGCAACAATTGCCAAATTTTCCGTGTATATACAGTCAACAAATGCTTCAAAGCAGTTCAAATTAGTTATCGGTACATCAAAGAATCCTTCAATTTGACTTGAGTGCAAATCAATAACTGCAACACTACTTGCACCTGCAGTTTGAATAAGATTTGCAACTAATTTGGCACTTAAAGCAGATTGCATATTATTGTTCTTGATAACTCTATCTTGCCTGCTATATCCATAATAAGGAATAATTACTACTATTCTTTTGGCTCCTAATCTATTTACTGCATCAATTATAAGCAGAAGCTCCATAAGGTTATCATTCACAGGGGGAGAAAGAGATTGTACTATATATACTTCTTGATTATATAGATCATTTGCTACTTCTACATTTACCTCGCCATCGGTAAACTTTGATATCCAAGCAGAGGATGGTTGAACATCTAGCTGGTTAACTACTGATTCCCCTAATTCCTTACTAGCATTACCTATTATTATCTTCATAACGCACTAATTGAGTTTTTAAGATTATACAGAAATTATGAAATAATTGAAATGTAAGTTTCTTTATCTAGCATTCTTGTCGGCGAATTAGGTACCTCTTGTACAATGACCTGTCATTTTCATGCATTATTTCAATAAATAGATCTAAATTGAAATAATTATACAAAACCCTGCTTATGTTTCAAGATAAATGACTTTAATGAAATATAATTTACCTTACCACTTCGTTTTGATTCTTCAGTTCAACATAGGATAAATTACTCATACATTCTTCTAGTATTTCCTCCTTTTTATCATTACCTAGTCCACTGCTAAACCCCTGACACTTTTTCTCAAGAGCTAAGCGTGTAGCTATGATATACATTACTGTTTCAGGTGAGACCTTTGGTAATTCATTTCGGACTTTTTCTTGTTCTTCTTCAGAAAAATTACTGAGGTTTTCCCTGGCCATTTCAGGAAATTTTTGAGTAATCGTTTCTTTTATCATTCCACCAACTTCCTGTTTATTTAGTGTAATAACTACCGATGGATGCAAGCCAGATAAAGACTCAACCATTTTATTATATGTTCCACCAGCACAACTTTGACCGTGATTACCATAAGTTGTTGCTGCATCTATAAGACCTTTAATAAACATATCCTTTCTGTTTTTTATGTCCTCATCACTTAAAGGAATTTTTTGGTCTATCGTTCCTGTGTTTCTATCGTTGCAAGCTTTCCAACACAAAACAGCTGTTTGTTTTAGTGTCAATTTGCTATAACTATCTTCAAAACTATCTTCTGTTGTTTTATTAATAAACTCCAAGCATTTAAGTGCATGAGATTTTTCGTCTTCTGTAAATTCATTTGACTGTTTAATGTACTCTTCAACATCAGTTGTATTTCCTCTACTTAGCTGTGTATAAAACTCCTCCTTACTTAGGTTCTCCTTATATTTTTCTATGAGTCTATCAACACTTAAATTTATACTAGAAACTGCACTTGGATCGTGAGTAGTTTGTGCAACAAAAGGAAGAACATTAACTAAATCGTGCATGAGAAACTGCCTTTCTTCTTCTGGAACTTCTTGTATAAAATTAAAAATCTGCTGTATTTCTCTAATGAGTGCTTGGTTTAGCAAACTTAAGAACAACATAGGCAGCACTAAAAGTATACAGGAAATAATAATGCATATGGTTAAAACAACCTTTAATATTCCCCTAATGATATTTTTTGGCCAGGCCAATAATCTTGTTTCATTTTCTTTTGGTTTTAAAAAATAATCTACTAACCATGAATACAAAAAGAACTGTATAAGAAGAAAAAGTGGAGGAATTGTGCTTATCAGTAAAAGTATGTTAATGAATTTTTTGATTCTACCAGTATTGTTATAAGCGTTTCGTACTCTCTCTATTATAGTGTTTGCTCTATTTTGCTGTTGATTATTATCTGCACCTGCTAACATATTATATTTCCTCTAAAGCACTCGATCTAGTATATTAGAATATTAAAATTATATCAATAAAAAATTTGTGAACTACTATAGCTCTCTGTGATTTACTGATCGCTTTATAAAAAGCTTTATACTCTTTGCTTAATTGGAGATGCTACCTCTGCACTTTCTGCTCTGTCTAGGGTACTACTTGGTTTTTCTGCAGTAATTTTTTGAGTGCTACCATCTACCTTATTCTCGATATCTGCTCCATATGATCTTAATACTTCAATAGCTTTCTCGTTTCCACTATTCAGCGCAATATCCAAAGCATCCATTCCATCATTATTTTTGTGGTTGATAAAATTCTCTAACTCAAAGATTTTTATATATTGCTCAATGATGAATTCTACCACTTTTCCAGGGCAATTATTAGCGGCAGGAAAGAGTACTGCATTGTTATTATTGTCTTTCTTTGTTACATCTGCTTTGAGCTTGTCTATCAAATACTTGATAATTTCTATTCTGCTATCATCTTCTGCTTCAGTGCACTGCCTAGCAGCTAAAAACAGAGCTGTTCGCCCATTATTGTCCACATCTTCGATATTTTGCCCCTTATCAATTAAGGCTTGTATTATATTTTTATTACCATACAAAGCAGCAAAGTGAAGAGGAGTATACCCTTCGGTGCTTTCTCTTTCATTAATCAGCGCATCATGGCTAGCTAGTAATTCTATAAATTCTGGCGTATCTGCAAACACTGCAAAGTGCATTGGTGTTAGATCATCTTTACCGTGATTTTGAGTTTTTGCATTAACGTTTGCTCCATTTTTTATTAGCAATTTTGCTATTTCTAATTGTTTGCGTCCGATGGCAATATGCAGTGGCGTACGATTGCGTTCATAATGATCATTGACGTTTGTGCCACACTTTATTAGTAGTTCTGCAGCTTCAATATTACCTTCCTGAATTGCAACATATAAGGAAGCATATCCATCTTTTGTTTCCTCTGTCATACGAAATTGCGAACATGTTAGTTCATATATTATTAAGGATTATTATTAAGTTTTTATTAATACAATATTAATAAAAATTAAGATTTTAACCGCAGTTAGAGAAATTTATGTTTATCGACAATTTTGTAAACAGCAAACCCGTCATTCTGCTGCTTGTTAGCGCCGCGGCGGTATGACCCTAGCTGATCTTATACTAAATGAATGTTTTTGATGAGGTTGCATAGAAGCTGGATTCAAGTGCCAAGCACTGGAATGACATCATTCTCCTGTCATCCAAGTAGCTGACACTGGTTTCCATCCAAAAAGGTGTCATCCGAGTAGCTGACTACTTGGATCCAGATTGGATACTGAGTTGGTTAGAGCTTATCCGCAAACGAAAAAAAGTATAGTATATGAGTTTTAAAAATGGGGTTAGAAATGAGAAAAAAGTATCCTACAGATCTTAGTGAAAGAGAGTGGTCGGCTAATAGAGAAACACTTTAGAGTATTATACAAGAAAGGAGGAAGGCCGCTAAAACATAGCAAAAGAGAAGTATTATCGGCAATTTTTTATGTACTACGTACAGGATGTCAATGGCGCTATTTACCGCACGCCATGGAAGAAAGTATATGAACAATTTAGGAGGTGGAAAAAGCAAGGAATTTTCGAAAAAATGAACTACGATATCACTAAATATAGTAGGTCAAAAATGGGAAGAAACGAGGAGCCAAGTGCTTGCATAGTAATCTGTAAAAACGACAGAAAAAGGGGGATCAAAGGTTATGATGGGAGTAAAAAAGTAAAAGGTAGAAAAAGGCACATAATCTCAGGGTTTTATATTAGGCTGTTATGTGGGTGCTGCTAGTGAAAATGACAGAGATGGTAGCATTGGATAATATGAGGAAAAAATATACTAACGTTAAGAAAATGTGGTCTGATATGGGGTATCAAGGAAGAAATTTAAAGGAGTACATAGAAAAAGAGTACGGAATAGACATTGAAATTGTTAAAAGGCCTCCATGTAGGTTTTGGGTACACAAAGACACACCACCTGAACTACTACCAATGAGGGAACAGGGGTTTAAAGTACAGTCAAGAAGATGGGTTGTAGAAAGGACTTTTGCTTGAGGAATAGAAGGCTATCAAAGGAATACGATTTACTTACAACATCCACTGAAAATTTCATATACCTGGCTATGAGTAGGGTTATGTTAAGGAGGGAATATGCTTGAGTTTACCAGTTTCCGGACAAGCTCTCAGGATACCTATTATGTGGGCAATATCAAAGGTATAGATCAGCAGACTTTTGTTGATACTTATTCCAGAGTTGCAATGGTTAAACTTTACACGGGTAGAACAGCTATTACAGCTTGCAGATCTTCTCAACGGTAGAGTTATTCCATTTTTGGATGAGCAGAAAATTCCATTATTACGCATTCTAACTGATAGGGGTACGGAGTATTGTGGCAAGCCCGAAAATCATGCTTATCAGCTATATTTGGGAATAGAAAACGTTGATCATTCTAGAACCAAAGCCAACTCTCTACAAACTAGTGACATATGTGAAAGGTTTCACAGAACTATGCAAGATGAGTGTTACAATATTATCTTTAGAAAAAAAACTACAATTCTTTGACAGATTGATGTTGATCACTGGTTGCGTTCTTACAATGAGACAAGGCCTCACTCAGGCAAATATTGCTATGCCTATGCAAACGTTTTTGGATAGTAAACATATTGCTTTTCAGAAAAATATTAGTAGCATTAAACAAGAGCATGATATTAGTTTTAATTCTTCTGTCAGTTAATTCTTGTCTTTTACAAAATTATTAATCATACCAGATCTTAAGGGTGTAGTTAGTAATAAATATGCAGTAAAAACAAGTTCTAGCACTACTGCAGATAGAACAAGAATAGCTGCACTGATCGCTTGACCATTGTAAACGTAGCTTGTTAAGCCGATAAAAATAGCCATGATAAAAGCTCTAATGACCGAGAGTGCAGAAGAAGCCGTACCTTTAATTTCAGGGAAAACATTTATTGATGCGTTCAAAACCACTGGCTGGCACATTGCACAACCGATAGAAAAAATAATCATAGACAGTGTTACTAAGTAGGAAGAATGGGGCATGATTACACTGAATATTACAAGCAATAGAGACCCAATAGCACCTACGCTCGTACCAGAAATTACACACCATCTTGCTCCAAATTTTTGTAGGATTTTACCGGAAAATAAGCTGGTTAGAGAAAAGGAACCTACAATCAAACCTTGATGTAGTGCATAAACTTTGCTTGGTAATCCAAAAGTTTCCATGTATAGAAATGGCCCACAAGTAATGAATGACATATATGCAGAAGTAAAGAGACTTGGTATTAAAGACAATGCAACGAATTTTGAACTCGATAATAATTTTCCGTAATCTTTCACCGTTTTTTTCAAACTGAAAATATCGCGGTCCTTTTTTGTTTCTGGTAACGCTAAAAGTAGTAAAATCCAAGAGATCAAACAAATTACTGCAACAGTTGCATAATTACCACGCCACCCTACAGCTTCGTTAATAAAGCTTCCTAAAATAGGTGCAATTGCCATGACAACTGTTAGAACAGAATTCATGATTCCAATAAATTTTATTGCTTTGTCACCCTGATAACTGTCTGCAACAATTGCAAACACAACTACAGATGTGCTAACACCAATGCCCTGAACAAAGCGAGAGATAAAAAGCCAAAAAACCGAAGGTGCAAAAACGCAACCAACAGCACCGATTAATAACAAAGTGTTACCTATGATCATAATTCTCCTTCTGCCATAGCATTCAGACAATGGACCGAAAAACAACCCTCCTATGCAAAAGCCTAAAAAATTATAAGCAATAGTTAATTGAATTGTTCCTTCCGATACGTTAAAATAGCGCACTATATCCGGAAAGCTAGGCACGGAAATATCAATTTCAATGAACTTGGCAATTAGAGACAGGATTAACAGAAATGGTAGTAACATTTGAAATTTTTAATTAATGAATAAAAATATCACATTTAAAGCGTTAAAAGAAGAACATTTTCTTACTTTTTCAACAGTCCGTCTAAATTACCACAAGCAGTTTAATTTTTCATCATTATTTAAAAATATGCAAGAAGCTTTACAGAAACTTAACATAATTTTATCATAAAAATATCATTCTTAAGTCCTATATAAAAACAAATTTTGGCACTAAGTGAATCTTTTTTAATTAACTATGAGCTGGATAAATTGGAAAATAAATTTTGTTTACTTTTACAATACCTTAAGATCTAATATCACTTTATCAGTCAAAAGTATCACAATAGGCTAGTATGTTCTTTACTCTTTTTCTAAAAATATTACCTATTTATATTACGATGTTTATTGGTTATTTAGCAGGAAAATGTCTTAAAATTGATAGAAACACTCTATCTCAAATACTCTTTTATATAGCTAATCCAATAGTGATTTTATATGGAGTCTCTCATACAGAAGTTAATTTAAAAGTAATTTCTCTGCCGATTTTGATATGGTTTATAGGTAGCACTATGTCCTTATCAGTGTATTATCTTTCTTCTTTTTTATTTAAGGATAACACAAGAAACATATTAGCATTTAGCTCGGGCAGCACAAGTATGGGTTATTTTGGCCTGCCGATTGCCATGGCTTTATTTGATGAAGATTCAGTATCTGTATATGTTGTTTGTTATATAGGGATGGCATTGTTTGAAAATAGCTTAGGATTTTACATAGCCGCAAATGGTATTTATACCGCAAAAGAATGCATATTAAAGTTGTTCAAACTTCCTTCGCTTTATGCGATGATTCTGGGCTTCTTTTTAAGTATATACGATATACAAATACCTACTTTTTTAACAGATGTTATGATGAACATTAGAAGTACATTTGTTACACTAGGAATGGTGCTACTTGGAGTGAGCATTGCAAATATTGCAAGCTTTAAAGTAGATTGGAAGCTTGCTTTGATCACTATTACAGCAAAGTACGTATTCTGGCCACTGTTTGTTCTAGGAATTGTCCTTTTAGACAAGCATGTTATAGGTATATACGATGAGAGCATATATAAAGCACTGATGTTGCTGGCTATTATTCCAGTTTCTGGGTCCAGTATAATACTTGCTAATATTTTGAATTATCAACCAGATAAAGCTACTCTATTGCTTCTAATCAGTACTGCAGTGGGACTGTTTTATGTTCCACTAATAATATCATTATTTTTTACCAAACTTGTTCTTTTTTGATCAAAAATTCAAGCGCTTGCACAACCATTATTTGGGTAACAACACAAGACATTGATAAAACTTGAATTTATAGCTAAAGCAACTTCTACAATTTGGTAACCCGTCATTCCGCTACTAGTTAGCGCCGCGGCGGTATAGCTATAGCTATCTTCAAAAATATGATTGAATAATTATTAATAATAGTGTATAATTATTAATATTTTTAAGCACTTTTGCTATGGCTCTTTCAAAATTTCTCGATCCTCGCAATGATTTGTGTTTCAAAAAAATCTTTGGAACGGAAAAAAATAAGAATATCCTGATCCACTTTTTGAACGATATTTTAGGGTTTACTGAGATAAATGCAATACAAGAAGTTGAGTTTCTTAGCACTATTATGGATCCCGAAGTTGCCTCTGATAAACAAAGTATTGTTGATGTTCTCTGCAAGGATTCTCACGGAAATAGATATATAGCAGAAATGCAGCTCGCTAGAGACAAGGGCTTTGAGAAACGTGCCCAACTGTATGCTGCTAAGGCTTATTCAAGACAATTAGATAAATCTGGCAACTACATTGATTTAAAGAAAGTCTTCTTTATTGCTATATCAAATTGTAACTTACTTCCTGAAGAAGTTGGTTATATCTCTACTCATAATATACGTGATATAAAAACCAACGGCCATTACTTAAAAGATTTTCAATTTATCTTTATAGAATTGCCCAAATTTTCAAAAAGTAAAGTAGAGCAGTTAGAAAGTATAGTAGAAAGGTGGTGTTTCTTTTTTAAATACGCAGAAGAAACAACAGAAGAGGACTTAAAAGAGATAGCAGAAAAAGCACCAATAATAAAGCTAGCATATGATGAGTTAGATAAGTTTCGTTGGAACGAAAAAGATTTAGTAGCTTACGAAGAAAGGATAATGGATCTACGGAAAGAAGAAGCCATTCTTGAATACAGACTTGATCTTGCTACTGAAAAAGGCAAAAAAATTGGTAAAGAGGAAGGAAAAACTGAAGGGAAAATTGAAGGAAAAATTGAAGTTGCAAAAACAATGTTGGCTAATAATGTTGATGTCAACACTATTGTCAAGTTTACTGGCCTTTCTATTAGTGAGATTGAAGAATTAAGTGGAAATCTGTGAACGGTTACCTTAGATTTACCTACAATTTGGTAACCCGTCATTCCGCTGCTTGTTAGTGAAATCTACAACGAGATACCGCGGCGGTATGACGTAGGGAGATCTGATCTGTTCTATACTGCTATTCCACGTCAAGAACAACCATAAGTTCATTAGGGTTCACATAACCTAAAGCATTTTTTGCTTGCTCATCAAGCAGATCTAAATCCAAGCTTTTTTCATATAAGCCGAATACTTTGTTACCCAACTTTTCCTTTTCAAAAGAGATATCCTTTAGCAAAAGTTCATTGTACTCAATTTCTTTTTTTAAATCGATTAACGTCAACAAGCCACGTTTGCCTGTAATTGTGCTAATGCTGAAATATAATGTAAGAGAAGAAATGAGTAAGGCTGCGCTTAAACACAGCAACTTTTGCTTCTTTTTAGATATAAGCACCGTACTTTCACATACAAGAAATATATAACATGAAAAGGTGAACAAAAAGCTAAGAACCTTGACGCGCTTTACACCTTGGCTTTACCTTATTTATAATGTAAATCTTACCACCCCTTTTCACAACTTTACAATTTTTATCTCTGTTACGATGAGATTTTAGCGAACTCTTGACTTTCATATCTATAGTAAGAACTAAATTACCTTATATTATGATCACTTACAGAGAGTTAGTCAATTGATAAATTTTTCACATTTTATTAAAATATTGTATAATTGTTGCTGATACTTCTTCGATTGACTTTTGCGTGACATCAATAATTGGCCAGTTATTCTGCTTAAATAGTTCCTCTGCTTCTTTAATTTCCTTTTCTACTTTCTCAGGGTTAGCATATATATTATTATCTTCGTTGTTAATTGAAGTAAGTCTATTTTTGCGTATTTCTATTAGCCTACTTACGTCTATTGTTACCCCTATCGTTAGTTTATTTTTTAATTTTGCCAAGTCGACATAAAAGGGTACTCCACTAACAAAAGGAATATTTGCAACCTTATAGCCTCGGTAAGCTAAATACGTACTGGTGGGAGATTTTGATGTGCGTGAAACTCCAACCAAAATTATATCTGCTTTATCAATATCTTGAATATTTTGTCCATCATCATGATTAATAGTGTAGTTTATTGCCTCAATGCGCTGAAAATATTCGTTATTTATCTCAGTATGCAAGTCAAGCTTTTCGTCTTTTTCAATTTCAAGATAAGACGAAATTTCTCTAATAATATGTGATAATATTGCTCTATAGGGAATTTTCAACTTTATACAGTTATCTTTTAGATATTTTCTTAGCTCATCATCAGTAATAGTGCATATAACAAAATTATGCTCATCACTTTTCCTATTAATTTCCTCCAGAATTTTGTCAATCTGCTCTTCTCCTTTTACAAAAGACCAAACATATTCGATCGTTTCTATAGAACGAAAGTGTTTCAGGGCTGATTTTGCAACTGATATAACAGTTTCACCACTTGAATCTGATACTAAATGTAGATTAAGCTTTTTAAGGGTCATATACTAAAAATAATAGCTAGCAATCTGCTACTGAAATTATGCTAATTTGTTGACCTACGTAAATATAGAAAAACTATCCTGTTGATAAAACTCAAACTAATTGGTAAATTCTTAACACAATTATTCTCAAAACGAATGTTTTTATTAAAGCCTACAAATTTCTCTTATTTTTCTAAGAAAGCTCTACCTTGGCTTGGGGTTATTTGTTTCGCATGTTTTTTGATTGGAATGTTTTTGGCGTTATTCTTCTCCCCAGAAGATTATAAACAAGGAGAAATTGTACGAATTATGTATCTTCATGTGCCTTCTGCATGGCTTGCTCTTGGAATATATGGATTAATTGCTTCACTCAGTTTCATTTCATTAGTGTGGAACAATAGCATTGCTAGTGTCTTGGCACATGCTGCTGCTCCTGCAGGGACAATCTTTTCTGCAATATGCTTAATCACAGGCAGCATCTGGGGAAAAGGAACCTGGGGCACCTGGTGGGTATGGGATGCAAGGCTTACTTCAATGTTGATCTTATTTTTCCTATATGTTGGCTACCTTTCATTGTGGAGCGCTTTTGACAATGAAGCGAGGGCAGAAAAATCAGCAGCAGTATTTGCCATTTTTAGTGCTATAAATATTCCTATAGTAAAATTTTCCGTGAATTTATGGTCTACTCTCCACCAGCCTGCAAGCATTTTGAGAAGAGGTGGAGTAGCAATAGAAGGTTCTTTGCTGTTGCCACTCATTGTAATGTTTATGTTTTGTGCCACATTTTTTTTAGTAGTGTGGATACTGTATTCACTTCATTTGATTAATTCGTACAAAATAAAGAGAGAAATCAGTATGCGGTATTAGGTAGCTTTGTAAGTATACAGGTAAATATGCTAGAGAAAATTAGGCAAAATATCTTTGGTCACTTTAAATACTTGCCTGCTGAAACTGAAGAACGTGCTATGTTATGTGATCTAACTAATTTTAAAAGCAGCAATGACCAACTAACTAGAATAGATCAGGTATTGAATCGAGATCAACTTGAACATTTTACCAACGTTCTTGAAACATATGATGCAACGGCACGTAGTTTTTACGATGAGGTGCACTGTAAAATAGCAACCGTTGTAACCATGAACTCTAAAATATTTAAAGAGCCTACTAGTATCTTTAATGTAAGTGTTCATGTGATTCCACAGATAATCTCTGTTTTTTTATTTTATCTGTCCATTTATCATTTTCTATATCTTGTTTGTTGGTTGCTCTTTTTTCTTGCTCAACAATTGCCTTATCTACCTTCTGATAAATTGCATCAATTGCATTAATTGCATTTTTTTCTTTGTATACTTCGCTTTTCCCTTCAATAATTAACTTAATAAAAGTATTTACAACAGACTGCACTTGATTATGATTAATATGGCCTCTTATCAAAGAAGGTAAAGAGCCTAATTCCATTATATGTTGACCTATGTTATTATCTATACCTTCTGTATGCATTAACATTTCATCATCAAACTCTTTCAATACTTCTGATGCTATTTTACCTTGAAAGGAAAGCCCTAAATTATCTGCTACTTCACTTATTAATAACTCTCTGTTTTCTTTATTATCTTCCAATTTAGCATAATCACTCAATAGATCCATAACTGTAGATACTCTGACTTCAACAAGATCATTAACATCTTCTAGAGCAAGTCCTAACCCCAAGAACCTCTCTCTGAGATTTTCGCTTAAAAGATTGATAAACTCTTCATTTGCATCTGATCCTGTGGTTGATATTGTACCATCTAAATAGTTACTTTGAGCACCGAAGCCATGCTCTATTTGTATTTTTGTCTCAGGTTTAAATCCTAATTTTGCACAGAATTTCTGAAAATATTCTTTAATAATGTCAAACAAGCTCTTGCCATTATCTTTATAATTTTTTAACTCTTTAGGAATAGTAAGTGACAATTTACCATCTCTGTATGTTACAAAGTCTTCACCATTGTGAGATTCAATTGTAAATTCCAATGAACTGGGCAGATTACATATCTTATCGCCATGCATAACTTGATTTTCAACAGAGAGTATTGGTAGCCTCATATCAGATCTAATTCTCACATTATTTTGGTTAGCACAATCAATGTTTATTACTTTTTTAGGATTTTCTACTATGAACGACTGTCCAAGTGCAAGTTGGGTTTGTATAAATGGAGCAGCCTCATACCCTGCTTGATTACAATTGGTGACTAGCTCTTCTAAAATAGCATCACTTGGAACTTCTGCTCCAGCGTATCTAAACATTTTTTTGAAAACTTCTTTTGCAAAGGAACGGTAATCCTTGTTTTCATCTCTCTCTGTAGGTAATAGATGGATATACCCGTGGCCAGCATTGTAAAATTCTTCAAATTCTTTCTTATATGAATCAGTTTTTTGATAATCAGCAGTTTTGGGATTCTCGCAGTGGTCCTTCCACAGCTCACCCAATGCATCACTTGCAAGCTCTTTCTCAATATCTTCAAGTACTGAAGCAACAAATGCTTTGCCATGATCCGTATCTATTTCTCTTGTTCCTTTTTTGTTAAATATTTCGTCATTATATATATCATCACTATTAAAAAGTTCGCTTTTGCGGTGCTTAGCTCCTTCCTTAAATGCAATAATAAGATTTTTATCTATTTCTTTTCCGTTAATAATAAAATTCATCCTTTGAAAATCTAAGAACATTGTTTCACCAGAATTCGCTAATTTATTATCTTGATCTGCTCTTAATTTACTAAAATTGAACTCTTTAGCTGTGGCCTTTAATCTAACTACTGGACTCTTATTATTTTTCCCCTTTGCCTCTTTCATAAATAACACCTTACTGTAAATATGCTGTAAGTTGTATCATATAATGATGAATAATTTGGTAATATATTAAGAAAATCGACAGTATATTTCTTTATTTAAGAGGTGCAGGAAAGGCGTAGATTTCTCTTTTCATTTGTAGCGTACTATATTAACATTTATGTATTAATCTAGAAAATAATGATGAATAATATTGTAATTGTTGGTCTGCAATGGGGTGACGAAGGCAAGGGTAAAATAGTAGATTATCTTTCTGAGAATGCAGATGTAGTTGTGAGATTTCAGGGAGGAAATAATGCAGGGCACACTATAGTAGTAGATGATGAGGTTTATAAATTAAATTTACTGCCCTCTGCTGTTTTGAGAACGGGCAAAATATCTATCATAGGAAACGGTGTTGCTCTTGATTCACATGCTCTAATCTCAGAAATAGAGTTATTGAAAGTTAAAGGGATGGATATCAATCCCAATAATTTGATAGTATCTGAAAGCTGTCCATTAATACTTAGCGTACATAAGGACAAGGAAAAGCTATTTGAAGATTTAAACGGAAATCGCAAAATTGGTACAACAAACAAAGGAATAGGGCCATGTTATGAAGATAAAGTTGGAAGGAGAGCTATACGCCTTTGTGACTTAGAAAACGCAGATGAGCTCAATAAAAGAGTGGATACTCTTCTGAATTACCACAATGCTATCAGAAAAGGCCTTAACTACCAGGTGGTTAAAAAAGAAGAAATATTAAAAGAAATTCAAGGGATTTCAAAAAAAATTCTTTCATATAAAAAACCTGTGTGGAGGATATTAAATGACTTTGTGAAAGAAGGTAAGAAAATAATATTTGAAGGCGCCCAAGGCACATTTTTAGATATCGACCACGGAACTTACCCTTTTGTTACTTCAAGTAATACTGTAGCGTCGCAAGCAATAACAGGCTCAGGATTAGCCTCCAATGCTTACATTATTGGTGTGGTAAAAGCTTATACAACAAGAGTGGGCAATGGTCCATTCCCTACTGAGCAAAAGAACGAGATTGGAGATAGCTTATTTACTATAGGCAAGGAGCTTGGAACAGTGAGCAATAGAAGAAGGCGCTGCGGATGGTTTGACGCAGTTTTAGTGCGCCAGGCTGTGCAACTTTCTGGAGTTTCAAGCATTGTATTAACCAAATTAGATGTGCTTGATTCTTTTGATACAATTAAAATATGCACTGGTTACAAGTATAGCGGGAAAATGTATGATTATTTACCCGCATCGCATTCAATACAGGAGGAATTAGAGCCAATATATGAAGAGTTTCCTGGCTGGAAAGAAAATACTCAAGGTAAAAGGTCGATTGAAGCATTGCCTATCAATTTAATAAAATATATAGACAAGTTAGAAAAATTAATAGGTGTACCAATTCATCTAATTTCAACTAGTCCAAAAAGAGAGGATGTTATTGAGCTTAAAGATTTCTGAAAACGTCTTGTTAACTTTTATCCAATAAAAAAAAATACTTGCGTAACTTCGAATAGTCTATTATGCAAGGTAGTAGTGTAAACGTATAGTGAGCAGTGTATAATGAAAGATAAAAGCTCAAGGTTAACACTTGCAGTTATTTTTACACAATCAAGTAATCATAAAAGTTAGTGTAGAGCGTGGTTTGATTTTTTTAAATATATGTTAATTAGTATAATATAAATATAGTTAAAGGAGGTGTGTTATGATTGGAGATTTGACTAAGGAAGAAAAAACAGCAGAGGCAGGAAAAACAAGTGATCAGTCAGAGAATTATGATGTTGAATCAGTTATAAGGGCAGCATCATGTACCTGGTATGCAATACATCGCCTACTGGTGTTGTATAGAGAAGAAAAAGAAAAATTATGTTATTCATCACGGTTTACACTACGTCTTACATCCCTCAAGGACCGTATTGATGAAGTGGAAAAAGAAAATCCTTCCACTAAGGACTCTGCTATAATAAAGTTCTGCCGCTCAATTGCAGAAAATAAAGGATTACAAAACGAATTAAACAATTTAAATAATCCTGCTGAAAATTTTGCCGATAAAGAATTTAATTCTCAATTAGAGAAGATAATAACAGGTTTTAAACTAAAAAATCTAGAAGACAAGGTAGGCTTTTTAACGCTTTTGAAAGAAGAAAGAGACTTCACTGCTATACAGAATGCTTATAGAGATGGGTGGAGTTTTTATGACCTAATAAACGATAAAGATTTTAAACAAACGTACATAGATAAAGCAGTAACAGAGTCTGCCGGTAAGAGCTTTAAGGAAGATATAGATAAATGCATAGAGTTGGCAGAGCAGGGAAAAAAAGCTGCAAGTAAATGTTTTGAGGGAAAAGGCGTAGAGCTTCGAGCTTATTACACAGAAACTGATAACGCTCATAGAGTTTTGAATATCAATCTTATTAATTACAATAGAAGTGAGCCAACAAAGATTAGTGACATTTTGCAGCAAGAGAAAGAACTGAATATCTATTGCAATAAAAAACGTGAAATATGCGCTCATCGAGAAGGTAAGGAAAGACATTATAAATTTGAAGAAGGCGCATGTTATGAAATGACAAGCACTTGGCCTGTAAAGGATGAGTTCGGGAATGTTTCAATTTGTACCATGATTATGAATGTGAGTAGTGGTGGCATAACTGAAGTATTAAAATTTAATGGTAAAGATTTTGTGCTATCGGAGGAGATCCGAGAATGGATAAAGCAAAACGATGAATTATATATTCAAGGTCTCTCCTTACATAATGCTGTAATAAAATCACTAAAAAAGGGTGAGGCTGCTGATGTTGTACCTACTGCTAATAATAATTTTCAAAATGAATCTATAGTGGCCTATCAAGACAAAGAACCAGAGGAGAAATTAGATCCTAAAGTTGATGCTGACAATAGCCTTCCTCCTCCTCCTTCTATTAATAGCAATGCATTAATTCAAACAGAAGTCAATTTACAGCACACTGAAACTCAACCAGAAGTTGCTTCACAACAAATGGATGAATTGATTTTAAATAATCAGATGCTGTCCGAAGAAAACGTTGAATTGAAGCAAGAAGAAGCAGAGTTGCAAGTGATAAATAAAAAGCACCATGAATTAACACAAGAAAATCAGCAACTACAGGAGAAACTAGAAACAACCCAAGCAGAAGATAATCAAACAATTGTAAAAGAGAGGCAGAATAGCGATTTACAAGATAAACTTGGAGAAGAGAGACCAGAATTCGACATTCCAGAAAACGAGTGCGAGGAATTTCCAGGAGATACAATGCTTATACTTAAACTCACTGAAGATAACGTTAATGTTACACCAGAGAAGAAAAAATTACGCAGATTTTCAAGCGTTGATAGTGGACTTGGTGATGAGCATTATGTATCGGATCAGAGACCTGTAGAAATTGAGCAAGAGCAAAAAAACACAGAATTGCAAACTGAACTGGCACAAAAAGATAAAAAGTTAGCAAGTGCGTTAGCAGAGCTACAAGGGAAAGCACAAGAACTTGAAAGTGTATGTGAAGAAAAAGGAAAGCTAAGGCAAGAGCTGGAAGTTGCTAATGCAAAAAAGGAGGAGTTAAAAAGTAAATCAAAGAAATCGCAAGAAGAACTATATCATGTGCAGGAAGGAAAGTCTGATTTAGAGGACAAGTTTGATCAGTTAGAACGCTCTAATAAGGATATAGAGGAAGATAAAGAACGGTTTTCAAAACAAGTATTAGATCTGCAAAAAGAATTATCATGCTTGAAAGAGGTAAACCAAGCATTAAGCAATGAGCTAGAAAGTGCTCAAACAGAAAAGAAAAGAGTGAATCAGAAACTTGCAGAAGCTGAGCAAAGAATTGAAGCATTAAAAAAACAGACTAGTGATTTAAAAGATAAACTTGAAAAAAAGGAGCGAGGATCAAAGGCAGAAATAGATACAATGCGCAAGGAGTTAACGCAGCTCAAAGAAAACCTGGAGGAGAGGGCACAAAAACTTAAAAGTGTATATGAAGAAAAAGGAAAGCTAGAGGACAAGCTGAAAGATGTTAATACAGAAAAGAAGGAATTAGAAGACAAATTAAAAGAATTTGAAAAAGAGATAGACCAAGCAGCACACATAATGAAGGAAAAGGAGCAGTCTATAAGCAATTTAAAATATCAAATGCTAGGGTTGGAAAATGAGTATAAAGCACAACTGGAATCTTCTAAACAAGAGATATGCAACCTAGCATGGAGAGTTGAAGAGTTAAGAAGCGAGCTAGAGCGTGAGAATGAATGGGATGATAAAGTTGTAGAAATGCTTAATGGACTGGAAGAAAAAATTCGTGCTGATGGACAAAGGAGCCTCAACGATCAATTTTATACTCTAACAGGAGACATTTCTAGTGAGCCTGACAATGCTCCACGAAAGAAGATAGAGTTATCCAGATCTTTAAGCCTTGATAATGAGTCTTATGTTCCACTAGAAGGGGAGAGAAGATCACTCAGATCTTTAAGCATTGATGGCGGATATGGTAGCGATGAGGAAAATTGTGATAATGATTTATCTTCCAACATAACTACAAGTTCTATTGAGAAGGTGGCAGAGAGTAGAAACGTAGGTAGCTCGCCTTTTCTCGGTTAGGTTGGAGAAAGTGAAAAATGCAGGGCTGCACTTCGAAAGCATTATTGTGAAGATGGTTGGGATTAAGTTGCAAGAGAAATACTTAAGTGGAGTGCAAAAAGTCTTTTGTGTTGATAATAATTTAAAATCTATAGTAGACTGAAAAAGATTATTAAATTATAATATAACATATGATAAAAGACGAGAAATCGAAAACAATTTTTGAAGTGGAAGGGGCAGTAACTGCTTTACTACCTGCAGCAGAATTTAGAGTGAAACTGGACAATGAACATGAAATTATCTGTCATGTATCAGGGAAAGTGAGAAGAAGTAAAATACGCATCATTATAGGGGATAGGGTGTTAGTTGAGATGAGCATTTACGATAGGAATGCGAAAAAAGGTCGGATCATTAGAAGGCTTAAAGGTACAAGTGACAGAACGATCTCTAAATAATCTTATTCTTGCTTCATCATCGAAAAGGCGCATAGCTTTATTAAAACAAATAAATATTGAGCCAGGTTTAATTTTGCCAGCAGACATAGATGAAGCCCCTTTAAAAAAGGAACTTCCGAAGGATTACTCAATCCGTATGGCAAAAAGTAAAGCTGAGAAAATACGAAGTTCAAATCCAAATTACTTTGTGCTTGGTGTTGATACAGTTGTTGCTTGTGGTAGAAGGATATTGCTTAAAGCTGAAAACGTTGAACAAGCAGAAAAATGTATCCGCTTGTTATCAGGAAGAAGGCATAGAGTATACACCAGTGTATGTTTATTAACTCCCGATCAATCTAAACAACATATCAGGACTGTGGTTACAATAGTGAAATTTAAACGTCTCAGTGAACAAGAAATTAAGTATTATTTAGCATCAGAAGAGTGGAAAAATAGGGCAGGGGGATGCAATATACAAGGCCTAGCTGGAATGTTCGTATTGTTCTTACGCGGCTCCTACTCTTCTGTTATAGGGTTACCGTTGCATGAAACCTATTGTTTGCTAAGCAATTATTTTAACCTCAATTTATATTGAAATACCTTTATTGGTATCTTTTTCTTGTTGTGACTCAGCAATACGTTTAGTCCAATCCAGTGGTCTTTTATTTCTGTTACCTAATGCGATTCTATCGCGATCACAACTATCAGTGTGTTCTGTTAAAGTATCTTCTCTTTCTTCTTTTATTACTCCAACTTCCAGTTGTATCTTATCTTTTTCTAGCAATTTATATAGTTCGCTATTTTTATCTACGGTTGGACTAGTGTCAGCATTTTCTCGTTCTGCCACTGTTTTTACATCTGTTGAACTATCTTTTAGCAACCCGGCTGCCAATAAATGTTCTTTAGTTTGTTCACTAATTCCTCTTTGATCCACTGGTTTTAGTGGGAACTTCTGAGTTTCTTTATCCAACTTACTGGTAAATTCCGTAAGTAGAGTGTCATCTTTTTGTTCAACATTCATTAGGCTCGCTTTTAACTGTTCAGGATTTACTTGAGATTGTTCATGATTGGCATGAGTTGGAGATGAATAGCCCGAATCATTTGTTTTTACATCTGTTGAACTGTCTTTTAGCAATCCATCTTCTCTCAAGCGTTTTTTAGTTTGTTCACTAATTCCTCTTTGATCCACTGGTTTTAGTGGGAACTTCTGAGTTTCTTTATCCAACTTACTGGTAAATTCCGTAAGTAGAGTGTCATCTTTTTGTTCAACATTCATTAGGCTCGCTTTTAACTGTCCAGGATTTACTTGAGATTGTTCATGATTGGCATGAGTTGGAGATGAATAGCCCGAATCATTTGTTTTTACATCTGTTGAACTGTCTTTTAGCAATCCATCTTCTCTCAAGCGTTTTTTAGTTTCTTCACTAATCTGACTCTGATCAGCCGGTTTTAACCCGAGATTTTCTTGACCTAATGTATTTTTAAGTTCTTCAAATAGAGTTAGATTAATATGTTCTTCTAATTTCCTTCCTACCTGTTTTAAATCTGTTTGAGGTTTACTATCACTACTAGTTGGAGATATATAACCTGAATCACTTATACTATTTGGTGTTGAAGCAGAGACACTAACAGTTGGACCTTCCACTGTTTTTACATCTGCTAAATTGTCTTTTTGCAACCCATCTTCTTGATCTTGTGACAGTTTATCAGTAGGATCAACTTGCCTTAATCCTCTATTATCTTGCTGTGATCTATCTCTGATTTCTTTAAGAAGATTTTCAGGCGGAGTTTGATCACTTTGTCCAATGTTCTCTAAGCTCCTCTTTGGCTGCTCAGGATCTACTTGAGGTTGAGCATGAATTTGAGATGAAGAGCCCGAGTCACTTTTGCTATTGGGTTTTGGAACAGAAAATGACTGTTCACTTTCTTTCCACTCAGCACCACTAGCACTTTGGTTATCACTGTTATATATATCTGGATCTGGAGAAGGTGAATAAGGAATTCTGTCCTTTAATGTCTCTAACGGTGATGGGTTATTTTTTCTACTTCCTGCAATTGATGTTTCTCTATCATCAACATCAGTGTGCCGTAAGTTGTTTTTCTTGAAATTCCTGATCTCTTGTAATAGATCGCTTTTGCTATTTCCTTCTTGTTGCGGGATTTCAGGTTGTTGCTGATCATTAGGTGTTTGCTCACTTCTATCTGGTTTTTGGCTTCCAGGTACAGCATATCCAAATGTAGGATTGTCATAACGTCCATCTTCTTGCCTATTATCTTGATTGTGGCTTACAGACTTGGTGAAAGTAGAACTATCTGAAGGATCAGAAGTTGCACCTTTTTGCTGATTATTAGGTGTTGGATTATTCTGTTTATCTCTTTGCCCACCATCTTGGCTTACAGGCTTGGCAGAGGTATTCCTCCTTTGCTTATTGAAAACATCTTTTTCAGGTGGTAGTGAACTAGTTCTAAGTGGTGGCAGCGGAGGGGTCTGAGACCCAACTCCTCGATTCATGTGGGTAGCTTTGTCTTTTACGATATCGTCATTTCTTATAGTACTTTCAAATGACGTTTGCATCTCATTCGCTTTTCCTTGTCCCTTTTCCCTGAATTCTATTTCATGCAAGAATAAACCACCTATTTTTACGTCTTTATTTGCTTTTAGCTGATCTTCAGTAACGCCATTACCTTCAATAAGTTCTATACCATCTTTATCAATATTGATTTTGATAGTACACTTTTCCCCATTCACATACCAATTTAGCGTCATCTCATATGAACCATCGGTTACGACATAATGTCTTATTTTTTTCCCTCCTTCCTCGGCAACAAAACCATGCATTCCGCTCTTTCCATCACTATGCAACGTTGAAAATCCCGAGATTCCATTCTTCTGACAAAAATCACTGTTTAAAAATTCGCTGATTTTGAACTCTTTCTTGTTATCCTCCAGTGTAATACTTGCATGATTACCGTATATTGAAACTTTTTTATCTTCAACATCATCATTAATGTTATTAGCACTAGTAATATATTTATTCAACTCTTCTTTAGCTTTATCTTCAAGCTCTTGTCTAGCTGTCTTGTCGCATTCCTGAAGAATAACTCCACATGCTTTATTTTTGTCTTTATCTTCGTTCCAATCCCAATCGGCGCGTTCTGTTAAAAACTTTACTGTGTTAAAATCAACTCTAGCATTATAAATTGGGTCGTCCTTTTTATCAAATAAAGGAAAAAATTCTTGAATGCGCTCATTATAAATGTGTTCTTGTTGTGTATCGTTAGTGCTCATATACCCCTCACTAATAACCCTCTGCCTTTAGTTCTAGCTAATACTAGCTAATATAATTATCACGAGCATTGGTTGAATTTTTATTAAGGAAGGTTGTGTTGTTACTCAGATGGCAACTTTTAGTTGGCGCCTAATTTTAAATATCTGTTGCTCATAGTGAATACTCCTGGATCTTTAGAAGTTAGCTTGAGTATAGCAAGTATGTTGATAAACAACAAAGCAGCAATCGAGATATCAGCGACATCCCATAGCAACCGGACTTTACCTATCGCACCAAGCGGAATGATCATGGTAAAAATTACAATCCAGATTTTAGTGTATTTATTATCCATAGACACATAACGTATTGTCTGTTTTGAGCAAAAAAACCAAGTAAAAATAGTAGTGAAAGCAAAACAAAACATTATGACCATAATTAAATAGTCAATATAGGGCCAATTCATAGCTTTTCTAAAAGCAAATATGCACATGTTAGTACTCTCTAAATCAGTGACCCAAGAATCTGTGACAAGCAGTACCATTGTTGTAATAAACACTATGAATGCAACTATAAAAGGCGATATTATTGTGATTAGGCTCTGTTCAATAATAAATTTATTGTTATTTTTCTTAGGAACAATTGAAGAGTGCACGATTCCTTCGAGGCCAAGCCCTATATCTGTTGCAAAAATACCTCGCAAAGTTCCGACTTGAATAATAGTCAACATTTCTAAAATCAAACCTAAAGATAAACCAGAGTTAAAGCTACTAGTTGTAAAAAAACTGCTTGTTATTAGTTTTAGAGAAGGAAGAATATTTTCACTAAATTTAAATAATATGATACCGCAAAGTGTGAGGTAACTTACCGTCATTATCGGTATCATAGCCGATATAAAAATTTTGATTTTTTTTAAGCTGAGAGCTGCAACAACAAAAAATATTATGGCCATTACAATGCCACCAACAACTGCAGGCACATCTATCATGTTAAGTGGTATTGATAGAGAATTTACCTGAACAAGGTTACCAACTGTTATTGAAACCATCATCATAACAACTAGAAACACAATTGTAGCTTTTCTAGAGTTAAATGCATCAGCCATGTAGGCTACGGGGCCACCTATAAACCGTCCGTTCTTTTCCTTTCTGGTTTTTATACTTAGATAACAAGTGACATATTTTATCACAGAAGTGATAACAATAATTATCGCCATCCATAAAATAGAGCCCGGTCCCCCGGTTTTTAGAGCAACAGCAGTTCCTGAAATATTTCCTACTCCTAAATTTCCCCCTAAGATTGTAAATAGGGCGGCTATAGAAGAAAATTTATTTTCTCCTTTTTTAGCTCCAAGGAGTGAAAGGGCGTATGGTAATCTAAATATCTGTAGCCATTTTAGTTTAACCGATAGGTAAACACCAGCAACTAGCATGAGTAATATTGTTGGCAGTAATAAAACAAACTTTACTGTATCCATCTGTAAAAGTGAGTGTTTTGACTTAAGTATACATACAAAAGTTGAAAATACCTAACCTATTTTCTATGGGAGTTCGTATGACTTCGTTTCTGTCATCCTAGCACCCCTTTCCTGTCATCCAAGTAGCTGATACTGGGACCAGTTTTCCATATCAAAAATTTTTATTTTAACATAATACTAGCTGCTCTCATACTCAGTTTTTAGTCAAAGTCAGTGTCAAGCTCTACAAAGTATTTTTCCGCTTCTTTCTGCGCTCTGTTCGCGTTGTTGACTAACTAAATGTAAGCTGCCACGTATACTGAAGTTGTGATATATACGATAAATAGAAATAATCGTATAAAAGAAAAGAAGATATTGGATATCTTCTTTTTTTACTGTGATTAAAGATACATTGTATCTAGAGCGTGTATTGCATCTGCCATAAGTGATAATTTTATGCTCTCAGCAGAGAGATTGTCTGCAGTAGCTAGCTAATTTCTCACTAAGTGTTACTTCTTGTGAATGAGGTTGAGAATATGAAAAATTAGTATTATTACACCAGTGCTTGCACACTTTATGCCAGTACGTACCACTATTGTGTCTTTGGTCGCATATTTTGACGCAATCGCCGTATGTATGTTGTATGGGTACCTCATTTTCACTATTCATGGAATTCCGTAGATCAAGTTTTTGTGTATGTTTTGTCATAATATACTCCTTAATTTAAAAATTAATATAATTTTAACATATAAATGCAGATATTATATTAATATAATTACTTTTCAGAGCAGTAATATATAGCTTATGATACCTTTTGAAAAGATTTATGCCTTTTATCGTTCTTAATTTTCAGAAAAAACAGGTTATCTGTTTTCAAGTAGCTAATTATAGAAGTAATCGTATTAAAAAAAAGAAGATATTGAATATCTTCTTTTTTTATTGTGATTAAAGATACATTGGATCTAGATCATGTATTTCATCTGCCATAGACAATAATTTCAAGCTCTCGTCAAGGAGATTATTTGCACTAGCTGTTAATTTCCCACTAAGTGTTGGTTTTGATGAATGAGATGGGGAATTTTGAGGACTCTGAGAAATACATTTTTCAAAGCAATCAATATCTACCATCTCAGCTCTATTACCTTTTCCATCTGCAGAACCAAGTACCGTACATTTATCTCTGCATTTTAACACATTATCCATATCCATAATATACTCCTTAATTAAAAAATCAATATAATATTAACATGTAAATATTAATGATATACTAATATCAGTATAATTGCTTTTCAGAGATATAGCTTATGATATCTTTTGAAAAGATTTATGCCTCTTATTATTTAATCTGCAAATTCTTTATTGAAAAATTCAGGAAAATGCTGTATAATTACTCATAAACTTTGGTAGAACTTATGGCAGATTCAAGAGTTAATGTAACCTTCGACCCAGAAACTTCACAACACCTTATTGAACTAGCTAAAGCCACTAAACAACTGTTTAAAAATTAACAGGAAAGCTAGTCAAAGAAGCGATCGAGCTTGAAGTAGAAGATGTAGCGTTTTCTAAAGTGATTAGAGAATTAAGTGATGATGATGCAGAAGAAGTAGATGATAGTGAAGGCATCTGGAAATAAGCGATATACTATTAAATATTTCAAACATGTTATTAAGAGAAATTTGCCTTCCTTACCACAGGACGTAAAGCCAAGTATTAAAAACGCAATAAAAGAGCGTCTTGAGACTGATCCTGTTAGTAATGGTATATTATTACGCAATAGATTAAAGGGACATAGAAGAATAAAAGTTGCTGATTACCATGTAAATACCGCAAAACGCATAGTAACTATTATTTCAATAGGACATAGGGATAACATTTTTAAACTATTGAACCTATCACTGGACTGATAACTTACTCGCCCCCTGAGAACTCTATTTTTCATACCACTCATTTATAAGTTCATTGACATCAGAATTTATAAAATTCTTTAGTGGCTGTTTGATTTTTATCTCAGCACTTTTAGGGATGCACCTATCTTTACATATCGCATAATTTATATGGAAGTTAAGGTCAATATACCCTTGATTTGAAAACACATTCATCTTAAAGGGAAATAATACCATATCCTCATATACGTTACTGATAAATATCTCTCTTCCTACTTTATCTCTATGTTCCTTTGGAGTAGGCCAGTAAATATCTATGTTTAATGTGTTACCCTTACAATCAAAAGAAGTGGGAAAACCGAAATCTCCAGGATCTTTATAATATATGTGCCAGCCTGGTTCTACTGTAACCCTTATTGCACCTTTAAGAGTGAGGCTTGCTTCATTTATCTCGCCAATAAGTAAATCAAATTTTGCAATTTCCTCATCAGCATATAGTTGAGTGCAAGAAAAAAATAAAAACAATATTAAATATATATGTATTTTCATTAAGGTAAAATTCTCCTTTTATAGAGAAAGTGATTTAGATTTTAATTATTATATTTAATAGTATTATATAGATTATTTATTAACATAGCATTATTCTAATATATACAACTGTAATATAAATGGGTGAAAAGAATAAGTCATTGTGGAAAACACATATAGCTAAACTGACTTAGATTTACCGACAATTTGAAAAACAAAAATTCGTCATTCCGCTACTTGTTAGCGGAACCTATCCTTGGCGGTATGACGTAGGAAAACCTTTCTTGGGTTAGCTATAGACAACCATAATATAAAAGAGTGAAACGGATGCAAACAGTAGTGCATTTCTGCACCAAACGTATTACCTTTAACGAATAGTAAAATGTGAGATTTTTTGGAACTACCGTGGAGCAATTGCTCCACGGTTTCACTCTACTTAGAATCCACCCATGCCACCCATTTCTCCTGCGCCCATAGGAGATGAAGCATTTTCTTTGCTTGGTACATCAACTATCATAGATTCAGTAGTAATCAGCACACTCGCAACAGATATCGCTGTTTCAAAAGCAATACGCACCACTTTTGCTGGATCAATCACACCAGCTGTAAATGCATTAGCGTAATTCATAGCCTCAACGTTGTATATAAGCTCTTTATCATTCTGCTTAATCAAATAGTCAATTATAACAGCAGATTCAAGACCAGCATTTTTAACTAACCTTCTAATTGGAGCACTGAGAATTTTCTTGATAATGTTTATGCCTATTTGCTCTTCGTCACTTGCACCTTTTAATTTGTCGAGAACAGATGAAGCATAAAGAAGCGCAACTCCACCACCTGGAACTATGCCTTCTTCAATTGCAGCTCTTGTTGCATGCAGCGCATCTTCAACTCTATCTCTACGTTCTTTAACTTCCACTTCAGTTGCTCCACCAACTTTTAGCACAGCAACACCACCTGATAATTTCGCTAAACGTTCTCTTAGCTTTTCTTTATCATAATCAGAAGTTGAAGTTTCAATTTGAGATTTGATCTGCTCGATTCTAGCTTTCACACTGTCAGAATCGCTATTTTCGCTGACAACTGTGGTATTATCTTTAGTAATTTTAACATTTTTAGCAGTACCAAGATCATCAAGTGTCAGATCTTCCATCTTAATTCCAAGTTCATCTTTTATGACGTACTTAGCACCAGTCAAAGTTGCTATATCTTCGAGCATCTCCTTTCTTCTGTCACCAAAACCTGGAGCTTTTACTGCAGCAACTTTTAAACCACCACGCAATTTATTGATAACTAAAGTGCTTAATGCTTCACCTTCGATATCCTCTGCAATAATAACTAAAGGTTTACCAGATTTAACAACAGCTTCAAGAATAGGAAGTAAAGGTTGAATAATATTTAATTTTTTCTCTGTAATTAATAGATAAGGATTATCAAGCTCCACGATCATTTTTTCATTATTTGTAATAAAATACGGAGAAAGATAACCGCGATCAAATTGCATGCCAGTAGTCAGCTCAACTTCTAACTCTTTTGAACCTTTACTTTCTTCAACAGTTATTACACCCTCTTTTCCAACTTTTTTCACGGAATCAGCAATACTGTTACCTATATCCTTATCACCATTTGCAGAAATTATTGCAACTTGTGCCACTTCGTCTATTTTCTCTAGAGAAATTGTACGAGACATTGACGTAATTTCCTTTAATATTACATCTTTCGCCTTCTGTATTCCGTTTTTAATACCAACACGATCGTTTCCAGCAGCAATTGACTTTGAAGCTTCCATTATCATATTGCTAGTTAGTATTGAGCACGTTGTTGTACCATCACCAACTTTGTCGTTACATTGAGAACAACTTTGGGCAAAGATGCTTGCTATTGCAGCATTTAGTGGTTTTTCAGGCTTGATGCCCTTCATCACCTTATAACCATCTTTTGTAATTTCTGGTGCTCCATAGGGCTTATTAATCCCTACTGTTTTTCCCCTAGGTCCCGCAGTTATTGCCACCGTTGAGTCTACTATTGCTGCGACTTCACGAAAGGCTTCTTGCAACTGCTCACCTGATACTACTACATTAGTCATTTTTATCACCTCTTGTTAATAAAAAATTTAGAAAACTATAATAAAACCATTTACAATGCGCCATGTTGCGCTTTGTTTCAGTTTAGTAAAATAAAGACTGCTATTTAATGACAGCAAGTATATCGGACTCTTTCATCACGATAAGCTTTTCATCATTATGTTCTATTTCTGTACCAGCCCATTGACGATAGAACACTTTATCACCAGCTTTCACAGTTAAAGCTACGCGTTCGCCATTTGAGTTGCGTGAACCTTCACCAGTTGCTACAATTTCACCTTTAGTAGGTTTCTTTTCAGCACTTGATGGAAGCATAATTCCACCTTGCTTTTCCTCGCTAACAGGCTTGATCAGCACGCTATCATCCAATACATTTAAACTTACATTTGACATTTGCTTTTCCTCTCAACAAATTAACCTATAACTTTATATATATACTCGTAAGTTAGATTTCAAGGGCTGGAGCTTGTAAAATATGCACACCATTATAAAATATGCACGCCAAAAGCAGTTTCTAAAAGAGCCTAATGTTGTATAATAAAATTTAGATTTATTTATAGAGATTTCATGAGTTATATACCATTCTTAAGTCGTGGTGTGATAGTGCTATATGGGCCTGACACTAGAGATTTTCTGCAGGGTATTATAACCAATGATATTAATAAGTTGGGTAGCCAAAAAGCCATTTACTCTTTATTGCTTAGCCCTCAAGGAAAATATCTATATGATTTTTTTCTTATTGAATATGGTAAATACACCCTCTTGGAGTGCGAAAACATGCACTTGCAGCAAATAATCGAGAAACTAGATTTACTTAAAACTTATTTGAGGGTGAAGATTAAAGACGTTAGTGCACTATATAAGGTTGGAGTTTTGTTTAATACTAAGTCAACGGAGTGTAGTGGTAAGTCACAAGTTATTTTTCAAGATCCAAGGCACAAACTGCTAGGAATGAGGATCATACATAAAGGTGAAATAAAGGAGCCAGTTGGGGATTTTACTCAGTATGAAAAAGTTAGAATTCAAAACCTCGTTCCAGATGGAGCAAAAGATATGGTACAAAATTCATCGTTCCCACTGCAATTTTTAATCGATAAAGTAAACGGTATAAGCTTTAATAAGGGGTGTTATATAGGTCAGGAAGTCGTAAATCGAATGAGCAGACAAGAAATATTCAGAAGAAAGCTTTACCTTGTTGAGGGGGATAACGCACTTCCAGATATTGGCACTAAAGTGACAAATGAAAATAATGAGGAAATAGGGGAACTGCGCTCTAGTGTAGACAACATTGGACTTGCATTGCTTAATACTGGAAAGAGCCATGCAAATTTATATGCTAGTGGGGTCAGGTGCGTTGAGACGTTGAAGTCTTAAGGTAGCGCATATAGAAACGAAAAAGCTGCTTGACACATTTCGCCAGCCCCTTTATCATAAAACTGAAGGTATTCAGTTATCTTCATCTGTGCAGATTAAACAGCAAGAAAACAACGTAGTTGGCGTCTTATTTTTAATTTTTTGCACTATGTGCACCTTATGTCTTCACAATATTTCTAGGTTTTTACCTATATAAGCTGAAACGCGCTTATAAGTCGTTTAAGACAGTATAGTACGCCAATTTGCAGGATTAGAGAGTGAACACTAATTACCACGGGGTTTCTTTTGCCTTTTTTTCTACTTAGTAAATTTCTTAAACATTTAAACTAAGGTGAGTTGCAATTAAAAGCAGCTAAATTGCAGTGTTTAAGACTTAAAAAACGCCAATACTGAAAATAGACAATGACCAGGGCTTCTTTTGCCTTTTTTTTCATTTGGTAAATTTCTTAAATATTTATAGCTAAAGCAATTTAAGAGCCCGTGAATCCAAGTAGCGTGACCACTTGTTTTCATATCAAAACGGAGACTCTTCGACTCAAAATAGTGTTTTCGTTGGATCAAAAAAAATCAATTTTTAAGCTCAGCAAAGCCACTTAAGATAGAAAGCAGCACAAGAAGGAGGCCTGTATAAAAATATATTTATGTTTACTCAGTATTTTTCTAGCCTTTTCGTAAATGGTATCTCTATGCCCTACTGTAACTATGGTTACTTCATATTCTACAGTGTTTACATGATATATAATACGGTAATCGCCAACTCTTAGTCTTCTGCGCCCTTTAAGGCTGTGGTTTAACGCTTCACCAAGATTAATAGGAATCAACTGTAAGCCGCTCATTTATCGCATTTATAACCCTTGACCCTACTGTTTTCGGAAGATCTGGAAGATCTTTCTCGAGAACATTGTCTAGGAAGATAATAGTGTATTCCAATCTACATCCTCACTTTTAGTCTTTTTTGCACCTTCAATATCATACTCATCAGCAACCACAGATAATAAAATATCTTCCTCTTCACGCTCTACTGCTTCTCTGAATAGCCTTTCTGCTAGTTCTTGAGTAGACTCCTTAGTGAGTTCAGCTAGTTCAGCAAAGTGCTGTGAAGTTTCTTTGCTAAGAGCTATGTTAATTCCTGAATTTGCCATATGTTTTACCAAAATCTACTACTATAACAATTATACAATATCTTTCTAAATTTTTCAATAAAAAAGTGGGTGTATAAAAATATATCTAATGTTTATAGTAGCTGCTTCATGACAATCGTAAATGTATTCTCTATGCTCTATTGCAGTAATCATTACTATACGTTCTGATTTACTTATTCGATAGATCAAGCGGTAATCACCTGTTCGTATTCTACGATATCCTTTAAACTCACCAAGCAAGGGATCTCCTGCCTTCTCAGGAGAAACTGTAAGGCGCTCTTTTACGATTTCTTTTATCCTTGACCATATTGTCTTAGGAAGACTTGGAATATCTTCGTGAACTACATTTTCCTCATAACAGATTAAGCCCAGTTGACGTCTTCATGCCTGATGAATTTTGCATTTCGGGTGTCACGTTGGATAGCGAGTTTGACTATCGCTATATCTTCCTCATGTTCAATTGCTTCTTGTATAAACCCCTCTGCTAGTTCTTGAACGGACTGCTTTTTCACTTTAGCCAAGCGAGCAAGGTACTTTGAAGTTTCTTCGCTGAGAGCTATGTTAATCCTTGAATCTGCCATATGCTTAACCAAATTTATAACAATTACACAACATTTTTCTAAATTTTTCAATAAAAAAAGTGGGTGTATAAAAATATATCTAATGTTTATAGTAGCTGCTTCAATGACAATCGTAAATGTATTCTCTATGTCTTATTGCAACAATTGTTACTATGCGTTTTAAATTGTCTACCTGATATATCACACGATATTTACCTACTCGTATTCTACGGTATCCTTTAAGTTCACGTAACAAAGGCTCTCCTACTTTATCAGGAGAAACTGTGAGGCGTTCTTCTATGGCCTTTTGGACTCTTAGCTCTATTGTTTTTGGAAGATCTGGAAGATCCCTTTCAATAACATTATCTAAAAATTCAATTTCGTAAGGCTTTATTTCCACTTTACGTCCTTGTACTTAACTCTTTTTGCACCTGGAACATCGCGTTGAATAGCAAGCTTAAGTAGTGCCATATCTTCCTCATGTTCAATCGCTTCTTGTATAAACTCCTTTGCTAGCTCTTGAACGGACTGATTCTTCACTCTAGCCAAGCGAGCAAGATCCTCTAGAATCTCTTTACTGAAAGCTATATTAGTGCTTGAATCTGCCATATGTTCTACCAAGTTCTACTACCACAACAATTTTACAACATCTTTCTAAATTTTTCAATAAAAAAAGCAGTTTACGTAGTTACTCCCGGCCCATTTTCAGCAGTTTTTTCTTTTTTTGCTTCATCCACTTTAGTACTAGGCTTTGACATCATATACGTAATACCACCAACCGCTAGTGCTGCTGTTGCAACTGCAACCACTGCTATTACTATAGGTATTAACTCAACTGCAATTGTTCCGGTTGCAAAAAGTGCTACTGCTATTGCAGCACCTAATAATGCTGTCAAACCACCATAAAAAACGCTTTTTTTAAATGCTCGTTTTCCCAGTTGTGTTTCTTCTGCTTCCTCTAGAAGTTTCTTTATAACATCATCTTGAGCTAAGTCTCTTGGAGTTTTACCATGTTCATCCTTTATTAAAGGATCTGCTCCATTTTCTATTAGAATTTTTACTATCTCTGTATGGCCTTCTTCAGCAGCTAAATGTAAAGGAGTCTGTCCAAATTCATTTGCTGCATTAATATCAATCCCTTTTGCTTGTAATAGAACCTTTACTATCTCTGTACAGCCTTCTTCAGCAGCTAAATGTAAAGGAGTATCACCACATTCCCCTATTGCATTAACATTTGCTTCTTTTTCTATCAGAATTTTTACTATCTCTGTATGGCCTTTTCCAGCAGCTAAATGTAATAATGTATGTTTTCCAATTTTTCCTAAAAAAATACCCCAAAACAGGTGATTTACACTAAAATCAGCTTTTTCCCATTTTTCATACTCATCTTCATCTTCTACTTTTAATTTCTCTTTTATTTCTTCAATTACGTTGTCCTTACTGAAACCTTCCTCCTTATCAATTACACTTAATATTTTTCCAATTGCACATATTTCCCCATAACTTCACCTCTGATTTTAATAACATTTTAATTATCACATACCATAATAAAAAAGTCAACACCATATGTTTAGGTTGTAAAATCCCAAAAAGCAGCCAGAATAGAATAAGCAAACATTTACGAATTGAATTTAGTGCAAACAAGGGTGTTGATATCAACCATACTCTGCAGAATCGCAATATGGTATGACTACATGCTCTTTATTGATTTGATTAACATAATCAGCAGAGAGTTTTGTTTTGCAAAAGATGTCTACAGTAACATACTGCAATTATTTGGAATTGTAGGGCTAGGCGCAATTGTAAGGCCACTTGGTGCATTCATATTTGGTCACGTTGGTGACAGGTATGGAAGGAGGATAGCATTAATAATTACTATCTTGCTAATATCGATACCATCAAGTCTCATTGCATTTATTCCAAGTCACAATCAAGTAGGTATAATTTCTACTATATTGCTTCTTGCAATCCATGTGACACAAGGAATTGCACTTGGTGGTGAACAAGGAAGTTCTGTTTATCTTATAGAACATTTATCCAGTAGGAAAGAGAACTTAGGGATGTATTTTGGAATAATGGGCTTTGGTCGTTCCATTGGTGTCTTGCTTTCTGCGGTGATAGTAATTATCTGCAAAAAAACTACTGATTTTTGTATCTGGGGTTGGAGATTGCCATTTGTTTTCTCAGCTATTTTAGGATTAATTAGCGCGTATAGCATATACACATTGGGAGAAACTCCAGCATATGAAAAAAATCGAAAACAAAGAAATTTACCTGATTTGCCAATAATAGAGCTTATAAAGCGCCACAAGAGAGCTCTTATACTTGCTATTTTAATATCTGTACCTGTTAATGTTGCTGTTGGATTTACCATATTTCTTCGAACACTCGCAAAGGAAATAGCATCAGTGGATGTTTATGTAACGACATATATCAACGAAATTGTATTGATTATAACCAGTATATTAATGCCGATATCTTCAATAGCGTTTGGAATGTTGGCTGATAAAGTTGGAAAAGAGCGCACTGCAATCTTATTTATAGCAATTACAATGGCACTGTGTTGTCCTGCGTTATCTATTGCATATTACTACAAAAATTATCTTGTGATTGCGTTGAGCGTAATGGTTCTCTCTATAATAGAAAGGGGTATAGTTCCCATAGGAATAGTTGCATCTGAACTCTTTCCCACCAATGTCAGATTTAGTGGCGTAAGCTTATCACGTAACATCTCTTATGCATTACATGGAGGATTTACCCCTATGGTTTGTATTTGGTTGACTGTAACATTTCCTCAAACAAACCTTGCTGCTGGGCTTTATATAGTCTTCTGCTTGTTGGTCAGTGTGGTAGCAATATTGCAAATAAAGCCACAAGATAAAAAATGTGATTGGTCTTAGTTTTCTCTTATGTGATTTGATAGACCGGGAAAGGGTTTCATCTAAGTAGCTGACACCCTGACAACCGTCATCCCGCTGCTTGTTAGCGGGATCTATGTTAAGGTATGACGGTCCGCTACATGTTAGCGGCTGAGATACCGCGAATGAATCGCGGTATGACGGTTAAGGAGGGTGTCATCCCAGTGTCCCTGTAATGTCATTCCAGTGCTTGACACTGGAATCCAGTCTTTATTATGCAGCCACTTGGTTAAAATTAAGTCTTCTGGATCCCAGTGTCTGGGCACTGGGATGACAAAGGAGGGCAGTGTCAGCTACTTGCATGACACCCTGCTGGTGGGACAATGTTTGTATAGTTGTGCGTCACGCGCTGGAATGACGAATTACTTAACCGTCATACCGTCACGGTATCTCCTAGCATAGATTCCGCTAACACGTAGCGGGATGACGAATTTGTATCGGAAAACAAGTAGCATGACGGTTTGTCAAATGTCTCTCAGTCTTTCAAAAAAATCCTTTAACAAAAAAGAGCATTCTGTTTCTAATATTCCACCATAAACTTCAGGTATATGGCTGCAAAATTGAAATATCTTAGCACCATTTTCAATTCCTCCACCTTTTGGATTATAAGCTCCAAAGTACAATCGTTTAATTCTGGCAAAGGAAATAGCTTGAGCACACATCGGACATGGTTCTAATGTTACGTATATGTCAGAATCATAAAGCGTTGAAGTTGAGAGCAACTCACATGCCTGCTTGATCGCTAACATCTCTGCATGTGCAGTTGGATCGCTGGATATATTGTGTGCAGAAGAAACGACATTGCTTCCACTAACTATTACGGCACCTATGGGAACCTCATCATTTTTCTGAGCAAGTTTGGCTTGCTCTATGGCAAGCTCCATATATTGATACTTGAACACTTTCCTTTGCTAATCTTCTTTTTTTAAATTTTATTAACTGCTGCCTTAATAAACGATATAAAAAGAGGATGAGGAGAAAACGGCTTTGATTGAAACTCTGGATGAAACTGCACACCAATAAACCACGGATGACTCTCTAACTCCACTGCCTCTATGCACGTTCCATCTTCTGATATGCCACTGCATAGAAGCCCATTTTTTTCCAAATCATCTTTATAATCTGAATTGATTATGTATCTATGCCTATGCCTTTCTGAAATAGTAGTGTTACTATATGCATCCATCATTTTAGAGTTTGCATTTATATTACATTTGTATGCCCCAAGTCTCATGGTTCCACCAAGATCGTCATCTTGATCGCCAGCTAACTTAACGATTGGATGTTTACAGTTATGAAATTCTTCAGAGTGTGCATCTTCAAGCTTAACAACATTACGAGCAAACTCAATAATTGCAAGCTGCATACCAAGGCAAATTCCGAAAAATGGGATATTATTTGTACGGGCATAATTTATTGCTAATATTTTACCCTCTACTCCGTCATCACCAAACCCCCCTGGGACAAGGATTGCATGAGAATTCTGTAATTTTTCTTCTATAAGCTTCTCATTTATAGGTTTTTCTTCCTTTTCTCTTGAGTTAACCCAATTTATCCTTACTTTGACTTTATTACTAATTGCACCATGATTTAATGCTTCAACTAGTGATTTATACGCATCAGGGCATTCGGTGTATTTTCCCACTATAGACACAGTAACTTCCTGTGTTGGGTGCCTTATGGAATGCACTATTTGATCCCATTCAATCAAGCTTGGTTTTGGCTCACTTAAATGAAAGTGCTCCAAAATTTGCGTATCAAGCCCACATTGGCTATACAACACCGGTAACTCATATATATGACTCACATCAGGAGCAGGTATCACATTGGATAAAGAAACATTGCAAAGCTTAGCTATTTTCTCTCTTTGATTATCGAAAATTTCTTTCTCACTGCGGCATAATATAATATCTGGCTGTAACCCCGCGGAATTTAACTCTCGAACTGAATGCTGCGTTGGCTTTGTCTTTAATTCTTGCGCTGCGGTAAGATATGGTATTAAAGTTAAGTGAATAAGGATAACTCTTTGTTTTCCTAATGTGTAGTTAACTTGGCGTATAGCCTCCAAAAATGGTTGGCTTTCAATGTCACCTACAGTTCCGCCTATTTCACATATTACAAAATCTAAACCTTCCGTACCATTAAAAATGAACGATTTGATTAAATCTGTTACATGAGGAATGACTTGCACAGTTTTGCCCAGATAATCACCACGCCTCTCTTTCTTCAATAACTCATGATATATCTTACCAGTTGTTATATTGTCATCTTTTGTTGCTTTAATTCCAGTAAAACGCTCATAATGCCCAAGATCCAAATCAGTTTCAGCACCATCCTCGGTAACAAACACCTCTCCGTGCTGAGTTGGGTTCATTGTCCCAGGATCAATGTTGAGATACGGGTCAAGTTTTCTGATACGGATCTTAAAACCGTGAGCTTGAAGAAGCGCACCAACGCTTGAAGAAACTAAGCCTTTACCAAGCGACGATACAACTCCACCTGTGACAAAGATAAATTTAGCTTCCTTCATTAATTTTCAAATGGAACAGAAGTAGATTCACTTTCTTGCTTTTTTTCTAATATAATTTTTTCTACGATCGATTTTTTATGTACGTCTTTTGAACATAATCCTGACAATAGCAATGTGTTTATAATAAACAATCCAGCAACAATAGCCGTTATTCTGCTGAGCGGGTTTTCAGAAGATTTCACCGGAATCATCGAATTGACCCCTTGTTGTGTATTACTAAAACCACTTAATGAACTACTCCCAGGTGGCTGCAAGAGCACTAAAATTACTAACACAACAACCAATATTATTTGAAATATACTTAATACCGCTACTGACATTATAGATAGGGCTGAAAATAAAAATCTTAGCAGTACAAAGCACGTAAGTCAAGAACATCTGTCACCCAAATAACTTGAAATCTAAGTATGTATTTACTGCTTACCTTATTTTGATTAACATATGCATAAAACTTTGGGCTTAATATGTATCACATTTTAAAATACAAAAATTATGAACCAAAAATAGACGAAAGTGCTTTCATCGCAGGTGGTTCGCATATCATAGGTAAGGTTGAAATAGGAAGAGATGCAAGCATCTGGTTTAATTGTGTAATCAGAGGAGACGTTGGATCAATAAAAATAGGTGATGGAACAAATATTCAAGATGGAACGGTAATTCATGTGGATAGAAACCCAGGTGGTGACACAATTATTGGCAGTATGGTAACAGTGGGACATTTTTGTATGTTGCACGCATGCACGGTGCATGATAAAGCGTTTATTGGTATGGGCTCTACCGTGATGGACCATGCAGTTGTGGAGTCTGAAGCTATGGTAGCTGCTGGCTCACTGGTAACACACGGAAAAGTGATAAAAAGTGGAGAAATATGGGCTGGTAGGCCAGCAAAATTCTTCAAAAAAATGTCGAATGAAGAAATTAAACATATTGCACAATCAGCACAAAATTATATTATGCTAATGAAAGAATACAAAAACTAAAGTTTGCGTCAAGTGTTTTACTTGACGCGTATGGCTCAACCCTTGTTACTTCCCTTTATTATTCCCATCTACTTCTTGTGCTTTCGCCCCATCTACTTGAGTACTAGGTAATGCTGCATATGTAACACCACCAACTACGAGTGCAGATGCTACTGCTATACCAATCATTACTAACATATCTAACCTAACTGTACGTTCAAGTGCAGTAAATGCTATCAGTCCAGCAGCAAGACCAACACCAACAGTAGCGGTGTACTTCGCTCCATTGCCTTGTTTTGGTTGCTCAGTTGTTTTGCTTTTATCTTCTAATGTTTGTTTTTCCTTCTGTAATTTATCAACAAGACTTTTACTCTCTTCTAATTGTTTATTTAACTCCACAACTTCAGCATTTTTAGCTTGCAACTGCTGAACTTGAGCTTTTAATTGTGTTATTTCCTCATCTTTAGCTTGTAACTGAGCAACTCCAACCTTTAGTGTACTTATTTCCTTCTCTTTCTCTTTTAACAGTTGCTGTAAGTCCGCAACTTCCTTACTGGACTTACTTGCATTTATTATACTGTTCTTTAACTCTTTCTTAATCGACTCCACAATTGCATCTACACTTTTATCTTTATTACCCTCTATTAAAGATATTATTTTGCCCTGTAACTCTTTATGCAATGACTCCTTACCTTGTACTTCTGATAAATTATTGCTTATGATATCTTCTATTGTGTTCTTTAATTTTTCATCATATAAGCTCTTAACTTTGCCTTCTAACTCTTGACCTTCTGATTCGATGAGAATTTTTATTCCTCCGTTTAACTCTTCAGTAAATAAACTATCAATTGCATCATTAACTTTCTTCTGTTCATCTGTTGAACTTGCTAGTTGCTGTTGTAAGTCTGTTTTTTCCGTGTTAGCTGTGTCCAATTGAGTTTGTAATTCTTGCTGTTTGTTCTCAGCTCCAGTTAATTTAGCTTGTAAGTCTTGTGTTTTAGCTTTCAATTCTTCCTTTTCCTTTTCTAATTCTTGTTTCAATTTCTCCTCAGCTTCTTTCTTTGCAGCTTCTAATTCTTCTTTGCTCTTGTTAGCTTTCTCCAATTGACCTTGTAATTCTTTCTGTTTCTCCTCAGCTTCTTTCTTTGCAGCTTCTAATTCTTGATTTGCCGTCTGTAACGTTGTAACATCAGTATTTTCAGCTTCTAATTCTTTTATCTTATCCTCTTTCTCTTGTAACTGAGCAGCACTTGGTCGGTTGTTTAGCTGTTCTTGTAATTCTTCTTTGCCCTTGTTAGCTGCGTCCAATTGATCTTGTAATTCTTGTGTTTTAGTTCTCAATTCCTCCTCAGCTTTCTTCTTTGCAGCTTCCAATTCTGTTATTTCAGCATTTTTCTCTTCTAACAATTGTGTTATGGGATGTTTAGATAGGTCTTTTACCACAACCTCCTCTTTCTTATCGTTAAGGCCTAACAGATTTTTCATTTCTTCTAGGCGACTAGAATATTTGTCACCCTTTTTCCCAACGGATTTTACATTCATGATTGTATTATCTCCTAGTTCTTCTTGAGGATAAGAACCAGTAATATATAGTTGTTGATCATCTAGCGTACAGCCCACATAAAGCTTGTCATCAATTATAGCACCACTCCTATCTACGTCTTTATACTTTTTAAATTCTTCATAATCACCTTTTTTTATAACAAGCATTATTTTATCATCAACAATCTGTATTGTACCATTATTTAAGCTTAGCATAACGCACCTCAATTATAATTTAACATTACATAATACCTTTAGAACCTAAGGTCAAGTAATATTTTATCATAGCATAGAAAATTTATGTTCGTAAACAAAAAATTTTGGCGTAAAATTGCCGTAATTGTGCTATAGCTAAAGTAATTTAGGTTTACCGACAATCGTCATCCCGCTGCTTGTTAGCGGGATCTATACCGCGAATGAATCGCGGTATGACGTTGCTAGCTTAAGGTTTAAAATTGAGAAATATTTATGTTAAAAGAAAAATACGGCTTTAAAGAAATTGAAGACAAATGCAACATATTATGGGAAGGCAGTAAAGTTTATAAATGGAATGGTGAAAAGGATAACACTTTCACTATAGACACGCCTCCACCGACAATATCGGGAAAACTCCATATTGGCCATATATTCAGCTATTGCCATACAGACTTTATTGCAAGGTTTCAGCGCATGCTGGGAAAAGATGTGTTTTATCCAATTGGGTTTGATGATAATGGGCTTCCCACTGAAAGATTGGTTGAACAAACCTATAAAACCCGTGCAAAAGAAGTTGGCAGAGAAAAATTTATAGAGATGTGCCATGAGGTTATTGAGAAATCAAAGCAAGAATTCAAGGAACTATTTAAGTCTGTTGGAATTAGTTACGATTGGGGTTTGGAATACCACACGATCAGCAAGGAAACTGTGACGCTTTCACAGATGTCGTTTATTGATCTATATAATAAGGGATATGCATATAGAAAGATGCAGCCTATCCTTTGGGACCCGGTTGATAAAACCGCGATTGCGCAAGCAGAAATAGAAGATAAAGTTTTTGAGTCATCCTTAAACACGATAGTTTTCTCTACTCAAGAAAATGAGCAGATCAATATTGCAACTACGCGACCTGAACTACTTCCAGCATGCGTTGCAGTTTTTTGTCATCCAGAGGATACGCGCTACACTCATCTGATCGGAAAAACAGCGGTAGTGCCAATAACAGAGGAGAAAGTTCCAATAATAGCAGATGATAAGGTTAAAATAGATAAAGGCACTGGGCTTGTTATGTGCTGTACGTTTGGTGATGAACTCGACATATATTGGCAGCAAAAGCATAATCTACCGATGAAAATTATCATCGATCAGGATGGGAGAATAAGCCTTTATGATGTCATTCCAGTGCTTGACACTGGAATCCAGGAAAAAGAGCCAATGCCAGCGATGACAGAGGAAGATATCATGTCCGCGTATGGTCAGAAAAAAGAAGAATGGATCCCAGTGTCTGGGCACTGGGATGACACCATAGGGGCTACTGGGATGACAGGAGAAAGGGCTACTCAGATGACAAAAGAAGATGTCATTCCACCACACCCCGGCGTCATTCCAGCGCGTGACGCTGGAATCTACAATGAAATCAATGGATTGAAAGTTACAGCAGCAAGAAAGAGGATGATTGAAATCTTGAGTGGAAAAGGACTTTTGATAGAAAGCACTAGCATTTCTCATTCTGTCAAATGCGCAGAAAGGTCTGGTGCACCACTTGAGATATTGCCTACTTATCAATGGTTTATCAAGACTTTAGAGCAAAAAGCTCAAGTATTAGATAAAGTAAAAGAATGCAATTGGCATCCAGCTACTATGCGTAAACGTATGGAAGTGTGGATAGAAGGACTAAATTGGGACTGGTGCATCTCAAGACAGCGCTATTTTGGTGTGCCATTTCCAGCGTGGTATTCCAAACGTAAGGGAGAAGAAGGTAAAATTATTCTAGCTGAAATAAAGGCCCTACCTATAGATCCACTCAAAGATTTGCCAAAAGGGTATAGCAAAGAAGAGGTTATCCCAGATCAAGATGTAATGGATACCTGGGCCACAAGTTCAATTACTCCTCAACTGAGTGCACTGGCAGTAAACAGTGAGTTTAGTTTACCAAATCATCGCTATAATACGATATTTCCTGCAGATCTGCGCAGCCAGAGCCATGAGATAATAAGAACTTGGGCTTTTTATACTATTTTAAAGGCACATTATCATGCAGATTCTTTACCTTGGAAAAACATTATGATCAGCGGTTGGTGTTTAGCCGATGATAAGAAAAAGATGAGTAAATCAAAAGGTAACATCATCACTCCTCATGTAATACTTGAAACTTATGGAGCTGATGTAGTGCGCTATTGGGCAGCGAACTCAAGGCTTGGAGTTGATACAGTCTACTCTGAAAATATATTCAAAATTGGCAAGCGCCTAGTTACAAAACTTTGGAACGCTAGCAAGTTTGTTTCCATGTTCATGGAAAAGCATCAAGTGATGAGCATAAATTCTGCTCACGAGACAATGGATAAGTGGATATTGTCTAAGTTATACAAAGTTATAGAAAGAGCAACGAATAACCTATTACAGTTTGAATACTGCGAAGCTTTGGGCGCAGTAGAGGAATTTTTTTGGAAAGATTTTTGTGATAACTACTTGGAATTAGTAAAAAAACGTGCGTACGGAAGCAGTTTAAGTGCAAAACAAAGCTTGGCGTATGTACTGAATATTATTTTGCGGTTATTTGCACCTTTCTTGCCTTACATTACAGAAGAGATATACCACCAGTTGTATAGTTATAATTCTGTACACAATCAAAGTAATTGGCCGAGCAAAGAAGAGCTTATCTACGATAAATATTCAGAGGAAATGGGAGATAATGTTATTCAGATATTAAACATTATCAGAAAGATAAAGGCAGATAATAATGTATCAGTTAAGCATCTGATAAAAAAGTTGATGATAAAAGCGAGCGTACAAGAGGATAAGTTGGATCAATCTGCACAGGATGATTTGCAAGCAGTGTGCAATGCGGAAACGATAGAGTGGATGCAGTCTGAGCTTGAAACTGAAGACGGGAAATACATAGTGGATATAGACTTATACTGATTTTTATAGCTTTACTTCCTTTGATATCCATGCTATTATAATCATTATTAGTTGTGAGGATGAGGGATTTGTATATTAAAACCAATGCACCATATCTTATAGCTGGTGCTTTTGCTACTTTAGCATTGCTTGCATCTGGGACACTTGCTGTTGCTCCTTATGTTGAGTTCTTGTCTTCAGTTGCAGCCTTTAATGTAGCTCTTCCTGTTGCCTTGAGTTTGTCTATACTTTCTGTTTTGGTGCTTGCACTTTCATGTAAAATGATTAAGAAAATAGAGGTTGAGAAAAATAAATTTGCTGAAAAAGAGCAAAAGCTGGCTAACGTAAAACAACAATTTGAGAGCAAGGTACAAGAGTTAGAAAATAAAATAACTTTAGGAAAAGAAGCTAAAGAAGCTGCAAGCAAAGAAGTGGAGGAATTGAATAATCAACTAAATAGATTAACTCGAGAAAAGCAAGGTTTAGATGAGAGAATAAAAAAATTGAATAAGAAAGTAAGTCAGTTAGAATGTGAAAAGAAAAATTCTCTTGATTTTACTAAAGAGTTACGTGATGAAAATACGAAACTAAATGAAAAAAAAGGTAATTTACAAGGTGAATTATGTGAGATGAAGAACAAACTGAGCAACTTAGAACATGAATACAATGACTTACCTTGTAAATTAAAAGAGAAGGTTTCTTCTCTAAATCATCAATTAACTATGTTAGAAAAAGAAAAGATACAATTAGAAACAGAATTAAGAAAAAAAGTAGAAGAATTAGTAGTGCAGTTAAGAATAAAAAGTGATGAAGCTTCCTCTCTGAAGGAGGAATTAAAGAAAAGAGAAAAAGAATTAAGTAACGACATAAAAGAATTAGAGAAGAAGTTATACCAGTTGGAAAGGGAAAAGAAAAGATTAGAAGGTGAAGTTAGTTATGAGCGTCAAGAGCACACTCGTTTTAAAAATGAAGTTGACAAATTAAGTACAAAGGAGAAAAAGCACTTATCTAAAATTGAGGAGCTGGAAGAGGCATTATTATCTTTAAAAGCAGACGAGGAAGAACTTGTTAATCAATCAATAAACGTTAAGGATGATTACAAGAAAAATGTAAATAAATTTGAAGAAAAAAAGAGAGAATATGTAACGAAAACAGTATTTACTGTACTCAGTGTAGTGAAAGAAAGAGTAGAGCAAGGACTTTTTAATTTAGAAGAACAAGACATGCAAGATACAGACCGTATACAAGAAGCAGTTGATGAATTTATGCAACCTATATATGAAAAGTTAGGTATAAATAATCAACTAGATATAAGTAGTGAACATTCATCAGAATTTAAAGGAACAGGTGAAAATAAGCTCGCTAATGGACTAACTTTCCCGAAACCACTTTCTCCTCACACATCCATACCAAGAAGATATCTTAGAAAATCTCTATCTCCTAAAAAGGAAGATGAGGATGAGAATAAAGAAAATTCAGAGCAACTAAATCACGAAAGTCTTGATACAAATATAAACAGCCCTCATTCATCGCCTTTTAAAGATACAACAAATAATTCCTATCACACCTTAAAGATGTAAGTGCAGGAACCTCCACAGATAAGAGAATCTTAACAAATATATACAAGACTGCTTTGTGTATGGAGGAGGGGTAATGAGCAATTTGTTTAACAAAGCTAACACATTTTATTTTATAGCTAGTTCCTTGACGTTACTTACATCTTTAGCGCTTATTGTAACTTCTAATGTGCCTCTTCCTCTAATTCTTGCTTTAGCTGCATTATCTATTTTGGTGCTTGCACTTTTATATAAAATAATTCGTAATAATAAGAAAATAGAGATTGAGAGAAATAAATTCGCTCAAAAAGAGCAAGAGTTAGAAAATAAAATAACTCTGGCAAAAGAAGCTGCAAACAAAGAAGTGGAAAAATTAAAGAATCAATCACGTGAATTAACTCGAGAAAAGCAAAATTTAGACAAGAGAGCAAAAAAATTGAATCAGAAAGTAAATGAGTTAGAAGTTGAGAGAGAATCTCTTCTTAAAGAAAAAGAATCTTTAGAGCAAAAATTAGAAGCTAAAATAAACCGTGTATTTGAAATAACAGGCAAATTAGAAAAAATAATGAAGGAAAAAGATGAGCTTGGTGAGCAAGAAGAAGAATTACTTTGTAAAATCTCGCGTTTATGTGAACAGTTACAAGAAAAAGAAAATGATATAGCTAAAAAAGAAGAACGCATAACGGAATTGAAAAGGAAAATAGACAATAATAAACATGTAGAGTTAAAAAATGAAGAATTTCATAAAGAAATAGAAAAATTATCTAAAGAAAAAGAGGAATTATGTAAGGAAACAGAAAAATTATGTAAAGAAAAACATACATTATATAATAAAAAAGAAGAATTATATAAAAGACAAGAAGAACTTTATGTAGAATTAGATGAGTTACAATGTAGATTTAAAGAAATTAATCAGAAAAATAAAAACTTATCTCAAGAATTAAAAAAGAGATTTAAAGAGTTAGATGAAGCAAATGGTTTAATTGAAAATCAATCTTCTGAGTTAGACGGAATAAGAAAAGATTGTAACAATGAGGTAAAAGAGTTACAAGATTCACTTCGGGAGCAAGCTACTCAAATAGAACAACTTGAAGAAGGTTTTTTGAAAGAGAAGAAAGAACAAGTAGATTTTATGCAACTGTTGATAAGCTGTATAACAGACCAAATAGAAGGACCAACAGGAGATAATGATGAAAAAGCAATATTAAACACGACTCAAATATTAAAGTTTGCGTTACAAAAAGAAATTGCACGACTTTTGTCAGACGAAACGCCTGCTTCTTTGCTGGAAGATCTTGTATATGCATCATCGCCAAACGAAACATCTGTTCCTTTACATGCAGGAGATCCTGGATATGAATCCGAGGGAGATTCTGGATATGGATTACCTAACAGCTGTTTATCCACTCCGACCAAGTTGCCAATTTCACCATGGGCAGAACGTTGTAGACGCAGTCAATTCCGGAATGTAGAACTTGTAAAGTGCGATGATTAGTCTTATTATAAAAAAAATTGTACAAGGAGGTATATAATGAACCCAATAATATGCGCACTGGATACACAAGACTTAAATGAGGCTATTTCTCTAGCTAATGCTCTGTGTGGTAAAGTTGGCATGGTAAAGCTGGGATTAGAATTTTTTGCTGCTCATGGTCTCTCTGGAGTGCAAGAAGTTGCAAAATGCAATGTACCAATTTTTTTAGATCTGAAATTGCATGACATTCCAAACACTGTAGCTAAAACAGTTGAAGTAATAAAAGTTCTGAACGTTGAAATGTTAACTCTGCACATCAGCGGTGGAACAAAAATGCTTGAAGAAGCGCTAAGTGTAGTGCAAGGCACAAAAATAAAGCTGATTGGAGTAACGGTGCTAACTAGTATGAGCAATGAGGATTTAAACGAGCTTGGAGTAGCAAGAGAGGCAAAATCACAGGTAATTTTGCTTGCAAAGCTTGCAAAAAAGATTGGACTCTATGGAATAGTCTGTTCTGCATTGGAAGCTCAAGAAGTGCGCCGAGAATGCGGTGAAGACTTTAAAATTATTACTCCAGGAATTCGTATAGATCCAGGTCATGACGACCAAAAAAGAACAGCAACACCAAGAGAAGCAATAAATTCAGGAGCTGATTATATCGTCATTGGCAGACCCATTACAAAAACTGCAAGTAGTGCAGAATTAATATTGAAATCCCTTATCTAATTGAAGCAGATAAAAAAAGTGCTTGACACAAAAAAACGAACGTCATATAGTGTTATTATCTTTCATTTTACCTCGCTTAATTTAATTATTAAATTAAGTTTATAATATCTAGCGTGGTACTATTTAGTAGTGCCACATTGTTTTCGAGGTTTTTACCATTCCAATGAGCATTTTCTATAGCTAGTACGTCATACCGCCACGGTATCTCAGCTATAGCTAACACGTCATACCGCCGCGGTATCTCGGCATAGATTCCGCTAACAAGTAGCGGAATGACGAATTTGTCGTTATGTCATACCGCCACGGTATCTCAGCTATAGCTAACACGTCATACCGCCACGGTATCTCGGCATAGATTCCGCTAACAAGTAGCGGAATGACGAGATTTTTCCTTTAAATTCTAAAGAAAGAGTAGGCACAAACTGCACCCGAGGTAGCGCAACACTGAGGAAATTTTTAACTATATTTTCATTTTCAAAGGAGGCTATTATGTCACTTACCGATATCGCTCACCGTATCAATGAACTCGCTTCATCATGGGAGCAATTTAAATTAATAAATGATCGCAAACTAAAAGAAATTGAAAGCAAAGGGCGTGCTGATTCTGCAACAATTGAGCAGCTATGCAAGGTAAATAATACCATTGATAGTTGCAAAGAGCGTTTAGACTTGATCGAAACTGCAGCTCAACGTCCAGAAGTAAATACAGATTTTAGCACAAGCGATAAATATTTTTCTGATTATATCCGCAAGGGAATGGAAAGCGGTTTATCACACAAAACCCTCAGTGGAGATGATAATGATATCGGAGGGTATCTAGTTACTCCGCATATTGTAAAACGCATAAACAAGCGCGTAACTGATTCGTCCCCAATGCGACAAATATGCTCCAGTCAAAGAATCTCTACTGAAACATTGGATTACATTATAGAAGATTTTGACCGTGCCGGTGCAGGTTGGAGTAGTGAAACAGTAGATGATGAGGACGGTGGTAATAAATCTAAGTATGATTTTGCAAAAGATACGGACACACCTAAAATCCAAAAAATTTCCATAACAACTTACGAGTTATATGCTCAACCACAGATATCACAAAAGTTACTCGATGATGCGTTTGTCGATGTTGAGAGTTGGCTGGTGGAAAAGATTGCCGAGACTTTTAGCAAGGAAGAAAGCGAAGCCTTCATTAAGGGTGAGGGCACTTTTCAACCAAAAGGGATTTTAGCTTATGAAAATGGAAACAGTTATAATAAAATAGAGCAAGTTAAAACTGAAAAATTGGATAGCGATTCAATAATGGTGTTGTATTACTCTCTGGACGAATATTATTCCAAAAACGCATCATTTTTGATGAACAGGAGTACGTTGAAGAATGTTAGGCTACTAAAAGCTCAAACAGGTCAATATCTTTGGCAACCAAGTTTGTCGCTTGAAGCTCCAGATACCTTAATGGGAGTGCCAGTATACCAGTCTGCCGATATGCCACCTGCATCAAACATTCAGCTACCAGTAATTGCGATGGCAGATTTCAAACAAGCTTATAAGATTGTAGATAACAGAGGAATGAGAATATTAAGAGACCCTTATACGAATAAACCTTATGTGAGGTTTTTTGTCACTAAGCGTGTCGGCGGAGAGGTTGTAAACACCAGTGCTATTAAATTGTTGAAAGTTGCGAGCAAGTACTAAAAACTTCCGCAGCATCATCTTTATAGCCGTTTTACTTCTTTTTGTATAGCTCCATCCTATGGCTTACTGTACGAACATTGTAATACGGTATAATGTTACGACGATGTCATTCCAGTGCTTGACACATATAGCTAAACTGACTTAGATTTACCGACAGTTTGAAAAACAAAAATTCGTCATTCCGCTACTTGTTAGCGGAATCTATGCTGAGATACCGCGAATAAATCGCGGTATGACGTAGGAAAACCTTTCTTGGGTTAGCTATATAATGTGAGAAGTCTATTTTCTCTTTAAAGTAAAAAATAGTTGACATGTTATACTATTTATGAAATAATTCAGTTAATTTATTATTAATTTAAGGAGTAAAATATGTGGAAAAACATAAAAAAGTTTTTTAAGTGGATTGCTGATCACACAGGGATTTCATGGATTGCAAGAAAAATTTCATCAGGGTGGAAGTCTGGTAACAAGACAAATCAAGCAGGTGGAACTAGTCAACCGAGAAGTCAAGTACCAAGTAAATCTCAAGTTAATGGTACTGCTATTAATGATATTGTTATTCCAGAGGGAGCAAACTCACCTGCTGCTTTAGAAGAGGAGTTTTTTGATGCAGAAGAAAATCAACCTTGGTTACCAAATTCAGAAACTACTGAGTCAGAAGTGCAACCACGAACTGCTTGTATTGGTCGTAGAAATAGCATCTAACAGTTACTGTAATAGCTAAATCTTCAAAAAGAGCACCTCAAGAGGTGCTCCTTTTTTTCTTTCTTATATACACAAAAATCATATAGAATTGTAAACGCAGTTTTTTTATTCTGATGCTTTTCAATTCTATAGCTCTGGTTGTCTCTCTATTACTATTTTTCTACATTATCGTAAAAAAACTGAGCGAAAAGAAAGCAAACCTTGAGGGTAATTTATGTAAATTAGAGCAAGAACTTCAAGAAACAAAGCAAAGTTTGCTTACGAAGAATGAAGAAATAGTTGATTTAAGGGTCAAAAGAGCAGAACTTGAAGTAACTTTGCAAAAAGAACGTGAGGAAAAGAAAAAGGAAATAGAATTACTAACAAAAGCAGAGGAGAGATTAACAAACACTTTTAAAGCGCTCTCTCTTGATGCTTTGCAAACAAATAACAATAATTTTCTGAACTTAGCAAAGGAAGTAATCGATAGTAAATTAAAAGAAACGGAAAGCGATTTCAAAAAAAGACAAGCAACGATCAACGAAGTTGTAACTCCAATAAAAGAAAAATTAGAAAAATTCGATAATGAAATACGTGAGCTAGAAAAGGAGAGGGTAGGGGCCTATGAAGGTTTAAAGGAGCAAATTGGAGCGCTGATGAACCAAACTTCCAACCTTGCTAATGCCCTGAGGAAACCTCACATTAGGGGCAAATGGGGTGAAATGCAACTCAAAAGAGTGGTAGAAATGGCAGGAATGATTGAGTATTGCGATTTTTTTACTCAGCCGTCAGTGATTGATAAAAACGAGGATAATTTATTGCGTCCTGATTTAATAATCAAAATGCCATCTGGAAAGCAAATAATAATAGATGCTAAAGTGCCGCTTGATTCTTACATGGATGCTATATCACAAAATGATTTGCAAATACAAAAGGAGAAATTAAAGAACCATTCCCTGGCAATAAAAAAACACATAAATGACTTGGGTAAAAAAGAGTATTGGAATCAATTTGAAAATACGCCAGAACTTGTGGTACTTTTCTTAACAGGGGAGGGGGTTTTTAGCGCAGCACTGGAATATGAGCCCGCTTTGATAGAGATTGGAGTGGAAAAAAAAGTGATCATTGCAACACCGATCACTCTAATTGCGTTGCTGAGAGCAATAGCGTATGGATGGAAGCAGGAGATGATAGCTGAAAACGCAAAGAAAATCAGTGAACTAGGTCATATTTTATATGAGCGCATTTGCACAATGGGTGAAAACTTTGATAATTTGCGCAGGAGCTTAAAAAGCGCTGTCGATCATTACAATAAAACCGCTGGTTCGCTTGAAGCAAGAGTGTTTCCTGCTGCTCGAGAATTCAATAAGCTTGGTATACATGCAAAAAATAAAAGTTTAAGTGCTGCAAAGGAATTAGAGTCCTTACCGCGCAGTTTACATACTGGGGAATTGAAAGTAGATTAGACTTCTATTGCACTAGCAAACAAAGAAAGTATTGTTTGTGGCGGAAAATTATTACTTAAATATTTCTCACTCAAGTTTCACTTTAGATCTATAGCTAGTGCAAGTCAGGTTTCCCTACGTCATACCGCCGCGGTATCTCATCCGCTAACTAGTAGCGGAATGACGAATTTGTTGTTTTTCAAATTGTAGGTAAACCTAAGCCACTTTAGCTATAGATCCCGCTAACAAGCAGCGGGATGACGGTTGTCGGTAAATCTAAGTCAGTTTAGCTATACCATGCTGAACGACAGATACGGCATACGGGTACATTTTTTAAAGTAGTCAAGCTACTTTGATGACAGAAATTTAATGATCCAGGATATACTCCTTTGTTAAGGGAGATTGAGCATTTTCGAATATTTCTTGAGTGCTTCCAGATTCAACGATCTTGCCATTATGAAAGAAAATTACACTATCAGATAACTTTTTAGCTTGTTTCATTGAATGAGTTACCATAATTATGGTAAATCTTAATTTCAGCTCTTGTATAAGATTTTCAATTGCATTGGTTGCCATTGGATCAAGAGCAGAGCACGGTTCATCCATTAATAAAATAGTTGGCTTCACTGCAATTGCGCGAGCGATGCATAGCCTCTGTTGTTGGCCACCAGATAAATTGAGTGCGCTATCTTGCAATCTGTCTTTTAATTCTTCCCATAAGCCAACTTTAGTTAAACTATTTTCCACCATCTCATTCAATTTTTGCTTATCCTTCACCATACCATGCAGTTTTGGCCCATAAGCAACATTGTCATATATTGATTTTGGAAAAGGATTTGGCTTTTGAAATACCATGCCAACTTTTGCTCTGAGTAGCACAACATCCATATCGCGTGAATATATATCACCCAGCCCATCGATATCTAATTCACCAACAGTTTTGCATCCAGGTACATAGTCATTCATACGATTAAAACAACGCAAAAATGTTGATTTACCGCACCCAGATGGTCCGATAAAAGTAGTAACTTTTCTTTTATAAATATTCAAATTTATATCGAATAAAACTTGTTTAGAGCCATACCAAAGATTTAGATTGTTAACGGAAGCGTGTACATCGCTCATATAACGTCCTGCATTGAATAGAGCCACGGAATTTCTCTTTTATTTTCGTATAGCCATACTGCTGCTTGAACAGCTCCTCTAGCAAACGTTGTGCGATCAATTGCTTTGTGGTTTAGTTCTATCCGTTCATCAGAATTAACAAACATCACACTGTGATCTCCTATTACTCCACCTCCACGAGATACTGCAAAACCTATTCCCCCCTTTTTTCTTATGTTTGAACCGCTATGTAGATATTGATTGGACTGAAAATCCACTTTTGAAGCGTTAGCAATTGTTTTGCCAAGTTCCATAGCTGTTCCAGATGGTGAGTCCTTTTTTAAGTTGTGATGCATTTCCCAAATTTCAACGTCATATTCATTACCTAAAAGCTCAGCAGCTTTTTTTACCAATTTCAGCAATACATTAACCCCAACACTCATATTTGCTGACCATAATATTGGAACTTCAGCAGCATATTCTTTCAAATCGACACCTTCTATTCCAGTTGTGCCACTAACCAGCGGTGTTTTAAATTTTACAGCTGCTTTAAGGCAGTCTAACATACATTCTTTAGTTGTAAAATCTATTACAACGTCAGATGACTCAAATATGCCACTAATAGAACTTGTAACTTTAATTCCTAGATTGGAACCGCAGCCTATAATTGGTCCAATATCTGAATCTATGTACTTACTGCCTGAACGGGCAACAGCACCTGCTATTTCCACTTCGGCATTTGTAATTAATTCATTGAGTATTTTCTTGCCCATTCTGCCTAAGCAGCCTATTACTCCAACTCTGATTTTCATAAAGCTTTTTACGTTTATTAAGAATGTTATGCCTTTTTTTAAGCTCTGTCACTTCTGATCTATATTCTATAGCTGACCCAAGCAACACGTCATGCCGTCGCGGCGCTAACTAGTAGCGGAATGACGATTGTCGGTGAACCTAAGTTACTTTAGCTATAGCTGACCCAAGCAACACGTCATACCGCCGCGGCGCTAACTAGTAGCGGAATGACGGTTTTTCAAATTGTCGGTAAATCTAAGTCAGTTTAGCTATATATGACTCATTTCTTTACTGTAACTTAACAAGAACTGGTCTGTAGCTAATAGTTATTGATAATAAGGGTAATTAACTTTGATAAGAATCTTTTCTGTGTTCAATTGAAGTCTGTATGTTCTGGAATATCTATATAGTAAATTATGCGGTAATCGTAGACTACGCTGCCCACTTAAATTATGCCACAAAGGTTTTCCAAGTGTAACCGTTCACAGATTTCCACTTAATTCTTCAATCTCACTAATAGAAAGGCCAGTAAACTTGACAATAGTGTTGACATCAACATTATTAGCCAGCATTGCTTTTACGACTTCAATTTTCCCTTCAGTTTTTCCTTCCTCTTTACCAATTTTTTTGCCTTTTTCAGTAGCAAGATCAAGTCTGTATTCAAGAATGGCTTCTTCTTTCCGTAGATCCATTATCCTTTCTTCGTAAGCTACTAAATCTTTTTCGTTCCAACGAAACTTATCTAACTCATCATATGCTAGCTTTATTATTGGTGCTTTTTCTGCTATCTCTTTTAAGTCCTCTTCTGTTGTTTCTTCTGCGTATTTAAAAAAGAAACACCACCTTTCTACTATACTTTCTAACTGCTCTACTTTACTTTTTGAAAATTTGGGCAATTCTATAAAGATAAATTGAAAATCTTTTAAGTAATGGCCGTTGGTTTTTATATCACGTATATTATGAGTAGAGATATAACCAACTTCTTCAGGAAGTAAGCTACAATTTGATATAGCAATAAAGAAGACTTTCTTTAAATCAATGTAGTTGCCAGATTTATCTAATTGTCTTGAATAAGCCTTAGCAGCATACAGTTGGGCACGTTTCTCAAAGCCCTTGTCTCTAGCGAGCTGCATTTCTGCTATATATCTATTTCCGTGAGAATCCTTGCAGAGAACATCAACAATACTTTGTTTATCAGAGGCAACTTCGGGATCCATAATAGTGCTAAGAAACTCAACTTCTTGTATTGCATTTATCTCAGTAAACCCTAAAATATCGTTCAAAAAGTGGATCAGGATATTCTTATTTTTTTCCGTTCCAAAGATTTTTTTGAAACACAAATCATTGCGAGGATCGAGAAATTTTGAAAGAGCCATAGCAAAAGTGCTTAAAAATATTAATAATTATACACTATTATTAATAATTATTCAATCATATTTTTGAAGATAGCTATAGCTAACGCGTCATATATTTTTAACTTACAACTGCCGCGAACCGTCATACCGTCACGGTATCTCTTAGCATAGATCCCGCTAACACGTAGCGGAATAACGGTTTTTCAAATTGTCGGTAAATCTAAGTCAGTTTAGCTATAGGCAGCAATTTTCTGTATTTACTTTAAATTGAAGAAAGCTCAAATGAAAGATCGTGTTTTGCTAAAAACCACAGAATGCAGTCTGATTACACCTTATCTTTGTTAGCTATAGCAAGTAATTGTATTTGTAATATGACAAATCTCATGTTGAAAAATCATTTTATGATCTAAATCAGTTTTTTTACAAGTAACTTCTAAGCTTATCAATTTTCCCAAGATCTTCTTAAGTTCTGAAAGTTGCAAACTTTTCAAATGAGATTTAAAGCTCTGCAATTGTTTAAAAAACAATGGAGGGCTTAGCTGATCAATCGCAGCCTGCTCACTCATTCCACCTTGCACTGACAGCAAAACGTTTTCAAGGCGTAGGAAATAATTTGATATAATGCGAATTAGCGCTATCGGTGAAAAATTTTCTTGCGATATCAATGCATCAGAAATTCTAATGAAGCGCGATATATCTTTACTTGCTATGGCAGAGCATAGATCATCAAGTGTAGCATAGTCGTTACCAGAAGTTGAAAAGCATAATTCTATATCAGTAAGTTTTAGGTCTTTTCTCTCCCCTAGATACAAAACTAACTTCTCAAGTTCTGAACATATAGGCAGCTTTCTATGGTTAAAGTAAGATTGCAAATGGTAGATTATCTCATTTGTGCATTTTATATCATTTTGTTTTAAGTAACTTGATATAATGTCACAAAGATTGCTGTTGCTGTCTTTATAGCAAGCAATTACACCAAAAATTTTTGAACTCTCCATATAACTTTTAGTCGCAGAATTATATGAAAGATCACTTGCTACCATCATTACATAGTGACCACTTGCGTTATAATCCAATACGTTTTTTAACTCTTTGGATATACCTCCACTCACATTTATCAGCTTAATTAATTTTTTGCTGGTAAACATCGAAATGTTTGCCAATTCAGAAAACAGTAAACAGGGTGACTTATTCACTATTGCAAAATCCATCACCTGAACTGAATACTCATCCAAATTAGCAATTATTTCTTGTACATAAAAACCAACCCTACTGTTATCACTTCCATGAATTAACACACCACTTAAAGCATCAGGTTTCTCTAGGAATTTTTTAACTTTGGATGGTGTGACCCTCATGCCATCTATATGATATCATTCTCATTTGACTGTACATGAGCATCCAAAGACTCTGAGTTTTCTTGCGCAATATTGTGCACATCATCTGCCGTACTCTGCACATTATCCGACTCTTTTGTTTTTCCTGTAATATAATTATAAAATTTTTTCACAGGTTGAGATATATATTTGGAAAAAAATCCTTCTTCGCTCATATTGCTTACTCCATAAAATTAACACCTTACCATTAGCACATAAACAATAATATAGCAAAGACTATTTTGTGCTAAGATAGTGATGTTTTATAATGAGTATATTACAAAATTATTAACATTCGAGATTAAAATTAAGCCAACCTGCTTAATACTAGCCTTATAAAATAAGCGATAATTAAATATACAGCTGCAACAAGTATAATTGCAGGTCCAGTTAACAAATCAAAACTTGCAGATAACATCAGACCCGATATCCCAGAAATCACAGAAAAAACTGTTGCAACAATAATCATCTGCATCGGAGTTTTTGAGATGAGCCTTGCAGATGCTGCTGGTATTAGCAAAAATGCAGCAATGAGTAATATTCCTATTAATTGGGCAGCAATTGCTATAAATATAGCAAGAGTGATTAAAAATTCTAGTCTAACAAAATTAACATTAATCTTCTCAACTACTGCTAAATCTTGATTAATTGAAATCATTAACCAATAACGCCATCTAAATATTAATATCAAAGTAACTATTACAGAGGTTAAAAAAATCAATACTATATCACTTTGATCGAGCGTTAATATATCACCAAACAGTGAGCTAATAATACTATTATTGCCCGATGGAAGAAAAGACATAAGTATTAAACTCGATGATAAAACTACATTGGTAACAATGTTCAATATCGTATCAGCAGAATATAATCTGTTAAAATTAAGAGAAAGTAGTATAGCAAATGTAATTGCAATGAGCATTATGCTAAGCGATGGGCTAATCTTAAAAATCAAAGCAAGTGCAACACCGAGCAATGAAGAATGGGACAAACTATCACCAAGATAAGATAACCTTTGCCATATCATAAACGATCCTAAAGCGCCTGTTACTAGGCTAATTACGACTACTGCAACTAGACTGTTGATGAAAAAGTCCTGGGTAAACATTTCAAGCATGCTATATGGCTATTAGATAACTGACAACAAATCTATCTTCGGATATCAAAATGTTATGGGTTCTGCATGCTGCACCGGTTGTCATAAATTCAAAATTTAAACCTTTTTGTTCCATAAGATAGGACTTCACTGAAGAACTTAGTATATTGCGTGTTTTACCAGTACCTATTATCAAAATTTCTATTTCCTCTGTTAAAAAAGATTTAAAATGTTCCTTGCTATTTATATCACTTTCTTTCAATTCAATCACCTTTTCAGGAAAAATTATAATTGAGCCGCAATACTCTCTATTATTCACCAAAAATTTTCCTTCCCTGTAACCATTTATAAGATTTTTATTCTCGGAAATTAAGGGAGTTATATCCATAAAGTCAAACTATTAATTGAGTGTCACATACCCACCATTCTGGTTGCTTTTTTCTGATATTAGCTGCAGCAGCTTTTGCATTTTCCTCACTATCGAATATTCCAAAGCATGATACACCACTGCCTGACATGCGAGAAAGTATAGAGCCTTCTTGTGACTTAAGTGTTGATATCACATCCTTAATTTCAGGTACAAGGCTTATTGCTATTTCTTGAAGATCGTTTCTCGTCTCTTTAAGAAGCTTCAACAAATCCTTTTCAGCGTCATCGCTCCATTTAATTGGCTCAGAAAATTCTCCTTCATGTTTGGAAAATACCTCTGGTGTACTCAAAAACTTTTTTTTCGGTTTCACAAGCACCACATTTGTGGGTAAGGAAAATTTTTGGACATAGCACAATTCTTCGCCAATACCTCTAACAAAAACAGGCTTGCTATCTACACTTGCTGGAACATCAGCACCAACGTTTAAGGCTATTTCATTTAAAATCGTCCTATCAATCTCCCACAGCTTCCCTAGCGTACGTACCACAGCTCCAGCATCTGAGGACCCGCTACCGAGTCCTGCAGCAATTGGTATGTTCTTTACAACTCTGATAGAAACTCTAGTACGCACTGGAGCATGTCTAAGCAGCAGATTAACCGCTTTCATTACAGTGTTATACTGGTTATTTATTCTAGACTCGGAGTTTATAAATTCAACTGTAGAGTTATCGTATCTAGAATCCTTCTCACCTACTTTTATTTCCAAAAAATTAGAGAGATTAGCAAAGACAAACAAACCCTCAATCAAGTGATATCCTGTTTCCTTCTTATTTACAACATGCAAAAAAAGATTGATTTTTGCAGGCGCCTTTACACAAAAACTTTTCATTATATATCTTCACTAACACTATTTTTACATTATATGTATAATGCTATTTTAGTCAACTTCTATAAGGTTTTCGCACTTCTGATGAGATCAAATGCCATAAATCCTAATTTCTCTGTATGGGTAAATGCGTCCGCTGGTACAGGCAAAACAAAAATCTTAATAGACAGAGTATTGAGACTTTTATTAGAAAACAAAAGAAATATTCTTTGCTTAACGTTCACCAATGCTGCAGCAAACGAGATGGAGAATCGCATTCACAGCATACTCAGCAAGTGGGCGGTATGCTCAGAGAGTGTGTTGGTGGCAGATCTAGAACAACTAGATTTCTTTCCAATGTCATTCCAGCGCGTGACGCTGGAATCCAGTAAAAAAAAAGAATGGATCCCAGTGTCAAGCACTGGGATGACAGGGGATGACGCAGAAATAACGGAGAATGATGCTGAGGTGATAGCACCACATAACCACGATTTAAGTGAAAATCCAGTAGCCCACCCTTCGATGTCATCCCAGCACCCCTACTTGTCATCCCAGCACCCTTATTTGTCATCCCAGTGCGTGACACTGGGATCCAGAAAAAATGAAGCACTTGATCGTTATTTAGCAAGAGCGAGAAGGCTTTTCTCCGAACTGGAAAATCTTGGTTTAACTATACAAACCATACACGCTTTCTGTTACAAATTAATTTCCAACTTTCCCATAGAAGCTGGCATCGCCCCAAATTGTACGCTGAGTGAATGTAAAGAATTACATTCCATCATATTCAATAAAGTGCTTCATAATGAGGCTGTGCAAGATAGTATAAACTTCATTGCAACTGAAATTGATGAAAATAAATTACGCGATTTGCTTTATACTTTATGTGTAAAAAGATTTGCGTCAGCAAATGATTCGGAATATATCAAAGATAAACTCAACGCTCCGGATGAGATTCATGATTTACAGAGTGGAACGACTGAGCACATAAAAAAATTAGCCGAGATATTAAGTGAAGGCAGTAAAAGAGATCAGAGTTACAGTGAAATACTTTATGATTGGTGTAATAGATTCCTTGTAAAATCTCCTATCATTCCACCACTCTCTGTCATTCCAGCGCGTGACGCTGGAATCCAGAAAAAAAGAAATATGGATCCCAGTGTCAAGCACTGGGATGACACCGGAATGGAGCGGAAAGACACCAGAATAGAAGATTTAGCCAAGGTATTTCTCAAATCAGAATCGCACGAAAAAAAGAGCATATCATCCATTGCAACAAAAAGTATTTTGGAGAAATTCAGAGATGCAGAGCAAATAATAGAGAGCGTTCAGAATGTAGTGTTTACTCATATAAGAGACATGGACTCTTATCAAATATTCAAGAGAACCAGTAGCTTACTTGGTATATTTAAAGTATATGTTGATCTATATAGTAGCGAAAAATCAAAAAATGCACTGCTTGACTACAATGATATAATTGACTTAGCAACAAATCTTCTCAGCAATCCAAACTACAAAGATTGGATATTGTTTAACTTGGATCAAAAAATAGATCACATTCTTGTTGATGAGGCGCAAGACAATAGCATCAGCCAGTGGAAAATTATAACAAATCTCTGCGATGAATTTTTTGCCGGCAATGATGAAAAGCGAACCTTGTTTGTTGTTGGTGACGTAAAACAGTCCATATACAGATTTCAAGGAGCAAATCCCCATCTATTTAACTATATGCAACAATACTTTCATACGAAAACTGGTTGGATATCATGCCAACTTGAAAAGTCATTTCGCTCAACTCCAGAAATTTTAACACTTGTAGACAGATTATTTAACAACTTCCGCGCAGAAATATCTTTTAATGATAATGAAATAAAACATGTTCCACATAGAGAAAATGACCAAGGATATATTGAAATTTGGCCAGCGTTACCAAGGCGCAAAGAGAAAGAACAGCAAGCTTTACAAATTCCTCTGACATGCAGGGAAGGTTATACAATAGCAGATCGATTACTTGCTCAAACAATAGCCAACAGAATTCACAATTGGTTAAATGAAGGGCGGATTTTAGTCGCTAAAGATCGCCATATAGAACCAAGAGACATTATGATTTTGGTACGACAACGAAACGTGTTAGTTGATTACATAATAAGCGAACTTAAAAAAGCAAACGTGCCAGTTGTAGGCCGAGATTATTTTAGAATTATGGACTATATAGCCGTGCAGGACTTAATAGCTTTGGCCGAGTTTTTACTCCTCCAGGCAAATGATCTAGCTCTTGCAAATGCTTTAAAATCACCACTATTTAATTTTACCGAGGATGATTTATTTAACATTGCATATGATCGTAAAGAGCATTCACTATGGGAAAGAATTCAGGATTATTCTGTGGTTATCTATAGTGAATTAAACTATCTCATTAACTTATCTCGCATAGAGTCTCCTCTTGCACTATTTACACATATATTGCGTACAGGTAAGAAGAAATTTGCTGCAAGGCTAGGTCTTGAGTGCTTCGAGGTTCTAGACGAATTTATGAACCTTGTGTTGCAATTTAAAAACCCATCTCTTCAAGCGTTTGTTCAGTGGATCAAGGAGAATAACCCGGAGATTAAGAATGATATGCAATCAGAACGCAATGCTGTGCGAATAATGACAATTCACAAATCAAAAGGTCTGCAAGCTCCCATAGTATTTTTGGTTGATACAAACACAGTGCCAAGAAACAGTGAAAGCATTATCTTTGATGGAACAGAAGTGCCATTTTGGTGTGGAAAAAACAACAACGCTTATTGCGATCAAGTAAAAAGAGAGAAAAAACTAGAGGATTATAATGAATATTTGCGTTTATTATACGTAGCACTCACGCGTGCTGAAGATGAGTTATACATCTTAAGTAAAGAGCCAGTGCAAAAGGGCTCTTGGTATGATCTAATCACTCAGCATGGAGAACCATATAAAAAGAAACAAGCATACTTACAGCCAATATTTAAAGAAAAAGTTGAAGTGCTATGTGTGAATGCAAACTACCCTTACATTTATAAAAAACGTGATTATTTTGACGTTCCAGTGATTTCGCTTCCGCCAGCTTTAGCCCACCCTTCGGTGTCATCCCAGCATCTTCCCCTGTCATCCCAGTGCTTGACACTGGGATCCAGTAAAAAAGAAGGAGAACAAGTGTCAGCTCACTCTCCGGTGCCATTTCAGCACGTGACGCTGGAACCTGGAGAAAAAAAGGCCTGGATCCCAGTGTTGGAGCACTGGGATGACAAAAAAAGGAGCACTGGAATGACAAAAGATACCATTGAAATGAAAGATGGTTATGCAAGAGGCTTAATAATCCACAGCATATTACAGTATATGCCCAAGATAGAAAAAGAAAGGAGAAAAAATTGGGTCAGAAAATACCTTGATAACATAAACACCAGCGAAGATAAGGATGAAATTTATAGTAAAATATTAGCCTTTAATGAAAAATATGGCTATTTGTTTGACTTGGAAGGCAAATCAGAGATTACACTGAGTGGAACAATTGATGGCAAGTCAGTATTAGTACGACTAGATAGGCTATGCATAACGCAAGATAAAGCAATCATAATTGATTATAAATCACACCGTAACGTTTCTGTTTCCTCATTAAATGAAATAAAAAAACAGATGTTGATCTATAAAACCTTAGTACAAGAGATATATCCAAACAAGCAAGTAGAGTGTGTGGTTATTTGGGTAGAAGATTTAACTCTGCAATCTGACTTTTGATGAAACTTGATTGCAAGAAATAGCTACTACGTCATACCGCCACTCCTTTCTCGTCATCCCGCTACGTGTTAGCGGGATCTCAGCATAGCTATCTTAAAGCTAAGTAATATAAGTCAACCCAGCTATGATTTTTTTGGACGAGCTTATCGTCATACCGCCGCGAACCGTCATACCGCCGCGGTATCTCATCCGCTAACACGTAGCGGGATGACGGTTGTCAGGCTAGCTGTCATCCCAGTTTGGAATCCAGGAAAAAGAATGGTGTCATCCCAGTGCCCAGACACTGGGATCCAGGAAAGTTTGCTTGTTTACAAGCAAACTAGCATAGAAAGTGGTTACAACGTTTTCGATGAGATTATATGGAAAACTGGATTCCAGTGTCAAGCACTGGAATGACATCACAGGGGCACTGGAATGACACCTCTCTTGGGCTCTTTTAGCTATAAACATTAAGAAATTTACCAAATGAAAAAAAAGGCAAAAGAAGCCCCGATTAATATCTATTTAAAAACATTGGCGTTTTTTTATATTTTAAACGTCTAATAACCGCGACTCAGCTGCTTTTTAATGCAACTAACCTTTAGTCATAAATATTTAAGAAATTTACTAAGCAGAAAAAAAGGCAAAAGATATCCCGTGTTAGCTAGTTGTCACTCTCTAATCCTGCAAATTGGCGTTCTATACTGTCTTAAACGCTTTATAAGCGCGTTTCAGCTTATATAGGTAAAAACCTAGAAATGTTGTGAAGACATAAGGTGCTCATAGTGCAAAAAATTAAAAATAAGACGCCAATCACGTAATACTGTTGTCGTTTAATCTGCACAGATTGAAGATAAATGAATACCTCCAGTACCATGATAAGGGGGCTGGCGAAATGTGTCAAGGAATTTTTATGTAAGAGATCTATTGAAATGCCCCTGTAAAATTATACTATTAATTAGCACACTGTAAATTTAAAATTATAAATATGTTAAGCAGATTGGTAATTTTGCTATTAGTTTCCATACTTCCTTTTTCTTCATACTCATACCAGTTTAGAACCAAAGCAAAGCAAGCAGTAGTTTTAGATTTAGCTTCAGACTCGCTCATTTTTGACCATAATTCCGATGAAAAAATGGCCCCATCTTCAATGAGCAAGCTAATGACTTTATATATAGCCTTCGATTATCTAAAAGCTGGAATAATAAATATGGAGGATAAATTTCGAGTAAGCAGAAAAGCGTGGGAAAGAAAAGGCTCTTCTATGTTTTTGAAAGAAGGTCAATTTGTTACGGTGAGGGAATTACTTGAAGGAATTACAATAGTCTCAGGTAATGATGCCTGCATAACACTAGCTGAGGGCATTGCAGGATCAGAAGAGAATTTTGTGGCTGAAATGAATGAGGTTGCACAAAATTTGAATCTGAATGACAGTCATTTTGTCAACTCAAGCGGGTGGCCAGATGGAGATCATTTCATGAGCGCAAAAGACTTGGTAATACTGGCAAAAAGGATTTTCACCGATTTTCCTGAATATTATGATTTATTTTCTGAACAATATTTGACATATAATGAAATTGCACAAAAGAATAAAAATTTTCTACTTTTTCACGACATTGGGGTTGACGGTTTAAAAACCGGTTATACAAATGCTGGTGGTTACGGCATTGTAGCATCTGCAAAACGAAATGATAGGAGAATTTTTGCTGTCGTAAATGGTTTAAACACTGAGAAAGAGCGAATAGAAGAAGCAAAAAGACTGATACAATACTCCTTAAATCATTTTAATACTAAGAAAATATTCGTTAAAGACAGTGTAGTTGAGGAAGTAAATGTTCTTTATGGGAAAGATAGAAAAGTACCTGTCACAGTTGCAAACGATGTTACCATAACTTACAACCGCAAATTGCATGACCAAATTAAGGTGCGTATTGAATATAAAGATATGATACCTGCACCAATTAAAAAAGGTCAAGAAGTGGGCAAAGTTTTTGTAGAAATACCAGGCATTGAACAACAAACTACACCACTTTATGCAGCAAATGACGTACAGGAATTGAATTTCGTAGAAAAGTTTTTTAGAATGTTGTTTTAAGTTTGATATTAAAGTAATTTCGAAAGAGAGATCTATTGCACTTTAGTGTAGTTTTAACTAACAATTTCTGTTACAATACAAGATTGAAATGTTACGAAAATGTGCTGGTTATATTTGTTGCTGTCCAGTATCCTAGAGATACTGTGGGCTGTAACGCTAAAGTTTAGTAACAGTTTTACTAAAGTTGTGCCTTCGATTGCAACATTGGTAATTATGATCATTAGCATTTACTTTTTATCTCTTGCAGCATGCTTTCTACCTATTAGAGTATGCTATGCAGTTTCCTCTGGAATATGCACAATTGGAATAACTATAATTGGTGCAACCACTTTCACAGAGAATATTAATTTATCTCAAGTTTTATGTATCGTTTTAATTGTAATAGGAACCATAGGGCTAAAGCTCTCTATTTAAACCTAAAAATTTATGCATGAATTGGATATATTTACTCTTATCGTCACTAATTGAAGTGTTATGACCCAGAACACTTAAGCATAGTTATGGATTTACTCATCTTGTACCATCAATAATTAGCATATTCTCCATGGCTCTTAGTACGTATTTACTTTCGCTCGCTACACGTTCTATACCTATCGGAGTATGCTATGCAATTTGGACTGGAGTGGGCGCTATAGGAGCTTCGATACTTGGAGTTTACCTATTTAATGAACCAGTTAATTTATTCGAAGTAATATGCTTTATTTTAGTTACATTCGGGATTATAGGATTAAAATTGTTTGATACTGCAAAACAAACTGTTGATAAAATGGAATAAGAGATCCCAAACTGGGATGACACTAAAGGCACTCCATCTTGTCATGCAACTGGAATCCAGCTTATGAGAGCTACAAAAAATAGCTTGACAAACTCCGTCAGCCCTCTTACCATGAAACTGAAGCTATTTATTTATCTTCGCAATCTCTGCAGTGGATTAATGACAAAAAACTTAATGTATTTGGCGTAAATCATGCTTAATTTTTGCACTATGTGCACCTCATGTCTTTATAAAACTTCTAGGTTTCTACCTATATAAGCTGAAACGCGCTTATAAAGCGTTTAAGACAGTAAAAGACGTCAAATAGACAAGGGAGAACTTGAATACTAGCTACCCTGGGGTTTCTTTGCCTTTTTTTCCACTTAGTAAATTTCTTAACGTTTATAATTTAGGTTAGTTGCATTTAAAAGCAGCTAAATTGCAGCATTTAGAATAAAAAACGCCAATATTTTGAAGTACATATAAATAACTAGTCACCAACGGGGCTTCTTTTGCCTTTTTTTTCGCTTGGTAAATTTCTTAATGTTTATGGCTAACATGAAGCTAAGTACGAACTTTGTTAAACACAACGAATGGTGTCATTCCAGTGCTCCTTTTTTTGTCATCCCAGTCTGGGATGGCTTTGTTGCATCGCTACTTATGAAAGGCTAACTATAGCTAGGATTATAAGCAACCTATTGAAAATCTTGTTTTTTTGCAATCAATCTGATCAAATTTAAGAATAGTAATTTATTATTTATATTAATAAACTTAATTCTATTGAAAATAGCTAAAGCATTGAAATTCTTGAATTTTAGCCGGATTAGTGAGTGGTAGTGAAATTTCTTTTACTCAAATTTAGGTATTCACTGACCGTTCTTGTTATAAATACCAGAATAATAAGCTACTGATATTCTCCATCTTTTTTATCTTTAATCCATCATAGCTAGCGATGCAACAAAGCCGTCTGGGATCCAGTTCTTATTACCTGGTATAAAGTTAAGTTTTCTGGATCCAAGTAGTCTGGGCACTGGCTGCCTAGTGGAAATTTATAACAACTGTGTCAACCTTCTCTACACAGCTCCTTCTTTTCATTTACGTTTTGCGCTTCTTTCGTTTCGTCCATTTTAGTACTAGGTTTTAATATGCTATATGTAATACCACCAAATGAATTCTTATAGCTAGACAGCCCCATGTCATACCGCCGAGGCGCTAACAAGTAGCGGAATGACAGCAGCCCTACGTCATACCGCCGTGGTATCTCTTAGCCGCTAACAAGCAGCGGGATGACGGTTGTCGGTAAGCCTAAATTACTTTAGCTATAAAAGTCTAATTTTGCTTAGTAAGCACACTAACTATGAAACAGTCTATATTACCATCAAAAACAGAATTTATATTGCCTACTTCATGTCCAGTTCTTAAATCTTTCACCATTTGATATGGATGCATAACGTACGATCTGATCTGATTGCCCCAGCCTATATCGCATTTTTTACCATACTCTTCAGCCATCTTTTGTTCTTTTTTTTCCAGTTCAATTTGGTATAAACGTCCTTTAAGTAATTTTAACGCCTCATCCTTATTTCTGTGTTGAGAACGACCATTTTGGCATTGAACTACAACACCAGTTGGAATATGCGTAATGCGTACCGCACTTTCAGTCTTGTTCACATGCTGACCGCCTGCTCCGGAAGCACGGTAGGTGTCGATTTTCAGATCCTTTTCATCCACAGCAATATCAATTGAATCTTCTATCACTGGAGTTACTCCTACACTTGCAAAACTGGTATGACGTTTACCATTTGCATCAAACGGCGATATTCTAACCAGCCTGTGAATTCCACTTTCACTTTTTGCCCACCCATAAGCTTTTTCTCCAACGATTTTTATCATTGCGGACTTTATACCAACCGACTCTCCTTCTAATTTTTCTACAACTTCAACTTTAAAGTTGTGATAAATTTCTGCCCACCTTACATACATGCGCATCAGCATTTCAGCCCAATCATTGCTCTCGGTTCCGCCAGCTCCTGAGTGGATTTCTAAAAAGCAGTCATTGTTATCTGCTTCACCAGTAAATAAGGATTCTGTTTCTTTACACTTGATTAATTTTTCTAACTTTACCAGTTCATTTTCAACTTCGGAGAAAAATTCTTCATCATTTTCATCAATAGCGGATTTCATTAAATCGATAGCGTTACTGTAGTCGCTTTCCAGCTTTAAAAACGACTCTACGTCATTCTTAATTTTAGAACGTTCTTTTAAAATTTCTTGTGCTTTTTGGTTATCTTGCCACAGATCATCATCTGCAGCTTGGGAGTCAAGCTCTTCAAGACGCAACTTTAATTTTTCTATGTCAAAGACACCTCCTGATAAGAGAAATACTTTTATTTAAGCTTTGAAAGTGTTCAAGAATTTCTGAATAAGTTTTCATTATACTTTAGATTTTAATATATTTACTATTACTAACAATAACAGCAAACAAAATAGAAATTTAACCATATAGTAGTTAATTTGAAATAATTTTATTATACTTTAATGCTCAACGGAATCAAGCACGTATATTTAAAGGTAAAATAATGAATATTAAAATAAGTTCTCATTATGGTTTAGACAAAAAGGCTATTGATGACTTAATAGAGTCACTTGATAACGATGAGCTAGAAAATGTTCGTAATATTGTAAAAACGATAGATAGCGTTCAGTTAGCTTATTTTTTATCTACTTCAATCAGTGATCACAGGGAGAAACTAGTTAATATCCTCGATCAACATTTGTTAAGTGATGCCCTAGTGCATGTAGTGCCAGATTTACAAATAGAGATCATAGAAACATTGGGAATAGAAAATACAGCAAAGTTACTAATGCTCCTTGATGTAGAAGATATAGTAACCATAGTGAAAGATTTAGATAGAAAGTCTGTAGAAAATATACTTTACTATTTGCCCAGCAAGACTCAGAAATCAGTAGAGGAGTTGCTATCATACCCAGAAGAAAGTGCAGGGAGGTTAATACATAAAGATATGGTTATAGCTCCATATTATTGGACAATAAATCAACTGACAGAATTTGTGTGCAACTATAAAAAAATACCAGAAAAATTTTACCAGATATTCATTATCAACTCAAAATTAGAGCCTATAGGCAGTGTTAATTTAAATAAGGTAATATCTCACTCAGGAGACACAATAATAAAAGAGATAATGGATCATGACATAAAAATCATTAAAACTGGAGTAGACCAAGAGGAAGTAGCAAGAATATTTAAAGATTACTCTCTATTATCAGCTCCGGTAGTAAATAAGAATGGTAAAATTATAGGTGTGATCTTAATTGAAGATGTGATAAAAGTTGTTCAACAAGAAACAGAAGAGGATGTACTCAAAATAAGCGGTGTATCTTCTAAAGCCGATATAAATGCCCCTATATACAAAACTATAATTAAAAGGCTACCTTGGTTACTGTTTAACCTCTTAGCTGCAACAATGTGTTCCATAGTAGTTGGCTTTTTCGATGATGTAATAAAAAGTTTTATAGTACTGCCAATAATCATGCCGATAATTGCATCAATGAGTGGAAATGCAGGATCGCAAACGGTAACACTAACCATCCGGGCAATCGCAACAAAATATCTAACTGAGCAGAATGCAAAAAGAATACTTGTAAAAGAGTTTTTAATAGGTCTTATAAACGGGGTGATCTTATCTACTATTTCATTAGTAGTGTTAGCAATAAGGTTTCACAGCTTCAAAGTGGAGATGATTTTTGTGGTCTCCATGATTATGATGTCAATTATTGCAACGTTCATCGGAACTTTCATTCCTATAATGCTTCATCGTTTAAAGTCTGACCCTGCCGTTTCTTCTTCAATCCTAACATCGGCAACAACTGATATTCTCTCAGCTCTTATATTTCTTGGTTTAGCTACGATCTTTTTATTAAACAGTTGACACTATCTATAGCTAACACGTCATACCGCGATTTATTCCATAGCTGTACGAACATTCATTTTTAAAGGTAAACTGTACAGCGAATGGTGTCATTCCAGTGCTTGACACTGGAATCCAGCCTTTTCATAATCATCAAAACGTTGTATTGTAACATAAAACGGCTACTTTTATGCTTACCAACTTAATAAAATTCCTGGATCCCAGTGGGCTTTGTTGCATAGCACCTTAAGCAGTGATGGTTTACGACAAATTTATGTAATGATTTCAAATTTAGCCATACCAATATCAGTGAATTTGTTGAGCAAATAGCACTTAATTAGTAATTCTTTTTCACGATTTACTTCAGATTTATTCCTAAAGCTAAATCCAAATACTTGCTTCAACCTTGAGAAAAATCCTTCTATGTAAGATCTCTTTCCATAAATTGCTTCCTTTTTCCACTCTTTTACACCATCTTGTCCATATAATTTTATTAACCTAATAGCAGCATTTCTGTCAGACATATAATCTATTTTTGAATGTTCTGCTGCATCCTTTTTTGGTAGAACTTTTGTCTTTATATCGTATTTCTTACACAATTTATAAAGTTTGTGCCTATCGTATGCCCTATCTGCATATAATGCTTTTATTTTGTGCTGAAAATTAACTTCTTCAAGCAAATCGCAAGCTCCATAGTGGTCAGAGTAGACGCCATTACTGTATCTTGCAGCTATAGCTTTTTTACTATTCACACTTAACATAACATGTAACTTTCTTACTTGCTCGTAGCTTCGGTACTTTCTATCTGCACTGTTTTCCTTACTGTGGCCAGGAGTGTTACTGTAAATGCTGATACTTGTGCTATCTATGATAATTTCAATATTTTCCATGTTGCTTTTATCAACCCTGCAATCATTTATCTTAATATTAAGTTTTTTAAACCTTCTTGATGCTTGTGAATAGCTGATAACTGCCAAATTTTTTCCTATTTGTTGCAGATATCCTTTTATAAACCCCACCGTTTGTCTTAAACCAATTCTAAAAAGATTGACAATTATATGCACCAAAATTACGACTTTATCACTGTAAATATAGTTGCCGCCCTGCATTTTTGGACTATTTTCATACCAATTTTCGATAGCTTCATCGATGTAACGAAAAATATTTCCCCTTTTTTCAAGGAATTTGTTATATTCGTTTTGGTTACTGACTTTCATTTTCTGTGGCATATTTTTTCTTCAACAGTTAAATGGTTATTTATAATGAATTTTGTCAGTAGCCACCAGATTTTTTCGGTTGCTATGCAACAAAGCCATCCCAGTGTCTGGGCACTGGGATGACACCCTCCTGATAGACAATGTTCGTACAGCTGTGGATTTATTCGCGGTATCTCGGCATAGATTCCGCTAACTAGTAGCGGAATGACGGTTTTTCAAATTGTCGTAAGTCAGTTTAGCTATAATATCAAGTTTCACAACTTCACCAACTATTTCTTTCTATTAAATAAGAATAAATTGCCTATACAAAAATAGATTGGCAATATTTCAAGTCTGCCAAGCAGCATTAAAAACGATAGAAATAATTTTACTTCATTACTGAAAGAAGAATAGTTACCTGAAGGGCCTATTAAATTACTAAATCCCGGGCCAGAGTTTGTAAGCGTTGCAGAGACTGAGCTGATGCTAGTTATAAAGTCTGCATTGCTTAAGTAAGACATCACTACTGATGAAATGGTAAACGTTAACATGAAAATTGCAAAAAATATAAAGACAGAGTGAACTTCATCATTCTCCAGAATTTTTCCATTGAATTTTACCCTATTGCCTGCGCCTGGGTTTAATAAAAGGCGAAAGTGATTTTCTATAGACCTTAGAAAAATGATCAAACGAAAGATTTTGATGCCACCACTTGAAGAACCACTACATCCACCAACAAAGGTTAGAAAAAAAGCTAAGACTGAAATGAAGCTCCAATCTATATGATTACAGATTGCATAACCAGTTGACGTAATCAAGGAGGTGATGGTAAATGTGCTGCATCTAAATGATAATGACACTCCTAAATCAACATTTTTATACAACCAAAAACAAGCAAATAAAGATGAAACAATAACTATCTTAACAAAGTAAGAGACCTGTTCGTCATAGCAAATGTCTAACCGTCTTATAATTTTTAAATAGCTAAGAAAAGGCAGAGAACCCAAAATCATAAAAATGATCGTTATGACTTCTAACATAGGGTTATTATAGTGCCCTATAGAATCATTATAGTTAGCAAATCCACCAGTTGATACAGCGGACATTCCGTGACATATTGCATCAAACAGTGGCATACCAGCTAGATAATAGGAAAATATACATAACAAAATTAGGCCATAATATATTGCCGTAACATGAACCACTACGCTTCGCGTGTTCGGCAACTTCCTTTTGGTAGCATCTGAATATTCAGAATAAAGTAAATTATTTAGGCTGAGAATCTTGAGCATAGGAAAAACTGCAATTCCTAAAGTGATTACACCAAAACCACCTATGCCATGCAGCATTGCTCTCCACAGCAGTATTCCCGAAGATTGCTTTTCAATATCATCAAATATAGTTGCCCCTGTGGTTGTGATGCCAGATATCGTTTCAAATAATGCATCAACATAGCTCAGATTATCAAAATAGAAAGGAATAGCTGCAAACAAAGACAAGGCAATCCAGGTGCAACTAGTAACCGCAAAAATTGCTGGCATGCCATGCAATCTACTTAATTTACCGAGCAAAATAAAAGTTACGCCAGATGTGCAGGTAATTATGAATCCAGCGAGGAAATTTTTCCATTCGTAGCTGAGATACTTATTAGTAATAGCAGAAATAAGCATTGCTAAGCTAAATAACAATAGGAATATTCCCACAATAAATACAATTGAGCGTAAAGTTTGTAAACGTTGATGATTTTTCATAGAGTTACTTCCTCGCTATACAAAGCCATAAAAGCTACTCTAACGTCAAGCACTTTGTTGTAACAGCGCACTTGACTTACTTGTAAATATGTGTGATAATTAAGCTATAGAAAATAGAGGTAAGATATGATTGGATTAACTAATGCACAAGAAGAAATTCTAGGTTCATTAAGACAGGCAGTCTGGAATGGCAATTTTCAAGAAGTCCAGAACGTACTCGACAATAATGAACATAATGATATACAAGCAGTTTTGAGCCACAAGGGGACTTTGACTAGTGACAAAGGTACCATTTTAGATTGTGTTATTGACTGTCCTGAAGCTAGCGTTAACACTAAAGTAGGGATCATTGAACTAATTTGGAAGAGAGCTGATCAAAACACTCGTGATTTTTTGTGTGGTCACAAGGTAACAAAAATTTTTGAAGATCAACCATATTTTACGGATACAATAGATAATCTTAAACGTTTTCAAGGAAAAATTGACCTTAATAACACAGATATATATCCTGCTCTTAAAACAGTTATTGAAGAAGTGGAAGAGCACAAGAGGGTAATGGGTCTTGATTCCAACGCTCCTATAGTAACTAACACTACTGCACCAACTACTGGCAACAAAACCCCAGAAAATAACGATACAACCTTCTGGAGTGAACACAAAGGGAAGATCGCTCTAAGCGTTGGACTATGCGTAGCTGGTGCTGTTGCAGCCTATGTGCTAGCGTATCCTGCAGTTGCATTAGCTTTAACAGTTTTGGCAGCAGTTATATTAATAGGTGCTGGTATTGCTAAGGTTTGTGAGAAAGTGAAAAATCCAAGTGTAGACAAGGTATTTGACAAAAACGAGCAGTTATTGAATCAATAGACTTCTTACATTATCTACTGTCATCCGAGTAGCTGACACACAACTGTACGAACGTTGTGCTACCAGGAGGGTGTCATCCCAGTGCCCAGACACTGGGATCCAGTTTTTATTACCTGGTGTAAAGTTAAGTTTCCTGGATTCCAGTGTCAAGCACTGGAATGACACCATCATAAAGTGAAATTAGATTCCAGTGTCAGCTACTTGCATGACACCATTTGTTGTAAACTCACTTTTACTCTATGGTTATACTACCTTGCCGCTATCCTGAACGGATACAAGAAGCGTTGCCGTCACTTTATATCATAAACCTTTGCTGAAGCTTTTTTCATGTCTTCACTTGAAAGTGGGATTAGACCAAGCCTAGATAGATACCCATCTTCAATGCCGATCGAATCTATAATTTCTTTAATGAATTCTCTGAATCCATCAACAGTATCCAGGTGTTCTTTCTTTATGTAAAGGTATAGAGGTCTTGATAATATATATTTTCCCGATGATATATTTTCGTAAGTTGGCTCAATTCCTGCAATTGTGCTTCCTTGTATTTTATCTTGATTCCTCATTAAAAAGCTGAAACTAAATATCCCTAAGGCGTTCTTGTTACTTTTCAATTTTTGTATTATTATGTTTTCATTAATTCCAACTTCTATATACCTTCCATCATCCCTTATATTACCACATGCTTTCTTTCTTTCTTCCTGATCTTTATAATTCTCTTTAAAAATTCTTGAATTCATGCATGAATATTGATCAAGCATAATAGAATTAACCAAAGTTTCGTATGTACCTGTATTTTGATGTGGACCATAAATTTCAATTTCTGTTTTTGGTAAGGCTTGATTTACATCAGACCAAAACTTCTTATTATTTTTTACTAATTTATCATTTTCTTGAGAATATGCAGATAAAGTTTCAAATAAGTCCTTCTTTGTGAAATCAAATCTATGGCTTTGATTTGAATTTGCAATGACAATTCCATCGTAGCCAATGATGATCTCTATCACTTCATTAATTTTATTCCTTTTACATAGTTCTCTTTCTACTTCCTTTATAGGGCGAGATGAAGTGGTGATGTCTGGCGTGTCTTCCCCTATTCCTGAGCAAAACATTTTGAACCCTGATCCACTTCCTATTGATTCTACAACTGGAGTCTTAAAGGAGAATACACGATTGAACTCCTCGGCTACAAATGAGATAAAAGGAAAAACAGTTGAAGACCCAACAATTCTGATGTATTTCCTGGCATCAGCATTTGACAGCGGCGTGAATAATACGAATACAAAAATCAGGAGAAAGTTTCTAAGCATTATTTTTAGTTAAGAACATAAATCTAATTATTGTAATAAAAAATCAAACTGAAAAGCTTTAATTGCATGACAAAAGCTACAGTTTACATTTAAATTTTATTTTATATTATTGTAAGTATTACACAACTTTAAGGAACAGTTATGGCAGTTATGCCAGATAAATGGATAAGAGAAAAAGCTGAAAACTTTGGAATGATAGAGCCTTTTGTGAATCACAAAAGCAGCAAAGGTGTCATATCTTTTGGACTATCATCTTATGGTTACGATGCAAGAGTGGATAATAAATTTAAAATTTTTACTAACGTTAATTCAGCTGTTGTGGACCCTAAAAATTTTTCTGAGAATAGTTTTATAGATAGGGAAACAGATGTATGCATAATTCCACCAAATAGCTTTGTGCTTGCAAGTACAGTGGAATATTTTCGTATACCAAGGAATGTACTGGTCATTTGTGTTGGTAAATCAACTTACGCAAGATGTGGAATTATAGTAAACGTTACTCCCTTAGAACCTGGATGGGAAGGTCATGTCACACTCGAATTCTCAAACACCACTCCACTTCCTGCAAAAATTTATGCTAATGAAGGCGCATGCCAATTCGTATTTTTAAGCGGCGAAAGTGAGTGTGAGAAATCATATGATGATATGAAAGGAAAATATATGAATCAGCATGGTATCACTCTGCCGCTGGTGAAATAATTACTGCTTTCGTTGTGAGCTACCAGGCTGCTCTATAGACAATATTCCACTATCACCAGATAGCAAAGTGCGTACTGATTCACTTTGTCTAAGACGCTCAATTGCCTGCTTTTTGTTACTTCCAATGCGTGTGCTAAGACCACATTGAAGGTCTACGCCACCCTCTTCAATAAGGCTACATTGTAAACCAAAACCGACAGCATAACCTTCTGTTTCACCAGCAGCAATTATCCCCTTTATAGCTACATTGTGGTCATCTTCAACTGTTCTTATCACTCCTTTACCGTCTTTAATATCATCATTTACAATCCCTGCTATAATGGTCCGATCTATAGCTTGTTCATCTCCCATTGCTCGAGATATTACTTCTATATTTGGTTGATCATGATCTGCACCATTTTGCTGTTCCAATTTACCAACTTCTTCTTCAATACGTTTCTTGTACTCTTCATCATTAACTTCATTTATTGCTTGGTTTTCTATACTTGTATTTTTTTGATGAAGGAAATCTATATTAATGCAATAAAAAATAAGTGCAGGTATCAGTGAAGTCATTATATTTAATATAATGCACGGAATTAAAATCACAGCAGCAGCTATATAGATTAGAGATCTAACTATAAACTTTATTACTTTAGATAATTTAGAATCATCTTTTTGAGCATTAACGGCATTCAAAAATAGGTAGGTAAGACCAATTAATGATACTGTTATAGCAGTGGGTACAATAATTGGAACAAGTAAAAAGGCATCAATTAACCTCTTTCCAGAGCTAGTTGGTTTAGTGCTATTATTATTCAGTGATGCAAAATAACCTTGACCAAGATTAGCAATCCATTTTGCACCGGATAAGACTCTCTCACTATTTTCTTTAGATAAGTTAACTTTCATTGGTTTTACCATACTTATAATCATGCTAATTATACTAATAATTAATATTGTAAAATCAACATAAATTTTTTACTTCCGCACTTTTTCATTGTTGCTTACAATAATTATAGCTACACGATTTACTCATGTGCTTTTCTTGATTAAAAACCTCAACTATTCATTATAAGTTATTGAATTTCGTGCTATTTAGCGGCAAATTGTCATCCAAGTGGCTGTAAAACGACAAATTCGTCATCCCGCTGCTTGTTAGCGGGATCTATGCTAAGAGATACCGCGAATGAATCGCGGTATGACGGTTAAGTATCCTGCTACGTGTTAGCAGGATCTAGAGATACCGTGACGGTATGACGGTTCGTGGCGGCATGACGTAGAAAAATCTAGCCTACATTAACTATAGAAACAAAAAGGAGGATTATCATGTCTACAATAATTTTATCATCAATTTTTGGTCAAGCAGGCAGCATTTTTGGTCCAATTGGTCAAATTATCGGTTCAGAGCTCGGTGCTCTTCTTGGTGCACAGCTAGATAGCGCAATGTTTGGTTTGGATGCCGAGCAAAAAGTAACGCATGGGGCAAGGCTAAAAAATCTGCAAGTGCAAACCTCAACCTACGGCAGAACGATCCCAATTATCTATGGTACTGCTCGTGTTGCAGGGAACATTATTTGGGCGCAGCCAATCAAAGAAGAGGCGATAACCACCAAAAGCAAAATTGGAAGAGGTATGAATGTTGAGTATAATTACTATGCAACGCTTGCAATTGCGATCTGCAAGGGGAAAGTAGAAAAATTAAACAGAATCTGGGCAGATACAACATCACTTAGCTTTGATGAAATAGATTATACTTTTTACAGCGGCAGAGAAGACCAAAATCCTGATCCATTTATGTCGTCAATCGAAGGTATGCCGGCTTATAGGGGAATATCTTACATAGTCATCAAGAATTTTCCTTTAGCAGACTATAATAATCGTGTTCCGGTATTTACATTTGAAGTGCGGACTGCATTAAAGTCAAATGAATTTTCAGTAGCGAAAAATATTCGGAATATCAATATAATACCAGGCTCAGGAGAGTTTGTATATGATACAAAAATACAGAAGAAAATCGCGCAAGAGAAAATAAGCAGCAACCAATATATCCCATATGGGCTGGCACAAAGGGTAAATCATAACAATCACACTAAAAAGAGCGATGCAATGCTTTCTTTGGATCAATTAAAAGAAGATTTACCAAATATTGAGTGGGTATCGGTAGTAGTCAATTGGTTTGTGAATGATCTGAACATTAAAGATTGTAAAATATATCCTGCGGTTGAATTTCAAGATGATTCCGCAATATTACCTGATGATTGGCAAGTAGGAAGTAGTACCAGAGATGATGCTCAGCTAATTTCAAAAGATGATAATGGAAACCCAAGGTATGGTGGCACAGTTAGTGATGCAGCGTTGACTAGATATATAGAAGAGCTACACAGCAGAGGTTATAAGGTAATACTCTATCCGATGCCCTTACTTGATACAAAGAACAAAGAGTGGCGAGGAAGATTGAGCGGGACCCCTGGGGATATAAGTGATTTTTTTGAGAATCAATATAACAAATTTATAGAGCATTATGCAAGCATTGCCAAACAAACTAAAGTGGAAGGGTTTATCATTGGTTCTGAATTTGCGCAGCTTACCAAAATTAGAGATGAACAAGGGAATTACCCTGCCGTTATAGAGCTAGTTAAGCTTGCAAAGCGAATAAAACTTGATCTTGGAAAAGAAGTAACAGTTACCTACGCCGCAGATTGGAGCGAATACCATTCATATGATGGTTGGTATAATATGGATGAACTGTGGTCTTCACAGTTCATCGACGTTGTTGGCATAGATGCTTATTTTCCACTGACTGATGGTCCAGAGCCTCCTTTTGGTTATTCCGCGGAAGATGTAATGGGTGGTTGGAGCAGTGGAGTGGGGTATGATTATTTCTATGATTACTCAAAGATTGAGCCTGAAAAAGTAAAGTATAACGACAGCAGGTATGCGTGGAAAAATATAGAGAAATGGTGGAGTGAAACTCACATAAACCCCGGTGGTAGTAAAACAAAATGGCAACCAAAAATGAAAAAAATATGGTTTACTGAGTATGGATTTCCCAGTATAAACGGCTGCACTAATGAGCCAAATGTGTTTGTTGACAAAGGCAGCATAGAGAGCAAATATCCACGATATTCAAACGGAGAGGTGAGCTTTCTTTCACAGAAAATTGCAATTGAAGGAACACTAAAGAAGTGGCAAAGCTCAGAAATGGTGGAAAAAATGTTCCTCTGGGCATGGGATGCAAGGCCATTTCCTTACTTTCCCAATTTGTGTGATGTGTGGGCTGACTGCCATAACTGGCAGACAGGACATTGGATTCAGGGAAAGCTTTCACAGCTTAATATTTCCGATGTTTTATCGGATCTATTACAAAAAGCAGGTTTAAAAAGCGATCAGTTTGATACAGGTGGCGTCAAAGGGTTATTGTCTGGATATGTGATAAACGACCAGCAACCCGTACGTTCTATTATTAAAATGCTGCAAAGTTGCTATTTTTTTGATGTGGTTGAACAGGACTCTAAACTGAAATTTATCCAAAAGGGCAGGGCAGTTACGACTGGAATACCAATTGGTGAAATGGTTTTCAATAACAGTTCAAAGTCGATGCAACTTGTTAATATTAGTCAGCTGGATTTAAACAATAAAGTTAACGTCGTTTATTTTAATCGCAATTTTGGCTATCCAATTGATGTTAAATATGCTGAGTTGCCAAAGCAAGGCACTGCTATAACAGTTGAAATACCGCTCATTATGGAGGAGGGGGAGGCACAAAATATAGCTGAGGTTTTACTTTATTCTTCGTGGCAAGAGAGAAATATATACAATTTCAAGCTACCGATAAAATATGCATGGCTTGCGCCAAGTGATGTAATAACGATTTTAGACGGTGAGAAAAAGCATACGGTGAGAATTATAAAAACGAAATTTGAAAGCATGTCTATTCAAGTAAGCGGTGTTGGTTATGATCGCTCTATATATAAGCTCTCTTTTCCTTCAACAAGGTCACTTATGCTGAAGGAATACCCTCCTTCTCACATCAGCAAAACCATCATAGAAATGATAGATTTACCGTATGTTAAAGGTAATAGCGCAAGCTTTACTTTAATTAATGAGGAAAAGAATTGGAAAGGAGCAACACTCTTTATTTCGGGCGACGATAAGGATTATAAACCTATCGCAAGCACAAATAAGCAGTCTACTTATGGATATGTAATGGAATCTACCGACGAGGGGCTTATAGTAGTATTACGTTTTGGTAAGCTGCCAAGCACGAGCCCAATTGCAAACTCAAATTTAGCACTAGTTGGAAAAGAGGTAATAAAATTCCAGAATGCTGAACTCATAGATAAAAATAAATATAAGCTTAGCAACCTAATTAGAGGGCAAGAAGGTACTAAAGACACCGCAGGTGAAAAATTTGTTCTACTTGATGATTCAATAATATCTTTCGAAGTGCAAAGGGGAAAAAAGTTTTACCTAAAAGCAGTGACTTACGGTGATTCATTGGATAACACGGAAGCAAAGGTCCTGAACAACTGATGCTCAGTATTTAAACTTAAACTTGAATAATTGAAGATAAGATATTGAAACTCCTGCTTTTATAGCTTTACTAAAAACATGTAGCTGATATCTTCACTCATTTTCTAAGAAAATAAAGCAAAAAGATTTTTTTAGAGAGATTCATAATCCACTGACTTTATTGTTCGATATTAAAATTATTGCATTTTCGTTAAATATGTGTACAATTTTAATATATTTTTTTATTTTGAGGTATAGTGTGGTAAGCTTTATAGAAAACGAATTTGAAACGATATTACAGGAGATAGAGCGTAATTCAAGTGTATATAGTAAAGATGTAGCTATAACGATAGCAGATGAATTACAAGAATATAACACAAGAAGGTCAAATGAAATCAATGAATGCCGTCAATCTATTTGCCACAAAATGCAGCTGCTGAATTACGATCACAATAGAGAGATACAGTCATTGAATAAAGATTATAACAGAAAGATAAATTTGCTAAAACACAAGTCCGATAATGAGTTATTACAGGAACTGTGTAATAATGTTAATAACGGTAAACTGGAATATAATACACCCGATTACGATTGGGAATATAGGCAATATAGTGATAGTCTAAAATATAGTGAAGCAAAATTTGATATAGAATTCAAGAAATATGAGAATGAGCTCAAAAAATTAGAGCAGGAACGTCATAGTATAAAACACATGATGCATGAATATGATCAGTGGAAAAAATGCGGGTTCGATATAAATTATGTTTTTAAAGATAGCCCAAAAGAATTTACATTACTACATTTCGCTGTAAATTTTGGAGATATAAATGTTACAAAATTACTGTTAGAAGAAGGAGCAGATATTGATATAAAAGATCAAAACAAAAATACTTCCCTACATTTGGCTGCTTCCAATGGTCATACAGACACAGTAAAACTTCTAATGGAAAAAGGATCAGACCTTAGTGTAGTAGATAAAGAAGGAAATACTTCCCTGCACTTAGCTGCTTCCAATGGTCATACAGACATAGTAAAACTTCTGGTGGAAAAAGGATCAGATCTGAGTGCGGTAAATAAGAACGGAGATACTCTCCTACATTTGGCTGCTTCCAATGGTCATACAGACATAGTAAAACTTCTGGTGGAAAAAGGATCAGATCTGAGTGCAGTAAATAAGAACGGAGATACTCCTTTAAATATTGCTTTCTATAACAATCACACAAAAATAGTTAAGTGCCTAATGGAAGAAGAGCCAAGAATGAAAGAAGTCGTAGAGCATTTAGTGAGATGTGTAGTAGAAAGCAAGACGCACAAGTTACTAAAAGGTAGTACTTCCTTACACCTAGCTGCTATTTACGACTGTACAGAAATAGTAGAATCTTTACTGGAAAAAGGGAAAAATCCTTTATCGAAGGATATTGATAGTAAAACTCCAAGAGAGTTAGCTACAGACGAAAATTTGGTACAGATTTTTAGGGTTGCAGAAATAAAACAACAAGAATATGATGCGACCAAGTGGGGTATTGTTAGTGGTGGATCAACAGCAGCACTTGGTGCAACTGTAGCGGCAACGCTCTTTGCAACAGTATTTACAGTTGGATTTCTGCCTATAGTGGGAGCAGTTGCTGCAATTACAACATCTGCGTTAGCAATTGGTGGAGCTACATATATGGTTTTGAAGCCCAATACTGAGTAAACTCCTTTTCTCGAATAGCTACCCTTAATTTCAGTAGTTAAATTAATATACTAATGAAAAAAATATATTATAATTAAGTATATTTAATCCAGTAAATCATTAAGTGAAAACAGCTCTTTCGCAAAATATCATCTCTCTTATTATGATATTGTCTGTAGCAATTGTCGATATGGCAACTGACCTATACTCAGTTGCACTACCAAGCATTGCCAATTATTTTAAAGTAGAAGGCAGTGTAGTGCAGCTTACAATTAGCTTGAATCTAGTTGGATTTGCGGTATCTGGATTAATTTATGGTCCACTATCGGACTATTATGGTAGGCGTCCAATGATGCTGATTGGTATGACAATTTTTACTTTGGCAAGTGTCATGTGTTATACAGCCGACAGTATTGCGCTCTTGATACTAATTCGCTTCATACAAGGAACAGGGGCTGGTGTTGCAGGTGTTGTTGGGTATGCAGCAATAAGGGATATGTATTCGGGTAGTGAATACTCGAGAGTAATTTCAAAGTTAAATATGGTAGTGGCACTCTCACCTGGAATAGCTCCAGTGGTGGGCAGTTATATAATTTCGCATGGGTATAGTTGGAAATTTTTGTTTTTTATTATATCACTTGCGGCAATTGCTATGCTTATTTTTATTTACTTTAAATTACAAGAAACACTCACTGTAAATAAAAATGAAACCAGTATAACTAACATAACTACTAATATCTTCAAGCAATATATATCAATATTTAGAAATTATCGTTTCCTTGGGTTTTCAATTATTCATGGATTAACTTTCATGTGGCTTTGGGCATACGTTGCTAACTACCCGTTCATATTTGAATCGATGGGCATTGAAGTACAGTATTTTGGCTACCTCATATCGATCATAGTCATATTTTACATAATTGGAACTTTAATTAATAGAAGGTATGTACCAAAAATAGGGGTTAGCAAAATGCTAATAATAGGTTTGGTGTTACCGATAATATCCGATAGTTTATTGGTATATTTTTATTTCGCGGACAAGTTGAATATATTAATTCTTCAAGTCGTCTGGATTCCAGCCAATATCGGACTTGCATTAATAATAAGCAATAACGTAACTTCTGCTTTAGAAACGATCAAAGGTATAGGGCTTGGTAGTGCAGTCCTCTCATTCTGCAATATGATGTTTGGGGCTATTGGAATATATATAGTAGGAAAATTTTTTCGCTATGGTATTTTACCAAATTTACTATTAACAATAGCATGTTCTACAATTGCGGTTCTTATGTACAGCCGGCTCAAATGTACTGAAAAACACAGGGAATAACCATTATTTGCGTGATCCAGAGCTCATGGGTTATTAATGACTTTATCATGATAATATAATTTTACAGGGGGTGAGAGCTCATAGATTATTAACGACTTTATCATAACAATATAGTTTTACAGGAGGTATGGGATGAGCAATTCAAACAGAGATATAAATGCTGGATTACGTAAGACTGCTCTAGAAGGTAATATTGAGAAAGTAAAAAGTCTAATAAGTGAAGGAGCAGATGTTAATGCAACAAGTGAGTTGAAAGAGACTCCTCTACATTGGGCTGCTAGAAGGGGCAATCAAAAGGTAGTAGAAGTTTTACTAAATAATGGGGCAAATGTTAATGCAGTAGATGAACATCACAGCACTCCTTTACATCGGGCTGCTGAAAATGGCCATAAAGAAGTAGTAGAAGCCCTACTGCAAGTAGAAGGGATCGATGTTAATGCACAAAATAAATATGACAGCACTCCTCTACATTTTGCTGCTAAAATGGGCCATGCAGAGATAGTAAAAGATCTATTGGACAAAGGGGCAAGTGTTAATATAACAGATCGAAATGGAAAGACTCCTTTCAAATTAGCTGCTAACGAAGAAATACAAACTCTATTAGAAAACACAGCTAAATTACTTGAGGCTGCTAGAGAAGGTAATATTGAGGAAGTAAACTCTCTAATAAGTAAAGGAGCAAATGTTAATGCAGTAGATGGAAATGAAAAGACTCCTCTACATTGGGCTGCTGAAAAGGGCCATAAAGAGGTAGTAGAAGTTTTACTAAATAATGGGGCAAATGTTAATGCAGTAGATGAACATCACAGCACTCCTTTACATCGGGCTGCTGAAAATGGCCATAAAGAAGTAGTAGAAGCCCTACTGCAAGTAGAAGGGATCGATGTTAATGCACAAAATAAATATGACAGCACTCCTCTACATTTTGCTGCTAAAATGGGCCATGCAGAGATAGTAAAAGATCTATTGGACAAAGGGGCAAGTGTTAATATAACAGATCGAAATGGAAAGACTCCTTTCAAATTAGCTGCTAACGAAGAAATACAAACTCTATTAGAAAACACAGCTAAATTACTTGAGGCTGCTAGAGAAGGTAATATTGAGGAAGTAAACTCTCTAATAAGTAAAGGAGCAAATGTTAATGCAGTAGATGGAAATGAAAAGACTCCTCTACATTGGGCTGCTGAAAAGGGCCATAAAGAGGTAGTAGAAGTTTTACTAAATAATGGGGCAAATGTTAATGCAGTAGATGAACATCACAGCACTCCTTTACATCGGGCTGCTGAAAATGGCCATAAAGAAGTAGTAGAAGCCCTACTGCAAGTAGAAGGGATCGATGTTAATGCACAAAATAAATATGACAGCACTCCTCTACATTTTGCTGCTAAAATGGGCCATGCAGAGATAGTAAAAGATCTATTGGACAAAGGGGCAAGTGTTAATATAACAGATCGAAATGGAAAGACTCCTTTCAAATTAGCTGCTAACGAAGAAATACAAACTCTATTAGAAAACACAGCTAAATTACTTGAGGCTGCTAGAGAAGGTAATATTGAGGAAGTAAACTCTCTAATAAGTAAAGGAGCAAATGTTAATGCAGTAGATGGAAATGAAAAGACTCCTCTACATTGGGCTGCTGAAAAGGGCCATAAAGAGGTAGTAGAAGTTTTACTAAATAATGGGGCAAATGTTAATGCAGTAGATGAACATCACAGCACTCCTTTACATCGGGCTGCTGAAAATGGCCATAAAGAAGTAGTAGAAGCCCTACTGCAAGTAGAAGGGATCGATGTTAATGCACAAAATAAATATGACAGCACTTCTCTACATTTCGCTGCTGAAATGGGCTATGCAGAGATAGTAAAAGATCTATTGGACAAAGGGGCAAGTGTTAATATAACAGATCGAAATGGAAAGACTCCTTTCAAATTAGCTGCTAACGAAGAAATACAAACTCTATTAGAAAACACAGCTAAATTACTTGAGGCTGCTAAAAGTGGTGATATTAATGAAGTAAAGCATCTAATAAGTGAAGGAGCAAACGTTAACGCAGTTGAAGATTTGCATACTCCTTTATATTGGGCTGTTAAAAATAATCACTCTACTACAGCAGAAGTTCTATTAGATAATGGAGCAGATTTTATTACTTATGACCTTTCTCGAGAACGTGACGTGTGGGATAGATTCCTAAGCATAGAAGATAAACATTGCAAGGTTTCTCTACATCTGGCTGCTAGGCTTGGCAAGTTGGAAGCAGTAAAAGATCTATTAGAGCAAAAAGCAGACGTTAATGCAGAAAATGACACAAGAGAGACTCCTTTACACTTCGCTGCTGAAAAGGGCCATAAGCAGGTGGTGCAAGCTCTATTGGACAAAGGGGCAAATGTTAATGCAACAGATAATAAAGGAGAGACTCCTTTCGATTTAACTACTAACGAAGAAATAAAAACTCTATTACAAAACACAGCTGAATTACTTGAGGCTGCTGCTGAAAAGGGTCATGAGGAGGAGGTACAAGCTCTATTGGAGAAAGGGGCAAATGTTAATGCAACAGATCAAAATGGAAAGACTCCTTTACATTTGGCTGCTCGAAATAACAACAAAGAGGTAGTAGAAGCCCTACTGCAAGTAAATGGGATCAATGTTAATGCACAAGATAGAGATAACATGACTCCTTTACATTGGGCCGTTGTAAGGGGCCATAAAGAGGTAGTAGAAGTCCTATTGGGAAAAGATGGAATCGATGTTAATTTAGCAGATAAGAATAAAGATACTCCTTTACATTCTGTTCTTAAAAAGGACAACATAGATATAAATGTATTGAACGCTCTACTGGGAGCAGAAGGAATCGATGTTAATGCACAAGATGGAGGTAACAGTACTCCTTTGCATTTGGCTGCTAAAAAGAATAAGATAGATATAAACGTATTGAACGCTCTACTGGGCGCAAAAGAAATCGATGTTAATGCACAAGATGAACTTAACAACACTCCTTTGCATTTGGCTGCTAAAAAGGAAAAGGACAAGGACAACATAGATATAAATGTGTTGAACGCTCTACTGAAAGCAGAAGGAATCGATGTTAATATAAAAGATAAACTTGCAGAATGGACTCCTTTACATTGGGCTGTTTTAAAGAACAAGATAGACATAGTGAAAGCGCTACTGGGAGCAGAAGGAATCAATGTTAATATAGAAGGTAAATATGGAAAAAAGACTCCTTTACACTTCGCTGCTCAAAATAACAACAAAGAAATAGTAGACGCTCTAATAAAAGCAGGAGCAAATATTAATGTAAAAGATAAAGATGAAAAAACTCCTTTCGATTTAACTACTAACGAAGAAATAAAAACTCTATTAAAAGCAGCAGAAAACCCTGGCGACGGTTCAGTGGATAAGCCATCGACGGACAATGAAGAAAATTCAGAGGAAGATGCTGGTACACGAGAGAAAGAAAAACAAGAAGGTGATGCTCAATCAGGATCAGACATTACAAAGCAAGAAGCTGATAAAACTGTAAATTCGGGGAGTGGAACACCACAAACACAACAGGGGGGACAACCCACCACCAGTGCAGGACAAGGAACTGATGTACAAGACAACGTTGTAAATCCTGTTGCTTCTACACAAACAGAAGAACAGGCGAGCTCTTTTTTTGGTAGTTTGTTTAGTATACTTATGAAGCCTTTTTCATTAGTTGCATCATTTTTTGGTAGTTTTTTTTCATGGTTGTTTGGGTCTGATGAGCCAACACAATCATCATCCGAATCTGAACAACCAGTTGTATTAGAATCACCAAGTAGTTCAGAAGACAATGACATAATATAGCCAGAGGTTTACTAGATTCCAGCGTCACGCGCTGGAATGACATGGTGGTATGTATTCAAGTAGCTGACACTGGTTCCTTTATGACGGCAGTGCCCAGAGGTGTCATCCCAGTGCCCAGACACTGGGATCCAGGAAACTTAATTGCAAGTAATGCATTGGGTTTGGTGAGTATGGGTTTTGCGTTATAGAATGAAGCACTTTTGGTGAATTTGTAAAGAAAACTAGATGCCAGTGTCAAGCACTGGCATGACATCATCTTGGATAACATCACGTGCTGGAATGACAAAGAAGAGTGGGCTTTCATATGGTTATGCAAGAGGTTTACTGAATGCAACCTAACTTCTCACACACACATTTTACTACGTAATCAGCGCTGATATAAAAATGCTCATAGAGTGTTTTATAAGGTGCTGATTCTCCGAAGCTTTTCATGCCAATAAATATACCGTTTGAACCTATATACTTATGCCAACCCATTTCACTTCCAGCTTCAATTGCAACTTTAATGCTGTCATTATTTAATATCGCCGCTTTATATTCATCGCTTTGCTCGTCAAAAAGCCTCCAGCATGGCATAGAAACAACCCTTGTACCTATACCTTTTTCCTGCAATTTCTCCCTTGCTTTAACTGCAATTTCAACTTCAGATCCGGTAGCAAATATTGTCACTTTTAATTCTTTTGAACATTCACACAAAATATATGCACCAAACTTCGATAGATTAGCAGATTGATCGATATCAGAATGCATGTAACTTACGTTTTGCCTTGAGAGCGCAAACAGTGCTGGAGATTCTTTCTTTTCGAGTGCAATGCTAACACACTCCAGAGTTTCAACTGCATCGGCTGGTCTAAAAACATATAGATTTGGTATAGCACGCAAAGAAGCTAAATGCTCTATTGGTTGGTGAGTTGGGCCATCTTCTCCCACTCCAATTGAGTCGTGAGTCATGACATACATAACCTGCTGTTTCATCAGAGCTGAAAGACGTATAGCAGGACGACAATAGTCGGAAAATACCAAAAAAGTGCCACCATAAGGAAGAATCGCGCCGTGAAGAGCCATACCATTCATACAAGCTGCCATAGCGTGTTCTCTCACTCCATAGTGGATATAAGAACCAGTATAATTATTACTATCTATTACCTGCATGTGCTTATATTTAGTGCAATTTGACCCAGTAAGATCAGCAGAACCGCCGATTAATTCCGGCATAGACTCAGTTAAAAGTTCCATTACCATGCCGAAAGAAGATCGAGTAGCTTCGTTTGGCATTGTCTCGTGTATTTGTTTCTTCAAGTTAGCCAAAACACTATCGATATTATCTGGTAGACGTTTATCTAACCGTCTTTGAAGTTCTGCATGATACCCTGTCATCCCAGCATTCTCTTCTGTCATCCCAGTGCTTGACACTGGGATCCATTCTTTTTCTTCTTTTCTGGATTCCAGCGTCACGCGCTGGAATGACATCGTGTAATTTTGTTTTGCTCTCTCAACAGTTTTCTTCCAGGCGTTTTTCACATCTTCTGGCACATGAAATGGCTCGTAGTTCCAATCCAATTTTTCTCTCATCTGTTTGATGTCTTCCTCCGAAAAAGCACCACTGTGAGCAGAGGATGTGCCAGCACGGCTTGAAAATTTTCCGATAATGGTTTTGCAGCAGATCATCGTAGGTTTATCAGACTTTTTTGCTTGCTCTATTGTAAGGGATATGGCATCAAAATCATGGCCATCAATTTTGTCAACATTCCATCCATACGCTAAGAAGCGTTTCTCTACATCATCAGAACAGGAAAGGCAAGTAGCGCCATCTATAGAGATATCATTATCATCAAAAAGGGCTATTAATTTATTCAATTTAAGATGTCCAGCAAGTGATGCTGCTTCATGGCTTATTCCTTCCATAAGACAGCCATCCCCTAGCATCACGTAAGTGTAGTGATTAATTAAGCTATCTCCAAATTGTTCTTTAAGAATCGATTCAGCAAGTGCCATGCCAACAGCAGCGGCAAACCCCTTACCGAGCGGGCCTGTCGTTGCCTCTACCCCGGAAGTCAAGCCAAACTCTGGATGACCTGGGGTCTTGGATCCCATTTGCCTGAAGTTTTTTAGCTCATCTATGCTAATATAACCTGTCAAATATAATATTGAATATAGTAACATTGACCCATGACCGTTTGATAAAACAAAGCGATCTCTATTGAACCATTTAGAATCATCAGGATTATGATTCAGATATTTAGCAAACAAGACAGTTGCAACATCTGCCATGCCAAGTGGCATACCTGGGTGTCCAGAGTTTGCTTTTTGTACTGCATCAATTGATAAAAAACGGATGGCGTTTGCCATAGATTCCAAAGGTAGATGATTCATAGAAAAACTTAAAAATGAAGTATAAAAGATTATACCAGCAAAAACAAGTTGACACTGAGTGCTAAAATCCTTAATAATCTAGAGTTGAATCGTGAGAGTTTTTATATGACAACTGTTATCACTAGAAAGTATAGGATTAGCCGTAGACTTGGTGTAAATTTATGGGGTAGAGCTAAAGACCCAGTAAACAAAAGGAAATACCCTCCTGGTCAACATGGTATTCTTGGATTCAAGAAGTTATCCGACTTTGGTAAGCAGTTTGCTGCGCATAAGAAATTTAAGTTTTACTATGCGATTTCAAGTAAGCAGCTCAGACGTACATTTTTAGATGCTTATAACAGAAAGGGTTATACGGCTGATAATTTTATCGGTATCTTAGAATCGAGATTAAGTTCTGTTTTATACCACTCTAGTCTTGTGCCAACAATTTATGCAGCGAAGCAGCTCATATCTCATAAGCACGTTACAGTTAATGATAAGGTGGTTAACATATCAAGTTATCGAGTGAAACCAGGTGATATAATAAAAATAAGAGAAAGGGCAGCAAAAATCCCTGTAGTAGTAGAGGCTGAACAAAAACAAGAGCGCAAGGCTCCGGATTATTTGGAGACAGATAGTAAAGAGCATTCAGTGAAATATTTGAGGTCGCCTCAATATTCTGAGGTTCCTTATTCAGCGGACATGGAAGTCAATTTAGTAGTAGAGTTTTACTCTAGATAGGTAAAAAAAGCCCGTGTGGCGGAATCGGTAGACGCAGCGGACTTAAAATCCGTGGGTTTTGCGACCTTGGGAGTTCAAGTCTCCCCATGGGCACCAATTTAACTTAGCAGATAAATACAAAAAAGTATGAAATGGCTTGATATAGAAGATATTGTAGAAGCTCTGGAGGAAAAATTTTCAGATGAGAATATAATTAGTATCAGATTCACTGAGCTTAAAAAAAAGGTCTTGAGTTTAGAGGAATTTGATGATGATGAAAAACGCTGTAACGAGAAAATACTCGAAGCCATTCAAGCAGCTTGGATTGAGGAAAGATCTTAACAAATAAGAAATAACTATCGCTATTAAAAGTTAGCGCGTGACGCTGGAATGGCTTTGTTGCATCGCTACTTATGAAAGGCTAACTATAGTTAGGATTATAAGCAACCTATTGAAAATCTTGTTTTTTTGCAATCAATCTGATCAAATTTAAGAATAGTAATTTATTATTTATATTAATAAACTTAATTCTATTGAAAATAGCTAAAGCATTGAAATTCTTGAATTTTAGCCGGATTAGTGAGTGGTAGTGAAATTTCTTTTACTCAAATTTAGGTATTCACTGACCGTTCTTGTTATAAATACCAGAATAATAAGCTACTGATATTCTCCATCTTTTTTATCTTTAATCCATCATAGCTAGCGATGCAACAAAGCCCGCTGGAATCCAGAAAAAAAAGAAAAATGGATCCCAGCTGGGATGACAACAAAAAAGAAGGAGTCTAAAATTCGGACACCGTACATCATTCATTTTAGACAATACTGTACTTTTTAAATCTAATTTAAAATTCACTCAGGTTAATAATAATTTAACTAATTACAATTAAAACAGCTAGAAGGTTAATTATGAGGCAAAACAAAAATTTTTGAATGGAACGACTTACTTAACAAGTGCTACGTTAAGGTAGATTGTTACATAAAAATACTGCTTTTATGGTGTGAGGCTAGAGGTTTGTAAAGTAGTTAGAAGGTTGTCATCCCAGTGTTAGCTACTTGGATTTGGCACTGAGGAAATCCAATGTAGTAGTAAACCTTACTTATTTAGTTATACTAGAAACAAAACAGAAAAATGCTCAAACGTAGCGGTCCAAAAAAATTAAAGTCTATAATTGAAAATTACGCATTAAAATGCATGAAAAATAAGATTAGCAAAAATGAAATACGTCTGATTTTAAACTGGCGAAATATAGTAGGGAAAGAAATAGCAGAGTGTACAAAACCGAAAAAGATCTCATATGCACAGAATATAAATTCGGGTGTATTGCATCTGGTAGTAACAAATGGCAGTAAAGCATTAGAAATTCAGCATATGATTTCTCTTATAATAGAAAAAATTACGATATTTTTTGGCTATAAAGCAGTATATGGTATAAAAATTAAGCAAGAGAGTATTGACTATTTGACTATATAAGGTAATCTAAGTACATAGAATAATTTGGTATATTGAAGTGAGTAGAGTTTGTGAATTAACAAATAGAAAAAAATCTTTTGGTAATAAGGTATCACATTCGAATCGTAAAACAAAGCGTACCTTTCTTTTAAATTTACATAAGGTTACGTTAACAAGTGATCTATTGAATAAAAAGTTTAGATTTCGTGTGGCAACAAGAACTTTGAGAACTATAGATTACAAAGGTGATTTAGATGCTTTTTTGCTCAACACAAGAACGATCAAACTAAGTGAAAAAGCACAGAAGATAAAAAGAAGGTTGAAAAAAGTTTTAGTAAAGCAAGAGGTAGAGTTAGCCGTTTCAGATGCATAGCAAACCTCAATGGCTCAGAGCAAAAGCTCCGACCGGTGAAGTATTCAATGAAACTTTAAACATCGTTAAACTGCATAACTTACATACGGTATGTGAAGAAGCTGCATGTCCAAATATTGGTGAATGTTGGAATAAACGTCATGCTACTGTGATGATTCTTGGTTCTGTTTGCACTCGTGCTTGTGCATTTTGCAACGTTGCAACTGGCATTCCTGATAAACTAGACCCTCATGAACCAGAAAATTTAGCAAAAGCGATAAAAAAGTTAAACTTAAAACATGTTGTCATTACCTCTGTTGATCGTGATGATTTGCCAGATGGTGGCGCAAATCAGTTTATAAAGTGCATAGAAGAAATTAGAAAGATAACTTCAGAAACAACAATAGAGATTTTAACTCCTGATTTTTTAAATAAGAAAGGAGCATTTGAAGCAATTGCTGTTGCATCACCTGATGTCTATAACCACAATATTGAAACAGTGCCGAGATTGTATGCAAAAATAAGACCACGAGCTCGCTATTTTCATTCACTATATTTACTGAAGATGGTAAAGCAGATTAATCCTAAAGTTTTCACAAAGTCAGGGCTTATGGTTGGTCTTGGAGAAAAAAAAGAGGAAATACTTCAGGTTATGGACGATTTGCGCAGTGCTGAAGTTGATTTTATTACAATTGGTCAATATCTACAACCAACTCCAAAACATGCAAAACTTGATAGGTATGTTACCCCAGAAGAGTTTGAGCATTATAAATACATTGCTTACTCCAAAGGTTTCTTAGTGGTTGCATCAAGCCCACTAACTCGGTCATCATACCACGCTGAAGAAGATTTTAACAGGCTCAAGGCCTGTCGTTAATATTTATGTTAATTCAAATTAATTTTTACTAATTATAAAGGAGTTGAGCGACTTTACGTAATGTCTACTATAAAAATCGAGAAGAAATCACAATTAGTTAAAGAGGTATTCGATTCCGTGGCAAGTCGCTACGACACCATGAATGATATAATGAGCCTTGGAATGCACAGATTATGGAAAGATAAAATGGTAAATAGTGTGCATTTTACAAAAAACTCTAAGGTTTTAGATGTTGCTGGAGGAACTGGAGATATAGCAATAAGAATAGTAAGAAAAGAGCCAAGTGCTAAGGTTACAGTATGCGATATAAATCAGAATATGCTAAGCAGAGGACGTGATAAAGCTATAAATTCAAACCAAATTAATTTTGATTGGGTATGTGCGAACGCAGAAAGTTTACCATTTGAAGACTCCGAATTTGATTATTGCACAATAGCTTTTGGCATTCGAAATGTTTCTGACCGCAAGAAGGCTTTAAATGAGGCGCACAGGGTATTAAAACCACATGGAAAATTTATCTGCTTAGAATTTGCCCCTATGCACTATCAAAATGAGATATTTACCAAACTTTATGACTTATATTCATTTAAAGTAATTCCTAAAATTGGCAGCATAGTTGCTCAAGACGAGAGTTCTTATGAATATTTAGTGAAGAGCATCAGAGAATTTCCAACTCAGGCTGATTTTAAAATGGAAATTGAAGAGGTAGGCTTTAAGAATGTTGAGTTTCATAATATGAGCTATGGAATAGTGGCATTACACATTGGAACAAAATGAATATTAAACTCTGGTATAGAACCCTAGATTATTATCTTATCCTTCCAGTGTTTTTTTTGCTCACTATAAGCTTCATTCTTGTTTATTCAGCAAGCCCTGTAATTGCGCAGCGTCTTTCTCTACCACAGGATTATTTTATACGGCGCCATACAATTTATATAGTTCTATCACTGATTACCTTAGTAACATTTTCTTTTCTCAACACAAGAACTATACTTAACCTCTCATTCGCAGGTTTCATTTTATTTACTATTCTAGTGGCAGCTGCGATAATACTTGGTATAGAGGTAAAAGGTGCGAAACGATGGTTACATATTGTCAAAATTTCAGTTCAACCATCTGAGTTCGTAAGGCCATTTTTTTCTGTTGTTATAGCTAGTATCTTGGCCAGCGGAATGAAGTTTAAAATGCACATATCAATCATAATATTTCTGTTAGTTTTTGTGTTGTTACTTTTGCAACCTGATTTCAGTATGTCCATGCTTTTAACATATTCTTTTATTGGTCAAATGTTTATTGCATGTATACCATTTTTATACTTTCTATGCATAATAGGAATGGCCACAACTGGAACTACAATAGCTTACTTATGCCTCCCACATATAAAGCAAAGGATTTACAATTTTGTCTTTTTTACGCAGCGCGATAACTTTCAAGTCACAAAATCATTAGAAGCATTCAAAAGAGGTCAATTAACTGGAGTTGGACCTGGTGAAGGTAGCGTAAAAACCTCTCTTCCTGATTGTCATACAGATTTTGTGTTTTCTGTTTTAGCAGAAGAATTTGGTTTGATTACGTGCTTAGCCACATTGATGTTATTTGGCATCATTTCCGCCCGCTTGCTTTACGTTGCATATAGGGAAAATGAACTACTTAATCTGTTGGTGATTCTTGGTATCTCAATTCAATTCATCACACAATTCATAATAAACATAGGGGTAACATTGAGTGTTTTTCCCACCACCGGCATAACCCTGCCACTACTTAGTTATGGTGGCTCTTCTCTTTTATCTTCGAGCATTGCACTTGGCATAATGCTGTCTTTCAGTAGAAATCAAGCTATTGCATTAAAGTTTCGTGAGCGTGTTATGCTTGGAAGGTATATGGACTAAACTTGTACCGCTCACAACTGTACGAACGTTGCGATATAGGGGTCAAGAATGATGTCATCCCAGTGCCTCTATGATGTCATGAAAGTAGCTGACACTGGAATCCAGCAGATCAAGCTTTCCGCTCATCCCCAGTTATGCCTTGTTCTTCTTCCACTTCATCTATTTTAGTACTAGGCTTTAACATCATATATGTGATACCACCAACTGCTAGTGCCGCCACCGTAACTGCAACAACTGCTATTACTATAGGTATTAACTCAACTGCAATTGTTCCGGTTGCAAAAAGTGCTACTGCTATTGCAGCACCTAATAATGCTGTCAAACCACCATAAAAAACGCTTTTTTTAAATGCTCGTTTTCCCAGTTGTGTTTCTTCTGCTTCCTCTAGAAGTTTCTTTATAACATCATCTTGAGCTAAGTCTCTTGGAGTTTTACCATGTTCATCCTTTATTAAAGGATCTGCTCCATTTTCTATTAGAATTTTTACTATCTCTGTATGGCCTTCTTCAGCAGCTAAATATAAAGGAGTCTGTCCAAATTCATTTGCTGCATTAATATCAATCCCTTTTGCTTGTAATAGAACCTTTACTATCTCTGTACAGCCTTCTTCAGCAGCTAAATGTAAAGGAGTATCACCACATTCCCCTATTGCATTAACATCTGCTCCATTTTCTATTAGAATTTTTACTATCTCTGTATGGCCTTCTTCAGCAGCTAAATGTAAAGGAGTCTGTCCAAATTCATTTGCTGCATTAATATCAATCCCTTTTGCTTGTAATAGAACCTTTACTATCTCTGTACAGCCTTCTTCAGCAGCTAAATGTAAAGGAGTATCACCACATTCCCCTATTGCATTAACATCTGCTCTTTTTGCTATTAGAACTTTTACTGTATCTATATGATCATTTCTAGTAGCCCAATGTAAAGGAGTCCATCCATCTTGATCTTTTGCATTAACATTTGCCTCTTTTTCTATTAGAGCACTTACTATTTCTTTACAACCTTTTTCAGCAGCCCAATGCAAAGGAGTTTTTTTATTTTCATCTACTGTATCAACTTCTGCATTGCTTTGTAATAGAACTTTAACTATCTCTGTATGACCATTTCTAAAAGCCCAATGTAAAGGAGTGTATCCATCTATATCTTTTGCATCAACCTTTGCTCTTTTTGCTATTAGAACTTTTACTGTATCTATATGACCATATTCAGCAGCATTATGTAGAGGAGTACTTTTTAAATAACCATCTTCTGCATTAACATCTGCTCCTCTATCTATTAGAGCACTTACTATCTCTATATAACCTTTGTCAGCAGCATCATGTAGGGGAGTATGTTTAAAATGATCTTTTGCATTAACATTTGCTCTATTTTGTATTAGAGCATTTACTATATCTATATGACCATGCTGAATAGCGTAACATAAGAGAACTATTCCCGATTTGCTTATTGCATTAACATTTGCTCCGTTTTGTATTAGAGCATTTACTACATCTGCATGACCATTTTCAGCAGCTAAATGCAATAACGTAAATCGATCATATGCTATTAGTGTATCATCTTTAATTTCAAATAGGTAATCTACATCAAAACTGGCCCTTTCCCAATTTTCATATTCACCTTTACCTTCTGCCTTTAATTTCCCTTTTATTTTTTCAACTATATTATCTTTATTTAAACCCTTGTCGTCATTAACGGCACTTAATATTTTTTTCCACTCTTCATGTTTTATTGCCATAGCTCTACCTACAAATTCAATAATACTTTAACTATTACACATAAAGTAAAAAAGTCAACTCATCTCTTCCAAAGGCTCTATATTAAAGATGGAAAGTCCAGAAGCAATGACGTGCGCTAAGGCTTGTACGAGTTGCAGCGGTGAGGTCTTTCTTATATTTTTAATTGTGTAATCTTCTGTGTTTGTAAATGTTTTTTCTATGCCCCACTGCAGTAATAAGTACTTTACGTTCTGAATGATTTATGATGTAAATTATACGGTAGTTGCTAACCCTTATCCTATATTGCCCTCTAAAGCTATGACATAAAGGCTTTCCTAGATTAAAAGGATCAACTGTAAGGCGTTTCTTTATGGCCTCCTGAACCATTAATTTAATCTTTGCCGGAAGAGCTGGAATTTCTTTTTCAATAACATTTTTTAAGAATTTTATAGTGTAAGTTTTATTTCCAGATGTTTTCATCATCCTCTACTTCTTCTTCACCTTCAGAGAGGCGATCGTCAGCTATTTCGGATAGCTCTACATCTTCTTCGAACTCTTCTTCCACTAAATCTACTAAAACTTCAGGGATAGTTTTATTTTGAATCTCTGCCATTTCTGTAAGATACTGAGCCAATTTACTGTCAAAACTTACATTAACATTGAGCTTTTTTTGACTGTGAGCCATATATTAACCAAAAAATACTACTATAAACTATAACATTTTTACTTAATTTTGTCAACTCCTTTATTCGTTGAAAAAACAATCTTGCACAAAAAAAGTCAACTCATCTCTTCCAAAGGTTCTATATTAAAGATGGAAAGTCCAGAAGCGATGACGTGCGCTAAGGCTTGTACGAGAAACATTCTTGCAGCGGTGAGGTTTAAGTTGTCTTCCAGTATGAACCGCATGTTTAAATCACTCTTGCCATACCCCCATAGGACGTGAAACGCTTCTGCAACTTCAAGTAAGTAGAAAGTAATTCTGTGTGGCTCATAAAGCCTTGCTGCAATTTTTACCACATCTGGCCACTTTGCTAAGGTTTTTATGAGGAAGAGCTCCCCATCGGTCTTTAAAAGTGAAGGATCTGCTGTTGGGAGCTCTTTTGGAGCATTACGCATTAACGAATGAGCACGAGCATGCGCATATTGCACGTAAAAAATAGGATTGTCTTTTGACTGTTCTTTAACTTTAGCAAAATCAAAGTCCAAGACCATATCATTCTTGCGTGTTAGCATTATAAAATGAGTTATGTCCCTGCCAACTTCTTCCACTACATCTCTTGCTGTGAGGAAGTTTCCTGATCTTTTGGACATTTTAACAGGTTTGCCATTCTCAAAAAAATTCACAATATTATGCAGTTTTACCTCTATTTTTGCTTGATTATCACTCAGCGCAGAGACGACTGCTTTGAGCCTTTTGACATAACCGCCGTGGTCACTACCAACCTCTAAGATCATATTGTTAAAACCACGTGATATCTTATCAAAATGGTAAGCGATATCCGAGGCAAAATAAGTCCAACTGCCGTCCTCTTTTTTCAGTGCGCGGTCAACATCATCACCAAATTTTGTAGAGCGAAATAACATTTCTTTTCTGGAAGTCCAATTTTCGCTTTCTTTGCCTTTTGGTTTCTCCAAGTACCCTTCATACACTAGACCCTTGTCAGACAATATCTTTATACTCTCTTCAATTTTGCCACTTTTTTGTAGCTCATACTCTGAAGTAAAAACATCATGACTTACTCCAAGTAAGTTCATGTCTTCCTTTATGAGTTCTAAGATAGAACTTAAAGTATAGTCTCTAATTATCTGATTATCTTGCTTTTTTAGAAGCTCTTTGCCATATTTTTTAGCCAGCTCCTCCCCTATCGGTTTTAAATATTCACCTGGGTATAAACCTTTTTCTATACTGATTTTTTCTCCCAGAGCTTCCTTATACCGCAAATATACTGACTTTATTAGTGTATCTATCTGCGCTCCAGCATCGTTAATATAGTATTCCTTAGTAACTTTATAACCAACTTTTTTCAATAAATTTGCCAGAACGTCACCAAATACTGCCCCTCTTGCATGACCAATATGCAGTGGACCAGTTGGATTTGCAGATACAAACTCAACATTGATGGCCTGATTGTTCCCTATATCTAGGGTACCAAACTCTGTTTTTAGCTCATTTATTTGTTTTAAAATTCCATGCCACACTTCTATTTTTAAGTGCATGTTGATGAAACCAGGGCCTGCTATTTCCACTTTTGCAACTTCATCAAAAAGTTCAAATTCTTTGGCTAAAACCTCTGCAATTTCAATGGGATTCTTCTTTTCATGCTTTGCAAGCACCATGGCAACGTTTGTGTAAATATCTCCATGCGCTCTATTGCTTGGAGGCTCTACGATAAAGTTTGTTGCATTCGTGCTTATAACACCCCTTTGCTTCAACTCATTTAATTTGCTGGAAATTAGAGAGGAAACCTGTTTAAAAATGTTCATCAACTAGAAAAACTATGAAAACCTCCAACAATATAGCGAATAAGTGGGGCTAGTTGAAGGTTTATCTTATCTCTATTCTTTGTTTGGTGTAAGGCGACCTTTTCTGGGTCGAAAGACCCAGAAAAGTTATGGTTTATATTAAGTCGTTATTGCTAGTATAATAAGAAGCGTTATTGTTCTCATTTTCATATATACTTGTTGCACTTGTTGCCATATCGGACTTGAGCATCTGGTCATTAAACGCAGGAATTTTTAATATAATCGTTTTATCTCCAGCATCCCAAATGGATTCGTTCAGTGTTTTAATGCACTTCTTGCAGGCTTCACCATTACCACAATCCTCTATCGATTTAGGTCTACCATCATCTTTAAGGTAACGCTGACATACAGCATAATGCTGATCAGTTTCTTCACCATCTTTATTTATTATCTTTCCTGTTTTGTAATTAACAAGCAACAGCGGCATACCCTGCTTCGTAATTATATTTTGTTCTTCCGATCCCATTTGAATAGGTTTACTAACAAGGTTAGGACATTCTTCATTAAAGAAGTTTTTGCTATATTCTTTAGTGTCGTAACTGCTCTTTGCAGAATAACAAAGACTTTTAGTCTCTGTGTCACTCTTGCAAACGGAGTCATTGGGAAGTTCTGTACACTTTTTACACCACATGTTGCTAGGGCTACCCCACGCATAGTTAATATCATCTGAAAAAGCAAGCTTAAAATTATGTGCTGAATATGGAGCATTTGCATCTGATTTTATGTGTTCCATAATTTTAGGGTTATCAAACATCTCAGGATACAGTTTCTTTAGTATATCTGATGTATTAAAAGCATAATGACCTACCTGATTCTCAGGAGAGTATTTATAATAGCCAGAGTAAGCTCCGCATTTGTTAATTATAGCGTGTTCTGGAGTGATTACTTTAGGCATAATAATAATACCATCTTCAGGAGGACGTTCTTTATCAATATTACCTTTGACTTCCTCAATTACAGTATCTTTAATAAATTCTTTCAACTTGTCCTTTATTTTATCCTCTATCTCCTTCTGTATTGCATCCTTATCACATTTACAATCTATCTCATCCTTTATTTCGTCTTTTATTTTATTTTTCATTTCCTCCTTAGTCTTATCATCAATTTCACATTTAAGGTCTTTCTTCAGTTCATTCTTAATATTTTCCTTCATTTCACCCTTAGTCTTATCATCAATTTCACATTTAAGGTCTTTCTTCAGTTCATTCTTAATATTTTCCTTCATTTCACCCTTAGTCTTATCATCAATTTCACATTTAAGGTCTTTCTTCAGTTCATTCTTAATATTTTCCTTTATTTCACCCTTAGTCTTATCATCAATTTCACACTTAAGGTCTTTCTTCAGTTCATTCTTAACGTTTTCCTTTATTTCACCCTTAGTCTTATCATCAATTTCACACTTAAGATCTTTCTTCAGTTCATTCTTAACATTTTCCTTTATTTTACCTTCTATCTCCTTCTGTATTGCATTCTTATCACATCCACCGGTCTTATCCTTGTTGATTACCAGCGGCATATTATTAGTATCACATATTCTAAGTGGTCGGTGATGTATATAGCTTTTACCCTGTTGACATGGATAAAAAAGGTTATTTTTTAACATAGTATACCTCCATTGGTAAGTCATGATTATTAAAAATTAATTAATAAGTAGAGGTGCAGTGAATACCCACCTCTGTAGTGCTCCTAAATAACTTCAAAAGTATCTTCTGGTACTGACATCTCTTCAGAAAAAAATGCTGTTACTTTACGTGAATCTGATATGGAAGAATTTATTGCATCCACACAAGCTTTACATGAAGCATCGCTATCACATCCTCCTATGAGTTTATTGTTTGGGCCAATTTCAAGATCGTTTTTAGTTTCTTCTATAATTTTTTGACATTCTTTAAAATTTTTACCAGTAGATTCCTTAGTAGTGGCATCAAGAATCTCGCCAGTAACTGGGTTGATTAGTATTGCAAGCTTTGAAAAGTCAATTGGTTCTTTAGGTTCAGGTTTAGGTTCAGGCTGTGGACAAGGTGGTATACGTATGTTAATGGTGGTAGGGTTGCATGGTTCAAAGCAAGGATGGTGGTTCCATAGTTTGGGAGTGCAAGTTGTATGTGTAGGAATACACGGATGCACGTGTGCACAATTTCGTGGTTCAGAGGTGTAAGCCGTGTATGGAGAAGCGTATGATTGTGAAAAAAGATTGTAGTTCATAATAGTTTCCTTAGTAATTAAAAATTACTATAATTATAGTATATAATAGTTAAAATAATAATAATTTAAAGACTAAAATTAGCATACACAAAGTCCTTAACTTACAGTACATTTCAAAATACGACTTTAATGTAGCAGATATTAGAGTTAAAAGTTTTACTATGGTAGAATAATGATAAGATTCCAAGAAGAAGCTGTCAGTAGTCAAATTAGTCGTGTTGCTGAAATAAATTGTAATATATGGTTACTGTGAATAATAAGTAAGCACCTGTTTATTATATTTTCAAGCAAAATGTGAAGCACATGGGAAACCATGTGCTCTTGGAAGCATGTATAGCTAGACATGCGTTTATGAGTTGTTTAAAAACAATCCTCTAGCAAAAAAACCCAAATTCATCACAAGGATTATGACATGTGTCATAATAGTTATGATATGAGTTAAAATGATTGTGGCACGAATTAGTAGCACAAGGTGCGTATGCAGGTGCACAAGCTTGTGCACAGTTCGATACTGGTGCTGGTAAAGCTGGCAAATTATAACCCGTAAATGGTAGTTTTGGTAAATTACTGCAATGAGAAAACATAATAATCCTTAAAAAAATACTATGATGTTATTATAAATCACAATAATTAAAGATTTAATAATTGTGATTATAAATCTAGCATATCAACTAACGGTATGATTTAAATTTTCTTTCAATTCCACTGTATCTTCGCCAGTTTTGCATATAGCCCGTCTTTACTCATTAGAGAGTCATGAGTTCCTACTTCTTCTACTTTTCCATGATTAATTACTATAATCTTGTCAGTTTTAAGTGCGGTTGATAATCTGTGTGTAATTACGATTGTTGTTCTGTTTTGCATTAACTTGCTCAATGCTTTTTGCACGAGGTTTTCACTTTCATAATCAAGTGCGGAGGTTGCTTCATCCAGTATTAAAACCTGAGGGTTTTTGAGTATGGCTCTTGCTATTACAATACGTTGTTTTTGTCCTTCAGAAAGTTTTAACCCTCTTTTTCCTACAAATGTATCAAATTTATCAGGCAGCTTATCAATAAATTCCATCGCATAAGCACCGATAGCTGCTTGCCTTACTTCCTCATATTCAGCACCCGGTTTGCCATATAGTATATTTTCCATTATTGAGCAAGAAAATATCATGTGATCTTGTGGCACTAAGCCAAACAACGATCTGAGGTCATTTAGCGCAATTGACTTAATATTGTGCCCATCGATAGTAATGCTACCTTTATTTGGATCATGAAAACGGAGCAGAAGCTTTAAAATGGTGCTTTTACCACTGCCAGATGGTCCAACAATTGATACTGCTTGACCTGCCTCTATAGAAAATGATACGTTATCTAATGCTGGCTTATCAGCATAAAAAAATGTTACGCCATTAAACGAAATTCCTTTTTGAACACTACAAATTTTTATAGGATCGTCGGGATCTGCTATAGAGCTTTTCATATTTTTAAATTCAAATAAACGCTCTACTATTCCAAGACCTCGTTGTAAATCACTGATATTATCGCTCAAATTATTTATAGCTCCTGCTGCGAGCGCTGAATAAAACACAAATGAGGAGAGTTTTCCAATAGTTATATTATTGCTTAAGACTTCTTTAATACCAAAAAAGAGCAAAACAACTAGTGAACCTATCACACACGTGATAACTAGAGTTACTAGAATAGCACGCAAGAGTACTAATTTTACGTATGATTTTGATACTGAGTTTAAATACTCCTTAAAACGGGTTTTTTCATTTTCTTCGAGTACAAACGATTTGATAGTCACTATAGATCGAAAATTTTCCTCACTAAATGACGCAAGCTCACTTAATTTATCCTGGGCAAAGCGTGCATAGCTACGCACTTTTTTTCCAAGTGAGGTCATGATAATGAGTAGTATAGGTATTATTGCGACTGCATACGCAGTTAGTTGTATATTTGTATATAATAACATGGCAACACTACCAATCAGAATCACAAAATTTCGTAATATGGTTAGTAAGCTGCTGTTTATTATTGATTGCAGCATAGAGGTATCAGTAATCAACGCTGAGATAACATCTTGTACGCCTGTGTTCTCAAAGAAACTTGGTTGCAAGTCAGTGATACTGCTATATAAGTCATATCTGATTCTTGCGATAACTTTCTCGCTGCCAATGCCAATGAAATATAACCGAGTAAATGCAGTGAGAGAAATGGCTAAAACTATAAGTATTGCAACTAATAGTTTGGTAGTAAAATCGTGCTCTGTACCAGAATCAATTATATTGCTTAAGCCTCTGCCAAAGAGGAGGATCGTTAAGGCTGAAAATAAAACTGCAATAAAAGCTATGATGAAATAAGATAGATTAGGCTTTATATAGTAAAATAACTGCCTAATATTAGATCGCATCGTATTTTGAAGTTCCTAAAGTTAAGTATATAGATTTTAGTTTCAGGGGAAAGGGGAAAGGTGTAGCACAATAGCTAACGTCATACCGCCACGAACCGTCATACCGCCGCGGTATCTCATCCGCTAACAAAGCAGGATGACAGCGGTCCTACGTCATACCGCCGCAGTATCTTTTAGCCGCTAACAAGCAGCGGGATGACGAGCTTATCGTCATACTGCCGTGAACCGTCATACTGTCACGAACCGTCATACCGTCACGGTATCTCTTAGCCGCTAACACGTAGCGGGATGACGAGGATGCCACCGCGAACCGTCATACCGCCGCGGTATCTCATCAGCTAACAAGCAGCGGGATGACGATTGTCAGGCTAGCTGTCATCCCAGTGCCCAGACACTGGGATCCAGGAAAGTTTGCTTGTTTACAAGCAAACTAGCATAGAAAGTGGTTACAACGTTTTCGATGAGATTATATGGAAAACTGGATTCCAGTGGGCTTTGTTGCATAGCAACCGAAAAAATCTGGTGGCTACTGACAAAATTCATTATAAATAACCATTTAACTGTTGAAGAAAAAATATGCCACAGAAAATGAAAGTCAGTAACCAAAACGAATATAACAAATTCCTTGAAAAAAGGGGAAATATTTTTCGTTACATCGATGAAGCTATCGAAAATTGGTATGAAAATAGTCCAAAAATGCAGGGCGGCAACTATATTTACAGTGATAAAGTCGTAATTTTGGTGCATATAATTGTCAATCTTTTTAGAATTGGTTTAAGACAAACGGTGGGGTTTATAAAAGGATATCTGCAACAAATAGGAAAAAATTTGGCAGTTATCAGCTATTCACAAGCATCAAGAAGGTTTAAAAAACTTAATATTAAGATAAATGATTGCAGGGTTGATAAAAGCAACATGGAAAATATTGAAATTATCATAGATAGCACAAGTATCAGCATTTACAGTAACACTCCTGGCCACAGTAAGGAAAACAGTGCAGATAGAAAGTACCGAAGCTACGAGCAAGTAAGAAAGTTACATGTTATGTTAAGTGTGAATAGTAAAAAAGCTATAGCTGCAAGATACAGTAATGGCGTCTACTCTGACCACTATGGAGCTTGCGATTTGCTTGAAGAAGTTAATTTTCAGCACAAAATAAAAGCATTATATGCAGATAGGGCATACGATAGGCACAAACTTTATAAATTGTGTAAGAAATACGATATAAAGACAAAAGTTCTACCAAAAAAGGATGCAGCAGAACATTCAAAAATAGATTATATGTCTGACAGAAATGCTGCTATTAGGTTAATAAAATTATATGGACAAGATGGTGTAAAAGAGTGGAAAAAGGAAGCAATTTATGGAAAGAGATCTTACATAGAAGGATTTTTCTCAAGGTTGAAGCAAGTATTTGGATTTAGCTTTAGGAATAAATCTGAAGTAAATCGTGAAAAAGAATTACTAATTAAGTGCTATTTGCTCAACAAATTCACTGATATTGGTATGGCTAAATTTGAAATCATTACATAAATTTGTCGTAAACCATCACTGCTTAAGGTGCTATGCAACAAAGCCATTCCAGTGTCAAGCACTGGAATGACATCACAGGGGCACTGGAATGACACCTCTCTTGGGCTCTTTTAGCTATAAACATTAAGAAATTTACCAAACGAAAAAAAAGGCAAAAGAAGCCCTAGTAATTGTCTATTTTCAGTATTGGCGTTTTTTTAAGTCTTAAACACTGCAATTTAGCTGCTTTTAAATGCAACTCACCTTTGTTTAAATGTTTAAGAAATTTACTAAGCAGAAAAAAAGGCAAAAGAAACCCCGTGTTAGCTAGTTGTCACTCTCTAATCCTGCAAATTGGCGTACTATACTGTCTTAAACGACTTATAAGCGCGTTTCAGCTTATATAGGTAAAAACCTAGAAATATTGTGAAGACATAAGGTGCACATAGTGCAAAAAATTAAAAATAAGACGCCAACTACGTTGTTTTCTTGCTGTTTAATCTGCACAGATGAAGATAACTGAATACCTTCAGTTTCATGATAAGGGGGCTGGCGGAGGGTGTCAAGTAATTCCGTTCCTTATGGGTAAAAAAAGAGAAACTCTAAGTTGCAGCCGCACGATGTTTCTCTTTTCTGCTGTTGATGATTATTTCGCCTATTGTAACTGCTGCTAAAATAAAGCAGTAATATACCTGTGTTAATAAAGAAACAGGTGATACAAAGGCGATGCTACCTGCCAGCAATAGTTGAGAACCATAAGGTAAGATACCTTTTGTAGCACAAGCAAAAACATCTAATAAGTATGCACTGCGGTATGGTGCAATATCGTGTTTCTGTGCGAGTCTTTTTGCAATGCCACCACTTAGTAAAATAGCAATGGTATTATTGGCAACCAAGGTAGTAAACATAGACGCAATTCCTGCTATCACAAATTCAGCTTTAGTTTTTGTGATATTGCTTTCATCGATGAGTTTATGCAACGCTTTTTGACCTTGTTTGTACATTATATGGCTCAACCCACCGATAAATAGAGCAAATATCATTATCTCGTTTACTTTTTTGAAACCGTCATACACGTCATGAGGAAATTGAATGATAGCATAGTCAAAAAAAGTTATTCCTAGCACACCAGCAATAATTATGTTTACAGTTATTGTTACTAAAGTGGTGACTTCAAGCAGCCCCATGATTATTAAAGAAATGTAAGGAATAATTTTTATTATAGAATAATAATCTAAATTTGATATAGAAATAATTTTTGTACTACTTGAAATTACTGCCAGATAGGTGAGTGTTATAATGCTGGCAATAATTGCAACTTTAGAGTTCATTTTAAGTTTATCTTTTGCTGAAGCTCCCTGTGAAGAAACAGATGCAATGGTGGTATCAGATATCATCGAAAGGTTATCGCCAAATACAGCACCACCTACTACAGTTGCAGTTCCTATTTCAAGACCAAAAGCTCCACTTTTTGCCAGATTAACAGCTATAGGTACCATCAGCGCAACAACTCCCATAGATGTACCAATCGCAGTTGAAATAAAAGCAGAAGCCAAAAATACTCCAGGAAGTAGTAATCGTGCTGGAAGGAAATTAAGAATTAAATTAGCAACAGTGTCTGCGCTACCAATTGATTGAGTAACCGCAGAAAATGCTCCGGAAAATAGAAAAATCAAGCACATAGTAAGGGTATTTTTGTCACCCATGCCCTTGATAACAGTATCTATGTTATGTTGAATTTTATTTGTACCACGTGAGACAGCAAAAAATAGTGCTGGTAACAAGCATATTACTGGTGAAACCTGATGAAGTGGATTATCAGTTCCGATAAAAGAAAAATAAGCACCACTTCCAAGGTATAAGATTAAAAAAATGATCAAAGGGACAAAAGCTGTCATTTCACTGTACCTCAAACTTACAACTATAACTAATTAAGTGGTCTTAAGCAAGTTTGGTTTTCACTAGTTCTACAGGAAGTTAATAGCAGAGTTTTAAACTTCATATTTAATCTACTAAATAAATAGCACATGTAGCCGAAGAGTTTATATCTTGTGCTATACTTTATTTTATGTCATGCAAACAGCTGATATTAGCATACATCCAAATAAAGTAATGGAGAATATAAAAACCATATCAGTAGAAGACGATAACGTTAGGCTGGATAGGTACATCAGAAGAATCTTTCCTGATCTAAAGCAATCTGTAATTGAAAAATCTTTAAGGAAAGGATTAATCAAAGTTGATGATTGCAAAGCAAAGTCTAGTGACAGAGTAAACTCTGGGCAAACTATAACGCTGAAGCACTTGAATTATATTGAAAACGCTAATTCTGATCGCAAATATAATGAAAAGTTAGTGAATCTGCTAAGAGAGAACATATTATATGAAGACGAATATATATTAGCTATAAACAAACCCGCAGGGGTCATCGTTCAAGGTGGCGTAAAAGTAAAGATTAGTATTAGTGATTTGCTTGACCAAATAAGAGAGGGAGAAACATTTAAAATTGTCCATAGGCTAGATAGAGATACGAGTGGAGTGATAATATTCGCACGCAATGCTAATGTTGCAAGATACCTTATGGAGGAATTTAAAGGACGAAGAGTAAAAAAAACTTATTTAGCATTGACTTCTGGCATACCGAGCAAGGATAGTGGAACAATAGACTATCCATTGGCGAAAAAATATATTTCTGGTCAAGAAAAGGTAGTTGTTGATGAAAATTCACCTCAAAATGCCATTACGCATTTTTCAATTATAGCAAAATCCAAACACAATGTTGCTTATTTAAAATTACAACCAATTACCGGCAGAACCCATCAGTTACGTGCACATTTAGCTCATATAAATTGCCCTATTCTTGGTGACGGTAAATACGGTGGTAAAAAAGCTTTTATTGATGGAGTAGCAAGTAAAATTCACCTTCATTCACATTCTTTATCTTTAAAATTACCAAATAATAAAGAAATCACTATTACCGCTCCTATTCCTAAGCACATTGAAAAGTCTATTGAAGCGCTATTTTTCGACTGAAACGATTTCACCAATCAACTTTTCTGTCTTTGGCTTTGATTTGAAGCACAGATATTAGGCTAATTAATGCGCAGGCAGTAAGATAAATGCCTGCTGCAAGTTTTGTTTCGGTTTTTTCTATAAGCCATATGCATACAGATGGAGAAAGGCCGCCAAAAATTCCTGCAGATATGTTATTTGCGAGGCTAAAGCCCGTGCACCTAACTTTCGTTGGAAATAACTCGCAGACAAGAGAATTATATATTCCAAAAGATGCACCTATCGGTACGCTTATCAATAGAAAAGTGAGCGTTACAATATAGTGGTTATCATATGATAATAGCGAAAGTGCCGGCAAACCGGCGCAAGCTAGAGCTACTAATGTAGGAATCATTACATTTTTTCTTCCAACTTTATCAGACAGTATTGCAAACAGCACTGCAGACGCTCCAAATGTAATTTCAACTATAATCCTTACTACATTTTTAATATTGATGCCTGAGAGAATAAGTTCTTTTACAGATATGTTGTAAAACATGATTGCTGAATAAACGATTGCATTTTGAGCAATACCAAGTCCAATTGCTATCACAAATGCTTTTTTATAGTCCCTGATTAACTCTAAAAATGGAGAATTAGATAAGCTTTTATTTTGATCGTGCACTTTATATGCTAAGCTCTCTTCCATTATATATCTTGTTAAAAAACCTATTATGCCCATAATGAAACAGAAATAGAAAGGCAATCTCCAGCCCCAAATTTCATAATTTTCACCTGTAAACTTTTTGCAAACAGCTATCATTACAAAGCATGTAAGAGAACCAAGAGCGCCGCTAAAAGGTTTCATGCTTCCTAGAAATCCTAGATTTTTTTTATCGCTTGAATGCTCTATTAAAAAGGCTGAGTTGATACTTGTTTCTCCACCCGCTGCCATTCCTTGCATGATTCTACACAATAGAAGTAGTATAGAAGAAAATATTCCTATTTCTTTATACCCAGGTATAACTCCAATTACAGTAGATGGTATTGAAACTAATATCACTGAAGTAAGTAAAACTTTCCTTCTACCAGATTTATCTCCAATGTAGCCAAAAATAAATGCACCAAGTGGCCTAAATCCAAAGCCAACTGCAAAGGTACCGAGAAATTTGATTGTGCTTAAATAATTACTTTCTGAAGGAAAAAAAACGTTGCTTATTATATGCGTTAAAACTCCAAACAGAGTTACTTCATACCATATAATCATATTGCAGATTATGCTTGATAGTATTGCCTTTTGGATATTATTCATGATTTTCAATTTGCCATAATGTAATATGCTATTTGCTTCGCTATAAAATTTTTCATTCAATGACCTGCAAAAACAGTTCACGTAAATGTTTATTGTCCACTTTGGAAGGGGCGCCCATTAGAACATCTTCACCTTGCTGGTTCATAGGAAAACAGATTACTTCACGAATATTTGGCTCATCAGCAAGCAGCATAACCATTCTGTCAACCCCTGGTGCTATTCCGCCGTGAGGTGGTACTCCAAATCTGAATGCACGCACAAGTGCACCGAATTTTGTATCAACTTCTCTCCGGCTATAACCTGCAATGGCAAAGGCCTTATACATGATGTCCAGTTTGTTATTGCGAATTGCTCCACTTGACAACTCTATTCCATTGCAAACAAGATCATATTGGTAAGCAAGGATATCGAGTGGATTCTTTTCCTCTAAATCCTTCAAGCCGCCGTGTGGCATAGAAAACGGATTATGAAAGAAATCAATTTTTTTGCTTTTATCGTCATACACAAAATATGGAAAATCAATGATCCAACAAAACTTGAAGATATTATCATCTATAAGACCTAATTCTGACCCTAAAAGAGTGCGCACTTTTCCTGCAATTGTTGCTGCCTCATTCTCTTTGTCAGAAGCAAAAAACACACTATCTCCAGGCTTTACATTCGTTATTTCTCTTATGTGGTTTAGCCTATTGTCATCAAGAAATTTAGCAATTGGGCCTTTCGCAGTACCATCTTTATAAAACGTTATATATCCAAGACCCTTAGCACCGAATTCTTTTTGCGCATGTTCTATTTTTTTATCAAAGAAGCTGCGTGGTTCCTCTGCTGTTTTAGGTGCAGGGATGGCTCTCACTACCATACCACGCTCAATATTGCTTTTGAAAATATTGAACCCTGAATCACGGAAAATTTCTGTAACATCGCTGATTAATAGTGGATTGCGCAGATCTGGCTTATCAGAACCATATTTGAGCATTGCCTCTTTATATGTAATACGTGGAAAATCTTTATCAACAGACTTACGAGAAAATTTAGCGAACACTTTATATAAGGTAGACTCAATAATCTGAAAGATGTCTTCTTGAGTCACAAAAGACATTTCAAGATCTAGCTGATAAAACTCTCCCGGAGAACGGTCAGCCCTTGCGTCTTCGTCACGGAAACACGGTGCAATTTGAAAATATTTATCAAACCCTGAAACCATAAGCAATTGCTTAAAAATCTGTGGAGCTTGTGGCAATGCATAAAATTTACCAAGATTTAGTCTGCTTGGCACCAAATAATCACGTGCACCTTCAGGAGATGAAGCAGTAAGTATTGGAGTCTGAATTTCCAAAAACCCTTGCTCTATCATGAGCTTGCGGAGTTCTGCAATAATTTGTGAGCGCAGAATAATATTGTTGCGGGCTTTTTCACGCCTTAAATCAAGAAACCGATATTTAAATCTCATATTTTCTGGGTATTCTTGTTCGCCAGCAATGCTCGCTAATATACTTCTCTCTTCTTTCGCTATTTCTTCATCACGGTGGAACTCGACTTCCGATTCAACGTGCAAATTGCTAACTACAACCTCAATTTCCCCGGTTGCGATAGAGGTGTTTATCGTATCTTCAGTTCTAGCTTTGACTATCCCTGTAACAGTGATTACACTTTCTGATTTTAAATTTGAGATCTCATCAAAAAAGTCTTTGTCATTATTAAATACTAGTTGAGTGATTCCATAGAAGTCTCTTAAATCAACAAAGATTAGGTTACCATGGTCGCGCTTACGGTATAACCATCCAGAGAGGGTAACTTCCTTTTCTACGTCGTTCTTCCTTAATTCTTCACACGTGTGAGTCTTGTAGCAGTTCATATTTGTTTCACTTCAAAATTCTTTAAAAAGTATAGAAATAAACCTTACTACATACAAGCCCATTCATTCGGGTATAGCTAAAGTAATTCAGGTTTACCTATAATTTGATAAGCGTAAAACTCGTCATTCCGCTACGTGTTAGCGCCGCGGCGGTATGACGTAGGAAGACCTGATCTGTAGCTGTATTTGTCCAATTTACGAAATAGAGCAGTATTACTTTTATACTGTCTTTACCCGCAAAAAAATTGCACAATTTCTATAATTATGGTATAATAATAAGGGTATTTTTAATGAATTAGATACAGGAAATGCCACTTGCACAGATCATAATATATAGCATAACGTTACTTGCTGTAGCTACAGTATTTCTCTTTTTGAGAAAAATATACAAAAATCGCATTAGAAAAATCATATTTCCTAGAAAAGTTTTTAAAGAGGAGTGGGAAGAAGACAGAAAATTCAATGAATTATATCAAAAAAATAAGCAAAAAGAGTTGCTGAAACAACAAGAAACGCTACGCGAGAAACAAAAAGATGTGCAAGTTTATAAAGAAGATCCAGAAATAGTTGACATAGCAAAACCGGTAGGTAAATGGACAAAGATGGTTATGATGGGTAATGGTTTAATGCAGCGTTTTGCACAATTGATACATAGAGAAGGCGGCCAGAAAGGATTTTGGGAGCTGTTTGTAAAAGCTCAGGCTTCAACTCAAGGTAAACATAAGGGGAAGGGCAGATAATCCATGCTTGAATGTGAAAATTTATCCTGCGCTCGTAATAACAAAGTATTATTTAAACATCTTAGCTTTAAAGCTGAGCCAAAATCAAAGATTCTAATCACTGGTCCAAATGGTAGTGGTAAAACCAGCTTAATTAGAAGTTTATCTGGACTTTTGCCGCCGGTATCAGGCAATATAAGGCACTGCGGAAAAGACATATATGATGATCCAAAATCCTATATACCTTCTATGGTCTACGTAGGGCATAAAAATGCCTGCAAGGATAGCTTAACTGTTACTCAAAACATAGAATTCTGGGCAGGAATACGAAATACTAGGGAATTGATTGTGGCAGCTGTTTGTTGCTTGCAGTTACAGCCTGTACTTAATATTAGATATGGCGAACTTTCTGCAGGCTGGAGAAGAAGAGTTGCGCTTGCCCGCCTCTTGATTTCTAATGCAAACGTTTGGCTGATAGATGAACCATTTTGTAATCTTGATAGTGCGACGTGTGAATTAGTGCTGAACCTAATCTCAATACGCTCTGAGCAAAATGGTATAGTAATTATTACAGGACATAGCTCTACAGAGCAATTGTGTGATTTTACAACGATCGATATACGCGATTTCAATAGACTTCTTGCATAGTTTTTGGCAGCGCGTTGAGAAACGAAAAAACTTACTTGACACCCTTCGCCAGCCCCCTTATCATGAAACTGAAGCTATTTATTTATCTTCTCTGTACAGATTAAATGACAAAAAAACTCAACGTATTTGGCGTCTCATGTTTAATTTTTTGCACTATGTGCACCTTATGTCTTTATCAAATTTCTAGGTTTTTACCTACACAAGCTGAAATACGCTTATAAAGCATTTAAAACATCAAAAAACGCCAACTTAAAAAATGGATAGTGAATAACTAGCTACCCTAGGGTTTCTTTTGCCTTTTTTTCTGTTTAGTAAATTTCTTAATGTTTATAATTTAGATTAGTTGCATTTAAAAGCAGCTGAATCGCGGTTATTAAGTGTTTAGAATAAAAAAACGCCATACTTGAAAGTATAATGTAAGTAACTAGCCAACCACGGGGCTTCTTTTGCCTTTTTTTCCGTTTGGTAAATTTCTTAACGTTTGTAGCTAAACGACAATCGTCATCCCGCTGCTTGTTAGCGGGATCTAGAGATACCGCGGCGGTATGACGTAGAAAAACTGAGCCTGCACTAGCTATAGGCGTGAGAAAGGGGATCGTTTTCACTTACTTGCTTAACAGATTCTATAGAATATTCAGAATATATAAAGCGAGCTAAATTCAAAATACACAGCGCGATTAATATTGGTAGTCCTATGTTCAATGCTAACCCAATACTTTCTCTTTTTTCTGGTGGCACTAATCCTTTTAACATTGACACTTTTCCTAACGGAAAATGCCATAAGCAAAGTGTTGATGCAGATGCTACTATTATAAATAGACAAAAATAAGCCTTTTTTGAGGAAAATACAGTTTTTAATGATGATTTGAGTGTAATGTTAGTAGGTGGTAGAGTTTTAGCTTCATTTGTTGCTGGTGAAAGATCTTTAATTGGTAAAGGGTTTGTAGATTTATGAGGAGTATTTTCATGTTGTGGAGAAGGTTGTTGTATATAAACACCTGAAACTAATTTGAGCAATTGCTCTTTTTTTCTATATACTTGCTTTTGTAAATATTCTTTTGGAAAAAAAGACTTGCCAGCTGGTTGTGGTATTTCTAATACTTCTGATATCTCACCTGACTCTAATATTTCATGTAATTGTTTATCTTGAAAGTAAACAATATTGAATACTGAGCTGAAAATATTGCAAAATGTTTCTGGATCTTGATTTTTGTATCCACTCATCACTTCAATAAATATTTCATCGAGTTTTTTCCCCCTGTGCTCAATTTGGTTATCTATCATAGCTACTCTAGCATCATTTCGTGCTTGTTTTATGGTAGATTGTTTTTCTTCTTCTGGTAGTTCTTGAGATTGCTTTTTCGATTTTTTTCTATTAGCTTTAAAATACTCTGTGTGCGAAGTAGTTTTACCTACATTCTGTTCTGCTTCTTGAGGTATTGGATTTTCTATACTACCCCCTGTCATCCGAGTAGCTTGACTACTTGGATCCATGTTTCTTTTTTCCTGGATTCCAGCGTCAAGCGCTGGAATGACACCAAATAGTATATTGTTGCTCTGTATAGAAAATTTTGGCAATTGTTGAGAAAAGAATTGTGACGTATTAAAAAGATTGGGTAGACAGAAAAAAGATCTAAACCAGAAAATGTTTTCATGCATTGCAGCAACTGCTATCGAAGCGCGTGTAACTTGTTTTCCATTATTTGTTACATCGAAGCCAAATGAGCCTGTAACTGGTACGATTTGTCTATTTTGTGCATTTTTTTGGTTAGTTTCACTCTGTTCTTTTTTGTCTTCATTTTCAGTTTTTTCTGCATGTTTTGACTTTTCGTTTAAAAATGACCCAATTTGGTGCAAATTATCCAGGTTAATGTCTTTAGCATCTGTTTGTAGTGTTATTGTTACTCCTTGTAAGAGAATTTTAGATGGAGCATTATTTATGAATTCTTCTACAGTTTTATAACTGTTAGTTTTACGGTAGTTATTATATAATTCACTGCTTTCTTTCGGCACTTTCATGTTGACTGTAAAATTTTTTTCCTGAGGAAGGCAGATTTTGAAAAAATCAATTAAAGGGTTTATTCTAAATAATCTTATATTAAAGGTGTCTTTATCTGTTGCTGTTAGCTCAAATGAAAATTTTTGTATATTGCTTTCAATACTTCTCGAGCGAATAGTACTGATCTTAATTGTTTCGCTAGAAAATGCTTTACTTATGTTTTTGGATTTTTCCTTAAAGAGCTTAGGTAAATCCTCTATTTTATACTTATTCTTAGTTTCAGTGTTACTGTTGTGCATAGTTGATACAGCAAATTCATCAACACAAAGGTAAATAAAAAAGATTAATCGGTCAATAAATTAATAATCAGAATAGGGCAATTTTTCGGATTGTTGATGATATTTAAAATTTCACTATAATGAAAGTTTAAGCCAGCATTTTAAGATGAATAAAGAGTTATTAGATGACATACTTTCACTTGAAGATAAAGCAGTTTCTGAAATTGAGAATGCTTCTTCTTTGCAAGATTTAGAAAAAGTTAGGCTATTATATTTGGGAAAAAAGGGTGTAGTTAGAGCTTATTTTGATAACTTAAAAAAGATAGAAAATGCAGAGAAAAAGCGTGATTTAGGCGCAGTTATTAACGCTTTACGTGATAAGATAGATCATCTTATCATGAATAGGGGAAATGTACTAAAAACAGAAGAAGTTAACTTTAAATTGCAGAACGAGGCAGTTGATATTACGTTGCCCGTTAGACCAGAAAAAATTGGCAAGATCCATCCACTCAGTAAAGTTATAAATGAAGTAAAGCTTATTTTTGCACATATGGGTTTTAAAGCAGTTGATGGCCCTGACATTGAAGATGAATTTCATGTATTTGATGCACTGAATACTCCAAGTCATCATCCTGCACGAGAGGAGCAAGATACCTTCTACTTAAAGAATAAAATAAACGATAAAAGAATGGTACTGCGCACTCACACCTCATCTGTGCAGATTAGAACCATGGAAAAAACAAAAAATTTCCCAATTAAAATAGTAGCCCCTGGTAGGGTATACAGAAATGACTTTGATGCAACTCATACTCCTATGTTTCACCAGATAGAAGGGTTATATGTCGATGAAAACGTCAATATGGGCCAGTTAAAATTTACTATTCATCACTTCCTTAATAAGTTTTTTGGAGATAAAGGGCTGAAGATACGTTTTCGTAATAGTTTTTTCCCTTTTACTGAACCCTCTGCGGAAGTGGACATAAGTTATAAAGGTAGTAAATGGATAGAAGTGCTTGGATGTGGTATGGTGCATCCAAATGTCTTTCAAAATGTTGGAATAAACTGCACTAAATACAATGGTTTTGCGTTTGGCATTGGTATAGAAAGGCTTGCAATGCTAAAATATCAAATCAGCGACCTAAGAAGCTTTTACGATAACAAAATCAGTTGGCTTGATCATTATGGTTTTCATTTTTCATCTTTAAGATAAGTGATAAATAAAGCTCATACTTTCATCATACTTGCTGCCGGACATGGCAGGCGGATGAATTCAGATTTGCCTAAGGTTCTGCACGAAATAGGCAATTTTTCCATGCTTCAGCATGTCATTTACAATGCAAAACAGTTAAATCCTGAAAATATTGCTGTTGTAGTTGATCAGCCTTTAATTGAAAGACTAAAGTGCTTTGAGGATATACAGTTAATTATACAAGAATCAACACTCGGCACGGGAGATGCAGTCAAAACTGCGATGAGAAACCTGAAAGAATTGCCAGATTCGAACATAGTTGTTGTGCAGTATGGAGATACTCCGCTCATAAAAAGCAGCACAATAACTAAAATGATTGGTTATTTAGAAGGCAAGGCTCTAGTTTGCCTAGGTTTTAGGGCAAGCAATAAAGAATATGGTAGGTTAATCATTGAGAATGGTTCCTTAAGAGAAATCGTAGAAGCAAAGAGTGATAAAAATAATCATGAAGAGTTTCTTGCCAATGCTGGAATAATGGTTGCATATGCAAAGAATTTACGTGAATTGGTGGAGAAAATAGAGTGCAATAGCTCAACTCATGAATATTATTTGACCGATATAGTTTCCATTGCAGTGAAGAGTAATTTAAATGTCGGTTACGTTATTACGGGTGGAGAAGAAGCAACGGGAATAAATAACAGAAATGACCTTATAAAAGCTGAATTTTACTTTCAAGAAAATAAAAGAAAAATTTTTACCGACGCCGGAGTAACGCTTGTTGCGCCAGAGACTGTTTTCTTTTCTCTTGATACGCAAATTGCCAGAGATTCAGTGATTTACCCATACGTTTTTTTTGGTCCTGGAGTGAAAATAGAGTCTGGTGCGAAAATACTGCCATTTTTGCATTTAGAAAACTGCTTAATTAAAAGTAATGCTGAGGTCGGTCCATTTACCAGAATACGCGGAAACACAACAATTGGTAATAAGGCAAAAATAGGAAATTTTGTGGAAGTGAAAACAAGTGAAGTTGGTCAAAACACTAGAATAAAACACTTAAGTTATATAGGAAATACTAAAGTAGGGCAGGGGAGTAATATAGGAGCAGGCACTATTGTTTGTAATTATGATGGGAAAAATAAATATGAAACGAATATAGGGAGCAATTGCTTTGTTGGCGCCAATAGCTCACTCATTGCACCGCTCAATGTTTATGATGACTCTATAATTGCAGCGGGCAGTGTTATAGTTAAGAACGTGCCAGAGAAAAGCCTTGCAATAGCAAGAGAAAAACAAGTGATTAAGAAAATAAAGTAATTCGCTGTAATTATAGCAGATCTTCCTAATAACAGAACTGTTGCAAGAGCTTGTAGAATTACTTTTAGATCATAATGCAAACCCTGTTCTCGAGTTTACTTAAAAGTATTTTAGTAGCTCAAAAAGAACGTTAAGTCGTGCTTTTTATTTATATTGACAGTATATATGACATCGTTTACGATTAAAGTTAATAACAATAATTTATATTTATCATGTTTGCAGTAATTGAGACTGGTGGAAAGCAATATTTAGTAAAAGAAGGCAGTATAATAAAGGTAGAGAAGTTAGAAGCTGAAGAAAAAAAAGAGGTGGAAATCAATAAGGTGATTTGTATTTCAAATAATGGCTTATCTTATTCATCTAATGCTACTGTTAAAGCTGAAGTATTGGAGCAGTGTAGAGGAGAAAAAATTATAATCTTTAAGAAGAAAAGAAGAAAAAATTACCGTAGGAAAACTGGTCATAGGCAGTATATAACTGTTCTTCGTATCAATGAAATTAATCTTCAAAAGTAAGAGGTAAAATATGGCAACTAAAAAATCAGGTGGTAGTTCCTGTAATGGTAGAGATTCAGCAGGTCGTAGGTTAGGAATAAAGAAGAATGGGAAGGTTATTCCTGGTAACATAATTGTGCGCCAAAGAGGCACAAAATTCCATCCTGGAAAGAATGTTGGTATAGGTAAAGATCATACGATTTTTGCTAAAATAGAAGGCTGGGTCAGCTTTAGAAGGTCAGCAAATAAAAAGACTTTTATTGATATCTTGCCTACAGATAATATGAAAGCTTCAGCTTGAATAAATCATGGGTCTGTAGCTCAGGTGGTTAGAGTGCACGCCTGATAAGCGTGAGGTCGGAGGTTCAACTCTTCCCAGACCCACCATTTAGTAATTACTAACTGTGTTTTTTATAGCGGTTTTGGTATTATATAAGCAGAAACCTAAAGCATGAGTTCATATAAAAATTTAGTAACCAGTGAATCAGTGGCGGCTGGTCATCCAGATAAAGTAGCAGATCAAATTTCAGATGCAATACTTGATGAATACCTTTTCACTGATCCTTTTGCGCGAGCTGCAATAGAGACTTTAGTCACCAAAGATAACGTTATTATAGCTGGGGAAGTATTCGGACCTAACATCAAAAATAGCAGGATTGAAAGTATTGTACGGAATACAATAAAAGATATTGGTTATGAGCATGATGGTTTCCACTGGAGAAAAGTGAAGGTAAATATATTATTACATGAGCAATCAAATGACATTGCAATAGGGTTGGATCAAGGTGCTGGAGATCAGGGCATAATGTATGGCTATGCAACAACAGAGACAGAAAACCTTATGCCGGCTCCCATTTTTTATGCGCACTCGATTCTGAAAAATATCATGAGCGCAGTTAAAGAAGCAAAACTTGGTCCGGATGCAAAGTCACAAATCACTTTGGCATATGAGAATAACCTCCCGGTACGTGCTGAAAGTATTATTGTCTCAATACAGCACCCTGAGGATTTGGATCAATCAAAAGTAAAAGAAATAATTTACCCTTACATAGTTTCATCTTTACCTGAAGGATGGATGTGTCATGAGGAAAATCTCTTAGTCAATCCAACAGGTAGATTTGTTATTGGTGGGCCGGTTGGTGATTGTGGATTAACCGGACGGAAAATTATGGTTGATACTTATGGAGGTTATATTCCACACGGTGGAGGAGCGTTTTCCGGAAAAGATGCAACCAAAGTTGATAGATCTGCAGCTTATATGGCAAGATACCTTGCTAAAAATATTGTCTTTGCAGGTTTGGCTAAACGTTGTCTTGTGCAGCTTTCTTATGCAATTGGTATATCACAACCTACTTCATTCTATATTGACACATTTAGTACAAATACGATAGATGAAAAAAAGATTAAAAAGTTTATTGAGAATAGTGTGGATTTATCAACAAAAGGTATAATCAAGCATTTATCGCTTAATCATCCTATATATAAACGTACAGCCTGTTATGGACATTTTGGTAAAGAGTCAGAAAATGACGGTGGATTTTCTTGGGAAAGCATGAACTTGTCTGCTGATCTTTGTAGAGAATTCAATATAGAAGGTAATAGTAAAATTTCTTTAGGTTGCTGAAATTTTTGATTTACAGCCCCACATTTATATACTAGCTTATTGTTAAAGTATAATTGCTTTTTCATAATAATTATACTATATTAGTGATAATTATTATATTCAGTTTTTATTGTGAGGCTCATGCAATGTATAATGACATAAAAGAAGAATTTTGTAGCATAGCTATAAAAGAATCATCTGATCTTATTGATAGAATAGAAGAACATCCTTTTTATGTTGAATTGATGAATGGCAAATTAAGTTATAAGAAGTTCAAGTTCTACGTTCAACAGACTTTTTTATGCTTAGTGGATTGCACTCGTGCTTTTTTAATTATTGCATCTAGAGCTAATGATATTGAAACAATGGATAAATTAACCTTTATAGCTCGTAAAATATTCAGTATGCGAAGTCTATGTGAGGAGCAGTTTACAGAATGTAACTCATCCGATAGCCACAAAAGATCGAAATCTAGTTCTGCCCTCATTGATTTCTTCATGCGTGCTGCATACCATAATTCAGTAGCTGAAGGCTTAGCAGCTTCTTATCCATGTTTTGGTATGTGTCAGATCACCTTTCAACATACGGTAAAAGATAGCATTCCTTCAAGCAATAAGTATAAAAAATGGATTAATCTCTATAATACTAATATAGTGGATAACACAGCTGATGCTATAACTGAGATTGTGAATAAGCTGTATAGAGAATCTAGTAATAAGGAAAAGAAAAAGATGCTCGAGTTTTTTCGTAACGGATTAGAACTTGAGGTAATATTCTGGGATGAGGTGTATTACTCTAATATATCTAGCAAAGAATATTAGCAGCGGATTATTTACGTTGACTTGATCTTTATCGGTAACTATAGTGTTCAGTGGCATAATTAGGAGCTGTTACGGGTCAAATCTTTTAAAGGATATAATTGAGCATCCTTTTAATGTTAAGTTGGCGAATAACACCCTAAATATAGAGAACTTCAAATTCTATACTCAACAAGAGGCGTTGTTCTTAGGTGATTATATTCGTACCACCTTAATTACTGCATCCAGAATGGAAGATTATAGTAGTATTATCTCGCTTACTGAAGTAGCCCAAAGAGTAGTGACTGTTAATAGAGTGCTATATGACTACTACTTTACTATGTACGGTATAAGTCGTGGAAAGAAATCTCTTGAGTGTTTTAATTTCACTAATTTTCTTTTATCCATCTCGTATAGTAATACCTATGAGGCTATGACGGTTTTGTATTCTTGCATGTTTATATACAAGACTGTCGTTGATAGCATGAAAAATAGATTCAAAAAAAATAATAGATATAGGGATTGGTTTAATTTTTGTTACAGTGATTCAGTAAAGTCTGGATGCATTATTTTGGAAAATATTATTGATGGATATTGCAGCAGAGCAAGAGAAAATGAAAAGAGCAAAATGCTTGAGTTGTTTAGAATAACTGCACAATTTGTGTTAGATTTTTTGAACGGTGCATATAATTTTTCAAGATTCAATCAATTTCCTAAGGAACATTGACAATTTTAAGCTAATTTGTATCCTTAGTAAGTATTTTTTAAAATGCTATGAAAAGTAAAGAACATGATTTTCATTTAGTGGACCCAAGTCCTTGGCCAATTGCTATATCAGCAGCAATTCTTATTCTTGCACTTGGATTAGTTGGCGCGCTTCATAAACAAATTTTCGGAATGTTTGGTTTAGCTTTAGGCATCTTCGCGGTATCAGGGGTGCTGTTCTACTGGTGGAGAGATGTAATAAGGGAGGCCATTTATGATAAATGTCATACTACCATTGTAAAACATGGACTCAAATTTGCAATGTACTTATTTATTCTCTCGGAGGTCGTATTTTTTATAGTGTTCTTTTGTTCATTCTTTAAAGCCTGGCTTGATCCAGTTTTTTTATTTGAGGCGTTTTCTCCTGCAAAAAAAGTTGAATGGCCCCCTGAGGGAATTTTGCCACCTGATCCGTGGTCACTACCATTCATGAATACATTAATATTATTGCTTTCTGGTACAACAATTACTTGGGCAAATCACTCTTTACTTGAAAATGATAAAAAGAGCATGATTAAAATGCTGTCCATAACTATATTGCTTGGGGTTTTTTTTATAATAGTGCAAGCAATAGAGTATCATGAAGCGAGTTTTTCTCTACAAGAAACAGGAGAAAAGCTTATTTATACATCCAATTTTTATATGATTACCGGTTTTCACTGCGCACACGTTATAATAGGAATAATATTTTTATCAGTGTGTTTATTTAGAGCACGGAAAGGCCAATTTACACTTCAGGACCATTTGTGCTTTGAGTTTGCCTCCTGGTATTGGCACTTTGTAGATGTAGTCTGGATATTTTTATTTTTATTTATTTATTGGTTAAGCGTTTATTAAGTGGTTAAAATAATAGGTCTAGATCCAGGGATAAGCAAGACTGGTTGGGCCATTATCAGCCTGAACGAGAAAAATAATATTGAATTTTTGGGCGGCGGTACCATATCAACTGATGGTAAATTGGGTACAGGTGAACGCTTACATATAATTTTTGAACAATTAAAGAAAGTAATATTTCAATATTCTCCGAATGAAGCTGCAGTAGAAAAAATTTTTGTTAATAAAAATCCTAAATCTTCACTAACTTTAGGATATGCAAGAGGGGTTGTAATTTTAGCGTTAAAAATAACAAAGCTAACTATGAATGAATATGATGCAAACTATGTAAAAAAAAGCATTACCGGAAATGGCCATGCTGATAAGGATCAGATTATATTTATGGTGAAGCAAATAGTTAAAAATTTGAGTATAAAATGCCACCATGCTGCTGACGCTCTTGCTGTAGCAATTTGTCATGCTTATACGAAAGGTTCTTGTTTTGTTGAGTAACTTTTATATGAGATTCAGTTTGAAGATTTCCAGATCTGAAAAAACTATTTGATTGTATTTATCTTGTCTAACGTTCGTTGCAAAATAATACATGCGGAGATTTTATCATCTATTTTTTTCGATTTTGTGATTGATATTCCAGTAATTTTTAGTGTATGAGTTGCGATAGATGTTGAGAAGCTTTCGTCTTGTAAGTATATATTTACTTTATATTTTTTTATTATTTTATTTGCGAATTGGATTATGGTTTTACACCATTTAGTTTCTTGCTCGTCCATTTTGAATGGTAGTCCTATTACCATTGATCCAGCTTCATTTTCTTTGAATATTCTATGCAGATAACCTAAATCTTTGTTCATATTTTCCCTATAATATACACTATGAGCTGTGGCTATAAGCTGTGTTTTATCGCTAAATGCTATGCCTAGTTGCTTTTCTCCCATGTCAAGGCACATTATGCGCTTATCTTTTGGAATAGACTTTAGGAACTCATCTGGATTTCTATGTAGCATCTATTAGACTTCCTTTAAAGTGGCCCTACCCAGAAAAAGTAGAGAGAAAGTTAAGAAAATTTTTTACAAAAAGAATAATGAATCAAATTGCTCAGGAATGCAATAATTAATAGCAGAATGCTTATGCTGTTTAATACACAGCTTCTAATTTAAACTCAACTGTATATTCTCTTCTTTTTGTTATTACTACTCCTTTTGAAAAAACATTTTTATTATAAAAAAACGCCTTTTCTTTCTCTTCACTTTTTCTCCTATGATTGTTGTCCAATAAAAAATTCAAATTTTGTGAAATCTTTAAAAACCCAGTCATTTTTAAGAGTATAGAAAATAGTTGTAAGAAATTTCCTGGCAGTAGCAATAATAGCCTTAGTAGAACCACGCTTTTTTTTTACATAAGCTGTTCAGATAAGCGTATAGCAACCCAAGTACACTGCACTAAAGAATATCACGTTTGTTCCGATCGTGCACTGTTGATTAGATTGAGAAACTCGTGGCACAATTCCAAAATATGCAGTAAGTTTCTCAGGCCTATGAAAATCATTAATGTCTCCAATTGTTGCAATAAAAATAGCTGCAGAAATTGGGCCAATTCCTTTTATGCTGATAAGGTTCAGGAAGCTGTTTGGCAAAAGCTATAATTTCCCTCTCAAGTTTTTTAAGATTTCCCGAATAGCTTCCAAATGATAGCTAATTACTTCAATTTCAACCTTTTCTAAAGGATCCCAAGTATACTTTCCAATAGCACCCACCTTAGTTGTAAGTGCTTCCTTTTTAATTTTTATCCCATGGTAATTAAAAAGACCATGCATTTTATTGATTAAAGATACCCGTAACTGGTCTCTTGTTTGAAGAAGAGAAGCTAACTGCTTGCATTGTTTGCTTTGCTTCAGGCAACATACCTTTGCTTAGAAAAAAAGCAATAGCTCGCGCATCTTGCTTGTCCGTTTTGTTCACAGAGCAACGAACAACTTCAAACTGTCCAGGAGACCACGCTCTTAACATAAGGTGACACTGCGTCATAAAAAAAACAGCTATTGCCTGTTAGCTATTTCATCTGTTTCTTGAAGATTTCTGATAAAATCATTTAAGTCTTTTAAGCGAAACGTTTGAATATACTCCGATTTTCCTTCTTGCAAGTAACAAACAGTAAAACTATTGGTATAATGCCTATGTGACGCATATTTTTCCTCCAATTGCACATTTCAATATATCAGAGTACTGGTTGGTCCAAACTCCTATACGAGGTCATCACATTTTGTGAGCCTCACCGGTGGCAGAATCTGAGTAACGAGGTCTTCTTTCATATACTTTATACAAGAACACTCAGAAAAAGTGCCAACCTGCCACCTATCCACTCTGAAAAGTGATTATCTTCTCTTGCTTCCAACCAAGCAATACCTAATTCATACCTTCTGGGTAAGGTCAATTGTTTCTTAAACCTCTCCCCTAAACGGATACACTGTAGAAGGAGAGTTTCTTCTCCCCAGAAAGCTACACATTAAACCTAAAGTGCATTATATCACCATCTTGTACGATATAATCTCTGCCTTCAAAGCGAATTTTTCCTGCGTCTTTACAAGCCGGTTCACTTCCATACTTTATGTAGTCTGCAAAGCTTATAGTTTCTGCTTTTATGAAGCCTTTCTCAAAATCAGTGTGGATTGCACCTGCAGCTTTGTCAGCTGTTGATCCTATTTTTACTGGCCATGCCCGTGCTTCTTTGGGGCCCACAGTAAAGAAAGTTATCATACTCAGCACTTCATACATAATACGCGCTACTCCATCAAGGCCTGATTCTTGTAAGCCAAATTCTGATAAAAAACTCTGTTTTTCCTCTTCACTATCAAGATTTGCAATATCTGCTTCAAGTTTTGCTGAAATGCAATAAAATTTGCTTTTATTTTCCTCCGCCATTCTCTCTACCTTTTTAGATAATTCATTGCCAGTTATAACATTTGTATCTTCAACATTGCAAACGTACATAACGGGCTTTGTTGTGAGCAATTGAAGCGACTTCATCTCATCTCCATCGATATTCTCCAAGCTTCTTGCAGGTTTACCTAATTTTAAAGTAGCTAATACCTCTTGCATTAATTCAAGTTGTCTCTTTAGCTCTTTATCACCTTGCTTTGCTTTCTTTTCCAATTGAGGAAGCCTTTTTTCTATGCTATCAATATCAGCTAGGATTAATTCCATCTCTACCACTTCAGCATCTGATATTGGATCTATTTTACTGTGTACGTGGCTAATATCGTCATCCGTAAAGCACCTGAGCAGATGAACGATGGCATCAACTTCTCTGATATGGCTTAAAAATTTATTGCCGAGCCCTTCACCTTTGCTCGCACCCTTTACCAGACCTGCAATATCTACAACTTCTAATTGGTTGTAGATTACCTTCTCTGAACCGGCAATTGCTGCGATTTGTTTCAAGCGCTGATCTTTTATCGAAATCTTGCCTATATTTGGCTCGATTGTGCAGAAAGGATAATTTGCAGCTTCGGCTGCACTTGACTCTGTAAGCGCATTAAATAAGGTTGATTTTCCTATGTTTGGTAACCCAACTATACCACAGTTAAAGCTCATATTTGCTATTTAAAGCCATAATTATTGCATAATTTAAGAATTTTTGCTATACTTAATTAGTTACAATTTTGTTGGTATAGTAATATATATTAAATTGAGGTAAAACCATGACTACAGCTCAGAAGCAGAAGCTACTAAGTGATTTTTACAATGTTGAAAGTGAAGTAACTTCTTTAAATAGTAATTCTTACCCTGACAATTTTTATGTAGGGCAAGCAATTGGTAATGGAAGCTGCTTTTTTGACTCGTTCAGACAAAGTCTAGAACAACAGACAGGAGAGCAAGTTACTGTCGAAAAATTAAGAAATGATTGTAGGGAATTTGCGCAAAAGAATCCGCCAGAATGGTTTATAGATGCAATTGCCAATAGTTATGATAACAATGGCCAGCGCCGTAATGAGACTGTAAGTGATTATACAGCAAATATCATGAACAACAGTAGATGGGGTGATTCTGACATTGAAGGCAGAATACTTTGTGAAAAGTATGGTGTGAAATTGCATGTTGTAGAGAGTAACCCATTGCGTGCTATTGACATCCAACAAGATCGGTTTTTGCATCAATTAATAGACAATTCAGGTTCAAAAAATGCAGGTGAATACAATAAAGTTGATTATGATGATAGTAGTATTGTGCATGTAATAAACAAAGGCGGATTGCATTTCGAACCGTTGCTTGATAGAAATAAAAGTTTAGCAAAACAATTACAAGAGGAAGCTAAACTTAAACAAGAGCAAGAACAAGAAGATTTCCTATTAGCAAAAAAACTTCAGGTAGACGAGATCTTAGAGTATTGTAACCTTTCAAAGGATATCTCTGAGAGAGCAGAGGTTGAGAAGAGATTTGATGAGTTATTGGCAGAAAATGCTGATGGAAAAATTTGTGATGTTGTAGGGCAGTGCGTTAGTGATATAAAGCAGCGCATAGAGCGCTCTGAGAAGCAAAACCCTTCAAATTTACCAAGATGTGGTATGGAGGAACCAAGAATAGAAAAAGCATTTCATCAACAACCACACCTGTAAAATCTTTATAGCCCTATATATTTTTATATGGGGCTTTTTGCAAGCATTTCATATAATATGAACTTGCAGTACGTACTAACCTAAATGCAAGTTGACCATGAAACTAGTTTAATTATTGATGCCATAGAGGAATTTGGTGGTGAGGCTAGGCTTGTCGGCGGGTGTGTGAGAGACTCAATTTTGCAACGTGATGTCCACGACATCGATTTAGCTACTAATTTGCCTCCCAATCAAACGATTAAAGCGCTAAAACTCCGTAATATAAAAACTATTCCAACTGGCTTAAAACATGGGACTATAACTGCGGTTCTAAATCAAAGATCTTTTGAGATCACAACACTAAGGCATGATGTGAAATGTGATGGCAGGCATGCAAAAGTAGAATTTACTAATAATTGGCAAGCGGATGCTTCAAGGCGCGACTTTACATTTAACGCTCTATATGCAGATAAGCATGGCCATATATATGATTACTTTGGTGGTATCGAGGATTTAAAGGCGCGAAGGTTAAACTTTATAGGCAACGCTGAAGATAGAATTAAAGAAGACTATCTACGTATTTTAAGAGCATTTCGTTTTCATGCAAAAATATGTGTCGGAGATTTGAGTGATGAAATACTAAGCGTATGCAAAAAGCATTCGCATATGATCCAAAACCTCTCTGGAGAGAGAATAAGAGATGAAATACTTAAATTGCTGGAGTGCAATGATCCTTTTCCAACACTTAAGAGCATGCAAGAATCTGATGTTTTGCAAAAGATTATCCCAAAAGAAGTAAAATGCGAAATTCTGTCTTCGCCACTTCTTTTGGGCACTGATGCACTAGTAAAATTAGCGTTACTCCTTAGGACCACTAAAAAAAATGACAGGCTAAGTCTTGGAGAATATGTAAGCAAATTTTTACGTCTTTCAAACAAGCAAAAGAAAAAGCTGCTATTTTTACTATCCAACGATATCAAAACAGAACTCTCAGAAAAAGAGCAAAAAAAGTACATATCTTTATTTGGTAGAGAACTATATTGTAATTTAATAAAAATTTGTGGTGTTGAGTCTGGAGAAAATATTGACAAATACATTTCATTTGCTGATACATTCAATATTCCAAAATTTCCTTTATCTGGCGATGATTTGATAAATATAGGTCACCAGCCAGGAAAAAGTTTAGGTAAAAACTTAGAGTTGCTCAGGCAACATTGGGAAGACAGCTCCTACACTTTAACAAAAGAGGAGCTGGTGCTTTATGCTAAGAGCATACTCTAACTGCTTTCCGGCTCTCAATGAATGTATGCTTGCAATATTAGGGGAACTCATCGAGGAATGAGGTCCTCTTATCTTGTTGATAACTTCAGTACTGAGTTTGTACATATTTTCTTTCCCTGGAATTCGGCTACACATTTTCTGATCTGGAGATAAAAATTTATCTCTTATGCTTGATACTAGCTGTAACTTTTGAATCTCACTTGAAAAAGACTTCATTTTAGCCTCTGCTAATTCTTTCACGACAATTTCTTTAAGTAATTCTCCTGAGTCGTTATTATTATTATTTTTGCTATTAAAGCTGTGCAAGATAGAGTCTACAATCTTATTTACCCCTTCTTCTTGTTTGTTAAATTCTAATTTTTTTACGCATTTTCTAACAGAAGGTGACAACTTGGCTTTTAACGTGCCATCTCGTGGTTCTTTACCTACATTTTCTCCAATGTTACAATGTTTGTTGACAACTTCTTTAACCTTGGCTTCTATGATCTCCCTTGCGGATTGTTTTAAATTACTTTCTAATAATTTAAGTAATTCTTTACTTTCAAATTTTCCACTATTTTTATTTGATAGAGATTTTATGGTTTCATCAAGCACGTTATGGCAAAAGTGCTTTTCTTTAAATTCAGGAAAACCTTTTTTTAACTCCTCGTTTTTCCTAGATAAAAAGTTATTGAGATTCTTATCCCCAAAAAGCTTATTGGGCAAGTTCCGCAATTTTGAAAGGGTTGATCTACTAGAGCTAGTAGTTGATTTTCCAGTAGATACTGTGCTTACCAAACTCACTGCATCTGGCTTGTGAGCTTTTGTTTGTTCTTGTGATTTTTTAGTTTCTCCATCAATATCTTCTAACCTTTTATCAACACCCTTTAACTTTTCTTCCAACTTTTGTTGTTCTTGATTATTTAACAGTTGTTGTTGCTTTAACTGTTCTTCCACAATTGACAAATTTCCCTTTAAGCTATCTATTTCAGTTAACTGATCCCTTTTTTCTTCCTGTAGTCTCTTAATATCAGCTTCCAATTGGCTTTCTACTTGCTTCTGTTCCTTTTTTAGCTGCTCAATCAACTTCTCTTGTTCTGCAAGCTTTTCTTGTAACGCTTCATCTGACTCTTTCTTTAATTCTGCCTTTAGTCTTTCTATTTCTTCAGCTTTATTCCCTTCTAAGATCTGCTTTTCTTCTTCAGTAGCATTTAGCTGACTGATTAAAATTTTTAATTTATCTTCTAAGTCAACTTTTTTTCCCTGTAGTCGTTGCTCTTGATTATTTATTAATAGCTCTTTTTCTAACATTCCTATCACATCCAAAAAAACTTTCTTTAAGCTATCATCTATTCCAGCTAACTCCCATTCTTTACTTCCTTCTAAGATCTGCACCTGTTTTTGTAATTTAGAAACCTCATTTTTTGAGTCTTCTCTCTCTTTTACTGCAGTTCTTAATTGACTATTTAAATCTTTCAATTTATCTTCTAAATCAATCTTTTCTTTCTCTAATTGTTGCTTAGATTCCTGAGTGCTTTTCAATTGTATTCTCAATTCCTCCATTCCAGCTAATTGATCATTCAATCTGTCTATATCTGATTTCTGCCTTCCTATTTCATGATCTAAATTCCCAACTTTGCCTTCTAATTCTGCATTTTTTTCTTGAGCTTGCTTTAATTCACCTGCTAGCTTGCTAATTTCTTCTTCCTTTTCCTGAAATGATACACTAAAAGTACTACCCAGTACAGATTCTGAATTTGTTAAAATATCAATAAATTCTTGTACCTTCTCTTTAAGAACTTCACTTTCCTGAGCAACCAAATTTTGTTCATTAAGAATTCCCTTATCTCCATCTTTAATGGTACTTATTAACTGATCATGTGTACTATTTATGCCCTGTGCTCCGAACTCATCCATAAGCTTCTTTAGATCAGCGCCAAGGTGCTCATGTTCTTTTCCAATTTTACCTACCTCCAATAAAATGCTATCTATTTTTTCTACAGTACTATCACTTTCTGACAACACTGTAAAATTCTCTAAATATTCTTCATCTTCTTGAACCTCTCCATTCTCGCTTATTACTTCACTCTGGCTCCCTTTTTCTGCAACTTCAGATTCTAAATCAGCTTCAATATTTTTATCCGTTGTTTCAATGTATTCGGTCTGCATTGTCGTATCTTGAAATGTAGTTTCATCCTTACTTATTACTTCACTTTGACTCCCTTTTTCTGCAATCTCAGGTTCAATTTGAGCACTTTCATCTGTTATTTCAGGATCATCAGTCCGAATTTCATTACTTCCAGTAGCTTTATCGTAATATAGAATATTTTCTGCCCATTTGTTCCATTTCTTTGGTAGTATTCGTCCAATTGTTTTTAAGTACAACCAAGCAAATACAGTAGACCAGCTGTATTTTTTTTCCTTTCGTTTAACATTAATTTTATAATTAACTGTATTATTAATATTTAGCATAAAATTACCTTATTTTTTAACTTTAATTTACAGAAAATTTTAACAGTAATAAAGTTATATATATTAGTATAAATGTTAAATAAATACTAACGCAGGCGTCAAATTATGGTAAAGTCTTTGCCCGCCTAATACACTTTAAGCAGAAATACACATGTCTGTAAGTACAGCATTTGCTTTTCCTATCGCTCTTGCTAACATTTCCTGTTCATTGTTCTGATTTTTCACATTGATTACCTGAGCAGCCAAGTTTGCAGGAAAAGTGACCAGACTGACTTCCCATAATTCCACTTGTTTTAACACTCTAGCTCCGCTTTTATGATCAACATCATACTCTATAGGTATATAGCCGATGGAAAGTCCGTTAATTGCTCCAGTTTTGAGCATCAAATACACTTCTTCTGCTTTCTGAATACCCAAAAGTAAATGTGCAATTATATATAGACCAACATCATTCTCATAAATATCTATGATACTACCTATAGGTTCACCTGGATTGTGCTGCCAAAGGAGTTTTATTTTATTTCTGTTTAAATTTTCCTTAAATGCCCCAGGTAAGATCAGGTCATTTTGTTTATCAACTATATTAAAAACGCTAGCATAACCAGAAAATACACCGTTTTCTCCTATACTTTTTATTGACAATGGTGAATAGAGAAATTTCTTATTCATAAAGCCTCCTGTAGGTTATAGTATTGGGAATTTTGTTTGTATAATGCACTGCAATGTCAAATCTATTATATGCAGTTCTCTAAAAAGGGGAAGTATTTTTTTTAAGTAACAAAATAGCAAGGTTTTATGACTTGCTATTTTGTATACAGAAGGGTAGGGGAGAGCTATCTGTTCTGTTCTTGCATATTTGGTTGTTCAGTTGCAACATCTTCCAAATTTGTAGAGACAGGAGCAAGCGCCCTTCTCACCAAAGCCGTTGACAATGCAGCACCAATTCCTGCTCCGGCTGCAGCTATCAGACCAGATCTTAATGATTCTTGAAATCCCACATTTATTCCAATTGCTCTTCTAGTTATGCTGAAACCTAAAATTACCATGCCTCCTGCTAAAGCTGCTGATAATCCAGCCATTGGTTCACTTATTGAGTGTACTAACCTTTGTGCTATTTCTCTTGATGTTGTAATATCCATGGAGTCTGAGTATCTCAGTTGCCGTGATAATACAAGGTATGGTATGGACAGCAATCCTCCAAGTGTTGCCGTAACAATGTTACCTACTTCTGATTCTCCCAGACGAGTTTCTGGGTATGTCATTACAGCGGATATTGCAAGTACTCCACGACATATATCTATTCCTGACCATTGTCCTAAAATTCTATTTCGTCTTTCTTCTTGCATAGATGCTATAAGTTCTGCCCTAGACTCCATAATTTCTCTAAACAACATCGTAGCTTGTTCCTGTTGTGAAACCTCACGTACTCGCCCTAACTCTTGTGAAGTTTTCCCTCCGATACTTTTTACAGCATCTTCTAAGTCTAACAACGATCTGTTATTTAACCTTACACCATTTTGACTATCACAAGAGACAATGCAGTCTAAAATTGTCATTCTCAGATTATCATTAATTTCTATATCATCATTAATATGATCTCTTAATTCATCGATAATCTTTAATGCTCGATCTTGCATATCTCTTACTTCTTCTTCACTAGCTTGTGCAACTATGAGAAAAATTATTCCAAGCAAATCTTGTTGTAAGTTTTTTAATTTTTTTAAATCCATAATAATTACCATTAATATTTAAATATTTTAGTGAAATAATATAGTACTATAGTTATCCAATCAAGATAAATAATTAATATATTAAGGAATAAAATGCCAATTAGCAGTCAAAAGAATAGAATGAAATATCAAGCGATATCCTCTATAATTAAATTTTTTGAATGAAGAGATGACGATTCGTGTAGGAATTAATGGTCTGGGTAGAATAGGAAGAAGTGTTCTGCGCGCTATCCATGAAGTGGAAAAATATAGCAAGCAGATAGAAGTTGTAGCAGTGAACGGATCGCTCGGTGCTGAGCAGCATGCACATTTGATTAAATATGATTCTGTTCATGGCAAATTCAGTGGTGATATTGATTTTAATGAGTCTCAAAATTGGCTATCTATAAATGGCAGAAAATTTTCTTTATATAGAGAACGGAGCCCTGAAAATATTCCTTGGAATGTTGATGTAATACTTGAATGTACTGGTGCATTTAACAAGCGTGAAGAAGCAATAAGGCACAATGCAGAGAAAGTAATTGTCTCTGCTCCAGTTCCGGATGCTGATGTCACTATAGTTTACGGTGTGAATAACGATATGCTCGAAAAAGAGCATAAAGTGATATCAGCAGGTTCTTGCACTACAAATTGCCTGGCTCTAATTGTGCAGGTTCTACACTCCAATCTAGGTATAAAAAGCGGTTTTATGACTACTATACATGCCTACACGAATGATCAAAATGTTCTTGATGGTAATCATAAAGATTTGCGCAGGGCAAGGGCTTGCGGACTATCTATGGTGCCAACTACAACCGGGGCAGCAAAAACAATCGGTTCTGTAATTCCTGAATTAAAGGGAAAGCTAGATGGCACTGCCGTCAGAGTTCCAGTTAGCAATGTTTCTATGGTTGATTTTACATTTACGACTGATAAGAAAGCGACCGTTAAAGAAATAAATGAAATGTTTAAGGATGCAGCAAGCAATGTGCTTTCTGTATGTGCGGAACCTTTAGTTTCAATAGACTTTGTGCATAACCCTTATAGTGCAATTGTGGATTCAACTGGTACATATGTTACAGGCAACATCTGTAGAGTTGCAGCGTGGTATGACAATGAGTGGGCTTTTTCGCTGAGAATGTTAGACATAGCATTATTGAGCCATAGTAAAGTATGAATGAAAACTCGAACAAATATGCCTCTTTTTATGAGCACTTTGCGGAACTCAGAAAAAGAGTTATCTTTTGCTTTCTATTTTTTTGCGTTGCTTTTGGTTTTTGTTACTACTTTAAGGAAAATATATACCGTTTTTTACTTGCACCTTTAATAGAAGCAACAAAAGGTAGCAAAGGTTTTTCTTTAATTTACACAGACTTAACAGAGGCATTTTTTGTGTATCTCCAAGTTGCAATAATGAGCGCACTTTTGTTTTCTTTTCCTGTGTTTGCATGGCAATTTTATATGTTCTTAGCACCTGGGTTATATAAAAGTGAAAGGGCAGTGTTGTTGCCATACTTAATTGCAACACCGGTTTTATTTGTAACGGGAGCTACTGTAGTCTATTACTATATATTTCCTTTAGCCTGGAAGTTTTTCATCACTTTTGAACATAGTGGGAAATCTTTCGGTATACCAATAGAGTTTATGCCATCAGTTAGCGAATATTTAGACCTCGTTCTCCAATTTATGTTTGCATTTGGCACTGCATTTCAAATTCCAGTAATACTCACATTGATGGTGAGAGTAGGGTTACTCACTACACAAAGTTTGTCAAATAAACGCAGAATTGCAATAGTGGTAATTTTTATTATTGCTGCAATCTTAACTCCACCTGATGTATTAAGCCAAGTAGGGCTTGCAATACCTATGCTGATTCTATATGAATTGTCCATTCTGATATGTAGGTATATTGAGAAGAAGGCAAAGGATTGAATATAGATAGAGTGCTTAAAAAAACAAGAATATTAGTTGTTGAAAAAAAAGATGAATACCTGAGCGCCTTTTCTTGTTTGAGTGTATGTGATATGTGATGCCACTCCGGTTGATTTTTTTGTTAAAATATGGAATAATTAAGCTTAAGTTTTTATGTTAGGTAAGTATATGGTAAATCAAAGATTACAGATAGTACATTTCCAGTTAAGGGAAGCAATCAATGACAGAGCTTATATACGTATACCTGACATTTTAACAGAAGTATCAGGAGATGAGTTACTGCAAGTTCTTACTCGGCAAGATATTAATATATAATACTTAAAGAGATACTTTAACACTTTCTCTTAAGTGCTAATCTGGAGGTTCAACAAGTTGCTGTTTGAAAGGTTGGGAAATAGTTTTATTAGTATCGAAAATTACATAATATATATTATGGAAAATAAAATCACATAATATAAGAAGCAAGGTTTTCCTACGTCATACCGCGATTCATTCGCGGTATAGATTCCGCTAACTAGTAGCGGAATGACGAATTTGTCGTTTTTCAAATTGTCGGTAAATCTAAGTCAGTTTAGCTATATAAAACATAGTATAAAAAGAGCTATTTCAGCAAAATTTTAAACAAATAAAATTCATTAGCTTCACAATTGGCACTTTATGAGAAAAGTACATTTGATATACAGATTTAAAATACAAGTTAACGAATTATTATGATTTTTACCAAGATAATAATATAGCAAGGTTTGGTAGTGAGGTATCAAAATGGGAAAATACATCAACGCATGGTCTTATAAGAAGACTGACCATCACGATTGTGCAAACGATGGTACTTGTGGGCAATCTATAACGGATTTTAGGATTGGTAATTCTGACATTTCTTTCTACGATAACTATGGAAGAACGATCGCACAGATACCTAAGTTGCCTAACGGAAACTCTATTACATACTATAATAATTTATATAAAACTGCACAATCAAGAAACTTTGATGAGAATACAAAATACGCAGGATTACAAGATGTGCTGCCTAATCAATTCAACTATAGGTGTAAAGATCTAGATTTCACCATAAATTTTGATAGCCTATCACAACGCGAGCAAGATCAAGTAAAAATGGATATCCAAAGTGCTTATGATGCATATAAAGCAAAGTTTTGTATTGATAGACCAGGAGCTGTACAGATCTATATTTTTAATAATAAAGATGATTATAGGAAATATGGTGCTCTAATTCCGAGATTTGCTGGACATCAGAGTATGATTGATAATTCTGGGGGAATGGCATCTGAAGAAAGCCTGATGTGCTATAAAAATGCTTATATGGATAATGTTTTAGCCCATGAATTGGGTCACGTATTTCAATTCAAGTTTTCCCCAACAAAAGTAAGGGAATTGGACCAGGTAAATAGTCAGCTGATGGCAAATGCAATTGGGCTTGAGGTAGAAGAAAAAAATTATAAAGCTATTTGCAAGCAGATGGGTGTAGATGAATATAACGACCGTGGATGGATGTTTCAATTTAAATATAAAGGAACCAATTATGATATACAACACAATGGTTATCTTTCAGCAGAAGAAGAAAAACTTCAATTTATCAAAGACATTAAGAACTCTCATGAATCGCTCATTAATGAAGGGCAATTAAGTCAGAATACAACTGTAGTAATTTCTATTGATGAAAATAAGGAGATAAGTCAAATGTATTTTCATAATCCAGACAAGAATATGTCCGACTGGTTAGATAAGATACTTATAAGCAGAAGTAAACCTGAACAAGATGTGGATGAAGTAGATCATACAGAAGGAAAAGAACCCGAAGAGGATACTCAGCAACCCAGTAACTTCTTATCCAATATTTTTTCAGCAATTAAATCCATTATTGATTCTATCTCGTCATTCTTTTCATGGTTATTTGGGTCTAAAGAGGAAGAACAATCTGATGACAATCTTTCTTTGCTTAACTTATCAGAAGAACAATCCGATGACAATCTTTCTTTGCTTAAACCTGATGTGGATAAGTTAGGTCACGATGTTAGAGATCACTTATCAGATCATTATCACTCACCTGATGAGTTCATGTAGTGTAACTATTTTATAGCCACTCCCCTCCCCTTTTTAGTTGTTCAGCAAATATAGAGAGGCTAAAGGGAGTGGTATTACTTAGATAAAAAACCAGGCAGATCATTCTGAAATTCTTGCATTTTCTGTCTATAACTAACCCAAGAAAGGTTTCCCGCGATTCATTCGCGGTATCTCAGCCGCTAACAAGTAGCGGGATGACAGCAATTCTACGTCATACCGTCACGGTATCTCATCCGCTAACACGTAGCGGGATGACGGTTGTCGTTTAGCTATAAATATTTAAGAAATTTACCAAATGAAAAAAAAGGCAAAAGAAGCCCCGTGGTTATTATCCGCTTTAAAATATTGGCGTTTTTTATGTTTTAAACGCTTGACAAGCGAGATTCAGCTGCTTTTAATTGCAACTAACCTACGCTGCAAATGTTTAAGAAATTTACTAAGCAGAAAAAAAGACAAAGAATCCCCGAGTTAGCTAGTCTTTTACTATCTCTGTCGAGTATTGGCATTTTTTGATGTCTTGTAACGCTTTATAAGCGCGTTCAGCTTATTTAGATAAAAATCTAGATGTAGATGAAGTTTTGTAAAGACATACAGTATCTATATACTGCAAAAAATTGAACATAAGACGCCGATACATTAAGTAATCCTTACCTTTTAATCTGCAGATTGGCGAAAGCAAATACAATAGCTTCAGTTTCATGATAAGGGCGCTGGCGGAGTTTGTCAAGGAAGTTTTTCGTTTCTGTGAGCCACCCGCTAACCGACAGCTAACATTAACTACCAATATCATATCTGAAGAAACCCCCTGGCCATTCTAAAAAATTTAATGCTGAGTACACCTTACTTTTGGCTTCCTCTATAGTGCTCCCTTCTGCTACTATATTTAGCACTCTTCCGCCATCTGAAACCCAATTACCACTCTCATCTAATTTAGTACCAGCATGAAACACCAATATACCAGGAATGCTTTCAATTTTATCTAATCCCTTAATTACTTCTCCCTTTTGATAATCACCCGGATAGCCTTTACTTGCAACAACTACACAAATTGTAGATTTGTTATTAAGCTCCACCATTTTGACATTTAACTTTCCTTCTGCAGCTGACAACATCAATTTTAACAAATCGCAATTTGAATCAAATCTAGGTAATATAGATTGCGTTTCTGGATCACCGAATCTAACGTTATACTCGAGAAGTTTTGGACCATCTCTGCAAATCATTAAACCAGCAAAGAGTACTCCCTTATAAGGCGTACCCATGTTAACCAATGCTTGAGCTGTAGGGTATATTATTTTTTGGATAATTTTTTGCTCCATGTCCTTACTTATAATTGAAGGTGATGAGTACGATCCCATGCCTCCAGTATTTTGGCTTTCATTACTTTCATCAACTCTCTTATAATCTTTTGCACACCCAAGAGTTACTACTTTCAACCCATCAACAAGAGCAAAAAAACTTACTTCTTCTCCAATTAAAAACTCTTCTATGATTATTTCTTCGCCTGACTCACCAAAATTTTTCTCCACTAGCATTGAATCTATTGCTGAAAAAGCTTCGTTTTCTGCGCAACATATCATCACGCCTTTCCCTGCCGCAATTCCATTTGCTTTCACTACAAGTGGAAACTTTATTTTATTGCTACGTACAAAATCTTTAGCTAATCCTTCATCAACAAAACACTCATACTTGGCAGTTGGTATGCCATATCGCTTGCATAGTCCCTTGGTGAAAGACTTTGATCCCTCAAGCTTTGCAGTTGCTTGACTCGGAGCAAAAACATTTATTCCCTCTGCAACTAAATCATCAGCAAGCCCATCAATTATTGGTTGTTCTGGACCAATAACAACCAACTCTATATTTTCTCTCTTGCAAAATTGTGTAACATCCACTGAATTTTGAATATTTACATCCACAAGAACTCCCAAATTTTCCATTGCCGGGCGACCAGGAGTTACATATAACTCAGTCAAGATAGGAGATTTTTTTAGAGCCCAAAGTAGAGCGTGCTCACGTCCACCAGAACCTATAACCAGAACCTTCATCTTTATTTCCTCGCTTTTCTATATGTCAAAATTATTATTTGCTTATAACAGTATCATTACTCATGTATTTTTGCAACACGTTTGGTATTGTAATCGATCCGTCGGAATTTTGATAATTCTCCATTATGGCAATAATCGTTCTTCCTATAGCTAAAGCTGAGCCGTTTAAAGTGTGAACATATTTTTTTATCTTTTTATCAGTTTCTGAAGAGTATTTAGCGTTCATCCTTCTTGCTTGAAATGCACCACAATTTGAGCAGCTTGATATTTCTCTATATTTATTTTGCCCAGGTAACCATACCTCTATGTCATAAGTCCTTTGTGCAGCAAAACCCATATCGCCACTGCAAAGCAGCATTACTCTGTATGGCAATTCTAATTTTTTTAATATCTCTTCAGCAACACTCGTCATACGCTCAAGCTCATCATTTGATTGGTCTTCAGTTGTGATGCTTACCAACTCCACTTTACCAAATTGGTGTTGCCTTATCATGCCCCTGGTATCGCGACCTGCACTACCTGCTTCTTTACGAAAGCACTCCGAATATGCAGTAAAGCGAATAGGCAGTTCTTTTTCTTCCATTATTTTGTCAGCAACTAAATTTGTTAAAACCACTTCACTTGTGGGAATTAATCTTAATTCATCGGTAGTTAAATATGAGTCATCAGAAAATTTTGGTAGCTGACCAACGTTATACATCGCCTCGTTTTTCACCAAAGTCGGGTGGTACACCTCAGTATAGCCAAATTCATTAACATGCATTTCAAGCATAAAATTTATTAGCGCTCGTCCAAGCTTAGCTAACTGTCCTTTTAATATCGCAAATCTTGATCCGGAAATTCTTGCCGCTTGTTCGAAGTCCATCAAATTTAATTTTTCTCCGAGTTCATAATGAGATTTTGCTGTAAAATCAAACTGTCTTTTTCCTCCATATCTTCTCACCTCTAAATTAGAGTTCTCATCTGCGCCTATTGGCACATCTTGCGCAGAAATATTTGGCAAGTTAGATAAAACATTCACTAACTTATCCTTTTCTGCTTGCTCTTTTAAGCTAATTGCCTCTATCTCATTCGTGATGTCTTTTGACAACTCTATTTGCTCTTCACAAGGGCTCTTGCTCATTTTAAGCTTCTTTATTTCCTCTGTGATTTCATTGCGCTGCCTATTTAAATCTTGCAATTTAGTGGTTAATGACCTTTTCTCGTGATCAATTTCTAATACCTCTTTTGCAGTAAACTCTCTTATCCCCCTGCTTTTCATTGCCTTTTCAAATCCTTTAGGGTTTTTGCGTATATATTCTATATCGTGCATATATTGTGCTATTACTAACATTATTACTGTACTTCAAAAGCTCTTAATATTCAATATTTTCTCATACTACTAAAATTATTATGGTTGATTTTTTTGTTAGAATTTGTTAAAATTTAATTAACTTAGCGTTCATAGGATATAGTATGTTGGGCATCACAGAAAAATATAATCAATTTAAAGAGAGCACTTACTTTGCTGGTGGGAAATTTGTTATCTGCGCTACTTGTGTATGCCTAGCAGCCACATTCGCTGCTGGCTGTTTAGGAGCGGTAATAGGATCCCCTCTATTGACCTTTCCACTTGCTATGCTAATTTCTCATCCTGTGATTTGGATTATAATGGGAGTAGTTCTTACAACAGCATACAAATTAGCGAAGAACTATATTAATGGAAATGGAAAAGGAGCTTCAAAGGGGGAAAAGAGTGAAGAAAAAGATACAGAACTACAAGATTTGCAAGGCAAGACTCCAGAAAAGCAAGCAAGACCGAAAACTCCTGATAGAGATAGTGGTATTGTACCAGGCAGTGAACCCGATTCAAGGAACAGTAGTCGTAGAAGCTCTTTGGATAGTGGTTTGGGTGGTAAAGAGTTTCATGAAAATTTGGACACTCTTGTGCATCAGACAAATAGAAAGAATTACGCTTACTGGTTGCAGCAACATGATATTGCTCATATTGCAAGAATTAAATATAAGTATTCAGAAGGTTTTACGGATGGTGTATTCTTCTGTATTCCTGGTAATCTTGAATCCTTGAGTGAAAGGTTGAGAGAATATAAAAATAAAGCAGAACGAGAGAGTTCGAAAAGGATATTTACTTCAGTTATTAATTTGGGTGGTAATCATTGGGTAACGCTAGTTGTTGCATACAGCTTAGATAACAAACAATTTAGAGCTTATTATTGTGATTCTTTTAGTGCTGATTTACCAAGTCCTGGTAGTCAACGTAAGAGAATAGAACTTGCAAATGAAATTAAAGAATTGGTTACACCTCTTACTGATCAAGCTAGTGAGTTGAATGCGCAAGGAAAAAAAGAAATGAGTAAAGATGTCAAAGAGACAGCACAAACGTGTCGGAACAAGAAAGATGAATTAGTTAACGTCCCAATAAATACCGATAATATAGTGAGTGCACTGGAAGAAATTTTGAAAATAGGAAAGGATAACATAAGAAGCTCTAAAACTAAGCAGCAAAACGATGGCTGCAATTGTGGCATATTCGCACTAGAAAATGCTCATAAAATTACACAAATGCTCAACGAAGGCAAATCATTTGACGAAATTGACAAAGAGTTATCAGAATATAAATTTGATTTGAATGGGAAAAGAAGAGAGTTTACAAAAGCGCTTATGGAGGATGAAGGGTGGAAAGAGCATTTAAAAAACGGGCTTTTGTGCGATCTTCCACCAGGAACGGACACCTCTCTTACCTCAAGGGTGCAGAATACAGCTCAGGTTGCTATATAGTTTACAATGAAGAATTACCATTAACCTTATGCCCCTGCAAATAGGAAGTTTGACGATTGATTCCCCGGTAATCTTAGCTCCAATGTCTGGGGTGACTGATTATCCGTTCAGAAGTATTGTAAAGAAACTTGGTGCAAGTTTGTTAGTCTCAGAAATGATTGCAAGCAGAGCCATGATTATGCAAACTCGCCAGAGTCTGCAAAAAGCAAAAGTCGATGAATTAACTGCTGTGCAGCTTGCTGGATGCGAGCCCGATGTTATGGCAGAAGCTGCAAAACTAAATGAGGATATGGGTGCAAAAATTATAGACATAAACTTTGGTTGCCCTGTTAAAAAAGTTGTAAACGGTTATGCAGGATCAGCACTAATGCGCGATGAGAAAAAAGCCGCTGAGATAATTGAGGCCGTAGTCAAAGCAGTGAATGTGCCAGTTACGGTGAAAATGCGCACTGGATGGAACGATGAAAATCGCAATGCACCGAGACTTGCGAAAATTGCCGAGGATTTAGGAGCAAAAATGATTACTGTACATGGAAGGACAAGAGCGCAGCTCTATAACGGTCAAGCAGATTGGAAATTCGTTAGAAATGTTAAAGAGCAAGTGAGAATTCCAGTTATAGTAAATGGCGATATTAAAAACTTGAGTGATATTCAAAGTGCTCTTAAAGAATCCGGAGCAGACGGAGTGATGATAGGTCGTGGTGCCTACGGTAAACCTTGGCTGATTAATCAAGCAATGCACTTTCTCAGTGGAAGTAAAACTTCTGAGCTAACAGCTTCAGAGAGATTAAGCATCATACTTGAGCATTACGATAATATTCTTGAGTACTATGGAAATGACACGGGGATAAAGATGGCCCGCAAACACATAGGTTGGTACAGTAGCGGGCTTCAATGCTCATCTGAATTTCGTGTGAGAGTAAATAACATGACAGATAGCACAGAAGTGAAAGAAAATATTATTGGCTTTTTTGGTCAAGAGACACACGTATCTGTTTAGGGGCGTGGCTAATGTGCAAATATTGAAGCAAAAGTGGTCAGTGCTTGACACTGGCTTTTTAAGTCATAAAAACCTACTTGACAAACTCCGCCAGCCCCCTTATCATGAAACTGAAGCTATTGTATTTGCTTTCGCCAATCTGCAGATTAAAAGGTAAGGATTACTTAATGTATCGGCGTCTTATGTTCAATTTTTTGCAGTATATAGATACTGTATGTCTTTACAAAACTTCATCTACATCTAGATTTTTATCTAAATAAGCTGAACGCGCTTATAAAGCGTTACAAGACATCAAAAAATGCCAATACTCGACAGAGATAGTAAAAGACTAGCTAACTCGGGGATTCTTTGTCTTTTTTTCTGCTTAGTAAATTTCTTAAATATTTGCAGCGTAGGTTAGTTGCAATTAAAAGCAGCTGAATCTCGCTTGTCAAGCGTTTAAAACATAAAAAACGCCAATATTTTAAAGCGGATAATAACCACGGGGCTTCTTTTGCCTTTTTTTCCATTTGGTAAATTTCTTAATGTTTGTAGCTAACATGAAGCTAAGTACGAACTTTGTTAAACACAACAAATGGTGTCATCCCAGTGCTTGACACTGGAATCCAGCCTTGCCGTAATCTCATCAAGAACGTTGTAACCACTTTCCATGCTAGTTTGCTTGTGAACAAGCAAATTTTTCTGGATCCCAGTGTCTGGGCACTGCCCTTTTGGATGGAAACCAGTGTCAGCTACTTGGATGACAAGAGAATGATGTTATTCCAGACTGGAATGACACCATCTGTTGTAAACTCACTTTTACTTTATTGGTTATCTTGTTATGCTACCTTGTCTACCTTATTTTGTCACTCTCCTGAACTGATACGAAACACACTAGCTGTACTCAATTCGACTGATCATATGCCACTACGCTCTCTTCCTCACCAGAGTGTAAATAACAACCATTATCCATCAACCATTTCTCGTCATAAGTTTCAATATCAAAATATTTTTCATATTCATCTATATTATCACAAAGTGAAAGTGCTCTGATCTTATTCATAATCAAACCTGTACCAGCAGGAATTAATCTTCCTACTATAACATTTTCTTTCAATCCACTTAAAGGATCACTCTTTCCGCAGAATGCTGCTTCTGTAAGTACCTTTGTTGTCTCTTGGAAAGAGGCAGCAGAAATAAAGGAGCTAGTTTCAAGACTTGCCCTAGTAATCCCCTGCAGAATAGGAAGATAATGAGTAGGCCGTTTGCCAGAGTTACTCATAGCATCATTTTCCCTATCAACTTCCAGCTTGTCAATGCTTTCGCCAACCAAGTACATAGTATCACCAGGATCAGTAATTTCCACTTTTTGTAGCATTTGTTTTAAGATCACCTCTAAATGCTTGTTGTCTATACGAACACCCTGCAATCTATAAACTTGCTGTATTTCAGAAATTATATAGTGTGCTAAAGCTTCTAACCCAAGCACACGTAAAATATCATGGAGATCAGGGTCACCATCCATCAATAGATCACCTTTACGTACAAAATCACCTTCATTGACTATTACATGCTTACTTCTTGATACCAAATATTCAACTGGAGAAATTTGTTCATCTACAGGTTTAATTAATATACTGCGTTTTCCTCTACGGTCTTTTTCAGAAAACGCTACATAGCCATCTATCTCACTAACAATAGCATGCTCTTTAGGACGACGTGCTTCAAATAACTCTATAACCCTCGGTAAACCACCAGTAATATCACGAGTTTTAACTGACTCTCTTGGTGTTCTTGTAATAACATCACCTGCATGAACCTTCTGGCCATCTTGTACATTGAGCACTGCCCCGATTGGTATAAAATAACATGCTTCAACGCCACTTGCAAGTGTCATTACTTTACCATTATCGTCAAGCAGCACAATACGAGGACGTAAATTAGCTCCACCAGAATGCAATTTCCAATCTTTTACTACTTTGCTCGATATTCCTGTAGATTCATCCATCACTTCAGTGATCGAAACTCCATCTTTTAAGTCCTGATAAGACACTGTACCAGTCTTCTCCGTGATAATAGGCAATGTATAAGGATCCCATTCCGTAACTTTATCGCCAATTTTTACTGACCCACTCTCATCCACATAAAGTTTAGCACCGTAAGGTACACTATGCTTCAACTTTTCACTACCAAGGCTATCAATCAACACGACTTCACAGGAACGGCTTATCACAATTTTATTTCCGTTTCTATCTATAATTATATTACTATTGTTTAACTTTATTTTAGCATTAATAGAAGCTATAATATTCGAGGATTCAACGCCTCTAGTCATTACTCCACCTATATGGAAAGTACGCATCGTTAACTGAGTACCTGGCTCTCCAACAGATTGAGCAGCTATAACACCAACTGCTTCACCTATTGAAACAATTTTACCAGTTGCAAGGTCTCTTCCATAACATAAAGAACACACACCAGGACTTATTTCACAAGTTAAAGGCGATCTAATTTTTATAGCATCAAGACCTGCAATGCTGATTTGCTTTACTTTATCCTCATCAATTAATTCCCCTGCTTTTACTAATAATTCTTTTGTCACTGGGTTATATATATCATTTGCAGCTGTTCTACCCAGCACAACACTCTCTAGAGATGCAACTATAGTACTTCCTTCAACTGTAGCTCTCACAACAAGACCATTTTTTGTTTTACAGTCATGCTTTGTAACTATGCAATTTTGAGACACATCAACTAAACGACGAGTTAAGTATCCAGAGTTTGCAGTTTTAAGCGCAGTGTCAGCTAAACCTTTACGTGCACCGTGAGTAGAATTAAAATATTCAAATACGTTCAATCCTTCACGGAAATTAGAAATTATAGGGGTTTCTATAATCTCACCAGAAGGTTTGGTCATGAGCCCTCGCATTCCTGCTAGCTGTTTCATCTGTGAAGTAGAACCCCTTGCACCAGAGTTAACCATCATATACACTGAGTTGTACTTACTATTTTCATCATATATAGATATTGCTTTTAACATATCATTAGCTATCATATCCGTACACTTAGACCATTCATCTATAACCTTGTTATACCTCTCACTTCTAGTTATTAGCCCATCTTGATATTGCATAGAGAATTTCTTAATTTCACCCCTCGCGTGATCAACATGTGTAGCTTTAGTTTCAGGTATAACCATATCACAACGACCAAAAGAAACACCAGAAAATGTGGCATACTCAAAGCCAAGTACCATTAATTTATCAGAAAATGCCACTGTAGCACTTTGACCACAGTTACGATATACCAAATCAACTATACTAGTTATTTCCTTGACTGTTAATATCTGATTTATTAGATCGAAGCCTAGATTCTCATGCTTAGGAAAAATTTGCCATAATATTAAACGGCCAGGAGTTGTACAAACAGTTTTATAGTGAGTTTCACCGCTGCTATTAATATACTCCATCCTATACTTTATACTAGAATGAATATGCAAAGTACCATCACTCAAAGAATGCTCAACTTCACAAAAAGCACCAAAAGATGGTATATTATCTTCCTTAGGTTCTTGTAAAGTCAGATAATATATACCAAGTACTATATCTTTACTAGGAACTATAATCGGTCTGCCATTAGAAGGACTTAAAACGTTATTAGTAGACATCATCAACACCCTAGCTTCAAGCTGAGCTTCCAATGAAATTGGCACATGCACTGCCATTTGATCACCATCAAAATCAGCATTAAACGCCGTACAGACAAGCGGATGAAGCTGTATTGCTTTGCCTTCAATAAGGATTGGCTCAAAAGCCTGAATACCAAGTCTATGTAGCGTAGGCGCTCTATTCAACAAAACAGGATGCTCTTTTATTACCTCTTCAAGCATATCCCAAACTTCTGGTTTTTCTGCTCTTATCAACTTACTAGCAAACTTAATAGTTGGAGCCATACCATACATCTTAAGCTTTGAGTAAACAAAAGGTTTGAATAGTTCAAGAGCCATTCTTTTTGGTAATCCACACTGATTTAGTTTCAAAGTTGGACCAACAACTATTACAGAACGTCCAGAGTAGTCTACCCTTTTTCCTAAGAGGTTCTGGCGAAAACGACCCTGTTTTCCTTTTAACATATCACTAATGGACTTTTTATATCCAACAGCACCAGCTTTATTTACCAAAGTACTACGACGACTATTATCAAAAAGAGAATCAACTGCTTCTTGTAACATTCTTTTTTCATTACGAATCATAATCTCAGGAGGATTTAAGCTCAACAATTTCCTCAACCTGTTATTTCTATTAATAATAGTCCTATAATGATGATTCAGATCAGAAACTGCAGGACGACCACTTTCAAGCGATACCAAAGGACGCAAATCAGGTGGTAAAATAGGTATAGTTGTAAGTATCATCCACTCAGGCCTATTTCCAGATTTAATGAAGTTTTCAACAATACGCAATCTCTTTATAATTTTCTTTCTTCTTATCTCAGAAGCAACAGACTCTAATTTTAGTCTTAAATCCTTCCTAATTTCATGTAAATCAAGGCGCGTTAGCAACTCTCTTATAGCTTCAACACCTTGCATAGCTACAAAACTATCGATCCCATAGCTATCTTTAGCTTCATTATAAGCTTTTTCACTAATAATCTCACCTTTTTCAAAAGGCGAAACAAGAGGATCTATCACGATATAATTATCGCTATGTAAAATATTCTCAATATCTCTGAGAGACATATCCAATAATGCTCCAATTCTTGAAGGAAGCGATTTCAAAAACCATATATGAGCAACAGGAGATGCAAGCTCTATATGACCCATCCTTTCTCTTCTTACTTTAGAAGATGTAATTTCTACTCCGCATTTTTCGCATATGCGACCCCTGTGTCTTCTTTTTTTGTATTTTCCACATAAACACTCATCGTCATTGACAGGGCCAAAAACCTTAGGGCAAAATAATCCACCTTTCTCAACTTTGAACGTACGATAATTTGCAGTTGAAACATCTTCTATCTCACCACAAGATATACGCTTAATACTTTCAGGGCTAGCAATCGATATGCTAACCTCATTAAAAGGTTGTGCAATGTTAGTGTGAGATATATCTTCAATCACTACATCATTTTGCTTTAAATCTACATTTAAACATAAAGAACGTAGTTCTTTTATCATCACATTAAAGGATTCAGGAATTCCACATTCAAAATTACTGTCACCTTTTATTATCGACTCGTAAATCTTAACTCTACCATTAATATCATCAGACTTCACAGTTAACATTTCCTGCAAAGTATAAGCAGCACCATAGGCTTGTAATGCCCAACATTCCATTTCACCAAAACGCTGACCACCAAAATGAGATTTTCCTCCTAGAGGTTGTTGAGTAACCAAACTATAAGGCCCTACTGAACGCGCATGAATTTTACCATCAACTAAGTGGTGCAACTTAAGCATGTACATGTAACCAACTGTAACCTTGCGGTCGAATTTTTCACCACTGCAACCGTCATATAATACAGCTTGTCCAGAGTTATCCAAACCAGCAAGTTCAAATAATTTTGCTATTTGTTCATCTTTTGGACCCTCAAATACAGGTGCAGCAACAGGAACGCCATCACGTAATTTACGTGCAAATTCAATGAGATTATTATCACTAATATTACGAATATCATTACAGATAGATACGTTACTACCATAGCTATAAACCTCAATCAGGAAATTACGTAAATTGCTGTATGAACTTTTACAAGAGTTCAAATAGTTCTCTACTAACGCATTCAACTCGTCATTTAGTGCATTCTTATTAGGTGTATTTAAAACAGAAGCCATTATTTCATCATCATCAATATTTTCAATTTTTTTATTGTCAAGGTATGCTACTGCAAATTGTGTAAAATTATCATCGTTAAGGGACCTAATTCCCTTGCAAAAAGCACTTTTGATTTTATTGATCTCATCGAGAATATTACTTACCCTTTCCCCTAATTTTCTACAAGCCCAACCTACATGCGTTTCCAGTATTTGCCCTACATTCATTCGTGAAGGAACACCAAGAGGGTTAAGAATAATATCAACAGGAGTACCATCTTCCAAATAAGGCATATCTTCCACTGGCACAACTCGAGAAATCACACCTTTATTCCCATGTCTACCAGCCATTTTATCCCCTGGTTGCAGACTATGTTTCACAGCAATGAAAACTTTTACTGACATCGACACACCTTGAGGCAGGTCATAACCTTCATGTAATTTTTCTACTTTTCGCTTAAACTGTGCTATTGCATGTGATACTTTTTCATCAAAATCTTTTTTTAAGCTCTTAACTTGCTCATGAATGGATTGGTTTTTTAATCCTATACCCCACCATTGCTCACGTTCAATAGAGTCAAATTTTTCTCGATCTTGAGAACCAGAATTAATAAGAAGTTTCTTCAGTTCATCATAGAAATATTCACTAGTAACATTGATTATATAATCTCGCTCTTCCTCAAAGTCATTTACCTCTTTTTGTTTGATGAGTAATGCCCTTTCATTTTCTTCAACCCCCCTGCGTGTAAAGACTTGTACATCAATTACTGTCCCTTCAACATCTGGAGATGTATATAAAGAGGAATCCGCACAATCGAATGACTTTTCACCAAAAATTGTCATTAATAACTTCGTTTCAGGAGGCAATGAAAGAGAAGGTTTAGGTGTAACTTTACCTACCAGAATATAGCCTGGACCAACTCTTGTACCAATTTTCACTATACCACTATCATCCAAGTGATATAGATTTTCTTCATTAACACCAGGTATAGCACGAGTTATTTTTTCTGATCCTAAAGGGGTATCATGTACAACACAGTCAAATTCTTCTATATGAATAGAAGTAAAGAGATCTTTTTTAACAACTTCACTAGAAATAATAATAGAGTCTTCAAAGTTATAACCTTGCCAAGACATAAAAGCGACTAGCAAATTTTTACCAAGCGCCAACTCACCACTGTTAATTGCAGGACCATCAGCTATTACATCACCCTTTTTAACATAATCACCTACGCACACTAGCGGTCTTTGATTAATACAAGTATTATGGTTAGAACGCTGAAATTTCCTTAGATGATAAATATCTACATCCAAGTAGTTAACCCTTTCTTTATCAAAAGCACGTATAACTATAGAGTTACTATCAGAACTATCAACTATGCCATCGCGTTTTGCTAAAACTACAGCACCAGAGCCAGAAGCTACAAAAGACTCCATACCAGTAGCAACCAGAGGAGCGGTAGGCTTCAATAAAGGTACGGCCTGACGTTGCATATTTGAGCCCATTAATGCTCTATTAGCATCATCATTTTCTAAAAATGGAATCAAGGAAGCTGCAACTGATATTACCTGCTTAGGAGATACGTCAATGTAACTCACCTGATCACTACTTACCATAATGAAACTACCAGCATATCTACAGTATAGCATGTCATCAACAAAGCAATTATTTTCATCGAGCTTTACGCTGGTATCAGCTATATAATATAAACCTTCATCTATAGCAGACAGATACTCAATTTGATCAGTAACAACCCTATTAACTACTTTTCTATAAGGACTTTCAATGAAACCATATTTATTAATACGCGCGTATATAGCTAAGCTGTTGATTAACCCTATATTTTGCCCTTCAGGAGTCTCAATAGGGCAAATTCTTCCATAATGAGTTGGATGAACATCACGCACTTCAAATCCTGCCCGTTCTCTTGTTAAACCGCCAGGACCTAACGCGGACAACCTTCTTTTATGTGTTATTTCAGATAACGGATTAGTCTGATCCATAAATTGAGATAATTGAGAAGAATTGAAGAAATCTCTTAAGACATTAGTTAACACTTTTGGATTAATAAAATCAGATGGAGAAACTTTATCTAAACTAGAAGTGGACATAGAATCAACTATTGCGCGTTCCAATTTCAACAACCCAGTTCTAAATTGATTTTCTATAAACTCTCCAACTGATCTTACTCTTCTGTTTCCTAAATGATCAATATCATCTACAGATCCTTGACCGTCACGTAACAATACTATTTTTTTTACAATTTCAATAATATCTTCATATGTTAAAACAGTTAAATCCTCATCATAATTTAATCCAAGGTAAGAGTTAAGCTTCAACCTACCAATGTTAGACAAATCATAATATTCCGGACTGAAGAAAAGATTACGGAAAAACTCCTCTACTATCTCTAAAACAGGAACTTCACCAGGACGCAAAACTCTATATATTTCATATAGCGCATCCTGATAAGACATGTTTTCGTCTAAGAAAAGCGTATTTAATATATAAGGTCCAACAGATACATTATCTATGTTCAATACTAATATTTCATCCACAGACAATAACTCAAGCTTCTTTATGTCTTCCAGCTTTATAGATTCACCAGCAGATAAAATTTTCGTAGAGCTAGCACTATCCATTAAATCTTCTGCGAGGAATAAACCACATATAGAATTAAAAGGAACCAGATACTCTTTTAATTCATTATCATATAGCTTTTTAGCTAGTCTTGAGGTAATACGAACGTTAGCTTTAAGCAGCACATTACCTTCAATATCCATTAAGTCGAAAGGCAGCCTCACTCCTTTAAATTTATCAGGAACAAAAGGCACTTTCCAACCATCTTTATGTTTTACATACTTTATTTTCTGATAAAATCTATCGAGTATATCATTATTTGATAGACCCAACGCCTTTAATAAAACTGAGATTGGCAATTTTCTTTTTCTATCAACACGAAAATACAAATGGTCTTTAACATCAAATTCAATATCAAGCCAAGAACCCCTATAAGGAATAATTCTAGCAGAATAGATCAATTTACCAGAATTGTAAGTTTTTCCCTTATCGCTATCAAAAAATACACCAGGAGACCTATGCATTTGTGAGACGATAACTTTTTCCACACCATTAATGATGAAAGTGCCCTTATCAGTCATCATAGGCAACCCACAAAAGTGGACTTTCTGCTCTTCTATAGATTTTACAACGGTTGCAAGTTTAGAATGATCTCCACTCTCTTTAATCGATTTATATTCATCAAGAGAAATACCATCCTGCATAACAACAAGACGTATAGAAGCAATAACCTGAGCAGAAAAAGTTACACCACGCTTTATACACTCAGATTCGTCATACTTAGGATCATCTACCCTACAACTTATAAACTCAATAGTAGCCCTACGCAAAGGATCATTTATTGGAAAGATTGTATGAAAGATAACTTCAAGTCTTTCATTACCCTTATTCTTAGGAGCAAATGAATCATACGATTCTTTTTGAACCTTAACCAAATCCAATAAAGAATCTTTTAAATCAATCGACCTAGAATAAGAAACTCTAGGAACAAAAGCACCAGAAGCGTACATATAAGAAGAATCAACCATTAAAATACCCCAAATTAATTAAAAGAGCTATATCAATATAAAATTAATACATTAAATATTATTCAAGCTCCACTTTAGTTGCTCCTGCTTCAATAAGTTTTTGCTTGATTTTTTCTGCTTCGTCTTTAGGAACATTAGCAGTCAAATCTTTAGGTAAAGATTCAACCAACTCTTTTGCTTCTTTTAAACCCAATGTAGAATTAACTTCTCTCACAGCTTTAATAACTCCTATTTTTTTACTCGCATCAATTTCTTTAATCACAACTTTATACTCAGCTTTTTCTTGAGCAGCAGGAGCAGCAGCATTATCACTAATAGGCGCCCCAGCACCAACAGCTCCACCAAGAAAAGAACCAGCAGGCAACCCTATTTTCTCTTCTAGAACTTTTACAAGTTCAGAAGCCTCTAATAGGTTTAAAGATAATATTTTATCAACCAAATCACTTGTTACATTACTCATAATTATCACCTTACTTAACAACAAATTTATTTTTTAGAACTATAATAATCCAAAACTCTCATAAGCCTCATAGAAGATGAATTAATAGACAACGCCAACCGAGCAGGAATATCATAAGATATTAAACGCATAATTTTAACACGCAATTCATCCAGAGAAGGCAACTTAGCCAGTTTATTAACATCTTCCACTGTTAACAATTCATTTAAATGAGCTGCGCAAATCACAGACATTTTTTCTTTGTTAGCATTAGTAAAATCAACTATTAATTTTGCAGCTTCTACTATGCCACTAGAGTATATAATAGCAACAGGACCAGAAAATTTGCCTGATAAATAAGAAAATTTACCAGTCCTTTCTAAAGCCAAGCGAGCTAGAGTGTTTTTAACTACTAATACCCCACCTGCTATAGACTTCAGGCTATTTCTAAGAGTTAACGAATCATTAGCATTTATAGATTTAAAATTTACTAATATTAAGAAATCATTATTTACAAATACGTTTATTGTGCTCTGTATAAATTCATCCTTATTTTTACGCTTCACGGTATCACTCCCTTAAATTACATCTTCCACTTTGCTTATCTTATAAGCTTTACCCATAGTTGAATTTAAAAAAACACCCTTAAAGTAAATTCCTTTCACAGAAATAGGTTTATTATCTTTAATTACTTTAAGAAAGGCTTTTAAATTTTCTAGCAAGTCATCAATATCAAATTTAATATTTCCTAATTTACCATGAATAACACCATTTTTATCTGTTCTAAATTTCACCTGACCAGACTTAATGGTTTTAATAGCTTCTGCAATGTTAGAAGTCACAGTACCAAATTTAGGGTTAGGCATCAGCCCTTTAGCACCCAATACTTTTGCAATAGGAGTGATTTTTGCCATAAAATCAGGAGTAGTAATGCACCAATCAACATCTAATTTTCTACCTTTTTTTATTTCTTCAACTAAATCCTCTCCTCCTGCAATATCAGCACCAGCTTTTTCAGCTTCTAATAAATGTTTATCTTGAGCGAAAACAGCTACTTTAATATTTTTCCCGATACCTTTAGGCAAAACTACTGTACCACGCACCTGCTCTTCAGATTTACGTGAATCTACGCCTAAATTGACTGCAATATCAACTGATTCATTAAATTTTGCTGAAGCAGACTCAACAATCTTCTTCAAACACTGCTTAGGATTATCATTATATGTATTCATTTACCTAACCTTCCACAACTTCTATACCCATAGATTTTGCAGTGCCTACAACCATTTTCACTGCTGAATCTTCATTATCCACCTTCATATCAACCATCTTGCACTTTGCCACTTTAATTATAGCAGACATAGGTAATTTAGCCACTAATTCTTTACCAGGATTACCAGAACTTTTACTTAATTTAGCCTCCTGCTTAAGTAAATAAGCCACAGGCGAACCGCTGACAGTAAAATCATGAGAGCGATCATCCTTTATGGAAATTCGCACTGTTACTAAATCGCCTACTTTATAATTAGCGTTAGCAGTGCTAGTAACTTTATTAAAAGCTTCACAAAACTTAGGAACAGGTATACCACGTGGACCAAGTACTGAAGCAATTTTCGGTCCTGGAACTGCTTTCCCAGCTTCCATAAGTAAGTTAATCTTAGCAACTACAACACTCATAATTAATCCTCTATTTTCTCTACTTGAGCCAGATCAAGCTCTATTATTGTCGGCTTACCTAAAATCGATACTTCCACATTAATAATTTTTTTCTCATCGTTTACCATATTTACCTTACCAGTAAAATTTTGAAAAAGACCATCATTAATTTTCACTTTTTCACCTTTTTCATAACCATAACCTAACTTCTTTGTCTCTTGAGCATCATAAAGTGCATTACACATTGAGTGAATCTCATCATCCAAAATCACCTTTGGAATATTACCATTTTTCAAAAATCCATAAACCTTAAGAGATTTTGGTATATTATTGATAAAATTCAATACTTCATCGCATAAATTCACGTATAAAAAGACATAACCAGGAAAGCATTTCCTTCGTGTAGCAATTTTCTTAGATTTCAACTCTACTTCACTTAGCTCTTCATATGGAATAAAAACTTCCTTAAAGTAATCATTAACACCCAATCTCATAGAATTTTCCAATATATGTTGGCGCACTTTCTCTTCACAATTGGAAGCAACTCTCAAGATATACCATTTATATCTATTAAATTCTTTACACTTTAAACTTATTTCATTATCTGAAATCATCTCAAAATCACCAGATTCGCCACTGCAGAATCCAGGCGTTTGATTCAAAATATTTTTGCTTTCATCACATAGATGCATATATACATACACTTCACATAACTCTTTTATATCAGACTTTGAATTACATACCGTTTGATAAGGAATAAACACTTCCTTAAAATAAACAGCATCACTTACCAATTCGCGTATATTTTGCTCATATCCATAATCAACTTTAATGATATACCATTTATATTCACATTCCATAAATAATTCCAAATAAAGCCTTAATTACGTAAAGAGACATAAAATCCACAAAACAGAAGAAAATCGAAAAGCATAATATAACAATCATTACAACAAATAGAGATGACAACACCTCCTGTTTCTTTACCCAAGCAATTCTTCGTATTTCTTGCTTTATATCACAGAAAAAAACACACAAACTTTTTAACATTTTCACCACAACATTAATGCAGGAGCGATAGGAATTGAACCTACAACCTCTGGTTTTGGAGACCAGCGCTCTACCAATTGAGCTACACTCCTATAACTCAAACTCTCACTCCAAAATTTCAGAAACAACACCAGAACCAACAGTTCTACCGCCTTCTCTTATCGCAAAACGCAATCCCTTATCCATTGCTATCGGTACTTGCAATTCTACTTCTACACTCACATTATCTCCTGGCATTACCATCTCCTTCCCATCTAGCAATTTTATGCTCCCAGTTACATCCGTTGTCCTTAAATAAAACTGTGGCTGGTAATTCGCAAAAAATGGTGTATGCCTTCCTCCTTCCTCTTTCTTTAATATATAAACCTCCGCCTTAAACTTTCTATGCGGCGTTATCGTCCCCGGTTTTGCTAATACTTGCCCTCTCTCCACTTCTTCTCTTTTTGTTCCTCTTAACAATATTCCTACATTGAGTCCTGCACTTCCCTTATCCAGCAACTTCTTAAACATTTCTACACCTGTGCATATCGTCTTTTGCGTCTCCTTCAGACCTATTATCTCTATCTCTTCTCCCGTCTTTATCTCTCCCTTCTCTATTCTTCCTGTTACCACCGTCCCTCGCCCCGATATCGAAAATACATCTTCGATTGGCAATAAAAATGGTAAATCCACAGGCCTTGGTGGAACCGCCACATATTCATCTAACTTTTCCATCAATTTGTCTATTGATTTCTTTCCATATTCGCCGCTGTCATCCTCCAGCGCCTTGAGTGCTGACCCAACTACCACAGGCACTTCATCCCCTGGAAATCCGTATTTACTCAGCAATTCCCTCACTTCCATTTCTACTAAATCTATCATATCAGCATCAGCAATATCAGCTTTATTTATATACACCACGATATATCCAACACCCACCTGCTTCGCCAGCAATATATGCTCTCTCGTTTGTGGCATTGGCCCATCAACTCCCGACACTACCAATATCGCTGCATCCATCTGTGCTGCACCTACTATCATATTCTTTACATAGTCAGCATGTCCAGGACAATCAACGTGTGCATAATGCCTTTTTTCCGTCTGATACTCAACATGCGCTGTTGCTATCGTTATCCCCCTCTTCCTTTCTTCTGGCGCTTTATCTATCTGATCGTACGCTACAAAATTTCCATAATGCTTTGTTATCGCCGCTGTTAACGTTGTCTTCCCATGATCCACATGTCCTATTGTTCCCACATTTACATGCGGCTTTCCAAATGCTTCCACTACTGCTGTCATAATTATTACCCTTAATTATACTTTAACTTTAACTCATCAACCACATATTGTGGTACTTGTTCATAATAAGAAAAATGCATACTATACTGAGCTCTTCCCTGAGATATAGAACGCAAAACATTTATATAACCAAACATATTCGCAAGAGGTACGAAAGCAAGAATTATAGTGCTACTATTATGCGTTTCCATACTTGAAACTTGCCCCCTTCTGCTATTTACATCGCCCATGATATCACCCATATACTCTTCAGGCGTAATGATTTCAACTTTCATTATAGGTTCTAACATTTTTGGACCAGCTTTATTTGCCATCTCTTTAAAAGCACCTTTAGCAGCAAGTTCAAAAGCTAAAGGACTAGAATCAACCTCATGAAAAGCACCATCAAGAAGGGTAGCCTTAAAATCAATCAACGGAAATCCCGAAATTATACCACCTTCTTTTATCAACTCTAAGCCATTTTCTACCCCAGGAATATACTCTTTTGGAATAGCACCACCTACAATTTTACTTTCAAATTGAAACCCAGAACCAGGCTCAAGAGGTTCAAATTTTATTTTAACCTTAGCAAACTGACCAGCCCCACCAGATTGTTTTTTATGAGTGTAATCAATTTCAACAGATTTAGTGATAGTTTCACGATATGCAACCTGAGGAGCACCGACGTTAGCCTCAACGTTAAACTCGCGCTTCATTCTATCAACAATAATCTCAAGATGGAGCTCACCCATGCCTTTCAATATAGTCTGACCGCTTTCCGCATTTACTGACATTCTTAAAGAAGGATCTTCTGCAACCAATCTATTTAAAGCAACACCTAATTTTTCCTGATCTGAAGTAGTTTTAGGTTCCACAGCAATTTCAATAACAGGCTCAGGAAATTCCATACGCTCTAATAATATAGGAAAATCAGGTGAACATAAAGTGTCGCCAGTAATTGTTCTCTTTAATCCAACTAGGGCAACTATATCGCCAACTTTAGCTTCGTTTATATCTTCTCTGTTATTTGCATGCATAAGCAGCATTCTGCCAATTCCTTCAGTCTCATTTTTTCCCGCATTTAACACAGCAGATTTAGATTTTAACTTACCGGAATAAATACGAATAAACGTCAAGCTGCCTACAAACTTATCCGTCATCACTTTAAACGCAAGAGCAACGAATTTCTCTTTTTCTGAAGGTTTGATCTCAATTTTCTTTTCTAAATCTTTAGGATCAGTTCCAACAATTACATCAACATCAATAGGAGAAGGTAAAAAGTCAACCACACCATCTAAAAGTGGTTGTACGCCTTTATTTTTAAAAGCTGATCCACATAATACAGGAACAAATTTTCCTTTAATGGTCCCATTTCTCACGCATTTTTTCAGTAAATCCACTGGCAGATCATTAGACTCAAAGTAAGTGTTCATCGCTTCATCATCCATCTCAGCTGCAGCATCTAATAAAAGATTTCGATATTCTTGAGCCTTGTCAAGCAAATCAGAAGGAATATCTTCATAAGAAAATTTAGCGCCCAACGTTTCTTCTTGCCATATAATGGCTTTCATAGAAATAAGGTCAATTATACCTTTGAAATCTTTCTCACTTCCTATTGGCAACTGAATGACTAAAGGTGCTGCACCAAGCTTCGTCTTTATCATATCAACACATCGATAAAAATTTGCCCCTATTCTATCCATCTTATTAACAAAGCAGATACGAGGAACGCTATATTTATCAGCTTGACGCCAAACTGTCTCAGATTGAGGTTCAACTCCAGCAACTCCATCAAATACAGCAACTGCACCATCCAAAACCCTTAAAGATCTCTCAACTTCAATAGTGAAATCAACATGACCAGGAGTGTCTATTATATTAACCCTATAATCATTCCAAAAACATGTTGTTGCAGCAGATGTGATTGTAATACCACGCTCTTTTTCCTGCTCCATCCAATCCATAGAAGCTGCACCATCGTGCACTTCACCAATTCTATTTTGCTTACCAGTATAAAATAAAATACGCTCTGTTGTGGTAGTCTTACCAGCATCTATGTGAGCCATTATCCCTATATTTCTGTATTTAGATATCCCAATTTCCATATCACAATTAATTAGCTAACATTAAAAACGAAGATGAGAAAATGCCTTATTAGCCTCAGCCATTTTATATTTTTCTTCGCACATCTTAAACGCACCACCGCGTTTATTATAAGCATCCAGTATTTCAGATTGCAAACAATCAACAGTGGTTTTTCCACTCTTTTTTCGAGCAGCAGAAGTTGCTTTAGCAATCCACCTTAACGCTAAAGAAACCGCTCTATCTTGTCGAACTTCAACAGGCACTTGATAAGTTGCACCACCAATGCGTCGAGAACGCACTTCTATAGAAGGAGTAACATTTCCTACCGCTGTTTCAAAAATTGATAACCCACCTTCGCCTATTTTCTTTTCAGCTAAAGACAAAGCGTCATAGATAATCTTTTCTGCAGTAGATTTTTTACCACATTTCATGATTGTATTAATGAAACGCATCAGCAAAACACTGCCGTAACGCGAATCAGGACTTATTTCTCTTTTTTTTGCTTTATTCCGACGAGCCATAAACTTTAACCAGATTTCTTTACACCATATTTTGAACGAGCTTTCTTTCGATTTTGCACACCACGCAGATCAAGGGCACCTCTTATTATGTGATAACGCACACCTGGCAAATCTTTAACCCGCCCACCACGTATCAAAACAACAGAGTGCTCTTGTAAATTATGACCTTCACCAGGTATATAAGCTGTCACTTCACCATACCCACTAATTTTTACTCTGGCTACTTTACGGAGTGCTGAGTTAGGCTTCCTAGGAGTTGTAGTATACACCTTAGTGCAAACACCCCTCCTTTGAGGGTTGCTTTCTCCCAAAGCTGGTACCTTTTTCTTATGGGTCAATCCTAATCTACCCTTACGTATTAATTGATTTATCGTAGGCATATGTTATAAACTCAAGCTCATTAAAATAACTAAGTTTTTAGTTATAAAATAATAAACCTCAATAGTCAATATAAAAATAAAAATTACTACTCTAATAATTAAGCTCAACTGCTTTGAAAGCCATCAGTAGACTTCTTGCATCACCTCCCAAGCCGCAATTGTCATTCAGTAGAAACGAAAAACTTGCTTGACACCCTCCGCCAGCCCCCTTATCATGAAAATGAAGCTATTTATTTATCTTCTCTGTACAGATTAAATGACAAAAAAACTCAACGTATTTGGCGTCTCATGTTTAATTTTTTGCACTATGTGCACCTTATGTCTTTATCAAATTTCTAGGTTTTTACCTACACAAGCTGAAATACGCTTATAAAGCATTTAAAACATCAAAAAACGCCAACTTAAAAAATGGATAGTGAATAACTAGCTACCCTAGGGTTTCTTTTGCCTTTTTTTCTGTTTAGTAAATTTCTTAACGTTTATAATTTAGATTAGTTGCGGTTTAAAAGCAGCTGAATCGCGGTTATTAAGCGTTTAGAATAAAAAAACGCCATACTTGAAAGTATAATGTAAGTAATTAGCCAACCACGGGGCTTCTTTTGCCTTTTTTTTCATTTGGTAAATTTCTTAATATTTATAGCTAAACGACAACCGTCATCCCAGTACCTTCTCTTGTCATCCCAGTGCCCAGACACTGGGATGGCTTTGTTGCATCGCTAGCTATGATGGATTAAAGATAAAAAAGATGGAGAATATCAGTAGCTTATTATTCTGGTATTTATAACAAGAACGGTCAGTGAATACCTAAATTTGAGTAAAAGAAATTTCACTACCACTCACTAATCCGGCTAAAATTCAAGAATTTCAATGCTTTAGCTATTTTCAATAGAATTAAGTTTATTAATATAAATAATAAATTACTATTCTTAAATTTGATCAGATTGATTGCAAAAAAACAAGATTTTCAATAGGTTGCTTATAATCCTAGCTATAGTTAGCCTTTCATAAGTAGCGATGCAACAAAGCCCACTGGGATCCAGGAATTTTATTAAGTTGGTAAGCATAAAAGTAGCCGTTTTATGCTAAAGTACAACGTTTTGATGATTATGAAAAAGCTGGATTCCAGTGTCAAGCACTGGAATGACACCCTCTTGGATGGAAATCAGCGTCAGCTACTGGGATGACATGGTAGCCTGACAACCGTCATCCCGCTGCTTGTCAGCGGGATCTATGCCGAGATACCGCGGCGGTATGACGGTTCGCGGCGGTATGACGTAGAGCTCGCGTTAGCTACTTTCATGACACCATTTGCTGTCTTCAAAAATGAATGTTCTTACAATTGTGCGTCACGCGCTTTATTAAATATTTTACTTAAAAATCTAATTTCTTATTATACAAGAGATAGGCAATTCATTAATGATGAAAAATTACAAAAAGGGGCATAGAAAGCGCTTAAGAGAGAAAATTATTTTAGATAATGGACAATCATTACTTGATTATGAAGTTTTAGAGCACATTTTATATTCAGCATACAGTAGAATTGATGTAAAACCGATAGCAAAGAGTTTGATAGAAAATTTTGGCAGTTTGAATAAAGTTTTTAATGCTGACCTGGAAGCACTGCAAAACGTTGATGGTGTCAGCAATGCAGCGATATCTGCCATCTTTTGTGTAAAACAAGCCTTTGTTCGTTCTGCAAGAGAAGAAATAAAAGACCTGCCTATAATCGATAACTGGGAAAAATTGCTTGATTATTTAAGAATAAGTATAGGAAGCCTCAACAAGGAAAATTTTCGCGTCATCTATATGAATAAAAAGTATCGTCTAATAGCGGAAGACCTGCAAAACATTGGTACAGTAGATCAAACTCCTCTTTATGTCAGAGAGATCATCAAGCGCGCACTTTTGATTGGTTCAACGTCCATTGTAATATCTCACAATCATCCAAGCGGAGATACACAACCTTCAAATAGCGATATATCTCTCACTAGACAACTAGCAGAAGCTTGCCAAAGTATAGGAATAGAATTAATAGATCACATTATTATTACATTCAGTAGCTATTTTAGTTTCAAGGAAAATAGGTTATTGTGAAAGCTTTTATAGCTACAGTAACTTAGGTTTACCGACAATCGTCATCCCGCTACTTGTTAGCGGCTAAGAGATACCGCGGCGGTATAGTAACTCGTCATTCCGCTACGTGTTAGCGGCTGAGATACCGCGGCGGTATGACGTGTTGCTTGGGCCAGCTATACATATTAACTTAAAGGGAATTTATATCTCAAAACCGCAAAAAAAGGTGTGTGTATTTGTGAAAAAAAATCTCCATGAAATTTGTGAAGCAATGTGGTGGGACTAGTGCGATTCGAACGCACGACCTTCGGATTAGGAGTCCAACGCTCTATCCTGCTGAGCTATAGTCCCGTGTTTCCTACCATTCATGTAAAGTTATAGCAAAAAATCCTTTCTTTTCTAGATTTCTTGCATAACCAATTTATGACGACAAAAAACATTTCTGTACTTCTTGAGTATAATGCTATTATATTTAATAACATGGTTTAAGTAAGATTAATGCTAGTTAACAACATTGGTTATTTCTATAACAATCAAAACGACTTTGCTTTAAACAATATAAACATTAAAGTAAAGAAAGGAAATGTTGCATGTTTATTGGGGCATTCTGGCTGTGGCAAGTCAACAATTTTGAAATTAATTGCGGGGATAGAAAATCCAAAATCTGGAACTATTTTTATAAATGATAGGTTAGTTGCAAGCAATAAGGCATCAGTCACTATAGAGCATAGAAATATCGGATTGATTTTTCAGCATTCTGCATTATTTCCTCATAAAACAGTAGTAGAAAATATAACCTTTGCTATCCGCAGCTCTTCCAAGAGAGAAAAGCACCTAATTGCATTGGAAATTTTGAAGTTACTCAATATAGAAAAATACGAAAATATGTACCCTAACGCCTTATCTGGAGGACAGCAACAATTAGTTGCAATAGCAAGAGTGATGGCACAAAACCCTGATGTTGTGTTGTTAGATGAACCATTTTCTAATTTAGATATACTGCTCAAGTGCCGAATAAGACAACATATATTGTCCCTTTTTAGAAGTAAAAATATCCCTGTGCTAATGGTAACTCATGACCCGCAAGAAGCATTGAAAGTTGCAGATTTTATCTACGTAATGAAAAATGGTAAAATTATTCAATCAGGAGTTTCTAGCGATATATACCATAGGCCTAAAGATGATACGCTAGCAAAGTTTTTTAGTGAGCTCTCTTCTACTCTACAGTTAAGCGAAAAGTTTCCACTTATTCGCTGCAAGAAAATAATCTAGTCTGGAATTGTTATAAGATATAGCTCACACAGATAAAGTTTACTCTTTTGTCATCCTATGGCTTGACCATAGAAAAAAATCTAGATTCCAGCGTCACGCGCTAACTTAAATTGTTCAATACAACCATAAAATTTGTTTCGGTAAACCTAATTTGGGTTAGCTATAGAATTAAATATTAAAAAACCTTGATTTATAATTAAATAAAGGTGATATAATCTATGTGTTACTTGACTCCAGTCAAGTTTTAATATTTAAAGGTCAATATTTTAAATGGAGGTGAAAATGAGTTTAGGACCATGGCAATTGTTTCTAGTCTTAATAATAATTTTAGTTCTGTTTGGTGCAGGCAAATTACCGCAAGTTATGGGTGATTTAGGAAAAGGCATCAAAAACCTTAAACAGGAGCTCAAGGACTCAGAAAAATTATCGCCTAACGAACCAGATCGTTAGCGTCCTCATACTTCGTGACATGCACCTTAGTGCATGTCATCTGTTTAAAAACTTAGTCAGGTTAAAGAATGAAAGAGATGAAGTGTTGGTATGAAATAAATAACAAATATTGAAATACAGCAACAACTATGTTAGCTTAGGAGGAATATTTTATTAAAGGATAATTGTGCAAAAAAGTGAGAAACTAACTAAAGATAAAAAACTAGCTTCTGATATTCTAAAAGAGGTTGCAGATACCAATAACAATGATAGCGATAAAGTAACTTTGTTTGACATTAAAACAGCTTTGCATGAGCGCGGTTTTGGTATTTTAATAATCATCTTCTCCTTGCCGCTATCGGTGCCTATACCGGTTCCACCTGGTTATACAACTATTCTTTCTATACCTTTAATCTTATTCTCACTGCAGCTTCTATTTGGGTTTGACTCTCCTTGGATGCCCAGTTGGCTAGAAAGAAGGTCTTTTCAGCGTTCAACACTAGCTCTTGTGGTAGAGAAAACTTCCCCTGTATTAGAAAAAATAGAAAAATTCATGAAGCCAAGACTGTCTTTCATTTTCTATGGGCCTGGTGAGAAGATTCTGGCTTTTATGATGTTGCTTTGTGCAATAATAATAGCTCTTCCATTACCTTTTACTCACTTCCTTCCTGCAATTGGCACAACTCTTATTTCACTTAGCATTATGAGTAAAGACGGGTTTCTATCCATATTGGGAGTTTTAGTATCATTGTGCGCGTTGTTGCTTACTCTTGTTGTAATAGTCAAAGGACCACAACTTATAACCGGAGCACTTTCTCTTCTTAAAAGCTTTACAACACTTTAACAAAAGAACGAATTACTAGCGCAAAATGAATAATGCATATTGAAATATGGCAATAATTATGTTAGTTAGAAAGAATAGTTTTATTAAAGAGTAACTGTGCAAAAAAGTAAGAAACTGACCGAAAATAAAAAATTAGCTTCTGATATTCTAAAAGAGGTTGCAGATACCAATAACAATGATAGCGATAAAGTAACTTTGTTTGACATTAAAACAGCTTTGCATGAGCGCGGTTTTGGTATTTTAATAATCATCTTCTCCTTGCCGCTATCGGTGCCTATACCGGTTCCACCTGGTTATACAACTATTCTTTCTATACCTTTAATCTTATTCTCACTGCAGCTTCTATTTGGATTTGATTCTCCTTGGATGCCGCATTGGTTGGAAAGAAGGTCTTTTCAGCGTTCAACACTAGCTCTTGTGGTGGAAAAAACTTCTCCAGCATTAAGAAAAATAGAAAAGTTCATGAAACCAAGAATGTCTTTTATTTTCTATGGGCCCGGTGAAAAGATTTTAGCTTTTATAATGTTGCTTTGTGCATTATCAATAGCTCTTCCATTACCTCTTACCAACTTTATTCCTGCAATTGGTACGACTCTTATTTCACTTGGCATTATGAGTAAAGATGGGTTTCTATCCATATTAGGAGTTTTAATATCATTGTGTGGGTTATTGCTTACTCTTGTTGTAGTAGTCAAAGGGCCACAACTTATCATTGGGGCATTTTCTTTTCTCAAAAGCTTCGTATATGGTTAGGCTTTACAATACCTTAACAAAAAAAAAGGAACTTTTTACACCAATCGATAAAGATCATGTGAAAATGTATGTTTGCGGACCAACAGTATATGACACAGCACATATAGGCAATGCACGGTCTGTTGTTGTGTATGATGTGTTATTTCAGCTACTTAAGTTTTGTTATGGCAAAGTTACCTATGTGCGTAACATAACCGACATTGATGATAAGATAATTAATGCAGCAAGTGAGAAAAATAGCAACATAGAAAGTATAACCACATATTACATTAAAGCTTTTCATGATGATATGGAAAGCATAAATTGTAAAGAGCCAACACACGAGCCAAAAGCAACGGAAAACGTAGATTATATTATAGAATTAATTGAACATTTGCTGCGATCTGGTCATGCTTATGAATCCAATAAACATGTATATTTTAGTGTAGAATCTTACCATGAATATGGTGCTTTATCAGGAAAAAAAACTGATGAATTGGTTCCAGGTAGCAGAGTTGAAGTTAATGAAAATAAAAAGCACCCGGGAGATTTTGTACTGTGGAAACCTGCAAGTGATATTGACTACAAACTTTCAAGTTATTGGAATAGCCCATGGGGAGAAGGAAGACCAGGATGGCATATAGAGTGTTCAGCGATGTCATATGCTTACCTTGGCAAGGATTTTGACATTCATGGTGGCGGCATAGATTTACAATTTCCTCACCATGAAAATGAAATTGCACAGAGTAAGTCTGCATTTGCTGGATCAATGTTTGCAAAATACTGGATGCATAACGGTTTTCTTACAGTAAATGAAGAAAAAATGAGCAAGTCCTTATTTAATATAGTCAAAGTAAGGGATTTGCTAGATAGTGGAATAAAGGGTGAAGTAATACGCTATGCACTGCTCAAAACTCACTACAGAAAACCACTTGATTGGACAGAAAACGTTATTTCTGATGCACAGGAAACCTTAAATAAATTTAATCGGTTATCACGTGGTTTAGATACAATAAATATTGATGAAAGTAATGCAGAGATTTCTAAAGATTTTATAGACGCTTTAAAAAACGACTTAAACATTCCTGAAGCTCTAGCTATATTACATGAAATGGCTGCAAAAATCAACAAAATGAGTAATGAAAGTGAAAAGCTTAAATTAACTGAGAGTTTTGTTAAGAGTGCCAGATTTATTGGTCTTCTTGAGTCAAGTTATCAAGAGTGGTTTGCTGTGGATGTAAATCATCAAGAAATAGAAAGGTTGATAGACTTAAGAAAAATTGCAAAAAAAAATAAAAATTACGATACTGCAGACAAAATAAGGGATCAGTTGAAACAAATAGGGGTTACAATTTCTGATAATGAAGATGGTACAACAACCTGGTAAACTCATATGGAAAACTACTTCCTGTTATTCACAGATAGTCTAGTATCATCATTAGTCTTACCCATACATCAAGGTTTTGTGTTCAATACCATGCTTTATTTCAGGTCGTATTACACTCCACTACTTATGTTATTTTTTGGAGTACTAGGATCAAGCCTTGGTGGAATAGTTAATTGGTATTTAGGTAGAATAACAATCTCTATACGAAAATCATACCACAAATTAGAAAACGGATATACAATGCCAAAAGTTACAAAAAATTTGCTAATTTTTGCGACTTTATTACTTTCGTGGGTGCCAGCACTTGGAAGTGTGATTCAAATTTTATCAGGTTATTTTAAGTTAAACCTTTATATCCTTGCCCCTTTAATCATTCTATCTAATTTCTTCTATTTGTTATATCTAATACTTACTTTTGGAGTATAACAGCTATAGTACTACAGCTATTAAAAGCCCACTTCTGTCATCCTATGGCCTGACAGAGGCTGAGCTATAAATTAAATGCAAAATTTCAATAGTCACGGGATGCACCATGAGCTAAAAGCAATTCCACAAGGTCTCTATGATCAAAATCAGTGGCATAATGTAATGCTGTTCTTCCTTCATTATTTTTAGTGTTAACGTCTGCGTTGTGTTTTAATAATACCTTAACTACATCAATCTTTCCCTTCATAGCAGCGAGGTGTAGTGGTGTGTTGCCGTCTTTATCCTTAGCGTTAACATCAGCACCTTTTTGAATGAAGTATTCTGTTGTTCCCAACATTTCATTCAAATCATCCCCCCATAATAGACGGTTATTCTTGGCAATCAAGTGCAACGGTGTCCAGCCACGTTTGTCTTTAGCATCAACATCACTACCATCTTCAACAAGACATCTTACTACCTTCAAGTTCGCGTATAAAACTGCCCAGTGTAACGACGTTAGATCATCATTATCTTTAGCATTAACGTCAGCACCTTGCTCTATAAAATATCTTACCATATCAATCTTTTCTCTGATAGCAGCCCAATGCAATGGAGTACCGCCATATCCGTCTTTGATATCAATATCAATTCCTTTACCAATTAGGTACCTCACCGCATCCAGTTTCGCAAACCTAATAGCCTCATGTAACATAGTTTTGCCATTGCTGTACCTAGCACTAACATCAATACCTTTTTCTTTTATAAGGTATTCTGCTATATAAAAATTTTCATTCTCAACAGCCCAGTATAACGCAGTCCAGCCATAACTATCTTCAATATCAACACTAGCGCCTTTATTTACAAGATATTTTACCATGTCTAACTCTCCACTCTTAGCAGCCCAGTATAATGGCGTTTGGTAAAAACAGTCCCTAGCATCAATACTAGCACCTTTATTGATCAGGTATTTTACTATGTCCAATTTCCCATTTCCAGCAGCTAAATGCAATGGAGCAATATCACACCCATCTTTAGCATTAACAATCTCACTAAGCTTATCTTGATGTTTTTTCTTTATATATGCTAATAAGTTTTTAATCGCTTTATAATCATCATTTTCAACAAGCAAATGTAAATTAGTATCTTTGTAAAAGTCATCAATCAACCTACCGTGTTTACTTGCATATCCCCAAATAGATGCAACATGAATTTTACTATCTTTCGCTAAATCACCACTATTTATCAATTCTAGAGCTCTTCTTAAAATTTCTTCTTCTTTGCCTGCCTTTTGTAGCTTTAATCTAGCTATTATCTGTACTAGTTCGTGAATATTTGCTACCCCTGCTTCCAAATTAACCATTTTATATTTATCGAGTAGCTCAACAGCACCCCATAACTTTTCTTTATCATCTGCTACTAATTTGGAAAAAATTTCTTCTATACGAATCTTGTCAGGAGCAAAATAAGCCATGATATCCCAAACGTCTGTAGATTGTTTTCCATATCTCCTGTTGCTCTCTATCTTGTTACGTGTCATATTCCATGTTGCTAAAGCTTCTCGAATATGATTAGTGTCACTTTTATAACTTCTTTCCCTTGCGAATAACTCTCTTGCTTCTTCAAAAGATTTTCTCCTTTGCTGCTGATATTCTTCTAAGTAATTATTTAATTTCTTTGATTCAGAATCCTCGTCTTCATTTTGAATATATGCAACCGCTAGTCCCAAAGCCAATGGAAAAGACTCTTCTATTAACCTTTTTTCTTTCCCACCACAGAAATCACTTTCTACATTCAAAGCTCTCTCAACAAATTGTAAAGCCTCTATTTCCTTGAATTTATCTAACCATATTTCTTCTATCTTTCCTGCTGCTTTACTTACTTTCCACTTTTCACTGCAGGAAGTGATTAAAATATAAGGCTTTCTCCAATTAGGATGCTGTGAATACAAAAAGGGTGGTAAAAACTTACTAATATCCTTATATCCTCTAGCATTATCAAAAATAAACAGGCTCATTCTTCCCGCAAAAAAAGTATATATCTCTTCAACAATATTTTTTGTCGCCTTTGTGCTTCCACGCTCATCTGTAGCAGAAATCCCTAGCCTTTTATCTTCAGCTAGATCCAAGAAAGACTCTTTTACACTTTTATAGTCCCTAGCATTTATAAATATAACATTGCCACCGTAACATTCTTTATGGTCGTGAGCATATTTTTTTACAAATTCAGTTTTACCTACCCCACTTGGACCTCTAATAACAATTATCTGTCTCGCACTTTTTTGAAGTCCACAATGTACAGCATTTAATTCATTACCTCTCCCAATGAAATTATCTATTGGGTCTATCACATTATAACAAATAGGTGTTTTTAAGACTTCCTCTCTTATTTCTTCAAGAAGAGCTTTTGCTTTCTCATATGATAGAAACTCCTCTTCTTCTTTTTCCAGCAAAATCAGCACTTCTTCCTGGTAACGGCTGTAGAAGTGACTTGCATCAGTATTGCTGAATTCCTTGCCCAATTCACTCTTAATAATTTCACTAAGTTCAGTTCCGCTTGGCAAATTGACTGCAAATACTAATTTATTTAAAAAGTCTTCTATTTCTTTATCGCTGACTTCTCTACCTACCTCACGCTTTACAAAATCCTTATTTTCCTGCAAGTATGAGATAATACTATTATCAAATTTATATCTTACACCATCACCTACATCCAGAAACTCATCTTGTGTATCTATTCTTATGACTGAAATTTCCTTTCCTTTATTCTTCCCACTCGACATCATTCTCAGCTTTCTTACTGGATGCAGTGTCAAATCCGCGGAATCAAAATCATCATTTGTAATAATGACAAAATCCTCTATTTCACCCTCAAACTCTCCACTACTTTTGATCTTTAAATAAGCAATTAGATATTTTATTAAGCTAAACGCACCACCCTTTTCCCGTGTTAATAATTTACCTATGCTGATTTTTTTGTGCCTACCTTTCTTATGCTTGACTTGTATGAATCTATGTACTATTTTCCCATCTTGTTCATACCGAAGAACAATATCATCAAAATCCTTAGCTGATTTTTTCTCTGTGAATAGGCGGAAAGAATACTCTCTATCTACTGCATGTTTAGGAAACAGCATTAGCCATCTCGCCTGATACATAATACCATGAAAGGTGCGCTTAACCGCCGAGCAGGATAATCTTACAGGCATCCTCAACCTCACATAATTTTAAAAATAGTACCAACAAATGGTAAAAAAGTTATATGTCATGATATACAGATATCGTAACAAAGACCTTGGAATATCTACGAGATGTGCTGTTATGTAAATAAAAAATGTGACTAATTACTTAATCTCTCACTCAAAATTGAATTCACGACATCGGGGCTGGCTTTTCCCTTGGTAAGTTTCATGACTTCGCCGACAAAGAATCCGTATAATCTTGTTTTACCGCTTTTGTATTCTTGAACTTTATCTTGGTTGCTATTGATGATTGTGTCGATAACTTCTGATACTTGACCTTTATCGGTTATTTGCTTTAGGTCCTGCTCTTCTATGATGAGAGATGCAGGTTTGCCAGTTTCAAACATACTATCGAATACTTGTTTGCCAAGTTTAGCAGAGATTGTTCCATCAACGATAAAATCTAAGAGTTCGGACAAGGCATTGGCTTTGATTGGAGAGCTCACAATATCAATACCTGCTTTATTTAAACGACCGAAAAGCTCTACAGTTAACCAAGTAACCGCGAGCTTTGAATCATGTTTTTTTATCAATTCCTCAAAGTAATCAGCAATTGCCTTATCGGAAGTAATGACGTTTGCATCGTATTCGTTGATACCCAATTCCTCAATGTATCGCAGCTTTTTTTGATCTGGCAACTCGGGCAAAGATGATTGAATTAAATCAATCTTCTCCTGGCTTACCTCAACAGGTAATAAATCAGGCTCAGGGAAGTATCTATAGTCGCTTGCATCCTCTTTGTTTCGCATCACTTTTGTTTTTCCCGAAGCAACGTCAAACAATAAGGTATCTTGACTTATTTCTTCCCCACTTTCTAAAATTTCAATTTGTCTTTGTATTTCATAGTCTATAGCTTGCACAATATAACGTATCGAGTTCAGATTTTTTATCTCACAACGAGTGCCAAATGTGCTACTGCCTTTTAGGCGGACAGAAACATTTGCATCACAACGAAGTGATCCCTTTTCCATATCACCATCACATGAACCAATGTAACGCAAAATCTGCCTCAATTTTTTCATGCATTCTGCAGCTTCCGCAGATGAACGGAGATCTGGTTCTGAAACAATTTCCATTAAAGCAACTCCTGCACGATTTAAATCCACATAAGTTTTGCTTTCCTCATGAACGCTCTTCCCTGCATCTTGCTCTAAATGAATTCTCGCGATTCTTATTTCCTTTTCATTGTCGTTGATAAATACTCTACCATTTTTAACTATTGGCTCAAAAAACTGGGTTATCTGGTAACCTTGCGGTAAATCGGGATAAAAATAATTTTTCCGATCAAAGTAAGAACACTTATTAATTTCTGCAGAAAGTGCAAGACCGGTGCGTATTGCTTGCTCTATGCAGTAATAATTTAGTATTGGCAGTGTACCTGGCATTGCTGCATCAACTAGAGAAACTTGAGTGTTATGCTCAGCACCAAATTCCGTTGATGAGCTAGAAAATAGCTTCGTATTAGAAGAAACTTGAGCGTGCACCTCAAGCCCAATTACCGCTTCCCAATCCTCTTTCGTCATGTATTTTATTTAAATGATAATCTTAATATTCTGCAAAATTAACACAAAAAGTCAAAACAAAACCCACATTTTTATTTTTTGTCTTAACTTTTTAACCTATAGTAATTAAAGTGCAAAAAATCTATTGTTTTTTTATAAATTAAATCCTAAGGCATTTTTTACTGTAGATTAATCATTTGATTATAGTATCATTTTAATTAAGCTTATGCTTGGGATATTTATGAAGAATATTTTATATTTTATATTATTAGCTGTCGTATTCGGATCACCCATCCTGTTTGCTGTAGAGCAATTTGAAGAAAAGAAAATTGAATCAGTTCATAAAAACGAAAATGTAGGTGCAAGGAAGCAAGATTTACTGAGCAGCACAAATCAAAAAGATGAGTTGAAAAGCAACGTCGATGCTAAACAAACACAAGAAGCTGAGAGCAAAATATTAGACGGCACTACCGATAAAGAGAAGCTGCAACACAACGAGAACAAGGCTTCCGTGGTCGAAAAAACTATAAGTGGGGGTGAAAAGATTGATAAAGATTTGCCAAATGACCCGCTAGAAGAAAGCACAGACAAATTTGCTCGAAATTTACCAAATGTGGCCAATAAAGAAGTGAATAAAGATTTAAAACCAGAGCCTTTGCCTTTAAGTGCTGATTTAAATGAGAATATAGCTGATCTGCAAAAAAATCTACAAGCTGATCAGAAGATTGATATAAAAGATAATGAACTTTCAAAAAGTGATGCGAGTCAATTATTAGAGGAAAAAAAAGAAAAAGTAGAGAGTCAGTTTGAAGAAAAAAAAGTAAAAAGAAGAAGTAATAATTCTAAGGACCGCAATAGAGTAAAACCTATAACTAAAAAAGATGAAGAAGAGCAAAGTGAAAAGAAAAATTTACAAAAATGGACAAAGCTAAACAGAGAACCAATAAAAGAATGGGGTCATAAAGATATACAAAGCAAGTCAATATATAAACGACAATATGATAGCCTTAATGAGCATCTTCCTACGACTATATTTATTGACGATTACAGTAAACAATTTTTTTACTGCATTAAGAAGAACAACTTAACTTGCTTAAGAGGAATAATAAGTAAGCTAGAAAAAATTGGATTAACAACTCAAGAGATACTAAGGTTTAGAAATAAATTGGGTGACACTTCTCTAATTTATGCAGTGAAGCAAGGTGAAATAGACACAGTTCGTTTTCTCTTATTACAAGGTGCTGATCTTAGAGTAGTTAATAATAATTTTCAATCCCCAATTGATATAGCAATCGAAAGAAAGCAGGTCAATATAATAAACGTGATTGCCGAAATGATGCCACACCTTTTGGAGGATAGAAAAATAGACAATAAAGAAAGCTCAGCAATGTACGATTGGGCTGTGAAAACGAAAGAAATACAGTGCGATAAGCAAGATGATTAGATTCTTGATATTAATTTTAGTTGGTCATTTATGTTATGGAAACGAAACAAATGATGAAAAAAATCAGATTAGTGATTTTTTAAACGCTCTGCATGATGCAAAATACGTATCTTACAGTAAAAAAGACTTTGCTGAATTTTTGGTGCAGTGCCACAAAGAGGGCGTGCCAGAAGATTTTAAGAAAGGTTTTGGTTCTAACTTAAATGGAGCTAATTTTAGCCAACTGTACCTAAGTAAATCTGTTTTTGATGGAGTCAGTCTGATTGGTGCCGATTTTTCTAACACCGATTTATCCGACGTGTCTTTCATTGATGTTGATTTACGTGGTGCTAATTTTTCCAATGCTAATTTACATGGCATTAAAATAAAAGGTACAAATTTGAGTTTTACAAAATTTGTTTCTGCAAACTTAACAGATATCGTATTTGATCAGTCTAATGTTAGTTATGCTGATTTTATCAGTTCCGATCTCAAAAAAGTGAGTATGCACAACGTAATTGGTTTGCATACTAATTTCTCGAATGTGAAAATGAATTTCTCCAACTTATCAAACTCGAATGTTAGCCACGTAAATTTTAGTGATAGTGAAATAAACGATACTGTTATGCAGAAAAACAACCTTGATAATGCAAGTTTCTTTGGAGTGGATGCATATAAATTAAAGATACAATTTTCTTCATTAAAAAATGCTAACATATATGGTGCAGAGTTAAAAGAATCAGACTTTACAGGTAGCAATCTTTCCGATGCTTGCCTTAATTCTTCTATCATAATTAACAGTAACTTCGACGAAACTGATTTAAGCAACACACAAATTTCCTATGTGAATGACGATAATTCAAGTTTTGTTCAATCTATACTAAATGGTTCCAAGATAAAACATGCATATGTTTCTGAAGCAAATCTTCATGATGCTGATTTATCCAATATTGATTTTAGTTTTAGTGAACTGCATCAAGTTAATGTCTCTAATGCTGACATTCGTCACGGAAAGTTTCATAATACTAAAGTTGCAAATTCTAACATGAATGGCTCATTTTTTGACCATTCACTATTCACCTATGTGAAGATAGAAGATTCAGACCTTTCTACAACTTCAATGTATAAGATAAAAATCCAAGACTCTCAAGTTTATAACAGTACACTTTCTCGCCATAATATTGATTCCAGTGAAATAGAAAATTCAACATTCTTTAATTTATTAGCTGATAATTCAAGCTGGTCTAATTTAAAAGTAACTAATTCAAATTTTATTGAAAGCGATTTCAGATCTTCTTTGCTTCACGCTAATGCCTTTAGGAAAACTAGCTTTTTTCTTAGCAATTTGAGCAATTCAACAATTAGTGATATGTCTTTTCTCTCTTCAAGCATATATAAAAGTTCAGTTGTTGATGCTCACTTAACAGGTTGCAAATTTGATAATTCAATTTTGATTGACAATAAAGGACAGAAAAAACTTGCAGGTTCAGAAAATGCTATAACTTCGATTAAAGATTTGCAAGAGAAAATATCACAGGGTGAAAAATTTAATGTAAATTATTCTTACTTTGAATTTAAGAATATGAATTTAGAAAATGCCGATTTTTCTAATTCAACATTGAGTAGAGCAAAGTTTGTAAACGTTAATTTGAATAAGGCAAATTTTGAAAAAGCCGATTTGCGCTATACTGTCTTTGATAATTCTTCTCTTATTGGCACCAACTTATCAAATTCTAATTTAGAAGGTTCTAGCTTTTTAAACTCTGATCCAAAAAGTGCCATGTTAAAAAATGCAAAGAAAAATGACCGTAAAAAGTGAGGGCGTATTATTGGTTCTATCCTCCCCTTCTGGAGCTGGAAAAACTACCATATCAGCAAAATTACTTGAGCGATCAACTAATTTAGTTAGGTCTGTTTCTACGACTACGCGCAAGCCTCGCCCCGGCGAAATAAATGGAAAAGACTATTTTTTCGTTACCGAAGAAAAATTTCACGAGTTATGCAAAGCTGGCCAAATGCTTGAATACGCCAAAGTTTTTGAGAATTTTTATGGTATACCAAGAGATTTTATAGAGCAAAACCTGAGCAGTGGAATAAGCGTTTTACTAAGCATAGATTGGCAAGGAGCATTTCACTTATTCAAGCTCATGAGAAAAAAAGTTGTGAGTGTTTTTATACTTCCCCCTTCAATGGAAGAGCTTAGGTTGCGTTTGCAAAAGCGTAATAGTGATGATGCAAGCGAAATAGAGCGCAGATTAGCCGAAGCTCAAAAAGAGATAAGCAAACGTGATAAATATGATTATGTAATAATCAATGATGATATTGATAAAAGTGTAGAAGAGATAAGCTCCATACTAAATAAAGAAAGACTTAAAAAACTAAAAGAAAAACCAAGTCTGGAAGACTGATAAAAACATCAATTTGGATATTTGCAGCTATAGTTTCTTATCCTATTTTAGCCAATAGCACGTTTCGCAGTTTAGCTATATTTATTATTTTTTAAGATTAAATGGTTAAAATAGTAGCAACTGTTCAAGTGAGGATTTGACTATGATAACAGATTTTCTAATAGAAACTAGTTTTCTGCCTTTCCACCTATATTTTGATCACATATACAACGTTTAGCTCAATTTAAAAGTCAAACTTCTTGGTTGTTAGTTTAGTGCTGACAACTTAAATAGCTTTTAATATTGAGGTTTTAGTATGGGTATAGATATAACTGCACTAACTACTAATGCAGATAAATTAGGTGAATGCATAGATAAAAATAAAAAGCAAGAGCGAGAACAGGATAGAAAAGACGAGCAATTGCACTGCACTATAGAGAGAAAGGTAAAAAAAGAAGAACACAAGCGTGAAAAACCAAGAGGTCAAGATGGAACCCTCAAGAAGTGTAAAAGGTTATTTGAAAAAGATGCTAGTCCTGAAGTATTAACTAAATTAGAAGAATCACTTAGAGAACAAGAAAAATATTATAGGTATTATGTCCAATGCTTCCTTCCAGTGCTAGATAAAGCAATAGAACGATCGAAAAAAATATCAAATGAAACAAAAGAGCGAGTAAAGCAAGCAATTTCAGAAATTACTTATAATAGCAAATATTGTAACCAAAATGATCGTAGGAATAGTGAAGACAGTGGAATTGAAAGTGACTACAGTAGCGATGCTGGTGATGATTATGAGAAACATTCAATCAGTAACCCTAATACAGCAAATGAAGATCAAGAAGTAGAGAAAAGCAACGAAATAACAAATAGCAATGCTCTGTTATTAAAAGCGATCAAAAACGGAAATAACAGGAAATTAAAAAAATATCTAAAAGATTGTACGGATATTAATAGTGTGAAAGGTGAAAAAGACAACAATATTTTACACCTTATCGCGTCGTTGGAAAAGAAACAGAAATGCAAGTTTCTAGGTACCCTAATAAAAACGGTCACCGAGGAAGATTTAGCACAACTTGTTGATAGTGAAAATCAGGACGAAAAAACTCCTCTTCAGGTGGCACTAATTAACAAGATAACAAAAGAAAAACATGAGTCTCATACAATCCAAGATAACGATAACACACTTAAGTTTCTTACAAAATTGTTAGAGCATGGAGCCAGCTCTGATAATTTAGGATTATCTACAAAAAAATTACAAGACTTAAAAGAAGAGCAAAAGACATACTATCGTAATTTCTTAGAAAAATTAGCAGAGCAAGGAAAGAAATCTAAATTAAAGCCAGAAATAAGAATCAATACAGAAGCAAAAATTAAAGAAATTATACCACATACCATAAATACTCCAGATAGTAATGATAATTATCTATTACATCCAGTAATTAAAAATAGTGATAAAAAACTTTTTAAAGAACTATTGGAAAAAGGGGCGGATATTAGCCTTAAAGACACAGATGGTAACAATGCTTTACACTTGATTGTTAAACCTGAAACAAAACAAAAACTTGAACTTCTCAATATATTGCTAGAAGCAGGCCAAAAAGAACAATTTATAAAAGCTGTAAATGATAAAAAAGAAGGGCAAACACCGCTCCATCTGGTACTCCAGCGCATACAAGAGAAGAGTGAGAACCGATCACTTAAGAAATTTGAAAAAACTAAAAGGTATGAAACCCTAGAACTATTGCTAAAAAACGGTGCAGATATTACTGTGCAAGATAAAGATGAAAAAAATGCTCTGCACTATATTGCTTCATTCAAAGGAGAACAAAAAGTTGCATGTTTGAAGTTGATTTCAGATAAAGATGGATTTAGTAATGCTGTAAATACTACTAACAAGGAAGAACAAACACCTCTTCATCAGCTGCTTCAGCATATAAAAGAAAAGAATGAGGATCGATCATGTACAGATAGAAAATTTGAAAAAACAAAGAGGTATAAAGCCTTAGAGTTATTTCTACAAAATGGTGCAGATATTACTGTGCAAGATAAAGATGAAAAAAATGCTCTGCACTATATTGCTTCATTCAAAGGAGAACAAAAAGTTACATGTTTAGAGTTGATTTTAAATTCGGTGGAAAAAGAGAAATTTAGTAAAGCTGCAAACGCCACTAACGAAAAAGAACGAACACCACTACAAGTAGCGTTAATTACTAAGACGACAAAAGATAAACATAATTTGGTCAATCCTAAGAGCCGTGATAACACGATCAAGTTCTGTGTAAAATTATTGCAAAATGGTGTTGATCCAAAGCAGTTAATACTACCCGAAAGATTATGGAGCAAAGAGTATTATAAAACTATAAAAGGAATAGAGAAACCAACGGGTAGAGCGCTTATTCCAGATGATATGAGAACTGAACTGAAGTGCAATTTTGGCAGGAAGTTAAAAGCACGCGATATTGTGAAGTACATCAATAATGTTGCTTGTAAAGCAGTGACAACGCTTGTATTTGCTGCTTTAGCCTGTGCAGCAATATTCAGTGCTTCTCAAGGAATTATTACAATTGCAACTGCCTCATCTATTATAGCAGTTATTGGAGTTTGTTATCTTATTTACTTGAATTTAGAAAATATTTATGAAGGATTTGGAAAAATTAAAGGAAAGTTTACTGAAGAAAAGCAACTTACACTTCAAGATAACGCACCAAAAAATGATACACAATGCAATAACTCTGTTAAAGATATAGAAAATAAGTCCAACGATTTAGAAGAGCAAGAGGTGCAAAAATCATCAAATCAATCAGAATGTGCAGAAAATCCAGCTACCAAAATGAGCGATATATCAATACTACGTCAATTCATGAATAAGCTAGATGGGCTGACTAATAAACCCTCTTCTCTGGCGCTATGAAATCAATCTCACCGCTCAGAGTTTTTTCAGCAACTTTTTTGTAGTCAATTTTTACGTTAATTTGCCCTTTCTTTTCTTCAAGCCACGCTATAGTGTGCTTCATCCAGTTTTTGTCATCACGTTCAGGAAAGTCTTCACGAGCATGGGCACCTCTGCTTTCCTTTCGATTGGCTGCGCATTCCATGGTAATAACCGCTTGTGGGATCATGTTAGCAAGCTCCAGCGCTTCAACTAAATCACTGTTCCACATCATACTGCGATCCTCAAGTGAAATATCAGGCATCATTTTTGCTACCTTTTTTATAGCTTTTTTACCTTCTTCTAAAACTTCAGCAACACGGAACACTGATGCGTACTTTTGCATAGTGTGCTGCATTTCGCTGCGTATTTTTGCTACTTTGAGCTTCCCAGAAGCAAATCGCATTTTATTAAACCTATCTATTATCCAATCTGTACAATCTGAGCTCAATTTTTTATGTGGTGTACAGGATTTTAGTTTCTCTTTTGCTCTGAGCGCTGCAGCTCTGCCAAAAACCACAAGATCAAGAAGCGAGTTAGAACCAAGTCGATTTGCACCGTGCACAGAGACACACGCAGCTTCTCCAATTGCAAATAGTCCATCTACCACTTCTTCCTTACCTTGCTTCAGCGTGATCACTTCTCCATAATAATTGGTTGGAATGCCACCCATGTTATAGTGAACAGTCGGAATGACCGGTATTGGATCTTTAGTGACATCAACTCCAGCAAAAGTTCTTGCGGTTTCGCTAATGCCCGGCAATCTGAGTTTTATTACTTCCGGATCAAGATGTGCTATAGTTAAATACATGTAATCTTTTTTCGGTCCAACTCCCCTTCCCTCTCTAATTTCAATTGTTATTGCGCGACTTACCACATCACGAGAAGCTAAATCTTTTGCTTTTGGTGCGTAACGTTCCATAAACTTTTCGCCCTGAGAATTAACGAGATATCCCCCTTCGCCACGGCACCCTTCTGTCATCAAGCACCCTGAGCCATATATTCCTGTTGGATGAAATTGTACAAATTCCATATCTTCAAGTGGTAATCCAGCCCTTACTACCATGCCATTACCATCACCTGTGCAGGTATGCGCACTTGTTGCAGAGAAATAAACACGTCCATATCCACCTGTTGCTAGCACCACCCTATGCGCGCGAAATCTATGTAATGTACCGTCGCATAGCGACCAAGCAAGAACTCCGCAGCATGCTCCGGTTTCGCTATCCATAATTAAATCAATCACAAAGTATTCAACAAAAAACTCAGCGTTGAATTTAAGACACTGCTGATATAGAGTGTGAAGGATTGCGTGCCCAGTTTTGTCTGCTGCCGCACAAGTGCGTTGAGCTGATTTTCCTTTACCAAAGTGAGTTGTCATTCCACCAAAAGAGCGCTGGTATATTTTGCCATCTTCTGTACGAGAAAAAGGTACGCCAAAATTTTCAAGTTCAATAACAGCTTTAGCAGCGTTTTTACACATATATTCTATTGCATCTTGATCACCAAGCCAGTCTGAACCTTTTATTGTGTCATATGCATGCCAGCGCCAATCGTCTTCACCGATATTACCCAAAGCTGCACTAATTCCGCCTTGTGCTGCAACTGTATGACTTCGTGTAGGGAAAATTTTAGAAATGCAGGCAACTGAAAAATTAGTTGCAGCCATCCCAAGCGTTGCTCTGAGCCCTGCTCCACCTGCACCTACTACTACCACATCATACTCATGTTCTATGATCTCATACGCTGACTTATCCATATTTACTTATTTTATCATTACAGGCTTATGATATCACAGAAGTAGAAAAAATCTATACAAGTTTTCTATAGCTATACCACCGCGAACCGTCATACCGCCACGAACCGTCATACCGCCGCGGTATCTCTTAACATAGATCCCTTACTTAACCGTCATACCTTAACATAGATCCCGCTAACAAGCAGCGGGATGACGGTTGTCAGGCTAGCTGTCATCCCAGTGCTTGACACAAAGCTGTACGAACATTGTAATTAGCAGGTGGCAAATTCAAGTAGCTGACACTGGTTCACTCTGTGATGGTGTCATTCCAGTGCTTGACACTGGAATGGCTTTGTTGCATAGCACCTTAAGCAGTGATGGTTTACGACAAATTTATGTAATGATTTCAAATTTAGCCATACCAATATCAGTGAATTTGTTGAGCAAATAGCACTTAATTAGTAATTCTTTTTCACGATTTACTTCAGATTTATTCCTAAAGCTAAATCCAAATACTTGCTTCAACCTTGAGAAAAATCCTTCTATGTAAGATCTCTTTCCATAAATTGCTTCCTTTTTCCACTCTTTTACACCATCTTGTCCATATAATTTTATTAACCTAATAGCAGCATTTCTGTCAGACATATAATCTATTTTTGAATGTTCTGCTGCATCCTTTTTTGGTAGAACTTTTGTCTTTATATCGTATTTCTTACACAATTTATAAAGTTTGTGCCTATCGTATGCCCTATCTGCATATAATGCTTTTATTTTGTGCTGAAAATTAACTTCTTCAAGCAAATCGCAAGCTCCATAGTGGTCAGAGTAGACGCCATTACTGTATCTTGCAGCTATAGCTTTTTTACTATTCACACTTAACATAACATGTAACTTTCTTACTTGCTCGTAGCTTCGGTACTTTCTATCTGCACTGTTTTCCTTACTGTGGCCAGGAGTGTTACTGTAAATGCTGATACTTGTGCTATCTATGATAATTTCAATATTTTCCATGTTGCTTTTATCAACCCTGCAATCATTTATCTTAATATTAAGTTTTTTAAACCTTCTTGATGCTTGTGAATAGCTGATAACTGCCAAATTTTTTCCTATTTGTTGCAGATATCCTTTTATAAACCCCACCGTTTGTCTTAAACCAATTCTAAAAAGATTGACAATTATATGCACCAAAATTACGACTTTATCACTGTAAATATAGTTGCCGCCCTGCATTTTTGGACTATTTTCATACCAATTTTCGATAGCTTCATCGATGTAACGAAAAATATTTCCCCTTTTTTCAAGGAATTTGTTATATTCGTTTTGGTTACTGACTTTCATTTTCTGTGGCATATTTTTTCTTCAACAGTTAAATGGTTATTTATAATGAATTTTGTCAGTAGCCACCAGATTTTTTCGGTTGCTATGCAACAAAGCCCACTGGGATCCAGTCTTTATTATGCAGCCACTTATTTAAAGTTAGGTTTTCTGGATCCCAGTGGGCTTTGTTGCATCGCTAGCTATGATGGATTAAAGATAAAAAAGATGGAGAATATCAGTAGCTTATTATTCTGGTATTTATAACAAGAACGGTCAGTGAATACCTAAATTTGAGTAAAAGAAATTTCACTACCACTCACTAATCCGGCTAAAATTCAAGAATTTCAATGCTTTAGCTATTTTCAATAGAATTAAGTTTATTAATATAAATAATAAATTACTATTCTTAAATTTGATCAGATTGATTGCAAAAAAACAAGATTTTCAATAGGTTGCTTATAATCCTAGCTATAGTTAGCCTTTCATAAGTAGCGATGCAACAAAGCCATCCCAGTGTCAAGCACTGGGATGACACCCTCCTGATGGGCCAAAATCACAATGTTCGTACAGTTATGGATTCATTCGCGGTATCTCAAAGCATAGATCCCGCTGCGGGATGACGGTTGTCGTTTAGCTGTAAATATTAAGAAATTTACCAAACAAAAAAAAAGGCAAAAGAAGCCCCGTGGTTATTATCCGCTTTAAAATATTGGCGTTTTTTATGTTTTAAACGCTTGACAAGCGAAATTCAGCTGCTTTTAATTGCAACTAACCTACGCTGCAAATGTTTAAGAAATTTACCAAGCAGAAAAAAAGACAAAGAATCCCCGAGTTAGCTAGTCTTTTACTATCTTTGTCGAGTATTGGCATTTTTTGATGTCTTGTAACGCTTTGTAAGCGCGTTCAGCTTATTTAGATAAAAATCTAGATGTAGATGAAGTTTTGTAAAGACATACAGTATCTATATACTGCAAAAAATTAAACATAAGACGCCGATACATTAAGTAATCCTTACCTTTTAATCTGCAGATTGGCGAAAGCAAATACAATAGCTTCACTGTCATGATAAAGGGGCTGGCAAAGCTTGTCAAGAAATTTTCTTATTTCATTTAAATTGCTTGTAACCTTCTTATACACTCGTCTTTACCAAGAATCACCATGATATCGATGATTCCAGGTGCATCCATTACTCCGGTTATGGGAGCACGTAATGAGTGGTATACATCGCTTATTTTCATATCGTGCAATTTTGAAAATTCCTTGATCTGAGAAGATAAAAAACCCTTGTTCCAGCCTTCATCACCGATCTTTGACAGAAATGACGCGAGTAACTTGATTATATCGAGGTTAGATTTGACAATTTGCTCAGCCTCTTCACTTAAATCAAGTGGCGGATCTCTTATATAAAACTGTGCTAAATCCAGCAGTTCAGCCAGGTAATTTGCTCTTTTTTTTAGTTCCGTTAGCCCCTGTAATAAATAGTTCTTTTTCTTGTCAGTTAGAGTATTTTCTCCAAGTATTAGAGCCAGAATATCTTCATTGCTCATATTACTAATATAGTGGTTATTCAAATGCTCCAGCTTTTTGAAATCGAGCCGTGCAGGTGAACGACCAATGCTTTCTAAGTTAAACCACTCTATTGCTTGTTTATCACTAATAATCTCATCATTACCGTGGCTCCAACCAAGCCTCAGTAGGTAATTACGCATCGCTTTTGGCAATATTCCCATTTTCTCGTAGTCGCAAACACTTGTTGCACCGTGCCTTTTGGATAGCTTATTTCCATCTTCCCCATGAATAAGCGGCACATGTGCAAAACGTGGAATGTCAAAATCAAGAGCCTGGTATATTAGCAACTGTTTAAAGGTATTAGTGAGATGGTCAGAACCACGTATAATATCGGTTATTCCAGCATCATGATCGTCAACTACCACGGCAAAAATATATGTTGGAGTGTTGTCAGAGCGTAAGATCACTATATCATCAAGCTGCTCGCTATTTACTTTGATTTGGCCGTATATTTTATCATCAATGACGATCTCTTGCGAGTCTGGCACTTTAAAGCGGACAACAGGCTTTACGTTTGATGTCACACTAGTACATTTATGCTTGTATATTTTTCCTTCTTCTCTTGCTTTTGTCTTCTTTTCTGTAACTTCATCCTCAGAGCAATAACAGTGATACGCCCTACCCTTCCCAACTAAAAGGTTTGCTACTTCTTTATGCCGCTCTATTCTTTTTGACTGATATACTATTTCCCCATCACAGCTCACACCGAGCCATTTTAGCCCTTCTATAATTGCATCAATTGCTTCCTGTGTTGAACGTTTTCTGTCGGTATCTTCAACCCTTAACAAAAATTTGCCACCATGGTGCCTCGCGTAGAGCCAATTAAATAACGCAGTACGAGCCCCTCCAATGTGCAAAAACCCTGTTGGTGATGGAGCGAATCTAGTGACTATGTCTGGCATATTTGTCTGTTACAGTAATGTAAATGATGATAGCTAAAATCCATGTTTGTAACAACGCGTAATTACTGTAATTTACTTATTCTTTAAAGATAAAATTTTATTGATTTTGCATAAATTGTGTTGTATACTTAGTGTCGGTTGAGTGTAGTTAGGTATGTTATGGTTGGATCTACAGATGAGAAAAATGAAATAGCAAAATTTCTCGAAGAAAGTAAAGCTAATATTGACGAAATAACAAAATTTCTCGAAAACAATAAAGGTAATGTCAGTTGGCATGCAGGTTCATCTGACAAAACAAAACAAATAGTGCGGGCGGATAATCTCCTGCATTTAGCTGCAAAAATAGGAAACACTAACGAGTTTTTACCTATTTTCAAGAAAAGTGTTAAAGAAGATGTTCATTTGTTAGAATACAATGAAGATCATGAAAATCCATTTCATATAGCAGCAAAGATGGGGATATTACCAAGTGTAGTAAAAGGAATATTCAAGCATTTGGAGTCTGAAAAAACTAACCTAAACAGCGATTCGAAAAAACTAGAAGAGGTTAAAAGTTATGTTCAAAATGCATTAGGCAATAGATCTGCGTTAGATAAATCTAAAAAGACTCCTCTTGATTGGGTTAGTAAAACAGTTAGGAAAGAGATAAAAGAAATTGCAGGCATAAAGGACAGTCTTATATGTAATCAGAAGTTTCGCCTATGCTTATATATAGTAGGAGCGATAGCATGTATTGCTGCTTTATGTTTGTCTTTATACTTTTTATTTTTAGTTTCTCAGTCTCTTGCATTGGCTTCGATGGCTGGAATAATTTCTGGTGGGGCTGCGTATCTGTCAGGCAAAGTATTTAGTGAGATATATGACTTGCATGACGTGAGCACTCCAATGGACAATATAATTTTCCAATAGATAATATGAGTAATGAAAGTCTTGCAAGATTAATTCACATTGTCCTATAATAAAGAGAAGATTACCTGCAGGCAATGATATAGAAATTTACTTTCTTAACTTAAGAAAGTATACTCATAAGATGACGGAAAAGAAGTACAGTAAGATTTTAATAGCAAACAGAGGGGAAATTGCCTGCAGGATTATCAGAACTGCTCGTAGGATGGGTATATCTTGTGTATGCGTATATTCGGATGCGGATATAAATTCTGTGCATGTAAGACAAGCAGATGAGTCAAGATATATCGGCCCTTCGCCATCTTGTCTCAGTTATTTAAACATTGAAAAAATATGTGAAGTAGCAGTTGAAACAGGTGCTGAGGCAGTTCATCCTGGCTACGGTTTTTTAGCAGAAAATCCAGATTTTCCACGTGCTCTTCAAAAACATAATATAGACTTCATCGGTCCCAGTGCAGAAACAATAGAAGTTACAGCCAACAAAATAACAGCAAAAGAAGCGGCAAGAAAAGCTGGAGTGAATGTAGTGCCAGGATATATGGGTAAGATCAGCGATGCTGCCCACGCAGCTCAAGTTGCTGAAGAGGTCGGTTTTCCCGTTATGCTCAAAGCTGCATCAGGCGGTGGTGGCAAAGGAATGCGAATTGTAAATTCCAAAAAAGAAATTGAACTAGCGTTCACATCAGCAACAAATGAAGCAGAGAAAAGTTTTAAGGATGGCAGTATCTTTATAGAGAAATATATAGAGTTACCAAGACATATTGAAATACAAATCATAGCAGATAAATATGGCAATATAGTGTGTCTTGGAGAAAGAGAATGCTCGATACAAAGGAATAATCAGAAAATAATAGAAGAAACTCCAAGTCCATTCATTAGTGAAGAAGTAAGACAAAAAATGTATGCCCAATGTGTTTCTTTAGCAAAGCAAGTTGGCTATTTTTCAGCAGGTACTGTTGAGTTTGTTGTAGATAAAGACCAAAACTTCTATTTTCTTGAGGTAAATACGAGATTACAAGTTGAGCATCCAGTAACAGAATTTATAACTGGAATAGACATAGTAGAAGAAATGATTAGAACTTCCTGTGGAGAAAAATTGAGATTCAATCAGGATGATATTAAACTTACTGGTTCTGCAATAGAAAGTAGAATTTGCGCTGAAGACCCATCAAAGAAATTTTTCCCTTCCAGCGGAAGAATAAAATATTACGATAACCCGGATGAAAATGATTATGTAAGAATAGATGATGGAGTTGCTGCAGGTTCAGAAATTAGCACGTTCTATGACTCAATGATTGCAAAAGTTATAACATATGGAAAAGATAGAGTAGAAGCGATCAGTAGAATGCAAAAAGCATTGTCTGAATGCTATATAGAAGGAGTAACAAATAATATAGAATTTCTAGAATCCATCTCCCATCACCCAAATTTTATTGCAGCAAAGCTCCACACGAGATTCATTCCAGACCATTACCCTAGTGGGTTTCACGGCGATTTTGTTACAGAAGAATATATAAAAGTATTTATTTTTGTTTCGTTATATGTTTATTTAGAAAACGAAGAAAAGTACCATCATAAAGCAGTGAATGAAACGCTTGTAGTTGTAATAAATGACAATAAGTACTCTGTAAATGCAAAGTACCAAGATAATATATTAACAACAGTATATAACCACAATACATACTCTGTAGTAGGCAAGTGGAAATCAAGTTATAGGTTGCTAAACATCACGATTAACGATGATACCGATATAACACTTAAAGTAGAAAAACAAGGCAGCAAATACTTCATAAGACATGCAGGCATGAAAGCTGAGTGTTGTATATTTAAACCTCATGTAGCTGAATTAAGTAAGTTAATGCTAAATAATGAAACAGCAGGGATTTCAGTAGATGCTGTAAAATCCCCAATATCTGGCTTATTAGTTAAGTTGCACGTAAATACAGGAGATCAGGTGGAAATAGGACAACCTTTATTTGTGGTGGAGGCAATGAAAATGGAAAATATTATATGTGCTGAAGCAGCAATGGTGATAAAAAATATTCCCGTTCAAGAAGGAAAAAATGTGCAGATTGGTGATGTAGTATTAGCTCTGCTTTCTTAAATAACACAAGAAGTATAAACTTGACCCAAACAAGATAAATGAAAACACTTGATGAGCTATGGCAATGGCTATTGGTATGTGCAATAATAGAGTAATTACACCCAAAATGATCTGAATGATAACGGAGAGCAGCATAATATATACCGGTTTTACGCTAGCATTTTTTACTGTGAGTATTACTACCAAAGCTAGTATTAGCAATGCCAGTGCTCGATGTATAAATTGCACTGTCACTCTGTTCTCAAAGATATTCAGCCATATAGGGTGTAAGAAAAATAAATCTTCTGGAACGATTTGTCCGTCCATTAGTGGAAAGGTATTGTAAATTAAACCAGCATTTAATCCCGCAACAAACGCACCGAAAATTATTTGTATTACAATTAGAATCAGAATAAGTATTGTGTAATATATACTACTGTTAGTAGATTGAAATCCTGTCATCTCAGTGTCACGCACTGGGATGACATCTTTCTTGGTGAAAGTTACTCTTATATCGCAATGTTCGTGCAGTTGCGTACGTGACGCTGGCTGATAATCAAAAAATTGATACGATAATAGTGCAAAAATAACTAATGCTAATAATAAGTGAAGTGCGAGCCTATAGTGGCTAACATGAGGCTTGGCTACCAAGCCGCTTTTTACCATATACCAACCAGCAAAAGCTTGCAGCGCTCCAAATAATAAGACTATCAATAGCCTTATTACTACCTTTTTAGATATTTTTCTTCTTAATGTAAAATATATAAATGGCAGGACAAAAACTAAACCTGTTAGTCTTGCAACCAATCTGTGTACATATTCTATTAAGTATATAGCGCGAAACTCCTCTATACTCATACCATAGTTAAGTGCTTTATATTCAGGTGTAGCTTCGTATTTTAATTTTTCTTGTAGCCAGTCTTGTTCACTCAGTGGTGGTAATGTTCCAGTAATGGGTTTCCACTCCGTGATTGACAATCCTGCTTTTGAAAGTCTGGTAAATCCACCAATCCCCACCATGAGAATTACCATGATATAGCAGAGAAAAAGCCAAATAGCTACAGGTTTTGATTCCATAAACCATGCTGAGTTTTGTTCCATCGCTCAGGGTAAAGAATAAATTCCCACAAGGCAAGAAAAGCTGCAACACTATGTAGCAGACTATAGACCGGAAAAAATATCGATACTATATAAAAATAAAAAGGCATCTTTTGCTGTTTGACAGCTATTACCAAAAGAATCAGGTTAGTAACGTATACCACTAAAAAGTAGTACAAAAATAATTCATTTAAAACTTTAGTTAATATCAATGAAAGCAGTAAAAATGGAGTAGTAAAAAATATAAAAGCTGCAGAGCCAACAAAAAGATTCAATAGCAAAATTCCCTTAAATCCAGTGTGTTTATAAAGTGACTTTATATTTTTTAAATGAACAATATAAGTTTGCATATAGCCTTTGATCCAGCGCGCTCTTTGCTTAATCCAAGCAAATACAGCAATTGGTGACTCTTCCAATGTTTCTGAGTCAATCATCCTGGTTTTATAGCCCATTTGCGCAAGTCTCAAACCGAGGTCAGCATCTTCGGTAACACTATAAGCATCCCAGAAAAACACTTTTTTTAGAATTTTTACTGAAAAATGATTACTGCTACCACCCAAAGGCATTGGCATGTTCATTTTTTGGAATCCAGGCAATAAGTATTGAAACCAGTTCATATACTCCAGAGAAAAGGATTTTGTGAGAAAATTATAATCACAATTATAGTAATTTAATTTTGCTTGTACACAGGCAAGCTTATTGTCGTCCTTATTAAATTCAATCAGTGCTTTTTTTAACTGCAATGGGTCTGGTTTATCGTCCGCATCATATATTACCACATACTTTCCTCTGGCAAAGCTCATAGCATAATTGCATGACTTGGCTTTTGTTCTAGGCAAAGAATGAGGCACTTTTATTACTTCAAAATACTGCGGTAAAGTATACTTTTCTATAGCTGCTAGCGTTTCCTGGTCATCACTTTCTACCTGAAGCTTCACATCTAATTTTGATTTTGGATAATCCAAACTTTCAATGCTTTCGATCAATTGCTCTATCACTGCACTTTCTTTAAAAGCAGGCAATAAAATAGTATATATAGGAAAATCTTCTTCATTCAGCTTACTATAATCCACTTTTTGGTTGGAGGTTTCACATAAGTTAAAAATTGTAGCTATAAACTTGAATAAATAACTAGAACAGCCGATTATAAATATCAACATCAAAGCAAAATATGTATATTTCTCTGTTAGTGTTAAAATTGAAGTTACAATAAAGAAAGAAGCAAAAAATATTGAGCTTAGTTTAATGCTTTTAGCTGAAAAATTAGGATTCTTGTAATATAAGTAGTTGCTTGCAAATTCTGAAATACCAAAGTGCGAGTTAAGAAGATTTAAAATCTGTTCGCTATCCACTTTTATTAATACATAGTCAATACCGTAATGAGCTTCGACCCAACGGTTGACATCTCGGCTTGTGTCTTCAACCATAAAAAAAGTAGTATCATTTAATTTTTGCCAAGGAATTATATTAAATTTATAGTAAAAAAGTTTCTCTGGCTCTTTGCACAAACTAGAATCAAACTTAATTTTTTCTACATTATCAGCTTGAAGTATAGGCAATTGTTGCATTAAACCTAATGCAATTTTTTATTTAAGTTACGTGAAAATGAAGATATGACCTCGCTACTACGCTTATCATCTTTACGTTCATGCATTATTTTTTTTACAGCATCAGCAGCTATATTTGTTGTGTTAGCCTGTAAATCTCCAAGAGCTTTTTCAACTTGGTCAGTGACTTTCTTCAAATTAGAATGGGCATTGTCATCTAACGTCTGATCCAGCTGCTGTCTATTGTGCTTAATGATACTATTAGCTTTATCAAGTGCTTCATTCATCATTTTATTAACTTCTGCATCTAATTTTTTGTATTTTTCAGAAGATTTTTTGTAATACTCTAACATATCTTTTCTGAATTTTTCAGTTTCTTCACTTGAAAATCTGCTTTTGTTACGCTTATTGTTAAGCGCATTTTTTATCACTTTCTTCAGCAATTTATACGAAAGAACAAGGCCTACCAAGAAGGCAAGACCGATAATCAGTGATGCAGACATAAAAACTCCTAAAACTCTTTGGACACCAAGTCAGCAATAAATTTCTCTTCAATTTCAGAATTAGTCAATTTAGTATAATAAATTAAAGCAATACTAGTAGCCATTTGTTTTAACTGATCAGTATATTCAGATTTAAATTCTGCCACTTTTTCTTCAATAAGCTTGCTCTTTTTTTTGTCTTCCTCTTCTAATATACTCTTAACATTAGCTCTCATTTCTTCTACCTGAGCAAGTGCATCATCTATGATCCTTTTTGCCTGTATTCTAGCTTGGTTTAAAGCGGCATTATACTTGGCAATCTGATCTTCCGTAAGTCTTAAAAGATGAACAGAACTACTAAAAGAATCCAATACTTCTTTACTTCTAGTGCTTATTATTTCATCTAACTTTGGCAAAAATAAACAACTTACTACGAAAAAAAGTGAAGAGAAAAAAATTAAAAACCAAAAAACTTGAGAAAAGAAAGTTGAAACATCAAGTTGTGGCATATGTCAAGCAACAAATATTAACAATAGCGCAAGTAGAAACGCAAATAATCCCATTGCTTCAACTAAAGCTGCTCCTGTATAGACATATTTTTTCATTTTATCTTCTGATTCAGGGTTTCTTGCAAGCCCATTTAACATAGTAGAAAATATATTTGCCACACCCAAAGCTGCTCCGAGCATTCCAAATATAGAAAAACCAATCGCTACAAATTTTAAAGCTTCTAAATCCATATATTACCTTTAACTATTTCTTTACAGTATTAATTATAAAATATCCTGTAGGGAAGTCAATTATTTTACTGCATCTGATAAATATACACATGTTAAAGAGGTGAATATATAAGCTTGTAGAATTGCAACGAACACTTCAAACCCTATTAATGCGATTATAAATAAAAATGGTATAGGGGTTAGAACCACGTTCATGTTTACGATAAACCCTGCTATTACTTTGATAATTGTATGACCTGCAATCATGTTTGCAGCAAGCCTTATTGATAAGCTTATAGGCCTTGCCAGGTAAGCAAATAACTCAATAAAAATCATCATGGGTGCAAGCCACAAAGGAGTTCCTTTTGGTAGCAATATGCGTAAAAATTCTACTCCCCTTTCTTTAAATCCAACAATCGTTATATAAGTAAAAACTACCATCGATAAAGCGAAGGTGACTATCACATGACTTGTGACCGTGAAACTATAAGGAAGAATACCAACCAAATTACATGATAAAATGAAAATAAATACTGTGAATATCAATGGAATGTGCTGCAAGCCTTTGCTTCCAGTGTTATTTTCTATTATTGAAACAACAAAATCATATACATATTCAACTGCAGCTTGCAAATATCCTGGTATTACTGACCCCTTCTTTATTCCAAAAAGCAAAAAGAGTATCACCAATATCACCGAAATCATCGTGAAAAAAGATGAATTGGTAAAGCTTACGTCATACCCAAATAACCTAGGTAACTCTATTACCGTATATACTTTAAACTGCTCCAGCGGATTTAATGCCATTTTAATCTGAATTATCAACAGTAAATAAAGTATGAATTTTATAGGACAAAGTCAAGGGTTAAGATTATGTGGGGCTCTGTATCATTATAGCATTAGCATGTTAACAAAATATGTAATTAGAATGCCAATTATAGCCAGCGCTGTGTTTTAAAATTTACCAATCTTATTAAATTATTCAATATCTTGACTTAACATCTTATTTTAATTATAATTTAATTTTTAGTGAGGTATTATTATGAACGAAATAGATTTTATTAACACTAATCATCCTTTAAACTTAGAGCAAGAATTTGGTAGTAGATATATTAGATTCACTGACGGTTATTTTGATGAGAATACCGGTGGTTATGGAATGATAGGTCAAGTATTAGATGAAAATCATAACACGTTAGGACCACTAACCGTTGGCGGCTATGTTTGTCATTTTCACCATGATGACCATAAGGTTAATCTTCAGTATCTCATGGAAGTAAACTTAGAAGGTGATATGGAAAAGATACTTTCTCTTAAGAAAGGTATATAATTACGTAAGTAGGCTTTTTTATTGTTTCTTGCAATATGGGAGCCATTTACTACAACAAACTTTAAAAGCACCGCATTTTATATTACAATAACTTTTTTGTTTCTTGTTAGATCGATGAAATTCACGTTATCTTGGTTACTGGAGTATTTAGAAACCAATGCTAGTTTAGAAGAAATTATCGATAAATTAACTCATATAGGGTTAGAAGTAGAAGATATTATTGATAATGCCAAATTAGCTGGGTTTGTTGTTGCAGAAGTATTAGAGGTGATACAGCATCCAAATGCTGATAAATTAAAATTATGTAAAGTAAATGATGGGAGTAAAATTCTACAAATAGTTTGCGGAGCAAACAATGTTAGAGAAGGTATGAAAACTGTGCTTGCATCTCTTGGTAGCACATTGCCAGAAAGTGATTTCACAATCAAGCCCACAAAAATACGAGGAGTGCTAAGTGAAGGGATGCTCTGCTCTGCTTCTGAACTTGCGCTGGTTCAAGAGGAAAGTGAAGGAATAATCGAGCTTTCCGATGATTATAAAGTAGGGGATAAATTTTTCAATTGTGACCCTGTAATTGATATAAATGTTACTCCAAACCGTGGAGATTGCTTAGGCATTTATGGAATAGCTCGCGACCTTGCTGCAACTGGAATTGGGACATTAAAGACTTTAAGCATTCCACAACTTACCAGCTCCATAAATTCACCAATCGATGTTGAAGTTACTGACGGGGAAAGTTTTATTAGTGGAATATACATCGCCAATGTAAAAAATCAAGAAAGCCCAAAATGGTTAAAAGATAGGCTGGAATCGATAGGAATGCGCTCCATTTCTGCAATAGTTGATATCACGAACTATATTATGATATCTTTCAGCCGCCCAATGCACGCGTATGATGCAAAAAAAATAGAAGGAGAGCTCACAGTACGCAAAGCAAACGACGGAGAAAAATTTGCTGGTTTGAACGGTAAAGAATACTTATTAAACACGGACACAAGCGTTATTGCAGGTGATAAAAATATTCATGCAATTGCTGGAATTATGGGTGGTAAGTGCAGTGAATGTACTCTTGAAACTACTGATATCTTTTTAGAGTCTGCTTGGTTTGACCCTATATCTATCGCTAAATCTGCAAGGCAGATGAATATCTCCACAGACGCTAGTTACAGATTTGCACGTTCAGTTGATCCTGGATTTACCCTTGAGGGACTCAATCTTGCAGCTAAAATGATTTTGGACTTATGTGGTGGAGAAACCTCAAGCGTAGTGTCTGCTGGCAGCTTAGATAGGACTGACACCAAGGTGAGCTTTGACTATCAGGATGTGAACAAGTTTGGAAGTGTGTCTGTATCGCCTGATGAAGTGTTCGATATCTTAACGAAACTAGGGTTTAGTATTGATAAAAAAACCGAAGGCAGTTGGAATGTACAAGTACCAAGCTGGAGATCGGACGTGACAATACCTGCTGACCTAATTGAAGAAGTAACAAGGATATACGGCTATGACAAAATAAAAGAAGAACCACTACCAAATAATGTTGAAGAAGTAGATAGTACATACGACAATTTGCGTATTTTGATGACAAACAGAGGGTTTCATGAAGTGCTAACCTGGTCGTTTATGAGTGAATCAACAGCTGAAAAATTTGGTTACTCGAATAAGTTATTTATCATCGATAACCCATTTAATAACAACTTCAATATAATGAGACCAAGTATCATACCAAATTTATTGCAAGTCACTGCTGATAATATTGCCCATGGAATATCTGATCTTGCAATCTTCGAAATTGGGCCGATTTACGATGGTGGAGCTCAGTCTAAACATGTTTTAAGTGGAATAAGAACAGGAAATAATTTGCCGAGAAACCATTATAATACTGATAGGAAAGTAGATGTTTTTGACGCAAAGGCTGATTGCATAGCAGCTTTGGAGTTTTTTAACGTCAATTGTGATAATTTAACGATAGAAAGAGCAGAAAAAGAATATTACCACCCAAGAAAGTCAGGCACTCTCTCTTTTAAGAATAAAGTAGCAGATTATTTTGGAGAACTGCATCCGAGTATACTGGATTTTTTTGATATCAAGCAAAAAGTTGTAGGTTTTGAGGTAATACTAGAAAATATTGAAAATTTACCTGTAAGTAGAAAGAAATTTATCGACTATAAATACCAAAGTGTAAAACGTGATTTTGCATTTATTGTAAATAAGGATGTGAAAGTAGGTAACATAATCAATGTGGTAAAAAAAAGCTCAGAGCTCATCACAGAAGTTTTAGTATTTGACGTATACCATGGAAATAATATAGAACCGAATAAGATGTCTATAGCATTGTCAGTTACTTTCTGCTCTCCAATCCACACTTTAACTGAAAAAGAGATCCAAAAAGAATCAAGTGCTATAGTTAATTTAGTATATGAAAATACCAGAGGAACTTTGAGAACTCATCATTGAGCCACAATCATAGTTTCCTGCTTTGGCTGTGCCAAGCTTACCTCATCTAATCTACTTCCAACCTTGAATTCAATATCCTTAAAAAATCTATCCCACATTCCATACAAATGATCTTTTATCTTAGGCCATACATCATTTTTAAATGTTTCTCCTTCATCAGAAAATAAATCACCTAAAAAAGCCCCAGCTTTCTCATAACTTGACTCGAAATGTTGAAGAAATGTCTCCACTTCCTTATAAGAGGTGTGTGCTACATCTAACGCTTTTCCTTCTGTACTCTCATCCCCATGTATTGCAACGACAAGGCCTGTTTTAATATACCCCCAACATGTCCAAAAAGATTTCACAGGTTGCAAAAGTGAACTCTTATCATTTTTTGGCACATTATTTATTATATTTTCCACCAACCTATCTATCAAAGGAGACAATAAATTTTGACTAAAATGTTTGATATTATCTTTTGTTTTAATTACAGGATATTTGATGCATCTTTCTGCTAAACAGTACTCAAGTTCTGCTTTCTCGAATAATTTCTTGATTTCTTTTTCATTAAAAGTTTCTTGCTTAAGCACCTCCAACAACTTATCTTCTATTACTGCAAATTTTATTTTTTCACGAGATTCTAGTTCTTCTCTGTAATCATTTGTTGCTTTTTCATTTATCAATAATCTTTCTTTTTTTAACTCTAATTGTTCTAATGCTTCCAGAATTTCTTGGTTATTTTCCAAGTGCATCTCTATTAACTTTGTATTTGGATGTTCTTTTCCCTTGCTATTTTGCTCATCTTTTAAGTATTTATTTAAATCCTTATTTCCTTCTATTATTTTTCTTAACAGTATAGGTTGTTCAGGTCTTTCCAAGTATTTTTCAATTCTCATTCGATGTGAATTAATCTCTTTCACTAGATCTGGTGCCTCTTCCTTTAATAACTCACATGAATCCTCTATACCCTTTGCTTGGCCTTTAAACAAACTTTGCGTTTCACATTTCGTTATTTCTAAATACATCTTTTCTATAAAGTCATTCACTTTATCCGAAGTCTTTGTTTCATTTAATTCACTAAGATCTTCTGCTAAAGATTGCTTTATTTTGTTATCTGATTTATTCAGTAGAGTTTGAATAGTCCTTATTCTCGATTCTATTAGCCTTTTCTCAACCTCTTGATCATCATATTCGAATTTAAAAAGATCTTCTAATTTTCTTTTTAATGCACCATCTGTTAAGCTACCGTTTTTCCTATTTTTATGCATCTCTTTTAGTTCTTCACATATCCTGTTGTATCTCTCTTGACCTTTTTCTTTTAAATGTTTAATTTTTTCTTCCGCACTACCCAGAGCTTCCTCTGTTGTTTGATGGTACATATCCCTATAAACATCAATTATTGTTCTCTTAGCTATCTTCTTTTCTTGTATAAGCTGCCTCCATTCCGCTCTAAATATAAGAAGCGCCTTATCTTCTAAAACATCTGGTACTTTTGCTCCTGCTTTTTTTAGATCTTTTATTATCATTTCTTTTTCACTTGGCAATTCCTTACCTTGGCTCTCCAACTCTTGTTTCACTAATATATCTCTTAGCACGTTTTCTAATGAAAAACCTTCTTTTCTTTTTTGTGCAAATTTAATTGCTTGTATAAAGGCAACTTGATAGGCGTTGTATATTAAGTGACTTGTCAATTTAGGACCTATACTATTTACTACTTCCACTCTGAATTCGTTCAACAATTCCTTCAGCTTATCATATGTAATATCTTTCTTTTCTAGCTTCATCAGCTCTTCCATAGTCTTCGCAAACTCTTGAATCGAAGTTGCAAGCACATTCTTGATTTCATTACGCAAAGGCTTAAGACCATTTTTTAAGTGGATATTAGCTGACAATTTCAGTATGGTATTATGTTCTGAATCACGTGCAACATTAAACCAACTACCATCTTTATCTTCGTATAAATCTCTAAGTAATTGTTCAAATTGCGGTGGAAACTTAACTTCCATATCCCACTGAATGTCTGACTTACCAGCATCTATTTCACGAAAAGATACCTCAATATTTTGGTGTTCATTTTGACATAACCCACTACTCACTTTCAGAACAGCAATCAAAGAATGAGATAATTTTCTATTTAAAAGATAAAAAGTATCTAAGGCAGGTGTTGCAGGAATAAGCAAGAGTAGAAGTATAGGTATACTAACAAGAACCGCGATTGAAGCAAGAACACCATATGCCAATCTTTTTGCTGTACTTTCACTTACTTCACTTTTTTTTGTTTTATTCTCTCCTGAACTGATTTGTGTCTTATCATTTGTTTTTAATTTATTATATACGGCTAATCCTAACGCAGTAAAAACTATATAAGGAAACATTAAAACCGATAGTGCTAAATTCAACGCTTGTTTTTCCGGACAAGCTTGGTTTATCTCTTTAAATATCCTACTTGATATATTATACCAAGAAGTAAAAAAATCAGAGTTATAATCTTTATAATGAAATATACTGAGTGGAACGTCAAAACCAGCAGCTACACTATCAAAAAATTCTTCTTGTTCTTTCGGAATGCGAGCAGATTCTCGCAGAATATTAATATTAGTTGACCAATCTTGTTCCTCTAAAGCATCAAAAAACTCTTCTTCCTCTTCCAAAGTAACATTGGAAGTAGATTCTACTTTACCTAAATCACCACTATTGTTAACAACTTCTTCATAATCATCTGCAACAGCATTCATACCATAACCTTATCCAAGTACTTTAAGTATAGCACAAACACTGACGATTTTCAACTACTGACAATCTAACTTAATATCAACACTTAAATCCTGATATTCCTTAGAATAAAAGTTAGTTCCAATTTCTGTATTAATTTCTAAAGATAAGGAAAGAGTCTGCTCTTTTATGTATTCACCCCATGTATTTATTGCTTTCTTAATTTCCTCATCCTCTGTTTTGATTATTACTCTGATTCTATCTGATATATGAAAATCAGCTTGTTTTCTGGTTTCTTGAATGAGCCTCACGACATCTCTCGCTAACCCTTCTAGAATTAATTCATCATTTAGTTCAGTATTTAGAATGACAACTCCTTTGTTGTTATCAAACACAGCAGAATATCCACTATTTGCTTTTAACAATAGTTCATATTCGCCTTTTTCTATGATGTAATTTTCTGACTCATTACCTAAAAAAACTTGCTCATTTTCAACTTGCTTCCATTTTCCCTCTTTGACATATTGAACTAGTTTCTTAATTTTGCCTGGAACTCTCTTTCCAAGCATAGGAAAATTTAGTTTCAGTTCTAGTGATGCAACTTCTTTCAACTCACCTACTATTTCTAATTCTTTTACATTTACCTCGTCTTTTATCATCTCTTGATATTCATTCATGCTTGGTGTCATTCCAGCACTTAACCATTTCTTTTCTTTCTGGATCCCAGTGTCAGCTACTTGGATGACTGGAGAGAGCTCTGGGATGACTGGAGAGAGCTCTGGAATGACAGAGGGTTGTGTATCGTCAAGAAAACCGCAGGAAGACTGATGATAAATCGTCATACTACTAAGTGGTTGTCTGATACGTATGTTAAAAGTGTTTCTAATAGAGAGCGCAGAGTTGCATATTTCTCTTACCAAATCCATTTTAGCAATGAGCTCATTATCAAACTTCTCTAATTGTGGAAAATCAGCCAAATGAACAGATGTTTCTTTATACTTAAGCCCTTGCCATATAGTCTCTGTTATAAGTGGCAATAAAGGAGCTGCAGCTCTTAGTATGTAATAAAAAACCGTATATAGAACATTATAAGCATCAGTTTTATCCTGATCCAAATCACTTTTCCAAAAACGCTCGCGACTGCGACGAATATACCAATTATTCAGCACTTCAAAAAAGTTCATCAAAATTTTGCAAGCCTCTTGGGAGTTATAGCTGTTCATAGAAGCTTGGATACTTTCTACAGCTTCAAAACATTTGGAAATCATGTAGCAATCAATAGTACTGTGATAATCCTTACAAACTTCAGCTTTAATTCCATCTGCATTTGCATACATAGTAAAAAAGTGATAACTGTTCCAAATAGGTTTTATTACGTTTTTCAGAACATCTCGTATTGAGTTTCCTTCTTTATCGAGTAGCAAATTACCACCACAAACAACAGATCCAGAAAGCATAAGAAAACGCAGTGCATCAGAACCGTATCTATCAAAAACCTCCATTGGATCTGCATAGTTATTCAAACGTTTGGACAATTTTTGCCCTTTTACATCCAAAACAACACCATGGCATATGCAATTCTTAAACGGTTCACTGTCAAACAAAGCAGTAGACAATACAAAAAGTGTATAGAACCAACCTCTGGTTTGTGCTATGTACTCGGTAATAAAATCCGCAGGAAAGTTATTCTCAAACCATTCCTTATTTTCAAACGGATAGTGGACTTGCGCAAATGGCATCGAGCCAGATTCAAACCAACAGTCAAATACGTCAGGCACACGACGCATAATCGATTTTCCTGTTGGGTCATCAGGATTTGGTCTTGTTAAAGTATCGATAAATGGTCTGTGCAAGTCGTCTATTTTAACATTAAAATCTCTCTCCAGTTCTTCTATTGAACCATATACATCTACCCTTGGATATTTTGTATCATCTGATTTCCATACAGGGATTGGCGTACCCCAGAATCGATTGCGTGAAATTGACCAATCGTGTGCCCCTTCAAGCCATTTTCCAAATTGACCATCTCTAATGTGGTTTGGTATCCAATTAACTCTCTTATTTAGCTCTACCATTCTGCTTTTGAATTTTGTAACGGCAACGTACCAAGAAGGCATAGTGCGATAGATCAAAGGAGTGTCAGTTCTCCAGCAGTGTGGATAATTGTGAATATATTGCTCAGTCTTAAACCAACTCCCCTGCCCTTTTAATTTTTTTATTACTGTATCATTGGTATCAAAAACATGAACCCCTGCCAAATCTGAAACTTCAGCAGTAAATTTTCCACTGTTATCAATTGGACAAATAACTGGAATATCATGGCTTTGGCAAAGGTAAAAATCTTCCTCACCAAATCCAGGAGCAGTATGCACAACGCCAGTACCATCTTCTCCTGTAACATAATCAGCGATGAAAACGCGGAATGCATTTTTCGTATCTTTAAAGTAATCAAATAGTGGTTTATAAGAAAGACCTACAAGATCATTTGCTTCAAGTTTTATATTGCAGTTTTCATATGGAATATTGTTTTGTTCAGAGTGGCTGATAAATTTCTCTAGGTAGCTTTCAGCGAAGATGTGGATTTCACCATTGACTAATACTGCACAATACTCAATATCTTTCCCTATCGCCAAAGCCAAGTTGCTCGGCAACGTCCAAGGAGTTGTAGTCCAAGCAAGTAATTTACATACATTTTTAAACTGCTGTGGGTTTTCTAAAAGCTCAAATGCAACAGTTACAGCTTTGCTAGTCTTTTCTCTATATGCGTTATCAAGCCTTGTTTCAAAATTGGATAATGGAGTTTCGCACGCCCAGCTATATGGAACAACGCGCACTGATTCATACACCAGACCCTTATCATAAAGCTGTTTAAATGCCCACATGACCGACTCCATAAATGATTTATCCATAGTCTTATAGTCATTGTGAAAGTCTACCCACCTTGCTTGCCTATTTACATACTTTTCCCATTCTGATGAAAATTTCATTACAGAAGTACGGCAATGGTTATTGAATTTTTCAATGCCGAATTTTTCTATTTCAGTTCTACCAGATATTCCAAGTTCCTTTTCCGCACCCATCTCAGCCGGCAATCCATGGCAATCCCAGCCAAATCTACGTTCGACCCTTTTTTGCAGCATAGTTTGATATCTTGCAAATGCGTCTTTGATGAAACCAGTGAGTAAATGCCCATAATGCGGAAGGCCATTTGCAAATGGAGGGCCATCATAAAAGACAAAACAATTATCCTTAGAACGTTTCTCAACTGACCGCTCAAAAACTTTGTTTTCCTGCCAAAATTTTATGATTTCTTTTTCTAACGACGAAAAATCAGGACTACTTACTGTATCAGGATAATGCTTCATGTTCATTTTGACCGGATAAAGCCAAAGAATATAGGGCTTTCTAGAAAATTACAAATGCAAAAAGAAACAAACTTATTCCTGCACCCCACACCCTATAGCTAACACAATCCCACGTCATACCGCGATTCATTCGCGGTATCTCAGCTTAACCGTCATATCGTCACGGTATCTCTAGATCCCGCTAACAAGTAGCGGGATGACGGTTGTCGGTAAGCCTAAATTACTTTAGCTATAGTTGATAAACTTGAAATAAACTACGTGAAGTACTTCTATCTTGTTCTATAGGGGTACTTTCTCTCAATCAAAATAATTCTCTGATGGATGTCCAACAGAGCTATCCTGCACCACACCCCAACAAACTATTCTGCCGAGCTTCCAATACCTTCACATTTACTATTTTATCTCTATACTTCCCTTCAGGATCATCAATGCATACTGATTGCATATATGGGCTTTTACCAATAATTTGGTTTTGGTGTTTGCCTTTTTTATCGCTAAATAGAACAGGTATAGTTTTGCCTACCATACTCTGGTTAAACTCAAGTTGCTGTTCACTAATTAATTTCTGTAAACGAAGAAGGCGCTCTGTTTTAACCTCTTCTGGCACTTGATCTTTTCTTTCTGCTCCTGGTGTGCCTGGTCTTGGGCTGTATTTAAAACTATAAGCCTGAGCATATCTAACTTTTTCTACTAATTTCATAGTTTCTTCAAAATCTTTTTCGGTTTCTCCAGGAAAACCAACGATAAAATCAGAAGAAAATTCGATTTCAGGTTTCAATTTGCGAAATCTGTCTATTATTTCCAAATACTCCTCTGCAGTGTGTTTCCTGTTCATCACGCGCAATATTTTATTCGAACCTGACTGCACAGGCAGGTGAACAAACGGCATGAGTTTTGACTCTTCCGCATGTGCCAAGTAGAGAGATTCATGCATATCTCTTGGATGAGAAGTTGTATAACGAATCCTCTCTAGCTTTTCAATTTTAGCAATATGACTAATTAATTTTCCTAAATCCCACACTTCCCCTTCGCATTCCCCATGGTAAGCATTGACGTTCTGACCAAGCAAATTGATCTCATTTGCCCCATTTGCAACTAATTTCAATACTTCGCGAAATATTTCATTTACTGGTCGTGAGTACTCAGCTCCACGAGTGTAGGGCACTACACAAAATGTACAAAACTTATCACAACCTTCTTGTATGGAAAGAAACGCAGAAGATCCTTGGCTATTGCCGTAACATTCATCTGGCAATTTATCAAACTTTGCAACTTCCGGAAAATCAGTATTTATTACATGACCTTTACTTCTGCTTGCTTTGACTATCAGTTCTGGTAAAGCGGCAATGCTTTGCGGACCAACAACAATATCCACAAATGGGGCTCTTCTGAACACTTCTTCTCCCTCTGCTTGCGCTACACATCCAGCCACCACTATAGTCATTTCTTTTCTTGATGAATGAATCCTTCCAAGCTCTGAGTAAAGCTTTTCTGCTGCCTTCTCTCTAATATGGCAAGTATTCAATATCACCAAATCAGCTTGTTCTGCATCACTAACAACGTTGAACCCTAGAGGCTTAACTATATTCTCCATTAAAACGGAGTCATAAACGTTCATCTGACAGCCGTAAGTTTTGATGTATAGGCCTTTCATATTTGGTATATCTTTTTCAAAACCCTACATACAATCACATTAAATGTCTAACAGAATAAACACGCACACCCCAGCGCGTGACGCTAGTAAACTTGCTAGCACAATAGATTTTGACAAAATTATACGAAAAACTGGATTCCAGTGGGCTTTGTTGCATAGCACCTTAAGCAGTGATGGTTTACGACAAATTTATGTAATGATTTCAAATTTAGCCATACCAATATCAGTGAATTTGTTGAGCAAATAGCACTTAATTAGTAATTCTTTTTCACGATTTACTTCAGATTTATTCCTAAAGCTAAATCCAAATACTTGCTTCAACCTTGAGAAAAATCCTTCTATGTAAGATCTCTTTCCATAAATTGCTTCCTTTTTCCACTCTTTTACACCATCTTGTCCATATAATTTTATTAACCTAATAGCAGCATTTCTGTCAGACATATAATCTATTTTTGAATGTTCTGCTGCATCCTTTTTTGGTAGAACTTTTGTCTTTATATCGTATTTCTTACACAATTTATAAAGTTTGTGCCTATCGTATGCCCTATCTGCATATAATGCTTTTATTTTGTGCTGAAAATTAACTTCTTCAAGCAAATCGCAAGCTCCATAGTGGTCAGAGTAGACGCCATTACTGTATCTTGCAGCTATAGCTTTTTTACTATTCACACTTAACATAACATGTAACTTTCTTACTTGCTCGTAGCTTCGGTACTTTCTATCTGCACTGTTTTCCTTACTGTGGCCAGGAGTGTTACTGTAAATGCTGATACTTGTGCTATCTATGATAATTTCAATATTTTCCATGTTGCTTTTATCAACCCTGCAATCATTTATCTTAATATTAAGTTTTTTAAACCTTCTTGATGCTTGTGAATAGCTGATAACTGCCAAATTTTTTCCTATTTGTTGCAGATATCCTTTTATAAACCCCACCGTTTGTCTTAAACCAATTCTAAAAAGATTGACAATTATATGCACCAAAATTACGACTTTATCACTGTAAATATAGTTGCCGCCCTGCATTTTTGGACTATTTTCATACCAATTTTCGATAGCTTCATCGATGTAACGAAAAATATTTCCCCTTTTTTCAAGGAATTTGTTATATTCGTTTTGGTTACTGACTTTCATTTTCTGTGGCATATTTTTTCTTCAACAGTTAAATGGTTATTTATAATGAATTTTGTCAGTAGCCACCAGATTTTTTCGGTTGCTATGCAACAAAGCCATCCCAGTGTCAAGCACTGGGATGACAAGAAAGGGAGCACTGGAATTTTTATTTCAGTATTGTACATTAGCCATGCATCTGAACAGATACGAGCTTTCTGCTTTTTTTGGGTAAGGTCAGTCAAAAAGGTTTTACAACAACCATAATAACTATAACTATTATCAATACTGTAACTGCTTCATTTAAAACACGAAAATAAACGTGTTTTTTTTCATTTGAACCCATTGCAAAATCTTTTCTGTATTTTGCAAGCAGTCCATGAATAGCAAACATAAAAAATAATGCTAGTGCTTTCACATGAAACCACCCTTCACGATATGCTTCTCTTATAATCATTAATGTCATTCCCAAACCAAGTGAGAAAAGCATTGCAGGGTTTATGATATATCTAAGTAGCCTCTTTTCCATTGTTTGAAGCAAGCTATCATTTTCCGATCCCGGTTTTACAGTTGCGTGGTAGACATAAAGCCTGGGTAAATAAAGCATACCTGCCATCCACATAATGACGGAGATAATGTGAAAAGCTTCAAGCCAGTGGTAGTAATCCATTGAGATTTATTATAAAATGTTAAAAATTTCTGATATTATTTTAGTTTAATGAAAAAGAAATCGATATGAAAGCAGAAAATTTCACTAAAGAACAGATAATTGGATTCTACAGGAAAATGCTACTCATACGCAGATTTGAGGAAAAAGCAGGACAATTATATGGGATGGGATTAATAGGCGGGTTCTGTCACCTATCAATAGGACAGGAAGCAGTTGCAGTTGGAACTCAAGCTGCATCAAAATTAGGTGACGCTTTTATCACAAGTTATAGAGACCATGGCTTAATGCTCGCATGTGATTCTGATCCAAATGTTGTAATGGCAGAACTCACTGGCAAAGAAACAGGATGCTCGAAAGGTAAAGGTGGTTCGATGCACGTATTTGACGTTGAAAAAAAATTCTTCGGTGGACATGGAATAGTGGGAGCACAAGTTCCAATTGGCACAGGAATAGCATTTGCTAATAAATATAAGAAAAAAGATAACGTGGTATTCACGTATTTTGGTGACGGTGCTGCAAATCAAGGACAAGTATATGAATCATTTAATATGGCAGCTTTGTGGAAGTTGCCTGTGGTTTACATCATAGAAAATAACGAATACGCAATGGGAACTTCTGTGCAAAGATCAACTTTAGTAACAGAGTTATATAAAAGAGGAGAAAGTTTTGGTATTTCTGGAAAACAAGTTGATGGAATGGATTTTTTCTCTGTTTATGCGGCTACAAGCGAAGCAGCGGAACACACACGCAGCGGAAAAGGGCCTATCCTGCTTGAAATGAAGACATATCGATATCGCGGCCATTCGATGTCAGATCCTGCTACTTATCGCTTAAAAGAAGAAGTTGAAGATATGAAGCAAAATCATGACCCTATAGGCACTTTAAAGAAATACATGATAGATAATAAAATTGCTTCAGAAGAAGAATGTAAAGTAATTGATAAGGAAGTACGTGATTTAGTAAAAAAGTCGGAAGATTTTGCCAAAAATAGTAAAGAACCAAGCGTTGATGAGTTGTATACTGATGTTTATAAATTTGTTAGCTAATTTTTTTATCCAGAACTGTACAAACATTGTAATAGTAAACGATGTCATCCAAGTAGCTCCTTCTCCCATCATCCAAGTGCCCTCCTTTTTTTGTCATCCCAGTGCCCAGACTACTTGGATCCAGGAAAAAGAATGGTGTCATCCAAGTAGCCTCCCCCCCTGTCATCCCAGTGCTTGACACTGGGATGGCTTTGTTGCATAGCAACCGAAAAAATCTGGTGGCTACTGACAAAATTCATTATAAATAACCATTTAACTGTTGAAGAAAAAATATGCCACAGAAAATGAAAGTCAGTAACCAAAACGAATATAACAAATTCCTTGAAAAAAGGGGAAATATTTTTCGTTACATCGATGAAGCTATCGAAAATTGGTATGAAAATAGTCCAAAAATGCAGGGCGGCAACTATATTTACAGTGATAAAGTCGTAATTTTGGTGCATATAATTGTCAATCTTTTTAGAATTGGTTTAAGACAAACGGTGGGGTTTATAAAAGGATATCTGCAACAAATAGGAAAAAATTTGGCAGTTATCAGCTATTCACAAGCATCAAGAAGGTTTAAAAAACTTAATATTAAGATAAATGATTGCAGGGTTGATAAAAGCAACATGGAAAATATTGAAATTATCATAGATAGCACAAGTATCAGCATTTACAGTAACACTCCTGGCCACAGTAAGGAAAACAGTGCAGATAGAAAGTACCGAAGCTACGAGCAAGTAAGAAAGTTACATGTTATGTTAAGTGTGAATAGTAAAAAAGCTATAGCTGCAAGATACAGTAATGGCGTCTACTCTGACCACTATGGAGCTTGCGATTTGCTTGAAGAAGTTAATTTTCAGCACAAAATAAAAGCATTATATGCAGATAGGGCATACGATAGGCACAAACTTTATAAATTGTGTAAGAAATACGATATAAAGACAAAAGTTCTACCAAAAAAGGATGCAGCAGAACATTCAAAAATAGATTATATGTCTGACAGAAATGCTGCTATTAGGTTAATAAAATTATATGGACAAGATGGTGTAAAAGAGTGGAAAAAGGAAGCAATTTATGGAAAGAGATCTTACATAGAAGGATTTTTCTCAAGGTTGAAGCAAGTATTTGGATTTAGCTTTAGGAATAAATCTGAAGTAAATCGTGAAAAAGAATTACTAATTAAGTGCTATTTGCTCAACAAATTCACTGATATTGGTATGGCTAAATTTGAAATCATTACATAAATTTGTCGTAAACCATCACTGCTTAAGGTGCTATGCAACAAAGCCCACTGGGATCCAGAAGACTTAATTTCAACCAAGTGACTGCATAATAAAGGCTAGATCCCAGTGTCAGGGCACTGGGATGACAAAAAAAGGAGCACTGGAATGACAGCAGTCCTACGTCATACCTCGATTCATTCGCGGTATCTCTTAGCCGCTAACAAGTAGCGGGATGACGGTTGTCAGGCTAGCCTGTCATCCCAGTGCCCTGACTACTTGGATCCAGGAAAAAGAATGGTGTCATCCAAGTAGCCTCCCTCCCCTGTCATCCCAGTGTCCCTATGATGTCATCCCAGTGCTTGACACTGGGATGGCTTTGTTGCATCGCTACTTATGAAAGGCTAACTATAGTTAGGATTATAAGCAACCTATTGAAAATCTTGTTTTTTTGCAATCAATCTGATCAAATTTAAGAATAGTAATTTATTATTTATATTAATAAACTTAATTCTATTGAAAATAGCTAAAGCATTGAAATTCTTGAATTTTAGCCGGATTAGTGAGTGGTAGTGAAATTTCTTTTACTCAAATTTAGGTATTCACTGACCGTTCTTGTTATAAATACCAGAATAATAAGCTACTGATATTCTCCATCTTTTTTATCTTTAATCCATCATAGCTAGCGATGCAACAAAGCCCACTGGGATCTAGCAAGCTTTGCTTGCAAACAAGTCTAATACGCGTCGCGTTTTATGCCAAAACACAATTGGAGTTACATGCAAAATAGATCCCAGACTGGGATGACAAAAAAAGGAGCACTGAAATGACAGCAGTCCTACGTCATACCTCGATTCATTCGCGGTATCTCTTAGCCGCTAACAAGCAGCGGGATGACGGTTGTCGTTTAGCTATAAATGTTTAAGAAATTTACCAAACAAAAAAAAAGGCAAAAGAAGCCCCGTGGTTATTATCCGCTTTAAAATATTGGCGTTTTTTATGTTTCAAACGCTTGACAAGCAAGATTTAGCTGCTTTTAATTGCAACTAACTTACGCTGCAAATGTTTAAGAAATTTACCAAGCAGAAAAAAAGACAAAGAATCCCCGAGTTAGCTAGTCTTTCACTATCTCTGTCAAGTATTGGCATTTTTTGATGTCTTGTAACGCTTTATAAGCGCGTTCAGCTTATTTAGATAAAAATCTAGATGTAGATGAAGTTTTGTAAAGACATACAGTATCTATATACTGCAAAAAATTGAACATAAGACGCCGATACATTAAGTAATCCTTACCTTTTAATCTGCAGATTGGCGAAAGCAAATACAATAGCTTCAGTTTCATGATAAGGGGGCTGGCGAAGGGTGTCAAGCAAGTTTTTATAGCTCTCATGGTTTTTGCTGGAATGATACTAGTTGTTACTCAAACAACAGTTATGCAAGAGATCTAAGCTAACAATGGACCACTAGATATATTACTAACTACGTTGACCTGATTCAATATTTTATTAGTGGGATTGAAATAATTTTCTATAAATTCCTTATATATAGCTGTTAACTTGTGTATATCGTCTACTAATACGCATTCATTTGTCTGATGTGCGGTTTTGTTGATTATACCAAATTCAATCACTGGACAAACATCTTTGATAAACGCAGCATCAGATGTGCCACCACTTGTGCTCAGCACAGCATCAATACTGGTAACTTTATTTATCGCATCAAGCATAATATCAGTATTTCTATCGGGAGTAGAGAGGAAAACATCCCTGCTGCTATGCATAGAAAGTTTATAATCGTTAGTTACACTGGAGCATATTTCATCAATCAGCTTATATAAGCTGTCAGGTGTTTGTGTATTGTTATATCGAATGTTAAAACGTGTAGTTGCTGAACCAGGTATTAGATTGCTAGTATTATTTCCAACATCGATAGTAGTAACTTCGCAATGTGAAGGCTGAAAATATTTATTACCATGATCAAAAGTAGTATTTTTTACCTTACTCAATATCGATATTACCTTATATATTGGATTATCTGCTAGGTCTGGGTAGGCAACGTGCCCTTGTTTTCCATGGCAAATTAATTCAAATGTTACAGAACCTCTTCTGCCTATTTTTATGGTATCACCTAATTTCTCACTACTGGTTGGTTCGCCAACCACACAAAAATCTATCTTTTTCTGCTTACTTTTCATCCATTCCAAAACTGCCTTTGTTCCATATTCTTCCGTGCTTTCTTCAGCACTGGTAATCAATGCACTTATCGAACCATTAAATTGAAACTTCTCTGCAATCAAATTTACCATAGCAGCAATAAATGCAGCTACTCCGCTTTTCATATCAGCAGCCCCTCTTCCATATAACATTCCATCTCTAACTTCTGGATTAAATGGACCAAATGCCCAATCTTTTAATTGACCTGGTGGCACAACATCAACATGCCCAGCAAAGCACAAATTTGGTACTCCATTTATATATTTCGCATAAAGATTTTTAACTTTATCACCAAACTCTAAAATTTCACAGTCAAAGCCACTTTTCTTGAAGATTGTTGCTATATGCTCTATTGCCCCGCCGTCCCTTGGTGTTATACTCTCAAAAGAGATCAATTTCTTAGTTAGCTCTACAGGGTCAATTTTCATGTCAACCTTAAAATAATTATATTGCTATATTGTAAACACTCTATGCACTATTTAAAACAAATATTACATCAAACCGAACAAACTTTTCTAAGAGAAGTAATAACAGATTACCACCTTGCTGATGATATCTATGAAATATGCACACGACACGGAAATGACATCTTTCTAGTTGCAGATGAAAATACAGCAAAACTTTTAAACAAAAACGTATTTAATAAAATTCCTAACTTAATTATTCCGGGTAACTCCACTCCACCTGTCATCCCAATGTCAGCTACTCGGATGACACCAAGCAGAGCTGCCTCTCTTGAAACCGTAAATCTAGTTAGAAACAAAGCAAAAGATAATGACTTAATAGTTGCATTTGGTAGCGGCACCGTTAACGATATCTGCAAATATGCAAGCTACCTCGAGAAAAAAGATTATATATCGTTCCCAACAGCCGCTTCCATGAATGGATATACATCCGCAAATGCTTCAATATTAGTAAATGGATATAAAAAATCGTTCAAAGCACATCTTCCAAGAGCGATATATATAGATATAGACATACTTACCAATGCACCACTGCGCCTCACATTAAGCGGATTTGCAGATTTCATTTGCCGTTCAACAGTTCAGGCTGACTGGCTACTATCTCATTTGTTGCTTGGCACAGAATACAATGAATTACCTTTTACACTTGTTCGCGATTTGGAGCAAATTTTGCTAAGAGAGTATACGGCGCTTACTAAAAGAAGTAGAAAAGTGGTCCTATTACTTATGGAAGTTCTATTAATTTCAGGACTTGGAATGGTAATATCAAAAGGCAGCTATTCTGCAAGCCAAGGAGAGCATATGATAGCTCACGCAATGGAAATGGTAACAAGAGATCATTCCTCACTACATGGCGAAAAAATTGCTGTTACGACGATTACCATGGCTAATTTGCAGGAAAAGATATTATCAATACAAAACCCGATTATCAAACCGACCACTTTAGATGTAAAACATATAACTCAGTGCTTTGATAATATCGAATTTGTAAGAACTTTTGAACAGAAGCAAATTCTGCAGCAAAAAATCCAAGAGATTATTCGCAAAGAATGGCATAATATTTCCAGCTTAATTAAGCAAAATTTACTACCTGCAAAACACCTACAGAAAATATTTGAAGATCTATCGATTCCACACTTACCAGAGCACCTCAGTTGGAATAAAGAACAATATTGTAAAGTGGTCGATCTTGCGTTTGTAACAAGAGATAGATTCACCTTTCTTGACTTGGCTAACTGCATAGAAGAAAGTTAAGTTTTGTAGTGAAATTCTGTCATTTAAAGGGATCATAGGCCAAAAGCTAAACCTTTTCACAATCTCCTATCCATTGTTTCCTCACCTGAGTGGATACACAACTCACTCCAAGTAGCTGACACTGAGTCACACTATTCCACTCAGTGCACTGCTTTTTAAACACAGTCTAGTTCGAGTGGCTGAGGAGGGACTCGAACCCCCGACCAAGAGATTATGATCCTCCTGCTCTACCAACTGAGCTACTCAGCCTAATTGAAAACCTTGCTATATATGTGACCTACATGCTTTGTATAATATTTCAAATCAAACAAAGATTCAAGTTTTTCAGAGTTAATAACTTCAAGTAAGGATTTATCTTGTTTCAATTCGGCCAGAAAATCACTGTTGTTTTGTTTCACTTTCATTGCATTGCTCTGAACAATTTTATACGCCTCTTCCCTCGCCAAACCACTATTTACTAACTCAAGCAATACATGCTGTGAGAAAACTAAACCTTTTGAAGAATTTAAGTTCTTCTCAATGTTTTCCTTATTGATCACCAATTTATCTATCAAATCTGTTAATCGCACTAAAGCAAAATCCATTGTTATACAAGCATCAGGAGCAATGCATCTTTCCACAGACGAGTGTGATATATCACGTTCGTGCCACAATGCAACATTTTCTAACGCAGGAAAAACATAACTGCGTATTAAACGTGAGAGTCCAGTCAGATTTTCACTTAAAATAGGATTACATTTGTGTGGCATAGCAGAGCTTCCCTTCTGCCCAATGGAAAAATGCTCAGAAATTTCGCCGATTTCAGTTCTTTGCAAATGACGAATTTCAATTGCAATATTTTCTATTGAGCTTGCAATCACTCCCAAAACTGAAAAGAACATGGCATGTCTATCACGAGGAATGACTTGAGACGATATGGTTTCAGGTATGAGTCCCATTTCTTTCGCTACATACTCTTCAACAAACGGATCAACATTTGCAAAATTACCTACTGCACCTGATATTTTACAAATTGAGATCTCTTTTTGCGCGCTAATTAATCTCTGATAATTGCGTTTAAATTCAGCATAAAATCTAGCAAATTTTAATCCAAGAGTTGTTGGTTCTGCATGCATTCCATGACTACGCCCAACACAAACAATATCTTTATAGTCCTCAGCTTTTTTTTTCAATACTGCAAGTATATTTTTTAAATTCTCGAGTAAAATATCACATGACTCTTTCAACTGCACCGCAAGGCATGTATCCAAAACATCAGAACTTGTCATTCCATAATGAAGATAACGAACATCAATTCCCGCTTTTTCAGCAACATACGTCAGAAAAGCTATAACATCGTGTTTTACAATGGATTCAATTTCGTTGATACGTTCAATATCAAATTCAATAGCATCAGAGAGCTTCTGAGCAATATCCTTAGGGACAATTCCTAGCTTTGCTTGAGCTTCGCACGCTAATTTTTCTATTTTGAGCCATATATTAAATTTGTTATTTTCTTCCCAAATCGCAGACATCTCTTTATGACTATAACGAGGGATCATTAAATGACCCCCGTCTTATCTTTGAACATGCTAGATCCCAGTGTCACGCACTGGGGTGACACCAGCTTAGCCATGGCAGACATTTCTTTACGGCTATAGTGTAGGATCATTTTTGATTTCTTCCAATCATTGTATAATCACTGTAATTCTGAAAGCAGTTTACATAGCAAATGGTGTCCAGTGTCAGCTACTTGGATGACACGAGGGAAACAGTGGGATAGTTGACATATTTTATTCACTGCTATTCGTTATTTGTATCTTCTTGCTCAACTGCTTCATCTTCTTGTTGCTCAGACTTCTGATTTTGCAATTTTACTTGCCTTAGCTCATTTGCATCTGTTTCGGATTTCACGACGTATATAGTAATTGGTACTACTACTTCACTATGTAATTCTACGTTTACTTGGTATTCACCCAAGTTTTTGATGCTTATTCCACCAAAAGATAAACTACGATGATCTATCGCACGTCCTTCTTGTAGTAAAACTTTCGCAATTTCACGTGTTGTTACAGAACCAAAAATTTTACCATCCTCTGAAGCTTGCTTTGTCAATACCACAAACTTATCATGTAGTGACAATACAAGCTCTTTTGCTACATTTAATCTTTTTATATTCTCTTCTTCCAGTAATAAACGTTGCTCCTCTAGCTTTGTTAAATTTTCCTTGGTAGCTTTCACCGCTTTTCTTTGTGGAAAAAGAAAATTACGTGCATAACCTGGTTTAACTTTTACAACTTCACCAAGCTTACCTAAAGTCCTTATATTTTCCTTTAAAATTATCAACATAAATTACCTAAACTTTTTTAGTACAGTAAGGAACAAGAGCCAAAAAACGTGCCCTTATGACCGCTAAGCGTAACTTCCTTTGTTTTTTTGCACATACGCCTGTTAATCTTCTAGGTAATATCCTACCATAGTCAGAGGTAAACTTGGATAATAAATCTGTATTCTTATAATCTATGTCTTCATCTTTAGACGCAGCAAGAGGGCAAACTTTAGAACGCCTAAAGCCAGTCCTATTATTTACAGATACGTAAGAATTATTAAAACTATTTCGTCTTTTCATCATTATGCGTTTTGCTCCTCAATTTGTTTATTCATCATATAAGATTTACCTTCAAAAAATTTATCAACCTGCACAGACAAGTGGCGAATAACGTTCTCATTAAGTTTCATTCTACGCACAAATTCATCCAGAATGCTTGCAGTAGAACTTATACACATTATACAATAATGACCGCTCTTCATCTTATTTATTGGATATGCAAAATCCAAAAGACCCCAATGTTCATACTTGATTAATCCTGATGCTTCAATGTTTTCCAAAAGCATTTCCAATGCTTTGCTCGATTGAGTTGGACCGTTTATTCTAAAATCTTTCAAAATATCTTGAAAAATCTTTATTAGATGTTCTGAAATATTTCTCTTCAAAGCATTTACTGCATTATGGATAAACGCACTTTTAGTAATTTGCTCACTGCCTCCTAGAAATTTTATAAAATCTTGCGTTATTCCTAAATCTTTTAGGTCATCTTTCAACTCTTTATCGATTTTTGACTTCACTTCTTTCAAATTTGAAAGATCTTTTTCCAATTCAACCCATAAAATTTTTGTAAGATCTTCCAAGAAATCAGAGTAAGCAACTAGACCTTCTTTAATGTTTTCAGCACGCGTTTCTAACTCTTGTTTTGTAAGCGTGCTATTTTGCCTTTCCATAAGACTCTTAATCTTCTGGAAAATAACATCTGCTTTAATATTCTTCAATGAAACAGCTAGCTCTTGGACCATCTCCTCTACTTCTTGCTGTAATAATCCTTGTTGTGCTATAAAAATAAATTCATAAAGATTCACTATATCTTCCTTTAATACCGATTAAATATTTCATTATATAAAGCTTTTTTATATAAGCAAGTTATTTGTATTAATTTCTACGCCTTTAATCCAGCTTAAGTTAGATATTTCATAAACAACTTGAGGAGCAATTGAGTATGCACCTGGTAATAAGATGCTCACTTTATGTTTTTCGAGAAGAAGTTTTAGCATTATTTTGGTTCTGCCTTCATCTTTTAATATTGTGTTTAATTCCATAGCGGCTTTTTGCGAATCCGTGCACTCAGTGGTGAGAACTAATTCTTTTATTGTAGAAGTGATTCTTTTTGTAAACTCAGATATATCCTTGCCTGCTAATCTTGTCGTATTTTCCGAAGCTTCAAGATCAATTATCACAAATGTTCCTGGTGAAAATAAATCTCTTTTTTCTTCTATTATTTCATTATTATAGAATGCTATTTCAGAAACGTTATGGGGATCAGAAAGTGTGAGTATAACAAACCTTCCACGCTCTGAGGTTCTCATACGTGCATTTAATATTACCCCAGCAGTTTTTGCTGTTCTATTTTCTCCGATAAACCCAATATTTAACTTTTCCAGAAGAGTTCTAAATTTTTCAAGTGGATGATTAGTTAAATAAAATCCTAGTGAAAATAACTCATGCTCTAATTTTTCCTCTTCATCAAAATCTTCCACATTCTCAAATTTCGGTTTGAGGACATCAAGACTACCAAACAAAGCAGCTTGACTTGATTCTCTATCCTGTTTGTTTTTATTTGCAAAGTAAATCAGTGTGTCCATTGACTCATATAGCTGCTTTCTGTTCTTATGCACGCTATCGAATGCTCCGGATTTAATCAGGCTTTCTAGCGCTCTCTTATTTATTATATGACCTGAATTTTGAATGAATTCCCATATGTCCTTACAAGCGCTTGAACGTACGTTCACTATTCCCTCCGCTATAGAAAAACCAACATTCCTCAAGGCAGCAATACCATAACGTATGCGTTCGTTCTCTATTGAGAATTCAGCTTTAGATTTGTTTATATCAGGTGGAAGAACGGTAACGCCACTAAACTTTGCTGCATGATAAAATAAATTCAGTTTATCTCTATCATCAATATTCAGATTCATTAGTGCTGTAAAAAATTCTAATGGATAATTAGCTTTAAGGTAAGCCGTTTGATAAGATATCACCGCATATGCTGCAGCATGAGATTTATTGAACCCATAACCAGCAAATTTTGCAACAAGGTCAAAGATATAACTTGCCCTGTCGTAATCAACGCCATTCTTCGTTGCTCCTTGGATGAAAAGTTCACGTTGTTTATCCATCTCTTCCTTGATTTTCTTACCCATAGCACGTCTCAGCAAATCTGCTTCCGCTAAGCTATACCCGGAAAGAATACGGGCTATTTCCATCACTTGTTCTTGGTAAATTATTACCCCAAATGTCTCTTTTAATACTTCCTCAAGTAACGGATGAATATAATCTGGCTTTTCAAGTCCATGTTTTCTTGCAACATAAGTTGGAATGTTATCCATAGGTCCTGGACGATAAAGAGAGATTAAAGCGATGATGTCCTCGATGCAGTCTGGTTTTAACTTGATTAAAGCTTCTCTCATTCCCGAACTTTCAAGCTGGAACACTCCAATTGAATCACCGCTAGAGAGCATCTCATAGGTTTCTTGATCATTCAAAGAAACTGAAGAAATATCGATCTTTTTTTCATCACGATTAATTAAACGACACACATGATCTATTAGCGTTAGCGTACCAAGTCCAAGAAAATCAAATTTTATTAGCCCAGCTTTCTCCACATATTTCATGCTGTATTGAGTGATTGGCAGAGCCGAATTTGGATCATAATACACGGGAACAAAATTTTCTAATTTTTGATCGCATATTACAATTCCAGCAGCATGAGTTGAAACGTGACGATATATTCCTTCAAGCTTAAGAGATATATCAAGAAGCTTTGCAATTACCTCATCACTATCCCGTTCTTTCTGCAGGTTTTGATCAAACTCTATCGCTTGTGATAAAGTTACAGGATTTACTGGATTAAATGGAACCATTTTAGATATTTTATCCACTTGAGAGTAAGGCATTTGTAATACTCTACCAACATCACGTAATACTGCCCTTGCCTGCAATTTACCAAAAGTGATTATTTGAGCAACATAACCGTATTTTTTCTGAACATAATCAATAACCAGGTCTCTTTTCTCTTGGCAGAAATCGATATCAAAGTCAGGCATTGATACACGATCGGGATTTAAAAATCTTTCAAATATTAGGCCAAACTTTATTGGATCAAGGTCTGTAATCTGTAAGCTCCAAGCAACAATTGATCCAGCACCAGAGCCTCTTCCTGGACCAACTGGAATGCCATTTGCTTTGCTCCAGCGGATAAAGTCAGAAACTATTAGAAAGTAACCAGCATAGTTCATTGAAGTGATTACACTTAGTTCATAATCTAACCTGTCGTAGTATTGCTTGAAATCGATATCATGTTGTGTGTCATCATCTGGTTTGGTGTCATTCCAGCGCGTGACGCTGGAATCTCTCTGGATCCCAGTATCAAGTACTGGGATGACAGTGGAGGGTGTTCTGGTGACAGAAGAGGATTTTGCAATACGCAGCTTCAATCCTGCAACTGCCTGCTCCCTCAGTTCTTCATTCTCAGTTTTATTTTCTCGACAAGGAAATTTAGGCAAGATAGGCTGCCTGCTTCTTGGCATGTAAGAGCACCGCTTAGCTATCACTAAAGTGTTATGAATTGCTTCGGGAATGTCGCTAAACAGCTCCTCCATTTCTGCCACAGATTTGAAGTAATGCTCGGTAGTTAACTTCTTTCTGTTATTCTCCAGGGCATAACTCCCCTCCGATATGCACGTTAATATGTCATAAGCTTCATAGTCAGACCTATTTGGAAAAAACACATCGTTCGTTGCAACCAGTGGTATATTGCGCTGATAAGCAAAGTCTATCAAAGCTTCTTCAAGCTCTAGCTCTTTATTCAATCCATGACGCTGCAATTCAACATATAAATGACCATTGAATGCTGAAAGCAGTTTTTCAACCGTTTCTTTATCTTGCCCCAACAATAATTGAGCCAAACATCCACCGGTTAAAGCGATCAGACCCGTACTTAAATTCAATAGCTCATCAAAATCAACGTAAGGAATATCGCTGTTATTCTTGCGCTTTTTAAAAGACTCACTCACCAAAGTGACTAAATTAGTGTACCCTTGCTCATTTTTTGCAAGCAATAATATAGGTAAATTTTGTTCTGAATGTTTAACTATAATATTGCATCCTATTATTAGCTGTATTCCCCTACTTGCTGCATATTCTGAAAACTCAAGCGAGCCAAACAAGTTGCCTGAATCAGTAATTGCAACCGCTGGCATTTTATTTCGCAAACAAAGGCCGATCAGCTCCTCAATTTTAACCGAGCTTTCAAGCAGCGAATAAACACTATGAACACGTAAGTGTATGAACATAAAAAACTTTAGATCAACAAAAAAGGATAACATTAATTTACCCATGAGAACATAATTTTCATGAGAACAAAAGCCTATAAGATTTCTCAAATCTAAGGTTAAAATACAAAAAACTTACTTGACGAACTCCGCCAGCTCCCTTATCATGAAACTGAAGGTATTCAGTTATCTTCATCTGTGCAGATTAAACAGTAAAAAAACAACGTAGTTGGCGTCTTATTTTTAATTTTTTGCACTATGTGCACCTTATGTCTTCACAATATTTCTGGGTTTTTACCCATATAAGCTGAAACGCGCTTATAAGTCGTTTAAGACAGTATAGTACGCCAATTTGAAGGATTAGAGAGTGAACACTAATTACCACGGGGTTTCTTTTGCCTTTTTTTCTGCTTAGTAAATTTCTTAAACATTTTAGCTAAGGTTAGTTGCACTTAAAAGCAGCTAAATTGCAGTGTTTAAGACTTAAAAAACGCCAATACTGAAAGTAGACAATGACTAGGGCTTCTTTTGCCTTTTTTTTATTTGGTAAATTTCTTAATGTTTATAGCTAAAAGAGCCCAAGAGAGGTGTCATTCCAGTGCCCCTGTGATGTCATTCCAGTGCTTGACACTGGAATCCAGTTTTCCATATAATCTCATCGAAAACGTTGTAACCACTTTCTATGCTAGTTTGCTTGTAAACAAGCAAACTTTCCTGGATCCCAGTGGGCTTTGTTGCATAGCAACCGAAAAAATCTGGTGGCTACTGACAAAATTCATTATAAATAACCATTTAACTGTTGAAGAAAAAATATGCCACAGAAAATGAAAGTCAGTAACCAAAACGAATATAACAAATTCCTTGAAAAAAGGGGAAATATTTTTCGTTACATCGATGAAGCTATCGAAAATTGGTATGAAAATAGTCCAAAAATGCAGGGCGGCAACTATATTTACAGTGATAAAGTCGTAATTTTGGTGCATATAATTGTCAATCTTTTTAGAATTGGTTTAAGACAAACGGTGGGGTTTATAAAAGGATATCTGCAACAAATAGGAAAAAATTTGGCAGTTATCAGCTATTCACAAGCATCAAGAAGGTTTAAAAAACTTAATATTAAGATAAATGATTGCAGGGTTGATAAAAGCAACATGGAAAATATTGAAATTATCATAGATAGCACAAGTATCAGCATTTACAGTAACACTCCTGGCCACAGTAAGGAAAACAGTGCAGATAGAAAGTACCGAAGCTACGAGCAAGTAAGAAAGTTACATGTTATGTTAAGTGTGAATAGTAAAAAAGCTATAGCTGCAAGATACAGTAATGGCGTCTACTCTGACCACTATGGAGCTTGCGATTTGCTTGAAGAAGTTAATTTTCAGCACAAAATAAAAGCATTATATGCAGATAGGGCATACGATAGGCACAAACTTTATAAATTGTGTAAGAAATACGATATAAAGACAAAAGTTCTACCAAAAAAGGATGCAGCAGAACATTCAAAAATAGATTATATGTCTGACAGAAATGCTGCTATTAGGTTAATAAAATTATATGGACAAGATGGTGTAAAAGAGTGGAAAAAGGAAGCAATTTATGGAAAGAGATCTTACATAGAAGGATTTTTCTCAAGGTTGAAGCAAGTATTTGGATTTAGCTTTAGGAATAAATCTGAAGTAAATCGTGAAAAAGAATTACTAATTAAGTGCTATTTGCTCAACAAATTCACTGATATTGGTATGGCTAAATTTGAAATCATTACATAAATTTGTCGTAAACCATCACTGCTTAAGGTGCTATGCAACAAAGCCATCCCAGTGTCTGGGCACTGGGATGACAGCTAGCCTGACAATCGTCATCCCGCTACGTGTTAGCGGGATCTAGAGATACCGTGACGGTATGACGGTTCGTGGTGGCATCTCGTCATCCCGCTGCTTGTTAGCGCCGCGGCGGTATGACGTCTGGCCTGCACTAGCTATACTAAGCTAATCATCATCTCCAAATATAGAGCTAATTTTTTTGCCTCCAGGAGAAAATTTGTTAGTCCAACTGCTTTGCACTTTGGTTACGTCTTTAGTGGCAGTTTTATTGCTGTATTCCTTGATTTCCTTATCTATTCTCTCCATTATTTGTGGATCCAGGTAGCTCTTTTTCCATTGGTCAGTAGCAAGGAACACTTTATTTAGGTCTTGAGTGCGGATTAAGTATTCTTTGTCTTTAGGGTAAACCTCCTGCGCCCAAGCAAATAGCTCAAAATAGCGTGCAAATAATTCAGATGCACGTGATTTTGCAGTTTGATAAGCCTGTATCTCCTTAAATATAATTTGGCCGATAATTTTCTGCACAAGAATATTTGCTTGCTTTAGGTTCTGCTCGACATCTTGATAAACTTTATGGAGAAATTCCTGTTCCAAACTTAAGTTCAGTTCATTTTCAACCATATGTGAAAGTTCATGCACTATAATGTATGGGTTTGACTTCCTCAGTACAATAACATATTTATTTACACTGGAAGACCTGATTGTCTTACACACTCCCTCTTCCATATCCACTAATCCCTCTTGGTATATTTCAAATGAGAGCCTATTTTGCTTTATTAGTGATAAAGTGAGGTTTAATGTGTTTCTAAACTTTTCAAATTGATAGAGATATTCGACATACCGTATTGCATTTTCACTGCTTCCTACTTTAGTCGCTTGTTTTATTAAATTCCTGATTAGCATACTCTATTATTTAAAGGAATTTTTTTTTATACTCAAGAGCTATAAAGTGTTTTTAGGAAGTTTGATTGCAGATATAACTAATGAAGATCACATAACTGCATGAACATTTGTTTTTAACGAAACGAATGGTGTCATTCCAGCGCGTGACGCTGGAATGGCTTTGTTGCATCGCTACTTATGAAAGGCTAACTATAGTTAGGATTATAAGCAACCTATTGAAAATCTTGTTTTTTTGCAATCAATCTGATCAAATTTAAGAATAGTAATTTATTATTTATATTAATAAACTTAATTCTATTGAAAATAGCTAAAGCATTGAAATTCTTGAATTTTAGCCGGATTAGTGAGTGGTAGTGAAATTTCTTTTACTCAAATTTAGGTATTCACTGACCGTTCTTGTTATAAATACCAGAATAATAAGCTACTGATATTCTCCATCTTTTTTATCTTTAATCCATCATAGCTAGCGATGCAACAAAGCCCGCTGGAATCCAGAAATTCCTACTGTACGCTGGGTTGGTGAGCATAGAAAATAGCTAATCTTATGCTCAAATAAACGTTTTTGATGGGATTGCATGGAAGGCTGGATCCCAGTATCGAAGCACTGGGATGACACCCTTTCCGGTGGCTAAGTGTTAAAGCCATGTTGTGCAGATTAGCTTAGTAGAGGAGCTTTCCCATTAGAGTCAGCAGCTTCAGACTTTGCGTCACTAAACTTACTTGCCACTTTATCAACAGCCCAAGTCAGTGGTGTAATAATGAGTGCTGCAGCCCAGATGACGGCTGAAATAATGTAAGACAAGACTAAACTTAAGAACTTAGCGCAGGTTTCACCATGTTGTTCTGCTTTGTTCTGCAAATTATTGGTATACCCTAAAAGAGATTTTGGACCATCTGTTCCCTTTAAATGTGAAATTAATTTTACTGGCAAATACGTTAAATATGCAACCCCTGTATAGAGTACAAGTAATAAATTTGCAAAGCCATGATAAAGTCCATTATGTTTCGTACCGCAGACTTTTTTCTCTCTTTTTCCCAAAGTTGTTGTTGAAGTATCGGCATCTTTATTTACCCCTACGAGCATATCCTTCACTGGTCCCACAACACTATCGATATGATGAACAGACTTATAGAAACAGTTTTGTGGAACTTGACTGTTATTTTTTTCTACAGCAGGAACAGTTCCGTGTTGAGCATATTGCTTAAAATTCTCATATGAATACTTAAGGTTTTCACATAAACTTGACATATTAGCCTCCTAAAAGAACTATATAATAAAAAATGTAATTATTATTAACATTACTGTACTAGTATAACTTATTTTAGAACAATTGCAATAATATGAATATTTTAACCAAATTATATGTTGCACAAAAGCATATATTGCTCTAACATCGCAGTAGGTTAGAAATTGAGGAGGTTGAATGAATTTTACTTTACCTGAATTACCATACGGTAAAACAGCTTTGGAGCCTTACATATCTGCAAAAACCTTAGATTTTCATTATGATAAGCACCATAAAGGATATTTAAATAAACTCAACGAGCTGGTTGAAAATACGGATTATCAACATGTGAAAATTGAGGAATTAATAACAAAAGTGCATGGTAATAGCGACAACTTGCCTATATTTAATAACGCAGCACAAGTTTGGAACCACACTTTTTATTGGAACTCAATGAAAAAAAATGGTGGTGGTAAGCCTAAAGATAGTAGTCTTTTAGCAAAAAAAATTCAGGACGATATCGGTGGCTTTGATAAATTTTATGAAGAATTCTCCAATTATGGAGTAAGCCAGTTTGGTAGTGGATGGGTGTGGTTAGTGCTTGAAAAAGGAAAGCTCAAAATCACCAAAACTCCAAATGCAGATTTGCCATTAACTTATGGTCAAGTGCCATTACTCACTATGGATGTGTGGGAGCACGCATACTATTTAGATTGTCAAAATCGTAGAATTGACTACATAAAAGTTTTCCTTGACCATTTGATTAATTGGGATTTTGCAGAAGAAAATTTAAAAAAGAATACATAAGATGAATACACCTCAGGTAACGAAATTAGATAATGGTCTGCGCATAATAACTGAGCAGGTGCGTGATGTTGACTCTGTAGCTTTAAGTATACGAGTTGGTGTTGGCAGTAGAGCGGAAAGTGCAAATCAAAATGGAATATCCCATTTTCTAGAACACATGGCTTTCAAAGGAACGAAGACAAGAACTGCGTTTGAAATTGCAAAAGCTTTTGACGACATAGGTGGGGTTTTCAACGCCAGCACTGGTAGGGAAAGCACCACCTATTATGCAAAAGTCCTCAAGAAAGACATAAAAACTGGTATTGATATATTAATAGATATATTGATGAATTCTACGTTTCCAGAAGATGAATTGGAACGTGAGAAGGGTGTTGTAATACAAGAGATTTTTCAAACTAATGATTCACCAAGTGACATTGTTTTCGATAAATATTTTGAGGCAGCTTATAAAGATCAACCATTTGGTAAGTCAATCTTAGGTACGCAAGATACGGTAAAGTCATTTACTAGGGAAAATCTAAATAACTACATAAACGAACATTACTTTGGCGAGAATATGCTATTTGCCGTTGCAGGAAATGTTGAACATGAAGAAGTTGTTGCATTAACCAAAGATTTTCTCTCAAAGATTCATTCTAAAAAGCTGAAAAAAAGCCAAAATGCGACGAGCTACACTGGTGGTGAGTATTTAGAACATCGTAAATTAGATCAGGTGCACTTGCTAATTGGTCTACCTAGCGTTTCTCGTTATGACGATAAATATCACACGTTTCAAGTGCTCGATTCTATATTAGGGAGCGGAATGTCATCACGTCTGTTCCAGGAAGTAAGGGAAAAGCAGGGATTAGCTTACTCTGTTTATTCATTTAATTCCAGCTACACTGATACAGGGATGTTTTCCATTTTTGCTGGTACAGACAGTAGTAACTTAGATAAGCTTTTAAAATCTATAATGACAGAGTTGAAGAAGTTGTCTACAGATGATCTGAAGGAAGAAGAAGTAAATAGAGTGAAAGAGCGAGTAAAATCCCAAATTTTAATGTCGCGCGAAGGTGTTAGCTCACGTGCTGAAACATTGGGGCACTACTACGGTAACTATAATAGGTACATCAGTAAAAATGAATTAATAGAAAAAATTAGTGCAGTTACCACTGCTAACGTAAAAAAAGCAGCAGAAGAATTATTATCTCAGCATGAAAAAGCCACTCTAGCTGCAATTGGAGAAATTAAGTCACTGCCAAGTTACGATAAAGTGGTTTCTATGCTTAAAGCTTAGTGTATTCTGTTATATTGATTTGGCTGCTTTACAATAGATCTTCATAATTTATAGCTAAAGTGACTTAAGTTTACCGATAATTTGAAAAACAAAAATTCGTCATTCCGCTACTTGTTAGCGCCGCGGCGGTATGACGTAGGAAAACCTTTCTTGGGTTAGCTATAGCACAGTGATTAAAGAAGCGTAAAGTTGAAACAATGTGCCATGAACCGGATATACAAGAAATTATACGAATCTTCAACCTCCTCTTTCAATAATATTATTATTTCTATTTTGCGTAACTTTTTCCGTATAATTTTTAGGAGGTACTGGTGGTGCAAGTGGTTTTTTGCTTACAGGGTTTGAGTCTATACCTTTCTTTTGCCGATGATAGTTCTGTGCTTCTTGAACGGTCTGAAATATAGACTCTCCACCATTATAGTTTCCTCTCACAGAGTTTGAGTTTATGTCTTTCTTTTGCGGAGGATAGTTCAATGCCTCTTCACGAGTCTGGAATATAGGCTCTCCATCATTATAGTTTGAGTTTATATTTTCCTTTTGCGAACCAGCGTTCAATAATTTCGATATCTCTCGCCCTAGCTGATCACCTTTATAATTATTGTTAAGATCTTTGATTTTCTCCTCACCCAATTCCATTATTCGAATTAGAGAGGTATCAATAAAATCCGTTTTTATTTTGTCAATATCTATCGATTTATTACCATAAATCGTAATTTCACTTTTACCTTTTTCACTATTCACATCATAGCCTTGCTCTTTAACCCCTGTTATTACTTCCTTCTTTAATAATCTATGAATAGTATTTATTATTTTTTGACCACAATCTTGAAAAAAATCTCTGATTGTCTCAAATGCCTTTAATAAGGAGATGGTTTCAGTATGTGCGTATTTTTTACCTAGTGGTGGCTCTTCAGCATTCTGGTGTATAGATTCTATTTGCTGAGGGTCAAGCATCATTGCATGACGTTTTGAGCGTGTTGGGTTTGCTTGTGTTTCAGATGACAACATGCCCTTAATATCTTGTTTTTTATTCTCACCATCAGCAACCATACCATCACTTGATTTCCTTTTTTTAGGAAGTAATTGTGGTGGCTCCTCATTATTCTGGGATACTGCATTTAAATTCTTAAGTTTAGGAGGTAATTGTGGTGACTCTTCTTTCCTAGGACTGATAAACTCTTGTACTCTTTCTAGATAACCAACATTTTTGTCCTCTTTAGGCACTCGCGCACCTTCAAATTTGATTTTTTGTATCTCTTCAATACTCAGCCCATTTTCTTTAAGCCATCCCCCTCTTTTACTCATTGATGCAACAAACTCATTAATCTTCTGAATATTTTTTACATCATCATCAACTAACATTACATTTTTTGGCAACTCACCATGTTTATCCTTGTACTCCACAATTGCCTTACAGATATGCAAATTCTTTCCAACTTTACTTTGTTGTTCTTTATCACCTTTTAACTCATTATCATAATTTTCTGGAAATCTACCAAATACAGAAATACTGTCTGCTTGTTCTTTAGATAAGCCCAAATGATTTTCTACAACCCTTTTTACAGCATCCGGATATTTTGTATATGATGCAATATTAACTTCTATTCCACCTGAAAGTGCAGATTGTAATGTAGATTTCAACCTCTCTTCATTTTTCATTCCACCTGTATTTTTTAGAAAATCTTTTATATTGTGATCAGTCACTGCATTTTTCGCAGCAGAATTATAATCACTTTTTTCAATTCCGGAGTGTCTACCAGAGAAAACAGCATGCATGTGTCCATTAGTGATAGTGTTATCAAAATCAAATATTAATAGGGTATTATTTTTTATAACCATACCTTTGCCTCCAAATTTTTACAAATAATGGATAAAGGTTAACATTAATAGATTAATTATTTATTATAACCTTTCTAATTAATAGTGTGATAAATAAAGTAAATATAACAAGAAGTAAAAATCAACAGCATAAAGAAAAGACTTAAAGAGAGGCCAAATCAAAGTGCAATGGTATTTCACTAATCCAATTATTTTTCTCTTGATCTAGCCTATCATCTAATATTGCCTGTCTTATTGATTCCATTAACTTATTCATGAAGAAAACGTTATGAATGGTAACGAGCGTGTAAGCCAGGAGCTCTTTAGCTTTCAGTAAATGGTGTATATAAGCTCTTGAATGTTTTCTGCAGGTAAAACATAAACAGTCACTTTCAATTGGGTTATTGTCCAGCTCAAATTGTTGATTCCGCAAATTAATATGCTCTTTGCACTTTGAAGAAATAGAATCTCTATTTTTTACTTTAATAAGCGCACCACCATGCCTTGCCAAACGAGTTGGATGCACACAATCAAACGTGTCAATTCCAAGACTTACTCCATGAAAGATGTCCACAATTCCACCAATACCAAGCAAATGAGTAGGCCTGTCTTTTTTTAGGTGGTCCATAGTGAAAGAAACTACATCGTACATCTGCTCTTTACTTTGACCAAGTGATCCACCTATTGCTTGACCAAAAAATGGCAAATCGTTGATAAAATCACAACTTTCTCTACGTAAATCTTGATACACTCCGCCTTGACTAATTCCATACAGTGCCTGCTTGCCATTATTGTTTTTTTCAAATTCATTTAAAGAACGTTCAGCCCATCTGTGACTCATGAGCATTGATTTTGCTGTGTATTCTTTGCTGACGTGGAATGGAGTGCATTCATCTAAAACTAGGATTAAATCTGCACCTAATTTCTGTTGAATTTGTATAGATTTTTCAGGAGTTAAGCAATAAGTTTTACCATTAATGTAAGAACGGAAAATTGCCCCATCCTCATTAATTTTGATCAAAGTTTTTTGTTTTTTTCTTATTCCTTTTATCTCTTCCGAAACTGATCCGTGGCCTAAGCTAAATATCTGATATCCACCTGAGTCAGTTAGCATTGGCCCATTCCATCCCATCATCTTGTGCAAACCACCAAGTTTTGCAACAGTATTCTCTCCTGGTTGAAGCATTAGGTGATAGGTGTTGGAAAGTATTATCTGAGTACCTGCTTCACTAATTCTTTCAATATCTGCAGCTTTAATTGCAGCTTTTGTTGCACAGAATATAAAAGCGGGGGTTTCTACGCTTCCATTTGGAGTTTTAATTGTTCCAACTCTTGCAGAACCTGATTGCTTGATTATCTTAAATGCAAATTCTTCTTTCATCTATTTGCCTGAAAGTTCTGTTATGATGTTTTCTACTTTCTCAGGAGTAAGATTTTCATAGAAGTCATTATTGATCTGCATAACAGGAGCATTAACGCATGCACCAAGACATTCAACCTCTTTTAAAGTGAACAAATTATCTTTAGTAGTCTCACCGATATTGATTCCAAGTTTCTCTTTAAAGGTATTTAAAACTTTTTCGCTACTGCATAACCAGCAAGGGGTTGTTCTACAAATTTGTATTAGATATTTACCTACTGGTTTTAAATTATACATGGTGTAGAAATTTGCCACTTCATATACACGAATATGTGGCATATGGAGCATATCAGCAACATAACGCATAGCAGATTCAGGAACCCATCCACATTGCTCTTGAACCAGATATAGTAAAGGCATAACAGCACTACCTTCTCTACCTTTGGGATACATCTCTATAAACTTTTCCGCTTTCTTAAGGTTTTCTGATGTAAAACTAAACTGCTTTTCTTTTTCTGTCATTCGTGAGACTCATGTGAATTTCAACAGATTATATCTGAAGGGCTAATAATTGCAATTGTTGGTTTTTTAAGAGATAGCGTTCTACAGTATCATGCTATCTATAGAGTGGTATTGCTTATCCACCCAGTTTGCGAATTCTTTACTGCTACTCATTTTTCATATTTCGCTCTGCGGATTATAAAGACGTTAATTTTTTAATTTTAGTTAAAATTTTCATTGACATTAACACACAGGGGTAATCATAATAGCATTTTATTAATATTTTAAATAAAATTATGTCTATATTAAGAAGATTACTCGGGATCAACTCAAATACACCGGAAGTTAAAGAAGCGATAGGTTTTAACCCAGCAAACGTAGGGTTAATTGAAGGAGATGGAATCGCTTATGGACTCAGCTATCAAGATAATGGTAATGGGAGCAGTAAAGTAAAATTACTTATTAGTCCATCATATCAATCAAAAACATACGAATGGGATACTGGTATCAGTGTAGCAAATGAATTCAAAGATCAATTATCTCTCACATTAATAGAAGATTCAGCTGAAATAGATAAAGTTGGAGTTATCTTTCCTGAAGAGGGAATTGGCGAAGAAGGAGAAAAATACGTTAAAGGTTTGTCTTTTAACACTTACGGAATCAAGCAATCAATCAACGTACCTTCAGTTGAACATTTAGATAAAAGGAAATTACAAAAGAATATTAATAATGATAATCCTGCAAATGAAGGCAATAGTTACTTTCAACCAAAAGCAGTGAAAGTTGGTAATGGTGATGTAATTGTAATCGCTCATAACTTAAAGGATCAAACTTTAGTTTCTTGGTATTTAAAATCAGATGGAAGTGGAAAATTTAAAGCATTAGCTGGAAAAAACCGTATCACAGAAAGAAAATTATTGGAATTTGGTAACCCAGGGCAACTGGCATTAGATGGAAACACGATGCTTTATTCGCAAGTGAGGAAAAACATTGTTGGGAATCAAGAAGTAAGAACAAATATTTTTAAGTTCGATATGGCTAAAGTGGTTGAGGATCTGAAGAATAGAAAGGGAATCGACGAATGTTTGCTTGGTAAGAAAAAATGTCAAATAGATACAGTGTCATCTATTACTTCTAATGCAGGTGAAATAAATTTTCTACAGTATGTGAAGCGAATCAAAGGCAATGATCTAGTTGCCTTTCTTGCAGAAGACCGGTTGTCTGATAAACAAACGTTACATTTAATAAGTCTTGTTAAGAATGGATCAAAATCGAACTTTACTGTTTGCGAATTTGCAGATTCTATAGAGCAATTGTACGTTAAAGACAATGGTCAAGACAGTTTTATTGTAACTGCAGTAAGTGGAGAAAACATCGCAATTTTCAATCATCAAAGATTTGAAAAACCTTCTAAGGTAACAATAATACCGGCAAGTAGCATCAAAACTCTCAGCGATTTTGTTAATATCATTAACGGTCGATTAACACCTGATATCATTTCTAGTAGTACCGTGGCTCCTATAACTGTTACAGAGACGGTTGTGACTTCTAAGAAAACGCCGACTGCTGCAATTACTAGCACAACAGAAACCGACACTGTAAAGACTACCAAATTAACAACAGAAGCATCAACTACCGTTGCACCTACTTCTACAATAAGTAAACCTTCAACAGAGTCAACAACTCAAACAAGTACAGTAACAGTGGAGCCAACAACAGAAGCCGTTGCACCTACTTCTACAACGAATAAACCTTCAACGGAGTCAACAACTCAAACAAGTACAGTAACAGTGGAGCCAACAACAGAAGCCGTTGCACCTACTTCTACAATGAATAAACCTTCAGCGGAGTCAACGACTCAAACAAGTACAGTAACAGTGAAGCCAACAACAGTAGCAAAAACAACTACTACTTCACAAACGACCATGGTTGCTACAACGTCAACTAGTGCGCCGATAGTAACTTCGGAAACTGGGACAAGTACTGTAAAACCTACAGCAGCGACTGTTGCGTCGACTTCTACAGCAAGCAGTACTACGATGAGTAAGCCTTTAACAGAGTTAACAACTAAAATAAGCACGGCATCTACGTCATCAGAGCCAACAACAGTAGCTGAAACTATTGCCACCTCACAAGTGACTGTGATTACTACAATGCCAACTAATGCGCCAACAACAAACTCAGAGAGAACTACACAAACAGTGTCTACTATGCCGAGTACTAGAACAAGGGAGTTGACAACTCCTATGTTCACTACAACTTTATTTTCTCAAACTACTTCTTCACCACAGCCTACTCAACTTGCTATAGGGTCTAATAGGGCAGGAATGATAGGGGGATCTTTGGTTGGAGCAATAGGTATTGTTGGAATTATAGGATTCATAGCATATAGATATGTTAAGGGTCGTAATGCTGCTCCTGTGTTAGAACTAACTGATTTGGGTTATAGAAGGCGATCATCTTCAAGTAGCGATGAAGAAATTTTTACCACTGGTGACAGAATGCGAACTATGGATCGATCTGAAACAGTGCTAGACAGTATATCAGTAGAAAATAGTAGTCGATCAAGAAGTAGCTCATCGTCTTCAGCAAGCTCTTGACTGACTGAAGCGGAGTCTAAGAGTGAAAGAAGCTTATCTTGGGATAGCGATGATGTGCCGGAATATCACCTTTAGCTATTTGTCTGAATGTTTTTAATATGTAAACTGTTAGGAAATTGTCTTTTGCTTTTGTGATTTTCATGTTAAAGTATAATTCCTGGGTGAAATAAGTAGCTGCTGTTATGTGATAAACATAGCAGAGGAAAGTCCGGGCTCCAAGGAAAAATAGTGACGGGTAATGCCCGCCGGAGGTAACTCCAGTTATAGGGCTACAGAAAATTACCGCCTAAAATATTCTTAGGTAAGGGTGAAAAGGTGTGGTAAGAGCACACCATGGCAATGGTAACATTGGTAGTCGAGTAACCAACACTAGGAGCAAGATTAAATAGAAGTAGATTTTATGTTTTCCTCATATCTACTCGGGTAAATCGCATGAGGTAAATGGTAACATTTACTCCAGATAAATAGCTACATAAACAGAACTCGGCTTATATTTCACCTAGGCGTCACATGATACGTGCGATATAAGCCATGCTATATTTAAATGTGTAGGCATTTCATGCGTTGTCCTTCACTTGTTCTGCTTGATAGCCATCACTACTTTCGCCTACATTAACATTAGAATATTCTTCATCATCAATATACTCTTTCAGAACATACCCTCTGCCCCAAACGGTTTCTATGTGGCTTTTTCCATCATTTGCACTTTCAAGTTTCTTACGTAATTTGCACATAAAAACATCAACTATCTTGTTATCTGAAGGTTCATCCAAGCCATTGTAAAGATGATTTAAGAACATTTCTTTTGTTAGTACTGTTCCTTTACGCAGTGCTAGCAATTCTATCATAGAATACTCTTTATTAGTAAGGTGAACCGTTTTACCTTTCACCTCAACAATCCTGTGATCAAAATTGATATTTATATTACCAATCTTTATCACCGATTCAGGATGGCCTTTAGTACGACGCACTATGGCCTTAATTCGAGCTAATAACTCGCTTTTATGAAATGGCTTGGTTAAGTAATCATCGGCACCATACCCGAGTCCTTTAGCTTTGTGATTGACAGCGGATATACATGAAAGTATTAAGACAGGAACTTTGATTTTTGCACTTCTTAGTCTTAACAATATATCATATCCGTCAATATCACCAGGCAAGTGTATATCTAAAATAACTAGGTCATAGTAATCTCCGTTTGAGGAAACCATGTTATTGTTATAATCTTGTGCAGAAGTAACAACGTCACAGAAGTGTCCATCAGAAGTTAAGGCGTTAACCACAGTCTTTGCACTTACTTGATCATCTTCAATTAATAATATACGCATATTTTACACCCCATAAATAATTTATAATTTTAGTAATATATATAACTAAGGAAAGTAATAAATCAAATTTTTATTAACAAATGATCAAAATTACACTTATTAATTAATAGTAAATATATTGTTCCAAAGTTATATAAATAGATCTAAAATATAATAGACATACCATGATAGTAATAGTATTTTTAGTAAATATTGAATTAAAGTTACTATTATTAAAAGAATACTTCGGTTAATAAATATTTAACTATTCTATATGCCTGTGTTATATTTTTAATTTACTTATCCTACTATTTTAAAGTATAAGTAATACTTTCAGGAATATTGTGTGGCAATATCAATTTTAGGTGCTGGTGCATGGGGTACAGCAATCGCAATTTCATTAGGTAGTAAGAAAGATGTGATTTTGTGGACTCGCAATGAAACTACATTTGAATCAATCAACGGGAAAAGAGAAAGTGACAAGCTACCCGGTTGTCGAATTTCTGATAATGTGTCAGTAAAACTGGCTATTGAAGACACAATTAATGCTTCAGTAACAATCCTCGCTGTTCCCACTCAGTCTCTGAGGGAGGTATGTCAGCAATTGCATAATTGTAATCTGAAAAAAGATGTAGCAATAATTTTAGCTTGTAAGGGAATAGAAAAGTCTACATTAAAATTACCTAGTGAAATAGTAAATGAAGTTTTACCTAACAATCCTATTGCTATTTTTTCAGGCCCTAGTTTTGCTATAGAAGTTGCAAAAAAATTGCCCTATTCAATGGTTCTTGCGTGCCAAAATAACATATTGGGTTCAAAGCTAATATCAGAACTACAGCAAGAAAATGTTAAATTACGCCTTAGTAGTGATGTTATAGGGATACAGGTTTGTGCAGCGTTAAAGAACGTTTTTGCTATAGCGTGTGGGATTGTTCTAGGTAGTAAACTTGGGTTTAATGCTCATGCAGCATTGATTACGAAAAGTATGAGCGAAATTAAGGCTTTATACTCAGCAAAAGTTGGTAACGGTAATGTGGATATAAATACACTACTTGGGCCGGCATGTCTGGGTGATCTAATTATGACATGCACATCCTTGAATTCAAGAAACCTATCTTTTGGGTTTAAAATAGGTAATAGTGACAATGGCTTTAATGTTCAGCAGATTTTGTCAGAAGACAAGTCAGTGATTGAAGGTTTTAGCACTGCTGAGCCCATATTTAATTTAGCAGGAAAGCTAAAGATAAAAATGCCTATATGTGAAGCGGTCTATAGATTATTGTATGAAAGCGCCTCTATAGAGGATACTATTTCTGTTCTTGTAAATTAGTTTTGTACTTTGGTGTATTGTGAAATTTTTATATAAATTGATATCAACATGGTGGCTGTCTGGCACAGTAAAAAAAATGCCAGGTACCGTAGGCAGCTTAGCTTCTTATCCAATTGTTCCTGTAATACTGAGTGACAGAATTTTAGGTGCAGCAATTATTTTTTTTTTATTTTTGATTGGACTATGGTCTATAGGCAATTATATAAAACACTACGAGACTTCATGTGATCCAAAAGAGGTAGTAATTGACGAAGTAGTTGGTCAATTGCTGACAATACTTTTAGTTTCGATATTGTTAAGCCAAGAGATGAATTGCTCTTCATTGTTGTTGTGCTTTTTTTCTTTTAGGTTTTTTGATATAATAAAAACGTGGCCTATAAATTTGATCGATAAAAATACCAAAGGTCCTTTAGGTGTTATGCTAGATGACATTATAGCTGCAATTTTAGCCTGTGTTCTTATAGGAGCCTTTTATTGTTTATTGTTGATGTATGCAGGATAAAAAAATTTATTATTCAAGCTTAATTGTTCAAAATCTAAAGGATTATATACTGTACACAGCGAATTTATCTGAGTGGGAAGTACACGATGAATTTGATAACGTTACATTTACAATAAATGGTACCAGGGAGTCATTATTTAATTTTGTGTTCTGTGGAGATCAATGTACCGAGCTTTCTATACAAAAAACTCTAGATTATCTCAGAACAAGAGATATAGAAGCAACATGGGTAATAAATTCACATATGAAAGTAAGAGATATTTTAGAAAAGTGTGAAATAAAACACGTTAGCACACCAAAAAAAGCTTTACTTAATATGAAAAATTACTTTTTACCTGCTGATGTTATTCCAAACTTGAGGTTAAATGCTGTAAATGGTAGCGACCTCTTAGAACAGTTAGATTTACACACTTCTAAAATTTTTTATCATGGCGTTGGAATTGTCAGCACATTTTTTCGCGGATTATCAAATTATGATGATAAAAACTCAAGATTAAGATTTTTTCTTGTAACACTAAATAGTGAAATTATTGGGACATGCGGTCTTTATGTTCAAGACAGCGTAGCTGGTTTTTATAGTGATGGAGTTTTACCAATTTACAGGAATCGTGGAATAGGTACCCAAATGGTTTTAGAAAGAATAAAGATAGCTAAGCAGCTTGAATGCAAATATATAGTAGCACATTGTATGAAATCTTCTGTGAACCTTTATAAGAGATTGGGCTTTCAAATGTTAGGCAATCTTTACTTATATACCTCTTCAGCATAATTCTGAGCGGTTACAAATTTTTACATTTGTTTTAAAAGTGCTATGTTTTTTTTGTATGAAGTGGTTTTAATATTGATTCTAATATTATTCTTTCTCTCTTATTCTAAATTAAAAATTAGTAATAAGATTAAGAACTTACAGCATCAAAATGTTATCATAAATAATTTAATTGATACTGTGAATGATGGGTTTTATATTTGGGATGCAAAAAAGCGTATAGAAAAGTTCTCTCCCAACTTACTAATTTTGCTTAATACTGTTTTTTACTCGTTTAATGAGTTTGTGAATTTTTTTGAGCAATCAGAAAGCTTAATTAAAAATTTTGTTGAGGCAAAGGAAATAAATAAATCTTTTACTCTAGATTTAAAGTCAAAGGACAGTGAGGTTTATTGCATATGTTACGGCAGAAGCATAATAGATGATTCTACCAATGTGATAGGTGTGCTGTTATGGATAAGGAATGTCTCAGACTATAAGATAAAAGCTAACGGACTTGAGTTAGAAAATAGTAAGCTTACACAAGAAGTGGAGAGCTATAAAAATGTTTTCAACTCTTTACCATTTCCAATACTAAAATATAACAAGAATAGAAAGGTGGAATTTTATAATTTGTTTTATGATAAGTATGTAGATGGTTCTAAGAAATTTGCTATTACCAGTAGCGCTCATAGCACAAAACCAGGAAGGCATGTCGTAACTTACAAGAACGAACCTAAGGTTTTCGATTTTGTTAAAATTCCAATACAAGGTTCTGGTAGCATAGTAATGTATGGGAAAGATGTTAGTGATGCAGAGAAATTATATACTGAATTAAACAGTTATTTAGCTACACAGAAAAATTTGCTTGAGAGGTTGTCGGTTGCTATAGTAATATATAGTAAGAATCAAAAGCTAAAATTTTATAATAATGCTTTCATAAAAACCTTTCAATTTGACCCAAAATTTTTGGCATCTTACCCAACTTATCATGAAGTTATGCTTTACCTCTTCGAATCTAAAAAGCTTTTAGAAAAAGAGGATTTTCAAACTATTAGTAACCAAAGACATGAGTTATTCAAAAAATTATTTGAATCGTATGATGATACGATGCATTTCACGAATGGAAAAGCGTTCAGGGTATTAACAATACCCTACGCTTCGGAAGGTTTGCTGTTCTCTTACGAAGAATGCAAAAGATAATACTTAAACTCCTTCTCTCTCTACCATGAGCTGTTTTACTTTCGCTATTGCTCTTGCTGGATTAAGTCCTTTAGGACAAGTTTTTGTGCAATTCATTATTGTATGACAACGATACAACTTGAATGGGTCGTTTAAAACATCAAGTCTTTCACCTGTCTTATTATCACGGCTGTCAGCAATCCATCTGTAGGCTTGTAATAGTATTGCTGGTCCTAAAAATTTATCACTATTCCACCAGTAGCTTGGGCAACCAGTCGAACAGCAAGCACATAATATACAGTCGGACAAGCCATCTAATTTTTTTCTATCTTCAGAAGATTGAGAGTATTCTTTATTTGGTAGGGCAGGCTTATCTGCTTGTAACCAAGGTTTAATTGATTTGTATTGCTCATAAAATTGGCTCAAGTCTGAGACTAGGTCCTTTATCACATACATGTGAGGTAATGGATATATTTTTACGTCACCTTTTATATCGTGTATAGATCTAGTACATGCAAGAGTATTGGTTCCGTCAATATTCATGGCACAAGATCCACATATGCCTTCTCTACAAGAACGTCTGAAAGTTAAAGTCGAATCTATTTCATCCTTTATTTTTATTAATGCATCAAGTACCATAGGGCCACAACTATCCATATCAATAAAAAATGTGTCTATTCTAGGGTTTTTCTCGTCATCAGCAGACCAACGGTAAATTTGAAATCTTCTGATGTTTTTTGCTCTAGCAGGAATAGGATAAATTTTGCCCTTTTGATTAATTTTAGAATTCTTTGGCAAAGAAAACTGAACCATATCACTTACCTTTTATTGTTTATAGCTAAAACCCTTTGTAGATAACATATTTTATTATCATCTACTATATTTTTATTAAATTCCTTTTAAATCGTGCACATATTGTAGTCAAGCGAAGCTAAAATCTCTCTTTCTAGATTTTTCATTATAATTTCTTCATCTTTTTTTTGGTGATCATAACCAAGTAAATGCAGTAATCCATGCACTAACATGTGTGTAATGTGAGCAAGAATGGGTATACAATACTCATGCGATTCTCTTTTTATTGTGTCTATTGAAATTGCTATGTCTCCTAAATCGCACTCATTAGACAATTGTTCATACGGAAATGATAGTACGTTAGTTGGTTTATCCATTTCTCTAAATTTTAAATTAAGTTGATGTAGCAAGTCATCATCAGCCAGAGCTATTGATATATTTGGTTTATAGTGGTCTATTTTTAATTCTTTTAGAGAAGTATTGATGACACCTAATACAAAATCTTTAGGATTTTCTATGATGCTGCACCATTTCTTGTCAAGAATATTTACTTCTAACATTCACTCATTCTTATTATTTCATTCCATTCAATTTCCGAAACTGGAGAAACTGATAAACGTGGTTGTTTTAATATAGCCATATTTTTCAAAAGTGGGTTTTGTTTTATATTATTTAACGTTACTTGGTTATTTAAAGGGTTCAAAAACTTTACATTCACTAATCCGAACTTGGGATCATTAACATGATAATACTCTTTAAATACTTCAACGATTCCAAGTATTGCTTTCTCTTTACCTGTATGATAAAAAAACGCAAGATCGCTTACTTTCATAATTTTCATGTAATTTTGAGCTTGATAATTGTGCACGCCATCCCACTCAACTACCTGCTCCTTTTCCATTTTTTGCCATGAATATTCACTTGGCTCTGACTTGAGTAGCCAAAGTTGCATTATTTTTTTCTTCTTAAGTAAGCTGGTATATCATAGATATTGCTGCCCCACTTAGCTCCTTCGCTTACCTGTTCAGTTGGTTTTGTTTCCAGTGTTTTGTCTTGCGTACTTTCACTGTGACTATAGGGCCACTTAAATTTCTCTTTCTCTGAGTCTTCGCTCTGACTTATAGGTGAAGTTTCTGATTTATTATTGCGACCATCAATGCCAGTTGCAAGAACAGAAACTCTAACTCTTCCCTCCATCGCTTGATCAAAAGTAGCACCAAATATTATATTTGCATTTTCATCTACTTCTTCACGCACTCTATTGGCTGCAGCATCAACTTCAAACAGAGTCATATCTCCGCCACCAGTAATGTTAATTAATATTCCTTGCGCACCTTTCATTGATACATTATCAAGTAATGGATTGGATATTGCAGCTTCCGCAGCACTAATTGCTCTATCTTCTCCTTCTGCCTCTCCGGTGCCGATCATCGCTTTGCCCATCTCGCTCATTATTGTTTCTATATCAGCGAAGTCAAGATTAATAAGCCCTGGCATGACCATCAAGTCAGTTACTCCTCTGATGCCAATGTGCAGAACATTATCAGCAAGTTTAAATGCATCAGAAAATGTAGTTTTTTCATTTGCAATTCTAAATAAATTCTGATTTGGAATGACAATAAGTGTATCCACGTATTTTTGCAATTCTTCAAGTCCAAACTCTGCAGTGCGCATACGGCGCACACCTTCAAAACCGAACGGTTTAGTTACAACTCCAACAGTCAATATCTTTTTTTCTTTTGGCGCTCTATCCTTAACTGCGGCTCTTGCTTCTCTGGCTGCTTTTGCAATTACCGGTGCTGCACCGGTTCCAGTACCACCGCCCATTCCTGCTGTGATGAAAAGCATATGACTATCTTTTATATGCTCCATAATCTCATCAATTGATTCTTCTGCTGCACCTTTGCCAACATCAGGCAAAGCACCAGCACCAAGACCCTTGGTTAAGTTAATACCCAGTTGAATTTTTTTATCACACAAAGACTTTTCTAGTGCTTGAGCATCGGTATTTGCGACAACAAAATTCACTCCTTGCAAATTGGATTGGATCATGTTATTCACAGCATTTCCACCAGCACCACCCACTCCCACAACGGTAATCCTTGGGTGTAATATAGGTAACTCTGGTAAACTAAGGTCAATTGACATTTAAATTACTCAAATATTAGCGAATTCACTTGATAATAAGTTACCGCTTTTTTAATAATATGCAAATACTTTTCACTTCTATAGGCGTAAACAGTAAACGGGATTTACTTATTCTTAATATTTATACTAATAAGTGCTATTTTATAATTACTAGATTTTTGGATGATATTACTTCAAAAAAATAGAAAGTGTTTATAAAAAGGGACAGAAACCTATCCCTTTTTGTTTTGTTGAAGTTATTATGCAGTTTTTCCTTCTCCTTTCCATGCTTCAACCACAACATCTTTTAATTTTGAGGCAACTTGATATGTTCCATAAAGAACAGCAGCTGCAGCAATTGCCATTATGGCACCTGCAACTATCTGACCAGCAACACCTGTTCCGATAAATCCAGGTAATGAAGCAGCTATTGCTTGATTTGTCCCAACAAAGTAGCTGGCAGTCTTAGCAAGAAACCCAGAAGCTTCTGCTGCACTAACAAAGCCTGCTTTCATATGCATTGCTGTAAAGACAACACTTGCAACTGCAAGCGGAAATAATGCTGTTCTTAACTTATTATCCTTAATATACTGACCAAGCCCACCAGCAGCACCTGTAACTCCCCAGTGTTCCTTATCAGGTTGTTTATATCCCTCTGAAATAGCGTGAAAAACACTATGTTCTTGTTCGTAATTATATTCTGTTAATGCCATAACTCTACTCCTTAAATAGAATGTTAAAATTTCATTAAGGGTAGTATATAATGAAACAAATTGTCTGTCAAGTAAACTAATTTTTTAATATACCCTTATTCTGTAATTCAACGCTTCAGCAATGTGTGCTCTTTTTACTTTTTCAGTTTTTGCAAGATCTGCAATGGTTCTTGCAACTTTTAATACGCGTGTGTAGCCTCGATTGGAAATGTAATTTTCTTTCAGTACGTATTTTAGCAATTCTAACCCTGCCTGATCTGGTTCAGTAAATTTATTAAATGCTTCACCGCTTACTTCTGCGTTACAACGAACATTCAATTTACTATAACGCTCAGTTTGAATTTTTCTCGCTGCTATCACTCTTTCTCTCATGATCTTAGTACTTTCTCCCTCCACAGAGATTTCAGGAGAGAGTATGCTAACGTTTGGCATTTCAATGCATATGTCTATTCTATCAAGCAATGGTCCTGATATTTTGTTTTTGTAATCTGTGCCACACTTTGGAGCTTTGTTGCACGATCTGCTTGCATCACCTAAATAACCGCACCTGCAAGGGTTCATTGCAGCTATCAGTTGAAAATTGGCTGGATAAGTAATGTGAGCATTTGCCCTTGCAACGGTAACTTTTCTATCTTCAAGTGGTTGGCGCAGAGAATCAAGCACAAGTCTTGGAAATTCTGGCAACTCATCAAGGAATAACACGCCATTATGAGCCATGGTAATTTCTCCGGGTTTTGCATTCTTTCCTCCCCCTATCATTGCTGGCATAGAGCATGAATGATGAGGCTCACGAAAGGGACGCGCTACTTTGAATATTTCATTACCAGTTTTTGTTATGCTGGAAATAATATTAACATCAATCATCTCCTGTTCGGTCAAATCAGGCAGCAATCCTATAAAGCGCTTAGCAAGCATTGACTTTCCAGTACCAGGAGGGCCAACAAGAAGCATATTGTGTCCACCTGCTGCTGCAATTTCAGCTGCTCTTTTTGCAACAACTTGGCCTTTGATATCCTTCATATCGGGAATCAATCTTTTTTCTTTGGGTGCATCACTATAATTAAAAATTACTGGCTGAATTAATTGTTTACCCTTAAAGTGTCTGATAATATCAGTTAATTTCTCTATAGCTAGAATTGAAACATTCTTTACCCATAAAGCCTCTACTCCATTTCCCCTTGGGCAAATTACTCCTTTATTTGTCTGTTTTGCATTGATTGCTGTTGGCAGCACACCTGAAACTGGAATAACTCTGCCATCAAGGGCAAGCTCACCCATAATGATATAAGACTGAACTTTTTCAACTGGTATCACATTCATTACAACAAGTAGTCCAATAGCAATAGCCAAGTCATAATGACTGCCTTCTTTCAGCAAATCCGCAGGGGAGAGATTAACTGTAATTCTTTTTGGAGGTAGTAGTAGATTGATTGAATTTAACGCTGCTCTGATGCGCTCTTTGGATTCTGCAACAGTTTTATCCGGTAATCCAACAATATTAAAAGCTGGAATACCATTTGCCATATGAATTTGTGCATTGACATTTACTGTGCTAATTCCCTGAAGCGCAACGGTATTTATATTTGCAATCATAATATATTATATAAAATTGTTAATATAATATATTAAAGAAGTGATGAAGTAAAGGCTACAGCAATTAAAGATGGCTTAACTTAGCAAAAAAGTGCATAGTATCCTATCGCTTTGCTGATTACAAAATGTTTATAAGGATAATAACTTTTCTTTTGCTATACTCAAGCGCGGTTTTCTGTGGTGATTGTAATTTTAATTTACCATACTGTGGGCTTAGTTGTAATCTGGATCTATCATATAGAAATTTAAGTAATATAAAAAAATTGTTGAATAACGACGATAAGTTTGTTGTGCTTACGTTTGATGATGGACCGTCTAACAATAGAGTAAACGATATTATTAATGTTCTGGAAAGCTATGAAGCAAAAGCAACATTTTTTGTGCTTGGTGAACGTATAAATGAAAAAACGTCTGAAATAGTAAAGAAAATTCATGAATCAGGTCATGAGTTAGGCAATCACTCTTGGTCGCATAGGAAGTTGACATCACTTTCAAGTGAGGAACAATTGCAAGAATTGGAAAAGACAAATACAGCAATTAAAAATGTAATAAAACAAGATGTAAAATGGTTTCGTCCGCCATATGGATGTCATGACGATAATCTGATTGAAAATACTGATCAATTAAATATGTATTCAATATTATGGACAGTTGATTCGCTAGATTGGCAAGGTGATAAACCAGAAGCTTTAGTTGAAAGAGTTTTAAGTAATGTACATAATGGAGCAGTTATACTGTTTCATGATCACAATAACAGATCAAACACAATTGAAGCTTTACCTCATATTATTAAAATACTAAAAAAATCAGGTTACAAATTTGTTACCTTAAGTGAGTGGGAAAAAAGGGTTTGTAATACGGTAAAAGCCAGAAGTGTAACAATAAAAGAGGGGGGAAAAGTGCGTTTTGAAGGAATGTTATGTGGACAAAAAACAAAGTCTTTAACCGCAGAGCATTCATATTAGGCGGTATTCAGCTTACCATTTCCGCTGTTTTTAGCTATAGGTTATATAATTTACAAGTACGAAACAGACAAAAATACGAAACGCTGTCTAATAACAATAGGGTACGAATCACCACTATTATGCCTCAGCGAGGCAAAATTTTAGATAGGAATAGCATTGAACTTGCGATAAACAAAATTTCGTATGTTGTTTTGTTTGATGGTTCTGGTAAGGAAGTTGATTTGCAAACATTATCAGAAGTCGAGTCTAAAATAGCAAAATCGTCAGAAACAAAAGTAACTGCTCTTTATAAACGTTATTACCCGTTTGGTTCAATATGTTCTCATGTAATTGGATATACAAAAAGACAGCAAGGTATAAACGAAGTAGGAATCAGCGGTATTGAATATACATATGATCATATATTGAAAGGCAAGCCAGGAAAATCTGAGCAGGAAATAAATTCTAAAAAACGCGTCATAAAAGAATTATCAAGCATACCACAACAAGACGGACAAGATGTACAACTGACAATTGATATTAATCTGCAAGAGAAAATCGCAGAGGTATTTAAAGATCACCAGGGCTCCGCAGTGGTAATTAATGTAAATAATGGAGAAATTTTAGCATTATATAATTCACCTTCTTACGATAATAATCTTTTTGCTAGCAGATTATCAAATGAGACTTGGGAAAGCTTGAATACTCCTTCATTACCACTTGTGAATCGTGCATTGTCGTATCAAATTCCACCTGGTTCAATATTTAAAGTAATAGTTGCGCTTGCGGGTTTAAAAGACGGGATAATCACACCAGAAGAGAAATTCTCGTGTAAGGGCTATATGAAAATAGGTGAGCGGAAATTTCGTTGCCTGAAAAGCAAAGTCCATGGATATGTATCTTTAAATGAGGCAATGGCATTATCATGCAACACTTACTTTTATAACATAGGAAAAAAAATAAGTGTAGACTCTCTAGTAGAAATGGCCAGAAAATTTGGTATTGGAAGTGGGCCAATGATTGGAACGTTTAAAGAAGAAGCTCCAGGATTGTTGCCCGATAGAGATTGGCGCGCACGAAAGCTATATTCGCAGTGGTATTTAGGTGACACTATCAACCTAGTTATAGGACAAGGGTATATACTTACAACACCACTGCAGCTTGCAGTTCTTTCGGCAAGGCTTGCAACAGGAAAAGAGGTAATTCCCCGCATTGAGATGAGTAAACCGATACAAGATTTTTCCGATATTGATGTGAATCGTGAGCATCTTAGCATAGTTCGAAAAGCTATGTTTGACGTGGTGAATTCTAAAACTGGAACCTATAAAAAAGGGCTAAGCGGTATACAAATTGCCGGCAAAACCGGTACACCAGAAATAAACTCTAAGGGCGAAAGTCATAAGTTATTTATCGCTTATGGCCCTTACCATAACCCGCGCTACGCAATCTCTGTGTTTATAGAACACGGCAAAGCCCCACGCCAAGATGTTGCTATAGCTAATGAGATATTTCAGTATATGCTTGAAACTATGAGTATTAGACTTCTTGCATAACCATATAACAAACTTTTATTGGGAATAGAAACGAAAAAACTTACTTGACACCCTTTGCCAGCCCCCTTATCATGAAACTGAAGGTATTCAGTTATCTTCATCTGTGCAGATTAAACAGCAAGAAAACAACGTAGTTGGCGTCTTATTTTTAATTTTTTGCACTATGTGCACCTTATGTCTTCACAATATTTCTAGGTTTTTACCTATATAAGCTGAAACGCGCTTATAAGTCGTTTAAGACAGTATAGTACGCCAATTTGCAGGATTAGAGAGTGAACACTAATTACCACGGGGTTTCTTTTGCCTTTTTTTCTGCTTAGTAAATTTCTTAAACATTTAAACAAAGGTGAGTTGCATTTAAAAGCAGCTAAATTGCAGTGTTTAAGACTTAAAAAACGCCAATACTGAAAATAGACAATGACCAGGGTTTCTTTTGCCTTTTTTTTCATTTGGTAAATTTCTTAAACATTTATGGCTAAACGACAACCGTCATCCCGCTGCTTGTTAGCGGGATCTCTTGTTAGCGGCTGAGATACCGCGAATGAATCGCGGTATGACGGTTAAGTAGGGTGTCATTCCAGTCTGGGCACTGGGATGACAAAAAAGAGGCTACTTGGATGACACCCTGACAATCGTCATCCCGCTACGTGTTAGCGGAATCTATGCTAAGAGATACCGCGAATAAATCGCGGTATGACGGTTCGTGGTGGGATGACGGTTCGCGGTGGCATGACGTAGGACTGCTGTCATTCCAGTCTGGAATGGCTTTGTTGCATAGCAACCGAAAAAATCTGGTGGCTACTGACAAAATTCATTATAAATAACCATTTAACTGTTGAAGAAAAAATATGCCACAGAAAATGAAAGTCAGTAACCAAAACGAATATAACAAATTCCTTGAAAAAAGGGGAAATATTTTTCGTTACATCGATGAAGCTATCGAAAATTGGTATGAAAATAGTCCAAAAATGCAGGGCGGCAACTATATTTACAGTGATAAAGTCGTAATTTTGGTGCATATAATTGTCAATCTTTTTAGAATTGGTTTAAGACAAACGGTGGGGTTTATAAAAGGATATCTGCAACAAATAGGAAAAAATTTGGCAGTTATCAGCTATTCACAAGCATCAAGAAGGTTTAAAAAACTTAATATTAAGATAAATGATTGCAGGGTTGATAAAAGCAACATGGAAAATATTGAAATTATCATAGATAGCACAAGTATCAGCATTTACAGTAACACTCCTGGCCACAGTAAGGAAAACAGTGCAGATAGAAAGTACCGAAGCTACGAGCAAGTAAGAAAGTTACATGTTATGTTAAGTGTGAATAGTAAAAAAGCTATAGCTGCAAGATACAGTAATGGCGTCTACTCTGACCACTATGGAGCTTGCGATTTGCTTGAAGAAGTTAATTTTCAGCACAAAATAAAAGCATTATATGCAGATAGGGCATACGATAGGCACAAACTTTATAAATTGTGTAAGAAATACGATATAAAGACAAAAGTTCTACCAAAAAAGGATGCAGCAGAACATTCAAAAATAGATTATATGTCTGACAGAAATGCTGCTATTAGGTTAATAAAATTATATGGACAAGATGGTGTAAAAGAGTGGAAAAAGGAAGCAATTTATGGAAAGAGATCTTACATAGAAGGATTTTTCTCAAGGTTGAAGCAAGTATTTGGATTTAGCTTTAGGAATAAATCTGAAGTAAATCGTGAAAAAGAATTACTAATTAAGTGCTATTTGCTCAACAAATTCACTGATATTGGTATGGCTAAATTTGAAATCATTACATAAATTTGTCGTAAACCATCACTGCTTAAGGTGCTATGCAACAAAGCCGTCTGGAATCCAGCTTTTGATCGAAAATGTTGTATAGTGCACAATCAATTTTTCTGGATTCCAATGTCTGGGCACTGCCGTCTTGGATGGAAACCAGTGTCAGCTACTTGAATGACGAGAAAGGAGCTACTTGGATGACAAGAAAGTGGGCACTGTGACCTTACCCAGAAAAAGTAGAGAGAAAGTTAAGACGATTTTGTCATGAGAATGATGCATCAAATTGTGCAGGAATGCAATAGTTAATAGTAGAATGTCTACGTTGTTTGTTATAAAAGATTTCTATGTATTCAAATATGGCAGTTCTAGTTTGTTGAGCAGAATGTTGAGAAGTATCAATAAGCAGCTCCCTTTTGAGTGAACTGAAGAAGCTTTCTGCAACAGAATTATCGTAACAACAGCCCTTATGGCTCATGCTGGAAATGATGTTTTTTGTATTCAATAGAAATTGGTAATTTTGAGAGGTATACTGTGACCCTTGATCGCTATGTAACAGTAGATTTTCAGGGGGTTTGCGTTTGTTAACAGCCATAAGCAAAGAATCCACAATTAATTGTTTTGTCATTGTATGACTCATTAACTACCATGCGTGAGAATTATTGCTGCCAACAACCTTCCTTGGTTTTTATATAAGTAATCCCATACTTTATTTGGTTGCTCAGTGATAAAATTTTGATCTAATATATTAGGAGCAATAACCATATTATTTGGTTGTTTTTTAGTTTTAAATCTTCGTCTAAGTTTGGCTATAATGTCATTTTCCTGCATAACATTTTGCACTGTTTTGATGTTATAATTTTTGCCTAAAGCTTTTATGGATTTTAGGGGCTCCATATCTGCATTTAGATGCTTTTTTTGAATCTCTGCTAGAAGTCCTTCCCTTGCTAATTCTTTATTGCTTTTTTCTTTAGCAATCCATTTATAATAACCACCAGCACAAAACCCTGCATAGTTCCTGTATTTTATAGCAATTTCTATGCTCTTTTATAAAAGAATATTTTACTCTTTTTCTTTGGCAAAATATCCCAGGGCTTTTTTTAAAATGTCTCTTTCTCTTCTTACTCTTGCTAACTCTTTTTTTAGATCAAATCTTTCTTTGTCATAAGGAGCTAGTTTTCCTTTGCCTGGAAATGCGTATGCTCCAGACATTTTTCCATCATATTTTCTTACCCATTTACTTAACATACTGCCATCTATACCTAGATCTTTTGCTATTTTTGTACTTGTTTGACCTGTTTCTTTAACCAGCTTAACAGCTTCCAATTTAAATTCTGCTGTATATTCTCTTCTATTTGTCATATTACACCTCTTTGAAAAAACGTTTTATTTTACTCCAAAAACGTCTTAACTTTCTCTCTACTTTTTCTGGGTAAGGTCACTATTCAAGACCCTGATATTGCTGCTAAAAAGCAAAGTATTGTTGACGTTCTCTGTAGAGATGAAAATGGGGTGCAAGTGATCGTCGAGATGCAAGTTGCTAAAACTAAAGGCTTTGAAAAACGTGCCCAATACTATGCTGCTAAAGCTTACTCAAGGCAAGCTGATAAAGGTGACCAGTATCATAACCTTAAGGAAATTATCTTCATTGCTATAGCAGATTGTGTACTGTTTCCTAATAAATATGAGTACAAATCAAAGCATACTATTCGAGATGAAGACACTAATGAGCATGATCTAAAAGATTTCTATTTTATATTTATTGAGTTGCCAAAATTTCCAAAGAATAAGGAAGATCAGTTGGAAAATATAGTTGAAAAATGGGTTTATTTTTTTCGATATGCAGATGAGACTAGTGAAGAAGAGCTGGAAAAAATAATAGGTAGTGATGTAATAATTAAAAAGGCCTATGAAGAGCTAAATAGATTTAACTGGTCAGAAAAAGAATTTATTGCCTATGAACAGGAAATAAAACGTATTCTTGATGAACAGGCTGTCCTCGCTCAAAAACTTGATGATGCTACTGAAAAAGGTAGAGAAGAAGGCATCCTAATCGGACGTGAAAAAGGCAGAGAAGAGGGCGAAAAACAGGCTAAAATAGCAGTGGCTAAAAACCTACTTAAAGCTGGCGTATCTATCAACTTGATAGCTGAATCTACTGGTCTTCCTCAAGCTGAAATTGCACAACTCAAGGAAGAAATATCACAGTGATCTTTGTAGCTGCTTGTCTGCTGTTGGATCATTTAAACAGGTTCTAGGTTTATCATCTGCTTTTCCTGGCAACTGACTCTCTGACCGGCTAATATTAACAAGGGAAACAGCAGCAAGTATAGAATTAATTGTTCCTTTAACCAACTGTTCTAATAAAGGCTTGCGTGTTTGCTCTGCTTTTTCAACTTCACGTTTTGAACCTATAAAAGGAATTACTTTGGTTGCTTGTACCACTTCTTCTACATTCTTGCCATTTTTCAAGTTATCGAGATATTCCCTAGCTGTCATACTTATTTCTTTTTTATCTATTAGATCCTGAAACTTTTTGCTACTTAAATTCATATCAGCATTGATAAGTAACGATACACCACCTTTTACATCAATTTTAGTTCCAAAGTCATATAGCTGAACTCTAGATAATTCTTGACCATTAATCTTAATAAGACCAAGCTTCTTATCCTGCTCTGCTAGAAGTTGACGCTCTGTTTTTATTTCTTTTGTCAGAACTTGCTTATCTTCATCAGGTAGTTGATTATTAGCTCTAGCAACATCAAAGTGTTCAACAAGTAAGCCCTTTTCTTCTACTTTATAGCCAGCAAATTCCACTGCTTTTTCTGCAACTTCCATAAGCTGATCAACACTTTTTAACCCAGAAACAAATGCTACATTGCTATCAAAATAAGCATAATTACTACCAGTTCTATAAATAGCAACAACATGATTGCTTGTTACTAAATGAATAGCAAAATTACCTTTAATTTCAGCTATATCACTTGATAAATCACTGAATGTTTTGTAGACCTTATTATGCATTAAGTTTGAAGGTAGACTATTTGTAGCAGAATCTAACTGCCTTTCAAAATTGTTAAGCAATTTACTAAAAGCAAAAACTTCTCTTTCTTCCCTTTTAGATATTTGTTTACCCTGCACTATACGCTCATAAATTTCAGCCGAAGTTTCTAAATTACTTAAAAATGATTTGTTATTCTGTAAGGATAAAGCTTGAGATAAGCTACGTGTAATTGCAGTACACTTACCATTAATTTTAACATTCCTTGCTTCAAAAGAAGGCAAATAAAGACCTTGTTTTATTGATTTAATTAATGCACTTTGGAAATTATGTGATACAAATTGTGATAAATGTAAATATGCTTTTTGTTGTTCTTGACAAAATTGTATTGAACACCCAGGACTATCATCGTAACCGTACTCCCTTCTCACATGTTCCGTTCTCTGGTAGTGAAGAGATCCGGGTTGTGCCCCTCCTGCCGCTGCTTCCAATCTTCTCCGTCGCTCTCCGTCATATACTGGCGCTGGAGCATTTGCCGCAGCTACCACTCCTCCTACTACCAACCCTGTTACAGCTAGTGGCACTACTCCTATTGCACACACTCCCGCAATTAGTCCTCCTACTATCACTCCCCCTACCGTCATTTGTGCTGCTACTGCTAAACGAGACTCACCTCCTAAAAGTTCTCCAACTCCCGGATTAATTTCTATTTCAGCCCAACGTAATGCTGTTCTACCATTATTATCTACAGCATTAGTAGCAGCTCCATTATCAATCAAAAGCTTTGCAACTTCTCGTTGACCCTTTTTAGCAGTCCAATGTAATGCTGTCATACCATTATTATCTACAGCATTAATATTAGCTCCCCTATTAAGGCATTTTTTGACCTCACTAAGATTACCTTGACCTGCAGCATCAAGTAATTTCTGATCAATTTCTCTCATAAACCCTCCAAATAATACTAGCCTTTACTTTACACAACAAAGTTGTCACTAAATCATGTAAACTTGTTACCTGTAGCACAAATATTTTTGATTGCAACAAGTTTTTTTTGGAATCGTTATATCAGCTACTAACACGAATTCTGGATTAAAGGGGAATAGAAAAGGCAGGAAAGTAGGGTAAACTCAACAATTACAAAGAAAATAGATGAAGTTATGCCTGGAAGATATAACTTAGAAAGATAACAGAAAAGAAACCTTATTTAGTTATCTTAAACTAGTTATCCTTTCTCTTTTGAAGAAAAGCATTCACTAACTTTTTCAACTATAGGTGATATAATATGCTTATTCACTTTTTCAACTATTGGGTCAATAACATAATTTGTTACAAAAGCTCCTGCAATAAATGCAGAGACCCCTATCACTGCACCTGTTAAAGCTGTGGATCCAGCTCCAATCATTGCACCTGGAAAAATAGCAGCTGCAGCTGCAGCAAGACCAACTCCGATTGTAACGCTTGCAAGTGCTATAGTACCGAGACAAATAGGAGAGATTTTAAGATCTTTCTCCTCAATAGGATCTTTTTTACAACAAATAAGACAAATTGCAAGCAGCGCTGGAGCTATGGAGCCAATAATTCCTCCTATTACTAAAGGTGATAAAGCTGTAAAACTCAATCCCAAACCTACAAGCGCTCCCATTGCTGATGCTACACCACAAAATTTTAAAAGTGCTTCAATGTTTTCATTCATACGACCTCCTGAAATTTAATTGATAACAATAACTTTTTTGAGGATTAAAGGTTCCTCTATTGATATAATATAAATTAATTAGATAATCAAGCTAATTAATTCTCAAATGATTTTGGAAACAAGAGCGGGAAAATGGGTTCGCACTGCTATTAAGTTAAGGAAAAAGTGATAAACTGACCTTGTTAGGAAAAATAGCAAAAAAGTTAAGAATATTTTTTACAAAAAGGACAGTATCAATAAAAAGGATCTCATTCTGTTTGAAGTATAAAATTATCATAAATTTTTCTGTTATTTCCAAATAAATTACTGTTAATTTCTTAAAAGTATTAATAAAAACTTAAATAATCCGACCACTCTCAGCAACCAAAACCAAATTTCGTGAGAAGTGTTTTTTTTGGAATCAGTTGGTCTACCGCTTGTTCTGTGCGAACTTTACTATATAATAATTTTATCATACCACAAAACCAGCCATTTTAGCCTACTTTTGTCTTATTTACATATGAATTAAGTTGCTTAGCTTTGTTGCAACAATTTTATGTTTTTATTTTCACAACCCTATTTTTACGCAACGCGTTCTCACAAATATACGTACTATTTTCACGTTTTTGAAGAAAGTAAATATTTAATTTTTTTGCGACGCTAATAAACTTGTGTTTTTATAAAAAGTAATTTTTTGATATTTTCTATGGTAGAAAGGATATATAAAATAATATTTACAAATTTAAACCTTTCACACTATAGAAACTCCAAAACTCTTATTTCCTCCAAGAAGGTCCTGCAACTGGAGATTCAATCTCTATATCCTTCAACGCACTGAGAGGTAATTCTCCATTTTTTAGCTGCAATAGTAAGCGTTCATAAGCTTCATTTTTTGCTTCTGCATCTTGAGCTTTTGCTTCTGCATCTTGAGCTTTTATTTCTGCTTTCTTTCTTTCCTTTATTACTACCAATAATTCCTTTTTATCTACCTTTTTCTTGTTTTTTTGTAACTCTTCATATTTTTCTTCTTCAGTTTTAAACCTATTCTTTAAATCTTCATATTGTACATTTAAATTCTCAATATCTTCTCGTTGCTTAGCTGACTTACACTCGCTTTTTAAGTGTTTATATTCATGACATATGTTTATATATTCACCTGCTAAACCTTTTTGACTATCAGTATTGTAATCCAAGACAAGACACAATTTAGTTCCTAACTTAACCATTCCTGACACTAATTCATCCTTTCCTTTCATAAAATAGTATCTTGATACTTCCTTATAACTTGCAGGTTTTTCTGTTTCCTTAGATAGGTAAACCAGTAGATTTTCCATTATTTCTTTCTCTTCTTTTAATTCTAACAACTTTTCTTGATATAACCTTAGCCTTCTTTCATCTACAAAAGTATTAAGTTTCTCTTGCTTTATTTTCCTTTTGCACCTATCTATATGATCTTGATTCCACTCATAGCGAACTTTCCATTTTTCTGCAAAATCTACCTTGCCTGCACATACATCCTTTAAATAGCTAATTTCTCTCTCATATCTCTCTATCATTGGATCATACAATGGTACAAAATACTCTACTAATGATTTCATTCTTTCCTTTTTTTCTTTCAGACACTTTTCTCTTTCTTTAATTCCCCTCTCATCATTTTCTATCTCATTATCCAGATCCTCTATTTCCTCTTCTTTTATTCTCCTGTAGTTTTCTTCTATGTCTTCCAGCTGCTTCTTTTTCTCTCCATGCAACAGTTTATTTTGTCTTAACACAATGTATTCTCTTGCTAACTCCCTATATTCAACTAATATTTTATCTTTTTCATTCAAAATACCTGCTTTTTCGCTTCTATAATTTTCCATTTTAAATGAACATGGTGACCTTTGCCAATTAAACCTTTCATCCAAAAGGCTATATCCAAAATCAGCACCCTCTGGCCCAATTTTAGAGAGAAGATGATTATAAACTGCTAGCGCTTTTTTTCCTCTGTCTTCTAAGATGTGGTGTAAATTCCTCTCTTCCTCCTCTCTTATCTCTTTTATTTTTCCTATTCGCCAAGTTAGGAATTCATCTAACTGACACGAAGTGTAGAAACAATCAGTATATTTTTCAAAATCCTCAAGTATTATAAATATCGGATTGTTAATATTCTCATTAATCAATGTAAAAATCTCTTTGGCTTTTTCGTGCTTATTCCTATCTGGGTGATATTGAAATAGCATTTTCTTTAGCACATACACTAACTCAACATTATAATCACCCACCAACTCTAATAAACCGAGCGATTTTAAAACTTCTCCTAAAGTTGCCTTTTCGTAATCTATTCCGCTTAATATTCTGTACAAATTTTCAACGCTTTCGTCTTCAGATATTGCTCTATTTTCATAATCAGAAGGAACAACTTTCCAAAAAAACTTCTTCGTTTCATTAAATAGAATACTATACCTATACTGTTCTTCTTCATCGATCTTTATGCTAGTATATTCTCTAAGACGAGATACATGTACTTCAAATTCATCATTAGCTATCTCCCCACTACGTAATGCCTCTACATATTCCAAAAATCTTTTTCTTATCTCTTTATGATTCACAAGTGTTGTTGCAAGAAGGTGCTCTTTATACTCTTTAAAGGCTTCGCTACTGATACCATGTAAATATGTTACATGCATCTCAAACTCTGAAACATCTACTAACCCTCTTATTGACTTAACATAACCTGAATACCCTTCATTCCTTGGATGACTCAACATAACTTTCTCACTATACATTTCAACATATTCTTTAATTCTATTTGCAAAACATAAGTCAAGTAAACCTGGCCACCAAGAATACCCAGCATACCAAGAAATGGCAGACAATACTGCCCAACCCGATAGAGCTAATAATTTCTTTTGCCCATTGAGCTGAATACATAAAACCAGCGACCCTAACCAAAAAGAAAAAATTAATGCTCCTGCTTGCCAAGCAATAATCCTCCTTCTGCTTGCATAATAGGATACATCACCATGTAGGAAAGGTGCTATCTTTTGCTTGCCAAACTCATCAAATAACTTACCTACTTCTACGTAACTACTTGGAACATAATCACTTTGCCACTCAAGTTTTTTGTATAGAACATCTTTTAGCTTTTTACGTTCTAAAAACTTTATAAACTCCTTTGTTCTCATACCTGCCAAGAAGGACCTGCAACTGGAGATTCAATCTCTATATCCTTCAACGCACTGAGAGGTAATTCTCCATTTTTTAGCTGCAATAGTAAGCGTTCATAAGCTTCATTTTTTGCTTCTGCATCTTGAGCTTTTGCTTCTGCTTTCTTCCTTTCCCCCTTCTCTTCTTCTGCTGTATTACCTTTATCCTTAGCTACTACAGTTTGACCAGTGCTTTTACATGGTTGATCTGGCTGACTAAGTTCATCCATATATCTCATTCTATTACATATGATATCTCCAGCAAGTTCACTAAATTTAATAGATTTTGTATTGAAACAAGATGCACTCTCACTACTAACCTTCTGTGCATTTTCAAACGCTGACAAAACACTTGATAAATTAACCCACTTTTCCTTATTCTTTTTTATATTTGCTATTTCTGCCTCTATCTCCTTACACCTTTCCTTAAATATGTCACTTCCTGCTACTACAGAGTGTTGTAAACACTCTAAAAAAACTTCAAACATTTTTGTTGCTCTGCCTAAGTCTTCTTGTGCTATCTCTAACTCATTCTGAGCATTTCGTCTTGCATTCCATGGTCTACCTACATCAACTGCAGTATAAGCTAAACAAGCACCAACATACAAAGCAGCATATACTAAACTATACCATGGTATAACAACCATAGGAACTAGTGCAGCCCATTTCCATGAAGGTTTTGTGTATTCTTCTTTCTTAGAGTTGAACTTCTCTTGTAATTCATATAGAACTTTTTGTTTTTGCATGACTTGCTCTTTGATAATCAACTTACCTTTATCACATTCTACTAAAGAATCTGCAGCTTTTTTGGTTACAGTATTGTCAGGTGAGGCGTCACTAATTTCCGCAAGAGTAAATATATCTTCCACTTTAAACTCTTTAAAGTTTTCTACTGACTGTGAAGATCCTTCTACAACAAACTCATTCAATGTTTGAATATCTAGGTTTAAGCGTAAACTTGCTTTAATTGATGGCATATCGCTATATAACTTTCTGATCACTAAAAAACCTGGTTTCTTTAGGATCTTCTCATCTAATCTTTCCCTCACTTTAATTTTTGTTTTATCTTTGTTTTCTTTTTCTAAATTAATATTAGCGCCATTGCATATCAATAACAGTGCACTATCTTGTTTTCCTTGGCTAACTGCTTCTAAAAGCATGTCATTTAGAACATCTTGTTCTGCTTTCATAACTTTATCTGGCTTAATTTTGTTAATTATTAGCTCAAGTATTTCTTTAAACTTGTTGTCACATTTGTTGATTTCTTCCTTTAATCTTGCATTTACTTCTTCTACAAGGGACTGGTAGTCTAACTTACAGCTGTCTACCAATTGATCCATCATTATATCTTGTAGATAATCAAATTGCTCTTTGCTGCATCTATCGCTAATAATCTCTTTTAAAAGACGTGATATAACTTCCAGAGTAAACCGATCCCTTAGTTTTCCATAAAAAAGGATGCTCTTCTTATATCCTTAGGAAAACCTTCATGTAATACGTGACCTTTTTTCTCTTGAGCTTCTTTTCCCACCACACTTATCAGTTCATTATACCACTCTCTCAAAAAAGAACGATCTTTTACTTTTCCTAAAGAGTTCTTATATTTAATAATTTCTCCTTCTTGCTCTATAATTCTTCTTCTAAGAACACTTAATTCTTCACTAATTTCCTTTTTTTGCTCCAAACTTCCAAAAGAATTTCTCTCTATAATCCTTTTCACAAGGTTTTTTGATTTATGAACAAATGTGTCATACATTTCAATTATTTGCCTTGTATCCATAGAGCATAGGCTACTTATTTCAGTATTACGTATATAACTAATAAGGTCCTGATCTGAAATTGATGAGCACATATAATCAGTATTACAAATAGAATCATAACTTTTATCCCCTTTATTAGTTATAGGAAGTAACATATTCATTAATAATTCCTTTCTTACATCTTTACTGATATCTGAAACTAACTTAGAATGTAAATTTGAATTTGTATTATCACTAATGCATAATGCTCTACTTTGCTCTTCTATATCCTCCATTATCATATTATCTTTATACTGCTTTAAACACCTTTCTTGTACTTTGTACTCACCATGAAGTCTTGTATTCATGATATTAATTTTAGTAATTATGAAACTCGAGTAGTATTGTAAAAGCCCAATCGGATTGCGAATACCAATGAATGCTTGTAGTAGTTTTAGATCTTCTGTTCTAATTATACTCTCTACTTGTTCTTCAAATGACTTATCAAAAAAACTTGGCATATTACCTCTCTAGTGATAAATTAAGCATACCTTAACTATCATCAGATTACAAGTCAACAACTTTTTTTTTGCATAAATTTTTAATTAATTTTGAGTTAAAACTTGACCATTTGTTGAAGGCATTCACCATTGTGGTTCCGTATAGAAGAAATTATCTTGTTTATATTGCCTTCAAAGGAGGATGAGCAGTAATCGATTGTTCCTCTACTTTCTCGAGCTTGGTGTTGGGATTTATGATATTGTACAGCGCAAAACCTATACACGCTAATCCAACTATCCACCCAATCACCGCTATAGCATACATTTTCAATATATAAGCTACAACACTACTGACTAGTAATGCTGCACCAACACTACCAGCCAGAATTGCTTGCGTTGTTAATGGTTTTTCTCTTTTATCTGTAGCATTATCATCAAAACGAGGTTTGGGAGATAGGTCATTGGAAGCATTTGACTCTTGTTCATCAGTCTTCACTGAAGTTTGCTGAACTTTTTCGCTGTTTTCACATATAGGCTGAAAACCTTCACTACTTTTATTGACATCTTCGCATAATCTGGTGTCAGTATCAATTACAGGTTTATGCTTCACATCAAAACTACATACTTCAGTTACCATTTCACATGCGTTAGCCGGTGTCTCGATATTACCGATTATAGAAGCAGTATCCTGGATCAGACTCACACTTTCAGCTTTGCCTGTTACAACCTGCTGCTCTATGGTTGTTTTCTCATTAAGAACATCTTCCAAAGGTTTCTTGGCTTCTGCTAAATCTGCACTGCTAAAAACGTTTGGCTCTTGTATAGCAGCTTCTTTTGCGGCAGTGCTATTTTGAATTTTTTAGCAATACTTTTCCATATTTTTTTCGGTGTTTTCATGATGTTTCTCCTTACTGTTAAAATTTGTTGACTTAATTGTGGTAGTTAAAATAACAACCCGGCTCAGTTGCCTACCACATAAACTTGGTTCAATCAAAGATGTCTTGCTATTTTTTCCTCGTAAAAATTTAGCTTATCTTTTACATCTAAACAGCATTAACACGATTTGGCTTTTTGTAGATGAGTAATTCTCTAGGGATTATCCTATTGAATTCTATGATATTATTTTTTGTAACATTGTTATACACGTCATGATAAGGGGGCTGGCAAAGGGTGTCAAGTAAGTTTTTTCGTTTCTGCAGGCTACTTGGATAACGGCTACAATGTTTGTACAATTGTACGTCATGCGCTGGAATCCGTTTTAGCCCTTATCTATATCTCAGTTCCACCAACAGTTATTGCGTCGACTTTGAGTGTCGGCTGACCAACTCCAACGGGTACATTTTGTCCATCTTTTGAGCATGTGCCAACACCAGGATCCAACTTTAGATCATTACCAACCATAGATACTTTTTTCAACACTGTTGGACCGTCACCAATTAGTGTTGCTCCTTTGACTGGCTGTGTAATTTTACCATTTTCTATTAGGTAAGCTTCCGAAGATGAAAAAACAAATTTTCCTGACGTTATATCAACTTGCCCACCACCGAAATTTACTGCATACAGACCTTTCTTTACGCTAGATATTATTTCCTCCGGTGTATGTTTTCCAGGCAGCATATAGGTGTTTGTCATGCGCGGCATAATAACTTCTTTATAACTTTCTCTTCTACCATTACCGGTTGGATTTACACCCATGAGTTTAGCGTTCATATGATCCTGCATGTATCCTTTGAGGATCCCATTCTCTATCAATATATTATAACTGGGTGGAGTGCCTTCATCGTCTACGCTGATAGAGCCACGCAAATTAGGCAGAGTTCCGTCATCAACTACTGTGATGTCACTAGCCGCTACTTGTTTACCCACAGAATTTGAAAATGCTGAAACTTTTTTACGATTGAAGTCGCCCTCAAGTCCATGACCCACGGCTTCGTGTAACAATATTCCTGGCCAGCCTGGACCTAAAACGACTGTCATTTCTCCGGCTGGAGTTGGAATTGCTTCAAGATTTACCAGTGCTTGTTCTAACGCTTGGTTTGCAACTTCTTTCCACTTTTTCTCAGAAATAAACTTACTATAAGAGTCCCTTCCACCATGCCCTGCAGAACCTCTTTCGGTACGACCATCTTTTTCTACAATGACTAGCACATTGAAACGTACCAGAGGCCTGATATCGCTTAATCTGTGATCAACTTTTATTATTTGTACGACTTGCCATTCTCCACTTAAAGTTATTTTTACTTGCTTCACGCAGTTATTTTTGGACCTTACATACTCATTAACCTCATTGAGTAGTTTAATCTTTGAATTCAGATCCATTTCATTTATGGGGTTAATCCTCGAATATAGGCTTGTCGTCTCTTCGTTTAAATTTATTGAATTTGTCTTGTTTAAAGACACTGAGCTTTTTACCATAGAAGCAGCATTACTAATTTCTTTTTCGCTAATCTCAGAAGAACAAACGAAAGATGTACTATCCTCACAAAAAGACCTTAAACCAAATCCCCTTCTAGTATTCAAGTCCATGTGTTTTAATATGTTATCCTCAAAAAGCAGGGACTCCGACTGGCAAAATTCTAGAAACAGCTCACCACCATCGCTATTGCTCAAAGCGCTATTGACTATTTTATATACGTTATTAATATTAACATTGTTTTGAGCGAAAAATATTTGATCTAGATTTGGCATTACCTTTGAACTAAAAATTGTTTAAGTATATTATTTAACTTTAACATAGTAAACTATAAAAAGCCCGGGTGGCGGAATTGGTAGACGCGCTAGCTTCAGGTGCTAGTAACTTTTTAAGTTGTGGAAGTTCAAGTCTTCTCTCGGGCACTCTTAGCTTCCATATTGCTTGTTGAATTAATTAATGCTACAATATAAGTATTAGGTAATATTTATGCTATGTATGGTGAAAAAGATAAGTTAGCCTACAGAAAGAAGGTACGAACTTACTCGAAACGCTTAGTTACTGCGCTATCTACTGTCCTTTTTATTGGATATATAGCAATATTAGTCTTTAATATTTCTGGGCTAAGTGTACATTCTGCCGCTCTTAGTATCACACTAAGTGCAATTTCACTTGGCTTAAATTTATGGTCACGTACTGATCACTTTCGAAAATGTGAGCTTAATAAGCAGCTTGGTGTAGAAAACTCTCCTGGACAAGAAAAATTAACGAAGATCTATCTTGATATAGTATCCAGTGTTTCATTTCTAATAGGAGGTATTGCATCTATGTCGCTTTTTGAGTCTTCTGTTATCTATTTTGTTTCTACACCTTTTTTTATTTTAGGTTGTGCTATTATGGCAACTAATATCATTCGGACTTTGATCAGCAAACCACAGGCAGAAAAACCTACTGATAACCTCTCTCCAACCGCAAAAGCAGTTTAAGTGTTAACAAGTTAACTTATTTGACTTGTATAGGAATATTAGCTATAATACTAATAGTTTAATAATAAAAGAGGTTAGTATATGGATTTTTCAAACAGTCACCCAGATTTTTTTGAGGATAATGCTCATTATGTAATATCTGAATATAATAAGGATAATCCAGATCTGATAGATCGTAGTGCATATGTAGTAGAACGTGATGAATATGAGAATTTGGTATTCAAAAACTTATATACATATATATGTTCCGATGGAAACGTACATAAAGATATAATGCTTAATCCAAAATCTTTACAAATAGAAGAGAGGATAGAAGATAGCAGAATCAAAAAGTGTTATACAAATAACTATAAGATAGATAATGGAACTTTATCTTTAGATGAGAGAGAATTAGTATTCAATATAACTCCAGGTGAATGGAATGATTCAACAGAGTTCAATGTAATTAGCATTAAAAAAGTATAAGTGAATTTAAAGCTTAGTGGTAAATAGGGGACTGAGTATCCTTATTTCAACATCAATTACTTGAATAGTTGCTCAAGCCATCAAAATAAAAATTTTTATTCAGTAATTTGTGTATAAAGGGTACTATTTTACTAGTAGTGAAATAAATCAGAATGAAGTCTATTTTATTAACGAGGCCTTTATTGGATTCGTTCAATACAAGAAATATATTGAGAAAGTATGGATACAAAGTTTTTATAGAACCAGTATTCACAATAAAGTACTTAAATCCTGATATATCTGCGTACGAATTTGACGTTGTGATATCTACAAGTAAAAACAGTGTAAAGGCTTTTAGTCAAATATGCAAAGTGGATGACTTTCCGATTATTACAGTTGGTAATTCAACCATGCAGGCTGCAAAAAATTTGGGATTTTCTGATATAATCTCAGCAGACAGCAACGTTGATGGTCTGATATCATTCATAAAAGCTCACTATTCAAGTGCAATAAAGTTCTTATATATAAGAGGACAAGAAGTATCATGTGACCTAAAAAAGAGATTATCTGAAGAAGATTTTAACGTAAGAGAAGTTGTACTCTATAAAACAATTATTAAAAGGAGTCTAACTAATAGGTGTAAAAATTTACTGTTGGATAGTAAAATTGATAGTGTTGCTTTTTTTTCCTCACAGACAGCAAGGGTATTTTGTTCATTAGTTCTAAAAAGTGGGCTATCTCATGTGATGAATAATACAGTTGCATATACCATGAGTAAAAACATTGCTGATAGTTTAAAGTTAATCAAATGGAAAAAAATTATAACATCGAGGTTGCCTACTGGGGAGAGTTTAATTGATATAATTAATAAGGACTGTTGATGCTAAAGATTGCAACTTGGAATGTAAACTCCATACGTAAAAGAGTTAACCAACTTTGTAGTTTTATAGTTGATAGTCAGATAGATATAGTTTTGCTGCAAGAGATAAAATGTACAGAAGAGCAATTTCCTTATGCAGAGATAGAAAAGTTAGGATATGAATATGCTATCTATGGACAAGTTGCAAGAAACGGCGTTTGTGTTTTATCTAAATATCCGATACTGGAAAAATTAAAAATTGATGTTGTAGAGAGTCATCAAGAAGCACGTTATATAGAGTGTGTGATAAAGCATACCAATAGTAAGATAAGGGTAGGAAGTGTATACGTTCCAAACGGTCAAAGCCCGGACTCTCACGCATTTGAATATAAACTCAAGTTTTTTGATAACCTATATGAAAGGATGAGCACTTTGTTAAAGAATGAAGAGTTAACTATTATAGCTGGCGATTATAATGTTGCACCGGATGAAATTGATGTCTTTGATTCAAATTTATTGAATGGCCAAGTGTGCTTTCATATAAAAGAACGTGAGAAGTTAAGAGCAGTCTTGAATCTTGGGTTTAAAGACGCGTTTAGAATATCTCACCCAAATTTGCAACAATTTACTTGGTGGCATTATCAAGGCAATTCACTCAGAAATAATCAAGGAATGCGAATAGATTATATGCTGTTATCACCACAAGCTGTAGATAAATTGGAAACATGCTACATAGATGATAGATTGCGTAAGCTAGAAAATCCGTCTGACCATACTCCTGTTGTATGTGCTATAGAATAATAGTAGACCTCTTACACAACTCACTTTTTGGCAAACCTAGGTCTTACTTGATTGCTGCTCTATGGTCTCTTCCCTTCGTTTGTTTTCCTTTCCTGCCCAAGATCGATCTTGCTGCTCACTCTTTTCGTTTCCCCTGTTGTTTTCCTGGGAAATTTGCTCAGGAACAGGTTGTTGTTCACTCTTTTCTTTTTCTTGGGAAATTTGTTCAGAAACAGAGGTGCCTTTCTCAACTCCTGTAACTGGGGTTTTTAAAATATCATCAATGCCCTCGAGAATTTTTCCATTCAGTTTTGCTCTCTTTTCTGTATCATCTTTATCTTGTGAGCTAGGGTCATACAAAGTACCTTTTTTGTTATTTGAAAAAAGAACTCCCACTCCTCCTTTTATAGCAAATATTGCACCAATAGCAGCAACAACTACCGCAAGTGTAGTAGGACCAAAAATTGATATTGAAGCAATGGAAAAAAGAATAGGAAGAAAGATCTTACGTAAGAACGTTGTTACCATCTCTTCATCACTGAGTGGTGGTTCATCTTCCTCTTTTTTGTCTTTACCGAAAAATGGCACCTTCTCTAATAATCCGTCTTTAATAGAGCCAAGAGCGTTTTTAGGATCTACCTTTACTCCAAGCGGCCACCCGAGAAGCTTTATTAGTGAATCTTTAGCTTCTGTACCCCGTATATCAGCTACACACTTGGTTATTATTTGTTGTATTTTATCATTATTGAATTTCTCTTCTCTAGCTAAGCCTTGCTCTCTAATTTCTTTAAATACAGAAAGTAAAAACTGACAGAAATTCTCTTCACTTAGTAACTTTATATCTTCTTGATTAATATTATTGAATATACCTTCATGATTTTTTGATATAAAAGTAAAAATTTTCTTTTCATTTCCATTCTGTAATCGCTCTAATCGTTTATTTAATGACTCCAGATCACTCTGTAATTTTTGTTTTTCTTGATCTAAAAGTTCTTCTTTCAATTTCTGTTTCTTCTTTTCTATTTCCTGTTTCGTTTGCTTCTCTAGATTTTCTGGATTTCCTAAAGTATATAGGAAAGCACGATAGATTAACTGATGTTCCTCTTTTTCAAAAGTTTTCTCATCTTTGTTAGTTACCTGAGTAGGTAACTTTGGAGGTTTTGAACTTTTTACTTGTGGGCCTGTCATGGCTGACCTATTTGCATTTGCTATGTTCTATTCTAACATATTTTTCGTATTAGTTCAAATGATTTATACTCCTAGAATTCACGATGTTTAAGTCATAATTAAGGGAATTTAGACCCCAGTTGTCGCCAACTTTTATTTCTACTTCAAGTGGTACAGAAATTTCTATTGCATTTTCCATTATATCTTTCATAAGTTTTGCTGTTTCTTGTACCTTTTCGTCTTCTACTTCAACCAGTAGTTCATCGTGAACCTGGAGGATTATTTTACCTACTTTCAATTGGTCAAAAAGCTGAATCATCGCACGTTTTATTATATCAGCAGCGGTGCCTTGCAGTGGTGCATTTATTGCTGCCCTTTCTGCAAATTGTCTTACATAAGGAATTGTATTGTTTATGTCTCTTACAAAGCATCTCCTGCCAAACAAAGTTTCTACATAACCATGCAATCTCGCGATAGACACTGCTTTTTCCATATAGACTTTTATTTCTGGGTAACAGGAAAAATAGTAATTAATGTATTCAGCAGCTTCCGCAATGGTAATTCCAAGCCGTTTTGCAAGGCCAAACGGACTAATGCCATATATAATTCCAAAATTAATGGATTTTGCTTTGCGTCTTAATTGCTCATCTATTTCTTGCACTCCAAAAACTTGCCTTGCGGTGATATCGTGAATATCTTGTCCGTTTGCAAAAGCTTCTTTAAATGCTGCAACGTTTGCAACGTGTGCCAAGAGTCTCAATTCTATTTGTGAATAGTCGGCAGAAATTATCTTATGTCCTTTTGGCGCAATAAATGCTTGTCTAATGAGATTTCCTTCTTCGCTTCTGATAGGAATGTTCTGTAAATTAGGATTGCTGGAGCTCAGCCTTCCAGTTGCAGTTGCAGTCGTTGAAAAGCTTGTGTGTATTCTACCATCAATGGGATCAACTTGCTTTATTAACGCATCAGTGTAGGTGCCTTTTAATTTACTTAAATGTCGCCAATTTAAGATTTTACTTGCGATTTCCGCTCCTTCTGCTTCAAGCGCCTCTAGAACCTCAGAATTGGTGCTATACGACCCATATTTTGACTTTTTCTTTTTATTAAGCCCCATTTTATTAAATAAGACATCACTTAATTGTTTTGGCGAAGCAATATTAAATCTTTCCTCTGCTAAGTTATATATCTCACTTTCAAGTACAGCAATTACCTGCTGAAATTTATCGGACAATTCCTGTAATTTTTGTATGTTCAGTAATATCCCATTTTTCTCCATATCAAATATTACTTTCATAAGTGGCTTATCGAAGCGCTCGTAAATTGTGAACAATTTTTCCTGAAACAACCTTTGCTTTAGCTTTTCATGAATTGCTATTAAAGTTTTTGCCGAGAAAATTTCTGCATTTTCACTCAAATTATGCGCAACTATGTTTGGAATACTGTGATCATGCTTTCCTGTATCCAAGCTATACGACATTATCATCAAATCATCAACTGAATCTAGCATCTTCTCTACTGCAGGGAAGATTTTCCTGATCTCTTTAATGTTATGTATTATTTTAAGCACCCCATTTGAGAGTAAAGTTGAGTTAATTGTAATGAGTGCATCTTGTATGCTGTCTTGCTCTATATAAAAAATATTACTTTCGCTATAAGATAGACTTAATACATTGTTTTCAAGGTGGTAATGAATTACAATTTTGCCTTCATATCTACAATGCTCCAAAAATTTCTCTAACTCTTCACTACTATATTCTGTTTTCTTTTCTGTGCTAGATCCATTGTAAGAAAAAAGCTTTTCCATTTTACCTATTAAGGAATTGAATTCATACTTCTTTAAAAAGGATAATAGTTTCTCCATATTTGGAGAATGGACTTCATATTTTGCAATATCATGTTGAAGGTCTACTTTTTCGCATAGTGATAAAAGTTCTCTTGAAATTAGTGCTTTTTCCTTATGTTCGGTAAGAATATTACGAATCCTCGTTTGCTCGATGTTATCAATGTTCTCTATAATATTATTCAATGAATCAAATTCATCCAGTAATTTAGCTGCAGTCTTCGGACCTATTCCTGGAACACCTGGAATGTTATCAGATGCATCACCAGTTAGAGAAAATAAATCAAGAAGCTTGTTTGAATTTACACCAAATTTTTCTATTACTTGTTTTTCATCTATGTATATATTTTTAATGGGATCGAATATTAAAATATTGTGGTTCAAGAGTTGAAATAAATCTTTATCTGATGAAACGACTACCACTTTAAAGTCTTGGTGGTTGGCGTATTTTGCAGCTAGTGTTGCGATTATGTCATCTGCTTCATAACCTTCAATTTCTTCATAGCTGAGGTTAAAAGCTTCTACCGCTTCCCTCAGTATGGTAAACTGTGGAATTAGATCCTCAGGAGGCGTTACTCTGTTTGCTTTGTACTCAGGATATAAATTGTGCCTAAAATTCTTTTTCCCCACATCAAGTGCTATAGTTAAGTAGTCCGAATGGGCAATGTACTTAAGAACCATATTCAGAAAGCCATATACACCACCTATTGGCATTCCTGTTGTGGTAATTAAGTGAGGTAGTACATAATAAGCTCTGAAAAGAAAACCATAGCCATCGATGATTGTGAAAGTTTTTTCTTTCATTGTAGATATTTATGCGTGCTTTTGATGGTCCACTATTTAGCTGCGAAAATCAAGTTTTTGTTTTTCTGCTTTTGAGCGTTGTAAGAGATTTTACCGAAAATAGCATTCATGCATGGTTATACCAATTAGACTTCTTGCATAACCATATAACGAACTTTTATTGGGAATAGAAACAAAAAACTTACTTGACACCCTTCGCCAGCCCCCTTATCATGAAACTGAAGCTATTTATTTATCTTCTCTGTACAGATTAAATGACAAAAAAACTCAACGTATTTGGCGTCTCATGTTTAATTTTTTGCACTATGTGCATCTTATGTCTTTATCAAATTTCTAGGTTTTTACCTACACAAGCTGAAATACGCTTATAAAGCATTTAAAACATCAAAAAACGCCAACTTAAAAAATGGATAGTGAGTAACTAGCTACCCTAGGGTTTCTTTTGCCTTTTTTTCTGTTTAGTAAATTTCTTAACGTTTATAATTTAGATTAGTTGCGGTTTAAAAGCAGCTGAATCGCGGTTATTAAGCGTTTAGAATAAAAAAACGCCATACTTGAAAGTATAATGTAAGTAATTAGCCAACCACGGGGCTTCTTTTGCCTTTTTTTTCATTTGGTAAATTTCTTAAACATTTATGGCTAAACGACAACCGTCATCCCGCTGCTTGTTAGCTGATGAGATACCGCGGCGGTATGACGGTTCGCGGCGGTATGACGGTTCGCGGCGGCATGACATAGGACTGCTGTCGTCCCGCTACGTGTTAGCGGCTAAGAGATATCGCGGCGGTATGACATAGGGAAACCTTGCTTGGGCCAGCTATAGATTACCTGATCTCACCATCTTTCCAATCACTTTATACATAATTCTCGGATTTTGAAAACTTACTTTGAGTGAATTGCTCATATTCTTCATCCTCTAGTTCTTCAAAAATCTCTGGATGTTGGTCACCTAGACGAACAATTATTGAAATGAGCTCTTTGTTTGTTTTTTTAAGTAAAAACCTTTCAAGGAGAGTTTGTTTATCAACATATCCCGGGCACATAGATGATCGATACTCCTTTCTGTCAAGATCAATCAAAGTAAAACCCGTTGCAGCCATATGCTTACATGGACCAAAGTAACAGAATGCAGGACAGGAACATGTTCCACTGAAAAGAGGACCATCGTGCTTTAGTGTTACCTGATATTTACTTGACCCAACCACCTTTGATTTAGCGTGAGATTCATCAACAGATATGATCTGCACCTTTCCTTTGTTAAAATAATCTCTTCCGCTAGAGAGGTAGGGTTCTTTGATAAGACCTGTGATATCTTTATAATACAGTCTCATTTTTGCCTCCTTATTTCATATATAAAGCCCTCAATTTTCTAATATATCCTTTCTTCCATAAAAATTTATTAACCCACCACGACTTTTATATGGCGTTTCTTTCCTGCAGACAGTTTTATAAATGACCGACCTTTGAAGCTCTCGGAATTTATTATGTAGTTAACGTCGGTTATAATATTATCATTAACTTTGCACCCATTGCCCTGTATTAAACGCTTTGCAGCACCTTTGGACAATTCAAAACCAGTATCGTGTAACAGGTCTACTAAGGATGTGCCGCTTGCAACTTGTTCTTTTTTTATGATGTAATCAGGAAGTAGTGAGCTATCTTCATTTTCAAAAGCAGAAACTGCAGCAGATCGTGCAAGTTCTGCTTCTTTATTACCATGACATATTTTTGTCACTTCTGTTGCCAAAACTTTTTTTGCTTCATTTATTTCTTGATCCTTTAAAGATTCTAGTTTTCTAATCTCATCAATTGGCACATCAGTGAGCAATCTCAAAAAACGTCCAACATCTTGATCATCAACGTTGCGAAAATATTGCCAGTAGTCGTAAGGTTTTAGCATATCGCCATCGAGCCATATTGCTCCACTTTCAGTTTTGCCCATTTTTTTTCCTTGTGCATTTAATAAAAGAGGCGTAGTAAGGCCAAACAGCTCAGGTAAATTCAACTTTTTTCCAAGCTCAATTCCGTTTACTATATTTCCCCACTGGTCTGACCCTCCAATCTGCAGACGACAATCATATTTTTTGTTTAATTCAGTAAAGTCGTAAGCTTGCAATAGCATGTAATTGAATTCTAAGAAGCTTAAGGTTTGCTCTCTATCCAGCCTAGTTTTCACACTATCAAAACTTAGCATGCGATTTACTGAAAAATGTATTCCTATATCACGCAAAAAGTCTATATATTTTATACTATCCAGCCAGTCTGCGTTATTTACTATAACTGCACCAGTCTTTCCATCATCGAAAGATATCATTTTCTCCAATGTTTTCTTTATACTAGATATATTTTCGCTAATATCCTTGATAGATAAGAAGCTTCTTGCTTTATCCTTACCGGATGGGTCGCCGATTTTCGTTGTGCCACCTCCAAGTAAAACTATCGACTTGTAACCAAATTTTTGCAGGTGGCGGAACATCATAATATGCATTAGATGACCAATATGAAGACTTGGTGCTGTGCAATCAAACCCAATGTATGCGACTATATGATTATTTTCGGATAATAGCTGATCTAACCCTTCAATATTTGTACATTGGTATAGGTACCCTCTTTCTTGGATAAAATTTAAAAACTCGGACTTGTGTTTCATAATCTTTTTAGTATGTTATTTTATATGTGAACATTGTCATTGAAGATATCGATGATGATGTCATTCCAGCGCGTGACGCTGGAATCCAGTTTTTCATGCAATTTCATCAAAAGCGTTGTATAGTGTGCTCGTTTATAATTAAGTTTTCTGGATCCCAGTGTCAAGCACTGGGATGACACCTTTTCTTGGGGAGCTATCCTAAAGGTGCGATACTTATACAGTTGTACTTGAATGGCCCAGGCAATCAATTCCACAGTTCTTCTATTTTATAATACTCCCTTACTTCTGACCTGAATATGTGAACCATTATGCCTTGAAAATTCAAAACCACCCAATTGCCTTCATCCATACCTTCTACATCTATTTTATCATGTCGCTCGAGACTTTTTATTACGTGTTCAGCTAACGCTTTCACATGGCGACTTGAATCACCAGATGCAATAATCATATATTTTGCAATAATGGTTCTATTCTGCACATCGAAAGTAACTATATCGTGACCTTTATTTTGATCTATTATACTTACAATCATGCTTTTTATTGATTCTGTATCACTGGATACATTAGTCATCATCTTAAATTATTTAATTTGCTTATAATTATACACTCAAAATCTCTAAATATGAACTTGTATCTTTATGATGTAAGGTATTAGAGCTAAAATATCTTGCAGGGAAGGGTGAAGCCGGATGTGAACTAACGCCAATAAGGCCGAAAATTAGATTTTGCTCTCCTTCCAATAGAGTTAAAAGACTGAACAGTATCTTTGAAATTATATCCCGTATTTACAAGAACTCTCAATTTTGTTTATAGTCTTGGAGGCGGTTTTATGCAAACAAATGCTATTTTAGTTATAGATATTGCTAAACAAAAATTTGATGCTTGTTTGTTGGTAGGCAGCAAAAAACGACATAAAGTTTTTCACAACAACCAAGATGGTTTTGAAAAGCTTGTGACTTGGTGCAATAATCATGGAGCAGAGCTTATTCATCTGTGTCTTGAAGCAACAGGTTGTTATAGTGAAAAATTTTATGTATGACCTGGGACATAATGTAAGTGCCAGCCCAAATCAAAGCTTTTGGCAAAAGTGAGCTACTTAGAAATAAAACAGATAGATCAGATGCTGCTATGATCGCTAGGTTTTGTATTGCTTTTCCTTGTAAAAATTTGGCTTATCTTTATATCAGCTCATTCAAACAGCATTAACATGACTTATGCCTTTTTTTGGATGTAGAAATTTTCTAGGAATTGTCTTCTTGAATTCTATGGTATTTTGTTTAACATTGAAACAAGATTCCAGTGTCAAGCACTGGAATGACAGGAGAAGGGGCTACTTAGATGACAGGAGAAGAGGCTACTTAGATCCTGGAGGGAAGCGTGCGTGCAATTATTGTGCATGAATTTAAATGGCACAACTTATGACAATTATCTTCGCACCACAACGTTTGTGAGACTCAGTGTTTAGATTTACTTCGCCTATTCAGCTAATTTTTATTACAATTATAACAAAATAATTTTGATTTTAATGAAAACTGTATATGTATGTCAATCCTGTGGTCACAGCACTGGTAGGTGGGTAGGGAAGTGTATTGCATGTGACAATTGGGATACAGTTGTTGAGGAAATAGCAGTAAAAACGAGCAAAAGAAGTATATCTGCGCCAATTTTAATAAAGACGTTATCGGGTAGCGAAATTATCATTCCAAGTCGTTTCCTAACAGGGATAGAAGAATTAGATAGAGTTTTTGGTGGGGGTATCGTTCAAGGTGCTAGCATTTTAATTGGTGGCGAACCTGGAATTGGGAAATCTACCCTTTTGCTTAGAATTGCAGCTAATGTTGTGCAACTTTCCTCTTTTGAATGTCTTTATGTATCTGGCGAGGAATCTTTAGAGCAAGTGAGTCTCAGAGCAAAGCGTCTTAAGATAAATGAACCTAAAATTAAGCTTTTATCTACAGTGTCTTTAACTGATGTAGTAGCAACAATAAAGGAAAATAAAAGTATTAAATTCTTAGTAATTGACTCTATACAAACAATGTATGATAGCAGAATTACATCAGCACCAGGAACTGTAACTCAGGTTCGTACTTGTGCACATGAATTAACCATTCTTGCGAAACAATATGGTGTTTCTCTCTTGATAGTTGGCCATATAACGAAAGATGGACAAATAGCAGGACCTAAAACCCTGGAGCATATGGTAGATACAGTACTATATTTTGAGGGTGAAAATAGTAATCAATATCGCATTTTGCGTACTATTAAAAATAGATTTGGCCCTGCAAATGAAATTGGTGTTTTTGAGATGTCTGAAGCTGGACTTGTGCCTGTTGATAACCCATCATCATTGTTTCTGATGGCCCATGACAGAGAAGTAGTTGGCAGCGCCGTATTTGCAGGAATTGAAGGTTCAAGACCAATTTTAATGGAAGTGCAAGCATTAATAGCAGGGACTAATATGGCAACCCCAAGAAGGGCAGTAGTTGGGTGGGATATTAATCGATTGGCTATGATCATCGCGGTGCTAAATGCTCGTTGCAAAATGTTTTTGCATGATAAAGAGGTATACCTAAACATTGCAGGGGGACTCAAAATACAGGAACCATCGGCTGATCTTGCTGTTGCTGCTTCCCTTATTTCAAGTGTAGTAAATTTACCGCTGCCAACTTCTTCAATAATCTGCGGTGAAGTTGCACTTTCAGGAGAAATTAGGAATGTCTCGCATGCTGATCTCAGACTAAAAGAAGCACAAAAGTTAGGATTCAAAAAAGCAATTATGCCTAAAAATGGTAATTACTCTTCTCATGATATTGAGATAATTAAACTTGGTCACGTAAGGGAATTAAGAGAAATTTTTAATTACAATTAAATAGTGCTTCAGCAAACTCTTTACTAGTAAACTCCCTTAAGTCCTCTATACTTTCGCCAATTCCTATAGCATATAACTTTATCTTATAGGCTTCTGCGAGTCCAATTACCACTCCACCCTTAGCAGTGCCATCTAGCTTTGTTACGATTAGCCCGGTAACATTAACCATTTTGCTAAATGCTTCTAATTGGCTATAAGCATTTTGGCCGGTAGTTGCATCAAGAACTAAAATAACGTCATGAGGGGCAGTGTCATCCAATTTCTTTATCGTTCTATATATTTTTGATAATTCCTCCATAAGGTTCACATTATTTTGCAGCCTTCCTGCTGTGTCAATTAGAACAACATCAACGTTATCTTTTATAGCTTGACTTACAGCTCTATATGCCACACTTGCAGAGTCGCTACCGTACTCTCCAGTAACGATAGAACAACCAGAGCGTTCTGCCCAAATATTTAACTGCTCACTAGCAGCCGCTCTAAATGTGTCGCATGCAACAAGCATAACGGACTTTCCCATCTCCTTATATTTATATGCGAGTTTACCTATAGTTGTGGTTTTACCATTACCATTTACTCCGCACACCATTATTATATGTGGTTTTTTATTTAAAATTAACGGCTGCACAACAGGGTTTAATATCGCTTCTATCTCGTTCATTAACTGCCGTGTGATAATGTTATGCTCAACTTCCTTGTCAAATTTGATGCTTGTGAGCCTATCGATAATCAACTTAGAAGTTTTATGACCAATGTCCATGCTAATTAGCAATTCTTCTAGCTCATCCAAAAGCGACTGATCTAATTTTTTTTTGCCAGAAAAAATACTTTTCACTCCATCGCTAAAGCGAGAAGAAGTTTTTAACAGGCCTTTATAAAGGTTACCAAATAAACTCAAGGGAATACTCCTTTTTAAATTATAAACTTAATTACAATATAAAGAATGACATGTAATACGTGTATTTGTAAAGTAAAATGCACTCACTTTGCGGGTATTTCGTGAGTAAAATATACCGTTTGCTAGTGTATTTTACTTTAGTTTTTAACTTAAATGTGTTATAATAAATGTAGTGGTTTATAGGTAATTTTATGAGTTATAATGAGAAAATATTAGATCATTACGAAAATCCAAGGAATGTTGGCTCTCTGGATAAAAATGATCCAAGTGTTGGTACTGGTTTAGTTGGTGCACCATCGTGCGGTGATGTAATGAAATTGCAGATAAAGGTCAATGACAAAGGTGTTATTGAAGATGCAAAATTTAAAACTTTTGGTTGTGGTTCTGCCATTGCTTCAAGTTCCTTGTTAACAGAGATGATAAAGGGAAGAACCATCAGTGACGTTACACAGATAAAGAATACTCAAATAGTGGAAGAGTTGTCTTTACCTCCAGTGAAGATACACTGTTCGGTACTTGCTGAAGATGCTATAAAGGCTGCTATTCATGACTATCAAAGTAAACAAAAGAATTAAGAAGCTACGAACATGGGTGAATATCAAGAAGTAGGCGGAGGTGAAACTGTAAAAAAGAATAAAAAACTTATCACTATAACTGCGGAAGCAGTAGAAAGGATAAGGTATTTATTGGATCAAAAAAAGCATGCTAACCTTGAGAAATCAGAAGAAGCAATAGGAATAAGAGTGCTAATTAAACAAAAAGGATGTTCTGGTTTAAAATATGATATTGAATATGCATATGATACTCGTCCTTTAGAGTCGATAATTGAGGAAACCTGTAGTGATGACCAAAAAGTTAAAGTGTTGATCGATCCAAAATCCGTCATGTTTATTCTTGGTTCTGAAATGGATTATGTAGAGGAAAAATTCTCATCTGGTTTTGTTTTCAAAAATCCCAATGAAAAAGGAAAGTGTGGTTGTGGAGAGAGTTTTCATGTCTAGCAGCTATTTTGCATTGTTTAAAATTGAACCAACTTTCAATATCAGCTTTGATGAGTTAGAGAAAAAATATATTGAGCTAAGCAAGACTGATATAAATGAAAAGCAGTCCAAAAATATGGAAAATATCAACAAAGCTTATCAAGTGCTAAAGTCACCACTAGAACGTGCCGAGCATTTATTGAATCTTTTTAATGTAAAAAATAAAAAGGATCATCTGAATTCTGAAATATTAAATGAATCAATGGAGGTAAGAGAGTACTTACTAGACTGCGACGACCTACAATTTGCAAGTAGGATGGTTGATGAAAAAATAAAAGGTTGCATTAAAAACCTAATTAACACTTTTGCTGTAAAGAATTTTGATGGAGCTGCTACACAAGTCTTAAGATTGAAATATTTATATAAGTCATTTGAGGAGGTGAAAAAGAATGCAACCAATTCAAATTTCTGAACCAAATTCAAGTGAAGTAGTTTTTGGTATAGATCTTGGTACTACCAATTCTTTAATTGCCATGGTAAATAAAGCTGGCAATGCAGAAATATTTAAAGATGAGCAAGGAAGAGAGCTACTGCCTTCTGTTATTTCATATGAAGATAATACATTGAAAACTGGCTGTAACGTCGGTCGAAATGCAATCTACTCAATAAAGCGTTTAATGGGTAAAAGTGTTGAAGAATTAAATAAAGAAGGCCTCAATTTTGAAATAGATAACGAAAGTGAAAAAGTTATTAGAGTAAAATGCGCAGAGGAAAAGTATCTTACTCCTGTTGAGATTTCTGCTGAGATATTAAAAGCTTTATGTGAGAGGGTAAAAAAGTCTAAGGGGCTGGAAGTAAAAAAAGCAGTGATTACTGTGCCAGCTTACTTTGACGATTCAGCACGTAACGCAACTAAATATGCAGCAAAATTAGCTGGAATAGAAGTTCTTCGCCTCGTTAACGAGCCAACCGCTGCAGCGCTTTCTTACTCTATTGAAAAGAACAATAACAGTGGAATATATGCAGTTTATGACCTTGGTGGTGGAACATTTGATATTTCGATATTGAAATTGCATCAAGGAGTGTTTCAAGTTCTTGCGGTTGGTGGTGACACCAAACTCGGCGGTGATGATTTTGATCATCTTCTGAGTTCAATTGTGCTTAATAAGTATAGAGAAAAGACTGGAGAAACCCCTAAGCAACTAAATTCCTTACTTATCGAATCACGCTCTGTGAAAGAGTACCTAAGCAATCACACTATGGGTATCTTCGAATTTAATGTTAACGGCAAGTCATTTAAATGCGAAATTACTAGAGAAGAATTCGAGCCGGCAATAAGTCCTTTAGTTAATAGGACTATCAATATAGTCACTCGTACTATAAGTGATATAGATCTTAAAATTGATGATATAAAAGGAGTAATTTTAGTTGGTGGTGCAACTAGAACACCATTGGTTCAAAATTCACTAGTCAAACTCTTTGGAAATAAAGTACTGAATGACGTGGATCCAGATAAAGCAGTTGCCATTGGGGCAGCCCTGCAGGCTCACGATTTAACTTCGAGCTCAAAAGATAGGAATATTCTCCTGGATGTTCTACCTTTATCACTTGGCATAGAAACTATGGGAGGCATAGTTGAAAAAATCATACCAAGAAATACGCCACTACCAGTTTCAGAAACAAAAGAGTTTACAACTTATGTTGATGGGCAAACAGCAATGAAAATTCACGTTTGTCAGGGAGAACGTGAAATGATAGAGGATAACAAATCTCTAGCGCAGTTTGAACTAAAAGGTATACCGCCACTGCCTGCAGGTTCTGCAAGAATTGAAATAGAATTCACAGTTAACGTTGACGGAATCTTGACTGTTACTGCAAGAGAAAAAGCTACTGGAATTGAGCAGACAGTTGAAGTAAATTCAAGTTTTGGCTTGAGTGAAGCTGATATTCAAAATATGGTTGACCAGTCAATAAACAGCTTTGATGAAGATATGAAGGCTCGTTCCCTTGCAGGCGCTAAAATTAATGGAAATAAACTCATACACTTGGTTGAAAACAATAATAACTTTTCCACTGATCAAAAGTTGAAAAACCTATTACAAAACGCAAAAGACGCTTTACAAGGCAATGACTTGAATGAAATTAACAACGCTATCGCCGAGTTAGAAAATTCCTCTTTAGAGTTGTGTGAATTAACAAATAGGTAGAAAAAGCTTACACAACCTTGTGCAATACCCTATTTAATCTCAGAGCAACAGGTAACCTGAAATTAAATGGTAACCAATCGATCTTTCCCAATTTAAACGATAAACCAACTATGCTTACACGCCCAATGATATTTTCCATTGGTACAAAACCAACTTCAGGAAACCTACTATCTAAAGAATTATTTCTATTGTCTCCCATAACAAAAAATTGATCGTTAGGTACATAATAAACCGGAGTGTTATATGATAGCTTATTAGAAATGTTATCTATCAAAATCTCATGCTCCTTGCCACTTAAAAGCGTTTCTATATATCTTGGTATGTTACGATTTGACTCATAATCAAAAAAACTTTCAATTTGCCTTCGCTCTACTTTCTGATCATTTAGGTATAATTCTCCCTCTATCATTTGCACTTTGTCGCCCGGTGTTCCTATTACCCGCTTAACAAATCGGATACTGTCGTTTTTTGTGGGTTTGAAAACTACTATGTCGCCACGCTTTGGAGGGGTGTAAAAAATCCTGCCGCTAAAAATGTTTGGAGAAAATGGAAAGGAGTGTTTACTGTAACCATATGAGTATTTACTAGTAAAAATGTAATCCCCTTCAAGTAGGGTGCTTTTCATTGAACCAGAAGGTATATGAAATGGCTCGAATAAAAAACTACGTATTGATAGCGCAATTAGTAGTAAAAAAAACAATGAAGATAAAAATCTTCCCGTTCTTATCACCCAGTTTTTGCTTAGTCCTTCCAACTTTGTTTTTCTTATAAATTAAGCTTATTATAATACATAAATTAAAAAATGGTAATATGAAATTTTACTTGTGAATGTTATTCCTCTATTCAAAACAATTTTGAAAAGGCGGTTCATTTCTTTCAACGGTGTCATCCAAGTAGCGTGACACATAACTGTACGAACATTGCAATTTGCAGGTAGGCAGATGAAAGTAGCTGACACTAGAATCCAGCCTTCCTGCAATCTCATCGAAAACGTTGTTTTTTAACAACCACTTTTTATGCTAGTTTGCTTGTAAGCAAGCAAACTGATTTGGTGAGTATAAAAGTATAGCTAACGCGAGCTCTACGTCATACCGCCACGGTATCTCTTAGCATAGATCTCGCTAACAAGTAGCAACTGTTCAGCCAATGGCGTCAACTTAAGGGAAAATATCAGTGATTGTGTATAAAACTTCTCTCTAAATTTTTCACCATTAAATTACCCAAAAGCTGCAATAAACAGCACTTTTGTTTCTGTTTTATTTCAACAAAGAAGTCTAAAATATGTCCTTTTTAGGTGAAACATGCAAAAAGGAAAAAATCTTATTCTACAAATTAAAAATATAATATACTCGAAAGCTTTTCAGAGAATCCATTGTGTTGAGTTTCACACGAACAAGCTTTTACGACAGTATTTTCTATGATTTTAAAGTTAATTAAGAAAAGTTTAGGAATAGAATGTGAGCTCATTAAGTTCCACCCTCAAAGCAAGCTTTTTCTAAAGCAAGATATAAATACAGGTTTTAAAGAATTTAAGCATCCAAACAGCCTATCAAGATGAGCCTGAGCTGGAGAGGCTATAGGTTTATTGCAGCAGATGGTTCTGGTATTCAACTCTGAAGAAATCGTATCCGAGTTTGAACCAAATGGAACAACAAGCACCGCTAGCAATTTGTTCGTTGATTTGTGTACTTTGCTAATTTGTAGTGCTCGTCTTGCAGCTTGGGAGCAAACGTTGGCAGAGGAGAACGACTCACTCCCCCTTTCGATGTTCACTTCCCTTTTCGACACGTTCATCAGTGGTTCACTCACGTTCGTCTTTCTGATCCACACCTTCCAGCTTATATGCTGATTTTTCCTTAACGCTTATGACCCTATCTCTTGAATAGAGCCACTTAAGGTGGTTTGAAACCTGCTCCTGAAAACCGATTTCGAAGGACCTTCCTTCATCTTCAATAAAACAAACATTACTTTGTTTGTTACTGCAGCACACCATCATTCTTAGGGTCGAGAAATTTAGAAAGAGCCATTGCTAAAATGCTTAGAAAAGATTAATAATTATACACACAGTTATTCAACCATATTTTTGACTTACAATTTTGAATATTTGCTCTTAACCTGACACATATGGCTTTTTGAATACTCCCAATGAACATATTTATAAATAAATATTTACTCTTCTTTTTTATTGTTTTTAGGTTTTTCTTAATCAACCATTTCTCCACCGATCTCTTTTATTTTTAGTATCAACGACTCTGGTACATACATGTCAATTACTTCTTCTGCTGTCACAAATAAAGTCTGATAAGAGTGTGAATTTATTATCCAATTAGGCAATATGTCTTCTGCTTTTATTTCAGAATGTTCCTCTTTTTTGTCATATACTGTGTAGCAATATAAGTGCACAGCAAAAAATAATATATAAGAGAGCAATATTCCTTTAAGCACTCCGAGAAAGATTCCAGTAACTCTATCGATAAACCCCAACCTTATGGGCGATAATATGTACATTAGCCAGTTATTTATTATCATCAATATAAGATTAAGTATAATAAATACAGAAATTGTAGAGAGTATGTTTAACGTAACTTTAGAATCAAAATATTTACTATAATTTAGAGTGAAAAAATCATAGTGATTAGCTGTCAGAAAAACTGATAAAAATAGAAACATTAGTGCGCATAGCTCTTTTATAAAGCCTCTAGTTATCGAGATTATTACACATAGAACAACAATGAAGATAATTAGACTATCGAAAAGCATATTTTATATCTATATGGTTTTCAAGATATAATAGTTATAAATAACGAGGTTGTAAAATTAATTGTATTTATGCTGCATCAGTTGATCTAAATACCTAGCGATCATGTCAATTTCTAAATTCAGATAATCATTTACTTTGTTGTACTGAAAAGTTGTATTTTCCCATGTATAGGGAGTGATATTTACTGTAAATTCCTGATTAATAACTGAGTTCACTGTGAGAGAAACCCCATCTAGTGTAACAGAGCCTTTTTTTGCAACAAATTTAATTAATTCTTGTGGGCATGATAGCTTGATTTCATGAGAATCTAAATTTCGCTCAATTGTTAAAATTTTTACTATCCCGTCAACATGACCCTGAACTAGGTGGCCATCGATCTTATCACTTAATCTCATTGCTTGTTCGAGATTTATTTTTTTGCCTATCTTCCACGTATTTAAGTTAGAAACCTTCATAGTTTCTTGAGACGTTTGGACTGTAAATGTATCGCTCATTATATCAACAACAGTTAAACACACACCAGAGCAAGCTATTGAGTCTCCTTTATTTATAGAGGGTAAGTTTTGTGTTTTGATATGGAAAATTTGATCAGAGTTGGAGTGAGTGGTAGTATCAGTTATAGTCCCGATATCCGTGATAATTCCTTTAAACATGTGGTGAAAATAAATAATTTTACCATGAAAAATTTTTTACAACAACTTATTTCTATTTTGTTATAGCTAAAGTAATTCTGGTTTACCGACGATTTAAAAAACGACAAATTCGTCATTCCGCTACTTGTTAGCGGCTAAGAGATACCGCGGCGGTTGTAAGTTAAAAATATGTTATAAAAGAAACACCTTGGTTACACTTTGTCAACGTCGTTACGCAAATGAGAGCTCAAGAAAAATGCAGACTAGAAGCACCGGCATGTAAAGGAAAGTTGTCAAAAAACTGGCCTGACCTTACCCAGAAAAAGTAGAGAGAAAGTTAAGACGATTTTGTCATGAGAATGATGCATCAAATTGTGCAGGAATGCAATAGTTAATAGTAGAATGTCTACGTTGTTTGTTATAAAAGATTTCTATGTATTCAAATATGGCAGTTCTAGTTTGTTGAGCAGAATGTTGAGAAGTATCAATAAGCAGCTCCCTTTTGAGTGAACTGAAGAAGCTTTCTGCAACAGAATTATCGTAACAACAGCCCTTATGGCTCATGCTGGAAATGATGTTTTTTGTATTCAATAGAAATTGGTAATTTTGAGAGGTATACTGTGACCCTTGATCGCTATGTAACAGTAGATTTTCAGGGGGTTTGCGTTTGTTAACAGCCATAAGCAAAGAATCCACAATTAATTGTTTTGTCATTGTATGACTCATTAACTACCATGCGTGAGAATTATTGCTGCCAACAACCTTCCTTGGTTTTTATATAAGTAATCCCATACTTTATTTGGTTGCTCAGTGATAAAATTTTGATCTAATATATTAGGAGCAATAACCATATTATTTGGTTGTTTTTTAGTTTTAAATCTTCGTCTAAGTTTGGCTATAATGTCATTTTCCTGCATAACATTTTGCACTGTTTTGATGTTATAATTTTTGCCTAAAGCTTTTATGGATTTTAGGGGCTCCATATCTGCATTTAGATGCTTTTTTTGAATCTCTGCTAGAAGTCCTTCCCTTGCTAATTCTTTATTGCTTTTTTCTTTAGCAATCCATTTATAATAACCACCAGCACAAAACCCTGCATAGTTCCTGTATTTTATAGCAATTTCTATGCTCTTTTATAAAAGAATATTTTACTCTTTTTCTTTGGCAAAATATCCCAGGGCTTTTTTTAAAATGTCTCTTTCTCTTCTTACTCTTGCTAACTCTTTTTTTAGATCAAATCTTTCTTTGTCATAAGGAGCTAGTTTTCCTTTGCCTGGAAATGCGTATGCTCCAGACATTTTTCCATCATATTTTCTTACCCATTTACTTAACATACTGCCATCTATACCTAGATCTTTTGCTATTTTTGTACTTGTTTGACCTGTTTCTTTAACCAGCTTAACAGCTTCCAATTTAAATTCTGCTGTATATTCTCTTCTATTTGTCATATTACACCTCTTTGAAAAAACGTTTTATTTTACTCCAAAAACGTCTTAACTTTCTCTCTACTTTTTCTGGGTAAGGTCAGTCAGTTCTTTCCATCCAAGAATCATTTTATTGGCTTGCCTTAATATCTCAACAGAAGGCAAGTCTTCTGTGCTGAGTGGTAGGCGGACAGTTTGATGTTCTATAAGACCAATATCATGCAAAAGTGCTTTAGTGGGTATTGGGTTGCTGGCAATAAATAGAGCTTTGCAAGCTTGTTGCCAGATATCTGTTGAACTTTTTATGTCATTTCCTGTCATTTGAGGAGTTGTTTTTTTTCTAGTTACGTGCTGGAATGACAGTAGGCATTGCTTAACATATTCATGTGCTACATGTGGCCAAACATTGGAAGCAACGGAAACCAGACCAGCCGCACCATAAGCGGCCATATCGGATATCATATTATCATCTCCGCAAAAGACCTCAATATTTGGAGCAACTTTCTTATACTGAGCTAAAGTATCAACGGTGCCACTTGAATCTTTGATAGCCCAAAATTTTTCGTGGCTGGATAAGTTGCGTACAGTTTCAGCGTGAAGACTCACTCCTGCTCTCGATGGAATATTGTAAAACATAGCCGGCACATGTGCTTTCTCAAGCAGCTTTTCAAACCATAAAGTCTGCCCCATAATTCCGGGCTTTGCATAAATGGGAGTTGTCATTAGATAGCCGTGAATAGGCATACCCTTGCAAAAATCAAGCCATTCAAGAGTCTGATATAGATTCACTCCTGGTACACCAATTATAATTTTCGTATTTAATTTTAGCTTACATACAAATTCAACTAATGTATGCTTTTCAGAATCAGTGAGCGATAGGCTTTCACCGGTGCTACCCAGCAACACTACACCATTTTCAGCTTTAACTTGCATTGTCAGTAAACGCTGCAAACTGCTATAATCTATGCTATCCCCATTGCAATTAAATGGAGTAACACAAGCAGTCCATAAAAATGTAGATTTCAATTTAAATTGTTAAAATGGTATTTCATCGTCGATTAGTTCATCTTTTATATCGTTGTCAAAACTTTCGTGCTTATTTTTTTGTTCTGTTTCATTTTGCTTGTATTCACTCGGCTTGTAATCGGAATTTGGTCGCGAATCCAAGAGAGTAAGAGCACTATTAAAATTATATAGAACCACCTCTGTTGTGTATCTTTCACTACCGTTTTGGTCAGTCCATTTTCTAGTTCTCAAAGAACCTTCAACATAAACTTTACTGCCTTTACGTGCAAAATCTTTGACGACTTTTACTAATCCTTCACTAAAAATTACGATATTATGCCATTCTGTCTTTTCAGAGCGCATACCGGAAAGTTTGTCAGTCCAACTTTCGGATGTGGCTATTGAAAAACTTGCCATCTCTTTTCCATTTTGTGTAGTCCTAATTTCAGGATCTTTTCCTAAATTACCAACTAGTATGACTTTGTTTATGGTACCACCAGACATAATTATGCTCTAAATAAATCCCTTTATTATCTTATATGAAAGTACTATTGTCAAATTTAATTAAAAGTGCGCTTGGAGGGATTCGAACCCACGGCCTTTGCCTCCGGAGGGCAACGCTCTATCCAACTGAGCTACAAGCGCATGTATAGACCCGCGGTATCTCATCAGCTAACAAGCAGCGGGATGACGGTTCTTCAAATTGTCGGTAAACCTAAGTCACTTTGGCTATATACTAAATTATTTAATAGATAAGCTATCCAAGTCAAATTTTTGTTTTGGATAAAGCGTAAACATAATACTCTCATGTCCAAGATATACATTTTGAGAATCATTCGCATGCTTTTTTATTGCTTTTTGATCTACGGCCCATACAAAAGTCACACAATTTTCAGTGACTGAGTGCACTTTTAAATCCTTAGTATTTATAAACAGCTTTCCATTTACCCATATTTTCCATGTATCGGGAGAAAGATATAAAATTGAGTCTAAACTCACTACCTTACAGTTGAAATTATCTGATACCTCCTCTTTTGCAGCTCTTGAAGACCGTAAATTGAACTTTTCCATTTCATTGACCATTCTATTAACTGGCTCTTCATCAAAAAAAATGCTTTTTACGTTACTATATTGTGACAAAACGTCAAAGTCACTTTCCACTGCTTCTCTTATTATATCGTCCCGATCTGTATAGCTTAGTTTTTGATTGTTAATAAAGAAACACTCTTTTGCACGCAAATTTGCTATATCAATAAAATCATCGATTTCTTGATTGCCAACTTTAAGAACACTTTCAAAATATCTTTTTTCTATCATCATTCCATACTGAGAATGATGACAAACCATTTCATCATTACCTTGTTTTTCTATATATACGCATAAATTTCCACTATTTAATCCTAATATTTTATGCTCAATAAAATCTTCATTGCCAATATATTGTCGGCAAGAATACTCCTTACAAATTTCTATGCTTTCTATGATATCTTCACAACTGCAATATGCATTAACATTGGAAATGAGTAGCGTAAAAATAAAAAACAGCTTTATATTCATTATCTTATCTACTTAATATAGTATACCAATCAAAGACTATATTAGCTCTCACTATCTCTATCATATTACCATTCAAAATCTGATTCATAGTTGCAGCATCAATATTTCTCTGCTTGTTTAAAATAAGAGATTTGATCATAACATAACCAGGCAGATTTGGAATAGACTGTAGAAATAAAAAAATATGCTTATCGCTGATTGAGCTTAAATTTAGGGCCACTTCACTTTTTATTACTTTTGTGCGTTCACTTTTGTTGTGGAGCTCAACTTCTTCGGGTATAGAAATTGATATTTCAGGTTCTAATATATAGTACTTTTTATATAACTTGCTAAGCTCGAAATTTAAATTTGCAATGTATCTGCTACTGTGTAAATTTGAAGAAGAAATTTTTTTCCATAAATCTAGGTTTCTATTTAGAACAACTTCCTTTTTTTGAATTCCAGTAATCTGTAAATTAATAGAACGTATTTTATCAATCGCAATTTGGTTTTTATTATAAACCTTTTCGTTATAGATAACAACATATGTTAATAACCCTATTAATCCAACAGATAATAACAAATACGATATAAACTGAATTGTAGCTTTTCTTTTTAATTGAGAGATAGTCATTAATCTACATTGCCTCTCCTATTTCAACATCAATAGATAGATTTTGCCCTTTAGCAGCAGGTAAGTTAGAAATATTAATGTCATAGGTACGAAAATTATCGTTTAAATTTTTTCGTAGTTTCTCGTATTGATAGGAAATATTTTCACCGGATCGAAAATTAAACCTTAAAGTTGTAGTAATATAACTTTTTGCCTCATTATAATTCCATTCAAATGATCGAAGTTCTATACCTGGTACTTTTAACTTTTCTACATACTTAACTTGTGTAAGAGGAGAGTATTCTATTTTTGATAAAATATTATTGATATTAATAAAATCATAAATTTCATCTATTTTTTTTACATTATAGCTTTGGCTAAGTTTTGTTAATTGGTTATTTAAGGTGCTCTGCTTTGCGGATAAATTATCAGCGACATTGAAATTTGAATACAAATTTAGCAAACAAAGGATGTTAATTACAACTAAAACCAAAGCAAAGTATAGAAAAATTTGAGGAGAGTTTAAATAAAGGTAATTGAATAGATAAAATTCTTTAGTTTCCTTTGTATTAAAAATAGCTGTTGGCTTATTCTTAAAGCTATGAAACAAAATTATAGTATCGCAAAAGTTATCTTTTTCACTTATAGCTAGTTCTGCTCCTAATAGTTTGCCTAACTCATATGGAGTTAATATGTTCACACTGTTCTCTGAAAAATTTATGACTGATAAACTAGCTTTAATATCTTCTGACACTATGATGCAAAGGTCGATAGGGTTATTTTTTTCAAACCCAAACTTAGTTAAGGATCGAATAGTATCTTGCACTTCCTGATATATTCCACCAGCAATAATTCCTGGTAAATTATCATTAGTAAATGATGTTAAACGCGTAAATACCATTTTATTCTCTTTAAGAACCACTTGTCTATAGCCTCCCGTTTTAGTTGCAGCAACTATAATTTTCCAATTATTAGGATCTTTATGTAGAATCTTTTTTGTTATATTACTTATTTCTATAGGAAACATTAATATTCCCTTAAAGTTGGAGCCTATCTCAATAAACACATTCAACCAATATTCTACTAAATGCTTTGCTTTTGATGAAACAAGAAGATAGCACCAGTTTTGATTGAATTTGTTTGGCTTCTCAACCAAAAAAACTGAACTTATGTCATTATTACGAGAAAAATGCTCCATCTTTGTTTTTGCTGATAGATAGGCACTAATCTTGTTTGCCCTTGTAATAAACTGTAGCGAGTAATTTTGATCTGCATGATTAAGCACCAGGTATAAAGGTGCTTTTTTGTCTGATGAAAGACATGAAATTAAATCGGAAACTGCTTTATCGTTTTTGCCCTTAACAAAATACCTTTTATTTAAAGTATTATTTTTAAAATATAGTAACATTATGCCTTCTTCTCCAATAGAAAGCATAAACTTACTTTTGGATTTTGAACTAAACATATTAACAAAGCATATACTTATCTAGAATTAAAAAGGCAATTTATTGAAATTCATTAAACGTTAGAGGGAAATATTGTTATAAATTTTCGCAGCAACATTATTTATATTATAATTTTTTTATAAAACCACTACTAATATTAAGTTATTTAAACAATAGATTAAGAAAGTTCATTAATTAGAAATATACACTATAGCTAACCCAAGAAAGGTTTCTCTACGTCATACCGCCGCGGCGCATAAGTGTTGAAAGTGCTATAAGTGGCATTATATAAGGTGGTTAACGGCATAAATTTCAATGGTAATAAAATAAATTAAAAAAGCGCCTTTTTGCCTGTGGTTAGAAGGTTTAAGCGAATTTTCGACGTGGTTTATCTGCTTTCCCAACAACGAAGGTTGATATCAAGAGGAGATTTACATACCATTAATCACCTTGTGTGATTGCACTTTCAACACTTATGCGCCGCGGCGCTAACGAGTAGCGGAATGACGAATTTGTTGTTTTTCAAATTGTAGGTAAACCTAAGCCACTTTAGCTATATCTGCCGATTAACTTTAATTAATAGGAGTTATTAATCTATTTACTATTCTTGTAATATTATTTCTAATGGTAAAGAAATATATATTTCTCTGGAACAGTTGTTATTTCAGATACAGAATTTAGTGTAAGTAAGCTAACCATTTGCTGAAGAGCGCTCATCTTCTGTGGTATTTGATGATGGAGCAACTAATTTGCTCAAAATCTCATCTTTTGGTCCCATAGCGTAAATGACACCATCTGACATGAGGATCACCTTATCAACTACGGACAATAACGGTAGCTTGTGAGTGATGATAACAGTAGTAGTATTTTGTTTTCTTGCAATGCCAATTGCATTAATTAAGCATGCCTCTCCATTGCTATCTAAGTTAGCGTTTGGTTCATCAAGTACTAAAAGTTTTGTGTGACCATAAAAAGCTCTGGCAAGTCCAAGAAGCTGTTTTTGGCCGCCAGAGAGCGTTACTCCTCCAGGACCTCCTATTGTTGTATCATATCCATTTGGTAAGCTTAGTATTAGTTCATGTATTCCTGCAATTTTTGCTGCTTTGATTATTTCTTCAGGATTTGGATCTGGCCTCATGCGAGCAATATTAGCTTTGACACTAGTGTTAAATAACTCAATATCCTGAGGTAAGTAGCCAACATAATTACCAAAATTTTCTCGATTCCAAGTATATACATCAGCGCCATCTAGTCTGACTACACCAGATATTGGCTTCCATACACCAACAGTTAATTTTGCGATAGTGGATTTACCAGAAGCACTTGCACCAATAACACCAACTACATCTCCAGGATCTATAATGAATGATATTCCTTTTACTGTCGGCTTATTGCTTCCATAAGGAGTAAAAAATACTCTATCAAATTCCAATTTTCCTTCAGGTTCTGGTAGAGCCATCGTTTGCTCTCTTTTTGGCGATGTTAATATAAGTCTTTGTAGCCTTCCATATGACATTCTAGCCTGATTTAAAAACTTCCAAGTATGAACCGCAGCGTCAAATGGTGCTAATACTCTACCCATTAAAATTGAAGCAGCGATGATGCTACCAGCAGTCTTATGAGCTGTGATTGCAAGTAATGCACCTGTTCCAATTACTGATATTTGCAGAGTTGAGCGCAAAAACTTAGTGATTCCAGTAATTACATTAGAGCGATTTTGTGCTTTAATTTGCATTGCTCGATTCTGATCATTTCGTTTACACCAATCAGAGACTATGAATTCTGACATGCCCATAGCTTCAACCACTTCTGCATTTCTTGTTGCAACATCTATAGCATTGATATTCCGTATAGTTTCTTCGTTGGTTTCTTGTAATATTCGTTTAGTGGCAAGTTCATTCCATATTGCCATAGAGACTAATATAATAATTCCAGTAATAGCTATAAACCCCGTGGAGGTATGTATCATGAAAATCACAACAAGGTAAATTAACGACCATGGAGTATCAAACAGTGAGAATATACCATTTCCTGTAATGAAATTTTTTATCACTCCGAGATCTCGTATTGCTTCACCACTTGAAGTTGAGCTCTGCACTGACGTTAGCCTGATTGACCTTACTATCAGATCTGGTGTTGCAGTTTTATCGATCCAATCACCTATTTTTGCCATGGCTAAATATCGACAAGTTTCAAGCATTGCAGAACATGCAAATGCAGATAAAGTGATAATTGTCAGCATAGTTAGTGTTGATACACTTTCGCTCGATATCACCCGATCAAGCACTTGAGAGGTATAAAGTGGTAGGAATAACATTAATAAATTGATTCCCGCACTAAACCAAAAGATAAACCAAAATGCACTTTTGCATTTTTCTAGGCAAACATATAGAGTACTTTGCTTCAATTCTTTTTTTATTGATGGCGTAATTTCCACAATCTTCCTCTTAATTTGATTACATGCACCATATACAATTTTTATTACAAAAATATTAATAACGGCAGTTAGCTTACTTTAAGTGAGTAAAATATTAATATATGTGAATAGGAAATATAAACAAAGAAGTATAGTTAATATTTCCTTCATTACCTAATTCAAAATTGAGAGTTTTTAATAACTCTCCAACTCCCACTTTGGCCTTGGTGCAAAATTGAGAGAATCGATATAGTTTTTCCTTAACATTTCAATTCCTGCCCATCCAACCATCACTGCATTATCTGTACATAGGTTATTAGGGGGAAAAAATATATTTAAGTTTGTGTGTTTTTTCAATTTTTCTCTCAAGAAATTATTTGCTGCAACTCCGCCGGTAATCACAAAGTCATTGATTTTGATATTTAAAGATTCGGCCATAATAATCGCATTACTAACCCTGTCCAGCAGTATGTCACTAATACACTCTTGAAATGAAGCACATACATCACACACATTTTGCTCGCTTATTTCGAGTTTCTGCACTAAGTTTTTTACTGCTGTCTTGATTCCAGAAAACGAAAAATTACATCCAGAACGTTTTATCATTGCCCTTGGCAGTTTAAATCTTGCACCATTGCCTTTTTTAGCTAACTTTTCAATTAATGGTCCTCCGGGATAGCTTAAACCCAGCATCTTAGCAACTTTATCAAATGCTTCTCCTAACGAGTCATCGAGTGTCTTCCCGAGTTTAATATATTTACCTACATCCTGTGCAATTAAAAATTGACAGTGACCACCTGATATTAGTAGGACTAAAAATGGAAATTTTACCTCATGCAGTAACCTAATAACCAATGCATGTGCTTCTAAGTGATTCACTGCAATGAACGGTTTTTGTGCTACATGCGCAATTGCTTTAGCCATCATTGTACCAACTATTAGTCCACCTATGAGTCCTGGTCCTGATGTTGCTGCAATCGCGTCCAAATCGCGAAAATTGAGGTTAGATTTTTCTACAGCGCTTTTTATTAGACCACTTAAATGCTCCATATGAGCACGTGACGCTATCTCAGGGATTACGCCACCGCGTTTTTTGTGTTCTGCTTGGGAGAGAATTTCGTGAGCAAGGACTTGCTTGTCACTATTTACAATCGCTACTGCAGTTTCGTCGCAGCTTGTTTCAACAGCTAAAATGGTTTTCATGTATATTCGAACACTTTATTATAAAAACTATACCTTGAAACGCTGTAAAAGTTAACTGCAAAGTTAACTGCTATAGCTAAAGTGACCTTACCCAGAAAAAGTGGAGAGAAAGTTGGTACGTTTTTATAATAAAAAAATGTTTTTATAGAGAGGTACAATATGTCAAATGGAAGAGAATATACAGCAGAGTTGAAAGAAGAAGCTGTAAAACTTTTTAAAGAAAGAGGAGAAACAATTTCGAAAGTAGCAAAAGATCTAGGTATAAGCTCTAACGTATTAGGTAAGTGGATAAAAAAATATAACGAAAAGAAGTCAGTAGCAAATGCTTTTCCAGGTAGGGGTAATGTAGCTCCTTACGACAAAGAAAGATTTGATTTAAAGAAAGAGTTAGCAAGAGTAACAAGAGAGAGAGACATTTAAAAAAAAGCCCTGGGCAGTCAAAAAGAGTAAAATATTTTTTTATAAAAGAACATAGCAGCTGCTATAAAGTACGGGAATTATGTAGGATTTTGAATGTATCTGCTAGTGGCTACTATAAGTGGGCTGCGAGGGAAATAAGCAATAGAGAATTAGCAAATAAAAGCAGATATTCAAAAAAAGCTTCTAAATGTAGATATGGAGCTCGTAAAATTCATGCTGAATTAAAGGCTTTGGGTAAAAGTTGCAACTTGAAAACAGTGCAAAGTATTATGCAGAAAAATGGTATTCAGGCTATATTGAGAAGAAAATTTAAAATTAAGAAACAACAAACGGACAGTAGAGTCGTAATATTAGACCAAAACTTTATTGTCGATCAACCAAATAAAGTATGGGATTACTTATATAAAAACCAAAGAAGGATGGCTATATTTGGCAGCAGTAATCGACCTATACTCACATATGGTGATTGGCTGGTCAATGAGTAGTTCAATGAATAAACAATTGGTCATGGACTCTGTATTAATGGCCGTTAATAAACGTAAACCTGCCAAAAACCTACTGTTACATAGTGATCAAGGTTCACAATATACTTCACAAGGTTATCAATATCTCTTAGCCATAAAGAATATAGATGAGCCATAAAGGTTGTTGTTACGACAATTCTGTTGTAGAAAAGTTCTCTAAAAAGGGAGTTACCAATAGACACTTCTAAGCACTCTAAACAGCATATTAAAACTGCTATATTTGAATATATAGAAATTTTTTATAACAAACAACGTTACTATTAACTATTGCATCCCTGAACATTTTGATTCATCATTCTTTTTATAAAAAAACATTCTCAACTTTCTCTCCACTTTTTCTGGGTAAGGTCAGTTTAGCTATAGGCAGCAATTTTCTGTATTTACTTTAAATTGAAGAAAGCTCAAATAAGTGAACGGTTACAAAATTCTCTAATGGTCTTAAATAAAACTTCCAGTGAATGATTGTCAGACATGTTATGCTCTGCTGATTTTATTAAGTGTACTTCAACATCAGTTGACTTGATTTTTTCAGCTAAATTCAATGAAGTTTGATAAGGAACATCTTTATCATTAATGCTATGCAATAAGCGCACAGGACAGTTTATATCTATTGTCTCTTTGTTTAAAAGAAGGTTCTTTCTGCCATCTTCGATCAAATTTTTAGTTATTTTGTATGTACAATGCTCTGAAGTAAAATCTATTACACCTTTAGAATCTAGTTCTTCTTTTTGCTTGCCTGACAATTGCTTGAATATCAAATCTTCAGTGAAATCGGGAGCAGACGATATGCCGATTAATGCTGCAATTTTTTCTGAAAATTGAAGGGCAGTGAGCAGCATCAGCCATCCTCCCATACTTGAACCTATAACTATTTGTTTACCACTAGTTAATTCACTTATCACTTTAGCACAATTTTTTTGCCAATCACTTATTGTATAATCGGCAAAATTACCACTTGAGTTACCGTGACCAAAGTAATCAAATAGCACAAGTGCTACGTCATTTTCTTGGCAAAATTTGTAAATAGCAGTTGCTTTAGTTCCATTCATATTTGATGCAAATCCACCGAAAAAAACTACAGAAGCTTTCTTTCCTTGTAGCTTTCGATATGCTATGTGACCATTATTTCCATCAAACAATTTACAATAATCCATACTACTTTGGCAAAGCAACCGGACTATCGCTCATCGAACGCAAATAGCTGACTAGATCTGCAATTTCTTGTGGATTGGAAATACCTGCAAATGCCATACGTGTACCTTTTATATAGGCTTTTGGGTTCTTTAAAAAGGCAAATAGCTCCTCATACCCCCATTTTCCACCTTTTTCAAGCACTGCTTTTGAGTAATTGAATGAGTTGCCAAGATGGGCCTTTTTGTTTCCAATTACGTTCCATAAATTTGGTCCTACTTTATTCATTCCACTTTTCTCAAAACTATGGCAAGCTATACATTTTTTCGCTGCTGATTTACCTTTCTCAAAGCTAGCATTCTGCATGAGCGCTCCAATATCAAGCGCCACTTGCTCAATTTTTTGCTGAGGCTCAGCAGCTACTATCGTTTGGTGTTCAATCTTATATTCCTCTGGACTATACAGCATATCAACTACGTTGCTGACTATCATAATGATTAGCCCAGAAAGTAAAATCGATGCTGCAATCTTATTAAGCTCCATAGTTAATTTTTATCAATTAATGTTGCTTAAATTATGCAAATATTTTCGCAAATAGCAACCAATTACCTTGAAGCTCGCTAAAGATGAGAGTCTCTAGCTACAAATATTAAGAAATTTACCAAACGAAAAAAAAGGCAAAAGAAACCCCGGCTAATATCTATTTAAAAACATTGGCGTTTTTTTATGTTTTAAACGTCTAATAACCGCGACTCAGCTGCTTTTTAATGCAACTAACCTTTAGTCATAAATGTTTAGGAAATTTACTAAGCAGAAAAAAAGGCAAAAGATATTCCGTGTTAGCTAGTTGTCACTCTCTAATCCTGCAAATTGGCGTTCTATACTGTCTTAAACGCTTTATAAGCGCGTTTCAGCTTATATAGCTAGAAATGTTGTGAAGACATAAGGTGCGCATAGTGCAAGAAATTAAAAATAAGACGCCAATTACGTAATACTGTTGTCGTTTAATCTGCACAGATTGAAGATAAATGAATACCTTCAGTACTATGATAGGGGGGCTGGCGGAGGGTGTCAAGCAAGTTTTTCGTTTCTATAGCTACTTGAATAACGGCTACAATGTTTGTACAATTGTGCGTCATGCGCTGCCGAACACTGATTTTTATATGGTTATACAAGAAAAATTAAGGCTTAAAAGGAATTTTAAGTATCAGGACTCAAGGTTTTTATTCCTTCTTAATAAAACATAAAAAGCTCCTTTACCACCATGTTTTTTCGTAGCTTGCTGGTAGTATAGAACCATATGCTGGATTTTAGTGTCATTTAACCATTTATTTTAGTTACTCTTTATAGTGTCTGTTTTATTTGTTGCACTGCCGTATCCCGTAATTACCAATAAACATCTATTTCCTGCTCGATAATTTTTGATAATAAAATCTATCAATTTACAGTAAGCATCCTCTATATTATAGCCATGCAAATCGAGCTTATCGCTTATAAAATATTTACCCCTATCAATCTTTGATTTTGTGTTGTAGTCAAGACAAAATGATGAATTACCATTATTGGTATTAAGAAAATTCCCTTGTAAGTCGGAGGTACCTTTATCAACCATAGACTTTATATTTACTTTATGATCAACTTTCAAAGTAACTTTTCTACATTCTATTGGCTTAACATTTTTTTGCCAATCCAACTTATCGTCCGACATAAACGCATTAATCGAATTGTATAATTTTACAACAATATCTAAACATAGTAAAATGTTGCTTATTCTATAAAAACCCGATTTTCAATAATACGATGAAATCGTCAAAAACTAATGAGAATTTTTGGCTGTATGGAAAGCATACCTGCATGTCAGCACTGAAGAATAAAAATAGGCGGTGTATAGAACTGTTAGCAACAGAAAATTTCTATAGAGAACACGAAAAAGAAATTAGGCAATGTGTAGACAGTAAGGGCATTAAAGTTCGATTAGTAGAAAACAAAATACTTAATGACGTTTTACCCAAAGGTGCTAACCATCAGGGAATTGCTTTAAATGTTGCCCCTATTCTTTATAACTTAAGCATTGAAGAAATAGCTGAAAGCTCGAACGATAGCTCTACCATAGTCATTTTAGATCAAGTCACTGACACGCACAATATTGGGTCGATTTTAAGAACTTCAGCTTGTTTTAATGTCAACGCATTGGTTTTACCACATAACCATTCACCGAGTGAAAATGCATCTATTGCAAAAGCAGCAAGTGGGGCATTAGATATTGTCCCGCTAATATACGTTACAAATATAGTAAAAACTATGCAGTATTTGAAAGAGGTCGGCTACTGGTGTTACGGGTTTGATTGCAATGCTAAAGAAAATATAGATGAAATAAAGAGCTTTGAGAAAAAAAGAGTAATTATTTTTGGTTCCGAAGAGAAAGGAATGCGGAGGTTAGTTAAAGAAAATTGTGATTATCTTTTAAAAATACCAATGTCAAACGTAATTGACAGCTTAAATGTTTCAAATGCAGCAGCAATAGGCCTATATTCTATTTATATTAAAACAAATGCCAGCGCATAGCTGTTTATAATAAAAATACTTGATAAAAATGTGGTTTTATATTATAATGTGTTAAATAATAGACAAAAGGAGTTATATTTATGTCTTACATGAGAAATGAACAGGATGTCCGCGCTCAAGGCGCTTATTATAGTGCTGGGCTTAGAAGTTACCTAACTAAAGTATATAACTACATGGCTTTAGCTTTAGGCGTTACAGGGCTTGTTGCGTTTCTAACGGTATTTTCTGGTCTTTTTCAGGTAATTCATTCTAATCCTGTTCTGTCGCTTGTGATAATATTCTCTCCAGCTGCATTGGTGATCTATATGCGGTATAGAATTCAACACCTAAGTGCTCAGTCTGCCGTTACTATATTTTTCTCGTTCTCAGTGTTAATGGGGCTTTCCTTATCTTATATTTTTATAGTTTATACTGCAGAAAATATAGCAAGAGCGTTTTTCATTACATCAATTATGTTTGGCTCTATGGCTTTATATGGTAATACCACAAAAAGAGATCTTACAAGTATGGGCTCTTTCTTGATTATGGGAGTCTTGGGGATAATTATAGCATCCGTAGTAAATTTATTCCTTGGAAGTAGTCCTCTCTACTTTGCAATATCGTTCATATCAGTAATAGTCTTTACCTTAATGACTGCGTATGATGCTCAAAGAATCAAGGACGTTTATTATAAATATAACGACGGATCAGAAGTCGCTACTACTAAATTGGCAATACTGGGTGCAACTGATCTTTATTTTAACTTTATTAACATATTTCTCAATCTACTCAGGTTACTTAACTTGTTCAATAATAGGGACTAGATGTTTTCCTTTTTAAGGAAAGGTAGTAAGAATTCTATAGTTTTCTTTTTAATATCTTTAGTCGTGTTGATGCTATGTCTTGCATATGCATCGGTGCCTCTATACAGCATTTTTTGCAAAGCTACTGGATATGGTGGCACAACAAGAAAAGTAACTAATGCAACAATAAGTGCAACTGACCAAAAAATCAGGGTTCACTTCAATGCTGATATAATGTCCGATCTACCTTGGGAATTTAAATCAGAAACTAACTACGTTGACGTAAACATAGGAGAACAAAGTTTAGCGTTTTATTACGCAAAAAATCTATCTGATCAGCCTTCATTTGGAATGGCGGTGTATAATGTTACGCCTTTTAAAGCAGGTAAGTATTTCAATAAAGTTGCATGCTTTTGTTTTGAAGAGCAAATGTTGCTGCCAAAACAAAAAGCTGCTATGCCCGTATCTTTCTATATAGATCCTGAGATAATGCTTGATAGTAATACAAAAGATTTGAGCGAAATAACACTATCATACACGTTTTTTAAGCTTAAGTAACAAACTTTTTCCTATTGTCATCCAAAGCTGAAAGAAGGTATCCGTTCAGGATAGCGGCAAGGTAGTATAACCATAGAGTAAAAGTGAGTTTACAACAAATGGTGTCATCCCAGTGCTTGACACTGGGATGGCTTTGTTGCATAGCACCTTAAGCAGTGATGGTTTACGACAAATTTATGTAATGATTTCAAATTTAGCCATACCAATATCAGTGAATTTGTTGAGCAAATAGCACTTAATTAGTAATTCTTTTTCACGATTTACTTCAGATTTATTCCTAAAGCTAAATCCAAATACTTGCTTCAACCTTGAGAAAAATCCTTCTATGTAAGATCTCTTTCCATAAATTGCTTCCTTTTTCCACTCTTTTACACCATCTTGTCCATATAATTTTATTAACCTAATAGCAGCATTTCTGTCAGACATATAATCTATTTTTGAATGTTCTGCTGCATCCTTTTTTGGTAGAACTTTTGTCTTTATATCGTATTTCTTACACAATTTATAAAGTTTGTGCCTATCGTATGCCCTATCTGCATATAATGCTTTTATTTTGTGCTGAAAATTAACTTCTTCAAGCAAATCGCAAGCTCCATAGTGGTCAGAGTAGACGCCATTACTGTATCTTGCAGCTATAGCTTTTTTACTATTCACACTTAACATAACATGTAACTTTCTTACTTGCTCGTAGCTTCGGTACTTTCTATCTGCACTGTTTTCCTTACTGTGGCCAGGAGTGTTACTGTAAATGCTGATACTTGTGCTATCTATGATAATTTCAATATTTTCCATGTTGCTTTTATCAACCCTGCAATCATTTATCTTAATATTAAGTTTTTTAAACCTTCTTGATGCTTGTGAATAGCTGATAACTGCCAAATTTTTTCCTATTTGTTGCAGATATCCTTTTATAAACCCCACCGTTTGTCTTAAACCAATTCTAAAAAGATTGACAATTATATGCACCAAAATTACGACTTTATCACTGTAAATATAGTTGCCGCCCTGCATTTTTGGACTATTTTCATACCAATTTTCGATAGCTTCATCGATGTAACGAAAAATATTTCCCCTTTTTTCAAGGAATTTGTTATATTCGTTTTGGTTACTGACTTTCATTTTCTGTGGCATATTTTTTCTTCAACAGTTAAATGGTTATTTATAATGAATTTTGTCAGTAGCCACCAGATTTTTTCGGTTGCTATGCAACAAAGCCCACTGGGATCCAGGTTACTATATATGAAAAGTTATTATGTTTATATACTTGCAAGTGAACGAAATGGAACCCTGTATATAGGTATAACATCAAATTTAATTAAACGAATTTGGGAGCATAAAAGCAAAGCCATTTCCGGTTTCACGTCAAAGTACAATGTTAGTAAATTAGTCTACTTTGAGGAGTTTCAAGACATAAATTTAGCAATTAGTAAAGAAAAGCTTCTAAAAAGCTGGCAGAGAAAATGGAAAATAAACTTAATTGAAAAAACAAATCAAGAATGGAAAGATTTATATGATGAAATCGTATCTGGATTCCAGCGTCACGCGCTGGAATGACAGGAGGTAACGCAAGAAGTCTATTGATTGTGGAAACAATAACTTTGCAAAATATTAATTGTTAGATAACATAATGAAAGTTTTTATCTTACATTCATCATGGTTAGAGCTATACAAATTAAAAAAACTGGGGGACCAGAAGTATTAGAATTTGTAGATAAGAATATAGGTGAGCCAAAAGGCGAGGAAGTTTTAGTACGTCACACAACTATTGGCTTAAATCGTTATGATTTAGAGCACAGAAAAGGTACGCGCAAAATTAAAAATTTACCATCAGTGCTTGGGGTAGAAGCAGTGGGAGTTATTGAAAAGCTTGGTAAAAAAATCAGTGATGGATTGAAGGTTGGAGATAGAGTTGGATATTGCACAGCTCCTCCAGGGGCATATTGTGAAAAGCGCGTTATACACCAGAAATATCTGATAAAAATTCCAGATGACATATCTGATGAAGTTGCTGCTGCAGTGCTGTTTAAAGGTATGACAGCTCACTATTTAGTTAATCAATCTTATAAAATTAGGCCTGGTGCTTTCGTGCTAGTTCATGGGGCTAATGGTGGTTTAGGACAAATAATATGCCAATGGGCAAAGGATAAAAAAGGTGTAGTGATAGGCTCTGTAAGCTCTGATGAAAAAATGAAGACAGCTTTACAAAGTGGCTGCACATACGCAATAAACTACAATGATAAAGACTTCGTTTCTAAAATTATGGAGATTACGCAAAACAGAGGAGTAGGTGCAGTGTATGACCCCATAGGTTACGCTACAAGCAAGCTCTCTTTTGAATCTTTAGGCAGGTTCGGCATATACGTTTCCTATGGGCAGATATCAGGTAACGCTCCTATTAGTTTTTCTTTACTTAGTTCACGTTCGTTATTTGCAACTGGAACCTCAATATACCATTATAAGCATGATAGATTCACATTAGTGCTTACCACAATGGAAATCTTCGAGATGATAAGAAAAAAACTTTTAACTGTACGGATCAATAAAAAATATAAATTTGATGAAATAATTCAAGCCCATCGCGATATGGAAAATAGAAAAGCGAGTGGATTAAATATTATCAAAATTTCTTAAGTAATTAGTAATTTAAACTAACCATTCATTAAATTATATCAACTAGAATCTCATATATTTAATTCTCCTTTTGGGGGAATTAAAAGCATATAGCTAAACTGACTTAGGCTTACCGACAACCGTCATCCCGCTACGTGTTAGCGGAATCTATGCTGAGATACCGCGAATAGACTTCTTGCATAACCCAAATTAAGTAGAAAAAGGTATCATCCGAGTAGCTGACACTGGTTCCTTTATGACGGCAGTAGCCCCTTCTCCTGTCATCCCAGTGCCCTCTTCTTGTCATCCCAGTGCCCAGACACTGGGATCCAGTTTCACCTTATGATGGTGTCATGAAAGTAGCTGACACTGGTTTCCATCCAAGACGGTGTCATTCCAGTCTGGAATCCAGAAAAAAGAATGGTGTCATCCCAGTGCCCAGACACTGGGATGGCTTTGTTGCATAGCAACCGAAAAAATCTGGTGGCTACTGACAAAATTCATTATAAATAACCATTTAACTGTTGAAGAAAAAATATGCCACAGAAAATGAAAGTCAGTAACCAAAACGAATATAACAAATTCCTTGAAAAAAGGGGAAATATTTTTCGTTACATCGATGAAGCTATCGAAAATTGGTATGAAATTGGGCCAAAATGCAGGGTGGCAACAATATTTACAGTGATAAAGTCGTAATTTTGGTGCATATAATTGTCAATCTTTTTAGAATTGGTTTAAGACAAACGGTGGGGTTTATAAAAGGATATCTGCAACAAATAGGAAAAAATTTGGCAGTTATCAGCTATTCACAAGCATCAAGAAGGTTTAAAAAACTTAATATTAAGATAAATGATTGCAGGGTTGATAAAAGCAACATGGAAAATATTGAAATTATCATAGATAGCACAAGTATCAGCATTTACAGTAACACTCCTGGCCACAGTAAGGAAAACAGTGCAGATAGAAAGTACCGAAGCTACGAGCAAGTAAGAAAGTTACATGTTATGTTAAGTGTGAATAGTAAAAAAGCTATAGCTGCAAGATACAGTAATGGCGTCTACTCTGACCACTATGGAGCTTGCGATTTGCTTGAAGAAGTTAATTTTCAGCACAAAATAAAAGCATTATATGCAGATAGGGTATACGATAGGCACAAACTTTATAAATTGTGTAAGAAATACGATATAAAGACAAAAGTTCTACCAAAAAAGGATGCAGCAGAACATTCAAAAATAGATTATATGTCTGACAGAAATGCTGCTATTAGGTTAATAAAATTATATGGACAAGATGGTGTAAAAGAGTGGAAAAAGGAAGCAATTTATGGAAAGAGATCTTACATAGAAGGATTTTTCTCAAGGTTGAAGCAAGTATTTGGATTTAGCTTTAGGAATAAATCTGAAGTAAATCGTGAAAAAGAATTACTAATTAAGTGCTATTTGCTCAACAAATTCACTGATATTGGTATGGCTAAATTTGAAATCATTACATAAATTTGTCGTAAACCATCACTGCTTAAGGTGCTATGCAACAAAGCCCACTGGGATCCAGGAATTTTATTAAGTTGGTAAGCATAAAAATAGATGTTTTACGTTAAAATACAACGTTTTCGATGAGATTATATGGAAAACTGGATCCCAGTGGGCTTTGTTGCACCGCTAGCTATGATGGATTAAAGATAAAAAAGATAGAGAATATCAGTAGCTTATTATTCTGGTATTTATAACAAGAACGGTCAGTGAATACCTAAATTTGAGTAAAAGAAATTTCACTACCACTCACTAATCCGGCTAAAATTCAAGAATTTCAATGCTTTAGCTATTTTCAATAGAATTAAATTTATTAATATAAATAATAAATTACTATTCTTAAATTTGATCAGATTGATTGCAAAAAAACAAGATTTTCAATAAGTTGCTTATAATCCTAACTATAGTTAGCCTTTCATAAGTAGCGATGCAACAAAGCCATCCCAGTGTCAAGCACTGGGATGACAAAAAAAGGAGTACTGGAATGACAGCAGTCCTACGTCATACCGCGATTCATTCGCGGTATCTCAGCCGCTAACTGTTCTCCCTCGTCATACCGTCACGGTATCTCTAGATCCCGCTAACAAGCAGCGGGATGACGATTGTCGTTTAGCTATAAATATTTAAGAAATTTACCAAACGGAAAAAAAGGCAAAAGAAGCCCCGGTTAATATCTATTTTCAGTATTGGCGTTTTTTAAGTCTTAAACACTGCAATTTGGCTGCTTTTAAATGCAACTCACCTTATCTCAAATGTTTAAGAAATTTACTAAGCAGAAAAAAAGGCAAAAGAAATCCCGTGGTAATTAGTGTTCACTCTCTAATCCTTCAAATTGGCGTACTATACTGTCTTAAACGACTTATAAGCGCGTTTCAGCTTATATAGGTAAAAACCCAGAATATTGTGAAGACATAAGGTGCACATAGTGCAAAAAATTAAAAATAAGACGCCAACTACGTTGTTTTTTTGCTGTTTAATCTGCACAGATGAAGATAACTGAATACCTTCAGTTTCATGATAAGGGGGCTGGCGGAGTTTGTCAAGTAAGTTTTTCGTTTCTATTCCCAATAAAAGTTTGTTATAAGGTTATGCAAGAAGTCTAATGAATCGCGGTATGACGTCTTAGCTATAGATGCTGATTTGTGTGATTTCAAGAGAAGCTTAGTAGATAAGTTGTGTTTTAAATCAGATTCGGTATTTTAAACTGAACATTTTCAATAATACCATCTGGCATAACTGAAACTTCTACATTCATACTTACTTTTAGGTAGTCTATTAATTCATCAACTAATATGTCAGGAGCGGAAGCACCTGCAGTGATTCCTATCTTTTCTACGCCCTGAAACCAGCTTTTATTCACACAGCTGTAATTATCAATCAAGTAGGTTCTTTTTCCTCTGGCAGTGCATAGATCTAATAAGCGATTTGAATTTGAGCTATTTTTACTTCCTACAACTAATACCATGTCTACAATTTTAGCTAGCTTTTTAACAGCATTTTGTCTGTTTTGCGTTGCATAGCATATGTCCTTTAAATCTGGACCTGTTATGCCTGGAAACCTTAATTTCAGGGCAGCAATAATGTCACGGGTATCGTCGATGCTTAACGTAGTTTGTGTAACATAAGACAAATTATCTGGATCTTTAACTTTTAAATTGTGTACGTCCTGCACAGTTTGCACTAAAATGATAGGATTATTTACTCTTCCTCTAATTCCCTTAACTTCTGGATGGTTTTCATGCCCAATGAGAATTAATTCTTTACCACTGTTTTCATACCTTTTTGCCTCTTTATGCACTTTGCTGACTAAAGGACATGTTGCATCAATCACTTGAATACCCTTTCTTTTTGCCTCATCTTCTATATTTTTTGACACTCCGTGCGCGCTGAAGATCAGTATTCCTCCATTATCTTCAATTTCCTCGATACTGTTCACAAAAACCACTCCTTGTTTCTTAAAGTCCTCTACTATATATTTATTGTGAACAATTTCGTGTAGCACATAAACTTGGCACTTGTTTTTGTATTTTTCTAAAGTAATAGCTAATATGTCCACAGCTCTTTTTACCCCGGCACAAAAACCTCGCGGCTCAGCTAAGATGATTTCCATTTTTGTCAAATCAAGTAAATATGCAAGCATTACTTAAAAATAAGCTCCGCTCACTGTGTTTTATAGTACCATTATTTATATTTTATATAATAATTATTTTTCGCATATTCTCTTTAACATTTGATCAACCTACTACTTCAGAAAATTTTAGAAAAGATAATATAGTACATAAACAACCTGATATTTTAGATAGAAATGGAGTGGTAATAGCAACAAATGTGCCCACAACATCACTATATACAGATGCAACCAAAGTAAAGAATCCGGAAAGTATAGCAGCACAACTGTGTTCTACTTTGCATGACCTCGAATACGAGAACTTATATAGAATACTTACTTCAGAAAAGAAATTTGCTTGGATAAAGCGGCACTTGACTCCAAAAGAACTGTTAGCAATAAAAAATGCCGGCGTGCCAGGAATAAACTTCTATAACGATGTAAAACGTATATATCCTCACAGTAATTTATTTTCACACGTGCTTGGTTACACTGACATAGATGGCAACGGTATTGCAGGAGTTGAGGCGTACATAAAAAATAGATTCCTTACGCAACTTTCTGTCATCCAAGTAGCTGATATACAGTTGTACGAATATTGCAACTTGAAAGCAATTCCTGCACAACAATCCCCTGCACAGCAGGTGGCATCATCTTCTGCACAGCAATCCCCCACACAACAGATCCAGTGCGTGACACTGGATAAAAATACTGACAAATTACGTGATGAACAACGGATTCCAGAAACATATGTCAAAACCAATGTTAGTGATGAAATTGCGCATAAAACTGGATTCCAGTGTCAGTGCACTGCAGACCAAGTTTCTGCACAATCTTCTGTCATCCAACAGGGATGGTCACGCTCTGCTGATCAATATGTTCAACTATCCTTAGATACACGAGTGCAAAGCATAGTACATGAAGAGCTAACTAAAGCTGTAAGCAGATATCAGGCACTCGGCGGAGTAGGAATTGTTTTAAATGTGAGAAATAGTGAAGTCATCTCGATGATCAGTCTACCTGATTTTAACCCCAACCTACAGAATAAGGCAGAAGACGTACAAAAGTTTAATCGCGCCAGTCTTGGGGTGTATGAGATGGGGTCGGTATTAAAATACTTTACAATAGCCGCAGCACTTGATGCAAACGTTACAAAAACTAGCGATTTATATGACGTATCAACACCAATCACCATTGGAAAGTATAAAATTCAGGATTTTCACAAATCTAAAATTCCAAAAATTACTGTGCAAGATATATTTGTAAAATCATCCAACATTGGTGCAGCAAAAATTGCAGTCAAATTAGGTATTGAAAAACAAGTAGAATACTTTAAAGCTATGAAGCTATTTTCTCCTTTGAAAATAGAAATACCAGAAAAATCTACACCGATAATCCCGGATAAATGGAGTGAAAACACTTTAATAACAGCATCTTATGGTTATGGCATAGCTGTAACTCCTATACATCTTGTACAAACTGCAGCAGCATTAATCAACAATGGGATATTTCATAACGCAACCTTGATGTTGAATAAAAGAAGTATAGGAGAGCAAATTATCTCAAGAAGAACTTCCAGGGAAATGAGAAAATTATTACGCGCAGCAGTAACAGATGGCACTGGCAGGAAAGCAAAAATAAAGGCATATTCAATAGGGGGAAAGACTGGATCGGCGGAAAAAGTTGTAGATGGTAAATATAGCAAAGATGCAAACATAGCGTCATTTATAGGAGTGCTAACCATGCTTGACCCAAGGTATATAGTGCTAATTGCTATTGATGAACCTCAAGGGATACACCATACCGGGGGAATAATTGCTGCGCCTATAGTAAAGAACATTATAAATAGAATAGCACCTATACTAAATGTTACACCTGAGATGTAAAATTATGATTGCTTTACTGTAATTTCAAATTTATCATTACCAAAATCCTTATTAATATACCAAGAACCATCATCTTTAGTTACAAATTCAAGACCTTTAAGATCTCTTTTTATTGTCTTTCCATTTTGATCATCGATAGCGATATTAATGTCGAATGTAATAACGTCTAGATTTATCATAGCTTCTTTCCCGCTGCACGAATTTAGACTGAACTTGCCTAACATGACATCATTAAAACTCACTTCCCCTGTATAGACATCACACTGACCGTCCACACAACACGTAGTTTCAATATAGAAAAGGTCTGACATATAAAACACCTTACGTTTATAAAAAAAGAGCTAAATATATATAGCTAGTGCAGCCCTACGCCATGCCGCTAACAAGTAATCGTCAGTAAACCTAGATCACTTTAGCTATATAACCATAATACAGCTAGAAATGTAAAATTCAACAGTTAATTGTGTAAGGAAGTCTAAATTACTACATCTTAGAGGAATGGCTGTTTAGTTTTTTTGTTAATCTTTTTTACCATGCTGTCAATCATATGCTTTATCCCTTGATATACAGAGTATGTACTTTCGTCACTACGCATATAAGCAGAACAAGAAAATACATTATACTCTTCGTCTTCTATTGATAACCCTGTATCGCACTTTATGTGTTCGCCGCCAAGCTTTTCTATCAACTGTTCTTTGTCATCTCCTATAGTTACCTTAACCTTACTTTCTTCTTTACCTATCTTACTACTTAAAATTGAAACAATGATAGCTGGAGATATGCATATCGCTCCTATTGGCTTTTTTGTAACAAAGAATTCTGAAACTAATCTTTCAAATTCAGGCATTACTGTCACCATGCCTTTATTTTCAGCTAAGTCAGATAAATTTTTTGCAACTCCGTATCCACCAGGTACAACTAGCATGTCAAAATTTTCAGCTTTGGCTTCTTTTAAGTCATATATTTCGCCTCTTGCGATTCTTGCTGCTTCTACAAGTACATTCCTTTTTTCTTTCACTGCCTCCTTTGTTTTATGATTCATAACTTGTGTGATATTGATATCAGGTGCAAAGCATTTAACATCCACATCCTGCTGATCAAGCACAAGCAGACTTAAAACCGCTTCTCTTACCTCTGCACCGTCAAGGTGACCACACCCTGATAAAACCACAGCAGCTTTTAATTTTTTTTCACCCATAAAGTACCTTGATTTCATATAATCTAGATATTTTAATACAAATTCTATATTTGGAAAGGGGTATGTTATATCAATTATAATATAATTAATAATTAGTATGTATAATTAGGTATATTTACAGTCAATGGAGTAAAATGTGGCTGAGTTCTTTGATAATGAAACTGACTACCAAGAACTAAGAAAAGCTGTTTCAGATATAATAGAAAGCATCGCACAATCCCCATCAGAGGGAAAAGAGGAGTTACTTAAAGCCCTATCAGAACAAGTTGAAAAAATGAATTTTAATAATGTAGGTTTAGCGATTAATGACCAAGGCTTGCAAAAGGAGGTCAACAAAGAATTATTTATAAAATTCATTGAAGAAGCACTTAAAAGTCCAACTTTTGAAAAAACCAACTTAGAAGTAATAGAAGATGCGCTAAAGCATGTCAATGATCAAGCAATAGGTAATGTTATAAATAATAATAAAGGTCCGCTGGATGATCTAGTCAATTATTTTGAATCAGCATCTGCAAACAAAAAAATTGGAATAGCTTCTACTGGAATAGTATTAGGAGTAGCATTTTCTCCGCTTATTGTGCTTGCTACATTAATAGCACTTGTAGCTATTGGAGCACGTTATGTAGGAATAGGTATAGGAAAGGCAGGGGAAAAAATAAAAGAAGGCGCGATTGAAGCAGGAAAAGCAGTGAAAAGTTCATATAAGGATTTAATAGATAAATTACCTACAGTTCAAGCAAGAGAGAATAATTTTGATAGATTATATAGGGACTTGCTTGTAGGTATTGCAGACAATAGTAAGTTAAAAGCAGAGCAAAGCGTGGAAGACGCTCAGAATGAGAAAAAGATAGTAGAAATGCTTCAGAATCAAGAGCAACTAGCAGCCATAGGACAGTTAATAGGGGAAGATAATGCTGATCTTTTGAACAATCTTATGAGCAAGGGTACTAGTACTCATGAGGAAGACATGGAGAAACTTGTAGATTTTATGAGCGAATTTCAACCTGCAATTATGGCCATTGGTAACAATGAAATAAACGAGGTAGAACAAAAAGTTAATGAGAAAGCTCAGGAAATGAAGCCAGATTCTCAAGTAGATAGTCCAAGTCCTGAACGAGTTAGTGGAGAAGGAATCACAGGACCGGGTTGATGCATTTGAGGAGCGTTTTGACGCAAAAATTACTATTAGAAAGGGGAGTGTTAAATAAACCATACGCGTCAAGTTAAGAAACAAGGGTAAGAAAATTCAATGAACTTAAGGTGGATACTCTTGTTTTTCTATATCTGTCTTTCACAGAAAATGGGAGTGTTAAATAAACCATACGCGTCAAGTTAAGGCCCAATATAGCACCATTTAAACTTGTTTGTTACATTTATTTTTTTGGAAATTTTGATCTAAAATAAGATAATTCTTTTAGAAGAGTCTATAAATTACTAGCTTTATTGCTTAATATCTAAAATAATTTTTACCACTTTTCTTTTTCCTTATGCTACTTTCCCTTAACTTGACGCGTATGGTTTTTTAAACATTCCCGTGCAATTAGAGAACCTAAGTCACTTTAGCTATAGATTCTTGCAAAATTCTACAAGATTAACCACATTACCTCACGTTTTCTCTATGATTATTTTTTTAGATTACTTGTCTACCTTATTTGCCGTTTCCTGAACGAATATACAGAAGCTATAAAAACTGTCTAATAGCTACCCAAAACCCTTATTTCCCACTCAAGTTCAACATTAAATTTATCCTTCACTGCATCTTTTACTCTGTTGCCAAGGTTTTCCAAGTCAGATGCAGTTGCATTATCGTAATTGAGCAAGAAGTTACAATGTTTCTTAGAGATTCTAGCTCCACCAATATTTAACCCTAGGCAGCCAGATTTATCAATTAACTCCCATGCTCGATAGTTTTTTGGATTTTTGAATATGCACCCAGCAGTTTTTCCTCTCGTTGGCTGGCTTTTATTTTTTCTCTCAACAATTTCCTTTAACCTTTGGAATATAAGCTCATACTCTGAGTTTACTCCTTTAAACTCAGCTTCAACAAAAATCCAATTTCCTTTTAGGCCATGTCCACGATAAAAATACCCCATTTCTTTGCTGGAGAACTCATATAGGTTTCCATCCTCTAGATTCACTGCTTTTATGGATTGTACAACACTTGCGATATCACTACCATATGCACCTGCATTCATTTCTATTCCGCCACCAACTGTTCCTGGAATTCCAACTAGAAACTCGAGTCCACTAATTTGTTGCTCTCCTGCAAAGTAAGCAAGGTTCCTGAGCAGCGCAGCACCACCTGCAACAATAGAGTTGTTACCCTTACTTTTAATATATGCAAACTCCTTACCTAATTTTACTGTTATTCCTCGAATGCCACTATCTCGCACTATTATGTTGGATGTTGCACCGATAACGTTAATTGGCAACTCAGTGTTTTTAATCAAGCATGTTAAATCTTCAATATCACGTGGTTTAAATAATATATCAGCTCGTCCACCGACATTTAACCACGTTGCTTTAGACATTAAGATGTCATAACGATAGATTCCACGTACTTTAGGTAAGCTTATAAGCATTTTGATTTCAACTCTAACCCTGCATCCATACCCATTTTCTCCGCATCTTCTATAAATGAAGTGCGCTCAGTGAAGTATATATTTTTTCCATCTGCCAACATACAACGAAGGTGTAGCATATTTTCGTTCACATATTCAGCCAAAGCTGCAAGTGGTGTAAAACATGAACCATTCACTGTCTTCATAAAACTGCGCTCTGATTTCACTCTTATAAAAGACATATTATTATTAATTTTCTCTAAAAGATCGATAATTTTTACATCATTCCTCCTACATTGAATACAAATCGCTCCCTGTCCCACTGCACTTAACATAACTTTTGGTAGCAATACCTCTGTAATTAAGTGATGCTTTTCTAATCTTATGAGTCCAGCTTCAGCTAAAATTATTCCATCAAAACTTTGATTTTGCAATCTGGTTGTTACATTTCCACGTAACGGTACTATATTTAAATCTGGTCTAAAATTTAGTAACTGAACTTTTCTTCTTATTGAAGAAGTGGCAATAGTAGCCTGTTGTGGCAAAGACTCAAGGCTATTGTATTTATGAGAAATAAACGCATCGCATGGACTTAGCCTTTCTAAAACACAAGGAATTGTTAAACCCCCTGAGAAAAACGCAGGCACATCCTTTAGCGAATGAACTGCCATATCTATATTATTTTCGAGCAATTCAGTCTCAATTTCTTTAATGAATAATCCTTTGCCCCCTATTTCAGCAAGATTTGCGTTTGCATACTTATCTCCAGAAGTTTTTATCTTAACAATTTCAATAGATAAGTTAGGAAAAGAGTCCAGCAACTTTTGTTTTGCTTCCAAAGCCTGGGCAACTGCAAGGCTGCTTCCTCTGGTACCTATTTTGACTAGCATGTGTACGACTGTTTGTCTGATGTCATCCCAGTGCCCAGACACTGGGATCCAGTTTTACTATACAATTCATCATATGAGCCTTTGCATTTATTGTACTTTAACTTAAAACCAAAAGCAACTTTGACTTTACAAAATAATAACCTTTTATATGCATAAATAAGCTTACTGGATTCTAGTGCCCCCTATCCAAGTAGCTGACACTGGTTCCTTCTATAATGGTGTCATCCAAGTAGCCTTCTCTTCCTGTCATCCGAGTAGCTGACACTGGGATGGCTTTGTTGCATCGCTAGCTATGATGGATTAAAGATAAAAAAGATGGAGAATATCAGTAGCTTATTATTCTGGTATTTATAACAAGAACGGTCAGTGAATACCTAAATTTGAGTAAAAGAAATTTCACTACCACTCACTAATCCGGCTAAAATTCAAGAATTTCAATGCTTTAGCTATTTTCAATAGAATTAAGTTTATTAATATAAATAATAAATTACTATTCTTAAATTTGATCAGATTGATTGCAAAAAAACAAGATTTTCAATAGGTTGCTTATAATCCTAACTATAGTTAGCCTTTCATAAGTAGCGATGCAACAAAGCCCACTGGGATCCAGTTTCACCTTATGATGGTGTCATGCAAGTAGCTGACACTGATTTCCATCCAAAAGGGTGTCATTCCAGTCTGGAATCCAGAAAAAAGAATGGTGTCATCCCAGTGCCCAGACACTGGGATGGCTTTGTTGCATAGCAACCGAAAAAATCTGGTGGCTACTGACAAAATTCATTATAAATAACCATTTAACTGTTGAAGAAAAAATATGCCACAGAAAATGAAAGTCAGTAACCAAAACGAATATAACAAATTCCTTGAAAAAAGGGGAAATATTTTTCGTTACATCGATGAAGCTATCGAAAATTGGTATGAAAATAGTCCAAAAATGCAGGGCGGCAACTATATTTACAGTGATAAAGTCGTAATTTTGGTGCATATAATTGTCAATCTTTTTAGAATTGGTTTAAGACAAACGGTGGGGTTTATAAAAGGATATCTGCAACAAATAGGAAAAAATTTGGCAGTTATCAGCTATTCACAAGCATCAAGAAGGTTTAAAAAACTTAATATTAAGATAAATGATTGCAGGGTTGATAAAAGCAACATGGAAAATATTGAAATTATCATAGATAGCACAAGTATCAGCATTTACAGTAACACTCCTGGCCACAGTAAGGAAAACAGTGCAGATAGAAAGTACCGAAGCTACGAGCAAGTAAGAAAGTTACATGTTATGTTAAGTGTGAATAGTAAAAAAGCTATAGCTGCAAGATACAGTAATGGCGTCTACTCTGACCACTATGGAGCTTGCGATTTGCTTGAAGAAGTTAATTTTCAGCACAAAATAAAAGCATTATATGCAGATAGGGTATACGATAGGCACAAACTTTATAAATTGTGTAAGAAATACGATATAAAGACAAAAGTTCTACCAAAAAAGGATGCAGCAGAACATTCAAAAATAGATTATATGTCTGACAGAAATGCTGCTATTAGGTTAATAAAATTATATGGACAAGATGGTGTAAAAGAGTGGAAAAAGGAAGCAATTTATGGAAAGAGATCTTACATAGAAGGATTTTTCTCAAGGTTGAAGCAAGTATTTGGATTTAGCTTTAGGAATAAATCTGAAGTAAATCGTGAAAAAGAATTACTAATTAAGTGCTATTTGCTCAACAAATTCACTGATATTGGTATGGCTAAATTTGAAATCATTACATAAATTTGTCGTAAACCATCACTGCTTAAGGTGCTATGCAACAAAGCCCACTGGGATCCAGGAATTTTATTAAGTTGGTAAGCATAAAAATAGATGTTTTACGTTAAAATACAACGTTTTCGATGAGATTATATGGAAAACTGGATCCCAGTGTCAAGCACTGGGATGACAAAAAAAGGAGCACTGGAATGACATTCTCCTAGTAGAGATCGCTTTTGTAATTGCAACATTCGTGCAATCTTTAGCCATAAACATTAAGAAATTTACCAAACAAAAAAAAAGGCAAAAGAAGCCCTAGTCATTGTCTACTTTCAGTATTGGCGTTTTTTAAGTCTTAAACACTGCAATTTAGCTGCTTTTAAATGCAACTCACCTTTGTTTAAATGTTTAAGAAATTTACTAAGCAGAAAAAAAGGCAAAAGAAACCCCGTGGTAATTAGTGTTCACTCCCTAATCCTGCAAATTGGCGTACTATACTGTCTTAAACGACTTATAAGCGCGTTTCAGCTTATATAGGTAAAAACCTAGAAATGTTGTGAAGACATAAGGTGCACATAGTGCAAAAAATTAAAAATAAGACGCCAACTACGTTGTTTTCTTGCTGTTTAATCTGCACAGATGAAGATAACTGAATACCTTCAGTTTCATGATAAAGGGGCTGGCGAAGGGTGTCAAGCAAGTTTTTTCGTTTCTATAGCTACTTGGATAGGTTATTTGGACAATAGAGAATTTTACAAAAATCTATTTTTAACTTACACTGCAATTTTAAACCTACAACTTATGTACAACAGGCTTATAGTCAAATCTTTTTCAGTATTATGCATCTGTTTATTTGCTTTATACATAACACTGCCAAATTTCTTTGATAATAAGCTTTTTATTTCGAAAAAAAGAATAAACTTAGGCCTTGACCTGAAAGGAGGGGCATCTTTGCTTCTAAACATAGACTTAGACTTCTATTTTAAGGAAAAGCTAGGCATGCTAGCTGATGAGATAAAAGAGACATTGCTAACAAAAAATATTGAATCTAACGTACAAAATAGCGTTGTAACTTTAAATAATATTGATGACTATAAAAAAGCATCTGTGTTGATTAATGCGATAAATCCAAATTTAGAGCTAAATAGAAAAGATTCTTCAATTCTCATTTCGTATAAACCCCATTATAAAAATTCTTTGATCAGTGAAGTAGCTGCAGAATCAATAAACAATGTCCAGCGGCGTTTGGACAAACTTGGCACAAAGGAAGTCAGCGTTCAAAAACAAGGGCAGAATAAAATATTAGTGCAGGTGCCTGGAGTAGAAGACACCGAACAGATAAAATCTCTGCTTGGCAAAACTGCTAAGCTAGCTTTTCATTTGGCAAACACTAACATAGCCAAGGTGCAGGATATAGATTACGAAACTACTGTCATGCTCAAGGATTCCTTAGGCAATTCTTATCCAATATTCCGCAAAACTGAAATAGGTGGTGATGCACTGATTAATGCATCAGTTAGATTTGGTCACTTAGGTAAACCAACAGTGCATTTTAAATTTGACAGCATAGCGAGTAAAAGATTCGCGAAAATCACTAAAGAAAATGTGGGAAAACCTTTTGCAATTGTTCTGGATAACACAGTTTTAACAGTACCTACAATACGTGAGCCAATTTTAAATGGAGAGGGAGAAATTAGCGGTAATTTTACTGAAAAACAAGCAAGCGAACTTGCAATACTTTTAAAATCTGGAGCACTGCCAGCGCCACTTAAAATAATTGAAGAAAAAAACATTGGCCCAAGCCTTGGAGAAGAATCAATAAAGGCAGGGGAAATGGCAGCAACAATCTCTATTATAGCCGTGGCTTTATTTATAATTATCACTTACGGCAAATTAGGTGTATTGGCCTCTATTGCGCTTTTTTCTAATGTAATTCTTATATTATCAATTCTCACTCTGCTTGAAGCAACTCTAACTTTACCTGGAATTGCCGGTATTGCACTCACTGTCGGTATGGCGGTGGATGCAAATGTTTTAATATTTGAGCGAATTCGTGAGGAAATCAAATCTGGCAAGAGAGTGGAACGTGCTATTGAAGAAGGGTTTAAAAACGCTATAAAGACAATACTGGATTCAAATATCACTACATTAATTGCTGCAGGAATAATGTTCATTATTGGCAGCGGAGCAATTAGAGGCTTTTCTGTCACTTTATCAATAGGAATTTTATGTTCGATGTTTTCTGCAATCACAGTCACAAAACTCCTGATAGAGTTGTGTATGAACCCGAAGGAACTAGCGCTTTGTTAGTCAACCACCTTCATTCCCACAACGTTATATCCTGAATCGACGTGCAAAATTTCTCCAGTAGTGCCACTACTTAAGTCGCTTAATAAGTATAACGCTGCCTTGCCAACATCCTCTATTGTAACATTGCGTCTGAGCGGAGAATTATTTCTATTCCATTCTGATATGAAGTGAAAATCGCTTATTCCAGAAGATGCTAAAGTTCTGATTGGACCAGCGGAAATTGCATTTACTCTGATATTTTGTGGCCCGAGATCACATGCTATATATTTTACACTTGCTTCAAGTGCTGCTTTACATAAACCCATAACGTTATAATTTGGCATAACTTTTTCAGCGCCATAATAAGATAAAGTAAGTAAACTACCACCACCTGACATCATTTTTTCAGCCCTTTGCGCTAAAGCAGTAAAAGAATAGCACGATATATGCATTGCATTGAGGAAGTTATTCAGTGAAGTATTGACATATTTGCCATTTAACTCATTTTTATCGGAAAACGCTATTGCATGCACCAAAAAGTCAAGAGTACCCCATTTTTTCTCTATTATTTCAAAAGCGTTATCTATGATTTTTTCATTTGAAACGTCACAGTGTAATATTAGCTCCACATTTAATTCATCTGCTATTGGTGATAGTTTTTCTTTTATTATTTCATTCTGGTAGGTGATTGCAAGTTCTGCTCCGTGCTCTGAGAGAGTTTTTGCTATACCGCATGCTATCGATCTCTTATTTATTATTCCGGTTATTAATCCCTTTTTGCCTTGTAATAGATTTGTTGTCATAGAACTATCTGTTTTTTTATAATTTGGAATATTAACTAGGCAAAGTCAAGATATCACTATGTTTTAAAACATTTTTTGCAGTAACTTGAAGTCTAATACCACTGTTAACAAAAGGGCAGCGATGAGAGTTTCTAGCAGCCGTCTATCTTAGACTGCTCCTTATTAAAAAAATAAAGCTTTATTAATTAAATAATATAGTTAATACTTTCATTAATTTGACACATTATTAAAATAGTGTTAAGCTATGTGCATTAAATAATTAGTGAGGCTTCAATGCTAAGTGACATTATAAAACAATCTAGTGGCTGGGATACGAAAGCACTAGCTGAGATATTTAGTAACAAAAAATTTCTTAGGTCAGTTGATGGTGATAAAGAAAAGTACCTAGCAGATCTGATCTCAAAGGATTATGAAAAAAGAAATATAACTCTGCCAAGAGAAATAATACCTGATAGTGTTACTCTGGATGCTTTGTATTTTACTCATAAAAAAGATCCTTTAACTCTACCTATTTTATTAAGATATTTCACTCATAAAAATTTACTTCAAGAAGCCAAAGATGACTTGGATAAACTAAATCAAAAGTTGCAAGGTGCAATGGATAAAGATTTAAAAGATCTGCAAGATAAGAAAGCGAAATTACAAGCAAATGAAACTGATTTAAATGATAAAAAAATACAAGGTAAAGAGGCTAAAGCACTTGCTTATGATATACAGAAAATAAATGCAGAAATAACAGAAGCTTCATCTGAGATCGAGAAAATCAAGTCATATAAAAAGGATATTGAAACCCTTTTTAAGGGTGGCAAGGTAGAATTAAGCTCTTATCCACAAAAATACTCTTTCATACTAGAAAGGGAGCTTACAAAAGTGATGGAAGAGAAGTTAGCGCATTATATTAAGGATAACACTAATATTGAGAAAACATATTCAAGCCTTAATAGTAAAAGAAAAAAGATTATAATGTTAAAAAATATACAAGACTTCTCTGCACTTATCTCTTTTGTCCCTCTATTTGTGTCACTTATGGCAGAATTAATGATTGGTCCAGCCACCATTTCATTAACCAGTTGTTGTATATACTTCTTGGTAATTCCGCTCTCAATCTCTGCTACATTCCTTGCAATAGCAGGTGCGGCTTACTTAATGCTGAGACACTATGAGCAAAGTTTTGTAAAAGAAATGCAAGACTTCATAGAAGGACCAAAGTATGTAGATAAAGCAACTAATACTGAAGATGTGAAGAAGTTAGAACAAGAAGAAACAGGAGTAGGCGATTATGGTAAAAAACCTTCAGCACCACCATACGATGGACCTAAGCAGCCAGGATTGTACCCAGATCTTTCAGAAGCACAACCACCATCATACGAAGAAGCTTGCGGCACTATTGTGCAATTGGAAGATTCAGGACCAAGCAGTAATCTTGATTCTGCTGAGCAGCTAAAACCTGGTACAGATCTTTTAGGGAGTCTTTCAGAACAACAAAACGCAAAATTGGGTCCTGTTCTACTTCCATCTAATACAATGTAATAAAGGGGTATAACTCAGAGCTAGAGGTTATGATTGTAATAAAGACATAAAAAAAACGGACAAGTCAAGCAAAGTTACAAATGTAATTTTGCTTGACTATCCATTTATTACCACCTAAAGCAGCTAACAAAGCCATCCCATATGACATTTTACTTATATCTAATCAAGCATATTAATAAGTAAGTAAATTTTAATGTAATTTTATTATACTTATAGATGTATCATATAAAATGAAAATATGGATGATTTCATAACTGCAAGAAGGAAAGATGATGCTGTGGTATCTATTTGTCAGGATAATAAGAAAAAAACCGTGTTAATTTCGGGGCTCAATCAAGTTGCAAGGGATTTGCTAAAATATGAAGAGGAGAATTTGCTTAACAAGCCATTAATTAATATCTTAAGCACAAGAGCAGCCGGCAACGTGAAGAATTATTTAGAGTATACCGAAAATGGACACGATTTACTTGATATATTACCTAAAGTGATAGATTTTTCCTTAATTGATGCTAAAGGAGAAGATATCAGGACAAAAGTAAAAGTTTTCCGCACTGCACAATTTGCCAGTAATAAAATAAATTATGAGCTATTAATACGTGATATCAGTTTGTCCCATAAATTAGGAATCTTTAGAGATGAATACCTAATGGGTAAAAAATATAAAAACCATGACTTATTCGATATACCGGGCAATGAGTCCACTATTCTAGAGTTATACGTTATATTGAATTTCGCCTTTCAACATCAAATTAATGCAGCTATAGGAATAATTGGCTTAAATAGTAGCTGTAGCGAGACAAATGATGCACTGAAAGTTGTCATAGAACATTTTTATAAAAATTGCCGTAGTGATGATTTTCTAGGGTATATTGATGAGAATAAAATGCTTTTTGTTTTGATTAACTGCGATGTAAAAAGTACATCTAAAATAATTAATCGTATACATTCTGCCATTAATAAGCAGTTATTAAAGCGAAAATTACCAAGTGTATCAATAATTTATGGGAATATAGCTCAAAAACAGGCAGCAAAATCTACGTAAAAACCAGCGGCGCCTTCTGGTCTTTTTAAAAAATATGTAAGCTAATGATATAGCTAGCACAGCTCTACGTCATACCGCGATTTATTCCACAACTGTACGAACGTTATGATATAAAAGTAATTTTTCTAAGAGAGGTATTATTCCAGTCTGGAATCCAGCTTTCCATCCAAGAGCCAGTGCCTCTTTCTTGTCATCCCAGTGTCAGCTACTTGGATAACACCCTCCTGGTAGCACAACGTTCGTACAGTTATGGATTTATTCGCGGTATCTCAGCATAGATTCTGCTAACACGTAGCGGAATGACGAGGTTGTAGGTGTTATCCAAGTAGCTGACACTGGGTCTAGAAAGCTTAGTTAATATATGTGAAGTTGTTTTTTATTTATATTGAGTTTAAACTTAAATTTTTACAAAAATTTAAGTTTATTTATGAAGTTAAGGTACTACCTGATAGCACTGCTTTCGTTATTATTTTCACAGAATAGTGCTAGCTCTAGAACAATTCTGGATAAGGAAATATTTTATGCAGAACTAGATGGAAAAGTAGATCTGAGATCCGGCTACGCTTTCAACAGAGATTCTTTCAATGCTAAGGCTAAGGATAAAACTTCAAGTTATTCATACTTGCGCTTTCTTTATTTACAGCAAGTTTATCCAAATACTCAAATGGGGTTTAATGTTAAGGCAGGAGTTTCTGGTATTGCAAACCTAAAAGCGTTAGACATAGAAAAGTTAGACATGGAGGAAGGGTATTTCATCATTAAAAATCAGGGACTTGGATCAATTGAATATGGTAAAAGAAGTTTAGTTAGTCAGGGCATGTTAATTAACACTTCAAAAATTTATACAGCTGCTGGAGGAGTAAATGGTCATTGGACAAACTATGCAAATTTGCGTGGTGATCATAAAAAAGATGGTGACCCTGGATATGATAAAGACAAGGTATTTTGGGTAAAACCCAACATTTACAGTAATTATAATGGACTCGAACTAGGGTTAAAACAATCATCAATTAACTACATCTCCCCTGAAATCTATAACTTTCAACTCGGATTCAGCTATGTTCCAGGAAAAAATAACTTACAGTACAGCAATTTAATTGCTGCTGGCCTTTCCTATAAAAACAGCTTGTCAGATGATATAGGTTTTACTACTGCTTTGACTGGTGAATTTGCAAGAGAAAATTTAACTGATTGCTCAGATGGAACTTCTAAAAATTATGAATGCCGTAATCAATTACTAAACTGGAATTTTGGTTTAAAGCTAAAATTGTTCGATCTTGATTGCATTTTTTCGTATGGTAATGGTGGTGAATCTGGTGAGAGGCGTAATCCTGAAATAAATAATACGTATTATATGAATGCAGGTATCGCTTACCATTCTGATTCTTACAAATCGAGCTTAACATATTTCAATAGTGGCAGGGATATTGCAGGCAAAGGCACAAACGAGTTAACATCATATGCTTTAAGCCTTGAAAATTCTCTTTTTTTAGGTACTTCATACTATTTCGATATTGTAAAATTTAGTACCAAAGAACCTACAATAGAAAATAACAACTCTGGTTATGTGCTCTTGGCTGGGTTGAAATTAAGTTTTTAATGAGGTTGCATTGCCTCCTGTCATCCCAGCACTCTTTTCTGTCATCCAAGTAGCGGATGACCTTACCCAGAAGGTATGAATTAGGTATTGCTTGGTTGGAAGCAAGAGAAGATAATCACTTTTCAGAGTGGATAGGTGGCAGGTTGGCACTTTTTCTGGGTAAGGTCAAGTATGCATTATCTCACATAATAATATAATATTTCGTTCATAAATCAACGTTTTTAACATGCAGCAAGAACATTTCCGTTGTAATTAAGGTTCTTAAGATGTATATTAATTAAGTCTTGTTTTCAATAAGTAATGAAAGTAATAATTGTCATGATAATGTTATTGTGTAGCAGTTACACAATGGCAAGCGAGCGAATAAGTCTAGTGGATAAAAAACTATCTCAAGGGTATGTAGCTCCAGTGCTTACAGAAGATAGCGTTATTTTATCAGACAAGCACGGCGCTTTATATTCCTTTGATATTGATAACTCAAAGGCTATGAATTGGAAATTACACCTCTCACACAGAAAAAAAATTAGTAACATGAGCCTATTGCGTCACAGAGGAAACGTTTTCTTTATAGTGGATAACGTTCTACACACAATAGATGCAAAAACCGGCGAGATTCAGTGGGAAAAAGAATTGAGAGCTCCAGTAAGAGGAAAAGCAGCAGTAATAAATAATAAATTGGTAGTATTGACTATTGATAATTATCTGTACGTGTTTGATATAAAAGATGGCAGCTCCGTTTAGACTTATCAAAACGGTATCAATGAGGTTCGAGGTTTGTATTCCATATCGCCAACAATTTCTAACGATAAAATAATAGCACCATTTTCAAATGGTGAGTTAATAGCTTTCAATGAAGACGGTAAAAAATTGTGGAGCCAAAAATTGGCTACAAACCTTTTGGATACACAGCTCACAGATGTAACTACTACACCGAGAGTGTTTGGCGATACTTTAATAGCTACAAACAATTCCTATATTTATGGTATTGACGTGAGATCAGGAAATATTTTATGGTCAAAGTCACTGCAAGTAAAAAGTGTATCAGACATTGAGTCATATTACAGTCCTCTTATTCCTCCAAAGAAGCAAAAAGAAGGCGGAAGAATTTTTATAGTTACTAAAGACGATAAAATAATTGGCCTGGATATAAAAAATGGAGAAACGGTCTGGACATCTGATTTAATAGAAAATATGCAATTGTTTGCTCCAATTATGCATGCCCATACACTGTGGGTGACAAGCAATAAAGGTTCAATGTTTGCTTTTCCGGGATCTGAAAGTGCAGGAAAGGTAGTCAAAGTACCTGGTAATGTGTTTCACACTCCAGTGTTTACTCGCAATAAGATATATGTAACAACTGAGAAGAATGGTGTTTATTCTTTAGAAAATAGGTTTGTTCTTTATGATTGATTATGATTTAATTGTTATAGGTGGTGGTCCAGGTGGTTATAAGTGTGCTATCACTGCTGCAAAACTTGGATTGAAAGTTGCCTGCATAGATAAAAATAGCATTTTTGGTGGTACGTGCTTGCGAGTTGGGTGCATACCCTCCAAAGCACTACTTCATTCTTCCTATCAGTATGCTCACACGAAAAATGATCTGTCGAAGCTTGGCGTAAAAATTAAGGACGCAAGTTTCGATTTAAAAGAAATGCTAGGCTATAAGGACGCCAGAGTTCAGGAACTTGGAAAAGGTATAGAATATCTGTTTAACCTTCACAAAATCACTAAAATCAATGGGCTTGGGAAAATTACTTCTTTTGACCAAGGTAATCCTGAAGTTTTAGCTGAAGGTAAGGTGCTGAAGACAAAAAATATAGTAATTGCAACCGGTTCTGACGTTATTTCTTTGCCAGGAATTAATATCGATGAGAAAGACATTATTTCGTCTACTGGTGCATTATCTTTAACTGAAGTACCAAAAAAACTTGTCGTAATCGGAGCCGGGGCAATAGGGCTTGAAATGTCTTCTGTATGGAGGAGGCTAGGGTCTGAAGTCACTGTAGTAGAATTTTTTGATAGAATCGCTGCAGCAATGGATGGAGAATTAAGTAAGTCTCTACTTTCTAGTCTACAAAAACAAGGAATAAAATTTTTACTTAGCACTAAAGTCGAGGAGATAAAACAAAGTAGCAACTCTTTGAGTGTGAAAGTTTGCTCTGTAAAAGATAATCAAACAAACACTATAGAGGCGGATAAGGTATTGGTGGCAGCAGGACGCAAACCATGCACTGAGAATCTTGGTATTGATGAAAAAATAGAAAAAGATAATCGCGGTTTCGTTCAAGTTAACAACAGATATGAAACTAATGTGAAAGGAATATTTGCTATTGGTGATGTGATCGGTGGAGCAATGCTTGCTCATAAGGCAGAAGAAGAAGGAGTGGCAGTTGCAGAGATAATAGCAGGACAGTCACCTCACGTTGATTATGAAATTATACCATCTGTCATTTACACTCACCCTGCGGTTTCTTCAATCGGTAAAACTGAAGAGGAGTTGAAAAGTGTTGGCCGTAAGTACAAAGTTGGTAAATGTCAATTTGCTGCAAACGGCAGAGCAAAAATCACTGATGATGCTGAAGGATTCGTGAAAGTGCTGACTTGTAGCAGAACAGATACAATACTAGGTGTGCATATCATAGGAGCATACGCTGATACGCTAATCAATGAAGCAGCGGTTGCAATGGCATACGGCGCAGCAGCAGAGGATATATACAGAATTTGTCACTCTCATCCTGATATAAATGAAGCCTTTCGAGATGCGTGCATCGATGCTTTCTTTAAAAAATAATTGTGAACCTCGGTTCAATCATTGAAAAATGGTATGAGTGGCTGAGGTGCAACAGATCTTATTCACCAAACACTTTAGAGTCATACATGAGGGACTTGAAGGATCTTATAAGTTTCCTAAATACTCATATTGGTGGAGAAGTAAATGTTGGTACTCTGAAAAATTTAAGTATACCTGAGTTAAGAAGTTGGCTTACCTCTCGTTACGCAAGAGGTGTGAATGCAAGATCTAACGCTCGTGCATTGTCAGTAATCAGAAATTTTTTCAAGTACATAAAAAACAACTACAATATAGACAATGAAGCTATATTTTCCTTATCAAGGCCAATTCAGAGAAGAACTCTGCCCAAAGCATTATCAATACCTAATATAAAAGCTTTAATAGATTTCTTCTTGCATAACCATTATTTACATGGGATTCACTCTCCTTTGTCATTCCAGCGCGTGACGCTGGAATCCAGAAAAAAAGAAGAACCAGTGTCACGTACTGGGATGACAGGAGGCAACGCAAAAACTTTGGTGAAAGAAATGAAACTATCTGACTTGGGCGAATCTTGGGTGGTAAAAAGAGAAATTGCGATTATCGTCCTGCTATATGGTACAGGCTTAAGAATCAGTGAAGCGTTGAACCTTAGGGTTAGTGATATTAACAATGAAAGTTTAATAGTAACAGGTAAGGGAGATAAACAAAGGCAGGTATTCATTCTCCCAGTAGTAAAAAAATGTATACAAGAATATGTAAAAGCCTGTCCTTACCTTGATGAAGCACAACATCTTTTTGTGGGAGTAAGAGGAAAAAAATTGGGAAGAACTTATGTGGCTAATCGTTTGCAGAAAATAAGGAGAATGTTAAATTTACCAGAAATTTTATCTCCACATGCATTTCGCCATAGTTTTGCTACTCATTTGCTTCAGGAAGATATTGACATAAGATCAATACAACAACTGCTTGGCCACTCAAGCCTGGAAACTACTCAAGTTTACACTCACCTCAATTATCAAGATGTTTTTAATATGTATAAAAATTTTCAGCAGGGCCTGGAGAAGAAGTTAAAACCCTTGTAACTTGAGGATTATCTGTGGCACTACCAGGTCCTATGTCTTTTTCATCTCCTTTGTATAAAAAATATCCTACTAAAAGAAGAACAAGTGCAACTGCTGCAAGACAAGCACCTATTACTGGATAACCGTATAAAACTGCTAAACATGCACCAACAGCAAACGCTCCAGACAACACAAAAAAAGCAGAAGCGTAGTTGCTTTGTTTTCTACCAGGAGAAATTGCCTCCGAGGATTTTTCGTTTTTATTACTCAGACTTTTAGTACGGAGCAGTCTATTTTCTGATGAAAGCCTATCTCTTTCTTCCCTTAATTCACTTTGTTGAGCCGATTTTTCCTGCCTTACTTGTACTAAATCTCTTTTTAATTGTGAAATTTTGCTAGTTTCGCTCGTTTTTTCACGTACAACCTTATCCAGCTCTTGCTCTTTCTCTACAAGTTGAGTTTTTGTTCTTTCAAGTTCATCTCTAAGGTTTTCGAGCTGCTGCAACTCTTTAGCAATGAATTCGTCGTTTATTTCTGGTTGAACATTATGTGTATTTGCTACAGGTTGCTCTGCACTTGTAGGGAATTTTTCATTTAGATAATTTCTGATACGTTCAATACTTTCAATACTTTCAAATGCAGCAGTAACAATTGCACGATTTATGAAACAATTATCTTCTACTAATTTTTTTACATCATCTAAATCCTTGCTATTAATAGCATCAGCTAATCGCTCTGTAATAGCTTGTTCAATTATTTGCTTCACCCATGGATTTTTCTCTATATCTTGTATTGGCTTTATTTGACTAAAATCTAGGTCTTTATGTTTTAAAAATTTAGTCAATACTTCTTCGTTATCTTGTGTTATTCCTTGTAAACATGATTTTATAATTAAGCTAAGTGGTGTTTTTATTCTTCCATCTTGGGTTCTTCTCCAGCAATTAGGATTAAGCTCTTGAGCCAACAGTGTTTTTGCTCGGTTAATATTTCCATTAAAAAGAGCATCTAATAATTGTCTTCCTTTTCGTGCTTTTTGTATTTCTATTATCAAATGTTCAGCACGATTTTGCCTAGCACACTCACTAGGACTTTGATTTTTCTTATTGGTTATATTAGTGTTTATGTTTGGGTGACTAAGCAAAAGTTGTAACGTTTTCTTTTGTTGAAAGCACATTGCTAGGTGTAAAGCTGTATCGTCATTACTTTTTTCACAAATATTAACATCTATTCTCTGGTGCAGTAGAAGTAACCTAATCATATTCTGATATTCTTTTTTAAAGCCTGCAGACAAATTAGTAACTATGGACACCAAAGGTGTCATGCCTTCTTTATCAAACGCATTAACATCCGCACCCTCTGCCAGAGCTTGTTTAAAACCTTCTAGGTTTTCATCATCAATAGCCTCAAATAACTTTTGTGTTGGTTCATTGAAAAGCATATTAAACCTACCTAATAATTTACTAATATAATTATGAAAAAGAAAAGGAAAATTGCAAGCGATTTATCTATAGCTAACCCAAGAAAGGTGTCATACCGCCGCGGTATCTCAGCATAGATTCCGCTAACAAGTAGCGGAATGACGAATTTTTGTTTTTAAAATTATCGGTGAACTTAAGTCACTTTAGCTATAAAATCCTAATTCTGAGTTAATTAATTACGACTCTAAAAACTTCTCTGCATCAAGTGCAGCCATGCACCCTGTTCCTGCGGCAACTACTGCCTGGCGATACACCTTATCTTGAACATCACCTGCAGCAAACACCCCTGCCCTACTAGTTAAAGTTGTTCCAGGTTTCGTAATTATATAACCCTGCTCATCCATTTCAACAAAGCCTTTAAAAATACCTGTATTTGGTGCATGCCCAATTGCAATAAACACTCCATCGACTTTCAATTCTTGAGCTTCCGTTGATTTAACTATAATACCAGTAACTTTTTTCGGATTTTCTTCTCCAAGAATCTGCTCTACGGTATGGTTCCATATTACTTTTATTTTATCATTTTTAAAGAGCCTATCTTGCATTACTTTTTCCGCTCTCAATTTATCACGCCTGTGTATTAGTATAACTTCTTTGGCAAATCGAGTTAAAAATATCGCCTCTTCAACAGCAGTGTTTCCACCACCAACCACAGCTACAACTTTATTCCTAAAAAATGCACCATCACAAGTTGCACAAGCTGAAACTCCGTAACCTTGAAATTCCTTTTCACTCTCCAAACCAAGCCACTTCGCTTGCGCACCAGATGCAATGATAATTGCATCTGAATAGTAGTCATTGATATTACTAGAAGATCTAAATCTATACTCATTAAAGTCCTCAAGTTGTTCAACGCTCTTTATCTCATCATCTATTATTTTTGCTCCAACCTTTTCTGCATGCAACCTCATTTGCTCCATTAGTTCTGAACCCTGTATTGAAACAAAACCAGGATAATTTTCAACATCTGTAGTAATTGTAAGCTGACCACCAGGCTGCATTCCCGTTACTACAATTGGCTCTAAGTTTGCACGTGCTGCATATATAGCGGCAGCATAACCCGCTGCCCCGGATCCAATAATAAGAACTTTTGTACTAAATCTATAATTCTTCACTGTATGAGTTTAGATAATCAGCTACTCCTTCATCGCTTGCCTGCATTGCTGGCTTACCTTTCTTCCACCCTGCTGGACATACTTCACCATGCTCCTCATTATGTTTAATTGCATCAACGATTCTAACGAATTCATCGATATTACGCCCTAAAGGCAAATCATTTATCGATTGATGACGTACAATAAATTTATCATCAATAACGAAAGTTGCTCTCAGCGCAATTGAGTCATCATATAAGACCCCATAGTCTCTTGATATAGACTTTTTGATATCAGACACTAAAGTGTAGCTAACCTCTCCAATACCACCATCATTAACTGGAGTGTTTCGCCATTTATAATGTGAGAACTTTGAATCTACACTTACCCCTATAACTTCAACACCACGTTTTGAAAAATCCTCTATTTTATTACTAAATGATATCAACTCAGTTGGACAGACAAAGGTAAAATCAAGTGGATAGAAAAAAAGGACAGCATACTTATTTTTTATGCGCTCACTCAGACAGAAATCATCAACAATTTCTCCGCCGGAGAGAACAGCTGAAGCAGTAAAATCGATAGCAGATTTTGTTACAAGATTCATAATTGACCTATTCTTTTAAAATAACTTCAATTTTACATCTTGATGAACTTATATGCAAGTTTTCTTTAGTTTTAGCCCTATAAAAACTTCCTAAAATAGCTCTTCTTTTTTACCGATAAGATACAATCTAGTTTCATTTTATGATGGTGTCATCCTGCTGCTCCTTTCTTGTCATCCCGCTAACAAGCAGCGGGATGACGAGCTTATCGTCATTCCACCACAAACCGTCATACCGCCGCGGTATCTCATCCGCTAACAAAGCGGGATGACGAGCTTATCGCCATTCCACCACAAACCGTCATACCGCCGCAGTATCTTTTAGCATAGATCCCGCTAACAAGCAGCGGGATGACGATTGTCAGGCTAGCTGTCATCCCAGTTTGGAATCCAGGAAAAAGAATGGTGTCATCCCAGTGCCCAGACACTGGGATGGCTTTGTTGCATAGCACCTTAAGCAGTGATGGTTTACGACAAATTTATGTAATGATTTCAAATTTAGCCATACCAATATCAGTGAATTTGTTGAGCAAATAGCACTTAATTAGTAATTCTTTTTCACGATTTACTTCAGATTTATTCCTAAAGCTAAATCCAAATACTTGCTTCAACCTTGAGAAAAATCCTTCTATGTAAGATCTCTTTCCATAAATTGCTTCCTTTTTCCACTCTTTTACACCATCTTGTCCATATAATTTTATTAACCTAATAGCAGCATTTCTGTCAGACATATAATCTATTTTTGAATGTTCTGCTGCATCCTTTTTTGGTAGAACTTTTGTCTTTATATCGTATTTCTTACACAATTTATAAAGTTTGTGCCTATCGTATGCCCTATCTGCATATAATGCTTTTATTTTGTGCTGAAAATTAACTTCTTCAAGCAAATCGCAAGCTCCATAGTGGTCAGAGTAGACGCCATTACTGTATCTTGCAGCTATAGCTTTTTTACTATTCACACTTAACATAACATGTAACTTTCTTACTTGCTCGTAGCTTCGGTACTTTCTATCTGCACTGTTTTCCTTACTGTGGCCAGGAGTGTTACTGTAAATGCTGATACTTGTGCTATCTATGATAATTTCAATATTTTCCATGTTGCTTTTATCAACCCTGCAATCATTTATCTTAATATTAAGTTTTTTAAACCTTCTTGATGCTTGTGAATAGCTGATAACTGCCAAATTTTTTCCTATTTGTTGCAGATATCCTTTTATAAACCCCACCGTTTGTCTTAAACCAATTCTAAAAAGATTGACAATTATATGCACCAAAATTACGACTTTATCACTGTAAATATTGTTGCCACCCTGCATTTTGGCCCAATTTCATACCAATTTTCGATAGCTTCATCGATGTAACGAAAAATATTTCCCCTTTTTTCAAGGAATTTGTTATATTCGTTTTGGTTACTGACTTTCATTTTCTGTGGCATATTTTTTCTTCAACAGTTAAATGGTTATTTATAATGAATTTTGTCAGTAGCCACCAGATTTTTTCGGTTGCTATGCAACAAAGCCATCCAACTTCGGCAGCGCGTGACACACAACTGCAATGACAAGGTGTTGCAAGATAAACATCATATTCACACGAAATACTTGACTTCACTTGTACTAAGAAGCATTTTATATATGTTGTGTGCCCGTAGCTCAGCTGGATAGAGCAACAGCCTTCTAAGCTGTGGGTCGTAGGTTCGAATCCCACCGGGCACACTCTTCTATCAATACTTTCTATAAATCTTCAAGTATTCTGGCACCACATTTTCAATTGCTAATGGTCGAACCTTCATTGTTTCAAGGTCAGCTGACTTTTCGATTGAGCTATTCATCATAACTTTCACCTGATCTTGAGTAAGCACAGGGTTCGTATCTCCGGTTATTGGTTTTAGCAGCATAGAAATAATTTTATTTTCTAAAAAGAAAGCTATTAACTTTGCCATTGGAAAAGATACATTGATCAACAAACACTTTCTGTTAGTAACATTCAGAATAAACTTCAATAAGCTTTTGAAAGAGTAAACCTTTGGTCCACCCATGTTATAAATTTTCTTGTCTTGCTTATTAAAACTGATAATACGATATACCACTTCAGCTAAGTCTGTTACACATATGGGCTGAAATTTAGTCGTTCCATTGCCAATTAGTGGTAAGAAAGGAAGAATAGTTGCTAATCTTGCAAATTTATTAAAGAAGTTATCTTCCTTACCAAATACAAGGCTTGGCCTAATTATTATTGCTTCTTGAAATGCTGAAGTTACAGCTTTTTCACCTTCCAATTTACTTTGAGCATATTTTGACAACTTGCTATTTTCTATTCCCATAGCAGAAAAATGTATCATCATAGGTACATTTTTCATTTTTGCAGCTTTTGCTATCCTTTCAGCTATTTTAACGTGAACAGCGTAAAAATCGTGCTTTTTTGCTTCATATAATATTCCCACTAAGTTTATGGCTACATCACATTCTTCCATACCCTCCAGAACTGATTTTTCATCAAAAAAATCGCCTTTAAATATTGATATTTGTCCCAAATTGCCACACAATTTTAAACAAGCAGCTTTTTCCTGATTACGAGTGAATATCTTTATTAAATATCCTTCTGCTGCCAAGCGTCTTACGATGTGTTTCCCTATAAACCCCGTTCCACCAAAAATAATTACACGTTTTGTCACAATTAAAGTTCCTAATAATTTGTTACTGTAAATTAATACAATGATTTTGCTTAATATTCTATTATGAATTCCCGTACAATAAGATCCATTTTCATTCCTTGTGAACCTTTAACTAGAATTGCGTCATTATTCTGAATAATGTTAGCTAAATCACTTTTCAATTGATTAGAATCATTAAAATGTGCGCCTCTTATATTATCTGGCAAAAGCTCATGTAATTCTAACATAGATTTACCAACTGTATAAACTTTATCTATATTATTTTCTGTGATAATCTTAACCAAATCTGTATGGAATTCTATGCTCTTATCACCAAGTTCCAACATATCACCAAGCAAAGCTACTTTTCTCTGATTAGAATATGTACTCAAAGTTTTTATTGCAGTTTTCATCGAAGTAGGGCTGGCGTTATAGGAGTCATCAATTAAATGTATATATTTTTTATTGTATTTGACCTTATGAATATTGCCTCTACCTTTCGTTACACTAAAATTCTTAAGTGCAAGTGGTAATTTTGATAAATCAAGTCCGAGGCTCTGCACAACTGCTGCTGCAACAAGTAGCGAATAAGCAAAATGCTCACCTTGCACACGTAAATTACAGTTTATAGTTTGATTATCACTCAGCCTGATTTTTAAATTTAGCCCGTCATCATTTCTTATTAGGTCCAACAAACAAACTTCAGCATTTTTATCTTTACCGAAGCTTATTACATTTCTATTGGCATGTGATGAGAGATAATCATAATATTTATTATCTCTGTTCAAAATCAAAGTACCGTTATTTTTCATACCATACAGAATCTCTAACTTCGCTTGTGCAACGTCAAATAGTGATGAAAAATTTTCAGTATGTGCAGGTTCGATGTTGGTAATAACTGCAATATTCGGATTACTAATCTTTGATAATTCTTTTATTTCACCAGCTTTATTCATTCCCATTTCAAGGATTAAGTACTGGCAGTTTTTTGGAGCTTTTAGAATTGTCAAAGGCAATCCTATATTATTATTTAAGTTACCTTCGTTTGCATGGGACACTCCATATTGCGATAAAACAGTGTGCAGCATATCCTTTGTAGTAGTTTTCCCGACACTGCCTGTAATTGCAATAACTTTAGCGTCAACAAGAACATTTCTAATATAGTATGATGCCATATCGTGCAAAGCTTTCAGGGTATCTTGTACAATAACGAGAGGGAAACTTTTATATTTACCCTCACTCACTATTGCAGCGGCAGCCCCTTTTAAAAACGCTTCATGCAAAAAATTATGGCCATCAAAATTCTTTCCCTTGAGGGCAATAAATAAATCACCTTTTTTTATGCTTCTTGTGTCTGTTGAAATATTTGAGCTGTAACAACCTCCCTCTCCTCTTCCACCAGTTGCATCAATGATATTATTTGTGTTCCATTTAAACATAATTTAGAGAGTATTCTTTATAATAAATTGAACAATAAAAGTAGCGAAAATACTACATGTTTTAGATAATGTACAAATAATGGTTGCTATCTCTATAATTTCATCTTATAATAGATATAGAAGTTTAAATTTTTTCGTCTATAATTAGGTATGTTGTAGCACCTGGTTGTAGAAAGTACCTTGGAGGTATGTATGGCAGAATCTATTTGGGCTAAGATAGGCGGAGTAGTTAAAACAGGTGTAAAAGCTACAGGTTGGGTGCTTGCTCTTGTGCCTAAAGCACTTATTTACCCTATAGAGAAGCCGTTTGCTTCAACGGGTGAAATGAAACATGATGCCACAGTTTCGTTAAAGGAAGCTGTTGGTATAGATGTACCTAAAGAAAAAAGGGAATATGATCCACCTATAGAAACCACACAAGCTAGTGAGAATCTTGGTGTAGAAATAACAGAGCAAAAGAAAGGGACAGGAAAGGTAGCTTTTTTAGCGTCAAGGACTTTGACGGGAGATATACCTTATTTGAACGATGAACAATTGGGTAAAATAAAAGTAGGTTTACCGAATGTAACTATTTTTAGAGAAGAAAACAAAATTGTAATTGAAGTTGATGTTAAAAAAATAATTGAAGACATTAAAACTGACTCTAAAAATAAAGGAAAGAGTCCAGAAGAGATAAAAGAGCTTGTTCTTAAAGGAATTGCTAATAAAGTTGACGAAGACCTTAAGAAACTGGCAGGAATTACTGGTGGAGAATTTAAAATTCATACAGACTTAAAATTGCTAAATGGTATTGCAGAAAAATTGTATAAGGAATATGATAATCAAAAGCAGCCATCAAACGAAGTTGTGAAGTCTGATGTTGGTCAGCCTTCAGAAACTCTGGCTTTATCTGCTGGTCAGGAGGGCGAGACATTAAAAAATGCTGGGGTATCTGTAGGAGTGATAAAGGAAAGTCATCAGAGAAAATTGCAAATAATTGGCAAAATAGAGTTGAATCACAGGTTTCTGAAAATATAAAAGGAGTTAAGGGGTAAAGTTATGAATTATAAGGGGAGTATTATGAATGAAGTTAAAATAGAGGAAAGACATCATAGTCTAACTGTTCCTGGGGATATGTATCACTTACAACCAGGAGTTATTACTGGAAAAAGGGTGAGTGGAATAGAAACCTCTTTGAAAGAACAGCAGGACATGGTAAAAGTAAGGGAACTTGTAAGCTCTTTAAATCTTGAAGATGCTTCTGGTGAAACGATAAAACCACTATCTACACCTAGTGTAGAGAAAAACGAAGGAAGAGGGAAAGGTCGCTCTTAAAATATGAGCAATGAAGTTTATGATAGCGATAACATCTTTGCTCAAATATTAAGAGGTGAGTTACCTTGTGAGAAGGTACATGAAAATGAAAATGTACTGGCTTTTTGTGATAAGTACCCTGACGCACCAGTTCACATTTTAGTTATATCAAAAAATCAATATGTTTCATATGATGACTTCATTCTAAAAGCTCCTGAAGAGGAGATAATAAGTTTTTTCAAAACTGTTAGAGAAATAGCACACAAATATAATCTAGAAAAAACAGGATATAGATTAGTCACTAACTACGGTGAAAATGGAGAGCAGGTTGTACCACACTTTCACGTGCATATTTTAGGTGGTAAAAAGTTAGGAAAGCATATAAATTCATAGTGTTATATGTTTTGTTAAATGAGCGAATACTTAACCATAGTAATTTTTATCTGCGTATCAATTGTAGTATCTTTTGCTTTAGGTATATTGCCTATGTTTCTTGCAGTGAGTAAGCCAGATGGTGAAAAGCTTTCCACATATGAGTGTGGCTTCAATCCACTATCCAGTGCAAGAAAAAATTTTGACATTAAATTTTACCTAGTTTCAATATTATTTATAATATTTGACTTAGAAATTGCTTTTCTTTTTCCTTGGGCTGTTTCTTTATCTAAGATAAGCTATGGTGGATTTTGGTCTATGATGGTATTTCTTGCAATACTCACTATAGGTTTTATCTATGAATGGTGTAAAGGTGCATTAGAGTGGGAGTAGTTTATGACAAATCAAATTCTATCTAATGATGACTGGGGTCGTTATAAAAAAGAAGGGTTTCTTGTTACTAAATTTGGTGATTTAATAGATTATGTAATGAATTGGGCAAGGTCTGGTTCATTGTGGCCAATGACATTTGGTCTTGCATGTTGCGCAGTTGAGATGATGCATACTGCATCCAGCCGTTATGATCTTGATAGATATGGCATAATGTTCCGTGCAAGCCCACGTCAATCAGATGTGATGATTGTTGCTGGCACACTAACTAATAAAATGGCAGCAGCATTGCGCAAGGTTTATGATCAAATGGCAGACCAGAAGTATGTTATTTCTATGGGAAGTTGTGCAAATGGTGGTGGTTATTACCATTACTCTTATTCAGTAGTCCGAGGCTGTGATAGAATTGTGCCAGTTGACGTGTATGTCCCTGGATGTCCACCAACTGCTGAGGCGTTGCTATATGGAATGCTATGCCTACAAAACAAAATAAAACGAACTCAGAATATAAAGCATGGATAAAACTGCAAGGCATATACAAAAAAAGACCAAGTGTGAGTGCATTCAAAAAGATGATGGCATTATTGTAATATATTCAACTTTAGATGAAATTGAAAAGCACTTACTCTTTCTACGTGATGATGAAAAGTGTAGGTTTGAACTATTAGTTGATATTTTTGGAGTTGACTATCCAAATAGAGAGAAGCGTTTCGAGCTAATATACAATCTGCTCAGCATTGTGCATAATATTAGAGTACACATAAAGCTTCAGTTATGTGAAAGCGACATACTTCCAAGTGTAGCGAAGATATTTAGCACAGCTTCGTGGTTTGAGCGTGAAGTGTTTGATATGTATGGAATAGAATTCTCTGATCACCCTGATTTGCGTAGGATTCTAACAGATTATGGATTCAAAGGTCATCCAATGTTAAAAGATTTCCCTCTCACTGGTTATGAGGAAGTAAGATATGATATAGAGGCAAAAAAGGTTGTATATAATCCTATAGATTTACCGCAAGATTTTCGTATGTTTGATAGCCTATCACCTTGGGAAAGTAAAACCATAAAAGTAAATACAAAGGAGTAGAAAATGACAGTACAAAGAAAAAAAATATCTTTAATCGGTGCAGGAAATATCGGTGGAACTCTCGCCCATATGATTGCACTAAGGGAACTCGGTGATGTTGTTTTACTTGATATTAGTGATGGAATACCACAAGGTAAAGCACTCGACATAGCAGAATCATCCCCTATTGATGGATTTAATGTCAATATTACTGGGACAAATAGGTATGAAGATATAAAAAACTCCGATGCAATTATAATAACCGCTGGCATTGCCAGAAAACCAGGAATGAGCAGGGATGACCTCCTGCAAACCAATGCTAAAGTAATGAAGGAGGTTGGCGAAAATATTAAAAAACATTCTCCAAACGTGTTTGTAATAGTGGTTACCAACCCTCTGGATGCCATGGTTTCAGTGGTGCATAAATTTTCAAACCTTCCAGCTAATATGGTTGTTGGAATGGCAGGAGTGCTTGATTCTTCCCGTTTTCGTTATTTTCTTGCAAGTGAATTAAATATCTCAGTTGAAGATATATCTGCTTTTGTGCTTGGAGGACATGGTGACACTATGGTACCACTCATTAATTGCACTTCTATCGCTGGCATTCCACTTACCCAAGTTATCGATATGGGTCTCATTACGCAGAAAAAAGTTGATGAAATAGTTGAACGCACTCGCAATGGCGGAAAAGAAATAGTTGATCTGCTTAAGTCTGGATCTGCATACTACGCTCCTGCATCTTCAGCTATATGCATGTTAGAGTCATATTTAAAAGATAAAAGGCGTATATTACCATGTGCTGCTTACCTTAATGGTGAATATGGCGTGAAAGATTTGTTTATTGGTGTTCCTGTAATTATTGGAAAAAATGGAGTTGAAAAGATCCTAGAAGTTAAAATGAATGATAGTGAACAAAAAATGTTTAATAAATCTGTAAACTCGGTGAGAGAGCTGGTAAAATCTTTAGGTTCATAAGCAAATTAATGGTTTTATAGAGTTTCTTTGAGCTTAAGTTTCGTAAACAGCCTAAAAAAGTTGCTTGTGGTTACCTCCGCTACTTGTTCTGGTGACTCATTCCATAATTCTGCCAAACAATCAACAACGTATTTCACCATTGCTGGTTCGTTCTTTTTTCCTCTATAAGGCTCAGGTGATAGATATGGTGCATCAGTTTCGACTAAAACACGTTCGCGTGGTACATTTTGTGCAATTCCTCTGAGTAAGCTCGCATTTTTAAAAGTAATAATTCCAGAAAATGAAATATATAATCCTAAATCTATAGATTGATAAGCAAGCTCCTTAGAGGAAGCAAAGCAGTGCATCACTCCATTAAAAGCACTTGCTTTCATTTCTGACTTTAACATATCAATCATTTCATTATCAGCATTTCTAGTGTGAATAACCAAGGGTAACCCAGTCATTCTTGCTGCTTCTATGTGTGATGCAAAACTTTTTTTTTGATTGTCTTTGTTGCCAGATTTATAAAAATCTAACCCGGTTTCGCCGATACTAATTACCTTTTGATTTTTGGTAAATTCAACTAATTCATCAACATGTATACACTCACCGTTTTCTATGGCAGCATCAAGTGGATGCACACCAACAGAGGAGTAAACTTGATCATAGGATGAAGAAATTTTTAGTAATTTAGGAATATCATTAACGCTTATGCATATGTTATGCAAAATCTTTACACCATTTTGCTCTGCCCTTGAAATTACTTTTGGTATTTCATCATCGGAAAAATAAATCAAGTGGCAATGAGAATCTACTATCATGAGCTTATTGTTGAGGCTTTTATTGTAGAAGAAAACTCTTCTATCACTGTTTTATAAACTTCTTTTTTAAATGATATAGCACTGGCTACTAAACTATCTACACTTTGCCAACGCCACTCTTTGAACTCTGGATGATCAGTATAATTAATATCAATATTCTTATCCTCTCCACAAAACTTCATTAAGAACCACCTTTGCTTTTGACCAGAATATTTTCCATTCCAGCATATTGGTATAACTTCTTCAGGCAAGTCGTAGTATATCCAATCTTTGTTTTTAGCTATAATTTCTGCTTTATCTGTACCAACTTCCTCTAGCAACTCACGTAACGCTGCTTGTTCCAGTTCCTCACCATCATCAACCCCTCCCTGTGGCATCTGCCAGTAAGAGTCGCTATCAAAGCGTTTTCCAATAAAGACATGTCCTTGTTTGTTAAATAGCATTATGCCAACACAAGGACGATATTCACTTTTCTGCTTAATCACAAGCATCCCCTGTTGTTAAATTATTTGTTATGGAAGTTTTAATTAATTTTCCATTTTTTTCTTCCTTCATCTCTTCAATAATTTTCTTTGCAACTTCTTTTGCACTTAAATTTGAGTTACCAATTTCAAGTGTACCTTCCGGTATAAATAGCCTTTTCCCTTCAATTCTTTTCATAGCAAAATCCGAATCAGTAATTTTATTTTCCTGGTACCTTTCTTCTGATTGAACACGCTTTACCAGTTCCTCATTATTACAATGTAATACTACAGGAAAAATTTTTACGCCCATTTTCTTACTTAAATTTATCACGGAGTTGTATATCTTCTGATCATAGGGATCACCCTCTATCAATTCATTTGTAAATATATAATGTTTTGATTTTACGTAATATTTTTCCAGTATTGCTAATATATTTTCTCTAACTGCAAAAATTTTTTCCCATAGGTCATCTGGAACTTCAGCATTCTGTAATTTAACAATATCAAATATAATATTATTGAATAGATTATTGCTTACTATCACCGCATCAATGATTTTACACAGTTCCTTTACAGTAGTAGACTTACCACTGCCTGGAAAGCCGATTAAGTAGATGAGAGTCTTGCCCATAATGAATACTAGTAAAAAGCTATTCTCAATTATATAAAAAGTATGTACATTGTACATGCTAAAAACATGATGATAAAATAGATGCAGGTAATACCTTTAACGAACAGTCGCGTTGAAAATAGATACTGTCTTTACTGTCAACAAATTATTTGACTAAAAAGATAAAAAATAACAAAACAATTTAAGATTACATCTTCTATAAATTAGTGTAACTGTGCTTTTAGTTTGTATAGGCGCACAGTTACACTAGCTTATCATCGTGTCTTCTTATACAATAAGGCTTATTTTGTAAGATAACCGAGTATCTCTATCAAAATGAAATGGTAGGGTACAACCTATATAGCACTAGAACTCTAAGCACGGTCTTTTATGTTAAATAGTATATATTTCAAAACCGTTGAGCATAAGCTCATGTTACTCCTTATTGTTAAAATTATTTCACTAAATCACTATTGAATGGTTGATTGTTTTTAAGAATACCAAAAAATACATGCATTAGTTTTCTCATCAACGCAACAATTATAACCATTGGGCATTTTCCTTTACTTGCTAAACGCTGGCAAAACTTTTGAAAATGAGAATTACGATTTTTGACTACTATAGCCGGCATATAAAGAGCTTTGCGAATATGCTCAGATCCTATTTTACATATTCGACTTTTTTTATTTACTGATGATCCTGATTGGTAGTGCTGTGGATTTAGACCAGCAAAGGCTGTGAATTGCCTAGCATGATCAAAATTATCAACTAATGGCATTTCCGCAACAACAGCAATAGCAGTAATATGTCCTACACCTTTCACAGTCTTAAGGTTTTCTATCATATTTTTTAGGTGTGGGTAATTATTGATATGCTCATTAATTTCTTTCTCTAGGTCAGAAATTTGTTTGTCTATTGTAGCAATGACCTCAAGTATGGCTTGTTGACAACGGGAATCCATATTTTTATTTTCCAAGCGATTCATCTGTTGCAACTTGTCATCTTTAAGTGCTTGCAAACAACGATAAAGTTCTCTTAAACGCTTGACTTCAGGAGGAGCAGGTTTCCAAAGATTAGGTTTATTAGCAATACAAAATCTAACTATCATAGCTGCATCTGACTTGTCTGTTTTGTTTCTAAGTAACTCACTTTTGCCAAAAGCTTTCTGGGTTTACTACACTTACATTATGTCCCAGATCATACATAAAGGTAACTAAATCTTCGCTATAACAACCAGATACTGTCTCTACTGTCAACAAGTTATTTGATTAAAAAGAATAAAAAATGACAAGAAAATTTAGGCTTACATCTTCTATAAATTAGTGTAACTATGGATAAGTACTTTTAGTTTGTGTAGTCGTACTTATCCATAGTTACACTAGCTTTTTCACCAAGCAACTCTGTCAAAGTTAAAGCAAAATGATACAATGTAATCTACTATAGTACCAGCATTCATTTGATGTTAAAACGTTGAATTATGTTTCACCAGAAATAAGACCTCTATACAATATTCCAGGCATTCTGAAGTCTGATAAAGTTATTTTGGTTGAAGGAGAAAAATGTGCTGAAGCGCTCATAGAACAAGGAATTACTGCAACAACAGCTATGTCAGGAGCAAACGCACCAATTGATAAAACAGACTGGTCACCCCTTAAAGGTAAGCATATTATTATTTGGCCAGATAATGATGAAGCAGGCAAACGATATGCTGAAAATGCTGCCAAAAAGCTGTCAGATCTTGGTGTTGCATCACTTGTTACTCTTAAGATTCCAACAAAATAAACCAAAAGGTTGGGATGCTGCAGATGGTGTGTTAGAAGGAATAAATGTTGAAGAGTTTTTAGCTTCAACCCCATGTATAAATTTACCTGCTACTAATACTCCAACTACTGATATTCTAAAGACGAAGAGATTTGTTTCATTTCCTGCAAGACAATATTTGAGTGACAAATCACCAATGCCGGAGGATACAATTGCCCCAAGAATCTTAACTCCAAGAGGACTTTTAGTCTTTGCTGGTGCACCTAAGGTAGGAAAAAGTGACTTTCTTATTTCTTGGCTATTTCATATGGCATCTGGGACTCCGCCAACAATATTGCAAGAAACCTGAAACTAGAGAAAACTATTTTCCGAAAGCTTCTACAAAAAGAACGGAGAGTTGAATTTATTTATAGAGCTAGTGACCAAATAACCATATGTCTCGATGAATAATAAATGGGAGAGCTCGTGGGCAACAAGAAATTAACAGTTCGTATTAATTGTAGTTATGAAGTTAATCGATTAGCAGAGTTGTATCTATTAGATGCATATGGAAAATTGGTGTTAAGTAAACCAATAAAAGTGAGCAAAAAGGAAGAAGACTCTGAATGTAAGAAAGTAGATTTGAGGAGGGTTAAATGGTAACAGTGAGTTTATATGCAAGAGTTTCTTCAGGGAGACAAGCACAAGAAGGTACAATAGCAAGCCAAATTGCTGCTATAGAGAATCAAATTAGTATGGATGGACATAAATTATTAAATGAATATAAATTTATTGATAATGGTTATAGTGGTTCTAACATAATCCGTCCTGGTTTGGAAAAATTACGTGATAAAATAGCAGAGGGTAACCTTGATAAGGTTTATATTCATTCTCCTGATCGTTTATCTCGCAAGTATGCATATCAGATGGTATTACTTGAAGAGTTTAAGAAATTAGGAGTAGAAGTCATTTTTTCAAATTATCAAATTAGCGATAATCCGGAATCTCAACTACTATTACAAATGCAAGGTATGATAGCAGAATATGAACGTGCAAAAATCATGGAACGAAGCCGACGAGGAAAGATTTATGCAGCCAATAATGGTGATATAAGTGTAATGAGTGCTGCTCCTTATGGCTATCGTTATATAAATAAAAATACAGATACAGGACAAGCATTATTTGAAATTTATGAAGAAGAAGCTGAAGTTGTTCGTAAAGTATTTTTTTTGGTAGGACGAGAAAGAGCAAGTATAGGAGAAGTATGCCGTAGGCTAGGTGCTATGTCCATTAAGACACGAACAGGAAAAGAGTATTGGGATAGAGCTGTAGTTTTGAGTATGTTAAAAAACTCTGCTTATAGAGGAAAAGCAGCTTTTGGTAAGACAAGGTTAGGCGTAAAATTAAAACATATAAGACCCAAAAAGAACTCCTGCGAGCAACCAAAAGATAATTATTCTACTTATCCTGTTCCAAAAGAGGATTGGATTTATATTAAAGTACCTAGTATAGTAAACAAAGATTTATTTGATATAGTTCAAGAACAATTAGCTGAGAATAGAAAAATAGCAAGAACAAGACAAAGAGGAGCAAGACATTTATTGCAAGGTTTAGTAGTATGTAAGCTTTGTAATTATGCATATTACGGTGCTAGTATTGCAAGGAATAAGGAGGGAAAAAAAACTAATATTCAGGTGTATTATCGTTGTATTGGCACGCCGTTTTGGCGGTAATAAAATGTGTAACAACAAATTAATTCGTACAGATACATTAGACATGGCTGTTTGGGAAGAAGTAAAGCATCTACTAGAAAATCCGAATAGAATATTAGAAGAGTATAAACGAAGACTTTCAGAACTTACCACTAGATCAAAAAAGCGCTTTGCTTGAAGCACAAGAAGATAAATTGAAACGAGGTATTGCAAGATTAATTGATAATTATGCTCAAGAGTATATTAATCAAGAAGAATTTGAGCCAAGAATTAGAGCAATGAAACAAAACTTAAAAATGGTTGAAGAACAAAAGAAAAAGATATTTGATCAGAAAAAACTCACAGAAGAGTTCACTCTAATAGTAACAAATTTAGAGGGGTTTTCCTCTAGTATTAACTCAAGTCTTGATAATGCGGACTGGCTAACTAAACGTGATATTATTAGGACATTAGTTAAGCGAATAGAGATTAATTTCGAGAATGTGAACATCGTTTTTAGAGTAAAAGAGCTTCCAGACTCTTCTCATAGGGAAAAAGACCAATACTTGCAATGTTGTTGTAGGGGTAGGTATGACGGTTCGCGGCGGCATAGTAACTCGTCATCCCGCTACTTGTTAGCGGGATCTAGAGATACCGCGAATGAATCGCGGTATGACGTAGGATTGCTGTCATCCCGCTACGTGTTAGCGGATGAGATACCGCGGCGGTATGACGGTTCACGGTGGCATGACGATAACCTCGTCATCCCGCTACGTGTTAGCGCCGCGGCGGCATGACGTAGAGCTCGCGTTAGCTATACTTTTATACTCACCAACTTAGCTGGATCCAAGTAGTCAAGCTACTTGAATCTGCAAATTGCAATGTTCGTACAGCTGCGTGCTTGACACTGGGATTTAGTGCAGCTACCCTAAACTGGAAGCTCATCTTGCTATTCTTGGCTGAAAGGAACACATTTTTAGAATAATGAAAACAATCAGCACTTTAATTCAAGAAGGATCGGAGTTATTATCGTCACATAAAGTTGAATCACCACATTTAGATTGTGAAATCATCATGCAGCACATACTTGGAGTGGAAAGATCATTCATAATTATGAACCATGCTGATCAAGTGCCGATGGAGAAAGAACTTTTATTTTGGAAATTAACAAAAAAAAGAGCGGAAAGATATCCAATATCGCAAATAATAGGTAATCGTGAATTCTGGAGTAAAAATTTTATAGTTAACCAACATGTTTTAGATCCAAGACCAGATAGTGAAACATTAATCTCAACAGTGTTAAAATATTACCCAAACAAAAAGCAGAAACTAAAAATCGCGGATTTTGGTACAGGTACAGGTTGTTTATTGATATCCGTACTTAGTGAGTATGAATATGCTGTCGGCATCGGTTTTGAAAAAAGCTTGGAAGCATACAAAGTTGCCTATCAGAACACAAAAAAACATGATCTTCTCAGCAGAGCCAAAATATTTCCAAGTTCGTGGACAGAATGCAGCGATTTATTTGATCTGATAATTAGCAATCCTCCATATATTAAAAGAAGCAAATTAAAAGACTTACAAGCCGAAGTGCAAAAAGAGCCAAGAATTGCCCTTGATGGTGGTATTGATGGTTTGAGCTGTTATTTAAGCATTTTTCCAATATTGAGAAAGTGCCTTAAAAAAAATGGGTTTGCGATATTGGAGATAGGCGAAGATCAAAATGATATTGACAAAATAATCCCCTCATACGAATTAGCTTTTCAGGAATATGTATATGACTTAGCGGGAATGAAGAGATGCATTGTTGTGAAAAGAACATAGCTAATGTTTTCTTGTATTATCTCCTTCATCCCATATTATCCTATGTCATCCCAGTACCCTCTACCTCGTCATCCCAGTGCGTGACACTGGGATCTATATTTAACTAGATCCTATGGTCAAGCCATAGGATGACAGGAACGGTTTTGGTTAGCCATGCATTTTTTAAAGGGCAACATGTTTAAGCTTTGCTGGCAAAGTGGAAAGTAAGACCAGCTTCTATGCCGTGCGTATGAAAAAAGCTGTTCTGTATGGTAGTAGATACTAAATTCTTCTCATCTTTTTGTTTAGCCATTCCACCTTTTGGCTTACCTGCGCCATTATCAGAATTGGGATCCCACTGTAAGGTTTCTAGTTTGCACTCACTGCTACCAATAGCACCAAAACCTCTATATCCAATATGCATATTTACATCTTCGTTTATGCGATAATCAAGGCCAGCTTTTAATTGACCTGCGGGTCTTATTGACGATTTTTCAAACATTGTCATTCTTGTTGCACCGATTCCAATACCAACGTAAGGAGAAAAAGAGAAACGGTCACTTTTCCAATGATGATAAACATTTGCCATTATAGATGCGTTTTCAACTTGGTCATGATTAATAATTGATCCATATTTATCGCCGTCTTTTGTGTACGATATTGTCATCTGGCCGCTTGTTAAACCAATATTATCCACTTTTACAGAAGAATACATCCCTTCCAATTCAGCCCTATAGCTGTTGTTACCCAATTCTCCTGTGTAACCAAATGCCACATTTGCAGCAAAAGGTGGATTATAATCTCCTTTATACTTACTTAGTGACTGACCTTCTGTGTTCTGAGCACTCCTGTCATTTACAGATACATTATTGGTAGCTGTAGCAGCAGTATCTCCAATTTTTGCTTTCAACTCACCCATGCCATTAAAAAATTGACCGTAATATCCACTACCAAAGTAAAACCCCTCTGTTTCACTTGCAAAAGATTGTTGTGACAACAACAAAGCAAGTGCTGTAACCGCTAATGTTTTTCTACTAATCATTACTACTCCCCTAGTTAAAATAGCTAATCTAATACTAATTAATTAAAAATGGCTTAATATGAAAAACCTAATTATTTGCATAACTTGCACTTTTCTAAGCTAAAAAATAGGCGAAGTCAACCTTTATCTTCGGCTTTATCATCATTTTTTAATTTATCGTCAATATCCTCATCTTCAAATTCATCCTCCTCTTCTTCGTCATCGAACCCATCATCGCTCCTATCCTCATCTTCTTCGTCATCATCTTCAAACTTATCGTCAATATCTTCATCATCAATATCTTCGTCTGCAAATTCATCTGATTCATCATATACTGCATCTTCTGTTTTAGTTTCAGCAGGATAATCAACTGAATTAGGCCCCTCAAGAGCATTATTCCCCTCATTATTAACCTTATCTTTGCTCGCAGCGGCAGAAAGAACTTTGTTTGGGTCATATGGTTCTTGTGTAGGCACACGAGTTTGTTTGAGCAGCCTTCTTGTGAAGGTGGTATCACTGTAGTACAAAATTTTCTTTGATTTAATTGGGTAAGTCGACTCTATTAAAATTATCTGATCGTCACGTGGCAACATAATAACTTCTTGAGGCAATAGCAATGCTCTCTGTGTTTCAGAGATATGTAATGACCTTGAAGCAGGATTTAAATCTAAAAATTTAGGCTTATTCAACGATTCTTGTTGTACAGTTTTGTTTCCTATAAGTTGCGATATTAAATTAGCTGTTTCAATATTATTGGCTGCAAAAGTTATTCTGTAAGTCGAGTTTGACAAAAAGGAGTTCATTCCTGCTTCTTCGTATATTCCTTTGAGCTGCTCAGTATCTTGAACAATTAAGAATAATCTAACTCGATAACCACGAAAATATGCAATACCTGTTTGAAATTGCTCCATTTTTCCAAGCGTAGGAAACTCATCCATTAAAAACAATACGCCATAAGGCTCGTCATCTGATGGCAATTTTCTACATAAAAACTCAGTTGCCTGTTGGTAAAAAACCTGCATTAAAGGCCTGAGCCTAGTCAAGTTGTCAGGAGTTAAACCAACATAAACTGTAATTTTCTTCCTTTTAAAATCTAGAATATTAAAGTCACTTGACGCAGTTGCAGTATCAATCAATGGGTTTGCCCACAATTCAAGCGATGAGTTCATAGTTGATACAACACCCGACCTTTCTTTATCAGCTTTTTGTAAAAAAGCTGCAATATTCATATATGCTACAGGGTGTAGTATTTTACCCATTGTATCAAGAGCAACAGCAAGATTATAAACTACGTCATCACTACGCATCGTACGCACAACTTCACCAAAAGATTTAACTTTCTCTGGTGCAGCAAGTAAGTATAATACCACTCCAACAAATAAGCTTCTTGCTTCATTTTGCCAAAAGTCTTGTTCAGGCATGATTAAGTTAGCTATTTTCTGCACATCGTCAACCATCTGCCCAGGTTTTTCACTAATCCATTGTAATGGATTGTAACAGTGACTTATTCCATCTGGCTGCGCTGGATTCCATACGTATACTTTTTGTCCTTGTCGTTCTCGCCAACCACTTGTTATTTCATAGTTTTCTAATTTTATGTCGTGTACAATTACCGAGTCAGTCCAAAATAATAAATTAGGAATTACAAAGCCAACACCCTTACCAGAACCTGTAGGTGCAAATAACAATGCATGCTGAAACCCATCAGCAATGAAGTATCCTCTTTTATCTTTACCAAGCAATAATCCCTTTTGGCTTCTTAATCCTGCTTTTCGTATGTCTTTCTCTGATGCCCACTGCGAGTCTCCATGAAGTGATTCTTTCTTTTTAAACGGTCGCCACTCAATTATCCTTTCTCTTAAATTCCACAAAATAATCATTAAAACAACGATAGGCAGTGCAGAAGATATAATTAATTTGATTTTGAGCTCAAGGCTATATAACTTTGGATGATGCCAACAATATTGTATATGATCAAAAATCGTTGGCCAAAGAGCTTGAGGGAAAGGCGTCAAACTAGGATTAATTGCCTTAAAATCCACAGCATCTGGACCATCAGCAAACAGAACAAACAATATACCAGATAGATAGAAGCAAAAGTCAAGTACGCTAAAAGCTACTACACCTCCTACGAGAATATTACGTAGGTGATTTCCATTACTCATAAACTACTCTTCCTTAACTTATGTATAAATTTAAGCATTTTCGCTCGCAGATCTAGTAAATAATATCTCAGAAATGCTTCTTTTGCCCCCACCGGTTCTTTTTAGCTGAATAACAATATCAATCACATTTCTAATGTATGGTATGATCTGATCTGGAGGAATGCCAAGATTTGCCTGCATAACCATCAATTTTATTTGCTCAAGGGCCATTGTTGGACTATCCGCATGAAGGGTTGATACTGATCCAGGGTGACCAGTATTTATTGCCCTGAGAAAGCTAAAAGCTTCCGCCCCACGAAGTTCACCAACTATTATTCTATCTGGCCTTAAACGTAAGCACGCTTCTATCAAATCTTGAGTGGTTACTTTTGCTCTGCCCTGCCCTCCTTTAGAGGCAATTAGATGGACTTTATTGGGATGTTCGTTCAAAACGATTTCCCTTGCATCCTCAACAGTAATAATTCTTTCCTCAGCTGGAATAGCACGCAAAGTAGCATTAGTAAAAGTAGTCTTACCAGTGGAAGTTCCACCGCTAATTATAATATTTTTCTTACTTATTACAGCGTATTCTAAAAACTCTTTTATTTTCTTTTGTTTTAACAGTAAATCCAAATGACGGTCAACTAGATTATCAGTTGCTTCTGTAACAGTTTCAGAAAAAGCCCCCATTTTTTCGTAATCATCGAGTGCTAATTGCATGCTAGAAGGCTTACGAATCGACATTACTACTTTATCAGGCTCGCACGCTGGCGGAAATACTATCTGTATACGATAACCATTTGGTAATGTTGCTGAAAGTAACGGCGCTTCTTCGCTAAGCTTTTGTTCTGTAGCTTGAGCAATCAGTCTGCCAAGAGATTTCAAATGGTTAAGATCGAATACTTCTAATTTTTCACACCTTATTTCACCGCGATTTTCAATCCATACTTCCTTTGGCTTATTTATTGATATTTCATTTACGCCTTCTTCTTGAAATATGCCTTGTAATGGCTCCAAATATGTATCAAGTGCAGCATAATTCATTTCATTGATTTAATATTGCCTGTGAAGGAAATACTATATCTTGGTTAACAAATACTTTCAATGCAGTGCCTTGATCAACATAAATAGTTGGTTTTTTATCTGTAGATCTGCCTACTATATCCCGCATGTCTTTAGAAAAATCATTGATTGATTTCCCGATTGCTTCATCATAAACAGACTTGCTTTTTCTTTGAAATTGTTGTAACAGTTGATTTACATTTTCCAGGCTTATAGTCACCTTGTCTTCCTCAATTTCTAGCGCTTTTGCTATTTCCTTTTTCATTATTTTCAGCAAATCTTGCTCATTTTTAGCATTACGAATTTCTCCAATAGCTCCAAGGCCCAGTTTCCATTTATCACTAGATTTACCATTTGCTGCTTCACCAATAACATCTTTGAATGAAGAAAAATCTATTTCAGTTACAGTGATGGATCTCACCGCATCCATAGGAGTTAGCGTACCAATAAGATTAGAGGCCTTTTGTCCTACAACAGCTGAACCAATTGAAACACCAGCAAGTGCCACTGAAGAGAATAATGCACTTACTATTTTATTATCAACTATTCCTGCAATTCCTGCTCTACCAAGCTCGTCAGTACTAAGTGATGAGATAGCAATATCTATTCCATGTGGCATAATCACTCTGTTCCAATTTATATTTACACGGGCTCTTGCAACATTCGAGTCAAATGAATAACTGCCTATCAATCTTGAGCCTTTAGGTATTAAAACTGTATCACCAGTTTCTGCATAAACATCTCTACTCACCATAGCACGCAGCATTCCTTGCAGATCAGAATTTATTGCAGTTTCAAGAACAGCATCAATAATTTTACCTTGAGTAATCATTAAACCAAGCTTTCCTACTCTGGTAGCTTTGCTCGATTGTGCTGAAGTAATAGCATCAGCAGCCTTGTTCTCCCCACCATCACTTGAAATTGTTAACATTTGTGCACTACGTCTGTCTCTAGGATAACCGCCACCCCCTATTGTAGGAAACGAGGTAGGTAAATTGCCCATAACATTACTAGAAGGAAAATTTTGCTTTGGCAAAATAGGTATATTTGACACAGAGATTTCTTTTGGTTTCTCTTCTTCTTTTTTTATTGGTTTTATTTCTGGTATGATTTGTGGTGTAGGAAGAGGAGGTAAGGGTGGTAAGGGATCAGTTATTATTCTTTCAGGAACCATTACATTATCTGGAACTTGTTCCAACTTTCCTTTCAATTCTTGAACGTTTTGCTTTGTTTCCTCTTTTTTAATAACTTCTAAACCCTCTTTAGGAGAAGGACTAAAATAGAGATAATACACTCCACCAACCAGAAGCACTAAAATAACGACCATCAATGCCCTATGACCTTGATTAGAGCCAACTGTTACTACCTTGTTCTCTATTTCTGATTCATCTTCTGAATTGTTACGCCTTTCTTTATTCATATTGCATGTACCACAGCTAAAGTGACCTATTTATAATTTCAACTTCACCATCTTCATAACGCATAAATAGCTTTTTATGTACTCCTTTTATTATAACATAATCATCAAATAACAGCCTTTTACAAGGTTTATCCTCCTCTTCTACAAAAATCTGAGGTATTTTATTATTATTTCTAAATTTTAAATAGGTTAAATAACCATCATCAAATAGCTCAATCGGAACTATATCCACATTACCACCTTCATCAATATATGTATAATTGTACTTCGTATCATTTTCCTGTATTATTTTTTCTGGCTTGTCTGTAGTATATTGCATTTGAGTAGGTAAAGAAACCTCATCTAAATCAACATCAAATTCACCTTCTTCTTGAGGATAATAAAAACGTACTACGTAAGATATATCCTTTTCAGCAGAATAATCGTGATCCACTTTCTTAGCATCAGTATCCGGGTATTTATCGTAGTTTGGCCTTGAGATTAAATCGAAAATGTAATTTCTTTTTTTAGTTGTCGTAATAATCATGTTAGTGCGACTACTAACTTCAAATGGCATGATAAGCAATTTATTGTCATAAGGATTAATTTTCCAACTTGATGCATCACCAACAGCAATATTTTTAACTTTTTCTCCTTCCGCAAATTCAATATAAGAATAGTAACCCTGACTAAAAACCACCGTAAATACTTCATTAGGGCTATACACAAAAGTCTTTATTCTACTATCTACAGAAATAGGCTCATTATAATTAATGGATGCGTTCAAATTGCCACTTATAAGTAAAGCTAAAACTAATAATATCCTATACATATTCATCATCTACTCTATATGAAATAACTTGAAATCCTAATGGGTTAATATATCTTTGCTGATCATCCATTTCAAGCGATGCATATCTATATGACATAATAACTATCTTATTTTTTCTTGTGGAACTTCCATCTTTCCGTGTAAATTCCACAAAAAACCTCACCTGAAGAGCATCGTTACCCAATTTTTGAATTGAGCGAATTTTAAATCCACTTTTGGTATCTGAGTATAAATTAAAAAGATCATCCATATTCTGCGATCCTACATAATTTCTAAATTCATTATACACATTAGGTGAGGAAAACAACCTCACCTTTGTATAATAGTTATAATTATAATGATATGGATCAAAAACCTCCCTTGCTTTTATATACTCTGAAATAAAATAATCGTTTAGCGCTTCATCTGCAGAATACTGTTTTACTGTGACAGGATCAACCAATTGCACTATTCCTGATTTCTTGTCAATTTCTATAACAAATGGCTCAATAGTGCTACTTGTGCTAATTTTAAATATGACTAATATGCTGATAGAGATCGTTGCTAATAATATTAATGCAAATAAAAGTAGAATATTCCTTTGAGCAATAACTGTGCTGTAGCGGTTTGAATTCCAATTTATATCCTTATCTAAGGATTCAGTATTTTTTTCTCGCTTAAAAAATCTTAGCATTTTAGTATTCCTAAAAATCTTAACTTATGTTAATAAACATAGCAAATTAACAAAGTAGTTACAACAAAAAAGCTAAAAAACTCTTAATCTATGGCCTAGCTTACTAAACTTTGTCTCCATATATGAATCGTTATATTTATTACGTTCCACAATAAGTGGTAGACACTTTGTAACTCCTATACCACTACTTTCCAATTCTGACAATTTCCTATCATTGTTTGTAAGTAATTGGATTTTGTTAATGTTCAATTTCTTAAGCATTTTAGCTGCAACAGCAAAACTTCTTTCATCATCTTCAAAACCCAATATTCTATTTGCATCAACAGTATCAAGATTATGTCCTCTTTGCATACTGTACGCTCTTAACTTATTAGTTAAACCAATGCCTCTTCCATCTTGCATCAAATACAATATAATACCACTTCCAGAGTCAGCTATCATTTGAATTGCTTGATGTAACTGACTTCTGCAATCGCATGATAAGCTATCTAACAAGTCACCCGTATAGCACGAAGAATGAATTCTCACTAATGGTTCATCATCTTTATCTGGATTGCCAATGATAATTGCATGATGTTCTCTTCCGCCACTTTCGGTTCTATAAGATATGATATTTACTTCTTGAGTCTGTTTTAAAAATAATGATGTTTTGCACACTTCATATACATCCTGATTTTCTTGAAAATTATTTATGAATGACGTGTCCAGTGCAATAACGTCATTTTTCTCGCACCAATTTCGCATTTCATGGTTATTCTCAAAAATCATATCAGCCACTAACGCGTATGGCAATAATTCTGAGAACTTAAGCAAGGCAATAGCACATTCATCTATTGTCTTTGAGCATTGCAACTCTTTTATGCAATCTTCCTTTGAACAGTTTATTAAATGGAGCAATTCATCAAAATTATTCACCAACAGACGTTTGCTATTATGTTCTTTATTCTGAGATATGTATTTTACCTTACTTGAAGTTAAAGTAACATATACATTACTTGATATAAGCTTGTATTGATTAAATAAATCTCTTTCTAAAGCCTCAGCAGCAGCGAACAATAGGTAATTACTTTCATCATATATTACAATTGGCCGACCGCGTCTGATTTCGCTGATAGCTCTTTCTACCTTATTGCTACTCTGATTTCCTATAAACATTTTTACCCATATTAAACAGCGATAAAAACTGGTGCGGCCGAGAAGACTTGAACTTCCAAGGCCTTATGAGCCACAGCGACCTCAACGCTGCGTGTCTACCAATTCCACCACGGCCGCACTATATTCTAGTTTTTATATAATTATTTTAAATTACTTAATCATTTTAGAATTTTTCATCTAGAGTGTCAATCTGATACTAGAATAATTTAGAAATTACCTGTATAATTTGATTATGAATTTTGTGATTATAAATTTTAATCATTTAAGATAACCTTACTACTAATTTTTAACTTAGGTTTTTATACAAATGAATATAGCTAATATCTTTATTTTTTTAGCTCTCTCTCTTATAACTAGCTTTCATTTCGTCCATGCACAAATATTATACACATGGTCTCAAGTTATCCCAGAAAATAAATTAAGCATACGTGCAATTACAGACAATGACATGTGTCCCATTGTTTATGTCGATGGCGAGGAAATAGAAATGCTGAATCGCAGCTCAATTAACAATGGTGATCATAACGAAACAGTTTGTGAACTGACAGTACAAACAAGTGCCAAAAACATTAGTATTGAGGATCTACGAGTTCCTATATTACCAGAAAAGGTTAATAAAATTGCTTTTATTGGTGACACGGGTTGTAGAATAAATATGTTATTTCAGCAGGAATGTAATTCGGTAGATAGCTGGCCTTTAAAAAAAAATTTAGATTCAATCGCCCTTCATAAACCAGATTTAATTATCCATGTTGGTGATTATCATTATAGACAAACAAAATGTAGAAATACAAAAAAGTGTGGCGATATTTATGGATATAATAAAGAAGCTTGGTACGCTGATTGGTTTGAGCCTGCAAAGGATATTTCATTACAATCCCCTTTCCTTTTTGTTCGTGGAAACCATGAGAGTTGTGATAGAGCTTATGAAGGATGGCTCAGATATCTAGATTCATACCCTTTTTCGCCTGAAAAATGTGAAAATCTTGTTTCTAGTTGGTCTTTAGATGCTGGACCGATGAAATTTTTTATCTTCGACTCTTCATCCGGTGAGGATATTTTTACAACCCAAAGCACAATTGATGCTTTTGAAAGGCAATTTGATAAATTGATACAAGATAAGCCCACGTGGTTTTTAACTCATAAACCGCTTTGGAGATCTCCAAAAAAAGAATTTTTGACATTAAAAAGCCATGGTAATCTTACACAAATTGAAGCTTTTGGAGATAAATTTCCAAGCAATGTTACTACCATAGTTTCTGGCCACATTCATATAGCCCAGATTTTATTAATGGATAATGCTCCAGACCAGATTATAGTTGGAAACGGTGGTGCATTATTACACGCTCAAGATCAAGAGCCTGTTTATCAAAATGTAGAATTTGACTATTCAAATGGTAGAAACTACTTAGCACACGAGGTTAGAAACTTTTTCGGTTTTGGCTTTGCAATACTAAACTTAGATGATCACAAATTTACCTTCTATAATCAACACAATAAGGAAATGTATTCTGCGAAGCTAACAGAAGATTTTAAACTTAAACGGATTAAAACTATAGTCAATTCATTTTAGGATTTGTTATTAGCTATTTTAAAAACGCTACTTAAACATCTTTTTTAATCGATTGATTTCATCAGCAAATTTTGAGTCGGTCTTTATAAAATTTTCTACTTGTTTTACTGCATGTATAACAGTAGCATGGTCTCTGCCACCAAAGTTTCTCCCAATATCTGGTAGGCTTTTTTGCGTAAATTTTTTGGCAAAATACATAGCTATTTGTCTTGGCCTTGCAAGACTGCGAAGCCTTCTATTGGATTGCATATCTGCAACCTTTATATTGAAAAATTCAGCTACTTTCTTTTGTATTTCTTCTATTGTGACTGACCTATGATTTGACCTCAGAAGATCGATTAGGGTTTCACTAGCTGATTCTACCGTCATACTTCTTCCAATTAATGAGGTATGGGTAATCTTATTTAATGCTCCTTCTAATTCTCTTATATTAGATTTGATGTTCCTTGCTAAAAACTCTAGGACATCTTTCGGAACATACATATTCATCTGCTCCACTTTTGCCTGCAATATACCAAGCCTTAATTCAAAAGTTGTTTCATTAATATCTGCCACCAACCCCCAACCGAGTCGTGATCTTATTCTTTCTTCCACTCCATCAAGATCACTAGGAGACCTATCAGCTGATATAACCAATTGTTTATTTTGGTCTATCAATGCATTGAAAGTGTGAAAAAATTCTTCTTGTGTACTATCTTTACCACTGATAAATTGCACATCATCTACCATCAATACATCTACTGATCTAAATTGCTCTTTAAACAACATAATATCTTTGCTTCGCAGCGCTGTAATATATTGGTACATGAATTTCTCTGCTGATAAATATACTACTTTTCTTTTTTCTGATGGGGAATTGACTATGTGCCAAGCTATAGCATGCATTAGATGTGTTTTACCAAGTCCCACTCCACCATATAGAAACAAAGGATTGCTGCCTAATATTGGATCTATAGATTCTGCCACACGCTTTGCCGCCGTAAATGCTAATTCATTTGACTTTCCTACCACAAAATTATCAAAAGTGAATCTGGGATCCAGTGGTGAACCAAGATTATGATTACTTTCCTCTCTGTTTTTTAGTATAACATTAGAATTTGAATTCCTTTCCTCAATTACTTGAATATCAATAGAACATATACTTTTATCTTCGCTTTGCCATAATGATAGTATTTTTTTCATGTAATGAACTGTAATCCACTCTTTTATAAACCTTGTTGACACGGATAAAAGAACTTCCTCATTTCTGCTACTGATAAATTTTAGCGAACTCAGCCAGCTGTTATATGTTGCTTCTCCATAAAGATTATAAAGACAATTTTGGATTTTTTCCCAAGTAACATTGTGATCCGTTACTGTAATAATCTGATCAAAAAACATAGTAGAAACCTTAGGGCTAGTTAAGTTCAT